>CAWCBB010000008.1:0-223262 GCA_963793695.1 uncultured Acidobacteriota bacterium | reverse complement strand
CCCTGCAACCACGTCGGCGGACCCGAGATGATCCCGATGGCCGAGGCCGTGCTGCGCGCGCGCGGGATCGCGCCGGAGGCCTGGCCGGGCTCGCGCTTCCGCTTCATTCAGAACGTGGAGGACGGCCCCTGGGCCGCCATCTGGGTCGAGCTCGAGCGGCGCGGCGACGAGTGGCTCGTCGTGAAGATCGACCGGTTCACGGAGAAGTTCCCGGAGGACGAGACAGGGTTCCGGATTCTCCGGATCGGCGCGTCGTAGCGGAGCAGGTGCGTCGAGAGGAACGCCTCGCTGCGCTCGGCGAAATGCAAACTGCAAAGTCCCAAAAGAGGCGTGCTCGTCAGATCACCCTTCTCTTTGGGGATTCTTCATTTTGCATTTTGCATTTTGCATTTGTCTTCTGTCTCACAGGTTCGACGCCTGATCCATCCCGGGATAGTCCTCCGGGCTGATGAGGACGTCGCGCGGCTTGGATCCCTGGCTGGGGCCGACGATGCCGTTGGCTTCCATCAGTTCGATCAGGCGCGCGGCGCGCGAGTAGCCGAGCTTGAGCCGGCGCTGCAGGTACGAGGCCGACGCCTGCCCCGTGCTCAGCACCACGCGCACCGCGTCGTCGTACTTCTGGTCCTCCATCATGTCGAACCCGCCGATCCCGTTCTTGTCCTCGACCGGTTTGGTGACTTCCTCCACGTACTCCGGGCTCCCCTGGTTCTTCCGGAGGAACTCGGTGATCTCGCCGATCTCCTTCTCGGAGATGTAGGCGCCGTGGATACGGCGGATGCGTGCCGTCCCCGGCGGGAGGAAGAGCATGTCGCCGTTGCCTAGGAGCTTCTCGGCCCCCTGCGCGTCGAGGATCGTGCGCGAGTCGACCTTCGAGGCGACCTGATAGGAGATGCGCGAGGGGAAGTTCGCCTTGATGACGCCGGTGATGACGTCGACCGAGGGGCGCTGGGTCGCGAGGATCAGGTGGATGCCGACGGCGCGCGCCTTCTGCGCGAGCCGCGTGACCGAGTCTTCCACGTCCTTGGGCGCGATCATCATCAGGTCCGCGAACTCGTCGATCACGACGATGATGTAGTGCATCGGGTGCAGGTCGGGAAGCTCCGCCTGCGGCCGCCCCACCCGCCGCACCGCCTCCGGGTCCTTGAGCATCGCGTTGAACTGATCGATGTTCCGCACCCCGCACGAGGCGAGGAGCCGGTAGCGGTTCTCCATCTCCTGCACCGTCCAGAGGAGCGCGTTCGAGGCGAGCTTCGGGTCGGTCACGATCGGGTGGAGCAGATGCGGGATGTCCTCGTAGATCTTCAGCTCGACCATCTTCGGGTCGATCATCAGCATCTTGAGCTCGCGCGGGAGCGCCTTGTAGAGGAGCGAGACGATCATCGAGTTGAGGCCGACCGACTTGCCCGCGCCCGTGGCGCCCGCGACGAGCAGGTGGGGCATCCGCGCGAGGTCGGTCACGACCGGGTCGCCGTGGATGTCCTTCCCCAGCGCGAGCGTCAGCAGCGACTGCGCCTGCACGAAGGTCTCCGTGTCGATGATGTCCCGCAGCAGGATGACCTCCCGCTTCCGGTTCGGCACCTCGATGCCGACCGTCGACGATCCGGAGATCCGCTCGATGCGGACCGACTCCGCCTTGAGCGCGAGCGCGAGATCGTCGCCGAGATTGACGACTTTCGCGTACTTGACGCCCGCGGAGGGCTTGAACTCGTACGTCGTGACGACCGGGCCGGGGTGATACGCGGTGACCTCGCCGTCCACCGCGAACTCCTTGCAGCGGTCCTCGATCAGATGGCCGAGCTCGAGATATTTCTTGTGCATCTCCTCGTCGACCGACGCCTCGTGCGTCGACGGCGTGAGGAGCCCCACGAAGGGAAGGCGCTCTTTCGAGGTGCCCGACGCGGCGGCTTCCGCGCGGCGCCCGGGCTCCTTCGGCCGGCGCATCTGCGGCTTCGGAATGACGCGCTCGTGGGGGCGCGGCGGCGGGAGAGCCGAAGAAGCCTTCCGCGTCGACGGCGGGAGATCCTGGAACTCCTCGGCCTCGAATGGCGAGGCGAGCACCCCCGCTCCCCTGCTCCGCTGTTCCCCGAGCTCCTCGGCCACCTTCCGGAGATCGGCCTTCGTGACCTTCCGGATCTGAAAGCGGCCGTGCCCGCGGACCTGCCGGACCAGAAGGCCGCGATCGGCGTGGCGCGAGGCGCGCTCGGCGACGTCGCCTTCATCCCCGTCCTGCTCCTCCTGCTCCGCCCGCTCGAGGTGCTTGCGGATGACCTCGGTCTTCATCCGCTCCTTCCGGTTGCGCTCGCGGAACCGGGCCCACTGGAGCGATGCGGCGCGAAACGCGCGGACCGCGAGCTCGCGGATCGCGAGGAAGATGCTGGCGAGGCTGATGCGCGTGGCGAGAAGCATCCCGACCAGGAGCGCCGTCACCAGGACGATCGCGCTCCCGGGGCGGTTGAGGCTCGCGGTGATCGATCCGTTGATCTCGCTGCCGAGGTAGCCGCCGGCGGGGATGAGCGCGCCGCGGATCCAGACCTTGTCGAGCGCGAGGTCGAGAAGCGGCGGAAGCGCCATGACGAGCACCAGGAAGCCGAGCAGCTTCGTGTGGACGTACTCGATCTCCCGTCCCCAGAAACGGTTCCATCCGATCGCGAGGAGCGAGACGGGAAGGAGCGTCCCGGCGAACCCGAAGAAGCTGATCAGAACCCACGCGAGCGTCGCGCCGTAGTAGCCCACCGCGTTGCGCGTGTCGCCGTCGCTGGAGGTGTAGAACGCGGAGGAATCGTCGGGAAAGTACGTGAGGAGGGAGGCGGCGGCGATCACGCCGGCCGCGAAGACCACGATGCCGACCAGCTCACCGCCGCGCCGGCTGCGGAAAAAGGAAGAGAGCTCCATCACACCCATCACGCCCCTTGAAGTTAAATCGTAGCAGGTTTGCAGGTTAGAGGCCACCTGCCCACCCGCCCCGTAGGGCCCCGAGGCACGGGAGAACGCCCGCGCGCAGCGCGGCCCTACGGCGCGATCGCGCGGCGCGCGATCGCGCCGATCCTTTCCTTGCGCATGGATGAATCCTTCTGCGCTCCTCACTGCAAGCGGAGGTGCCAGTCGGGGCTGCTTGGACGGGAACGTCACACGCCGAGGTGTAGAATGTCACGTTCCGAACGAATGCAAGTCAAACCCGGCTCACGCCTCGGGCGGTACGAAGTCCGATCGCCCCTCGGCTCGGGCGGCATGGGAGAGGTCTTTCTCGCGCAGGACCTCGACCTCGATCGCCCCGTCGCGCTCAAGATTCTCTCGGAAGAGATCGCCGAGCAGCGCTCGCGCGTCCTCCGCTTCGTCCAGGAAGCCCGCGCGGCCTCGGCGCTCAGCCACCCCAACGTCGCCGTCGTCTACGAGGTCGGCTCCTCCGACAACACGCACTACATCGCGATGGAGCTCGTCGCGGGCGAGACGCTCCGGCAGCGCATGGCCGCCGGGCGCGTTCCCGTCGACAAGGCGATCGACATCGCCGCGCAGATCGCCGCCGCTCTCGCGGCCGCGCACGAGCGCGGCATCGTCCACCGCGACATCAAGCCGGACAACGTCATGGTCCGCCCCGACGGCTACGTCAAGGTCCTCGACTTCGGCCTCGCCAAACTGCGCGAGACGATGATGACCGAAGCGACCGCCGTGAAGACCGAGTCGGGCATCGTCGTCGGCACCCTCGCCTACATGCCGCCCGAGCAGGTTCTCGGCGGAAACGTCGACGCGACGGCCGACCTCTTCGCGCTCGGTGTCCTCCTCTACGAGATGCTCTCCGGCGAGCGCCCTTTCCAGGGAGACACCCGCTCCGAGCTGATCGCGGCGATTCTGTCGAAGGAGCCGCCTCCTCTTTCGAAGATCCGATCCGACGTGCCGCGCGAGCTCTCCGACCTCGTCTCCTCTCTCCTCGCGAAAGAGCGGGACCGCCGCATTGCCTCCGCCGCGGAAGTCCTGGCGATCCTCCGCGAGATCGGCGCCGAATCGGCCGCGGCGATCAGAATCTCCTCCGGCTCGATGCGAGCAGTCCGCCGCGGCGGGAAAAAGGCGCGCATCGCTGCGATCGCGCTGATCGGCGTCGCCGTCCTTTCTGGCGCGATCCTGTATGCCCTCCACCGCACGCGTCTCCGCGACGCGGAAGCGTCGGTCGCGAAGGCGAGCGCGCTCGCGGGAGCGGACCACTACGCCGAGGCGTACGACCTGGCGACCGCCGCGGCGAAAGTGCTGCCGGGAGACGCGCGCGTAGCGGAGCTCCTCACTTCGACGACGACGAAGCTGCTCGCGAAGAGCGATCCGCCCGGCACGAGCGTTTTCGTCCAGCGCTTCGGAGGACCCTCCAGCCGGACGCGCGTGGGCGCCACTCCGCTCGATGTACGGGTCCCCCTCGGCGATTACATCGTGACGCTCGAGAAAAAGGGATACGCGCCGGCCGTTCGCTCGTTCACCGCGATGCCGGTCGTGCTCCCCGGAGGGGTCAGGATCACGCCCCCGATTCCTCCGATCGAAGCCACGCTGATCCCCGCATCGGAAGCTCCTGAGGGGATGGTTGCCGTCGACGGCGGACCCTATCGCCTCCGCAGCTGGTACCGGCCGACCGACAAGCCCGCGACCCTGTCTGATTTCTTCATCGACCGCCGTGAGGTGACGAACGCGGAGTTCGAAGACTTCGTCCGCGCGGGGGGTTACCGGAGACGCGAGCTCTGGAAGACGCCGTTCATTAAAGAGGGGCGTGAGATCCCGTTCGAGCAGGCGATGCGCGAGCTGCGCGACGAGTCCGGAATCGCAGCCCCGCGCGGCTGGAGCGGCGGCCGCCCTCCTGCGGGCCGCGAGAACCATCCCGTCACCGGCGTCACGTGGTACGAGGCGGCCGCATTCGCGGAGTGGAAGGGAAAGAAACTTCCGACCGTCTTCCAGTGGGAGCGCGCGGCGCGGCCGGACCTCGCGAGCCCGTGGGGAGTCATGCCGTGGGGTCGCGTCACCGACGGGACCGACGTGACCGAGCGCGCGAACCTCTCGGGAAAAGAGATGCTGCCTGCCGACAGCATGCCGTTCGGGCTCTCCCCCTGGGGCGCGCTCCACATGGCGGGGAATGCCGCCGAGTGGTGCCGCAATCCCAAAGGGCCCGGCTTCGCGGTGCGCGGCGGGAGCTTCGAGGATCCCGTGTACAACTTCGGCTACACGGGAGGGTATCCCCCCTTCTACAGCTCCGCCACTCTCGGCTTCCGGTGTGTCCTCGAGCGGAATCCGGAAGGCGATCAAGGTGAGTTTGCCTTGGAAGCAAACGCTGTCGTTCCCCGGTACGAGCCGGTGGGCGCCGCCGCCTTCGCCGCGACGATCCTCCCCCTTTACGACTATCCCAGGACTCCGCTCGACGCGAAAGTCGTCGAGGTTCGGGACGAGAAGGGGTGGCGCCGCGAAAAGATCGTTTTCACTGGCGCCGGCGGAAAGAGGACGATCGCGTTCTTGTATCTCCCGAAAGGATTCACGGGCAGGCGTCAATTGATCCACTTCATTCCCGCGGGCGATGTCGCGAGCGGCCTTCGCCGCCTCTCCGACTCGATCGAGAGCCGCATGATGCCGTTCGTCCTCGAGGGGCGCGCTCTCTTCTCGGTCGCGCTCGAGGGATACCTCGACCGGCCGCTGCCGAAGGACTTCCAAATCCCGTCTGGTGAAAGCGCCGAATACGGCGAGCTCGTGGCGGGGCGAGCCACCGATCTCCGCCGCGGCCTCGATTACCTGGAAACGAGAGCCGAGGTGGACGTGTCGCGCACCGCGCTCGTCGCGCCGAGCGCGGGAGGTGGCGTCGGGATCATCGTCGCCGCCGTCGAGCCCCGCTACCGATCCGTCGTCGTCCTCGGATGCGGAGTCCGCGTAATCGAGGAGGCCGTCGTTCCGGCGGCGCGGCGCAGCAATTTCGCGCCGCGCATCAGAGCGCCGAAGCTGATGGTGCAGGGGAAGTACGACGAATCGGTCTCGTACGAGAGCGAGGCGCTTCCTCTTTTCAACCTCTTCTCCGAGCCGAAGCGGCTCCACTTGTACGAGGGAGGCCACATGCAGTCGACGAACGACATGGTCGCGACGCTGAGCCCATGGCTCGCCGAGACGCTCGGGCCGGTCCAGTAGGGCCGGCCTGCGGCCGGCCGTTCTCCGCTTTCGCGAGGCACGGGAGAACGGCCGCGCGCCGCGCGGCCCTACGGAGAACGGGGAACGGCGTACGGAGAACCGGAGGCCGGCCGCGCGGCGCCGGCCGTCAAAACAACGCCGGTTCCTGGTACGTCCCGAACACCTCGCGCAGCGCGTCGGAGATCTCGCCGACGGTGGCGTAGGCCTTCACGCAGTCGAGGATGTACGGCATCGTGTTGACCTCCGGATCCTTCGCGGCGTCCTCGAGGCGCGCGAGCGTGTCCGCGACCAGCGGAGCGTTCCGCTCGCGGCGGACCTTCTCGAGCAGGGCGAGCTGCTCTTCCGTCACCGACTCGCCGATGTAGAGGATGTCGAACGGCTCCTCGTTCTCCATCTTGTACTTGTTGACGCCGACGATGACTTTCTCGCCCGACTCGACCGCGCGCTGGAACTGATACGACGCGTCCCAGATCTCGCGCTGCGGGAAGCCCGCCTCGATCGCCTCGACCATGCCGCCGAACTGGTCGATCCGGTCGAAGTACTCGTAGCACCCCTTCTCCATCCGGTTGGTCAGCTCCTCGACGTAGTAGGAACCGCCGAGAGGGTCGACCGTGTTGATGACGCCCGACTCGTGGGCGATGATCTGCTGGGTCCGGAGCGCGATGGTCGCCGAGCTCTCGCTCGGAAGCGCGAGGGTCTCGTCGAGCGAGTTCGTGTGGAGCGAGTTCGTCCCGCCCATGACGGCCGCGAGCGCCTGCAGGGCCACGCGGACGACGTTGTTGTACGGCTGCTGCGCGGTGAGCGAGACGCCCGCGGTCTGCGTGTGGAAGCGCAGCATCCAGGAGCGGGGGTCCTTCGCGCCGAAGCGCTCCTTCATGACCGTCGCCCAGATCCTCCGCGCCGCGCGGTACTTCGCGATCTCCTCGAAGAAGTCGTTGTGCGCGTTGAAGAAGAACGAGAGGCGCGGCGCGAACTGGTCGACGTCGAGCCCCGCGCGGATGCCGTACTCGACGTACTCCATCCCGTCGCGCAGCGTGAAGGCGAGCTCCTGGAGCGCCGTCGAACCCGCCTCCCGGATGTGGTAGCCGGAGATCGAGATCGGGTTGTATTTCGGGACGTTCTCCGCGCAGTACTTGAACGTGTCCGTGATCAGCCGCATCGAAGGGCGCGGCGGGAAGATGTACTCCTTCTGCGCGATGTACTCCTTGAGGATGTCGTTCTGGAGCGTCCCGGAGATCTTCGTCCAGTCAGCCCCCTGCTTCTCGGCGACCGCGAGGTACATCGCGAGCAGGATCGGCCCGGTCGAGTTGATCGTCATCGAGACGGTCACCGTCTCGAGGTCGATGCCCTCGAAGACCGTCTCCATGTCGGCGAGCGAGTCGACCGCGACGCCGCACTTGCCGACCTCCCCCTTCGCGTACTCGTGATCCGAGTCGTAGCCGTAGAGGCTCGGGAGATGGAACGCGACCGAGAGACCCGTCTGTCCGTGCGAGAGGAGATAGTGGAACCGTTCGTTCGTCTGCCTCGCCGTTCCGAAGCCGGCGAACTGCCGCATCGTCCAGAGCTTGCCGCGATAGCCCGTCGGGTGGAGGCCGCGCGTGTAGGGAAACTCTCCCGGGAGCGCGAGGTCGCGGCCGTAGTCGAAGTTCGCGATCGAGCGCGGCGTCGCGAGCGGGTTCGTCTCCATGCTCGAGACCGTCGTGAAGTCCTTTTTCCAGGAGCCGCTCTTCTGGGTCGCCGGATCGAGAACCTGCTTTCTCCAGCGCGCCTCCTGCTTCCGGAGCTCCTCGAGCGCTTCCGGGGCGAAGAGGGAGAGCTGCTGCTCTTCATCCGCCGGCGGAATGGCCGCGGCGGACTGGCGGATCGTATCGGCGTCGGTCGAATTACGGCTCATGGCATCTCCACGGTCAAAGGTTCGAATTCAGGGTGCCGCTTCTCGACTGTACCGGAACGCTTCCCGCCGGAACAACTCAGTCGGCGACCGCGACCGCAGTCCGGCTCGGTCCCTCGAACCGCAACGGGATCACCGTGCGCCCTATTCTCCGAACGGCGCGCGCGCGCGCCGTCCCCGGGCCCGGTCTTTCCCGAGCCCGGGGCCGAGCCCGGCTTTTCCATCCGCGTCACGAGCGCCGCCTTCACGGGCTCCCCTTCTTCGCCACGAGGAGGAGCCCCGGGCCGAAGGGGATCCAGCGGAAGAGCGAATCGATCTTGAAGGCGGATCGGACGACGGTTACCAGGAGGGATGAACGTCCGGCGGATCGTGCGGAAGTCAGAAGCCGGGCTCGGGCGCGGGCTCGGGCGGCATTCAAGGGGAGGATGAAGAGAAAGTCGTAGAGAAAGACGATCGGAAAGCCCCAGTAGCTGGCCTTCGTCACGCTCATCTCCGCGTTTTCGAACAGCTTCCGCAACTCGCCGCGCGAATAGCGCCGCCGATGATCCTGGAACTCGTCGGACTTCGACCAGAGCGCGCGGAGGGCGGGGACCGTGACGACCGCCGCTCCACCGTTTCGAAGCACGCGCGCGATCTCGCCCGCCGCCTCGGCGTCGCGCTCGAGATGCTCGAGCGTCTCCCCCGATGTGACGCCGTCGAAGGTGGCGTCGCGGAACGGGAGGCGGGTCATGTCGCCCACGACCGACGGGACGCCGGCGGCGCGGGTCGCGTGCAGCGCCGCCTCGAGCGAGAAGTCGATCCCGAAGACGCGGCGGCCGCGCGCCTTCATCCGCGAGCCGAGCTGCCCCAGGCCGACGGCGCCGTCGAGGACGCGGGCGTTGGGCGGAAACGCCTCCGTCTCGCGGAGGATCATCGCCAGCCGATGCTCGTGCCGCGGCCCGAACATCTCGGGCTCGGTTCCCCACTGCTGCTTTCCCGCGCCCGTGCCCGTGCCCGGCTTTTCGTCCGTCATCGAATCGAAGAATATCCGAACAGGCCCCTCACCCCCCGACCCCTCTCCCCGGAATGAGCATCCGCTCTTTTCAGCGTCGGTTCTCGCCGGGGAGAGGGGGAGAGGGTCAGCGCGGCGATCTTCCCCTCTCCCCGGCGGGAACGAGGCTCACAAACCGAGGATCGTGTTCCGCGGAGAGGGGCAGGGGAGAGGGGTCTCGTCGCGCCGGCGCGGCTCAGCCGCGCATCGCCTGGCGGAGGATGGCGGCCGGGATCTGCTCGAGCGGGAGGACCTGGTCGACGCCCCCGCGCAGGATCGCTTCGCGCGGCATGCCGAAGACCACGCTGCTCTTCTCATCCTGTGCGATCGTGGCCGCGCCGGCGGCTTTCATCTCGCGCATCCCGTCGGCGCCGTCGTCCCCCATTCCCGTGAGGATCACGCCGACGGCGCTCCTGCCGGCGGCGCGGGCCGCCGAGCGGAACAGCACGTTCACGCTCGGGCGATGGCGGGAGACCGGAGGGTCGTCGCGCAGTTCGACCACGTAGCGCGCTCCGCTGCGATGCACGAGGACGTGGAGGTCGCCCGGCGCGATCAGCGCCCGCCCCGACGCGATCGGGTCCCCCGCTTCGGCTTCCTTGACCTGGATCCGGCACGTCGCGTCGAGACGTTTCGCGAACGCGTGCGTGAAGACGGCGGGCATGTGCTGGACCACCACGATCCCCGGGGCGTCCGCCGGCATCGCCTCGAGAATCGCTCGAATCGCCTCGGTTCCCCCCGTGGAGGCGCCGGCGACGACGATCCGGTCCGTCCCGACCGCGCGCAGCACATGGGACGGCTCGATCCGAGGCACGGGGGCGACGGCGTTGCCGCGCGGCCGCACGCGAACGCCCGCGGCCGCGCGCAGGAGATCGGCGAGCTCGCGCGCCCGTTCCTCGACGAAGGTCTTCACTCCGAGCTTCGGCTTGCCGATGACTTCGACCGCTCCCTCCTCGAGGGCGCGCAGCGCGATCTCCGATCCCGCCTCCGCCAGGGCCGAGCAGAGAATGACGGGAATCGGATCTTCCTGCGCCATCAGCGCCCGCAGATACGTCAGCCCGTCCATCCGGGGCATCTCGACGTCGAGAACGATCACGTCGGGCCGGCTCACCTCGATCTTCTTCTGCGCGATCAGGGGGTCGGCCGCCGTCACGACCCTGAACTCCGGCCAGGGCGCGAGCACCGCGCGAAAGGACTCGCGGATCACCGCCGAGTCGTCGACCACGAGCACGCCGATCGAGCCGCGCCCGGTTCGGGAGGGGGAGGAGCCGGTCATCGGACGCCCGCCTCCGGCTTCCGATACATCGTCGGCCCCGCGCTCCTCAGCCCCTGGTTCCATCCGCAGAGCGATTCCGAATGCCCGAGCAGGAGCAGGCCTTCGGGCGCGAGGTGAGAGAAGAGCCGCGAGATCACGCGCTGCTTCGACTCCGCGTCGAAATAGATCAGGACGTTCCGGCAGAAGATCAGGTCGAAGGTCCCTTCGACGCCCCACTGCGCGTCGTTCAGGTTCAGACGCCGGAACGCGATCATGGAGCGGATCTCATCGCTCGCCGCCATCCGTCCCGTCTTCGATCCCGTGCCACGAAGCATGTATCGGCGAAGATAGAGCTCCGGGATCTCCGGCGCGCGCTCGATGCTCCATTCCCCTTCTTCCGCCTCGGCCAGGACGCGCGTCGAAAGATCGGTCGCGACGATCTCGGCGCGCCATCCGCGCGAGACGAGCCTCTCGTGCAGGAGCATCGCGATCGAGTACGGCTCCTCTCCCGTCGAGCAGCCGGCCGACCAGACGCGCACCGTCTGGGGCCGGCCGGGCTCTGCGAGCCACGCCGGAATCACGGCCGACTCGATCGCCTCGAACTGCCGCGGCTCGCGGAAGAAATGCGTCTCGTTCGTCGTGATCGCGTCGAGCAGGTGAGTCAGCTCCGCCTCGCCTTCCCGCTCGACGAGATCGTAGTAGGCCGAAAGCGTTCCGAGCCCGAGTTGGCGGAGACGCCGCGCGAGCCGCGCCGCGAGCAGGGCGCGCTTCGACTCGTTGAGGTGGATCCCCGCCACCTCGTAGATGAGCGACCGGAAGAGAGTGAACTCCCGGTCGCTCACCGCGGCTGCCGCGTGTCCTTCCATCGGACTACCCCGCCACCGCCGCACCCGCCGTCGCGCCGACCGTCGCCGCGGCCGGCAGCGTGCTCGTTTCCTCGGCCGAGAGGAGCCGGTCGATGTCGAGCACCAGGACGAGCCCTCCCTCGACACGGGCGACCCCGAGCAGATAGTCGGCGCGCACCGCCGTTCCGAAGGCCGGCGGCGGCTCGATCGACCCGCCGTCGATCTCGAGGACCCGGCTCACCGAATCCGCCAGGACCCCCATGATCGTCGGCGTGCCCTCCGATCGAACTTCGACGATCACCGCGCAGGTCCATTGCGTCACCTGCGTCGCGCCCATGCCGAACCGGACGGAGAGGTCGACCACGGGCACCACGCGCCCGCGGAGGTTGATGACCCCGTGGATCCACGGCGGGGTACCGGGCACGCGGGTGGACGAGGCGAACTCGATGATCTCGCGCACGTGGAGGATACCGAGAGCGTACTCCTCACCGGCGACGCGGAATGTCAGGTACTGCTGGATTTCCTCGCTGTCTATCGTCTGTCCCATGGCTCACCTCAGAAATGCGCGAACTCGGGCTTGTCGGCCCTTCGCGGATGATCGAGGCCGTTCCCCTCGCCGCCGCGCGCCGAGTCGGGTTTCCAGGCGGACGCCGGCTGCAGCGCGGGGTGCGGCAGCGCGTAAGGCGTCTGCATGCCCCCGTGGTGCTCGGCGCCCTTGAAGAACGACATGAGCTGCTGGAGCGCCTCGGCCTGGGCGGAAAGCTCCTCCGCGGTGCTCGAGAGCTCTTCGGCCGAGGACGCATTCCGCTGCGTCACCTGGTCGACCTGGCTGAGGGCGAGGTTGATCTGCGACACGCCCGCAGCCTGTTCGTTGGATGCCGCCGCGACTTCCTGCACGAGCTCGGACGTCTTCCGGATCGAGGGCACGAGCTCGTTGATCAGCTGTCCCGAGCGCTCGGCGACCTTCACGCTGGACGCCGCGAGGCTCCGGATCTCTTTCGCCGCGCTCTGGCTCCGCTCGGCAAGCTTGCGGACTTCAGTCGCGACGACCGCGAACCCCCGGCCGTGCTCGCCCGCGCGCGCCGCTTCGATCGCGGCGTTCAGAGCGAGCAGGTTGGTCTGGTAGGCGATCTCCTCGACGATGGTGATCTTCTGCGCGATCGATCCCATCGCTTCCACGGTTTCGCGGACCGCCTCGCCGCTCTGTTCGGCGTCGCGGACGCCCTTGAGCGCCATCTGCTCCATCTGCCGGCTGTTGTCGGCGTTCTGGCTGATCGAGGCGTTCATCTGCTGCAGCGAGGATGTGGTCTCTTCGACCGAGGCGGCCTGCTCGCTGGTTCCCTGGGCGAGCGCCTGCGCGGACGAGGAGACCTGGCCGGATGCGCCCGAGAGCGCTCCGGCGCCGGCGCGGACTTCGCCGATCACCTGTCCGAGCTTCACCATCATCTGTTGCAACGCGAGCTGGACGTCGCCGATCTCGTCATTCGAGGTCACCTCGACGCGGGTGCCCAGGTCGCCCGCCGCGAGCGCGTTCGCGGAATCGACCGCGCTGCTCATCGCGGCGGTGATCGCGCGAATGATCACGATCGAGAGCACGACCATCGTCACGAGGGAGAACAGCGAGACGCCGCCGACGACCGCCTGTGTGAGCGTCGATGCGCGGTCGCCGCGGCCCTTCGCGAGGACCGCCTCGTCCTCCACCGTCTGGCTCAGCGCATCGAGCTCCACGGCCAGACGGTTGAACGTTTCGAGAAACGCCGGGAGCTGCGCCGCCGACTGCTCCCGATCCCGCATGGCCAGCGCCACCATCGACTCTCCGGCCGCGATGTATCGGACCAGCGGATCGCGCATCTCGCGCAGACCCTTCTGCACTGCGGCCGACGTCGATTCCTGTTCGACGGTGGCGATGTCGGCTCGGAACGACTCCACGTTCTTCGCTGTTTCCTGCGCGATCTTCGATTTCCACGTCTCGTCACCGACCCGGCCGGCTTCCAGAGCGGACAGAACGTCCGCCTTCAGCCCTTCGTGCATCATGTCCGCGTGTCCGACATGCCTCATGACGCTCGTGGAGACGAGAATCTCCTCTTTCGCCGCGTCCATGGTGAGCAGTCCCCACCGGCTGACGAGCCCGAGAGAGACGAGCGCCACCACCGCGCACAACGCGGCCCCTCCGATTTTCATCCCGATTGAAAGTCTCCGTTTCATCTCGAACCTCCATGCCGTACATCCGTTGTCCTGTCATGCGTCCGTTCACTCGCCCTCTCGAGAAGCCGTGGAAGATCGAGAAGGAACGCCACTTCACCGTCCGCGAGAATCGCGGACCCCGACACGCCGTCGACCCGCCCGAGGGCCGCGGAGAGAGGCTTGATGACGGCCTCGCTCTCCCCCTCCAGGTGCTCGACGACCAGACCTGCCTTGCCGCTTCCCGCGCGCACCACCACGATCGCCTCGCGCGCGCCGTCCGACGAGCCGGCGCCGAGGACCCGGCTGAGCCGGATGAACGGGAGGGCCTCGCCGCGAAGCTCGACCAGCCCCTCGCCGCGGCTCGCGACGGGCATGTCGTCCATCGGAAGGCACTCGAATACGTGGTCCAGGGGAACCAGGTACCTCCCGTCCCCCGATCCGACGACGAACACGCGGATGATCGCGAGCGTCAGCGGGAGCCGGATCGAGACCTTCCCGCCGCCGTCGTTCCCG
Source organism: uncultured Acidobacteriota bacterium (assembly GCA_963793695.1). GTDB lineage: Bacteria > Acidobacteriota > Thermoanaerobaculia > Gp7-AA8 > Gp7-AA8 > CAWCBB01. Next base: position 209,409 of record CAWCBB010000008.1, on the reverse strand, counting down.
ACGTCGATCGTTCCGCGCAGGGCTTCCACGTTCCGCCGCACCACGTCCATTCCGAAGCCCCTGCCGGAGATCTCGGTCACGCGGTCCGCGGTGGAGAACCCCGGCTCGAAGATCAGGCGGAACACTTCCGGATCGGTGAGGCGCTCGAGGTCGGCCGCGGGGAAGCCGCGCTCGATCGCCCGCGCGACCAGCCGCGCGCGGTCGAAGCCCGCTCCGTCGTCCTTCACGTCGACGACGACGTTCGATCCTTCGTGGCGCGCGCTCAGCGTGACGACGCCCTGCGGCGGCTTTCCCTTCGCGCGCCGGACATCCGGCGACTCGATCCCGTGATCGAGAGCGTTCCGCACCATGTGCGTGATCGGATCGCGCAGGTGCTCGAGGACGGAGAGGTCCACCTCGACGTCCTCTCCCTCGACGACCAGGCGCGCGAGCTTTCCGGTGGCCGCGGCGAGGTCGCGCACGGTACGCGTGAACTGGCGGAACGTCGGCCCGAGCGGGACCATCCGCACTCCGAGCACGAGCTCCTGCAGCTCGCTTCCGATCCTGTCCGCTTCGCCGAACGCCTCGACGATGTGCTCGGCCGGAGCGCCGTCTTCGAGCATGCGGCGCATGCGGCCGCGGGAGATCGCCATCTCGCCGGCGAGGTTGACCAGGCGGTCGAGCTTGTCGATGTCGACCCGGAGGCTCGTCGTCCTCGCATCGCCGGAGGAGGCCCCGGCGCTTCCCGCGGCGTCGCCGTTCGCCGCGGCCTGGTGCTCCGCGGACGTCGCGCTCTCCAGAGCCGCGACGATCCGTCCCTCCTCGGCGTCCGGATCGGAGTCCTCGTCCACGCCCCGCCGCACGCGGTTTCTCATGATGTCGACCGCGCGAAGCAGCGCGCTCACCATCGCCGCGGTCGCGACCGCGCGGTGGTCGACCAGCGCCTGGAGCGATTCCTCGACCTTGTGCGCGAACGCGGTCAGTCCGGTTACGCCCAGACACGACGCGTTCCCCTTGAGCGTGTGCGCGGCGCGGAAGATCGCCCGGATCGTCTCGCGATCGGAGGGATCGCGCTCGAGAACGAGCACCGCTTCCTCCATCCGGTCGAGGATCTCCAGCCCTTCGTCGCGAAACACGCGGGCGACGTCGGCCATCTCGATGCTGGTCATGGTCCCCCCACCGGAATCACGCTGATTCCGCCTGTCTCGGTCTCGAAGATCAGCTTCCGCCCGCGGTTGCCGCCCAACTCGCGCCGCGTGACCCGGATGCCGTGCGTCGGAAGGATCCTCTCGGCGAGGGCGACGTTCCGCGCGCCGATGTGGTCGCCGTCGCGACGGAACACCTCCATGACGCAGGCCCCTCCGACGAGGGCGGCTTGGAGGGCCTCGGGGCGCGAGCCCAGCGCAACGAGCTTCGAGACGAGCTGGTGGATCGCGACGTCGCCGAAACGCGCCGATCCCGACGCGCGCCCGGTCTCGAACGGAAGCATGTAGTGGTTCATCCCGCCGATGCGAAGGCGCGGATCCCACAGGCAGACGGCGACGCACGACCCGAGGATCGTGGTGACCGTCGTCGGCTCGGCCGTCGCGACCCACTGCCCCGGCTGGAGGTAGACCTTCGCGCCGGCGGCGGCGAGCCCGTAGACCGGGAGCCGATCAGCGGTCATGCGACCTCCATGCGCCGCGATGGATCCATGGAGCTGGCGTAGAGGGCCGTGGCCGCGTGCGTCGCGAGCAGGTCGAACAGCTCGCGATCGATGCTCTCGATCCCCTGCTTCTGCTGGAGGAGCCGGAACACCGCGATCGCTCCGATCACGCGCTCGTCCACGCGCAGCGGAATGCAGGCGGTCGGCCGGAAATCGGACTCGTCGGCCTCGCCGATCGCGATCTCGCGCGTCCGGAGACACCGCTCGATCGCCTGCCGCGCTTCGGGAGGGAACTCCTCGAACGAGCCGAACTCGAGGCCGAAGCTCGCCGCGAGACGGGGCGTCTCCTCCCCGTTCCCCGACTCGAAGACCGCGAGCTCCTCGGACCCGATCAGATTGATGATGATCTCCTGGATGCCCGCGAGGACCTCCCGGCGGTCGAGCGTCGAGTGAAGGCGGTAGCTGGCGACGTAGAGGTTCGCGAGGTTCGTGTTCTGCGCCTCCAGATCGATGTAGCTCTCGAGCCGCTGGCGGCTCTCCTGCTCGAGCGACTCGAGCTTCCGCTCGAGCTCGTCCCGCCGCGTCCGGTAGCCCCAGACCTGATGCTCGAGGAACTGGGCGTGGCCGACCGCGCTCTCGGCCATCATCTCCACCTCGGCGATCCGCGCCCGCAGGCTCGCAACGGTCGCCTCCGCGGCGGCTGCCGCGCCCGCCTCCTCGGCCAGCCGCTGCCGATCCTCTTCGAGGCGCGCCGCGAGCTCCCGCAGCCTGCCGTTTTCCTCGAGGAGCTCGCGCGTGTGGCGCCGAGTCTCCTCCCAGATCCTCACAACGTACGATTCGTTTCCATTCGTCTCGGATGCCATCGCGTCGCCTCACTCGCCCAGAAAGGAGCGGACCTTCGTGACCAGCTCGAGCCCGTTGATCGGTTTCGTGACGTACTCCGCGCATCCGTTCTGGAACGCGGCTTCGACGTTCTCGATCTCGCTTCGTGTCGTCACCATGATCACGGGGATGGTCGCGGTCGAACGGTCCTCGTGCAGCTTCTGGACGGCCTCGAGACCCCCCATTCGCGGCATGACCACATCCATCAGGATCAGATCCGGCCCGTCGTTCTGCGCTTTGGCGAGAGCTTCCACCCCGTCGGCGGCGGTGATCAGGTCGTATCCGCAGCGGCCGAGGATCATCCGCTCCATCATCAGGACCGTGTTCGAGTCATCAACCAAGAGAATTTTTTTCGACATGAGAGTCTCCGTCTGCAAAGGGGGCGTAGGGGTCGGCCGGGCGAGCCGGCAGGTCGAAATCGATCGGACGGTCACGCGAGCACATGCTCTCCGTCCACGAGGCGGGAAACGATGTCCGCGATCAGCGAAAGCGGCTGGGGCTTTTGCAGGAGGCAATCGGCGCCGAGCTGGCGCGCGCGCGCTTCGACTTCGGGCGAGCCGAAAGCGGTCAGCACGATCACCCGCGTCCGCGGGTATCGCGAGTGGATCAGGTGCAGGATCCTGAGCCCTTCCGCACCTCCGAACCCGGTGAGGCGAAGATCGAGGATCGCCGCCTCGAACCGGTGCACCGTGAGGAGCGCCTCGGCCTCCTCCTGTTCCCGCGCCGCCCATACCTCCCACCCGTCGGCGGTGAAATAGTCGGTCAAGGCGAACAGGATCGGCTCTTCATCGTCGACGAGAAGGATCGTTCGGTTCACGCCGCCCTGTAGCGCAACGGATGCGCCACGGCGCGCGGCCGCGCGAAGCGGCTCGAAAGCACTCTCGGAATTGGAGTTGACTCCAGAATGACGACGCGAGCCCGGCTCGGCCCAGTCCAACCGGTTGGACGAGCTCTCTAACTTCTGGACAACGGGATCGCGTGGCGCTTGATCTTGAAGTAGAGCGTGCTGCGCGGAATCCCGAGCTGCGTCGCCGCGGCGTCGACGCTTCCTCCCGCCGCTTCGAGCGCCCGGAGGATGTGCATGCGCTCCGCCTCCTCCAGAGTCCTCGCCGGCGGCTGATGGGAGGAGACCTCGAACCGGAGATCGTCGATTCCGATCGTGGGTGCGTCGCAGAGGAGGAACGCCCGTTCGAGCACGTTCTTCAGCTCGCGGATGTTCCCCGGCCAGGGATACCGCTCGAGCGCCCGGCTCGCCGCCGGCGTAATCGTCAGCGCGTCCCGCCCGCGGTCGGCCGCGAAGCCGTCGAGAATCTTCCCGGCGATCAGAGGGATGTCGCCCGTACGTTCGCGCAGCGGCGGGAGAGTGACGGTGAGCGTGCTGATTCGGAAGTAGAGGTCCTCCCGGAAAGAGCCCGCGTGGATCATCGCCCGCAGATCGCGGTTGGTGGCCGCGATGAGCGCGAAATCGGCGCTCAGATCGCGGACGTCGCCGAGCCGGCGGAAGCGTCCCTCTTCGACGGCTTTGAGGAGCTTCGGTTGGATGACCGGGTCCATCTCACCGATCTCGTCGAGAAAGAGGGTCCCATGGTCGGCGACCTCGAGCAGGCCGGTCTTGCGCGAGAACGCGCCGGTGAACGCCCCGCGCTCGTGGCCGAAGAGCTCCGAGTCGAGCAGCTCCCGCGAGAGTCCCGCGCAGTTCAGATCGACGAACGCCTCGTCCGAGCGCGAGCCGCGCTCGTGGAGCCAGCGCGCGAGCACCCCTTTCCCCGTCCCGGTCTCGCCACGGAGAAGGATCGGCCGGCCGGTGCCGGCGAGCCGCACGGCTTCATCGCGGATGCGGCGGATCGCCGCGCTCTCGCCGCAGAACGGATCGGCGGGGACCCGGGCCGGGCGCAACGTCGCGAGGCGGCGCTTCTGGCGCTGCGTCTCCACCAGGCGTCCGACAAGGGTCGCGAGAGCGGAGAGCTCGACCGGCTTCGTGAGGAATTGCTCGGCTCCCAGCTTGATCGCGCGCACCGCGAGGTCGATCGATCCGTGCCCGGTCAACATCACGATCGGGAGCTCGGGAAGCGCCGCCGCCAACTCCGAGACCAGATCGAGAGAATTCCCGTCGGGCAGCTGGTAGTCGAGCAGCAGGAACTCCGGGACCTCGCGTCGGATGGCGGCCCTCGCCTCGCGCAGCGTTCCGGCTTCCGCCACCCGGTACCCGTCGGCCACGAGGAAATCCGAGATCGCGAACCGGACCGCCTCCTCGTCGTCGACCAGAAGAATGCGCCCACCCTTCACGAACGACCCTCCGCGATCGGGAGGAGCACCACCACGCTCGCGCCCCCGCCCGGGCGGTTCGACGCCGCCACCCGTCCCCCGTGCTGCTCGACCATCCGCTGGACGATGGCGAGGCCCAGGCCGGTCCCTCCGCGCCTGCGGGAGAAGAACGGCTCGAACACCTGGAACAGATCGCGCGGGTTGAACCCGGCTCCCTCGTCCAGCACTTCGCATCCGGCGAGGTGGGCGTGCTCGTCGATCGCCGGCCGGACCACCACCGTCTGCCCCGGGGTCGAGTGCTGGATGGCGTTGTCGACCAGGTTCCGCACAGCCTGCTCGATCTTGACCGCATCGCACCAGATCGAGGGGAGCGCGGCCGTCACGGCGTTCTCGAGTCGTACGTCGCGCTCGGACGCCATCAGCTGGCAGGACTGGAGCGCGCGATCGACGAGCGGCGCGACCGGCTGGTCCTCGAGAGCGAGCTCGAGTGGCCTCCCGTACTCGAGAAGCTCGTGCATGAGCTGGTTGAGCCGGCCCAGCTCGCGCCGGAGGACGGGAACGTATCGCTCGTGAGCGCTCGCGCCCGACTTGAGCGACTTCTCGAACGCGTCGAGCGTCGCCGAGATCCCGAACAGCGGGTTCCGGGCTTCGTGCGCGACGCCGGCCACGAGCGCTCCCATCGCCGACATCGTCTCACTCCGCCGCAGCGACTCCTGCAGATCCACCATCCTCGTGATGTCTCTGATGACCATGATCGCCTGATTGCCGCCCTGAGTCCCCGCGAGCGTCAGCGTAATTTCCCAGGTGACGCCCAGGGCCCCATCCCGGATCTGCATCGGAGGGATCGTGTCATGCTCGCGGACCGCGGCGACGAGCGAGGACGCCGTGATCCACGGCTCGTGGCCGGCGAACTGGTCGAGCCGGCGGCCGACCACGTCCGCGAATCGCGCCCGCAGCAGCGTCGCCGCGGCGTGGTTGACCCGCCGGATCACCCCGTCGGCGTCGATGACCAGGATCGCGGACTGCATCGAGTCGAACGTGATCCGCCATTCCGCGGCGGCCACCCGGAGAGCTTCCTGAAGCCTGTCCTGCTCCTCCTCGGCCAGCCGCCGTTGCGTGATGTCCGTCCCCGAGGCCACGTACTTCGTGATCTCCCCCTTGGGATTCCGGACCGGCGTGATCGTCTTCTCCTCGTAATAGATCTCGCCGTTCTTCTTCCGGTTGATGAACACGCCGCGGAAAACCTCCCCGCGCGCGAGCGTCGCCCAGAGATCGCGGTAGAACTCCGTCGGCTGGAGGCCCGACTTGAAGATCCTCGGGTTCTGCCCGATGGCCTCGCGGCGGCGGTAGCCGGTCATCTTCTCGAAGGCGCGATTCACGTACTCGATCGTCCCCGACGCGTCGGTGATCACGATCTGATCGCCCGCCTGCTCGACCGCCATCGAGAGCTTCCTCAGCTCCTCGGTGGCCAGCTCCCTGTCGGTCACGTCCTGGAGCGTGCCGCGCATTCTCCCGGGCTTGCGGCCGGGGGTGAACGAGAGCTCGCCCCGCAGCTCGACGATGCGGAACGGTCCCTCCGCGGGGCCGACGCGGACCTCCATCTCCAACGGCACCACGTCGCGGACCGATCGCGCGAACGCGTCGCGCACCGCGTCCCGATCATCCGGATGGATGATTCTGAAAAACTCGCCCGAGGCGATCGCGCGCGGTGGACCGCCGAGCCCGCAGATCCGATACGCCTCCTCGGAGCCGAGCAGGCGATCCTCCTCCGGCGCCCAGACCCAGTTGCCGAGGTGAGCGATCCGCTGCGCCTCGGACAGATAGCGCTCGCTCCGCCGCAGCTCCTGCTCGACCTGGAGCCGCTCGAGCTCGGCCGACACCCGCGGCGCGAAATTCCGGAGCAGCGCCAGCACGCGCTCCACGTTCGCGAGCGGCTCGCGATGCAGCACCACGATCATCCCGAAAGGCTTCTGCCGCGAGTTCTGCAGGCGGATCCCGAAGTACGCTTCCATCGAGAGCGCCTGGAGATCGTCGGCGTTCGGGAATATCCGGCCTACGCCCGCGGGAAAGCTGCAGATCCCGTATTCGAGGAGCGCGTCGCACGGCGTGCCCGCCAGCGGATATTCGAAGTTCGGGATGATCTGCCCGCGATCGCAGGCCGCAACCGTGCGAGCCGCCTTGACGGGCCCCTCGATCAACTCGCCGATGAACGCGAAGTCCGTTCCGAGGACGTCCGTCAGCTCGACGAGAAGGGAGCGGAAGAACGACTCTCCCGTGTCGGCCGAGACGACCTTGGCGATCCTGTCCAGATCTTCCCGCTCGCCCGGATCGACCGGCGGATCGACCATGATCGTCGCGCAATGGGCCCGCCCTCTCACGTCGCGAACTACCGAGTAACGGATCGCGACCGGCAGGTCCATCCCGCCACGGCGCCGGAGGGTCTTGCGCAGCTCCGTTTCCGCGAGATCCCCTTTGATCACCAGCCGCAGCGCGCGCGCCTCATCCGCGCTCAACCCGGGCGCGAAGAGCGAGGTGGCCGGCATGTTGATCAGATCTCGATCCGGGATGCCGGCGAGCTCCGCGAATGGCGCGTTGACGCGAAGAATCGCCCCCTGCAGCGACACATGCGCGATCGCGAGGGGCACGTGATCGAACGTCAGCCGGCGAGAGACAGCTCATGCAGCGTTCGACCCCGCAACTCGGCAGGGGGGGTGGCGAGGGAACCAGAGCTGGCGCGTCTCCCATATGGGCTTTCCTCGAATCCCGGATCGGCAGGGGAACCCTGGACGCAACAAGGTCGGGCGTGAAACGTAGCGCCCGCCAGCCGTGAAACGGAGTGTCGAGCACGGAACGCGGGGCGAGACGTGATCGAGGCCACCTCGCCATGTGACGGGGCGCGCGGCGGCCGCAGGGCAGGATCGTGATTCCGGGGGCGCGCACCGCGCCCCTACGTCGCCGTTGCGTAACTTCCGAGGACCACGACCTCCTCGCACATTTCGCCGAGGTGCCGGAGCGCGTTGGCCACGGGCTCCTCCTCCGCCCCTCCCGCGACGTCCGCATAAAACGCGTGCTCCCACGGCCGTCCCGCGATCGGGCGCGACTCGAGCTTCGTGAGATCCACCTCGCGCAGCGCGAACGCGCCGAGCGCGTGGAAGAGAGCTCCGGGGACGTTCATCGTCCGGAAGACGACCGTCGTCTTCCGCGGCCCTGGGGGCGCGTGCCGCTTGACGCTCGCGACGTCCTCCGGCCGCGCAAGCAGCAGGAACCTCGTCCAGTTCTCCTCGTGATCCTCGATCCCCTCGGCGACGATCTCCCCTCCCCACCGCTCCGCCGCCTCGCGGCTCGCGATCGCCGCATCCCCTTCGCGATCCCGCTCGAGAACGAGGCGGACGCTCCCGGCGGTATCGTACTCCTCGACCGCCTCGAGCTCCGGGCGAGGCTGCGAAGAACTCGCGGCACTGCGCGAGCGCGACCGCGATGCGAGAGGACGCGGCGGACGTCTTCGCGCCGCGTCCCCGGCCGCGCGATCAGGTTGTGCTCGGATGCGGAGCAGCGCCTCCGCCGCGATCTCGAGATGCGCGCGCCCGAGGAGATCGAACGTGCGATGGACCGATCCCGGCGAGGCTGTTCTCCACCGGGACGACCGCCGCGGTCGCGGCACGCGAGGTCACGGCATCGAAGACGTCCTCGAACGAGCGCCGCGGAAGAACCTCGATCGAATCGCCGAGGAGCTTGCGCGCGGCCGCTTCGCTGAATGCGCCGCGCTCCCCCTGGAATGCGACCGTCACACTCATCTGCCCCATCGTCTCCTCCCCAAAAACAAAACGGCCCGTGAGATTCACGGGCCGCTGCATCGCGTTCGGAAATGGTCTGCGCCGTCAGTCGCGCATCCGCTCTCCGGCGCGGCCCGTGGGGGTCCGCCCGGTAAACGAAAACGCGAAGAGACGACGGCGCATCATTAATGTCGAGAGAGTGTAGGGATGGCCCCTGAGAGAGTCAATCGCGCCCGGCCGTAGGGGCGGCCTGCGGCCGCCCGGACCTTCGGCTCGCGCGAAACAGAATTCCGGGCGCCCGCAGGGCGCCCCTACACTCCGCCGAGCCGCCCCTATCGCGCGAACGCCACCACGTTCCCGTCGAGATCGAGCGCGTACGCGACTTCGTGCCCCCACGACCGCATCGCGAGCGCGCTCAGCTCGAGCGCCCCGCTGCGTAGCGCACGCCCGTGCATCGAAGCGGGATCGTCGACGAGCAGATAGAGCTCGCACCGGGGAACGCCGTTCGCGGCGGCCGGATCGGGAAGCGCCGCGCCGAGAAGCCGCTTGATCCCCGCCTCGGGCATCAGGCCGAGAACCGCGCCCGCGGCGAGATCGAACTCCGTCATCCCCGGAACGTCGAGCCGCGGCTCCCGCTCCAGCACCGCCCCCCAGAACGCCGCGCTCTTCGCCTGATCACGAACGTAGAGAATGAAATGCGCCGCCTGGATCATCGCCCGCATTCTAGTGGGGGACCCGGGCCCGGGCCCGTCTTTTCCGCGCGACTGGAGAACGACCGCGCGCCCGCGCCCGGCTTCTCCCCTCGCCCCGCGAAGCGGGGAGAGGGTGGCCGCGCGCAGCGCGGCCGGGAGAGGGGTCGCGCCACGGCGAGCGACGCCCCACTCGCGCCGATGTCATCCCGAGCGTGAGCGAGGGATCTGGGCGGTCGGGCGGTGCGCGAACCGGAATTCAGTCCTCCTGGCAACTGGCGCCACCCGAAAATGAAACGCGCCCGGGCCCGCGCCCGGGCCCGCGCCCGGGCCCGCGCCCGGCTTCTCCCCTCGCCCCGCGAAGCGGGGAGAGGGTGGCCGCGCGCAGCGCGGCCGGGAGAGGGGTCGCGCCACGGCGAGCGACGCCCCACTCGCGCCGATGTCATCCCGAGCGTGAGCGAGGGATCTGGGCGGTCGGGCGGTGCGCGAACCGGAATTCAGTCCTCCTGGCAACTGGCGCCACCCGAAAATGAAACGCGCCCGGGCCCGCGCCCGGGCCCGCGCCCGGCTTTTGACTTTCGTACGAACCGGGAGAACGGCCGCACGCAGTTCGGCCCCACGGCCCTACGCCCTACGGCGCCAACACCGCCCTCCTCGGAATCGCCGGCTTCTTCACCGGCTTCGGCGGATTCTTCTCCAACTCCTCGCATCGCGATCTCGATCGCCTTCTCCAACTGCGGATCCCTCCCCGCGATGACGTCCGCCGGCGTCTGCTCCACCTCGACATCCGGCGGCACCCCTTCGTTCTCCACCCCGAACCCCTCCTCGGTCCAGAACGCGAGGTTCGGCGCGGTGATGAATCCCCCATCCATTAATGTAGGAAATCCGAGGATGCCGACGAGGCCTCCCCACGTGCGCTTGCCGACCAGCGGCCCGAGCTCGAACTTCCGGAACATCCATGGCAGCAGGTCGCCGCCCGAGCCCGCGGTCTCGTCGATGATCATCACCTTCGGCCCCTGGATCGACGCGAGCGGCGTCTTCATGTCGGCGCCGTAGCGGAACGCCCAGCTGGCGATGTACGGGCGGCGCAATATATCAATGTAGTAATCGGCGACCGACCCGCCGCCGTTGTGCCGCTCGTCGACGATGATCGCCTCGCGGTTCGCCTGCGGGTAGAAGTAGCGCTTGAAGGACTCGTGCCCCGCGGTCGACGTATTCGGCACGTACACGTACGCCACGCGCCCCTTCGTCGCCTCGGTCACCCTGCGGAGGTTGCCCTCGACCCAATCGCGATTCCTCAAAGCGCGCCTCGTTCTCGACGGGCACGACCTGGACGACGCGCGATCCCTTCCCGTCCGGCGAGGGGCCCACGGTGATCTCGGTCAGCCGTCCCGCGGTCCGCTCGAAGCGCGCGTAGAGGTTGTCGGGGTACTGCCGCTACACGCCCTCGTGACAACGCGTGCCGATTGACGCCCTCGTGCCCGCGTCCGGCCACGCGCCCGCAGCCGGGTTCTTCATCCCGCACAAAACGGAGAACGGCGCACGCTGTGTGCCGCTGCATCCCGTCGAACGTCCGAAAGCGAATACGGTTCCCGGGTCCGCAAGGACGTTCGCGCCATGGTCGGCTGCCGGCCCGGGGGCCGGCAGCCGATGCGAGGGATGCGCGTTCAGCGCCGCGGGAACCGCACGACCACGGGACCCGGCGCGGGGTAGACGAACGGGACGCGCTGGCAGTCGGCGGTGCCCACTCCGCTCGCCTGGTCGATGCGGCCGCCCGATCCGCCGGCGACGCCGCCGCTCGCCTTCCGGAACGCGCAGACCTCCACCGTGTACGTCCCCGGCTTCGTGACGCGTTCCTCGCGGCAGAACTTCCGCTCGCCCGGCGCGCAGGAGCGATGAATCCCGACGGCCTCGACCCCCGACCAGGAGACGCGCGTGTTCGCACCCGGGGGCACCCGGATCACCGACGGAACCGGTTTTCTGCAGTCGATCTCTCTGACCGGGCCGGCTTGCGGGCAGCGAGGCTCACAATACTGGTTCTCTGGGATTTCCAGCTTCTTCGCGTCCGCACCGGATCCGGCGAGCAGGGAGAACTGCAGATCCCGGCTGGCGGGCGAGGTTTCGAAGAAAAGATCGGAGTCACCGGCGTTCTGCACCGTGATCGTCACGGGCGCTCCCTTCCGCATCTGCGGATCACCGCCGGTCCACCACCCTGCGAGCTTGTCGACGCACGGGTCGGCGCACGGTCCGTCGCCTTTCGCCGGGGGATCGTCCGGCGTGCGCTCGACGTCGCTGGGATCGTGCACCGTCGCCGTGACCCTCAGCTCCCGCATGAAGCGGGGGCTTCGAAAATCGGGCGCCGGCCGGGAGGGATCGTGCTCGTGCGGCCGCGTGTCGGGCGCCACCGGCCAGTCCTCGACCGACCAGATGGACGCGAACTGATACGCGCCGTCGAGCTGCGTGTTGCGATAGACGCCGGTGAAAATTCCGTCGCCGGCGACATCGTCTCCCCTTCCGTTCTTGTCTCGCCCCCGATCGTGCATGACGATCACGTCCGTCGAGCCGTCGGGCCGGGTGACCAGCACCGGAACCGGATCGCCGGGGTGCGTCAACGCGTACCCGAAGCTGCGCGGGTAGGCGTAGACGTAGATCTCTCCACCCGGCCTCACGCTCGCGAATCGGTTTCCTCCCGCCACGTTGACGGATCGGTTTCGCGAATACGCTTTCGCAACGAACTCGCCGTCCGGCGTCCCGCCGAGAATCTCGATCTTCCAGTCGCCGGTCTCCGGAGCGTCGATCCGCCGGAACAGCCCCTGCGGCATCACGCTCATGTTGAATCTCTGGCCGCTCGGGCTGACGACGGTGGCTCTCACGTGCGTCTGCGGATTCTGCCACTGCAGGGTGAAGAGGGCCGACTCCGATCCTTTCTCGACGTAGTACACCAGCGTTCCCGGCGGGGTGACCGGAAGCGCGCTCGAGATCGTCTCGACGAGCTTCAAGGTTGTGGCGGTTCTCTTCACGCCGAGGAGGGTCTTCTTCAGGCGGCCCACGGTCCGGGCCGAGCCCCTCGCGGCGATCAGCTCGTACCCGGTTGCGAGGGACCCGATCTCGACGAACGATTCGGGGAGTTTCGCCGCGTCGGTCGAATCGACGTAGAAGCCGCCGGTCCCGGTTGCGATCTCCGAGCACTGCGACTGGAGGCCGAGATCGCTGCCGGTGCAGGTGACGTAGACCTCGATTCCGTCCGCCTGCAGGTCGTTGATCGTCGCCTGCAGCTCGGCATCCGCATTCGCCTGCGGCGAGGGCTCGTTGTTCAGGCCGTCGGTCATCAGCACGATGAACGTATTTCCGGTGACACCCCCGGCCGCCGTGATCATGTCGCGCGCCGCGTCGAGGCCGGCGCTGATGTTCGTCCGCGTCGACGGGGCGAGCCCGTTCACGGGTCCGCTCCAGGCGGCGCGCGCGGCCCCGAGGGCCGCGATCGGAACGTTGGTGCGGCCGCTCGCCACCAACGCGTCCGAGGCGAACGAGACGATCCCGAGCTCCGATCCCGTTTCCGCGAGCGCGATGTAGTCGGTCGCCGCGACCTTCAGGCGCTCCATGCGGGACGGGGTCTCGAGGATCATGCTTCCCGACTCGTCGAGGACCAGGACTGCGCGCGTCGCATCGTCGATCACGAGGAACTGGGTGGGGTGCACCACCAGCCCGTTGGCGGCCGGATCGGGCGCGCCCACGGGCTCGAGGATCGAGCTCGGCCACGACCAGACGACCTGATCCCAGCAGGAACGATTCGAGCGGCAGCGCGACTGCTCGGTCGTGTTTCCCGCGTCGTGGTTCCCTCCCGTGACGTCGGTCAGATCCGTCGAGTCGCCCTGGCCCCAGCAAAGCTCGCTGAACTCGCCGTCCGGGTTGCCGAGGCCGCCGCTGTCCATGATGCAGGAGGTTTCCCCCGCCGTGATCGTCGCTGCCTCCGGACACGAATCCGCGCCGGTCACGCCGCCGCATCCCGCCGCGCGGCTCTCGTACTCGTCGCGGGGATCGAACGCGAGGTGCAGGAACTCGTGCGCGAACGACTCCCCGACCGCTCCGGCTGCCTGGATATTGTCGATGGAGACGTGCATGCTGCCGCCCGTCTTCCAGGATCCGGTGTTCGCCTGCCACCAGGTCGGCGTCGCTGCAGGGTAGATGCGGACGTCCGCTTCGGTGGATCCGAACGCGTTGTTGTGCAGAGTCGCCAGGCCGATCTCGACCTGCCCGTCGGTGACGTCGAACAGCCTCGCCGAGCCGGCGGTGATCATGTTCTGGATCGTGGTCAGCTCCGCACCCGTCGCGTTGAAGTGAATCGCGACCGAGATGTTGAAGACGTTCCGATCGACGCACGTCGACCCGGGACAGTCCGCGTTCTCGTTGCAGACGTTTCCGCTGTTCGCGCCGCCGACGCATTTGCGAAGCGCCACCGGAGCAGGGCGGCCCTCGAGCTCACCGAGAGCCGTCTGTGCCTGGATCGCAGCCGGCGCGATCACCGCGAGGAAGGCGATGATCGCTGCACGGCCAGTCGAAGAAGCGAGGCGGGTGATGCGGGAGCTTTTCATCGGTTTCCTCCATCTCGGTGTACCCCATCTCGGTTGGACACGGCCAGACACCCGCCGCGCGGCATCGAATGGTCCGCGCGACGGAGTTCTCGCGATGTTGGAATTCGCTCCCCTTCTACGCGGCTGCCGTCTCCCGGCGATCTTTTCTGCGTATCCGGCCCCGTCTCCACGGAGCAGCCGTCGACTGCGACCCGCCCGCGGCGGAACCTATCCATTCCTGAGGGAAGCCCCGCTTTTGGGGCATCCGCGTCGAAGGGCCCCTCCCGCCTTCGCTCCAGAGGCGGCCGATTCCGTTTTCCCCCGTTGAGCGAAAGTTTTTTCGGGACGCGGGTAGGAAAATCCGTCACGGAACTACTCCTAGTCATGGGCGACATTCAGCGTCATGGCCCGGGGGGTTTCTCTTCCCCCGCGGGTAGAGATGCGATGGCCCCGCATCGAGGCGACGCCCAGCAAGACTTGCCGAACGCCGCGATCACGCCCGCCGGCACCGAAAGGCGCCGAGGCCCCGACCCGCAAACCGCGGCGACCGTCCGGGTCTACCTCTTCGGCCGGATGCGGGTCGAGCGCGACGGCGGGCCGGTGCCGGATCTGGGCTGCACGAACGCACGGGAACTGCTCGCCTATCTGCTCCTGCACCAGGACCGCCCCCACCGTCGCGAGGCGGTGGCGAATCGCCTCTGGGGCGACGGTTGTCCGGGAGATCCGAAGAAAACGCTGCGGCAGGCTCTCTGGAGGTTGAACTCGGTGCTCGAGGGGCACGCCTCGGTCCTGGAGATGTCGGGCGACGACTGGATCCGGTTGAGCCCGGGCGCGCGGATCTGGGTCGACGTGGCGGCGTTCGAGTCGGCGTGGCGCGAGGTCGAGGGATTTGCGACGCGGCCTCTCCCCGAGAGCGCATGGAGCAGCGCTCGCGCGGCTCTCGATCTCTACCGCGGCGAGCTTCTCGACGGCATTGCGTGGCCGTGGTGCGTGTTCGAGCGCGAACGCCTCCGGGACGTTTATCTGGCGATGGGCGACGCCGTGATGGAACGCTGCCTGACCACGAACGACGTCGCCGAAGGGATACGCCTGGGATTCGACATCCTGCGCCACGATCCCGCGCGAGAGACCACGCATCGCCGTCTGATGCGCTTTCAGGCTCTCCGGGGGGACCGCAGCACCGCGCTCCGCCAGTACCATCGCTGCGCAGCGGCGCTCAAGCACGAGCTCGGGGTCGAGCCGAGCCAGACAACCAGGGAGCTCTTCGATCAGATCCGCGACGACCGGCTCCCTCTGGCGCACCTCGCGGAGCGATCCGGATCGGATGAAGCGACGGCGATTCTTCTTGAGCGTCTGAGCAAGTTCCGGCAGGTTTTGAGCCAGGCGCGGCACGAAGTGCATCTCGAGATCGAAGCGATCGAAAAGGTAGTCCAAGGCGGGAGCGAGGCGAGAGCGGCGCAGGACGAGACGCGTCCGGGTACGCACCAAAGACAGCGGCGAGACGACCGCGGCGTATAAACGAGGGACATCCCCCACGCGGTGGAAGGTCCGTTGTGAAGCTGACCCTTCTCGTTACTCAGGACTGCAATCTCGCCTGCGGCTATTGCTACATCGGCAAGCGCCGGTCGCGAATGCCGCTCGATGTGGCGCGGCGGATTCTCGACTTCGGATTTCCGCGCGCGTTCGCCGGCGAGCGGATCGACGTCGGCTTCTTCGGCGGCGAGCCGCTGCTCGAGTTGGCGCTCCTCGATGAAATCAACGATCTGGTGGAGCATCATCCCCACTTCTCCGACCGCATCGTGCGGACGGTGGTGACGAACGGGACGATCTTCACGGACCGCGTCGTCGATTTCTTCCGCGCGCACGACGTGGGCCTCGGGATCAGCTGCGATGGGCCGCCCGACGTTCACGACGAGCACCGTTGCTTCGTCAATGGCAACGGCAGCGGGCGCGTGGTGGAGCGCACCATCCGGTTCGCCGTGGCGAGCCTGCCCGGCGTCATGGTGAACGCGGTCTACGGCCCCGACACCGTTCGGCTTCTCCCGTCGACGGTCGACTATCTCTCTTCGCTGGGCGTTCGCTGCATCTATCTCACTCCGAATTACTCGGCATGCTGGCGCCCCGGCGACCTGGCGGCTCTGGCGGAGGCGTACCGGCGCGTCGCCGACTCCTGGGTCCGGTGGCATTGCACCGGTGACCCTCACTTCATCAGCCTGGTCGACAGCAAGATCGCGGTGATTCTACGGGACGGGTACCAGCCGCTGGAGCGATGCCGGATGGGATGCGGCGAGTTCGCGTTCACCCCCGCGGGCGACATCTATCCGTGCGAGCGTCTGGTGGGCGATGGCGGCGATGCACATCGCATCGGGAACGTCCATACCGGCCTTCGCCTCGAGCGGCTCCTCCAGCGGAGGGCGCCGGGCGGCGATCGCAATCGAGAGTGCGAGACGTGCAGCGTCCGCGATTACTGCATGCACTGGTGCGGCTGCTCGAATTTCTTCGCCACCGGCTCCTACAACCGCGTGAGCGAGTTCCTCTGCGCGTCCGAAAAGGCGGCGCTCCACGTCGCCCAGAGCGCGTTCGAGTCGCTCGAAGCCGCGGGCGTCTCTCTATTCGACCACCTGGGCGGAGCGGTACCGGCCAACGTCCTCTGCGGCCGGGAGCTGGCGCCCGACGACCCACGGTGCGCCGCCGGCCCCGATGCGGCGCTGCGATCTGTGAAAGGAGCGAGTCATGTCTGAATATTCGTTCGCGTCCAACATCGCCCAGATCAGCCGCCTCCGCATATGGCGGATCGGCATACCCGCGCCGATCTGGATGGAGCTGGCCCCTCTGATTCAGGATTTCGTTCGAAAGAACAAGCTCCAGCCGATTCCGCGGGAAGAGCTGTTCGCGGCCGGGTCGCTCGATGCGGGCACCGGCGGTCCCACCGCAGGAATGGAGGCGAAGGCACTGATTCCGCGCAGAGATTTCCCGGGCGGTTTGCGCCTCGCGCACCTGCACATGGGAGGGGACGTCTACCGGCTGGATCAGCCGGCCTGGAAAGGATTCTCCAGCCAGGTGCTCCAGAGCTTCCGCGCCAAGCTCGCGGCCGCCGAGAACGTCACCTTCGAACAGATGATCGAGCTGTCGGAGGCAACCAGCACGCTCGGATGAGCTACCTCGGCGGCTCGTCGCGCCTCACGGGAGTCAGTCGCGGCGGCCACCGGCAAACTCCTGGAGGGGCCACGCGAGCCTGCTGACGCCAGCTCAGGAATCGTCGTGAAGCGAGTCGAGGGCGCCCGGCCTTTCTCCCCTCTCCCCGCCTGCGGGGAGAGGGGCCGGGGGAGAGGGGCCTCAGGGTGCAGGCGCGTTCAACACGGCTCGCTTCGGAATCTCCGGCTTCTTCACCGCCTTCACCGGATTCTTCTCCAAGTCTTGCAGAACGATCCCGATCGCCCGCTCCAGCTGCGGATCCCGCCCCGCGATCACGTCCGCCGGCGTCTGCTCCACCTCGACATCCGGCGGCACCCCTTCGTTCTCCACCCCGAACCCTTCCTCCGTGAAAAACGCCAGATTCGGCGCGGTGATGAATCCTCCATCCATTAATACAGGGAACCCGAGGATGCCGACGAGCCCGCCCCATGTCCGCTTGCCGACCAGGGGCCCGAGCTCGAATTTCCGGAACATCCACGGCAGCAGGTCCCCGCCCGAGCCCGCGGTCTCGTCGATGATCATCACCTTCGGCCCCTGGATCGACGCGAGCGGCGTCTTCATGTCGGCGCCGTAGCGGAACGCCCAGCTGGCGATGTACGGGCGGCGCAATATATCAATGTAGTAATCGGCGACCGACCCCCCGCCGTTGTGCCGCTCGTCGACGATGATCGCCTCGCGGTTCGCCTGCGGGTAGAAGTAGCGCTTGAAGGACTCGTGTCCCGCGGTCGACGTATTCGGCACGTACACGTACGCCACGCGCCCCTGCGTCGCCTCGGTCACCTTCCGCAGATTTCCTTCGACCCAGTCGCGGTTGCGCAGCTGCGCCTCGTTCTCGATCGGGACGACCTGCACGGTGCGCGATCCCTTCCCGTCCGCCGAGGGGCCGACCGTGATCTCGGTCAGCCGCCCCGCGGTCCGCTCGAAGCGCGCATAGAGATTCTCGGGGTAGCGCAGCTCGCTCCCTTCGACGGCGAGCAGGTACTCCCCTGCCTTCACGTCGACTCCGGGCTCCGTCAGAGGAGAGCGCAATTCAGGATTCCAGTTGAGCCCTCCGTACACCTTCCTGAACCGGTACCGCCCGTTCTCGACCGCGTAGTCGGCGCCGAGGAGGCCGCCGGGGCGCGTGTCGGAATTGGCGAGGCTGTCGCCGCCGCCGAGGCGGTGATGGCCGACGGCGAGCTCGCTGTGCATCCAGCGCATGACGCGGTTCAGGTCCTGGCGGACCGCGACGTCCGGGAGGAAGACCGCGTACTTCGCGCGCATCGCGTTCCAGTCGGCGCCGTGATAGTTCGGGTCGTAGAAGTAATCGCGATTGATGCGCCACGCCTCGTTGAAGATCTGCTTCCACTCGGCGCGCGGGTCGATCTTCACCTCGATCTTGTCGAGCGCGAGCTTGTTCTTGGACGCGTCGATCTTCTCGCCGAGCTCGGCGATGACCGCGTTCTCCCCCATCTGCAGGAGGACCTTCTTCGCGTCGCGCGAGATCTCGTAGCCGTTGACCTTCTCGAGGAGCGAGTCCTCTTTGCGCTTCTCGATGCTGTAGCGGTAGAGCGTTCCCCCTTCGCCGCGGTTGTAGCGGTTGAGGCCACTGCCCGGCTTGAGGTAGTAGATCTCTCCGGTCTTTCCGACCGCGAGAGCTTCGTATCCGGCGGCGCCGAGCGGGAAGGCGATGATGCGCTGCGAGAGCCCGTCGAGGTCGACCTTGACGGTGACCTTCTCCGGTTTCTTCTCGTCCTTCTTCGCGTCATCGTCCTTCTTCTTGTCGTCGCTCTTCGTCTCCGTGGGCCCAGCCTCGGCCGGCTTCTCCTCGTCGCTCTCGCGCGCGAGGGGCGAAGGGATCCCCTTCGCGAGGACGGCGAGATAGATGTTGCTCGTCGAGAGCATGTCGGCGTTGGATTGCGCGAACCAGTCCTGTGTCGGGCCGGCGTTGGTCGACGCGAGGAAGTAGAGATACTTGCCGTTCGGATCGAAGACGGGGTTCGCCGCGTCAGAGAGGCCGTCGGTCAGCGGGTGCGACTGCCTGGATTCGGCGCTCCAGAGGTGGATCTGCCGGAGGAGCGTCGGCGTGAGCCGGACGTACGCGAGCCACTTCGAGTCGGGCGACCAGGCGTGGTTCGCCTCGTCGTACGTGCCGGGCGTGTAGATCGGCTGCGAGGAGATCTTCGTGACGTTGCCGCCCGCGACGTCGACGACGTAGAGCGAGCGAGAGTTGTCGGTGAAGGCGATCCTCGAGTTGTCGGGCGACCAGATCGGGTCCGCGTAGAAGCCGGCGCCGCCCAGTGTGATCGCGCGCGGCGCCCCCTTGCCGTCCTGCGGCTCGATGAGGAGCTGGTACTCGCCGGACGCGTCGGAGAACCAAGCGATCGACTTCCCGTCCGGCGACCACGCGGGGAACTGGTCGTGCGCGGCGACGGAATTCGTCAGATTCCGGTCATCCCCCTTCTCCGCGGGGACGGTGATGATCTCCCCGCGGACGCCGAACGCCGCCCGCGCCCCCGAGGGCGAGAGCGATGCGCTGCGAACGTACTTCGACGCCTTGACGTAGCGAGGCCGCGTCTCGAGCAGATCCGCCGCGACGCCGATGCGGAGACGCGTAGGGCCGGCCTGCGACCGCCCAGACCCCAAACCGGCAGGATCAAAAATATGAAGGTACCCCGCCTGCTCAAAGATGATCTTCCCCGCCCCCGCCGTCGCCCCCACGATCGGAAAATCCGCAAACGCGGTCAACTGCGCGACCCCCTTCGACGCCGGGTCATACGAAAACAGATTGAACTCCCCGTTCCGGTCCGAAAGGAAATACACCTTCCCGTCCACCCACATCGGATCCGTATCGTTAGACCGTCCCGCGGGCTGCGGAATCTGCACGACGCCGAACGACTTCGTATCGAACAACAACAATCGCGACGCCGTCCCCCCGCGGTAATGCTTCCACTCCCCGAACGCCTCATACAGCGGCTGGTACACGATGGTCGCTCCCCCATCCGCGTACGTCGCCTCGGCGGCATTCGGGATCGGGAGCTTGGTGACCGCCCCCCCGCCGACCGGCACGGTGAACAGCTGCCGGTAGCGCATCGTGTACACCTCGCGCGGCGAGGTGAAGAGGATCGCGGCGCCGTCGGGCGTGAACCCCTGGACCAGGTCCTCCCCCGGATGCCACGTCAGCCGCCTCGGCACGCCCCCCTCGGTCGGCACCACGAAGACGTCGACGTTCCCGTCGTACTCCCCCGAGAACGCGATCAGCTTCCCGTCGGGCGAAAACCGCGGCGACCCCTCCACGCCCGGATGCGAGGTGAGCCGCCGCACCCCCGACCCATCGAGATTCGCGACCCAGAGATCGTTCGCATACGCAAACGCAATCCGCTCCGCCGAAACCGCCGGCTGCGTCACCAGCCGCGTATCGTGGATGTCGACTGCGAAGGTTGGAAGGGAGAGGAGGAGCAGCGCACAAAGCGCTGCCGCAAAGCGGAGTGACCGAAGCATGCGATTTTCTCCTTCGATGATCGAGGAACGATCGAAGGAACTATATCGCGAGACGCGGTGACAACTCGTCAGGCTTCTTCCAAACGAGTGCCCTTCCCGTTCCCTCGCAATGCCCGAGCAATACCGGTCGCCGCGCTAGCGAAGAAACAGGAGCTTCCCGATCGATTGCCCACAAGCCGCCCAGCCCTGATCACAGGTTATTGTGCTGCGCTTAATACACTGGGCCCTGGGAGCGTTGAAGTTGTCGATGAGACTCCTTGCTTGAGCCCGTTCGTTTTCAAAAGCGCGCCAGCCGAGCGCCAGGCATGGGATATCCTGACCCCACGAGGTCTCCTGGCCAATTTGCAAAAAATACTATTCACCACCTCAAGTTGGAGGTTGGCGGTGCCACTCGATCTTCGGAGAGAATGACTGCAATTGGTGGAGCCTGCCTTCGATAGTATCCACGCCAACTGCCCGCGAAACTTCGTTGAGAATTCGTCGAATCGATGAGCGGACCGCCGCTCCCCGGCCAGCCGCGACATGCAAAGCAGCAAACTGATCTAAAGCGAATCGCCGAAACAAGTCTTGCTTCCTGTACCGTTGAAGTTTTTCGATTTCATAGACTTCCATCTTTCCGGGATCCACCAGAAGGTCCCGACAATACGTCAAGAGCGACATCAAATTTCCACCGTTCGCGTTATCGTCCACGATTGGATCCCTCATGTAAGCGACATCGTTGACGCCGGCAGCAAGCGCCGCTAGGCGCCTCACGATGCATCCGTAGCATGTGCCGTCGTGTCCGCCGAACCGCTGAGAGATGCACGAATGAGTGAAAGGGATAAGGTCCGGTCGAGGGCAAATAGCCAACACTTCCGCCTTCGTAAGATCTTCAAACGGCGTCGCCAGAACAATCGGTCGGCCGAGAACAACCTCCATTGTCGTTTGAGCGTGCCTGAGCACGACAGGATGGGTCGTCATCGTGACTGGTCTAAAGGAGAGAATTGCGGCTGATACATGGTCGGGCCGCACTCCGTGACCAGCAGCACTCGAGCGTTAACGAGAAACATCCACGCCGCGGCCGCGACGCAGTACAGGAACCCGCGAAGTTGTGCGTATCCACGAATCCCTACCGCGGGGACTGATACCTTGTGAATCCGATCACCAAGTTCCGGGAAAGCCATTGCCGCGAGTTCTGTAACAATCTTGACGATTCGGCTTTGGTCGGAATGCGCGCAGAACACGCCTTGAACGTTCTTGATATCGAGGCTTGCAGTAATTAGACCGACAAAAGAATCCGTCCCGCCCGAAAAGAGACAGACGTAATCGCTGAGTACAGGTTCCGGAAGGTTTCTTGCGGGCCGCGAAGTCTCGGCTTTCACGGACAGGACGCGCGTTGCGCCGGACAGAACAAACAGCAAGATATCCGTCACGGCATTATCCAGCCGCTTCAAGTTGTACTTGTCCAGATTGTTAAGGGGAAGAACCAGCTCCGCAATTCGGTCGCCTGAATGAGCGCGCCTCTCTGCATCGAACACCGCGCCTGCGACTGTCAACAGGTCTGCCGAAGTACTGTACGACTGGATAGCCCGGTTGGTTCGTGAACGCGGGTAACGGTAGGGGGTAGCGCTATGCGGAGAGGTAGCCATCCCCTTTATTTCGACGACCGCAACGCGGACTCGATGGCTTGAACCTTCCATCGGTCGATCTCTTCTTTAGTTGCATTAGTAGGATCCGGGTTCGCTAACTCGACAAACCTCTCTGCCGCGAGTCGTCCGATTTTGTGGATTTCATCTTGGGTCTTTTGCCGAACTTCGCTCGCCAAGCTCGCGTACTCCTCCTCGACAGTCGTAGCTTTGAGAATTCCTTGCATGATTGACACGAAGAGCGATTCGTAAAGATCTACCCATGCGGCAACAACATCCTGGCGGACGCGCTTCCTGCTTTTCTTGCGCGTCACCGGCCACTCCTGCCGAGAGCTTTGGCGACAGCGCTTACGATGGCTTGGGTCGCGACTGGATCATCAGGAAGATTCTCGCGCTGTTTAATCCTGCTCCATTCTCGGCGGGCGACTGCTTGGCGTTCATCGTAGGAAAGTCCTCGTCCCTGCTCGACGAACTCCCTCACGACGGACGCGAGACGTGAGACGTAATAGAAGATCTCGGTGACCCGATCGCTCTCCGCGATCATTCGCGCGGAGTTGGCGGCTAGTGCCCGTGGGCTAGCGGTGTCAAGCGCACGGTCAAAGGCTCGCTCCGCACTGAGCCCCGTGCCGACAATCTCGTCGATCGAACGTGCTCGGCGGCCGCCCATCTACTCGTGCTCCGCCATCTTCGTCAGTGTTTTGTTAAGTTCTTGCTCTTGGATGCTAGCGGCAACGATGAGTCCAAAGATGCCTGCGGCCACAAGTCCAGGGATTACAAGTAAAGGGACTGGTGATGCGCCAGAAAGAGCCGCTACGCCACAACAAAAGCAAAGCAGGGAAAGGACCACCGTCAGGTAGTACTTCCAAGACTGAACTTTCTCTAATCGTTTTGCCTGCCGATCCCAATCACGCAGGAGCGGAAGAAGTCGAACGGCCGACGCGGATCCGAGGCGAGGCATTAGCCTAGTGAAACATAGCAACTGTTCTTCATCAGTTGCAGCATCCAACACTGGTTGCAACTCAGACCGTCGAAGACGGTTTTGTCTTAGAAACTCGGATTGAAGCTCTCTCGTCTCTCGTGCAATCCCGCGGATCTGATCGCTCCATCCTAAGAGAGCGACAAAGATCGCGAATCCACTGCCGAGCAGAAACAAGGGAACATCCGAAAAAGGCTCATTCTCTGCGCCAGAGCGCCGCTGTCCCGCCCTCGTCGTCACGGCATTCTTGCCCGTAGGCGTTGCGGGATCGCGATGCTGTCCCGGTTCCGCGACCGCGGGACTCTTCCGCGCAGGTGATGTCGCATAGCGTTCTTGCCCCGGTTCCGTTACTGCGGGCCCCGTTTGCGGAAGCGCTTCGGGAGAACTTTGCGGCCTTGGTTCCCCGACCGTGGGATTCTTTCCCTCGGGCGGCGATGCTTCTACTGGCGAGCCGTAGATACTTACGCAGAGTAGAACCGCCAGTGCAGATCGATTCGCTTTAAGTCTCGCCATTCCGCCAGAGACCGCTAATTGGTTAGACGGACAATAATGGGATGTGCACCACCTCGAAATGGAACGTCAGCCCGAAAAATGCGGAGGATTGCCAGGTGTGGAACCCTCTGGTCCGATCGCTCCGAAAAGGTCGAAAAGAACGGGCTCACTAGTGTTCCTTCGGCTTCGGGATCTCCAACAAATTCGGCGCCGGTGAGACGGGCCCGCTCCGTTGGGCGGCCCTTTTCTCCGCAGACTTCTTGATCCGAAGCTGCGTGCCGGCGGCGCGAACGAGCTTTCGCCGGGCTGAATCTGCTTCGGCACCTTCAATCACGTCTCTCTTCAAGACGTCCTGTTCGAGAGTTTGGCGGATTTCATCGATTTCGATCTTGACGTCAGGAGACACCCGCCGCAGCTCGCGCCGCAGGACTTCGAGGCCGGCATCGCTCAGGATTGCCGCGGCAATCAAGAAGCGGTTCGTGGCCTGCCGTTGATCGTGGTACTGCTGGAGAGCTGACTTGGCCATGCTCTCCCGGGTCAGCAGGTAGAGGCTCGCGATGTCCTCGCTCGCTCTCGGGCTGAGCAGCGAGATGTCCAGATCGACGACCAGCTCCTTGTCGATCGGCTTCCCGAACGAGACGCGGAACACTCGCCAGATGACGCCGTTGGTCAGCGCGACCCACTCGACACCCTGATTGGCAGCGTAATCGATGGCCTGCTTCACGTGGCTATCTTTCAGCTCGAGGCCGATCGCCTTCACTTCAACGAGGAAAGCCAGCTTCCCATCGAGCTTGATCGCGAGATCGCAGTACGTACCGCGAATCGCGTACTCACGAGTGATTTCGGTGTACTTATCGAACCCGAAAACCTCCGCGAGCATGTCCATGATGATCACGACGGTGTCGTGCTCATTGACGTCTCGCGATCGGGCCGAGTCGATGATCGGCTGAAATCTCCTCAAGCCGGCGGAAAGCCGCTCACCGACACGCGAAGGTACGGAAGCCATTGGGTTCTCCTTTTGAAAAGTGCCGGACGGTTCTTGACCGTAGACCAACAAGGCGAATTTGGCAACGGGCGACGGTCACACGATCCCGAATAGTTAGACGGACACAATCGGAACTGAGCGCAGGGCAATCGAAGCTTGCATCCAGCACGTACCACCAAATTTGACGTGTGCTACGATCTCTCAAATCGTCCGGGAGCTCCGCTTGCGCCCCGCTGCGGCTCCTTTCGCGCGCAGCTCGGCTTCGATTCCCACTCTACCGAGGCAAAGCACTTCTGGATGAATCCCACGAGGGTGAGAGTGAAGAGACCCCTCGGTACCATCGCCTCTACCCTTTGCTGAAGCCTTTGATCTTCTTTTGCCCGGGCGGACCTCGCCCGTCGACGCCAGGCGTAGTAGCCGCTCTTGGAGACCTCAAGAACGCGGCACATCGACGCGATCGAGTGGCAGGTCTGATTCGCTCTCACGAACGTGAAGATCCGTTCGGCTTGTCCCGCGTCTCCTGAGCGAACCAGGCCGCGGCTTTTGACAGGATCTCCCGCTCTTCCTTCAGCCGCCGGTTCTCACGCCGAAGTCGAGCAAGCTCCTCCCGCTCTGCGCTCGTCAAGCCATCAGACCCTTGCCCTCGTCGAGCTCGGCCTGTCGCACCCAGTTCCGGATCGCCTGCGCCGACGGCTCGAACTCCCGGCTCAGCTCCTCCGGCGTTCGTCCCGACCGCACCAGCTCGATCATCTGCCGCCTGAACGGTTCGGTGTATCGCTCTGGCGTCTTTCCCATCGTGGACTCCTCCCAACATCGTCACGTGTTCACGAAACCGGGTCAACTCCAGAGGGAGCGCATGCTGGCTACTTGGACCAGGTACAATCAACACTGCCGCACAATACGTGTCACCTGCGCAACCAGCGAGGCTTCGCTGGCAGGCGCTAGCGCTCCACGCAGCCCTGCCGCTTCAGCGGCTTCAACGTTCTCGGGTAGGTCATCAATCAGCCATGAATGTTCCGCGGAGAGACCAGCGGCGATTAGCCGCTCTACCACGATATCGAAGAATGTGGAGTCCGGTTTACGAACGCCCATCTGCGAAGAGTCAAAAGTGAATCGGTACGGCGGTCCAGCGACATGCGCCAGCCAAACGTCACGCATCGCAGCGACGTTATTCGTTGCCAACCCGAGATGGACCGTATGCGTCGTCAAAGACTTCAGGACACCGAGCAGTTCTCGTCGCGGTGTTAAATCATAGATAACGTCGAGCGGCGGGCAGGGTAGCTCGACACCACGCGCGCTTACCAAGCCCTCAAACGCTGTTTGATAAGAGTCATATTCTATCAAGCCGCATTCCAGCAGGTTCCAAGGGTGCGTGCGCGGTGTTGTCGGTCCGCCGAACACGAGTTCTGTGGCAAGGTCCTGAGAAACCCCAAACATCGCGGCGTAATCGCCGACTCGCTCAAATGGCGAGCTTACGAGAACCCCGCCGTAATCGAAGAGCAATGCGAAACTGTCGTTCATCACTTTCCCGAAACCTGCGCTACTAACTCGCGCGCGGCTCGGTCCAGTTCGGCGTTTACGGTGAAGGCGCCCTCGTCCAGCAGGCAAATAACGTCATCGAGGCTATCGACGTCGCGGCGCGCTTCAAGTGGCATCACCGTGATGCCACTATCACGTCCGCTCTCACAGACTCGCTGTAGGTCTGAGAAGTTCCCATAGTGACGTCGAACAACACGTCGGTTGGAACCCCGACTCGAAAGCCGATCATGCAGTATCCGCCATCAAGTGCCGGGGTAATTGCAAGATCGCCGTTCTCCAAAGCGCGTATGCAATCGAGGATATCTGTGTCGAGCACAGTCGGGCAATCACCGGGTATCAGAATGCATCCTGAAACACCAGCCTGGCGCGCCGCATGTCGCGCCATGTAACGCATCGCGCCTCCTAAGGTGTTGTGCGGCGGTAGGCGCAACGCGAAGACATCTGAGCGTTCAGCAGCGACCAACTCAGTTCCGCCCCATGAACACAAGAAACATGCGACGTCAACGGTCTCTGTCTTCTGTGCCGCGCTCAGTGCAGCGTCCACGATGGCAAGCAGCATCGCACGAACTAGTGCCGGTACGTCGCCGCGCCGCTTGACAGCGTTAGCAATGCGCGTTTTCGCGGAACGCGCTGGCCGCGAAAAGACGTATACGTTGTACTTCTCAACGCGTTTGGGCGCGTATGACATAACGGTAGGCGTGTCTGGCTTGAACTGTGGCCGCCGTTGCGATTTGATCAGCAGCGGGTGATCGCTCGCTCTCCGGCAATCCAAGCTGGTAAACGACTCCTCTCTCAAATTCGCGTCGGGCCGACGCGAATTGAAGTTCGAAGGTTCGACTTGCCTTCGAGACCATTCTAGTCACGTCGAGGAGTGTGGGGAGGCCAAACAGTAGATGTTCCTCCAAACCTGGCATAGTCTCGTTGGCACGCCTAACGAGTCGGCGAAGCCGTGCTTCCATAGCCACATTCGCAGTGGTTTTGAATGGCCCGATGACCACGAGAAAACGTGCGACCCGAGCTGCCTCAATAATGGCAGCCGGTCGAACCGACTTCGTCAAATGCTCCAACACGTCGACCATGGTGGCATACTCGAAAGACTTTGATTGGAAAGGCAGCGCCGTGCAGCTCGCAAAAACAGATGGTACGTCGAAGTGGTTATTGGTCCGCACGTTCGTCGTTATCGGTGAAGGTAAGCCTCTCGTCGCGCGACAACGTCGATGGTGATTTGACGAGTAACCGCCAATGTCGAGCCACTTCCCTTCGCCGACCTCGGCTGGTATTAACCGCATACGTGCCAACAAATCGGCGAAAATCATCCCTTACGCACCACCGAACGAGTGAGTTCTACAGGACCTCTGTCATCCGAGGGTGCGTTGTCAAAGAAGTCACCTGTTATAAGATCGGGCCGATCGCCGACCACCATCAGCCGCATCACCCCTCGCTTGAACGGTTTCCAATCCGACGTACTCTCAACTTCGTACAGAAGCATCAGCGTGGCGTCAGACGTGAAAGCCGCAAACACTGAAGCCCACGTCGAATAAGGCGTTGCATGGCCGTCACGGTAGTTGACACACGATACTCGTAGCTCGTCGGGTGTATGTACTATGGTGACGGTCCCAGTCCGAGTTGAACCGTCCGTCAAGTTGCTTAAATGCATTGTCCAGATTCCACTCAGGTTTCGCCGGTTGAAACGGGGCCAAAGAAATTTTACGTAGAGGCGGTCGAAAAGTCCGAATGATGCCACGTACGTCGTGAAGCAAAGTGCCACTACGACGGGAATAAGCAGCCCGAGGGACAACCGTGACTGCAGAATCGTGATCGAAGCTTGTGCCACGGCTACTGCAACGGCGCCGGCAGTGGCAACGAGCAGGTTTCGTGACTTCGTCAGCATATCGAATTGTCAGCGATTGACATGCATAGTTCCATCCGCCGAGCGTCCTTGGGTAGAAATGTGTCGTGCGACTCGAGCTCCTGTCGGGCGAGGCGACAAGCCCACCATAACGCCATCGTCAGCCGGAAGTACTTGAAGAGCGAGATGTCAGCGCTCGATAAGGGCCGAGCATATGAGGCAGTGATGCGATCCAGCCACGCCTCGGCATCCGCGTATCCAATAGCTGGATGCATCGACAACTCGGCAAGTTCGAATACTGGATCTCCTAAACCGCCCGCATCCCAGTCCACGGCTTTGCAGACACCACCACTGCTAATAAAGTTTGATGGATTGGAGTCGGTATGGCACACGACTTGAGCTGCGCTCGCGATGCCCGGCGTTAGGGCCAAAAGGCGGGAATACGCATTCCTCAAACGCGGGAGGTTAGCTGCACGCGCGAGCTCGAGTAGCCGCAGTTGCGCGTTGATGCCGTACCGCCCACGAATAATCGTCGTCTGATTCAAGAGAGACGAAGGCATCCCGACGGGAGGAGATACAGAATGCAGCTCCGACAGGTATTCCAAAATCTTGCCCTCTGGAGCGCCACTAGAAGTAAGGGCACGACCCGGTAGCCATTCGTACACAGCCCACTCCGTGTTTTGCGCCGGACTAGAGCAGCGCAATATTGGCTGCGGAGCTACTCGACGCCCCGATCCAGCAAGAGCCAGCAGAACCTGCCATTCATGTTCAAGCCGGCGACGGCCGTCGTTCGGGTAAATCTTGACTGCCGCTACACCATCAAAAAATAGGACTTTCGTAACATGTGCGTTTCTCCCGCGTCGTGTCGGTACTTCTTGCGAGCGCAATGCATCAAGGAGTTGGCTCGCATATCGCGTTGCCTCGCGCGCGCGGAACGGAAGACGTTCTATGGATTCCGCCAATTCACACCAGATCTCAAATTTTACAATCTTCATTCAGCCACAATGTCTACGCCCCGTAGACCGAGCAAGCCCAAACGAAATCTCAGGGTTTCTTGCTCGGCGGCTTCGGTGTGATCTTCGGAGGTGCCTGGAGAGGGACGGTCGTTGGCGGAGATCCTGGATTCGGGAGAGTGGGACGACTTTTCGGCTGCCCGCTTGGTCGGCGTGAATCTTGGCCTTTCGTCATCGTAGGAACCTCACTTTGAATTCGCGGGCCTAGACGGAAGGCGCTTCGGAGGCGCCTGCGCCTTTGGCCGCTGTCCGTTTGCTGGCGTCTTCTTAGTCGACATCAGTCACATTGTAAATAGATGTTGCATTCCAACCGACGTTTCGCTTTGCTTTTCGGACGTTTCGAAGATACGTATAGACCCCCAGAACGCTGACGCTGTCGGGAATTACGAAATCGAAATGAAACGCATCAGTCTCTCCGGGCTCTATTTCGCGCGGTACTTTCTCCCAAGGGCAGGCGCGCTCACAAAGAAGCGGCCACGGGACTTCGCACTCGTTCGCAGGAACGGGATCCCGACCGCATGCAATGGTGGCCGCAGCGTCGTCAATAATTGGCAGGAGCTGCTGGATTCTGACTGTGCCGTACTTCAATTCGATCAACGTGTCACCGACATTCTCGACCTGAACACCAAGATGCAGTAGACGCTGACGTCCTTCAATTCTCCACGTATTAATTATGAGCGTGACATTCGCCCGAGGGTATTTCTGCCGCCGCCGGACAAAAAGAATATATGTCCAGACGCCTCCGACGAGGATCGCAATCACGGTCACTGACGCTTCGAGCGCGGATGCGACCTCACCCCAGAGCTGCATCCATGGAGGGACTTGAAGCGTCACACCTTCGCCTGCACGAAAATCCGGCAGAAGGGTCTATCACCCGACTTTGGGTCTAGATCTTCGGAAGCCGACATGACGATCCAGTTATCGGTTGCCGCGGCCGGACTTGTTGTTTGTCCGATCGACGATCCTGTACCCGCCGCCAGGTGCTGGCGTCGGCGGAAGGGGCTTCCCCTTCACTCCGGTAATCTCCTTTCCAGCACCGCCACGTGGTCCGATTTGTTCATACTGCCCCGAAGCAGGTGCCGGGGTACCTGGCTTGAGAGGTTTGTCACCCATAGTGAACTCCTTTTCCTTGCGCTGTGATTTTCACAAGATTCGAGTTTGGAACGGTCGTTTTCCTCGAGACTGAGTTAATCTTCCCACAAAGAAGCAATCCTTTCCCTTGAAAAGGGGTTCTGCCAAGGCCGTCAGGTACAAAATCCACTACCTGTAGATCGTGCGCGACCAAGAGCGGTGGAGTTCAGCGCTTCGAAGATCTGAGTCGGAGATCCAGATTCAACTCAATTTCAGAAACGCGATCTGACCGCGAGAGGCCACACGTGGGCTCGTGGAGTGTGGGAGACATTACCGAGTGTCAACCTGACGCATCCGTGCAGCTCCCTGCACACTTGCGCATCTTGGTCACTGAATCAGGTTCTGGGGAAAGGTTGGGGCCAGAAACGTTGGGGCCAGGGCCGGAAAACCAACCATTCTCTTCACCAAGTAGAGAGCAACCCTCCGCTCTTCTCATGGCGTAACATCTTCCGTCGGCGATCCGAGGTATCGTTATCGCGCCCGCACCGTCCGCCGCCGGCTTCGCTGCTGCTTCGGCCGATCCTGGCTCGCCCACTCCGCTACAACGTTCCCGGCGGGATCTATCGCGTCACCAGCCGGGGCAATGAGCGACGCGAGATCGTCCGCGACGATGCCGACCGGGTCGCGTTCGTCGATCGACTGGCGGGCGTCGTCACGGAGCGCGGATGGCTCCTCCACTCCTGGGTGCCACCTCCACCTCATCGAAACGGTTGGGGTCAGGGCCGGAAAACCAACCTTTCTCTACGAGCGGTGGACCATAGGTTGGTTTTCCGGCCCTGACCCCAACTCTTCCCTCCGCTGACCCCAACTCTTCCCTCCGGCCCTGACTGGAGTTGACCCGGTTTCGTGGACACCTGACGATGTTGGGAGGAGTCCACGATGGGAAAGACGACACAGCGATACACAGAGCCGTTCAGGCGACAGATGATCGAGCTGGTGCGGGCCGGACGAACGCCTGAGGAACTGAGCCGGGAGTTCGAGCCGTCGGCGCAGGCGATCCGGAACTGGGTGCGTCAGGCAGAGCTCGACGAAGGGCAGCGGACGGATGGTCTGACGAGCGAAGAGCGGGAGGAGCTGACCCGGCTTCGACGTGAGAATCGGCGGCTGAAGGAAGAGCGCGAGATCCTGTCAAAAGCCGCGGCCTGGTTCGCTCAGGAGACGCAGGACAAGCCGAACGGATCTTCACGTTCGTGAGAGCGAATCAGGCCTTCCACTCAAGGAATGGTTGAGAAATTGGGGCCCGGTCTGGAAAAGCAACTATTCTCCTAATCGAGACCGCTGGCGAATCTGACTGGCTAAGTCTAAGCTTGGTCTAAGCTGCGGATCATCGGCACAGGAGGTACCCATGACCAGGCATCTGCTCCGGGTTGTCGGCGTCCTTGCGATGGCGACAACCTTCTTCATCGTTCCTGTCCCCGGTATTGCGCAGACGGCGCCTCCGCCGACCGAGAAGAGCCCTTCTCCAGAGCCCGAGCCAGAATACAACTTTGTAATAGCCGCGCTTGATTCAACTGGACCCCGACTGATCGAACTTGAACGCCAGACGCCGGATGTCGCCACGAAGGTGAGGGGACTGGGCTTCGGAGGCGCGCAGAGCGGCTACGTCGTGCCGAGCGAGAAGTCGACGGTCCGTTTCCCGGCGAACCGGCAGCTAGAATTCGTTATTCGAGTCGAATCGCGAGCCACGGATCCGCAGCAACAGATTCAGTTCATTCATTGGCAGCCGAAAGAGGGGAATAGGTATCTCATCATGGCAAAGGCGAGCGCCTTCCGGGGCGGCAGAAGCACGGTCGATGAGAGCGCCATAAAGTTCTCCGCGGAAAAGTACGGTCAATCATCATTCAGATTTTGGCCCATCAAGCCGCTGCCTCCCGGTGAATACGCTGTCAGTTCACCGAAGACGGCCGACGCTTTCTGTTTTGGTATCGATCCGGTCCAACCATAGAGCCCAAGATTGAAGAATCGGGGTCACCCATTGGGCGTCCGCGTCAACTTGCCGGGGCGGGAGGTGGACGTCGACCGGAGGTCGAAAGCTCTGCTTTCGACCGTAGGCGCGGGACAGCCGGAGCGGCTGGTCACCCGCAGGGCCGGACCGAAGCGGAGGAGGCGCCGCAGGCGCCTTGACGAGCCGCGGAGCGGAGGCTATCCGGGGAAGGTTGGGGTCAGGGCCGGAAAACCAACCGTTCTCTCCACCGAGTAGAGCGATCCCTGATCTCTGAGGGGCGGCACGACCCGATCGCGCGATCCGAGGTATCTTGATCGCACCCGCACCGTCCGCCGCCGGCTTCGCTGCTGCTTCGGCCGACCCTGGCTCGCCCACTCCGCTACAACGTTCCCGGAGGAAACTTGGGGTCAGGCCTTTC
Organism: uncultured Acidobacteriota bacterium; assembly: GCA_963793695.1. Taxonomy (GTDB): domain Bacteria; phylum Acidobacteriota; class Thermoanaerobaculia; order Gp7-AA8; family Gp7-AA8; genus CAWCBB01. Next base: position 176,957 of record CAWCBB010000008.1, on the reverse strand, counting down.
TTTTTTCCGACTTATTCGCACGAGCGCACGGAACAGCGAATCCGCGGGGAGTCACATCAAGAATGAAAAAAGAAAGGCCTGACCCCAAGCCTTCGAACAACAACTACTTGACCGTGATCGATTCGAACGATCGTCGCCTGGTCGAGCGACGTCTTCCGAATGAGCTGCCGACGGTTCTGTCGGCGCTCGAGCCGTATCGGAAACGGCTCGCCGGCGTGGCCGTCGGGAAAAGTTGGGGCCAGGTCTGGAAAAGCAATTTTGCAGCTCACCTATAGGGTAGAGAAGTTGGATTTCCAGACCTGGCCCCAACTTTCGGAAAAAGAAATGGCTTGCCTCGCGGCCGCTCGTGATCCCGCGGCCGCTTGTTCGAACGCTCGGGGCACTCCAGAAAACTGTCCGTCTAACTCTTTGAATGGACGCCAGTCGTTTTCGGCCTCTGGTAGGACAAGTCGCTCGGTCGGGACTCCTTGCGAGGACCGCATGTCGCAGGCTATCGGGTCTTTTCTTAGTCTGGCCGCCTCACGGCGGATTATGGAGGGGAAATGGAAGCCACTGTTAGGGAGGCACTGGTTACCTTCCTTCGCTCGAAAACCTCGTTCGGCTTGTATCCACTCGTCGCATATGACTTAAACGGCGACGATGTGACGCTACTGACAACAAACATTCCAGACTTGCCACTCGCTATTCGGGTGCTTGAAGAAGTGACAAAGCGCGACTACGACCTCGGCTCCTATACTCCCGGAAATACTCTGGAGTGGATCACAAGTCAGAACCCTCATCTATTCCGGAGGCATCCTGGACCGATTCCGGGCTTGTCGGCGCTGGATAAGCCTGAGGTCGGGCGCCTGATCTCATGCTTCGGCGCGCCCCATTACCGCCAGAAAGCCTTTTTGCTTGTCGACATATGCGGTTTCTCCCAGCTCAATTACGCCGAACAGCTGTCGCAGCTCTATAGTTTGAACAACATCTTCTCTCAAGGTGTCTACCGAGCTCGGACGTTCAGCACGGCGCTTGGATTGCCTAACCGCTTTGCTCGCGCATCGACGGGGGATGGGTTCTACTCGTGGCATTCCGCTGTTGGTGGCAATGCCGACGTAGCGACCTTTATGCTTCTTCTTTGCCTCTTGGAACGATCAGAAGCTCTTCGCTCCGAAGGCTTCCCTATGCGGCTGAAAGCCAGCTTCATGATCTCCTCCGCTTTCCTCCTTTATGAAACGACGGATGCGCACAACACTGACCCTCGCGCGGTTAATGCCGTCGGCGCTGCAACGAACGGCGCCGCAAGGCTTTTGGAAGCTGCGCGGCCCGGCCAAATACTGATTGGAGATTTTGCGCGCCAAGGACAAGGCACAGAAAAGATGACCCCCGCTTCGCTTGTCCGGCAAGCCAACGAACTGTTCCGCACGGAAGGGTTGGGAGTGGGATCGCTGCAACTGGCACCCGAGAGGCTTCTCCGGTACCTCGACAAGCATGGAGACGCCTGGTACAGCTGGAATGTCGTTGGGCGAGTGCCGACCTACGGCGGCGGGACAGAGACAATCGGCATTCAGCCCGATACTGCTCAAGACATCTGTGAAGTGAATTTCAGAGGATAGTCGCTGGCATAGCTCGCTAATTTTTTCTGGACACGAAAGGTACTCGCTACCGCCGCCGCAGCTCGAACGTGCAGACCTCGTCGCCCGCGCAGCGACAGGTCGTCTCGGAAAAGTTGGAAGAGGAAGGTTGAAGAAGAGGAAGGTTGGGGTCAGGTCAGGGAAAAGGTTGGGGTCGGAAAGGTTGGGGTCACCCATTGGGCGTCCGTGTCAACCGCCGGTGCGGGCGGGGGTGAGTGGACAGACTTCGACTGAGCGGTCGAAAGCTTTGCTTTCGGCCGCAGCTGCAAAGCAGCCGGAGCGGAGCGGCTGGTCACCCGCAGGGCCGGAGCGAAGCGGAGGAGGCGCCGTCGAGGCGCCTTGACCAGACGCGGAGCGGAGGCTAACCGCCGAGTCGTCAATCGAGCGCATCCCTTCGTTTCTTTTCGTCGGTGTCGGATTCGATCCGCACCAGCCACCCATCAGGATCAAGCGTGATGCTCTCTTGCGAGAGCTCTTCGCCCTGGCGCCGTTCGGCGCCCCAGAAACGCGATCGGTACGAGGGCGTGTCCAAAGAGTTCTGACAGATCCATGGTTCCGCCTCCGGGCGAGAGAGGCGTCCAACCCCAGGCTGGCTCACGCCGTCGCGCGCATCGATCATCCTGGCCGGCACGGTTCCCAACCAGGTCCCTGAGCTCGAAGCTCACCCCAACCTCTGGGTTCCCGTGCCGGCCAAGCTCACGATCGGAACAGCAGCTCCGGTTTGAACTCCACTCCGTCGCGAAGAACGAAGTAGGTCGCGCGCGCGAGCTTGTGCGCAAGCGCTTTCCTCGCGACGATCGGCCCCTTCTTCGCCTTCTTTCGCTGATACATGCGGTTCGCTGCCGGATATGAGCGGATCGAGAAGTTGGCTGCCTCCACGAAGGCCCAGCAGAGATACTTGTTCCCGTTCTTCTCGTTGCCTTCGCCCTTCTTCTTGTTGTTGCTGATCCGTCCCGTCGGGACGCAGCGGCTGTAGGAGGCATAGTCGCCAACGTCCGGGAAGCGGGTGATCGGGCCGGTCTCGAGCTGGATGACCGAGGCGAGGATCCGGCCGATGCCCCAGACCGTCTGGAGCCGCTTCCACTCGGGTGATGGCTTCAGCTGTGCCTGGGCCGCGGTGTCGAGGATGCGAATCTGCTCGTTCAGTGTCATGATGACTTCCTGGGTGCTGCGTAGGGCAAGAGCGCGGTTGGGGTCGGAAACCGAAGCCGCGATCGTCTCCGCCGTGTGAGCTTTGATCTCGTCGGCGGTCATACGCGCACCCTCATTTCTTTGCTGCAGGTTCTCGATGCTCGTGATGTTCGCCGAGCGCTGTTGAACGAGCCGCATCCGCTTGCGCAGTACATCCCGAAGAGCGCGTACTCCAGGCTCGAGGATGTGACCCGTCGGAAGAATGCCGAGCCGCATCAAGTGGGCGAGCCAGAACGCGTCGTGCCGGTCGTCGGTGTGCTTGAGCCCTTCGTACTGCCGAACGGCCGACGTGTTGACGAGCTTCACGTCGTAGCCGACGGCCATCAGCCCATCAACGAGCCAATACCAATTGAACGTCGACTCGACCGCGATGGCGACGAGCCTCTCGCGGTACGGTTCGAGTGCTGTCAGGATCAACGCGAGATCGTTCCGGAATCTCCCGTGAAAGATCCGTCGATCGTTGGCATCACTGATGGCGAGGTAGCTGTTGTTGGAGTGGAGATCAATACCGCAGAACAGGTCTTTCTTGCGCATAATGGAGCGCCTCCTTTCACGGCAGAGCGTACGCTCTCCGCGGAAGACGCCCATATGCGTATCAGGGCCGGAAAACCAACCGTTCTCTCCACCGAGTAGAGCGATCCCTGATCTCTGAGGGGCGGCAAGACCCGATCGCGCGATCCGAGGTATCTTGATCGCACCCGCACCGTCCGCCGCCGGCTTCGCTGCTGCTTCGGCCGACCCTGGCTCGCCCACTCCGCTACAACGTTCCCGGCGGGATCTATCACGTCACCAGCCGTGGCAATGACCGACGCGACATCGTCCGCGACGATGCCGACCGCATCGCCTTCGTCGATCGGCTGGCGAGCGTCGTCGCGGAGCGCGGATGGCTCCTCCATTCCTGGGTCCTGATGACTAACCACCTCCACCTCATCGTGGAGACGCCCGTCCCCAATCTTTCCGACGGGATGCGCGATCTGCTCAGTTCCTTCGCGCAGCGATTCAACGCGGTCCACCAGCGCGTCGGCCACCTGGTCCAGCACCGCTTCGACGCGACGCTGATCGAGCGCGAGACCCACCTGCTCGAGAATCTCCGCTACGTCCCGCTCAAGCCGGTCCGCGCCAACATGGTGGCCACGCCCGCCGTGGTCTTCGCGTGCGAACGGTGGTCTGCGATCACGCCGCCGGACTCGCCGGCTCCTCCTCCACCGCATCCCGTCGAGCCTGCGCCTCCAGGAACCGCGGGTGAATCGCGGCGCCCACCACGGCGACACGCGGGGAGGTGTTGCGCGTCACCGTGGGGTTCTCGGCCGAGATGAATACTAGAGGCCGCCAGTCCCCATTTCAAACAACACCGTACAAGTCGGAACTGCTCCCCTGATCGCGCCGCGCTCTTCGATCGAGTCGATGCCGTCGAGCACTCGGGCAAGAAAAGGCGCAGCTTTCATGAAAGCAGGGAGTCGTACGCTGCGAGCGCGGCCGCTGCGCTCGAGGCGAAAGGAGATGCACCGTGAAGAAGATTTCGGCATTGGCAGCCATCCTGGTCCTCTCGTGGGCTACGGCCAACGCACAGTCGTGGGCCAACGTGCCGAGCGCGGCTAATCAGGTGCGCGACCCGGTCAATGGCCCGAAAAGCGATACTCTGAAGAGGCTGGACGCCCGCTCGCTCGATCTGAGCCAGGATCTGGACAGGCTTCATGAACGAATGAAGGGAATCAAGGAGGCTCTCCAGACCACCGGGACTCTCTTGACCATACCCGGCGTGGCTCACAAGCAGCTGACGGCTCTGGAGGCGTCGCTATCGACGGCCGACAGGCTGCTGCAGACGGCGGAAGTCGTGCCGCAGACGCGCGAGAAGGCGAAGAGAATGCGCGCCCAGATCGGGCCGGCGCTGACGAAGGTCACCGCGGCAAAGGTGAAGATCGGCGCCATCGCGGCGACGACGACTCCTCTCTCGGTGAAGTTCCTCAAGGCAGCGAAACGACTGGGACAGGCAGATACGGTTCTGGTCGCGTTCAATGTCGTTGCCGTGCGCCCGGAGCCGTTCGCGACCACGGTGGCACAGGAGTGCGTCAACGGCGCAGCAGCGAATCTCAGGCAGTGCATGCAGCAGAAGGTGGACGGAAATGCCGATGATATCGACAGTGTAGTCGTCGAGCTCGATCGCGTCGTGGAGCTCCTTCTTACCGATGTCGGGACGATCGACGGGATTCTCCCCGCGCTGCCGGCGATCAACACGCCGATGGGATTTCTCGATGGTTACCAGAAGCTCCTGGCTCCGATCATCGAGTCGTTGGACAACTTGATCACGCCGCTGCGGAAGCTCGACGACCTCCTCAATTCGAACCTGAAGAAGTGTTACGAAGTTCCCACCTCTCCATTCACGACGCAACGGGTCTGCACCCCCGACATCAGCATGCGGGTCATCGTGCAGGGCGTCGGCGCGATCATGAACGAGATCGAGAACCTGGTGGGCGGCGTGGCGCTCGAGCTCCTGAAGCAAGTGGGACTGGACAAGATCGCCGAGGCGTTGCTGAACATGGCGCAGGAGCCGCTCAACATCATTCTGAGAGAATTGAATCTCGATCTGGAAATCAACCTGGGCGACATCGACGCCGTCATCAACCTGCCGGCGCAACTGGAGGTGCCTCTCACAGCGATCAACCTCGACTTCGACAGCATGCTGCCGGAGCTCGACGTCAACAGCCCGTCGCTCGGATTTCCCGGCTTCGCCTCCGGGCTGAGCGTCAAGAGCATCGACCCTTCCTGGTTCAATCCCGGAAACCTCAAGCCGGGCGACATTCCGGTCTTTCCCTGCCAGCAGGGATTGTTCTTGTGCAAGGACCAGGGTGAACAATGCGATTCGAAAAGGGACAACGCCGACTGCCTCGACGAACTGGTCTGCTCCGCTGTCCAAAGAAGAGAGGGCTCTGAGTACCGCTGCGTCGGACGCGGAAATGAAGGCGATCTCTGCGCGTGGGAGGGGAAAGAGGGTGGAACGTGCGCCGACGGTCTGATCTGCCGGCCGAAGAACGACGACCGCTACTACTGCGTGCAGAAGGGGAGCGCACAACAGGGCGATTCCTGCGATCGGGTGGATGCCGGGGCCGGCAGCATCCAGTGCGCTGGGAATCTCGTCTGCCGCAACACAGGCTACCGGTACGCGTGCGTCGGGCGCGGCGAACCGAACGATCTCTGCGCAGAGGATGACGCGGGGCGCGGCAGCAAGAGCTGCGGGGGCAATTTGATCTGCCGCAACACGGGCCGCAGAACGTGGCACTGCATCGGCCGGGGATTGGAGGGCGATCTCTGCTCGGAAGAAGAGGCCGGAACGGGAAGCCAGAACTGCGGCGGCGCCCTCAAGTGCCGGTGGAACGGCCAGACCACGCAGTCGGACGGTCGCGACGTCGGCCCCGCGTACAAATGCGGAAATTAGTGATCGAGTACACCTGGACCCCCGGACATACCCGCTGAGACACGGCCGCAGCCGCGAAGGCTGCGGCCGTTGCAGGTCCGAGCGCCGTGTTGGACGACGCGCGGCTTCGGACCCTGCCGAATCGCGAAGGGAGCGTTTCCGATGAGCGAAGGAATGCGAATGATCTCTTTCCGTACACTCCGGCTCGTGGCGTGCTGCGTTCTCGCCATCACTCCGCTCATGGCCTTCGCGCAGGTGACACCGCCCGCCGACGATCTGCATCGGCGGCTCGACGGTCTCGATGAGACGAATCGGGCAATGCTCCGGGAGCTGCAGGAGATCCGGAGACTCCTCGAGCGGTTTCAGGCGGCAGAGGCTCCCGCCGGGCGACTTCCGCCCGGCCCGATCGATGTCCGAGGCGAGCCGTTCCGCGGCTCTCCGAACGCCCGGGTCGCGATCATCGAGTTCTCCGATTATCAGTGCCCGTTCTGCGCGCGGTTCACGAACGACGCGTACGTCCAGATCGGCCGGGATTACGTCGATGCGGGAAAAGTGAAATACATCTGGCGCGACCTCCCTCTGGACATGCACCCCCAGGCGCGCAAGGCGGCGGAGGCGGCTCACTGTGCCGGCGCGCAGGGAAAATTCTGGGCGATGCACGATCGCCTCTTCCAGAATCAGAAGGCCCTCGCCCCCGCCGACCTGACCCGGCACGCTGAGGCGCTCGGGCTCGCCGGCGGAGAGTTCCAGTCGTGCCTCGACAGCAGTCGATACGCGGCGGACATCGCGGCCGACATTGCCGATGCGAGCTCGCTGGGGATCGAGGGGACGCCCTCGTTTCTGATCGGGCTCGTGCAGCCGGACGGCTCAGTCGAGGTCGTGGGAATGGTGGACGGCGCCAGGCCGTATGGCGACTTCAAAGCGGCGCTCGACCGCATGCTCTCGGTGAATCCGATCCCCGGCGCGCGGTGATCTGAACGATCCACGACGCCCGCTTGCGCGCGTCCGGCCGGAAGGGCCCGAGCCGCGTCGCCCTGCGCGAGCGAAGCGAGCGTCTACCACCGAGGCGGGAACACGCCCTGGAGCGCGATGCAGTAGTGGAAGCCGAGGGTGCCGCTCGACTTCTCGTCGACCGGGGCGGACGAGGCGTCGGCCGAAACGAACGACGTGGTCTCCCCCAGTTCGAGCTCGGTACCGTTCGCCGAGCCTCGTCCCTGGGGAGTCCGCCCCCGAAGGTCCGGCAGCACGAACATCGTTCTCCCATCGCCACCGTACTGCGTCCCGAGCAGGGCGAAGAGCGCGGTGTTGCGGCTGATCGAAAGCGTCTGACCATCGCAGCTGGCCCATCCTCGCGGTGGAAAGTCGAATGCGAACGCCTTGATCTCGCCTAAGAACGGATCTGCCATGTCATTCTCCAGTCGTCAGTCCCGAGTGGGGTAGATGCCTTCCACCGCGATGCAGAAATTGAACGTGACGATCCCGAGCGCCGGCGGATTCTCCGCCTGATCGGCGCCGCGAACCGAAGTCCGGCTCGCCATCGCCTGCGACGCCACCGAGCGTCCGTTCCCCCGGTGAACGGGGATCCGTCCGCGAAGATCGGGAACCGCGAACGTCGTGCGGCCGTCGCCTCCGTACGCGGCTCCGATGAGGGAGAAAAGCGCTTGATTCCGATCGATGCGCAGGAGTTGGCCGTTGCATGCGGCCCAGCCTCTCGGCACGAATGGGAACGAGAACAACGCGATCTGGCCTAGGAACCAATCCATGGAGCCCCCTGATGAGAAATTGTTGAAGATGGCGCCTGCATCAGTCCCGCTGCGGGAAAGTAGCCCTCGACCGCGATGCATGGATTGAGCACCATTGTGCCGACCGTGCGCGTTGCATCCTGCGAGGCGGGGGCGGAGTTCAATGCCGGTCCGCCCCCCATGGACCGCTCCGGCAGCCCCGCTCCCGTCCCCATGTGCACCGGTACCGACCCCCTGAGATCGGGAACCGCGAAGTTGGTGACACCATCGCCGCCGTACGTGGTTCCGATGAGCACGAAGAGTGGCTCATACTCCGCGATCAGAAGCAGGGTCCCGTCACAAGCGATCCATCCAGCCGGCGCGTAGTTGCAGCCGAAATAGCGAACTTCCCCGATGATCTGTTCGTACATCGCGTCACATCCTTTCCGCCGCGCTCGGGGCGGAGGCCGTCACGTAGAGCAGGCCGTTGCCGTCGAGCGCTACGTAGCGAGGCACGACCAGCTCGCCGGCCGCGGTGCGCGGCGCGAGCCGCTCGATGAGCTCCCCCTTCGGGCCGAAGACGAACACCGATCCCGCGACTCCGTCCGCGACGAAGACGGTTCCGTCTCGCTTGATCGCCAGAGAGCGGGGCGCACGCAGGCCGTCCGGGGCGCCGTACCGCGCGACCAGCTTTCCGCCGCGCTCGTAGACCTCGATGGTCTGCTCGCCGAGGTCGGCCACGTGAATCCGTCCGTCCGGAGCGACGGCGATCGAGACGGGAACGCTGCCCGCCAGCTTCACCGGATCCGATTCCGCTTCGAGTGACCGGATGAACTCGTGGTCGGGCCCGAAGACGTGCGCGCGGTTCATCCCGCTATCGGCCACGTAAAGGTTGTTCGCGGCGTCGATCGCGAGCCCGCGAGGGTACGCAAGGCGCTGCCCGCCGGCGCGATCGACGTGCGCCTCGAACCGGCCCGACGCCGAATAGATGTTGATCCGATGATTCCCGCGGTCCGCGACGTACACGCGGCGGCGCGAGTCGAACCCGATCGCCGTCGGAAAGTTGAGGTCTCCCGGGCGAGAGCCGAGCTGCGAGATCCTCCCCTGCGGCTCGAGCCCGTCGATGCCGCGGTGCTCCAGGACGTGGCGCTCCGGGTGGAAGACGTAGAGCGTTCGGTCCGGGGCGAAGGCGACGTGCTCCACGATAACGAGGTAGCGCTTCGGTTCGGCGGACGAGCCTTTGAGCGGCCCCGCGGAGCTCATCAGGGCGAAGGCGCGCCGCGGAGCGATCGCGACGATCGCCGCCGTCCCTCCAGCGGCACAGAGAAATTGTCGTCGATGCATGGATCCCGGCATGGTGCTCCACTCCTGCTCCGTCATGAGCTCTCTTCTAGTCGATGACTCTGGTCACCACTCCGGCGCCGACCGTCCTGCCGCCTTCGCGGATCGCGAAGCGCAGCCCCGGTTCCATGGCGACCGGCGAGGCCAGCTCGATCTCGGCCTCGACATCCTCACCGAGCTGCGCCGGCGCGACGCCGTCAGCCAGCGTCAACACGCCGGGAACCTCGCTCGTGCGCAGATAGAACTGCGCGGCGTACCCAGTGGGCACGGCCGCGCTCCTTCCGCCTTCTTCTCTTCTCAGCACATAGACGAGCGCCCCGAACTTCGTGTGAGGAAGGATCGACCCGGGACGGGCCACCACCATGCCGCGCAGGATCCCCTCCGCGGGGATGTCCCCGAGCTGCAGTCCAACGTTGTCTCCCGCCTCGGCCCGAGCGAGCACCCGGCCGAACATCTCGATGCCCTTCACCTTCGCCTCGAGCGCGGAGCCGAGGCCGACGATCGCAAGCTCGTCTCCCGCGTTCACCGTCCCTTGCCCGATCCGGCCCTTCACCACCGTGCCGCTTCCGGCGACCGAGGAGACGCTCTCGATGGCCAGCTGGAACGGAAGGTCGGCCGGTCGCGCGGGAAGGGGAATGTCTTTGTCGAGGGCCGCCAGAAGTTCGACGATGCATTTCGTCGCGTTCGGATCAGCCGGGTGATTCAGCGCATTCAACGCGCTCCCCCGGATCAGGGTGGCGGTGTCGCCGGGATATCCGTATGTGGTGAGAAGCTCGCGGACCTCGAGCTCGACGAGATCGAGCAGCTCCGGATCGTCGACCCGATCGACTTTGTTGAGGAAGACCACGAGGGTAGGCACGCCGATCTTGCTCGCCAGCCTGATGTGGTCTCGCGTCTGCGGCATCGGGCCCTCCGCGGCGCTGACGACGAGAAGGAGGCCATCCGCCTCCTCCGCGCCGGAGATGAAGTTCTTCACGTAGTCCGAATGCCCGGGAGAGTCGAAGTGCCCGTACTGGCGGGTCTCGGTCCCGTATTCGACGTGGGAGGTCGAGATCGTGATTCCTCGCGCCCTCTCTTCGGGAGCGCGGTCGATCGAGTCATAGGACCGCGCATCGGCGAGTCCCTTCGTGGCGAGATAGGCGGTGATCGCCGCCGTCAACGTCGTTTTCCCGTGGTCGACGTGACCGATCGTTCCGACCCTCACGTACGGCTTCGAACGAGAGAACTTCTCCTTCTGCGCGGCGGCGGAGCCGGGCCAGAGCAGGAGCGTGATCAGAAAGATCCAGCCCGCGAGTCTCCTGGGGTTCGTCGAGAAGTCCATCGAGTCCTTCGTCGGGCCGACGTCTTTCGACTGCCCGCAGGGCGCTTCCGGGAAGGATGTTACGTGCGATGCCCGGCAAGGGCGTGTGATCGAGGATTCTCCCGTCGGTGCGCGATCGCGATCCGTCGAACCTCTCCGGGGGGCGCTGCCCCTTCGGGGCATAGCTCAGACTCTCGATGCGAACCGTGGGCTCGCTTCGCTCGCCCACGGCTACGCGACTCCGCGCCTTCGGCGCTGTTCCCTCTCCCGCGCCCGTGCCCGTGCTCGCGCCCGGCTTTTGACTTTCGAATGACGAGCGAAGACCGAACCCAAGAATCCCCCTCCCCGGGCGCTCCAGCGCGCAAGGGTGGAGGCCGGGTGAGGGGGAGAGAACGGACGTAACATAAATGGTGCGGCTCGCGCCCCCCACCCGGAAGCGGGCGAGACGTCCGCACCACGCGAAGGGCCCGCGCAGCGCAGCGCCGAACGAGGGTGCGCGACGTCACGCGCGATTGGATGAGGCGAGGTCATCATCTGACGTCGTGGAGTCCAATCCGGCCAAGTCGAGCGAATTGAAGCGGTGGGTGCCTCTCCGCGGGGCGCTCATTCTGGCGTCGCTTCTGGCGGGGCAGACCCTCCTCGCGCAGGCACCTCCGCGCGAGCCGACCGCCCCGAAGACGCGGCGGCACCGGCTCCAAATGACGGAGGAGAGCTTCCGCGACGCGCTGCAGCGGTTCGTCGCTGACCACGGGATGGAGCTCATCGTCATCGGCGGAGCAGGCGAGCCTGTCACGCTCATCGCCGAAGGGGCGACTCTCGACGACGTGATCCGCGCAGCCGCCGCGCGCGCCGGCTATCTCGCCAGCCGCGACGGCAAGGTCTGGACCCTCTACGGGACCGGCGCCGAAATAGAGCTCGGCGGACAGGATGTCCTCTACACGCACACGCTGCAGGCGGTGACCGCGGAGCGCGCGGTCGAGCAGCTCGCGAAACTCGGCATGTCCGAAGTCCGCATCTCGGCCGTGCGCGAGTTGAACGGCGTCTTCATCCGCGGGTCGCTCCCGGCGGTGCGGGACACCGTGCGCATGCTCGACTCCGTGGATCTGGAGGCGGCGACCGTCTACGTCGAGCTGCTCGTCGTCGAGTACTCCCACGGCAACCGGTTCGAGTGGCGGTTCGACGTCACGAACGCGACGTTGGGCCGCGTCTCCAATGGCAGCTACCGGCCCGGCGCCGGCATCATCTCGGGAACGTACAACTTCGTGACCCAGATGAAGCAGCCGTTCAAGTTCAACCTCGTCGCGCTGGTCACCGACGATCTCGCCCGAATCATCACCAATCCCCACATCGCCGTGCAGAACGGAAGTGAGGCGAGGATCACCTTCACGCAGGAAGAGCACATCGTCCTGACGCCGCCGCCGCTGACCAACCTGGTCGTCACGAGCACTCTCCAGCTCATCACCGCGCCGATCGAGCTGACCATCACGCCGATCGCTACCGGAGACGGGACGATTCACCTCGACGTGGCGGGACAGGTCGCATTCTTCGTCGACGCCGCCGAGGGGCAGTACTCGATCGATCGCCACACGATCAAGAGCACGGTCGCCATTCACGATGGCGAGACCCTGATTCTCGGAGGCCTCATCAAGGAGACCAAGTCGAAGGTCGAAGCCGGCGTCCCGTTCCTGCGGCGACTGCCCCTTCTCGGCCATCTCTTTCAGGACCAGGACTCGGTGGACCGATATACGGAAACCGTGATCTACGTGACGCCGCGCCTGAACGACGGCCGCTCGTTCGACGAGACGACCGAAGAGGCGGCGATCGATCAGAAGCTCCAGGAGCTCGAGGAACGCCAGCGGAGACACACCCGGCGGTGGTGATGGGCCTTACGGCTGCTGATGGAGAGACTTTTGAAGACGAGAACCGTCCCCCTCTGCATTTTGTTCGCTCTGCTCGTCTCGTGCGCGCATCGACCCGCGATCGTCCTGACGGAAACCGACGATCGAAGCAGGGTCGCGATCGACGCCGGAGAGACGCTCGAGATTCGCCTCGCCAGCAATCCGACCACGGGCTATCGGTGGGCGCTAGCGAATCCCGTGGAGCATCTCGAGCTCGTCGGCGGCGAAGCGAGTTTCGAACCTTCGGCGAGGGCCCTCCCCGGCGCGGGAGGCCACGAGATCTTCCGGTTCCGCGCGAAGGCCGCCGGCCGGGAGGCGGTCGAGCTGCGTTACGCGCGCCCCTGGGAGAACGACGCCCCCCCGGCGCCGTGTACCGGCTGACGGTCGAGGTCAGGTGAGCGGAGGTCTCCGAATATAAGTGGGGGCCACCCATTGGGCGTCCGCGTCAACTTGAAAGGTTCGGGCACGTCCGAGTTCGTCCTGCCGCCGCTCCTCGGCTCCGACGTCCTGCCGGCCGGCGCGCGCGCCGTTGGCGGAAGCCTCCGATCCGATCGCGTCGCGCTACAACGTCGGCGTGCGCGCGGTCGACGAGCGCGCGCACGCTCGCCATCACCGTTCATTCCTCGTCCGGCGCGGTGCTGAAGGCGCTTAGCCGGTCGTACGGTCCGAATGTCTTCGTCCCCGCGACCCGCGACTCGTCCCGTTCGTCCCAGTAAACGAACGGTTGGGGTCAGGTCCGGAAAAACAACCTTTCACTACGTGACGTAGAGTTTGGTTGGTTTTCCGGACCTGACCCCAACTCTCTTCTCCAACTCTCTTCTCACTCACCCCCGCCCGCCCGCACCGGCGGTTGACACGGACGCCCAATGGGTGGCCCCAACCGTTCACGCTACAGTGTTCCTATTCAGGCATCTGAGGAGTCGTACGATGAACGTCCTTTTGTGGGTCCTGCAGATCCTCGCCGCGCTCCTGTTCGGAGCGTCGGGCGTGATGAAGGCGTTCATGTTCGACCAGGTGAGCGAGGGGGTCGCCGCCTTCGGTGCGTTGCCGCGGGAAGCGTGGATCGCCCTCGGCGTCCTCGAGCTCGTCTGCACGGTCGGCCTGATCATCCCCGCCGCGTTCCGCTGGAAGCCGGCGCTCACCGTGGTCGCTGCATCGGTCCTGGCGATCGAGAGCCTCGTCTTCGTCTGGGTGCACCTGAAGTATCACGAGGTCGGGCCGATCATCATGACCGCGGCACTCGCTCTTCTCATGGCGTTCATCGCGTACGGCAGGAAAGTCCTGAAGCCGATCCCGCGCGCGTAAACGGTTGAACGGTTGGGGTCAGGTCCGGAAAAACAACCATTTTCGCGGCCGCGAAGAGTTTGGCTGGTTTTCCGGACGTGGCCCCAACCGCGGCCCCAACCGTTTGCTCACCCCGCGAAACTCCCCTACAATGGCGTCACCCAAAATCAGCGCAGGAGGAACCGATGAATCTTCGCGGGTTGCTCAATGTCCGTGTTTTCGCCGGAATTGCCCTTCTCGTCCTCATCGTCGTCGCCGCCGTTCCGGAATCCTCGTTCGCCGCAAAGAAGGTCGAGTACAAGGTCGTCGTGCTGAAGGTCACGAATACGTCGATGCCGACCATCACCGCGGCGCTCAACGCCGAAGTGGAGCGTGGCTATACGCTCGACGAGATGAGCGTGATCGAGCCGGGGCTGATGTACCTGGTGTTCAAGAAGTAGGGCCAAGAAGGTTGGGGTCAGGGCCGGAAAACCAACCGTTCTCTCCAGCGAGTAGAGCGCTCCCTGATCTTCTGAGGTGCTCGGTAACCCGATGATATTGAAGGGAAGGTTGGGGTCAAGGGAAGGTTGGGGTCAGGGCCGGAAAACCAACCGTTCTCTCCACCGAGTAGAGCGCTCCCTGATTTCGGGAAGGTTGGGGTCAGGGCCGGAAAACCAACCGTTCTCTCCACCGAGTAGAGCGATCCCTGATCTCTGAGGGGCGGCAAGACCCGATCGCGCGATCCGAGGTATCTTGATCGCACCCGCACCGTCCGCCGCCGGCTTCGCTGCTGCTTCGGCCGACCCTGGCTCGCCCACTCCGCTACAACGTTCCCGGCGGGATCTATCACGTCACCAGCCGTGGCAATGACCGACGCGACATCGTCCGCGACGATGCCGACCGCATCGCCTTCGTCGATCGGCTCGCCCGCGTCGTCGCGGAGCGCGGTTGGCTCCTCCATTCCTGGGTCCTGATGACCAACCACCTCCACCTCATCGTGGAGACGCCCGTCCCGAATCTCTCCGATGGCATGCGCGATCTGCTCAGTTCCTTCGCGCAGCGGTTCAACACCGTCCACCGGCGCGTCGGACACCTGGTTCAGCACCGCTTCGACGCGAAACTGATCGAGCGCGAGACCCACCTGCTCGAGAATCTCCGCTACGTCCCGCTCAATCCGGTCCGCGCCGGCATGGTGGCCGCGCCCGCCGAGTGGCCCTGGGGCAGCTACCGCGCGACCGCCGGCTACGAAGCGGCGCCGTCCTGGCTCGAGATCGACTGGACGCTCGACCAGTTCGATCGGACCGACCACGCCCGCGCCCGCCTGCTGTTCCGCGAGTTCGTCGCGCAACCCCGCGATGTCGAGTACGACCCGCACGCCGAAGCGGTCGGCGGCTGGATCCTCGGATCACCCTCGTTCTGCCGGAAGGTCCAGGAGTGGGTCGACAGCGCGGCTCGAAGCCGTGCGCATCCGAAACGCGAGCGGCGCTTCGTCCTCGCGCGCCTCGACGTCCTGCTCGAGACGATCCGCCGCGAGGTGCCCGCCGAGGAGCGCGCCCTCGCGCCGGGCAGCCGCGGCCCCGCTCGCAAATTGATCGCCGACCTCGGGCACGAAGACTGTGGCCTCACCTTCGAGGCGCTGGCCGAGGTCCTCGGCACCACGGCGTGGGGAGCGGGCAAACTGAGACGACGCAGCCGCGCGCTGGCCGCTGCCGATCGCGCGTACGCCTCACTCCGCGAGCGAATCCGGTCGCTCCTGAGGAAATAGCCGCACGGTGCGGCGTTTCCCTCCTCTACTCTGTGAGGAGTTTGGTTGGTTTTCCGGCCCTGACCCCAACCGTTCGACCTGTGAGGAGTTTGGTTGGTTTTCCGGCCCTGACCCCAACCGTTTCGGTTCAGCAAGGAGTACGCTCTCTCCACGGCCACCATGCAGTGCTCCATCTGCGGGGCGAAGTTCAACGACGAGGCGCGGTTCTGCTCCGCGTGCGGTGCCGCCGTACATCGCGATGCCGACGCGCAGGGCGATCCGATTCGCCGCGCCCTGGAGAACGCTCTGCCACCGAACATGCGGATCGTGCGCCCACTCGGCCGCGGGGGGATGGGCGCCGTTTACCTGGTGCGCGATGATTTTCTCGACCGTGAAGTCGCGGTCAAAGTCCTGACCTCCCATTCCGGCTCCGATGAAGAAATGCGCGAACGATTCCGGCGCGAGGCGCGGATCGCCGCGAAGTTGCACCATCCGCACATCGTTCCGCTGCACGCTTTCGGGGATGCCGAACAGATCCTCTACTTCGTCATGGGTTTCGTCCGCGGAGAGACGCTGGCGGAACGCCTGCACCGCGACCGCACGATCGAGCCCGAAGAGGCGCGTCGCATCCTCGCCGAGATCGCCGACGCGCTCAACTACGCGCACGCGCAGTCGGTCATCCATCGCGACCTCAAGTTGGAGAACATCCTGATCGAGGACGCGACGGGCAGCGCGGTTCTCGCTGACTTCGGGATCGCCCGGGTGACTTCCGGCGAGAGCCTCACACAGGCTGGCGTCGTCGTCGGGACGCCGCTGTACATGGCGCCGGAACAGGCGGTGGGCGGCACTGTCGACCATCGCAGCGACATCTACTCCCTCGGAGTGATCGGCTATCGCATGCTGACAGGCCGCCTTCCCATCGAAGGAGAAACGTTCCGCGAGATCATCGCGCGCCATGCGGCGAGGCGGCCGGCGCCAGTGAGCGCGGTCAATCCCGCGGTCGCGGCCGACCTCAGCGATGCGGTCATGCGCTGCCTCGCGAAAGATCCGGAACAACGCTACCCGAGTGCGGCGGAGTTGCGCGACGCGCTTCGCGGCACCGCGGCCGACCCAACCGACACCGAAGACATGCGCAGCGTGGGCGCGTACGCCCTGATGTTTTTGTGGATGCCCCTTCTCGCCCTGCTGAATTGTTCGTCCTGGATGATCTCGATCCCGGATGGCAATTGCTCATCACCCTTGTGCAGTTCATCCCGGCGATTCTCGCGAGCATTTTCCTTCTGCGCGTCATCGTGGAGCGCCGCGGTCTCGGGGCCCTGCTGAAGTTGTTCGTCCTGGTGGGCTGGAGACGCCGGCGATTCTGCGGCCGATGGGCGATCCATGGCCACGGTTGCCGCACGCGGTGCGCCGCTACCGCGTCGGCTTCACCCTCCTGCTCCTCTTCGCTTCATCGATGCCGCTGCTCATTCCACTGATCCTCCTGGCGCTCGATCGCCAGGAGGCGTTGGGGATGTTCGGGATCCTGGTCTGGAACGCGGCACTCGTCGCGATGGTGGCAGCGTACATCACCACGAATCGGTCGCTCAGCAAGGCAGGCCTGACGCGAGCGGAGCGCTCGATCGTCATGCACAGCGCTTCGTGGACGCTCGCGAAGCGACGAAACACGAACATCGCGACACTTCTCTCGAACCGACCGGCGTCGTCGGTGCCGGCGCTTTCCGATGATGCGGCGACAAAGGTCAAGGCGACGACGGCTGTGCTGCGATGAGTTCCGGTTCGCCTTGTCTACTTCTTCCCTTTCCTGAAAAGTTGGAAAGGTTGGGGTCAAAAGGTTGGGGGTCAAAAGGTTGGGGTCAGGTCCGGAAAACCAACCAAACTCTACGTCACGCAGCGAAAGGTTGTTTTTCCGGACCTGACCCCAACTCTTGACCCGTCTGGGTACGACTGCGCCATGCTCGTGGTCGAGAGTGACCCGACGACGGCGATGATAAGCAAAGAACGCCAAGCGCCTAGATTCATGGGAATTACCTGCAAATCGTGCGAGTCCAGCACCAATCTTCGAAGAAGAGCATTCGGGGCGTGAAGGAGCTTCCCGTGTCAAGAATCAGCATTGACTGCGCGTCGCTGCGCGTCAGAGTCGGGTGTAAACGTGGAAAGGGGTCAGATCTTCCGAGGGGACAGTTGGTCTGGAAAACCAATCTGACTTTTCGTGATCTGGGCGGGCGCGGCGTGCCGATGTCGCGCAACCCGCCGTCAGCGGGCGGGTCCCGGCGCCGGTCCGGCGTGGTCGATGTAGCGCTCGGTGGGGGCGACCTCCGCCGCCCGCACGCTCTCCGGATTCGGAATGCCCATCCGCCGAAGGAGAGTGACCAGGCGAGGATCGGTGCGGACGCCGGTGAATCGATCGTCCCACTTCAGGTGAACGAGCCACGTCGACCGCTCGAGGAACGCGCGCTCGAGCCACTCGAACGTCGCGTCGGTCTCGCCGAGGCCGGCGTGAACGATCGCGATGTCGAACGCCGCCACGTACCGCCTCTGGGCGCGATCCATCAGGACGGCGAGAGCACGCTCGGCGTCCGCGCGGCGTCCTGCCCGTCCATAGGCGTACGCGAGGGTCGCCAGAACCGAGTTGATCCCGCCCGATTTCTTCTCGGCGATCTCGAGAGCCGCGATCCCTTCCTCGAGCTTCCCCTGGCGCACGTAGACCCGGCCGAGATAGTAGTAGGTGATGCCGCCCGCCTTCCTGTCGTTGATCAGCTTCATGCATTCCGCAATCGCGTCGTCGTACTGCCGCGCATAGAGGCAATGCCAGCCGACGCACGTGGAGAGGTTCGCATCGAGCGGATTGAGCCCGGAGGCGATGCGGCTTTCCGCCACCGATTCGCTCAGCCGGTCCATCGTGAGCAGGTAGTGCGAGTAGATGTGGTGCGCCCACGCGTCGCTGGGACTCAGCTCGATCGCCTTCCGGAACTCGCGCTCGGCGCCCGCCCAGTCCCACTCGTGATGCAGCTTCACCGCGGCCAGCGTCGTTCGCGCGTTCGAATCCGATGCATCGAGCGCGAGCGCCTTCAGCGCTAGATCCTTGGCCTTCGGGTATCCGACCATCGGCGCGTTCGTCTGGGCGAACCACGTGTCGGAAAGCTGCGAGTCGGCGAGCAGGCTCCACGCGAGAGCCAGCTCCGGGTCGATCGCCGCAGCCTGTTCCAGCCCCCGCTGATAGGCCTCGGTCGTCTCCGCTGCCATGGCTCGGAGAAGGAGAGCATGCGCCTCGGCGCTCACCTGTTTCTTCGCGCCCGGCGTGCGATGCGGCGCAGACCGGACCACGCGTCGATCCAGCGCCCGGCCGACCGCCCGCGCGACCTCCAGCTCCGTCTCGAGGAGATCCGCGAGCGTGGTGTCGTAACTCTGCGCCCAGACAGGCGCACCCGTCTTCGTGTCGAGCAGCTTCACGTTGAGCCGGATGCGATCGCCGAGCTGCAGCACCGACCCGGAGACCACGTTCTCTACCTTCAGCGCGCGCCCGATCTCCGCTCCGGACTTGTTCGATCCTTTGTACGGCAGCACGGATCCACCCGCCAGCACGCGAAGCGTCTGGACACGCTCCAGCTGTCTCTGCAGCTCCCACGTGATCCCGTCGGCGAAGTACGCTTCGTTTTCCCTGTTTGCGATGTCCGTGAGGGGAAGTAACGCGACCGATACGGCTCGCGGCTCCTCTGCGGGAGAGCTCGCGGCTGCGTCGTGTTCCGAAGAGCGACCGGAGACGATCACGATCGTGCCGACCGCGAGGAGCAGCGCGAGGCCCGCCGCCAGCGCCCCAGGTACTCCCGATACCCTCCAGCGGCCGGCCGGTCGAGCTCGTTCCGGCTCCGGCAGCGGCGCGGGTTCCTGCAACGACGTCTCCGGTGCGCCGGCCGGTGGCTCGGTTTCGACCGGGGCGACGAAGCGATACCCCCGCCGCGGCAGCGTCTCCACGTAGGTCGGCGCGCTGGGGTCGTCGCCGAGCGCGGCGCGAATCTCGTAGATGCAGAGCGTCAGCCCGTGCCCGAAGTCGACGTAGGTCCCCTCGCTCCACAGCTCGCGGTTCAGCTCCTCACGCGTGACGAGCGTCCCGCGGCGCTCGGCGAGGTACCGAAGCACCCGGGCGGCCTGAGGGCGGAGCGCGGTCTGCCGACCTCGCGTGCTCAGCTCTCCCGTCGCCGGATCGAAGACGAACGCTCCGAACCGCATCTGACTCATAGGTGCCTTCCGATCACACGAGAGTGTCACACTCGCGGACGACTGCCCGTGGCATCCGTCACCGCTTGCGGTGATCGATCAAACTGGTGGCGAAGTCCGGCGGAGCGTCGCCGCGCGCGCTATCCATCTCCGAACGTTGGCTTTCCGCGCTGACTTTTAGCGAATCTCGCGCGAATTGAGTTTCGCCCCTGCCGGACCGATGTTGGCGTTCGCGAGACCAAAGTCCATGCCCGCGGGGGGCTCTGGATCCCGCGCCCACTCGTCCCGTCAACGCGAAACGGATTCGCACAGCCGCGGCAGAACCGCGAAAGGGGATTTTCTTGTCCAGAAAACGCGCCTCTCTCTCGTTTTGCATCACGACCGCGCTTTTCGCGATCGCACTCTCTCTCCCCGCGCAGACATTTTCACCCTGGTCGAAAGTCGAGAACCTGGGAGCGGTGGTCAACAGCGCCGACTCCGACAGCTGCCTCTTCGTGACGAACTCCGGCCTGAGTCTCTACTTCGGATCGTCGCGCCCGGGGACGCTCGGATTCCTCGATCTGTACGTCTCCCAGCGCGCCGGGGTGAGCGACCCGTGGGGAGACCCCAAGACCCTCGGGCCGACGATGAACTCCCCGGGCTACGATCATCTGCCGTTCATCACCCCGGACGGCCATACGATGATCTTTACGAGCGACCGCCCGGGGGGACTCGGCTTCAATGACATCTACTCGAGCTTCCGGCGCAATGCGGCCGACGATTTCGGATGGGAGGCTCCCGCGTTGATCGCAGAGCTCAGCAGCTCGAGCGATGAGTACGGCCCCTGGGGGTTCGTCGACCCCGCCACCGGCCGCCTGGTCGTCTACTTCGCGTCGAACCGCCCCGGCGGAGCAGGCTTATACGACATCTTTGCGAGCGCTCTGCAGCCGGACGGGAAATTCTCCGCGCCTGCCGGAGTCGCGGAACTGAATACCGCCAGCGCCGACGTGATGCCGACCCTCGACACGACGGGTCTGGAGCTCTTCCTCACCTCCAATCGGCCCGGCGGGTTGGGAAGCGTCGACATCTGGACCTCGACGCGCTCGTCGACGTCGCAGCCGTGGTCGGCCCCCGTCAACCTCGGGCCGCCCGTGAACACGACGGCGGGCGAGCAGCGCGGCGGAACGTTCGGAAGGGGACGCGATCTCTACTTCTTCTCCGGCCGGGCGGGAGGCCTTGGCGGCACGGATCTGTATCGCGCGACGCGCAGGCCGACGACGATCATTCCGATCGCCGGTTCGGTGAGCGGCGCCAACGGAAGCGTCTTCCGCACGTCCGCGCAGCTCTCGAATCCGGGAGACGCGGAAATCTCGGGGAAGATCGTCTTCCATCCGGCGGGTGCGGAAGCGAGCGTCAACGATCCGCAGATGGCGTACCGGCTGACGCCGTACGAGAGCCAGGCGATTCCCGACTTGATGGGGAGCATCGGCGTGAGCGGAGTCGGATCGCTCGAGATCGTGCCGGAGAACGGCGCGGAGCCGGCGACGGCCTTCCGGATCGCGAACGGAGACAGCACATTCCTCGTTCCCGCGGTCGAGCCGGAGAGCGTGATGATGGCCGGGATGCACAGCGCCGTGAAGATGCCGCCGAGCACCGTTCATTACAGGACGAACGTCGGCATTCGCACGTTCAAGCTCGGCGCGACGATCTGGGTCTGCATGCACGACGCGGACGGAACCTACATTCGGGGGTTCACCCGCTACTTCCCTTCCAACTACCTCGTGCAGATGCCGGTCGCGGAGCTCATGGGCGGCGAGGTGACCGCGGACCAGATGGTCATGTTCACCGTCAACGACGGAAGCGCAGTCGTCTTCGTCTCGACGATCCAGAATCACGGCACCGGAACGTCGCTGCAGATCGTGAAGCCGATCGCAGAATGACGCCGTAGAAGTCTTCGTGAAGATGACCGCAGAGGTCCGCGCCACGCGATGCGCGCGGCGCCGACCTCGAGCGGCTCGCGATCACGGAACGAGCGAGTCGAGACGATCCCCCTCGTCGGCGCAGCCATCGGCTCGCCCCTCGCGCGGCACGCAGACGCTGACGGTTCCGGCGCAGAAGCTTCCCGCGGCGTCCTCCGCGGTGAAGGTCACCACGTAGAGCCTTCCGCTCCCCGGACCCGCTCCGCTCGGCGCGCAGAAGCACCGCGTCGCCGGCGAGAACGGCATCCGGACCGGTGTCGCCGTCGCCGAGGCCGTTCACCGGCTCGTCCTGCGAGACGCCGGTGATCGTGATCTGCAGGCCGGAGTCGTCGGCGTCCGCGACGCCTGCGACGACGACCCTCACGAGCTTGTGATTCGGCGGCCAGAGCCGGCTCGGGTTCGGCTGCGCGAGCTCGCACGCGGGCGGCTGATTCATGTCGCGGACCGAGATCGTCACGCATCCGGCTCGCTGCTCGACGATGCGTCGCGGACCACGAGCCGGAAAACCAGAATCTCCCCCCTCGACTCGTCGGCGCCGTCGCTCACGATCAGCGCGAATACGAGCGTCTCCGCGGACGATCCGACGAGCGGCGCCGCGAACGACGGCTCCATCGCGGCCGGATCGCTCAGCGATACGGCCGTCCCGGCGATCTGCATCCACCGATAGGTGAGTGCGTCTCCGTCGGGATCGAAGCTGTTGCCGGTGTGAAGCGGGACGGGACTCCCCTCCTGCACGGAGAGGTTGGCGCCAAAGAGGTTGGGGAGAGGTCGACGCCAGGTCTGGAAAAGCAACTTTCTCAGGGCCAGGGATAGGAAAGGTTGGGGCGACGCCCTCCGCAACGGTTCTCAAAACGTTCTCTCCGCCAGGCGCGTGTCGGCGGCGCGAGCCGGCCCGGTCCGGAAAACCAGCAAACTCCACGGGCCGTAGCTAGAACCGTCCCGTCACACCGGTGTCAGTTCTCCGTCACACCCCGATCGCCGCCTGCTCCTTACATTTCGAGCGGTCCCAATTCCATCCTCGTCGTCCCGGTTACTCGAACGCCCCGCGCCGGAACCCGGCGCGGTTCGACCACGAGCGCCGCCGCTCGAAAGGAACCGTCATGCATCGAATCTCCGGCGCCTCCCGACCGATCGCTCTGGTCGTATTCGCCCTTCTCCTCTCCGCGGCGTCCGCAGGGGCGGAGACGCGCGTGCTCACGATCTACTTCCACGGGACCGGATCGGGGATGGAGCCAGGCGTCGTCGCCTACCCCGGCGCGACAGCGAATCTCTACCTGGCGGACCAGGCGCGCCCGTTCACGAAGACCAGCCAGCTCCGGGATTGCCTCCCCCTCGGCTCGAGGGTCGTGACGTCGGTCTCGACCGCCGCGGATTTCTCTCACTACAAGTACTCGCTCGACGGCATCGCGACCCCCGGGTGCGCGACCGAGTTCATCGATCCCGACTGGGGTCCCCGCGGCTGGAACGTCGCCACCAGCGAAGGCCTCATGGCGATCCGCGCCGCCATGGCGGTGAACGCGGACGACGACACCTGGATCCTCAACCTCGTCGGCCACAGCCGCGGCGGCGTGCTCGCGATGACGACCGCGCGCGCGGCCGTCATCGCCACCGACGTGGAGCCGAAGATCGAAAAGATCAACATCCTCGCGTACGACCCGGTGCCCGGCTGCGGCGATCCGATCGGAAGGCTCGGCTCGAGCTTCAAGCTTCCATCCAAGGTGAGTCAGTACGTGGCGCTCTACGCCAAACACCACATGCAGTTCTCGTTCGAGCCGGTCATTCCGGAGCGCGAGTCCGCCTCGACGACGATGTGGATGTCGGTGATCCCGGGAAGCCACACCGATCTCGTGGCAGCGCTGAGCTATCGCTACGACGTGGCCGCGGTCGGCCAGGCGATCGGAGAGCAGCTGCTCTCCTCGCCGAACTGGGGCAGCGTCTCCCTCGGCGGCTCCTTCCTCTCGCCCATTCGGGACGAGTCGGCGTTCATCACCTTCGTGAACGCGATTGCGAACGGATACTACACGGATACCATGAACGACGGCGGTTTCGTCGGCTTTTCGTGGCTGGTCGGCTGCAACGACGACGGGTTGATCCGCGCGGACACGAATTTGCTCTGGCGAATGCTCAGCGACCGCCTCGCGTTCGTGGCGCCGTACCGCCACGGGGGCCACTTCGCTCCATGGTGGTGCGGCTTCATCTGGATCAACGTGGAGAGGGTCTTCTGGCTGAAGGACTGGGTCCACGAGCTCGCGCCCGGCGACTGGGTGACGCTCCAGGCGCTGCGCGGCGAGGTCGCGCCGCCGCCCGACGAAGACCCGCCAGTGCCCGTTCTCGACCCGCTGGAGCGGATCGTCAGCAGCTGTCCCGTGACGCTTCTTCCGCCGAGCGCCAACGACGTGGTCTCCGGCTCGATCCTCGCGACCACGGCCAATCCTCTCACGTACTCGGCCGCGGGAACTTACGTCGTCACCTGGGTGTACACCGACGCGGCGGGCAATTCGGCGACGCAGACGCAGCCGGTCGAGGTGACGGCGGACAGCGAGGCGCCTGTCATCGAGGTCGCCCCCGGACATCGTCCGCGTATCTCGACGCCGCGGCGGGCCGGCCGTGGGTGGCGATTCCGCCCGCGGACCTCGGGACCGCGACCGCGAGCGACGCGTGCGACCCCGTGACGATCGATCGGAGCGGCGTGCCGCAGGAGAATCGCTACCCGCCCGGCATCACGACTCTCACGTACGCGTCGACCGATGTCTGGGGGAACACCGGCGTCGCTCACCAGACCGTGACGGTCGCGATCGCGGCGCCTCTGGACGTGAGGACAACGACCGCGCCGGACGCGACCTCGTGCGAGGCCATCGTCACCGATGCAGCGCTCGGCTCGATCGCGCCGATCCCCGGCCTCACGATCGCGCGCGTCCCCACGGGGAACGTCTTCCCGCTCGGGACGACGACGGTCACCTGGACGGCGAGCGACGGCTCGGGCCACAGCGCGACCGCGACCCAGACCGTCACGGTCGTCGACGGCACGCCGCCGAAGATCGCGGCTCCCGCGGTCGTGACGGCGTCCACCGGTTCCGACGCTCCTGGATGCGGAGCCTACCTCGGCGAGGCGGCTCTCGGCACGGCCGTGGCGAGCGACAACTGCGCGCTGGCGTCCGTCGAGCCTAACGGCGTTCCCGCGGGGAACGTCTTTCCCGTCGGAACGACGACGATCACCTGGACGGCGACGGACGCGGCCGGCCTCACCGCCACGGCCACGCAGACCGTCACCGTCGAGGACGACACGCCGCCCGCGATCACGCCTCCCGCGAACGTGCTCGTGTCGACCGCCGCGGACGGCGCCGCGTGCGGCGTGGTTGTCACCGAGGCGGATCTCGGCAGGGCCACCGCGACCGACAACTGCGAGCTCGCCAGCGTCGCGCACGGCGACCTCCCCGCGGGGAGCGTCTTCCCGATCGGCACGAACGTCGTGACCTGGACGGCGACCGACGCCGCCGGCAACACCGCGACGGCCACGCAGACCGTGACGGTCCTCGATGCGACGCCTCCGGCTCTCGCCGTTCCGGGTGATCTCGTGGCGCCTGCCGGCAGCGACTGCGCGGCCGTCGTGACCTGGAATGCCAGCGCGACGGACTGCAGCGCTGTCACCGTGGCGAGCGACCCCGCGTCGGGATCCGTCTTCCCGCTCGGCACCACGCACGTGACGGTCACGGCTACCGACGCCGCCGGAAACCGGACGTCGGGAGCATTCGACGTCACCGTCGTCGACCTCGACGCGCCGGCGATCACCGGCGTCTCGGCGTCGCCCGCGGTCCTCTGGCCGCCGAACCACAAGCTCGTCGACGTGACGATCGCGTACGCGACGGCAGACAACTGTGCCACGGGGAGGTGCACCTTGAGCGTGGTCAGCAGCGAGCCGGTCGACGGAACGGACGACGGCGACACGGCGCCGGACTGGGAGATCGTCGGTCCGAGCACGGTTCGCCTTCGCGCCGAGCGCGCCGGCACCGGGTCCGGGCGAGTCTACACGGTGATGATCTCGTGCGCCGACGCCGCCGGGAACATTGCGGCGCGGTCGGTCACCGTCACCGTGCCCCTAGGAAAGACGTGACCTTCCCGGCGTCTCGCGGGGATCCCGAGGCCGAAAGGTTGGAGCTAAAGGTCGGGGCCAGGTCCGGGTTCTGAACGGCGCGATCGCGATTCTGTCGCGCTGACGGCCGAAGGATCTGACGTCGAGGGCTCGGCCTCAGCCAACCGGCGGCGCAGCTGCGACCGCGTCGACGGGAGCGCGCCCCTCGCTGGGCGACCGACCGGTCGCCTCGAACCTCTTCAGCTGCCGGTCGACGACGACCAGTCCGATGCACCAGAGGGAAGTCAGAGGGCCCAGATCTACGCTCCCCGCTTCCGCCGGGGGAACAGGAAAGAACCAGAGGTTCAGCACGAGCAGGCCGCCAGCAGTCGCAAGCCCGTAGGCTCCCACGGCGCGGGCGAACCAGCCGATGCGGAAGAGCGCGACGGAGATGAGGATGATCCCCAGCGCTCCGAAGATGTCGAATGCCACGTCGGTCCCGAGCTGGGCCTGGTCCGCGAGCAGGAACGGCCCGCGCAACGCGCCGCGCGCCTCTTCCGTCGCGGCGAGCTCGCGAAGCCGGTCGTATTCGGCGAAAAGCGCCTGCTGCATCGTGAGCATCAGGGTGAAGAATGCGAATCCGATAATCATGAAGACTGTCCCGGCGCGCACGAGCATCGTGTTCAGCCGGCGATTCAACCTCTCGCCGATCGACAGCATGGCGACGACGATCGCCGGACCGATTCCGAAGACCAGCGCGAGCTCGAGACGTTCCGACAGTGCAACCCAGCCGAAGACGGCATTCAGGTAGATCCCGATTGCCGCGAGCCCGATGACCGCCGTCAGGTGAAGACGAAACCGAAGAAGCTTTTCCCAGGACATGATCTCTCCCCTTTCGGCGTCGTGTACGCCTCGACGCATGAATGGTTGCCTTCAAAGAGAGAAGTCTCCTTCCACGCAAAGCTCGGAGGCTCTCTGCACTCGCCGTTTGCGCGACGCGAATCAATCTGTGATCGCATCCAGGCCTGGGTCGACGAGCGCGCGCGCAGCCGCGAGCACCCCAGGCGCCAGCGGCGGCTGGTCGCACCGGAGCTCTCTCATCTGATCGAGATCATCGCCCGGCGACTACCCGAGGGTGGGTCAATGCAGCGTTGGAGTCATGGCCCGGCTCGCAAGCTGATCGCCGACCTCGGGCACGAGGCGTGCGGTCTCACGTTCACGCAGCTGGCGCAGATCCTCGGCGTCACCCCGTGGGGTGCGGCCAAGCTCCGTGCCCGGAGCCGGGAGTTGGAACGCTCCGATGCCGAGTATGCGGCTGTGCTCGATGCAATTCGCCGAGAGGTCGACCGGTGACGCCGTGGTCGCTCGGAAAAGTCGCTTGGCCAGACCTGGCCCCAACTTTTTGAACTTTTTGGGCTAGAGTTTGACAATGAGCGAAGTGAGATTCCCTGGAGGCGCAGCGAGGGAATCCGGCTTCATCGCCGCGGTCGATGTTCACCGCATGCCGAGCAAGGATCTCGCGGCCTTGCTCAAGGTCAGTTCGATGCTGGCCTCGACGCTCGATCTGCCCTCCCTCATGCAGACGGCGATTGCCGCTGCCTGCGAGGTCCTGGATCTGGAGACCGGAGCCATCTACCTCCTCGACGACGCGACGCTTGTTCTGCAGGCGACGTCGCCACCGACACCGCCAGACTTTCCTGAAGAGTACCGGAGGGCGCCTCTCGCGGACCATCACCACATCGGCAGGTGTGTCACGGCCAGGGATCCGTTGTGGGTCGCGGACGCCGCGATGGAGACGATGTCGCCTGCCGAGAGAGGCGTGTGCCAGGCCCGCGGGCTGCGCTCGATTCTGTATGTGCCACTGGTGGTTGACGGCGCCGCAACGGGTGCGTTCATCATGGGTTCGATCGGAAAGAAAAAGTCGTTGGGGAAGACCGACATCGACCTGTGCCGGACGCTCGCACATCAGATCTCGATGGCCGTCACAAACGCGCAGTTGCACCATTCGTTGTTGGATGCGAATCGACAGCTGGCGAGCGCCTACGATGAGACGCTCGAGGGTTGGGCGGCGGCGCTGGAAATGCGCGACAACGAGACCAAAGGGCATGCCGACCGGGTGGTGCGGCTGACCATGCAGTTGGTGGCCCGGCTGGGGGTACCGCCGGAGAAGTGGGAGCACGTGCGACGCGGGACTCTCCTTCACGACATCGGCAAAATAAGCGTGCCCGATGCCGTCCTCCAGAAGCCCGGACCGCTCACGGACGACGAATGGGCCGTCATGAAGAGCCATCCGCAGAAGGCGTTCGACATGCTCGGCGCGATCGACTTCCTCGTTCCCGCTCTCGAAATCCCGTACTGCCACCATGAGCGTTGGGACGGCACTGGCTACCCGCGCGGGCTGTCCGGTGAGGAGATCCCGCTGGTGGCGAGAATCTTCGCGGTGGTGGACGTGTATGACGCCCTGACCTCCGACCGTCACTACCGTCGCGGATGGTCGCACGAGGAGGCGATCGCCCACATCCGGGAGGAGTCGGGCCGGCACTTCGATCCTGCCGTGGTCGAGGCGTTCCTCGCGATGATCGAGGATTCGATTCCCTGACGAGCTCCTGTTGCGTGATTCGCTTGTGAAGGTTCCGGAGCTCCCTCGGAGCATTCTTCGAATCGCAAAGGTTGCCGGCGGCGCACGCATACCTCGAACAGCCTAGTTCCATTGACGGAGTGCGCGATGAACCGTCAGGACCCATACTGCTCCTCACCGTTGCGAGGCACCCGCAACGACTTCATTTCACACCACAACCGAATACGAGGGGAAGGGTCATGGCGAAATTGCGCGCTGTTGCAGTGGTCGTTTGTGTCTTGGCGTTCTGGGGCGCGGCCGCCCGCGCGGATGCGGTCACGGACTGGAACAAAGTAACGATGCAGGCGGTCACGATCGGGCGCCCCGGACCTCCCGGCCTTTACGATTCAGCCCTCGTTCACGTCGCCATTCACGACGCCGTGCAGGCGATCGAGGGGAAGTTCGAGCCGTACTTCTACGCCGATCCGTCGTCCCTCGGGGTCGGCTCGCCGGCAGCGGCCGTTGCAGCCGCCGCGCATCGCACTCTGGTCCTCCTCTACCCCGCTCAGCAGGGGGCTCTCGATGCGACGTACGACGCGTGGATCGCCGCGAACGGGCTCGCCGGAGACGCCGGCCTGGACGTCGGCGAAGCCGCCGCGGTCGCGCTCCACAGCACCCAGTACCGGCCGGTGATCCCGATGGCGCCGTTCTACGGGCGCACCGCGACCGGCCAGTGGCGGTCGTCAGTGCCGATGGCATTCCTCTACGCGGCGTTCAGCAAGCCGTTCACGCTCAATGAGGCGTCACAGTTCCGGCCTCCACCGCCGCCTCCCCTGGTCAGCGGCCTGTACCTTCGCGATTACGATGAGGTCAAGGCGATCGGCGCGGCGAGCGCGCACCCGAATTCCGGGACCGAGATCGCCCGCTTCTGGTCCGTGAACTTCGTCACTCAGTGGAACGAGGCGCTGCGCGGGATCGCCGACCAGCATCTCTCAGACGTCGGTCAGACCGCCAGGCTGTTCGCTCTCGCCAATCTCGCGGCCGCAGACGCTCATATGGCCGTCTGGGACTGCAAATACCACTTCAACTTCTGGCGGCCCTCCACCGCGATTCGCGAGGGAGATTTCGATGGCAACGCCAAGACGGTCGGAGACGTCACCTGGAGCGGGTTGATCGGCGATCCCGCCTACCCCGATTACGTTTCCGGCGCGTGCGGTCTGACCGGCGCGTTCACCGGAACGCTGCAGCTTTTCTTCGGCACCGACGAGCTCAGTTTTTCGGTCAAGACGACCAGCCCGCTGGTCTCAAACCAGGAGCGTCATTACTCCCGGATCTCGGACGCCGCTCAGGAAGTGGTCGAAGCCCGGATCTTCCTGGGGATCCACTTCCGCTCCGCGGATGATGAGGCGGTGAGGCTCGGGAATCGCGTAGCTGGGTGGAGCTACATGAAATTCCTGCGGCCGGTTCCGGGAAGCGCCCCGTGACGTGAAAGTTGCGGGAAAAAGTTGGGGCCACCCATTGGGCGTCCGTGTCAACCGCCCGGGCGGTCGGGGGCTCTGGGACAGAGCTCGACTGAACGCTCGAAAGCTCGGCTTTCGACCGCAGGAGTTGAACGGCCGAAGCGCCAATCGCCCGGGCACATTCACGATCGAACGACTCGTCTTCGAGCCGGGCGGCAGCACGGCGGGTAGCGCACGGGGAACGACGTCGAGGCGCGCTGGGTGACCCCACCTTCTCGACTCCGCGGTTGCATACATAGCACTGCCATGTATAATGCTGCTATGTACGCTCGGCATTGGAGTTCGATCAGCCCCGCACGACAGGTGAAATCATGGAGATCAACAAGGACCTGATAGCCGCTTCCTCGACCCCGATCGTCCTGGCGATCCTGGCCGAAGAGGACAGCTACGGCTACGCCATCCTCCAGCGTGTTCGGGAGTTGTCCGGAGGGCACCTGGAGTGGACGGACGGGATGCTCTACCCCGTTCTGCATCGGCTCGAGCGGCTCGGCCACGTCGAGGCGCGGTGGGAAGTCGCGGAGAGCGGCCGCCGCCGCAAGTACTACCGGATCACGTCCCAGGGCCGGGCGCAGCTCGCGGAGGAGCGCAGGCAGTGGCAGGCGGTGGACGCCACGCTGCGGGGCATCTGGCAGGCGCTCTCCCTTTCCGTCCCGGCCGGCCACCCGGCGTCAGCCGCGCCACTGCCACAGGGAGCCTGAGCGATGCCGACTCCAGATCACGCGTATCGCTCGAGGAGCAGATCGACCAGTGGCGGAGCTACCTCCGCCGCCGGCAGGCGATCCACTCCGTCGACGTGGCGGAGCTGGAAGACCATCTGCGCGAGCAGGTAGCGGTCCTGGTCGACGCGGGGCTCGCCACCGATGAAGCGTTCCTGGTGGCGGTGAAGCGCATGGGCGACCTCGACGCCCTCTCGCGGGAGTTCGCGCGCGAGCACTCGGACCGCCTCTGGAAGCAGCTCGTCGTGGTCGCCTCGGATTCCGGGGAGCCGCGAGCGCGGGCCCGAACGGATGCCATCGTCGCCTTCTGTCTTGCGGTGGCGGCGGCCGTGCTCATCAAGGTGCCGGCGCTCTTCGGGATCGACCTGGACCAGGACGCAGGCTTCTACGCCCGCAATCTGAGTCTCTTCGTGCTGCCCCTCCTGACCGGCTACTTCGTCTGGAAGCGGCGGCTCGACGCCCGCACCGTCCGCTGGCTGGCCGTCGGCGTTCGTCGCGGCGGCTGTGTTCGCCAACGTCTATCCCTTCGCGCCGGACGGCTACACCGAGGTGCTCACGGCGCTGCACCTGCCGATCGCGCTCTGGCTGGTGGTGGGCATCGCGTACGCCGGCGGCCGCTGGAGCCAGGTCGCGGGCCGCATGGACTTCATCCGATTCTCGGGCGAGCTGTTCATCTACTACGTCCTGATCGCCCTCGGCGGCGGCGTCCTCATGGCGTTCATGGCGATGATCTTCCAGGCCATCGGGATCGACATCGAGCCCGTTCTTCGAGTCGTGGCTCCTGCCGTGCGGAGCGGTCGGGCGCCGTCGTGGTCGCCTCCTGGCTGGTGGAGGCCAAGCAGAGCGTGATCGAGAACATGGCGCCCGTGTTGACGCGCCTCTTCACGCCGCTGTTCGCCGCCGTGCTGGTCACGTTCCTGGGGACCGTGCTGTGGACCGGACGCGGAGTCGACATCGAGCGGGACGTGCTCATCGCCTTCGACCTGCTCCTGGTGGTCGTCCTTGGCCTTCTGCTCTATTCCGTCTCCGCCCGGGACCCGCAGTCGCCGCCCGGCGTCTTCGATGTGCTGCAGGTCGTGCTGGTGGTCAGCGCGCTGCTGGCCGACGCGGTCGCGCTGTGGGCCATCGCCGCGCGCATCACCGAGTTCGGCTTCACGCCCGAACCGCGTGGCCGCCCTGGGCGAGAACGTGATCCTCCTGGTCAATCTGGCGTGGTCCGCCGTGCTCTACATCCGCTTCCTGAGAGGGCGCGGATCGTTCGCGCGCCTCGAACGGTGGCAGACGGACTACCTGCCGGTCTACGCCGTGTGGGCGGCGATCGTCGTGATCGTCTTTCCGCCGCTGTTCGCGTACATCTGACAGGGTTCTCCGCACCGGCCTTTGCGGCTGTGGCGCCCGCAGAGAAAGGTTGGAACGGTTGGGGCCGGACAATCAAGGGGTGAGCCCATCTTCTCCGAAAAGCTCAGTGTTGTGGCGAGAACCTACCAAGGCCAGCGCTGTAGGGACTCAGGTACAGGACTCCATGGTCTCCCGTTCCCGTGTCGTTGTAAGCCTCCTGGATGATCGCGAACTCACCCCAGATGGCAGGGCCGATTTCGGACCCGTCCGCGGCAAACCAGGTTCCACCGGTCGAAGTGGCATCAGCGGGAGCAGCGACGATCTTGACGAAATACGTCCAGCGCTGCTTTTTCCCATTGCCGTCGAGGTAGACGCCTTTCTGGTGATTGGTCAGCCACGCTCCTGAACCTAGATAGCTTGCGAAGCCGTAGTGCCGGTCGAGCTTTCCGTCGCCGTCGCAATCCTGATTGCTCAACCACGCATCATTCCACTTCATCTCGAGATCGTCCTGTGAATACGGTTGGCACCAGGCGGCATTGCGGTATGCGTCGCAGTATTTGCCGTTGAAGATACGCGCCTGGTAGTTGTAGCCCCAGTCGTCGTACCCGGTAGTGACGGTTTCACCTGTCGAGTTCACCAGCAATCCTGACTGGATGGTCGTGCACACCTGCTCCGCGAACGAGGGAGCGGTGAACGCCAATAGGGCCAGAACGAGGATCGACACACACGTCTTCATACTTCCTCCCTTGAAAGTCCGTAGCAGCCGCACAGATCCAATCGGCAACCGTGACAACCGGCTTTGGACATTGGAACCGAGTCCAAATTGCTCGCTTATGAGAGTCGGAGCAATATATCGGAAGGTATACGAGGCCCTCGCCGCCCGGAAGAGCGGACGAGGTGCCCCCCACCTCCTCGAAATAGTTCGGGGAAAAGAAATGAGAGTGGGGATTCGACCCTCGCCCGCGAAGTGGTTTCCATTTTCTCGTTCGGAACCCGCCCCCGGGCGTTTTCGTACTTACCCGACGGCACCTCAACGATCTTGCGTCGGAGAGTACGTGATGCGATGGCTCCTCCTACTGCTTCTGGTCCTCCTTCCCGCCGGCGGCCTCGGGGCGGCGGGCGACGTGACCGCATTCGTCGGCGTCGACGTCATCCCGATGACGGCCGACGCAGTCCTTCGCGATCGGACGGTGATCGTGGAGAACGGGAGGATCGCCGCGATCGGCGCGGCGGGCGACGTGCGGATTCCCGACGGCGCTCGCGTCATCCACGCGAACGGCCGCTATCTGATCCCCGGGCTGACCGACGCGCACGTCCATCTGTACAGCAGGCCCGAGCTCGCGCTCTACCTGGCGAACGGCGTCACGACGGTGGTCAACCTGAACGGCCGCCCCGCCCACCTGCTCTGGCGTGAGGAGATCCGCGGCGGCCGCGCACTCGGGCCGGCGATCTTCAGCGCCGGGCCGACCTTCATGAGCCGCACCTCTCCGGAAGACGCCGCGCGCAGTGTCCGCGAGCAGGCAGCCGCCGGCTACGACGCCGTGAAGATCTACAACCAGGTCGGCAGCGAAGAGCTCGGACCGCTCGTGGCGGAAGCGAAGAAGAAGAACCTGCTGCTGATCGGCCACGTCGCGCGCGAACCCGGTTTCGAGGCGACCCTTCGGGCCGGCGTCTCGATCGCGCACGCCGAGGAGATCGTCTACACGTTCTTCAACCCGAAGAAGGACGATGCGTTCGAGAGCATCGTCTTCGACGAAACGAGGATCCCGGCGACCGCGCGCATGACTGCGTCCGCCGGCGTCTTCGTCGTGCCGACCCTCTCGACGTTCCACGACATCGTGCGGCAGGCGACGGACCTGCGAGCGTACCTGCGGAATCCCGAGCTCGCGTACCTGGCGCCGCCCCTCCGCGCGGGACTGGAGCCGGGAACCAACCGCTATGACGGGCGCTACTCGCCGACAGAGATCGAGCAGCTCCGGCGGGCGCTGCCGTTTCAGCGCAAGCTCGTCAAAGCGCTCGCCGCGGCGGGCGTACCCCTTCTCGCGGGCACCGATGCAACGAGCATCGGTCCGGTCGCCGGCTTCTCGATCCACGAAGAGCTGGCCGAGCTGACGGAGTCCGGCCTCACGCCTCGACAGGCTCTCGAGACGGCGACGACGAATCCCACCCGCTTCCTTCGCCGCGCGAAGGAGTCCGGAACGATCGAGGCGGGCAAGCGCGCGGATCTCGTGCTCCTCGGGGCGGATCCGCTCTCCGACATCCGGAACACCAGGAAGATCGAGGGGGTGATGCGTGACGGCGTCTGGCTCGACGCGGCAGCGCTCCGGAAGATGACCGACGCCGTTCCCGCCACGTACGAGCGCGACCAGGAAGCGTTGGTCGGGGAGTTGCGTTCGAATCCGCGCGCCGCCGCCACGCGCCTCGCGGGCAGCGATCCCTTCGGAATCTTCGGCGCCGTGGCGATGGCCGAGGTCGCGTCCGGCGCGAGTCCCTCCGCGCTGCGCGAGCTCGTGACGTCGCTCGCCGCGCTCCTCCCCGAAAGCGAGATCGTCGGCGAGGAAGCGCTCAACGAGCTGGGATACGCCCTCCTCGCCGGCGGGAGGAACGATCACGCGATCGAGGCCTTCGCGATCAACACCGAGCGGCATCCCCAGTCGGCGAACGCGCACGATTCGCTCGCCGAGGCGACGTTCATCAAGGGCGACGTATCGCGCGCTGTCGCGCTCTACCGGAAAGCGCTCGACGCCGATCCGAAGTATGCGAACGCCGACGCCGCGCGGAAGTTCGTGGAGGAGCACAAGTAGCCGAGGGGCCAGGCCTTTCTCTTTTCCTTCTTATTGATAGTGCCTGGGTAAACCACCTGGAGTCGACCCGGGGTCAGTCATCGGCTGAGAGCAGTTCGTCGAGTGAGGCCTTCAGCGCCACGAGCCGGGCGTCGAAGGTTGTCGTATCGAGGAGACTCATGAATCGGATGACGCCCTCGCCGTCGATGAGGAGGTTCGAGGCGATCACGACGTCCGCGCGCGGAAGATCGGGGAGCACGCCGGCCGGAGCATACGATGCCGCGACCGCCCCGTCGGCATCGAGAAGAACCGGGAACGTGAACTTCGATCTCCGGGCGTACCGCGCCGTCTCCTCGGGACTTTCCTTCACGTCGATCACGAGCACCTGGACGCCGCGCTCGCGGTAGGTCTGCCACAACTGCTCGAGATGCGGAGCCTCCGCATTACAGAACGGTCACCAGCCGGTCCCGAAGTGCAGGACCACGATCTTTCCCTTCAGGTCCTGGAGGCTGATCCGCGCATCGCCGGACAGTGTCGGAAGATCGAACCCCGGCGCGGGCTTTCCTTTGAGAGCCTCAGCCTCCGCCGGCAACGCCAGCAGTGCGATCACCGCCGCTACGAGGAAAGCGTATCGAAATCTCATCGATCCTCCCGGATCACCTTCCCGGCTTCTTCGCCGTGAACATCACCGCTTTCACCCCGTAGGCCTCCGCGGCATCCTGGGTCGCGGTCTTGCGAAATCTGAATCCCGGCACGACCGCCGAACGCACGCTCTTGAAGCCCGACTCTTCGAAGAGACGGAAAAGCTCTCCCTCCAGGAGAGCTCCGCCGATTCAGCTCGCCCACAGTTTCGGATCGTTGACGATCGACTGCGAGAGCTGTTTGGCGCTGACGATGTCGGCGATCGAGACCCGGCCGCCCGGCCGAAGGACGCGATAGACCTCCTCGATCACCTTCCGCTTCTGAAACGAGAGATTGATGACTCCGTTCGAAATGACGACGTCCACCGAATCGTCGGGAAGCGGGATCCTCTCCATCTGTCCCTCGTGACACTCCATCGTCGTGCCCGTCGCAGCCGCGTTGGCCTTCGCCCTCTCACACATGTTCGGGTTCAGATCGAGACCGATGACCTTCCCCTCGGGGCCAACCTGCCATGCGGCGATGATGGCGTCCAGCCCCGCGCCGCTCCCCAGGTCGAGGACCGTCTCGCCCGGTCGGAGCCGGCTCCGAAGATGCGGATTTCCGACTCCCGCGAAGGAAGCGAGGGCGCCCTCCGGAGCCTTGTCGATCCACTCGCGCTCGTAGCCGAACATGGCCGCCGCGTCCGGGCCGTGGAAGAAATGGAACTCGTTCTCGGGATGGTCGGCCACCTCCTGATACATCCGGAGGATCTCCGATTTCAGCGCACCTTCGAGCGACGCGGGAGCATCGATCGCTTCGGTCATGAGAGCTCTCCTGGAATGCGTCCGGGCCTCCCGGCCTTGCGACACACTCGAGAGCGGGGCCTCGCCCGCCGGTCGACTTGTCCGAAGCTCGGAAGCGTAGCCGGTTCTTGCGCCGCGTGCAACAATCCGTTTCGGAACACTGGAGACCTGGAGTCCACCCGGTTTCGTGAATGGTTGGGGTCAGGTCCGGAAAACCAACCAAACCGAGGGGCGAATGGGGGCGAACTGGTTGGTTTCCGGACCTGACCCCAACCATTCCTTTTCCCTCCTTGACCCTCGTCTCCTCTTCTCCAAGCCTGACTTTCCGAGAAGAACGTGACGCCAGTCCGCCCTTGCTCGGCTTCTGTGTGGTGGCTACCCTTCGTCTCAATCCCACGACAACCAACCCGCCGACACAGCATAGGAGGACCGCTTGCCCCCTGTTCGCTCACGCGCTCGTTTTGTTCCCGCTGCGCTTCTTCTCTTTCTTTTCCTTTCACCGTCCGCCTTCTCCGAGTCGACGGACCAGATCCTCAAGTCGAAGCAGCTGCAATCGTCCTACAACCCCGTGGTCCTCGATTACCTGCTGAACGAGGGGAAGCGGGCGCTGCCGGAGGCGACGCGGAAGGAAGCGATCGACCAGCTGGTGACCGCGCTGAAGCAGGACATCGTGATCACGCCCGAAGAACAGAAGGCCGCGAGCCTCCTCGTCGCGGGCAGCGCGATGGCGCAGCTGCTCGGCGGGGCGAGCAGCCGCGAGCTGGGGGCCGTCACGGACGACGCAACCTGGCAGATCTGGAACGGCTGGATCGACTCGGCGATGGCGCTCGAGCGCGCCGGCTATCGCGACGACGCAATCGCGTTCTATCAGAAGTGCATCGACATCTACCCGTATGCGGACCTGAAGGCGCTGCGCGATCGCGCTCGCCGCGGGAACGCCAACGAATCGGTCAGCCGCCTGATGGCGTTGACCGCCAACCCGGATCCCAGGTTACCGGGCCCGTGCTGCTGATCCTCGGGCAGCTCGCCGGAAGCAAGGGGTTCCCCGCGGAGCCTCGGCGCGAGGTCGTCGCGAAGATCACCTCGTTCACGTCGGGTCTCAAGAAGGCGACGTATGGCCGGTGGGCGTGCCGCGGCCTCGTGGCCACGGAGGACCCCGCGGTCGTGCCGACGTTGCAGTCTCTGAGCAAGGGGATGATGAACAGCGACTTCTACGACTGCTCCCGCCGCGGCCTGCTGCTCACCTTCGACGACCGAAGCGTCGTCCCTCTTCTCGCGAAATCGCTTCAGGGAGGGATGATGTCGACCGCGAAGCCGTCCGACAAGCTTTCCGCGGCGGGGCTGCTCATGGAGGCGGGAGACGACGCGGGCTTCGCTGGGCGTCCCAGCAGCTGACGGCGAAGAAGGCTTCGGCGATGAAGAAGCTCATGGCGACGTCCTCCGCCGACACGTTCGACTTCAAGCCGTCCACGGTATCGCTGCTCGCGCAAGGCGCAAAGGAGAAATCGCTGCCGGTCCTCGCGTCCGGCTTCGACGCGGCCGAAACCGGGCAGCTGGCTGCAGACCTGGATCGCGATCGCGATGCTGGATCTGGGCGACGCGAGCCATGTCGATCTCGTCAAGGCCTCGCTGCGCGTTCCGGAGTGGGATTTCACGGCGGTCCGTGCGGCCGAGACGCTCGCGCGGCGCGGCGACTACTCCGGGGCGGCTGCGTTGGGCGCGGTGTACGACCGCGCGCTCGGCGGAACGGAGGCGAGCCCCGGTGCCGAGCTCGTCGCCCTTCTGTCCGGAAGCGGCAGCGAATGGGCGAACGATCGCGAGGCGCGGCTGGCGCGGCTGGTGCGGCTGCGCGTGCAGATCGCGGAGGCGCTGGGGCGGATGAACCGCGCCGACGCGGTGCCGCTGCTCGAGAAGATGCTGGGCGATCCGGCAGCGTCCGTCCGCGTCGCCGCGGCGCACGCGCTCGCCTCGATGACGGACAAGGCCGCCGCGGCGGGGCTCGCAAAAGCGTACGAGGCCGACTACGGGAAATCGGGGAGCGGGTCGCGAAACCCCGTCCTGCACGCGGAGATCGTGCGCGCCGCCGGCGTCCGCTTTTCCGGAGCTCCCTCGACCAGGACATTGCTCGCCGGTGCGTCGAAAAGCGCGTATCCGTCCGTCAAGTTCCTGGCGCTCGCGCTGAACAAGCCGCCGGCGGAGCAGAAGGGGAAGAAGTAGACGGTACGTGCCCTCGAACCGTCGTGGCCCCTACGGCGGCGGTGGTCCACAGAGCGCGGGGTCGAGTCCGCGGCATTGCGCGTTCTCCAGACACGCGCGGTGGAAGGCGCCCCACCGGTTCACGACTTCCGTATCCGCCTGCTCCGTCTCGGTGCTGAGCCGGTGGATCTCGCGAAGCTCGCGCAGCGCCTTCTCGAGGTGCTCGAGGTGCAGCTTCGCGTCGTCGTAGACGAGGTGGGACACCAGGGGAACGCGCGCGCAATCGGCGAGCTTGGCTTTCATGCCCGCGACGGATCCGGCGCTCGAAGCGTCGAGCCCCGCGCTGTAGAGGGTGCTGATCAGCCCCCATGAGTCGTTCACCACGTCCCACCCTTCCAGACCGAACGCGGAACCGGCGGAGAGCACGAGCGCCGGATCCTGCGCGAGGAGCTGCTGCAGCATGCCGAGGCCCTGGGAGAACGCCTGCGCCGACTGCGTGGCGTTCGGCCCTCCCGCGAGATAGCCGAGCAGCGTCGTGGCGATGTCCCATCCGGCGCACGAATTCACCACGAGCTGGAAGTCCGACTGGAATGCCTTGGCCTGTCCCCAGTGCTGCTCGAAGCCCTGGATCCGCGGCGCGATCTGCGCGCGCAGCGCATTGGCGCGGTCGACTGCCACCTCGAGCAGGCCTCGCTGCGGGTCGGGATCTCCGCAGGGATCGTTCTCCCCTTCCGGCATCTCCCGCGGAGGGATGCCGCATCCGCAGCAGACCTCCCACCGCATCTTCGTCGTGACCTCATCCGAGCCGTACGTCTCGGTGCGGCGGTCGCTCCCGGCAAACGGGATGACCGCATAGAGCTCGGGACGCGCCGCGCAGTCGGGCGACATCCGCCCCTCGGCGTCGAAGCATCCCGTCGCCGCGACGAAGAACGCTTTCACCGTCGAATTCTCGTACGGAAGAACCTGCTCGAAGCCGCCGGCAAAGAGTCCGATTCGTCCTGAGCTTCCCGCGTCCCGCCGCACGCACTCGAAGGGAACGTCCGCGCTGTTCATGATGGAGTCGGGCAAATGCACGGACAGATGGGGGTCGAGCGGATGAAAGCTGCCGTAGCCGGAGTCTTCCGGAAAGTCGACCACGCCGGAAGCGCGCGCCGGAGCGCAGCGACAGACTTCGTTGTACCGGTCGGGCAGATCGACGCATCCCGATGCTTCGGTTCTCCAGGTCAGGCGGCTGGCGCTCCAGGGCTGGATCAGCTCGTACCGCCACTGCGACGGCCCCGCGGGAGCGAGATCGAACCAGACCTTCACTTTCCCGGTGCGGCTGAACGCGGTCCCGTCGGCGGTTCCACTGGTGCGAAGCTCGATCTGCGCGCCGAGCGGCTTCCCGGCGGGACAGGGCTCGACGCCCTCATCGGGAGCGCGGCGCGGACGGGGCGCGGGCGCCGGGCCCGGGCGCGGCGTCGCGGGGGGCGGACTCGGAGCCGCTTCGGGACCGCTGCCCGGCGCCCCCTCCGCTCCGGGCCTCACGATCGGCGGCGAGGCCGCGGGTGGAGAGCCGGGGCGCGGCGCGAGAAAAATCCACGCGACGTTCTCCCGATCCCATTCGCCGCGCGCCGTCGTGACCGCTCCGAGGCTGATGCCCACGAGCGCGCCGCCGTGCCGGGTCCCATCCGTGAGAATCACGGTATCGCCCGGCTCCGCCGGAGCACCCGGCGGCGTCGCGCCTTCCTCGGCATCGAGGCCGATCCAGAGGATCGTCTCGACCGGAATGCTGGAGGAATCGAGCCGGCACTTCTCCGCCGAGCATGCGCGGAGCTTCCCGGTCAGGCTGGCTCCGTCCCGAAGAACCAGGCGGTCCACACCCGCCATCGCCGTCCCCGTCGAAGCGAGCAGCACGATGCCCGCGGCACGAGCGATCCAGCGGTTCATGAGAATACGAGCATACCCCGCGGCCGCGGGCCCGGGCACGATGGAGAAAGAGTCCTTCCGGTCATTTGTCCGGGACGCCTCAATCTTAGGCGAACGGTTCCTACTTAGGGACCGGGCGAAGTCCCGTCGTGATCTTGCAGTTGCCCTGGCCCCAACCCTGGCTGCGCTTGAAGTACTCCGAAGAGAGCGGCGTTTCGAGCCCCGCGCGCCAGGCCATTGCCGCCACGTGGCATTGCTCGCGAGCGGCAGCCTTGAAGAAATCGGTGGGACTTCCGGCATACGCGCGATCGCAATCCCGATCCATGTGCCACTTGAACATGTCGTCGCAGTATCCCTTGCTGTTCCCCGGCCCCAAGTAGCAGATGTCGTGCAGCCTGCACGCCTCGCCGAAGACCTCTTTGTACTTGCTGGAAACGAGGTCCGAACTGGGCATGCTGCAGCCGTCACCGGCATAGATGTGCATGGGCTCCCCGACCCCCAGGTCCACGACGCCCAGGTCGATGCGCTGGAACGGTGAGGTCGTGCACTCGACCAACTGCCCGTGCTCGTTGGGCCAGGTGTAGGGGGGGTCCGGCGAAGGAAACGGGATGTCGAACGGATGGCGCGGCGGCGGGGCCTGGGTCTCCTGCGCCGCGGCCATGCCCGGCGCCAGGGCGAATACGGCGGCAGCGAATGCGACGGCGAATTTCACGGCGATTCCTCCTCCTGGCTGTTGCTTCGGCTGCAGTCCACGTCTCGGCGACGCACCCGCTCGATGCGGGCCCGTATCGCGTTCGCGTCACCCTTCCTCCCGCTTGAGCTTCTTCTCGCGCTGGCGGAGCTGTTCGAGCCGCTCGCGAATCTCCTCTTCGATCTGCGGTTCGCGGAAGCGCTCCCCGTCGCTCACCCGCGGCGTGATGTAGATGACGGTCTCGGTGTAGTCGCGGGCGGCGAGCCGCTTCTTGAAGAGGAGGCCGATCAGCGGGATGCGCCGCAGGTAGGGAAATCCCTGGTCGTCGTCCAGGGTCCGCTCCTTGATCAATCCGCCGAGGATCAGGGTTTCGCCGTCGCGAAGGGTGACGAGGCTCGTGATCGTCTGCTTGTCGATGGCGAACTGTCCGACCGGAGCAGGAACGAAGAACCCGACGGTGCCGAAGACGTCGAGGTGCACCAGGCCGTCGTCGGTCGCGACCGGCGTGATGCGGAGCTGGATCGCGGCGTTGATCGTCGCGAGCGTGCTCGTCGTGACCAGCTGTTGCGAGGGCGGCGGGGTCAGGATGATGTGCTGCTCCTGATCGAACCTGATGTCGGCCTGCTCTCCGTTCCGGACGGCGACGTGCGGGTTCGTGATGATCCTGACGCTGTTGTCGGCGACGAGCGCGCGCAGATTGAGCCGGAACTGCTCCGGCATTTTCCGGACGAAGTTGTAGATGCCGCTGATCCCGCCGTCTCCGGGATCGTAGATCCCGTTGGTGACGCGCCGGTACGTGGCGTCGACGATGTCGAACTCCCACTGAAACGAGTCGCCGTGGAAGAACTCGACGACGAGCATCTCGATGTACACGGTCGGCCCTTCGTCGTCGATCGCCTCGACGGCGCGAAGCGCCGCGCGGACGGCCTCGAGATTGCCGCGGACGAGAATGGCGTTGAGCGACCGCACGGGGCTGAGGCGGACGTCGGCGATACCGAGGCGGCCGAGCTCCTCGACGGCGAGGGCGGCGGGGATCGCGCGGAGCTTGTGCGTGTAGATCACGTCGCGCGCGAGCGGATGCGACTCGGCGCCGGCGCCGTAGAGAACGTAGCCCGATCCCCGCCGCGCGACGAGGAATCCTGCGCGCACCGCGGCGTCGCGCACGAGGGCGTCGAGCGTCTCCCGCTCGAGCGTGAGCGTCACCGGCCCCGAGGCGTCGCCGACGATCTCGAGCGCGAGCTCCTCGCGCTCGAGCGCCTCCTCGAGCGCGCGTGCGAGCGACTCGTCGCGGAGCTCGATCCGGAACCGCGGAGCCGCCGGTTCCTGGGCCACGGCGACGCCGCTCAGAAGGACGATGAGAATCGCGCCAATCCAGACTCGCAATCGCTTTCCTTTCAACGTGGCCCTACAGAGAGCCGAGCTTGAAGATCTCCCCCTGGCCGTTCATCGCCCAGACGGTTCCGTCGCTCGCGGCCGAGACGCGCGTGAACTTCCCCATCGGTCCGATCAGCTTGTTCGTGTCGCCGCCCCACCGGTACAGATCGCCGTCGTCGTCGATGAAATAGACGTGGTCGCGGCTGCCGACGGAGACGTCGACGACCTTGCGGTCGTTGACGAGGAGCTTCATCTGGTCGAGGCTCGGGCCGATCACCACGTCGTCGTCGCGCGAGCGGATCGCGAGAGTACCGTCGGCGCCGATCGCCACCTGCGCGACCAGCACACCCACGTCGATCTTCGTCCACCCGGAACCGCTCCACTCATAGACTTCGCCCGCGGCGTTGACGCCCCAGACCCGGTTCGCGCTCCCGACGGCGACTCTCTGGAGCCTTCC
The DNA here is from genome assembly GCA_963793695.1 of uncultured Acidobacteriota bacterium. GTDB lineage: Bacteria > Acidobacteriota > Thermoanaerobaculia > Gp7-AA8 > Gp7-AA8 > CAWCBB01. The sequence goes on along the minus strand of CAWCBB010000008.1, from coordinate 134,268 downwards.
TTCGAGGCCCGCCCAGGCGGAGCCGCCCCAGCGGAACGGGACGCCCTGATCGTTCACGCCCCAGACGGTTCCGTCGCCGCCGATCGCCAGCGTGACGAGACCGCCGGTCTCGCCCGTCCAGCTGTTGCCGGATCCCAGCCGCTTGGGCGCGAAGCCACCCGTCGGGTTGCCCGGGCTCGCGTTCGTCGTCGAAAAAAGCGCCCACCCGAAATCCTTCGATCCGACGGCGATGTCCTGCGCCGCGAGGTCGCTGTCTTTCGGGATGCGCACCCAGGTCGACCGGGGGTAGTTGTCCGTGTAGTACCGGAGCGGGTGGTCGAGCTGCGGAACCGCGCAGTTCCGATAGTCGGCCGCGCAGCCCAGGAACGCCTGGCGGAGCGTGCCGAGCGTGTTCCTGACCTCTCCCTCCCAGGTCTCGAGCGGCAGATCGCTCGCGCCGACGTATTCCTCCCGATGGTTCTTCAGCTCATTGATGTCGTTGAGCACCGAGGTCCAGTCATGGCTGAGATTCGCGAGATTCTCGATGGTCTGGATCGCGGATTCGAAGATGGGATCCGTCGACTGGAACGATTTCGGATAATTCGGCAGGTCGGTGTATTTCCGCAGAATCACGTGATAGAAAGCGGACTGCCCTTCGACGGACTTGGAGAAATTGCGGAAGTTCTCGAGCATCGTGGTCGCGCTGATCGCGATCGGCTCCCCCGCCCCTCCCCTCCGGATCTCGGCGACCTTCATTCTGTGGTGCGACGCGAGGCTCGACACCGAGTTTCGGACGTCGGCGCTCACCTCGCCCGACGTCGTGACGGCGTTGAAGGCGGCCGTCATCCCGACGTCGACGCTCTGCTTGTCCTCCCGCGATTGCGTCGAGATCGTCACGATTCCGAGATACTCGCCGCCGGTGGTGAACCCGTCGACGTAATAGTCGCCGCACACGCTCCGGAACCTCGGGTAGTCGGCGAACTGCATCTCCGCGTACTCGCCCTTGAGGCGCGGCGAGTCGACGGACTTCGTCGCCCCCTTCACGGACGATCTGGCGACGTACGTCTGCGAAAACGAGTTGACGGAGTGGTTCTGCGAGTAATTCGTCGCGGCGGACCCGCTGAAGATCCCGTAGCTGAACTTCGCCGCCGCCGAGACGCCGAGCGCCCGGTCGAGCGATGAGCTGTCCTCGATCGTCTCGAGCGTCGAGTCGACCTGCGACGCCGAGGTGGTTCCAACTTCGTTCAACTTCGCATACTCGACGCAAGAAGCGCGGACTTCCGAGGCCGTCGCGTCGAATCCCCGGCCGAAGTCGAACTCGGCGTCGGGGATGTACTCGACGGTGATGCGGAGATCGGACGCCTCCGCCGCCAGGGCGATCGAGGCGAGAAGGGCGGTGAGGGTGACGGCGCGGCCGAGCGTCTCCGTGACCGCCCTCGCCCACGTTGAATGCCGGGGATGTCTCATTTCTCTCTCCATTGCGCCGCCTTCGCGGCCGCAGATCGAGCGCAGAGCCGCCGATGGAAGGTCCGACCCTCTCCCGGAGACTCTTCGACGCTTTCTAGGGGCATCGGTCGCGCGCGGCTCTTCCTGCCGGCTGCCGGAGCCGCGGCCATTCGGTGCCTCCGCGGATCCGTCTCGCGCGAACGAGATCGACTGTGAGTTTGGTGGCGGACACTACCGCGCTTCGGGAGCGGGTGTCAATATGCCGTCAGATCTCGCGCGATCTGACGGAAGGTGAACCAGTCCCGAAGCGCGGCGGATTCGTCCTGCCGCCGTGGGATCTCTCTCGCGCGCGGCGGTAGCGTGAACGAGCGAGCGGAAGGTCACCGGCTTCGCGAGCATGGGTCCTTCGCCGGCTGGATCGGAGCGCGCGCCCGTCCGAGGTCGGCTCCGACCCCGCGAAAAAAAGTTGGGTCCGGACAAGTTGAAAAGTTGGGTCTAACAGTTGTCCCAACCCAGACCTGGCCCCAACGTTCTAACGTTTCGTCCCGCGAAACTCGCGACCGCGTCAACGGCCATTCCCACGAGCGGTAGAAGAGTTGTCTTTCTGGACCTGGTCCCGGCTTTTCCGACGTGACACCAGGTTGACCACTCCTATTCCTTGTCCTCCGCGATCGGAAGGTCGAACGTCAGCTTCACCTTGATCGAGGTGCCACCGACCTTATCCGCACCCACGATCGCGCCACGGATTCGGTCCTTGCGACTCTCGTAAGTCAGGACGATGGGGTCGTCCTCGTCGAAATAGTAGAACTGATCCTGCCCTTCGATGCTCGGGTGCATCCACGCGCCGTTCTTGTACGCGGGGTCCTCACTGATCCTCAGGCGCATACCGCGAAGTGCCGCACTCACCTCGGAATCGAGAGAGAAGAAGGTCTCGCCGGGAGGAAGTTTCTTATTGAAGAACTCCAGATCGACCGCGCCCATCATCCGGTTCTCGTACGCTGCGGCGTGAACGATCTCGAACGTCTCCTTCCCATAGGTGATCGTGCCGACCGACTTCTTCTGTGCGTCAGCCGCGGGGCTGATGGCGAGCAAACCCACGACTGCGAGAATCCTCCAGGACATGTGTCACCTCCGCCCGGGCATTCGTCCGGCTCAACGCGTTGAAATGCTCCCTAACGCGATGGAATCGCCTCCCGACCGGCGATCCGGCTACTTCTTCTTGAGGAGCTTCTCGATCTCCGGCTTCCCCTTCGCGACGAGGCGAGTCGTCGCGTCGGCTTTAGCGCCTCCCGCGAGCAGCGCCTCGACCACATCGACTCGGCCGGCCATGACCGCGTGGAGGAGCGGCGTCTGGTTCCCGGCGTCGATGACGTTCGGGTTCGCGCCGGCGGCCAGAAGCGACCGGACGGCCTCGACCGGGCATTGCCTGGCCGCCGGGTGGAGCGCCGTCTCCTGGAAGGCGACGCCGTTGACGTCTTCCCCCTTTTCGAGCAGCAGCGCGAGCACCGCGACCAGCGGCGCCGGCTCCTCGTCATTTCGGCATCCGTGAGCGACGGTCAACAGAGCGGGCCTCCCCTGGACCGCCTCCAGCCTCCACGCGCCGCTTTCGAGACCGGCGCGCAGCCCGGCGACGTCGCGCCGGCGGAGCGCGTCTCGCAGAGTGCGCGAGGCCCCGCTCTTCGCCGATGCGGCGCGGGTCGCGGGTGCGAGCGCTTCCCGGATGATCTTGAGCTTCTCGTCCGAACGGGTGGCCAGGTCGAGGAGTCGTTTCTGATCTGCCTTCACGTCCGCTCCGGCGCCGATCAGCAACCGCATGCTCCCCGGGGTCCCGAACAGGATCGCCCTCTGCAGAGCGGTGTCTCCCCGCTCGGTCCGCAGGTTCGGATCGGCTCCCGCCTTCAGCAGAAGCGCGACCACGCCCTCGCAGGACGTAGCGCGCATGAGGGGCGTCCCTCCGTCGCGCCGGTCGCGGCGGTTCGGATCGGCGCCCGCCTCCAGAAGAATCGCGACGACCTCGCGGACCGGCTCCGATTCGCACGCGGACATGAGCACGTATTGAAGCGGCGACACCGACACGGTCTGGTCCGCGACCTCGAGATCCAGCACCCCGTCGGCCGGAATGCCGGCGGCGAGGAAGAGACGGAGATCCTCCGGAACGGGCGGATTGAGCGTGTTCAGCATCGTCTCCGGCGTGACGTCGCCGTAGGTGGACTTCAGCTTCCGCTTCGCCGCCTCCCGCTCCGGTTGCGACGCGGCCACCGCGAGGCTCGCGCAGCAGAGAACCATGAATGAGATCCCGAGACCCCGGCCGGCCCTGATCCTCATGGGTATCCTCCTCAACCGGGTTTGCACCGCGTCCATCGGCGCATTCTGAACCGAAAGAATGTGGGTCAGAACCGGAAGATTGGGTGACATCACCCAAAAGTCGTAGAAGCCGCAGCGAAACGCTGGAAAAGTTGCAGAAGGCTGAAAAGTTTGGGCCAGGTCCTCGAAACCAACATTTCGCCCAGCGAACTCGCGACGGTGGTCATGCCCATTCCCGCGTGCGGTAGAAGGGTTGTTTTTCTGGGCCTGGCCCCAACCGTCGAACCGTCGTGGCCCCAAACGCCCTCCCTCCGCGGCGACGAAGCTGCGCTACCGTCCCGCCGTGTAACTTCTCGTTCCCGGCGCGATAGATTCAGCGTGGGCGAAACCCGAATGAGTCGCATGAGCAAAGACGTGGAGGCTCCACTCGTCGATTTTGCCGCGCTGTATCGGGAGCACGCGACCGACGTCCACCGCTTCGCCCTCTTCCTGTGCGGCGATCCGGCGCTGGCCGACGATCTGACCTCCGAAGCATTCGTGCGCGTCTGGACCGCGAGAGCGCGCGTGGACCTGACGACGGTTCGCGGGTACCTCTTCGCGATCGTGCGGAACCTCTTCCTGCAGAACCTCCACCACGATCAGCGCCGTGCACCCCTCGACGACCGCATCCGCGCCGATCGACCCGGGCCGGAAGACCAGGCGCGCGATCAAAGCACCCTTCGCGCGGTGCTCGCGGCGCTCGCCATCCTGCCCGAGATCGACCGCGCCGCCCTGCTCATGCGCGCTGAAGACGGATTGCCTTATCAGGAAATTGCCCGGGCGCTGGGTCTCTCGACCTCCGCGGCGAAGGTGAAAGTCCACCGCGCACGGCTGAGGCTCGCCGAGACTCTCCACGCCGCGGGCACGAAGGAGACACGCCGATGAAAGTCACGCGAGATGTCGTCAAGGATCTTCTGACCGTCTACCTGGCAGGCGACGCGAGCGGCGACACGCGCGCGCTGGTCGAGGAGTGGCTGCGCGGCGATCCGGACCTGGCGCGGCAGGCGGAGCAGGCGGCGCGCATCGACTTGCCGGCCGCCCCCGTCGTGCCGCCGACGCTCGGGAAGCGGGCCCTCGATCGAACGCGGCGGCTCTTGCGCGGGCGCATGATCCTGCTCGGCACGGCGATCTATGTGACGACGCTGCCGCTCAGCGTCACGTTCAACCGCTCCGGCTTCAATGGACTGCTGATCGACAACTGGCCCGAGCGGGCGGTCGTTCTCACGATCGCCGGCGTGCTCTGGTACTTCTACTGGCGGATGTCCCGGCGCCTCCGGATCGCCTGACCCCGATCGCCCGGGCGAGCCGCTCGACACTGCGCGAAAGCGTGGCGCGTGCGCGGAAGTTGGTGTTCGCCGTCCTCGCTCGGCCGAACGTCAGCTGTCGGCGACGAAAGGGGCCCCCTGCTCCCCTGCCGACGCCAGCGTCTTGATCTCCGCCCAGGGGGCAGGTCGTGTCAGAAAGAAGCCCTGCCCCTTCGGAATGCCGATCTCGCGGCACACGAGCAGTTGCGATTCGGATTCGATGGCCTCGGCGATCGTGGTGGCGTGAATGATCTCGGCCGTTCGCGCCACGAGCTCCACGATGCTGCGGCGCACCGGGTCGTTCTCCACCCCTTCGAACAAGCTGTGCCCGACCTTCAGGTAATCGGGGTGCAGCTCGGCGACGGCCTCGAGAGTCGCGTAGCCCGAGCCGCAATCGTCGATCGCGATCTTGAACCCCATCGCCTTCAGGTCGCGCAACGTTCGGCGGAAGCCCGCGTAATCGCGAATGGCGCTCCTCTCGGTGACTTCGATCACGACTTCACCCTGACAGGAGAGGAGAGGCTCGAGGACGGCGGTGCCGCGTGAATGGAGCTGTTGAATGAATTGCGTTTCGAGGTTGAAAAACAGCAGGCCCCGGCCGCAGATCTCCTGGAGATCCGGAAGGACGTTCGCAATGCAGAGCGTTTCGAGCTCCCATACCAGCTTCAGGTCGCGCGCTACCTCGAACAACACCTCGGGACTTTCGATCTCCGTTCCCGCCGGGCCTCGCGAGAGCGCCTCGAACCCGTGAATTCGACCCGAGCCGAGATCGAAAATGGGCTGGAAGAGCGTCGTCAGCGAGCGCTCGCGGATCGCGTGCATCAGCCGCTCGCGCAGCGTGTGGAAATAGCGCGCTTCGCGCCGCTCGGCGAGATTCTTGGCCTCGCGCACGGCGTAGTAGATGAGGCGCGGCGCGTGAAGCGGATCCGGCGGGGTGACCGTGCCGCCGGCGAAAATCGCCACGTCCTGCGCCATCGTGCCGGCGGAGTCGAGGCTGTCGAGCAGCTTCCGCCCGGCGGTTCCGAGCTCGCGGGCGACACGGGCATCCGAGCCGGATGCCGTGGGGTGCGACGAAAACAGGTAAAAATCGTTCGCTCCGGCGTGGCTCGTCGCGATCAGCACGTCGGGACCGGCCAGAGGAGCAACCACGAGGTGCAATCCGCGCACGAATTCGCGCCGCAACGTGTCGAACGAAGCCCAGGAGTGCCGCTCACCTACGTGGAATAGCGGCTCGAGCTCCAGGCAGTACACGTGCAACACTTCGCCGCGTTCGAGAACGGTCCGCAGCTCTTCCACGACGAGAGCGAGCGTCGGCAGGTCGGTCGTGGCGTCGAATAGAAGCGCGCGCATGCGCTTCACTTCCGGCGCCGGCATCGACAACGCCCACCAGACGTCGTCGCGCATCACCAGAAGGTCGTTGACGACCCGCCGCAGCACGCGCCTCTCGACCGGCTTCACGAGGAAGCGGTCGGCCCCCATGCGCAAGGACTTCTCGCGGTCCAGGGCCTCTCGCGAAGCGGTGAACACGACGATCGGCAGCCGCGCCAGTTCGGGATCGCCGCGCAGCGGCGCGAGAAAATCCCATCCGCTCCCGTCCGGGAGCGAGAGGGACACGATCGCGATGTCCGGGCGCGTTCCAGCCAGGGAGGCCAGGCCTTCCTTCACGCTCGCCGCGCAGACGAGCTCGTATTCGCCCGCGGGGAGAGACGACCGCACGAACTCGGCAATCGCGGGATCGTCGTCGAGAAGGAGCACACGGGGGCGGAATCGAACCCTCCCGGCGCGCTTCGGTTCCTTTTGGCGCGTGGACGCCATACGTCGCTCCATTCAACTCCGCAAAAGTGATGATATGGCAGTCGGCCGTCCGCCCGGAGGTTCGGGCGGAAGAACTGGTTTCACATCCCATCTCTGTTGGGTGCGCAACCTTGCGACTTCATCGATAGGAGTGGCATGACGCGCGTTTTCCCTACCCGCTTGTTTCATTCGAAGATGTGACCCCCGCTCCCCGACCCCGCCTTCCCCCGAATGATCCTCTCGGTGCCGAGTTATTTGCTGTCAATCGCGGAGGGGGGCACGTGAGAAAACGAAATCCGAAGAGGTGGCCCCCCGCTCGCTGCCGCTCCCCTGACCTGACCCCCGCTCCCTGACCCTCGCCTCCCCTTCCGCTCGGGGCGCGTCTCCGCCCGAAGTTCGCACGGCACAGGCTTCCGTGATTTCGGGCCTTGCGCGCCACGTGTGCGGACTAGACGTTTCGGGAAGGCTACGCGGATTGCCGCGCCATCGCCCGAGTGTCCACGACACGACCGGACCCGACCGCGAGTCCGGCGCTGACTCGAAGGAGGTCCGCATGGCTCCCACGACCGTCGAGGCCCCGACGTTTGCCCCATCCGGGGTCACGGAAGATCTCGATCCCAACCACATCGCCCTCCAGCAGTTCCATCATGCAGCGCGTTTCCTCACTGAGCTGCCGTTGGCCCTCGTCTCGACGTTCCAGGAGCCAGAGCACGTCCACACGATCTCGATTCCGCTGTCGATGGACGACGGCTCGTTCCGGACGATCCAGGGGTGGCGCGTGATTCACTCGCGCCTGCGCGGCCCTTCGAAAGGAGGCCTCCGCTATCACATCGCGGTCACCGAGGCGGAAGTGCGGGCGCTCGCCGCGTGGATGACGTGGAAGTGCGCTGTGGTCGATATCCCGTTCGGCGGCGCCAAAGCCGGGGTGATGTGCGATCCAAAAACGATGAGCCACGGGGAGCTGGAGCGGATGACACGGCGATTCGTGATCGCCCTCGGAGACACGATCGGACCGCACACCGACATTCCCGCTCCGGACGTCAACACGACGCCGCAGATCATGGGCTGGATCTACGACACGTACGACATGACGCATCCCGGGCGAAACAACCGCGGCGTGGTGACCGGCAAGCCGCTGGAGCTCGGCGGCTCGTACGGCCGAAACGAGGCGACCGCACGCGGCGCGCTTTTCGTCACCGAACGCGCCGTCGAGCTCGGCGTCGTCCCCGGACTGCGGACGCTCGAGGGAGCGACGGTCGCCATTCAGGGCTACGGAAACGCGGGCTCGATCGCCGCGGCGCTCTTCGCCGAAGCCGGCGCGCGGATCATCGCGGTGAGCGACACGAAAGGAGGCATCCGCGACGCGCGCGGGCTCGATCCCGCGGCGGTGCTCCGGCACAAACAGGAGACGGGCTCGGTGGTCGGGTTCTCCGGCACGCAGACGATCACCAACGAGGAGCTGCTCGCCACTCCCTGCGACGTTCTCATCCCGGCGGCGTTCGAGAATCAGATCCGGGCGGACAACGCGGGAGCGGTCAGCGCGAAAGTCGTCGTCGAGGCGGCAAACGGTCCGACGACGCCTCACGCGGACAGGATCCTCGCCGAGCGGAGAATCGTGGTTCTTCCCGACATTCTCGCGAACGCCGGCGGGGTGACCGTAAGCTATTTCGAGTGGGTCCAGAACGGCGAGAACGACCGCTGGACGGAAGACGAAGTGAACCGCCGCCTCCGGGTGATCATGGCGGACGCCACGGACTCGGTGCTCAAGAGCCACGACGAACTGGCTCGGCGGCACCCGGCCGAAGCGATCGACTTCCGCGTGGCGGCGATGCTGCTCGCGATCCGGCGCGTGGCGCACGCAGCGATCGCGCGCGGGCTCTGGCCCTGAGCGAAGAGACCCTCGGGCACACGGCATCGACTACGACTCGCACGCGTCCTATCGCTTCGTCGAGCGGCTCGGCGAAAGGTGACAGGCTACGCGGTGATCGTGCAGACAACGCTGGCCTCCCCGAGCACCGAAACCGAGACGCTGGTGCCGAGACCCTGCGTGAGCTCCCGGAAACGATCCGGGCTGACGGTCGTCGCGGTGAAACCATCCTTACAGACGATCGTGCCGTCAGCCGTGGCAGCTTCGTCGATCTCACCGATGAGCCCTTCGGCCGCCTGGATGCGAAACCACGCCAGGCGATGGGGCCAGAAGGCGTCGGCGTAACTGAAGAACTGAGCCTGCCCCCCGGGAGTGACGAGGCGCAGCGCGGAGGCGAGGAGAGCCCGCTGGTCGACATGAAACGCGGAGATCCCGTTCTGCGGACAGCACACCAAATCGAAGCTGGCGGGGCGAAAGGAGAGCGCGGCCACGTTCATCTGCGCGAGGGCTGCGCCGGGAACCCGACGGCGTGCGAGCGCGAGGCTCGACAGGGAGAGATCGACGCCGGCGAGCCAGCCGCTCTTCCGCGCGAGCGCGGCGAGGACGCGGCCGTAGCCGCAACCGAGCTCCAGCACCCGGGCACCGGATGCCATCGACGCGCAGACGTACTCGCCTTCGAGGTCGAGGTACGCCTTCACCCCTGGAGGGGCGATCTCGTAACAACGCTCGAGACGCTCGGCCGAGAGCCTCTCGTAGTAGGAGTCCATCGTTCCCGAAACGATACGCCGTCGAGTGAGGTCGGTGTCATCTGAGGAACGACGGATACGGAACCGAGGAGACTTGCGGAGAATTGGGCCTCATCTTCGATCTCCGATCCTGCGCAAGTGACCGACCCTCCACGTCACATCTGGAAGAGATAGGTGATCTTGAAGAACAGCTGGCGAGCCGTGGGAAGATTGGGAAGGGAAAATGAGGGAAAATGGGGAAGGAAAATGGGGAAGGAAAATGGGGGTCACATCTTCGATTTTCGGGTGGAAAATGGGGGTCACATCTTCGATTTTCGGTGCGCCTGTAAGTAATCGCCCTTGAACGAGTTCGCCGTGGCCGATGCCGTCACCCTCGCGGTCACGCGCCTACGAGATGCAGTTATTTGCTACTCGGCGGATCAGACGGACGACACAAAAATCGAAATCCGAAGATGGGACCCTGCCTTCCCCTGTCGCGATTGACGATCCCGGGGCGCCGACTTGCGAAGGGTCGGATACGATGTCCGGGAGCGAGCAAGCGATGGGCCTCTACAGCCGGTACGTCCTCCCCAAGGTCGTCCACTTTACCTGCGGCCTCAAACCAAACATGCGGCAGCGGGAGAAGGTGGTCCCGCTCGCGCTCGGGCGCGTATTGGAAATCGGGATCGGCTCGGGTCTGAACCTGCCCTACTACGACCCGAGCAAGGTGATCAAGGTGTGGGGCCTGGATCCCTCGCCGGAAATGACGGCGATGGCGAAACAGACGGCGCTGTCCGTCCGGTTCCAGGTCGAGTTCATCGAAAGTCCGGGCGACGACATCCCGCTCGACGACGATAGCATCGACACGGTTCTCGTCACGTATACGCTGTGTACCATCCCGGACGCGACGCCAGCTCTGCGAGAAATGGCACGAGTGCTGAAGCCGGGGGGCACGCTCGTCTTCTGCGAGCATGGGGCCGCCCCCGACCGGGTCGTTCGGCGATGGCAGGACGCGCTCGATCCGATCTGGACGCGGCTGGGAGGCGGATGCCACCTCAACCGAGAGATCCCGATGCTCCTCCAGCAGAGTGGATTCACGATCACCGACATGAACACGATGTACCTTCCCGGGTGGCGGCCCGCGAACTTCAACTACTGGGGCACCGCCATCCACGGGTGACCCATCGGCAGCCCCCTCGGTCCGCAGCGCGAAAAAGCCGCGTCGATGCTTCTGACCGGAGCCGCGTCGCGACTTGCCCCGGCCAGCGCCCGCACCCTTGCTTTTTCCGATTCGGGCACCACCTTTACCCATAGCCGTCCAAAGAGGGGCCTCCATGCCGAAGATGCGGGTCAACGGGGCGAACATCCATTACGAGGAGCGCGGCGGCGGCGCCGAAGCGGTCCTCTTCGCGCACGGCCTTCTGTTCGACGGAAGCATCTTCGACGACCAGATCGCGGCACTCGAGAGCCGCTACCGCTGCATCGCATTCGACTTCCGCGGCCAGGGCAAGAGCGAGATCACCAGGTCCGGATACGACATGGACACGCTCAGCGGCGACGCCGCCGCTCTCATCGAGGCGCTCGGCGCCTCCCCCTGTCACTTCGTGGGCCTCTCGATGGGAGGATTCGTCGGCCTCCGTCTCGCGGCCCGGCGGCCCGCTCTCCTTCGCTCGCTGACGCTCCTCGATTCCTCCGCCGACGCCGAACGCCCGCTCGACCGGCTCCGTTACGGCGTTCTCGCCTTCGTCGCCCGCTGGCTCGGCTTCCGGCCCGTCATCGACCGCGTGATGCCGATCCTGTTCGGAGAGAAAGTCCTCGGCGACCCCGCGTCGAGGACCCGCTGGCGCGACCGAATCCTCGCGAACGACCGGATCGGGGTCACGCGCGCGGTCCGCGGCGTGATCGGCCGCGAAAGCGTCCGCGATCGGCTGGAGGCGATCGCCCTCCCCACGCTCATCGTCGTCGGCGATGGGGATCGAACGACCCCGCCGTCGCATTCCCGCCGCCTGCACGAGGCAATCCGGGGGTCACGGCTCGTCGTGCTGCCGGGCGTGGGCCACATGTCGACGCTCGAGGATCCGAACGCCGTGACCGACGCGCTCCGGGGCTTTCTGGAGTCCGTCGCCACACCGCCCGCTCCGGCCGCCTCGTGATGCGTAATCGAACCACAGGAAAGGCGTGATCTTCGGCATCGCCGTTTTCTCCTCGTCAGAAGTTCAATCGGCCGCTCCCTCGAAACAGCTTGAACGGTCTTCGCAAGCGGACCGTCGGCCCGCGTTCGAAGGAATCGACGCCCGTCGTCGGCAAAACTCGTCGCTCCGGAAGAGGCGCTCTGCGTCGGAGAAGCAGCAGGCGCACCCTGAGGGCGCCCGGAATCCCGTTCCGCGCGAGTCGTGAGTCCGGGCGGCCGCATGCCCCGCGCGCAGGACGTCGGAGTAATCCAAACGTCGTAGGGGCTTTGGTAACTCACCATTTCCGAGGCTTGTCACGGTTCGGCTAGAAGCCTAAACATGAGATCGATCCCCGTCATCGCAGCGTCAAACCCGAGACCGTTCCTCAAGGCGGCGTACTCGGGGGAGCTCTGTCTTCATGTCAGAGGTCGGTCCAGCTGTTCCGCACCGAACGCCGGCCGCTCCGAATCGGCGCGCGCGGGATCCGCCGCGCGCTCGGGCTCGCCAATCCGCCGCTAAGCAGGGAGCGAGCGGCGCGCGAACCGTCGTTACGACGAGTTTCCGGCGGGAATGGACCCGCACTTAACGGAGGAAAGATTTCATGTTGAATCACTTTCGCTACATCCCCCTGATCCTGGCTGCGGGAATCCGGAGCTGGCTGCCGACGCTGGTCGCGACGGCCGTCCTCGCGCTCGTTCCGGGTGCGGTCCGCGCCGACGTTCCGATCAGCGCGAGCTGGGCACCGGCGGCTCCGTCGATCGATGGCGTCGTAAGCCCCGGCGAATGGACGGCAGGCACCGCGACCTCGCTGGCTCACGCAACGATGCGGACGATGAACGATGGATCGTTTCTGTACGTCCTGCTGGACGTCGTCGACGATACGAGCGCGCAGCCGCCGGGCGTCGGCGTCAGCGGAGACTGGTTCGCGATGCCGTTCGACGTCGACCTGAACCACGCGGTCACTCCGAATGTCGATCTCTCGTACTCGAGCTGCCAGGACGGGCGCCCGTTCATCAAGTCCTACTACCTCAGCCCGACCTCGTTCACGTTCTGCCAGGACGTGACCGCGCCGACTTCCGGTGTGCTGGCATTTGGTTCGACCTTCAATTCGGCGACGCCTCATCGGTTCTGGGAGTTCCGTTTCTCTTTCTCGGAGATCGGCGTCGATCCCGCGACGTGGTCCCTCTCCGGCGGAACGCCGCCGCGCGTGCGGTTCAACGTGACGACTCATTCCGAGCTCCCGGCGTTCCACTCGTCCGAGCCGGATCCGAGCACCTACTCGTCGACGATGGCGAACCTCTTCGCGCTCGATCTCGCGATGTCGCCGGTGTATCCGGCCGGTTCCGCGGGCCCCGTGTTCGCCGGAGTGGGCCTCGTTCCGTCGAGCTACATCGACGCGGACGGCTACGCGGACATCAACATCGCCGGATACTACGCGGCGACCGACGCGCCGTTCGGCGGAAGCCTGAGCGTGTTCGGTCATTGGACCACGCTGGCGTCGACACCCGGTGTGAAGAAATACCGCGTCCTCTATCGGCAGGGCGCAGGGCCGTGGACGCGCCTTCTGCAGACCTGGACGAACTTCAAATGGAACGGGACGACCTGGGTACAGATGGCCGTCGGACCCGATGATGACGAGGCCTATCGCATTCCCCTCCCCGGCGAGATCTGGTATCTGAAAGACCTGCTCATCGGCTGGAACACGTCGACGTTCCCCAACGGCGAGTACGAGCTGAAGCTCGAGCTGCTCAACAATGGCGGAGGCGTGCTTCCGAGTCCCGCCGGCAACAGCCTGACTCTCTTCATCGTGAATGCGCCGCCGACCGTCACGATCAACGGCGTCGAGTACGCCGGCAGCCCGATCAGCGCCTGCAGCATCGTCACGCAGGGTCCCGCGCCGGACGGCTTCGAGTTCAACGTCTCCGTGACCGACACCTACGGAGCGCTCAGCGCGTACAGCCTGTACGGCATCTACGGGAACAATCAGAGCACCGGGACGATCCACGGCGACTCGTATGCGGCGCACGTCGACGAGGACGGCCCGCATCAGTGGGACGGGGTGAGCGGGATCACGGTCCCCGCGCCGCCGTGGCGCGCCGACACCACCTGCGCCTACTCGTTCATCCTCACGGCGTCGAGTCGGACGCAGAACGGGTATGCCCGGCTCTTCACCAACGTGAACTACCACGTCAGCCTGACGGTCCTTCTCGGCCCCTGACCGATCTTCGCTGTCCGTGACGCGTACCGCATGGGCCCCCGGCGGATTGCCGGGGGCCCATGCTCTTCCGACCCGCGGCCGGTGAGGTTCAGGATCGAGGTCCGAAACACTCCGTGCCAGGGACGAGGGGAATCCTCGCGTCAACCCCTGGCGCCGGTCCGAGGAACGGGAGGATGCCGTGATCCGCGCGGCGTCCGATGCGAGGCGCCTGCGGGTCGTGGGTCATGTTCACGTACATCCTCGGATCCGTCCCGGTGACATTCGACTGATCCCGCGTTTTCCGACCTAGCGATGCTTCGCCGAGCTTCTCCAGACCTGACCGAATCTTCCCCCGAACCTACGCCGCCCCTCCGGCGTCTACTGGATCATGGCCGGAATCAACCTTTCGGATCCGCGCCTGGAGACGATCATGAGATTGGGATCATGAGATTGGCATGAGATTGGGGTCACATCTTCGATTTTCTGAGATTGGGGTCACATCTTCGATTTTCGACCGCGCTCTAAGTATTTTCAGGTCAACGTGATGCGAGACCCCGCCGACGCCCCTCGTCGGCGTCACCTTCGTGTTCGCAGTTATTTACAGTGACGAGCCCTGAGGAACGGTGGCGCCCGACGAGAATCGAAAGGAGCGCCGCAGTGGAACGCAAAACCTGTGTAGCAGCCGACGGGGTGAGACTCGTCTATTCGGCCGCGGGGAGTGGCGAGACCGCGCTCGTCTTCATCCATGGCGGTATGGCGAACCGAAGCTTCTTCGACGCGCAGATGGAAGCCCTCGCAGGCCGCTACCGTGTCATCGCCGTGGATCTGGCGGGCCACGGCGAATCGGGGACCGACCGCAAGACCTGGGGCATTCCTCAGTTCGGAGCCGACGTTCGCGCCGTCGTCGAGAAGGAGAACGTGAAGCGCGCCGTTCTCTTCGGGAACTCCCTCGGAGGCCCTGTGGCGATCGAGGCCGCCGTCATGGTGCCGGACCGGATCCTCGGCGTCGTGGGCATCGACACCTTCCAGGACCTCGGCCACCCCGAGACGGCGGAGTACGCTCGGGAGGCCGCCGACTGGACGCGCCAGCGTCTCGAGGCCTTCCGCGCCGATTATCCCGGAGCCATGAAGGCGATGGTGAAGATGCTCTTCCACGCCGACGCCGACCCGTCGCTCATGGCCGAGGCCGAGCGACGCATGGCTCGGACGCCGCGTGAGGTTACGATCTCGACTCTGGAGGCGATTGGCGGCTACGACCCGAACCTCGCGGCCCGTAAGCTCACCGCTCCGCTGCGCGCGATCAACGGAGACCTCTTTCCGACAGACACTCAGACGATCCGGAAGATCAAACCGGACTTCGAGGCGGTGGTCATGCCGCACATGGGGCATTACCCCATGCTCGAGCGACCGGAGGAGTTCAACCGTCTCGTGACTCGGATCGTCGAAGAGCTGGAGAACCGGCGAGCCGATCGCCGATGAGACCCATATCGTGAGAGCATCATTTCCGTGCGAAACGACCCTTCGATGCGAGCGCCCGATGCGATCCCGTTCCGATGGAGCATGATCGCGGAGTCGCTGACCCGCCCCTACCCGGTCAGCATGCCCATGGTCGTGCTCGTGTCGCTGGTCCCCTTCTACATATTCATTGCGGACATCGCGCGTGGCCGGACGGTGCATGTTCCCGAGCTGGCGCTGGACCGTGTCATCCCCCTGCAGCCCGCGTGGGCGCTGGTCTATGGAGCGCTCTACCTCTTTCTCATCATGCTGCCGGTGTTCGTCGTGCGCCAGTCGGAGCACATCAACCGCACCGTGCTGGCGTATCTCATGGTGTGGACCACCGCGTACGTCTGCTTTCTGGTGTATCCGACCGCGGCCCCGCGGACCGACGAGGTGAGCGGAGAGGGATTCGGCGCCTGGGGCCTGCAGGTGCTCTACTCGGCCGACCCGCCGTACAACTGCTTTCCTTCCCTCCACGTCGCGCACTCGTTCGTGTCGGCGCTGACCTGCTGGCGCGTCCACCGCGAGGTCGGGATCGCCGCAATACTCTCCGCGGCGCTCGTCGGAGTCTCCACCTTGTACACGAAGCAGCACTACGTCGCTGACGTCGTCGCCGGGGTATCCATGGCCTTCGTGGCGTACGTGGTGTTCCTCCGCACCTATCCTCGCGAGCAAGTCCCCGAGCTCGATCGCCACCTCGCACCCGTCCTCGCGCTGCTCCTCCTCGGAGTCGTCAGCCTCGGGATCGCCTGCTTCTGGGTAGCGTACCAGGTGAGCGGAAAAGTCTGATCCATGGCGCGGCGCGCGGAAAGGTCGGGCCCAGGTCCGCCTGATCAGACTTTCCCCCGAACGTGCGCCGTCCCTCCGGCGTCTACTGGATAATGGCCGGAATCAACCTTTCGGATCCGCGCCTGGAGACGATCATGCGGACAACGTTCTTCGCTCTCGCCGTCGCGTTGGCAATGCCTCTCTTCGGCGGCTCGCTCGAGGATCATCTGCGGCAGCATGGAAGGCCGCCCCTCGACTATCTCCTCTCGAAGGTGGACGGCCACCGCATCGTCATCGCCGGCGAGAATCACTGGCAGCGGCGCGACGCGGAACTGATCCGGGACGTCGTCCCCGAGCTGCGCCGGCGGAACGTGGCGCTCGCCATGGAGTTCTTCCGCGCGTCGAGCCAGGGCGAGATCGACGCGCTCCTCGCAGCGCCGGAGTGGGATGAGGATCTGGCGAACCGGATCATGCGCGCCGGCGACTGGCCGTACGTCCAGTATCGCGAGATCCTCCGCGAGGCATGGAAGGCGAATCGCACCGGCGAGGGTCCGAAGATGAAGGTCATCGCGCTCGGCCCCCCCGAGGACTTCCGAAAGCGGGGAATTCGGTACGACGAGTTCATGGCGAGTCGGGTTCGCGATTACGCGACCGACGACGAGCATCGCATCCTCGTCTATTGCGGCATGCATCACGCCTTCACGCGCTTTCTCCAGGTGGAGCGGATGCGAGACGGGCGGGCGAGCGAGTTCATGGACCGGACCGGGAACATCCTCTGGCGCCGCTTCGGGGAGGACGTCTTCCTCATCGCTCTTCACAAGGCGGAGGGATGCGGGGGATGGGGCCATCCGTACGACGCGATGTGCGCTCCGCTGGGCGGCGCGATCGACTGCGCCGCTGCGCGCAGCGGCGGAGCGCCGGTCGGATTCGACATCCTCGGCTCGCCCCTCGCCGAGATGAAGTTTCCCGAGACGAGTTTCTATGCGATCGCGCATCCCCTGCTCCGGATGATCGATTACGCGGACGGCTACATCTGGCAGGAGCCGGTCGACGCGATCCGGATGGTGGAGCTGATCCCGCTCGAGGCGTACGACCCGGCCGGTTCCGCCGACGCCGCGACGCGGTCCGAGTGGGAGGCGCGCGCGCGCGATCTGGCGAACCCGAAGGAGCGCGCGAGCTGGAAGGGCCTCCCGGAATGGCGCGCGGCGTGCGCGCCCGGGAAGTAGCGCGCGCGCGTTGCAGCGAGTGCGCAATGTGGTTAGCATCTGCCTGCTCATGCGAATCGTTGCCGTTTCGAGGTGGGAGGCCCGGAGCCTTCCCGGGCGAAAGGACTGATGGCTTCGACCGACCGGCTCTCGCAGCTCCGGAGCGCAGCGACCACGTTCGGCCCGGGGGCCGGAGCGAAGGTCTCGAGGCTGCTCGACCAGCTCGCCGCCCGCCGCTTCCGCGACGCTGAATCGCTCATCCTCTTTCACGAAACCCTGCTCTTTCTCCGCGCCCATCCGCACACCGCGCTCGTGATGCGCAAGGCAGGACGGCTTCTCGCCACGGTCGCGCAAAGGGTCGCGCTGCTCGAGCGGGCCGGCGCCGATCTCGATCCGTTCGAGACCATGGAAACGGGCGGGATCGCCGGGACGACAATCTCCGGAGAATTCAGCCTCGACGTCACGCGATGGCTCCTCGACCGCTATCCGGCCGAGGTCGAGATCGACTGGGAGACCTATGAGGAGTCCGATCGGCTGACCTTCCTCCTGCCGCGGCTCCTGCCGCTCTTTCCGGAGGATGGGCTGGTCGAAGCGAACATCCCTCATCGTGAGTGGATCCGGGCGGGAAGCGGCCGCAGCGCACGCGACCTCCACTGGCTGGTCAACCGGTTCTCACAGCTCGATCTCCCCGAGGACCAGAAGGTCGCGCTGTACGGGTCGATGAGTCTGCCGGTGCGCTGGGATCTCCGCATCTCGAAGGCGTCGCGCACGCGCAACATGCGAGCGGCGCGCGCGCCGTTCTTCCACAGGGGCCCCCTCATCCAGCGGCGGGACGTCTCGCTCGAGAAGGAGATCCGCAGGCCGATCGCGCTGACGAAGGTCTCGACGCGCGAGGGCCTTCGCGCCATCGACATGCTCCGCGCCGCGGCGACGGCCCGTTACCGCGAGCTGTACGGCATCACCTATGGAGATCCGAAGCGAGTCGTGATGGCCTCGCCCGGACGCGGCGTCGAGATCTTCCTCTGGGGCCTTCCGCCCGAGAGACGGCTGCCGCTCCGCGCGTATCACGCGGGGATCACGCTCAAGAACGGGGTGCCCATCAACTACATCGAAGGCATCACCCTGTTCGAGCGGATGGAGCTCGGCTTCAACACCTTCTACACGTTCCGCGACGGCGAGTCGGCGTGGGTCTACGCGCAGGTGCTGCGGGCGCTCCATCGGCTCGCCGGTGCGACCTGCGTCTCGGTCGATCCCTATCAGATCGGGTGGAACAACGAGGAGGCCATCGAATCCGGGGCGTTCTGGTTCTATCGAAAGCTCGGCTTCCGCTCCACCTGGCCGAAGCTGGCCCGCCTGACCGAGCGGGAGGAGCAGAGAGTCCGCCGCGACGCAAGCTACAGAACCCCGGCGCAGACGCTCCGCCGCCTCTCGCGCGGCCACGTCATCTACGAGCTGCCGGGGACGGCGAGCGGCGAATGGGATCGCTTCACGGTGCGCGGTCTCGCACTGGCTCTCGAGCACGAGGCCGATCGGAAGCGGGGTTCGGGATTCCACAGCGTGCCAAGGAAGGTCGCCGAGACGCTGGGGTTGAACATCGAGAGCCTCAGGCCAACGGAGCGAACCGCGTTCGAGGCATTCGCGCCGGCGCTCGCCGGCATCCCCGATCTCGACCGATGGAGCGACTCCGAGAAGCAGGCGGCCATCCGCATCATCCGAGCGAAGGGTGGCGCGGATGAATCCCGCTACGCGCGGCTCCTCCAGAAGCATTCGCGGCTCAGGAAAGGGCTGATCCGGATCGGATCGGCGAAACCTTCCGCGTGACGCCGGCTGACGGGGTGAGCGCGCGAACGTTGGGGCCGGAGAACCAACTTTCCCCGTTCCGAGGTAATCGTCAGTCCGATGACGGCGCGGCCAGCGCCTTCGCCAGTTGCACCGCGTTCCACCGCCCCGGCGCGTTCGCGAGCACTCGCTGGATCTCGGCTCGTGCCTCGTCGCGCTTGCCGACCTCGAGGAGCAGCTCCGCGAGCAACTCGCGCGCCGGCACGATCGCGCCCGGCGTGACGGGATGCTTCTCGGTCGACGCCTCGAGCTCCGCGGCCGCGCGGGCGAGCTTCAATGCGTCCTCGTCCTTCTTCTCGGCATGAGCCAGCCACGACGCGGCGCCGAGGCGCTGGATCTCCACCTGATCGGCCCAGTAGCCGCTGAGCGAATCTCGGATCGTCCCGAGCCGCGCCACCGCGTCGCGCGCCACCGCGAGATCTCCCGACCGCGCGCCGCCGATCCCGCGCGCGAAGTGGATGTTCGCTTCCGCGTACGGCACCTTGCTCCAGTCGATCACCGAAGGCACGGTCAGCGCCGCAGCCTCCTTCCACTGCCGGCGTTCCAGCGCGTACCGCCCGGGCACGGCGCTGATCGCATACGCCGCGGCGAACTGGCTCGGGTTGTCGACCTTGGTCACGCCCACCGTGCGGTCGACGAGTTTCTTCGCTTCGTCGAAGTTTCCCTGCTGCAGATACGCATAGACGAGGTAGTCGATGGCGTGCAGCTCATCGAACGATGCCGCTCCCGGCATGACTTTGGCGACGTAGTCGTGGGCCTTGTCGCGCGAGGCGATGTTCGACGCGATCGACTCGTCCCACAGACCCAACCGCGTGAAGATGTGCGAGGGCATGTGCAGCGCGTGCGGCGAGCCCGGCGCGAGCTTCGCGTACACGCGCGCCGCCGGCAGGGCCAGCTCGGCGAGATCGGGATAGTCGAAGCTGTGGATCAGGTAGTGCGACACGCCCGGATGCTCCTTCTCGTCGGGCAGCACGCGGTTGAGGATCTCCGCGGCCTTCTTCTGGTGCGCGTAGGTCTTGTCCTTCGGATCGGCGATCCCGATCAGGGCCAACGCATGGAAGATCGCCGCTTCGTGGTCTTTCGGATTGGACGCATCGACCTCTGCCATGGCCTGCTCGTATGCGAGCATGCGCGTGCGGTGATCGAGCTTGTCCGCACCGGCGTAGAAGGTGTGGATGGCGTCGATGAACGCCTTCTCGCGATCGGTCTTCGCGCCGACCTGTTTCGCCTTCTCGGCCCCCTCGGTCCCGGTTTCGAGCTCGGCGGGGTTCGGCGGTGCCCAGAGCGGGTGGAGGTTCGACATGGCCACGCCCCACCACGCCATGCCGCACTGCGCGTCGGCTACGGCAGCCTTCCGGAACGCCTTCTCGGCCTCGACGTACCAGAAGGAGTGGATCAGCGCGACGCCGCGATCGATCTCCTTCTGCGCGGCCTCGTTGCACGAGGTGTCCAGGTGCGCCTTGCCGATGTTGCCGAGATCGGGCGCGGCGTGCTGGTGATCGGGGTGCATCTGGGCCGCGGTCAGAGTGAGAGGAACGAATAGCAGTAGCGCTGCGACCAGAGCTCGCATCGTGGGCCTTCCTTTCGTCGGGGAGCGGGGATTCTAGCTCCGATCTTCAGGGACTGTCGAGCCGGCGGCTCTTCGGTGCGTGCCGGACAGAGGGATCGTGAGGTCACATCTCGTCAGCAGGGACGCGCGGCCACGCGGTCGTAGCACGCCGTCTCGCCGTCGAATTCGAGCTGGATCCTTCGCCAGTCGATCGTGATCAGCTCGAACTGCTGGCCGGGCTGCGCCCCGTCGACGCGGGTCAACTCCCAGCCGGTGATCAGGACGTCCGACAGCAGGAGCGTTCTGGCTCCCCCCGCCAGGGTGATTCGCGCCGACGGGAGATGCCGCCCCGTCGCCACGCTGAGAAAGATGCCGGGACTGGCGCTGTCGACCTGACGCACCACGACGATCGGCGAAAATTCCGGTTTGCCAGTCCCTGCTCCCCCGCCGCCGCTCGTGTCTCCGATGGCTTCGACGCCGCCACCGCTGAACTGATAGATGTCGGCCGCGGAAGCCGGGCCGAACGCGATCGTGCCGATGGCGGAAGGAGCGCCGGACCCTGCCGAGCTCCAGCTGATCGAATACTCTTTACTGTCGCACGGCTCGTTCGGCCTCACGATCCGGAGCGCACCCTTCTGGTCGACGCAGCCGTCGATGGTCTGAGCCGCGGCCGAAATGGCCAAAAGGAACAGCAGACACGCGAATCCCACTCGTTTCCGATTCATTCGTCCCCCTCGCTCCCGATGCTTTCCGCCGGGCGTCCGCCGAAAGAACGGGCAAGAACGCACCTGGCGGTGCCGGGGCATGCAGCGTTTCTATCTGTGAAGGAGTCATCCTACCGTTCGGCGTGAGCGCGCTGCTATTAGCCGATCGATGTAGGCGGAGTCGCGGAGCGAGCCTCGGACACTCCGCCTGAGGGGAAAGGGCGTGGAAAAGCAGCAGAGCGACGCCGGGATGACGACCGCTACTCCGTCATCCTCCGGATCACCTCCGCCACCGGGAGCACGCCGTCGATCCCCGCGACGCTGCGCCCCGCCTGCCAGTAATCGTCGCGGCCGCGCGAGTGGTGCACCGACTTCTTCAGCTTCCGCAGCGAGGTCAGCGCGTAGATCGTGCGCATCCAGTGCTTGGTCTTCCGGCCGCGGAGCATCCATCGCGCGAGGGGGCCTGCCTTCGTCCCGGTGCGCTCGACCTGCTCGTTGCGGATCACGGCGACCGGGACTCCCGTGAGGCGTTCGGTCAGGACGATGTCGTCCGCCTTCGCGTCGACGATCGCCTTCTTGTAGTCGTCGTGGGCAGAGCACTCCGCGGTGGCGATGAAGCGCGTCCCCATCTGCACGCCCGCGTAGCCGATGGCGAGAGCCTCACGGAACGTCGCGGCGTCGCTCACCCCGCCGGCGCAGACGAGCGGCAGCCCGAGGTCGGCGAGCTCCTCGTACAGCGCGCGGGGCCCCCGCGGGCCGGCATGGCCTCCCGCATCGGAGTTCACGGCGATCAATCCGTGGACGCCTGCATCGCGCCCCTTCAGCGCCCACTTCCGCTCGGTGACATCGTGATAGACGAAGCCGCCCGCCGGGCCGACGCGATCGACGACCCATCGCGGATTGCCGAGCGAGGTGACGAAGAATCGGACGCCCTCTTCGAGCGCGATGTCGATCCACTTCGTCATCCGCTCGTGATACGTCTTCGACGACTGCTCGATCAGCGCGTTCATTCCGATCGGCTTCGACGTCATCGAGCGGATGTAGCGCAGCCCGTCGCGGAAGCCGTGCCCGTGCACGTACGTGAGGGAGATCGGCTGCACCACACCGATTCCGCCGGCCTCCGAGATCGCCGCGACCAGCTCCGGATTGCTGCAGGGATACATCGCCCCGCCGATGATCGGCAGCTCGATTCCGACCTGCCGCGTCAGAGGCGTCGCGAACGAGGTCTCGATGGCCGCGCTCACGCGAGGCCTCCGGTGTGCAATGGCCCTGCGGCCTCGGCGAACGGATGACCCATCTTCTTCATGGGATCAGTGTAGGCCGGGACCGCTTTGAACGAGAACGACGGGGTCACACCTTCGGTGGTTTCGACCACGGTCGCGAGGTCCATCTTTCAGTCGCCGGGTACAGCAAATAAGTGAAGCTTACCTACCGGTCGCGGCGACGGGACGGAATGACGCGGTCGTAAAGCCCTCTCGAATTTCCTGAAGAAACAGCTGACCGAATCGACGGCGCCACTCCAGGAGGGCGCGAAGATCCGCCGCGTTCATGGCGCGACGATGCCTTCCGCGCCGCATTCGAGAGAGCCATCCTCCGTCTCGGTGTCGGAGTTGTCAGTGAGTCCGGAAATCGGCTCACCACCGAGCGGTGACAAGCGTCACAACCCGTCGATATATATCCGAAATTCTTCTATGGCGGGGTAGGAAAACTCCCCTCATTGCAACTCCTGAGACAGTTCGTGGATTCGCCCAGAGTCCACTACAGGAGAGTTATCGCTATGTATAAACGTGTCGGGTGGGGAGCCTTTGTGCTCCTCTCCTACCCTGCCGTCATGCTCGCGCAACAGTACTTTTTCAATTTCGAAGGCCTACCCGCTGCGGTTCCCGGTCCGAGTGGGTATGAGGCTCGCCTCTTGAGCCTGACACAGGTGCAGCTCGAGGGTGGTTATGTATCGGGTCCCAATGCGCAGTACGGGCACTCGACTGTCTACGGCCTGAGTGACTGGTGCACGAGCTGTCAGAGCTGTCGTTGGTGTGCCTTTCGCCCCATCCGGATCGCCTTCAAGGAACCCGCGAAGGACTTATCGTTCGACTTGTACAACTCCTCCCTGAAATACTACGGCTACAAAAACTACCGGGCGTACATCCAAGTCGAATACGCGTTCAACCTCAACGGTCCGTGGATCGACGTTTACCCGACGCCGATGTTTACAACGGCCAACGACACGATGACAATTCAGTTGCCCGATGGAGTCGTCGGGATGAAGGTCTGGCCGCCCGATGACAGTGACTTCTTCTATGGGATCGACAATCTCAACTTCGCTTTCGAGGACGCTAAGTTCAGCGTTGGCGTTGAAACAGAGGGAATCCCGGGGGCAAGCACCGCGACGGTTTCCAACGACGGTTTTCTCACTCTTCAGCTAACGCTGGGGGTACCGGTCACGATTACGGGGATCGATGGCGACGGTGATCCCGCTTCAGCGACGATCGTCCTCAACGATCAGGCCATAAGTCCGGCACTCGATGCGACGTACACGTTCTTTCCTGACGAGGTCGTTCACGTCTTCGAATCGGCGGCGGCCTCCACACTCGCACCGGTTCACCGAGGCGTGGCGGAAGGAACGATTACGGTTGATGGCAAGACTGCTGACCTTCATGTCAGCGTGGTCGCTCCAGCAGCCCTTGGTACTACAGGGAACCAACTCGATTACCTCATTAATCTCTTCGCTCATAGCCGCGGGATCCCTCCCCAATGGATCAAGAGCCAAGTGAGGACGGAGAGCGATAAGTGGAACCCGCTGAGCTTCCGGTACGAGCCGTTGTCGTTCGATCTCAAGTCTGTATCGCGTCTCTACAAGAACAAGAAGCTGACGACACCGCTCAGAGAGAAAATCCCGTACTCGCGGTATCGGCTCGCCACCGGTCCAAGTGACGGAGCGCTCACCCAAGATCCGGCCCTTCTGCCGATGGACATCGCCCCTCGCGAATCGCTCTTCGTGAAGGATTCGCAGAACAACAAAGTCCCAATCGACGCCTCGATGAAGTACGTCTCAGCACGAGCCATTTACGACGCCAACTACCTTCATCAAGGATGGCATAAGCACAACAGCAAGCTTCACGACCAAGTGAAAGCGGCCTACGCAAAAGATCCGTCGAAAGATCCTCTTGCTTTCACAGCACAAACAACGATTGCTTCTAGTTACGGGCTCCTTCAAGTTATGTACACGACCGCAATTTCGCCGATGTTGTGGAAGAACTGGCCGAAAGACCCGAATCCGACACCGCTAAATCCGAGTTTTCTCTTCGACACTGCGGCGAACGTTGCGGAGGGTGACGGAAGTCTTGCGATCGGAACCGCATACGTAATCAAGAAATATAAGGAAACGAATCCAGCCTCCGAGACATCACTGAGCGGCTGGGGACGAATTCCGAGCGGCCTACAGCTCCGCTCTCGTCAAATACAACTCCGGATTCAAAGAGACGGTCAACAACACAACACTGGACTACGGGCAAAAGGTCTTTAGCTATCTACCATCCTTCCCACCGACAGTTGTTTCCCCCATCATCGTGGAGGCTCATTAATGAAGGTATCTGTCTTTCTTGCCGTGCTCCTTAGCGTAATTGCGTGTAATGCTGCGTGTGGTGCCGATAGCACTGGGGACGGTCAGATCGTAGCAGCGCTCTTTCCCGAGCAGCTTCACACCGAGAGCGACGAAACGCGCAGAGCGCTCCTCGAACAGTCGGACTTCGTGTCGCTTGAACTGGGGGGTCATCGCCGCCTCGTCGCGGCGTACACCAACGGCTTTAGTGGCGCGGTCCTCTTGATCGATCCCGCGGGCGCCGGTCGGGCGGTAGCCTCGCTACTTCCTAACGGAATGGGCGGAACGGGCGTCAGCGTAACTCGTCACCAACTCGTCCCCGGCGTTCCAGATGAAGTTGTAGTGAGTTTCGATTCTGCACAAGGCGACGAGCTTGACTGGATCGTAGCGGTGACGGCCGAGTCACTTCGTTTGATCGGGCCGTATCGAAATCACGGGCCGGTCCAGATCCCGGACATCGTCAACGCTCGCTACGTTGATTTTGACGGAGACGGTGTCAGCGAGATCATCAACGGCCCGCACCCGGTTGTTTCGGATGGAGCAGAGACTTACGAGGGCGAGGTTCTTCGATTCCGCTCTGATGGTTCTGCGTCTGCGACGACTTTCGCCTATTACGGTCAGTTCTTTAGAGGCAAGGGGAAACCTCAGAGTCAAACGGAGGTATTCGAGGCGGCCGCGGGAAATGCCACGCTCGTAGTGTCGAACGGGGTCTCCGATGCCTCGCCGTCGACTTCCGGATGGGTGAAACTCAACGGGGCGATTCGTTCTCGCTCCTTCGGATTTCAAGAAGGGAAAGGGCGAAACGCGAGTCCGGGTCACGCTTGAGCCTTCGAATGAGCTGGAAGTGGAACTCGCTGGAGAACCCGGAAGCGCTGTCGCTGTCCTAGTGGAGAAGTAGAGGCGTTTCGTGGCTGGGGCGGCCGGAAGGAGCTAAGGCTTCAAGAAGACGAAGTCGGCATCAGTAGGTCAACCGTGAGGAGGGTGGCTTCTGCGGCTGGCCACGCATCCGAACATCGCGCCTTTTGCACGATTTTTCGAGCTACCTTTCGGAGCAATGTCGAGGAAGTCAGAAGGCGGGCAGCGGTCTCTGCTCTGCTGATGTGAAGTCTAATTCTCACCTTCTTGCGTCTTCCAGCGATCGGGATCCCGAAATCCGTAGGCGCGCGGCCGCTGCATGGCTTGAAAGCAACGGCACCTCGCGATGCGAGAAAGTCAACGGTCACGGCGACGAGAGACCGGTAAGCCGCCCGCTTCAACGACCGGCTGCGAACGCTGCCATTCCTAGCCGCAACCACATTGCGGAGGGCGCTGCAATGACGGCATTTGTTGTTGGGGCGCTTGCGCGTAGGCTTAGGACCGGAGCGGCTAAGGTTACGCTCCGCACCACAGATTACGCATACGCCCTGGATGCGTCGCGCGCCTTTATAGGCTCTCACACCGCATCTCTTACAGAGATCAATTTTTGTCCGCATCGCGCCGCGAATGGACCGCCACTCAACCTGACCACATTCCTCGCACGAAAACTTCACAAAGCGCTTGGTTCGCCAAGCTAGCTCCGGCAAGGACACGCCCCGCTCTCGAAGACGGGAATACACGCCGTACGCGACGCCCTCAGGCCAGTCGAGTTGCCGCGAGATTTGCTCGGTGCTGATGACCGACGCGTCAGCGATGGCTTTGAGGAAGGTTTGTTCAGCCCGATCCGTCGCGAATAAATGACGGTCGATCTTCTCGTGAAGCGTCTGTACCGTCACCCCGTTGCGCAACTCAAAGCTACCCGGAACAAGGCCCGGCCGCAGAATGCGCGGCAAACGCTTCATGCGGCGACCCACAAGGAAGAACATCGCGACCACGCGCACATCGGGAGCAGGCGAAAGACCGAGCAGCAAGTGCCCGTCCGCTTTCGCTACGATCGGAAACTCCCAAGCCGCACGGCCTTTCTGGGTGTTAGGGAATGAACACAGAACCTCGAGATCGAATATCCCGTTGAGCGTCGAGTTTGAGGAGAACTGGATAACCCCGTATCCGGCCACAAACTCCACGATGTCGTGGAGCGCATTGGGACTCTCCGCGAGGATTGTCTCGAGCGGTTGCGCGCCTCGTAGCACCGCTGGGGTAACCGGTTCGGTCCACGCCCATCGGTTGAGGGCCGCGCGCAGCTGCGCATCTCTAGGCCCAGGGTGCCCTCTCTCGGCGAGCCTGCGGTCCGCGCGACGAAACCAGGCGTCGGGCACCAGCGGAGGCCAGGCGTTCGGGACGCGAACGACGGCGCCAGTCGGAACGTTCTCCGATTGGAACGATGGGGTCACATCTTCGATGTTCGATTCGGTGGTTTCGAGCGCGGTCGCGAGATCCATCTTTCAGTCGGCGGGTACAGCAAATAAGTGACGCCCGGCTACCGGACGCGGCGACGGGACGGGATGAAGCGGTCGTAAAGCCCTCACTGATCAACGCTTACCAGGCGACCGAACATCGAAGATGTGACCCCACTCCCTTTCCCTGATGAGGGAACGATGGGGTCACATCTTCGATGTTCGGGGTCGAACGATGGCGAACGATGGGGTCACATCTTCGATGTTCGATTCGGTGGTTTCGAGCGCGGTCGCGAGATCCATCTTTCAGTCGGCGGGTACAGCAAATAAGTGACGCCCGGCTACCGGACGCGGCGACGGGACGGGATGAAGCGGTCGTAAAGCCCTCACTGATCAACGTTTACCAGGCGACCGAACATCGAAGATGTGACCCCACTCCTGACCCCAGGCGACCGAACCTCGAAGATGTGACCCCACTCCCGTACCCCGAACATCGAAGATGTGACCCCACTCCCGTACCCCCGGACCCCACTCCCGTACCCCACTCCCGGAGAGCGGGTGGCGGCTCGGACCCTACTCCCCTTTTTTGCCCCTTTTCGCGACTCCTCCTCGCTGGCTGCGTCGGAGGAGCTCGTCGACCGGCGCGTCGTCGTCGGTGAGGATCGCGGTCGCGCGGGTGCGAGGCGGTTGCTCGACCATCTGCAACGCGCGCTTTTCGAGTCCCCGGAGGTGAATCCGCCCTTCGGCTCGCAGGCGCGCGATCCGCTCGGCAAGGGCGGCCGGCGAGGTCCCGATCTCCCGTCTCGAGGCCGCGATCACCGTGTTGCTATGAGACGAGAAGACGAGCTGGTACGGGAAGCTGATCGACATCGTCCTCATCAGGGCCTGCGAGATGGGAGCGTCAGGCGTGCCCGGCGAGTTGAAGACGATGACGGCGCCGGCGGTGGTCTTCGCCTCCAGCTCGCGAAAGAACTCTCGCGTGGTGAAGTGCCAGGGGAGGCTGATGCCGTACCGGTTCACCGTGAAGGCGTCGATGATGACCGCGTCGAACGACGTGCCGGCCGCGCGCAGCCACGCACGGCCGTCGCCGACCTCCACTGTCAGACGCGGATCCTGGGGCAGACCGAAGTACTCGCGCGCGACCTCGACCACGCCCGGATCGATCTCGACGGCCACGATCTCGAGGTCCGCGTAGTGGCGAAGGAACTGTTTGGGCCCCGTTCCTCCGCCCAGTCCGATGAAGAGAACGCGGTGGGCGTCCGGATTGAGAATCATCGGGATGTGGAAGAAGTCGGTGTAGTGGAAGCCCGGCCCGTAAGGGTCCCGGAGATCCATGCCGCTCTGATGGAAGCGACCGAAACTCAGAGTCCTGTAGCGCCCGTCGAGATCCGTGACCCGAATTGCATGATAGGGCGTCTCCCGAGTGTGGATCGTCCGCTGCCGGTCATCGGGGTCGGGGGCGATCGCCGGAGCGGAAGGACGATAGACGAGCACGGCGAGAACGACGGCCGCTGCGGCGGTCACGCCGAATGCGATGCCGACTCCCCGGCTGGGCCAACGCGCCGATTCGAGCTCGCGGCGCGGCCGGATCGCGACACTCCCGGTGGCCGCGGCGCATGCGACGAGCACGATCGCGATGGCGGCCATCGAGTTGGCGACTCCATGAAACCACTCGATGAGAGCGAAAGCGGCGAGGAGGCTTCCGGTGACGCTTCCAGCCGTAGAGAGCGCAGAGACAACTCCGGCCGTCGATCCGGCCTGCTCGCGCGAGGGGGCGAGAAGCCGGATTGCCATGGGTGACACACTCGCGAGCAGGATCGTCGGAACGCTGAAGAGCGCGACGGTGACGAGGAACGAGTGTAGCGGCAGCGGGAGACCGGAGTCGTAGAGCCGTTCCGAGACGACCGGGTCGAGGAGCGGGACGGGGAGGACGCCGAGGCCGGCGAGCACGAGGACGAGCGCGAATGTCCGAAGAAAGGGATATCGGTCCCCCAGCCGGCCGCCGCCCCAGTACCCGAGACTCATCGCAAGGAGAAAGACGGAGATGACGATGCTCGTCTCGCGCAGCGCCATGCCGAAGTTCTTTCCGATCACGCGGAACGCCAGGATTTCCATCGCCATGAGCGAGGCGCCGGCGAGAAAGACGCTGATCTTGATCAGAACAGCCTCGGCGAAGGTTCGCTCGGACGGTCGATGCATCGCGGGAGTATACGGGAGCGAAATGGAGACGAGTCTCGCGCTGGCACGCGACGAGGACGTTCGCCTCACCTGAACGGAAGCTGGGCCGACCCCGGCGGCCTCTCTCTGTTGCGGCGATCAGTCTCGGAACTCCGAGTCGCCCGTGTCGTTGTTGACGACCGTCGCATAGACGAAGAGCGGCCCGCTCGCGATCCAGCTCACCCAGAACGAGTCGCGGACGCGCTCCCCCGCCGAGACGGAGTCGATCAGATCGAAGGCAGCCGACTGCACCATCGCTCCGGAAGGAATCGTGACGACGCGCTCGCCGAGGAAAACTCCATTGCGACCGTACGCCTGGAAGGTCGCCTCGACAGGGGTCAACTGCGGGTTGAAGTAGCCGATGTTCGAGCGGTGGCCCCTCCCCGCCTGAATGTCGTCGGCCGATGACGTCGTCAGGTCGATCAGCAGCCCCGATCTTCGCGCGTCCTCGAGCTCCCTCCCCTCCACGGAGAATCCGAAATCTCCCCGCGCCCCGCCCACGCCGTTGTAGATCGCGGCGGTCACTTCCATCGGCTCATCCGACAGGATCCGGGCGGTCCCGATCCCGGTGAAATTCTGGACCGGGAACTGTGTCGAGAAGTGCAGGTTGAGCGGCGCGACCGCCGTCT
This sequence comes from uncultured Acidobacteriota bacterium, assembly GCA_963793695.1. GTDB lineage: Bacteria > Acidobacteriota > Thermoanaerobaculia > Gp7-AA8 > Gp7-AA8 > CAWCBB01. The sequence goes on along the minus strand of CAWCBB010000008.1, from coordinate 104,127 downwards.
GCGGCGTGATGTAACGGTCCGTGTTTCCGGCAGGCGACTGCGGCAGAAACTCGATCGTCCACTCCGAGGAGCTCAGAAACGAGCGGTTGAGAGCCGCAAAGCGCGTGAACCAATGCGAACCTGCCGCGCCGGGCGTCTGTCCGACGATCGGGACGTAGCGCGCGTCCTGGACCTGACCGCGCACGGCGCCCGCCGGATGCGAATCGTTGTGCACGTTGAGATAGAACTCGGCCGGCCGGTCCCGGAGCGCATTCGCATCGTCGCTGGCGATCTCGATCTGCCCGGCGTTCACGAACCTCTCCGTGCAGATCGGCGTCCCGAGCGACGGGCACCCCTCGTAGCGCACGAAGGGCGTGATGAACGGGATGATCGCCCCGCCGGTCTGTCCGCGCCGGCCGGGATGAATGTGCATCGCCGTGGGCGTATCGATGTTGAAGACGAGAACGGAGTAGCGGAGGGTCGTCCCGTCGAGGATCAGGTCGGCGAACCCCACGCCGTTCGAATCGCCTGACGGAACCTGTTCGATCCCTCCATCGTGACCCCGAACGAGACCGCCCACGCGCGCGACGTGAGCGCGAACATGACGAACAATGCCGATATCAGAAACCGCCTCATGAGCTCCTCCAGTCTGTCGGAAGATCGTTGGACGGGCGGCGACGGCCACGCCGTCCGGACCGCCAAGCGGCGTGCCCGACACTCGCCGGGAAGCCTACATGAAAGGGGGGGGTCGAGATGGGATCGGGGTCACATCTTCGATCTTTCGGCCTCCTCGATGCTCGGCTGAGCCGCTCGCGTACGCGTCCCCCGCCCGGATCCCTCGCTACACTCGGATGAAGGTCGGCCCTCACTTCGAGCCCGAGCCATCAGCCCCCGGACCGCGCCCGGAACGCAAGGTAGAGTCAGGGTCTTCAACGGGATCGTCGATCGATCGTCATCATGGCGGGGCGTTCTCCGACGGATTCCCCTCCGCGACATCCGTTACGTCACAACGGCTTCTCGATCGACTCCGATTGCGGCGTGAGCAACCGCGCGCCGCCTTCGGTGATGACCATGTCGTCCTCGAGACGGACGCCGAACTCGCCGCGGATGTAGATCCCCGGCTCGTCGCTGAACGTCATCCCCGGCTGCGCGCAAAGCGACTTCGCCCAGCCGAACATGTTGTTCTTCACCAGGTACGGCCACTCGTGACCGTCCATGCCGATGCCGTGGCCCAGGCGGTGAGAGAAGTACTTGAAGCCGGGACCGTAGCCGGCGTCGCGATCACCTTGCGCGCCGCGGCGTCGATCGACTCGAGCGGCACGCCCGGCTGCGCGGCGGCGAGCGCCGCGTCCTGCGCCGCCGGACGATGTCGAACACCTGCTTCATTTTCTCCGTCGCCTTGCCGACGACGAACGTGCGCGTGATGTCGGACTGGTATCCCTCGACCTCGCAGCCGCCGTCGATCATCACGATCGTGCCGTCCTCGATGACCTGCGGCTTGACCGAGCCGTGCGGCAGCGCGGTGAACTGCCCGGTCTGCACCATCGCGCCCCCGCGAAATCCAACGCGCTCGTAGGCGCGATCGATCAGGCCGGAGACCTCGGTCTGCGTCATGCCCGCCTTCACCGCCTGGTACACCGCGCGGTAGACCGCGAGCGTCGCGGCCGAGGCGAGCTGCATCAGCTCCAGCTCGTGCGCGTCCTTCACCATGCGGCAGCCCGCGGTGACCGGCGTGCCGCTCACGATGCGCGCCCGTGGCGCCGCGGCGGCGATGCCGTAGCTGAAGACGAACTTCGCCGTCTCTTCGATGCCGATCGAGCCGGTGATGATGCCGCGATCCCTCAGGCCCGGCGGCGACGAGCGCGTACGGGCTCTCGTCCTCCTGCCAGGTCCGAACGTCGGCGCGGCCGCCGCCGAACGGGCCGAGCTCGATCTGCTCGCGCGCGCGGTCCTCCTCGAACGCCGGGCAGACGAAAAACGGCTCGCCGGCGCGCGGGATGACGCAGGCGAACAGGCGCTCGCCTCCCGACCAGCGGATGTTGGTGAAGTAGACGAGCGAGGTGCCGGCGGTCAGCACGAGGGCGTCGATCTTCTCGTCCGCCATGAGGCGTTTCGCCTTCGCGATGCGGGCGCGACGCTCGTCGTTCGTGATCGGCCGCGCCTGATCGCTCATCGACGCGAGGCGCATGATCGAATCCGGGAGCTGCGCGTCCTCCTTCTTCGCCTGCGCGAAGAGGGGCGCCTTCCAGAGCGCGGCGAGAGCCGCCGATGCGGCGAAGAACTTTCGTCGATTCACGATCGGGCTCCTTCAGTTCACGGTTCTCAGTTCTCAAACAGATCTCGCAAGTCCTCTCAAATCGTGTCTCAGGCTCGAGGGGTTGCCGGGGCGCGCTGAGAACTGCGAACTGAGACCTGAGAACCGGGATTCGCGATTGTAGCGAGTCGGGAGTCACAGAGACAGTTTCACAGACGGAGCATCAGCAGCGCGATCATGTCGATTCCGTCCCAGAGATTCCTGATCCGGAGATTCTCGTTCGGGGCATGCTGGTTGTTGTCGTGGTTGACGATCGGCGTGACGATCAGGGTTGCGCCGAGGATCTCGTCGAACAGGTAGAGAGGGAGGCTACCGCCGAGGTGCGGGATCACGACGATCGTCTCGCCGCGCGCTTCCTCGACGGCGGCGACGACCGCGCGTGAGATCGGAAGATCCATCCGCGTGCGCAGCGCAGGGTACCCCTCCTCCCACTCGAGCCGGATCACCTTCCCGTGCCGGCGGCGCGTCTCGGCGTCCGGCTCGGCGTACATGATGTGAAATCCCTGCGCGCGGACGTGTCGCTCGACCGCCTCGCGCACGAGCTCGGGCGTGACGTCCGGGACGAGGCGGAAGTCGATCGACGCCCGCGCCTCGGTCGGAATCGCGTTCCGCGCCTCGCTTCCGACGCCGCCGGCGTCGAGGCCGCGCACGTTGAGGGCCGGCAGCATGAGCCGCTCGACGAGGCGCGCGTTTCCCGCCTCACTCGCGCCGAGCGCGAGCTCACGGCGGAGGTCCTCGTCGACGTCCGGAATCGCGGCGAGCGCCTCGCGCTCGATCGCGCCGAGCGGCCGGACGGAATCGTAGATGCCGTCGACGAGGATTCTTCCGTCGGCGTCGCGCATGCTCCCGAGGAGGCTCGCCATCAGCGCCGCGGGATTCGGGGCCCAGTTCCCGTAGTGGCCCGAGTGGAGCGCGCGCGCCGGACCGTAGGTCGTCATTTCGAGGCCGACGACTCCCCGGACGCCGAAGACGACCTGGCCGCGCCGGCTCTGATGAACCGGCCCGTCGAAGAAGAGCCAGAGGTCCGCCGCGAGCTCGTCGCGGTACTTGCGGAGGATCGAACCGAGATGCTCCGAGCCCGCCTCCTCCTCCCCTTCGAAGAAGAAACGGAGGTTGACGCTGGGCTGGAGGCCGGAGGCGCGGAGGGCGTCGAGCGCGGCGAGCATCGCGACGATCGGCCCCTTGTCGTCGCTCGACGAGCGGCCGTAGATGTGCCATTCGGGATCGATGTCGCCGTCGAGGGCGGACCACGGAAGATCGTTCGTTCGCGACCGCAGCACCGGCTTCCAGGGATCGCTGGTCCATCCCTCCCCCGCCGGCTGTCCGTCGTAGTGGGCGTAGAAGACGATCGTTCGCGTCGCGCCGGGCACGTTGACCGAACCGAAAACCGCCGGCGGCGCCCCCTCGACCCGGAGCAGCTTCGCGCGGGCACCCCGCCGCCCGAGCATCGCGACGAGACGCGCGGCGTTCCGCTCGATGTTCTCCGAATCGCGCGCGACGTTCGGAATCTCGAGAAGCGCGCGGAGCTCGGTCACGATCGCCTTCTCGTGCGTCTTCCGGTATGCGCGGACGGCGGTGAGCGGTTCGGCGGCATGGACAGGGAGCGCGAGAAGGGCGATCGCAACGGCAAGGCGGCGCATTCCCGAAGAATACCTCCGGACGGCTACCGCGGCGCGTTCATGCTCTCGGCGAGGCGCTCGAACTGCGCATTTTCGCGAAGAGGTCTGAGCGCCGGATGGCGCCGGATCCGGACGCGCTCGAAGAAATTCACGACCAAGTGGAATCGCGAGGCCGGGGTGAACTGGATGTCGTGAGCGGCAGAGGTGGGGAACGATCCGGCTTCCCGCCTTTCAAGAGCCGAAAGTCGCGTTTCCAGACCTGACTCGACTTCTTCCCTTCCCAGATTGAGTGGCGGGGGCGGGTCAGGGCTCGCCTCTTGCAACGTCGGCCAGCGAAGCCTTCCGATTCAACGAACTCACTCCTTCCGCCCCTGACGATGTCGACAGCGGCCGCGCCGCGTGGAGCTCGAAGCCATGGCAAGACAAACCAACGCCCCGAAACTCGTCACCTGGACCATCAGTTTCGTTCTCTTTCTCGTCGCAATCCTCGCCCATTTCGGAATGATCCACGTCAGCGCGGACATCGCGAGCTGGTCCTGGATCGTCGGCTACGCCCTGCTGCTGGTGGCCGTGCAGATCAAGGGATTGTGATTCCTCCCGAGAAGGCACACAACACCTATCGCTAACTACACCCGTTTCCCGGGTTCCGGCATCGTGCCCGCAGGCGGAGCCGCCGCCGCGGCAGAAGCGCAGTGCACGCGGACACTCAAGGGCGAGTGGACCCCGAATTGAGGGCCGGCGAATCGAGTCCTAAGGGGCGGGATTCCACCAGCCTTCGAGATCATCATCGACCAGGCCGTTGCAGTCGTCGTCGCGGCGGTTCGGCAATTCGGCTGCGTGCGGGTTCACCGCGGGGCGCGTGTCGTCGCAATCCTGCCCGCAATTAGGGCCGTTGCAGACGCGAGCGTCGACGAACCCGTCACCGTCGGCATCCAGGTCGCCATAGGTCGTCGAATTGCAATCTTCGTCGTGGCCTTCGAAGTCCGCAATCTCCGCGGCCCCCGGATAGCGCGCGGCGTCACGGTCATCACAGTCGTCAGCGGCAAACGAAACTCCGTCGCCATCGCAATCCTCGGTCCCCGTGCACGTTGCGGACGGTCCCGCCGGCGGCGTGCTGGACTTCTTCGGCGGCGTGCTGGACTTCGTCGGTATCGCGCTGGACTTCATCGGCGGAACCTTCACCTGCGAGCTGCCCGGTTTCACCATCGGGACCGAACCCTTGGAGCCGGGATCGACGGCCGGAGCCCCCGTCCCCTCGCACTGCCCGATGGCCGCGGCCCATTTGACGCCCTGGGCGATCTTTCCTTCAAAACAGGCGACGCGCGCGTTTGCGTTGCGCGCCCCGGCGCAAAGCCGCAGCGCATTATCGGGATTCCAGTTCGTCCCCCCGCCAAAGTCGACGGTTCCGCTCTTGACGCGCTTGAAGCATTGGCCGGGCTCGGTCGAGGTCTCCGCGCCCTTGCACAGCGCGGCGAGGTTGGCTGGGGTCCAGGATGTGTTCTTTGCGCCATCCCACGCGATCCGTCCCTGAACGGAATCGGCGCAGGCGGTCTGCGCCGACGCCGGCGGCGCCAGGGCGAGCACGAAGAGCGCCGTCGCCAAAGACATGAGTGGAACAGCGCGAAGGGCAGCTCTTTTCGCTGTAAACATCGTTTCCCCCTGATGTGACGCGGTGGATGGATGCTAGCAGAGGCGGCGGGAACAAATGGAAAGTCGGCGCCAGGGCTGGGCAAACGGCTTCTCTCACCGCGCGAATCGGTTCGCGCTCGTCGCATCCCCCTTGCCGGCGGTTAGTTGGCGGGAATGCGCTACCATCTCTCCCATGGATCCATTCGCGTACGAGCGTTACCAGATTCGGCGCAAGCTCCTCACGTTCGTCCATACGGATTTTTTCCTGCACGCCCCCTCGGGAGAGATCGTGCTGTGGGGCCGCAAAAAGGGGTTCAAGCTCAAGGAAGACATCCGGTTGTTCGAGGACGCGGCGATGCAGCGCGAGGTCCTCTCGATCCAGGCGCGGCAGGCGCTCGATTTCGCCGGCGCGTACGACGTCACTGACTCGCGCGAGCGGCGGAAGATCGGAGCGCTCCGGCGGAAGGGACTGCGATCGATCCTGCGGGACGAGTGGCAGATGCTCGATCCGGAGGACCGTCCGTTCGGAACGATGCTCGAGGATTCGCAGAAGATGGCGCTCCTCCGGCGCTTCCTCTCGGATCTCGTGCCGCAATCGTTCGACCTGATCGTCGGCGGCGCGACGGTGGCCGAGGTCAAGCAGCAGTTCAACCCGTTCCGGTTCCGCCTCGACGTCGACTTCTCGCTCGACCCCAGCCGGCAGCTCGACCGGCGGTTCGGCCTCGCGGCCGCGGTGCTCCTTTCGATGATCGAGGGGCGGCAGAGGGACTAGGTTTCAGCCGGCGCTCCCCCTCACTTCGCGGCGTCCGCCGCGCGCCGGGGAGCGCTCTTCACGTAGCTGATATGCCTGGTCTGGCGCGAACGACGCCGACGAACAACCGGAGACGAGAGCAACGAGCAACGGGATGCGTGTTCTCATGACCGCCTCCGATTCTGCAGGACGAACTGAAGTCCAATTGCGGGGGGTGAGTCGCCTCCGTCGCGCGAGACGGTTATCATCCCGGGATCATGAACAAACGTCCGTTCGCCGCCCTGCTGACGCTCGCGCTCTTTCCCGCTCTCCTGCACGCGAAAACCGGAGACACGCCTCACCGCGTCGAGAAGGCCGCCGCGGTCGCGTCCATCGACCGCGACCGCGACGAGATGATCGCGCTCAGCGACGCGATCTGGCGGTACGCCGAGACGGCGCTGCAGGAAACGAAGTCGTCGAAGGCCCTCGCCGACTGGGCCGAGACGGCGGGATTCCGCGTCACGCGCGGCGCGGCGGGGATGCCGACCGCATTCGTCGCCGAATTCGGATCGGGACGCCCGGTCATCGGGATCCTGGGAGAGTTCGACGCTCTTCCCGGAATCTCCCAGAAGGCGCAGCCCACGCGCGCGGCGCTCGAGCCGGGCGCCGCGGGCCACGGCTGCGGTCACAACCTCTTCGGCGTGGCGAGCCTGGGCGCCGCCGCCGCGGTGAAAGATCTGATCCAGCAGGGAATGCTGCGCGGAACGGTGCGCTTCTTCGGCACTCCCGCGGAGGAAGCCGGGGGCGGGAAGATCTACATGCTGCGTGATGGCGTCATGGACGGCGTCGACGTGATGCTGACCTGGCACCCCTCGGACGAGGTCGAGGCCGAGACGAAGAGCTCGCAGGCCCTGGTCGACTTCACGATCGAGTTCCGAGGCCGGAGCGCGCACGCGGCCTTCGATCCATGGAACGGGCGGAGCGCGGCCGACGGGGCGGAGGTCTTCACGGCCGCCGTCAACCTGATGCGCGAGCACATCCGGCCGAGCTCGCGCATGCACTACGTCGTCCTTTCCGCCGGGAACGTCCCGAACGTCATTCCCGAATACGCGAAGATCTGGATGTGGGTCCGAGACGAGAAGCGCGAGGTCGCGGACGAGATGCTGGGCCGCGTGAGGAAGATCGCCGAAGGGGCGGCGCTCGCCGCGGGCGTCGAGTCGACCTTCACCGTGAACGGAGGGGACTGGAACACGCTCGTGAACATGAGCGGCCAGCGGCTCATGCATCGCAACCTCGAATGGCTCGGCCGCGTCGACTTCACTCCCGAGGAGCAGGAGTTCGCGAAATCGATTCAGCGGGAAACCGGCGTGCCGGAGAAGGGCCTCCTGGGTGAGGTCAAGCCTTTCGAGGCGAGCCCGCGGCCCGTCGAGGGAGGGTCGACGGACGTGGGAGATGTGAGCTGGAGGATTCCCACGATTCTGCTGTCGGTCACGACGGCTCCGACGGGCGCGCCGTGGCACGGCTGGTCCGTCGTCGCGTGCGGGGGCATGTCGATCGGCCACAAGGGGATGCTCTATGCGAGCAAGGCGCTCGCGGCGACGATGATCGACCTGCTCGCGGAGCCGAAGAACGTCGAGGCGATCCGCGGCGAGTTCGCGAAGAGCACCGCGGGAGTCGATTACGTGCCGTACATTCCGCCGGGCCCTCTGCGCCTGCCGGGGAAATAAGACCTGCCCGCCGAACCCCCTACAATGCCCGGGATGCAATCGCGCTTCCTGCTCTTTCTCGCCGCCGCGTCGCTGTTCATTCCCGCGCTCCTGCTCGCAGACAGCCCCGGCCTTCCCGTGCAACTCGCTCTCGGATCCGCGACGGCGGCGTTCCTCTTCGTGCTCGCCCGCGGATCATCGATCGATGCGCGGCAGATCGTCGCCGCGATCCTCATCGCCACCGCCGGCGAAGTCGTCCTCTCCCTCGGCTGGGGCTTGTACACGTATCGCAATGCGATGATCCCGTTGTATGTGCCGTTCGGTCACGGCGTCTTCTACGCGCTCGCGGCGGAAAGCGCCCGGCAGCGGTACCTGCAACGACACGAGAAGGCGATCGCGCGCGGCGTGCTCGTCGCCGGCAGCGTCATTGCCTGCGTCGGCTTCGCGTTCTTTCACGATCAGTGGGGCCTTCTGTGGTGGGTGCTGGCGGCGACGCTGCTCGTCCGATCACGCAACCAGCTCCTGCTGTCGGCATGCTTCGTCTACACGACGCTCCTCGAGTGGCTCGGCACCGCGATCGGCAACTGGCACTGGGCGGCCGTCGTGCCGGGTGTCGGGTTGCGTTCGGCGAATCCGCCGAGCGGAGTCGGCATCCTGTACATCCTGCTCGACCTGATTACCGTCGCGGTCTGCTCATGGCCGCGCGCCTCGCTGCTCGACGCCCCGCCCGCGGACCTCACTCCGGGCTTTCCGATGAGCTCGCGGGCGGAAGAGGTCGAGTGATCCAGCCCGGTCACCTTTCCCCGATGTCCTCGTTCCACAAGTCGGGACGGGAGCGGATGAACCGGCGCATCAACGCCACGCAGACGGAATCCCGCGCGACCTGGACCGCGACTCCACGGGAGCGAAGCAGATCTTCCTCCCCCATGAAGGTCTCGTTCTCGCCGATCACCACGCGCGGGATGCGATAGAGCAGGATCGCACCGCTGCACATGGCGCAGGGCGAGAGAGTCGTGTAGAGCACGCTGTCACGGTAGACATCCGCCGGCTGGCGACCGGCGCGCTCGAGGGCGTCGATCTCCGCGTGAAGCGTGGGGCTCCCGTTCTGCACCCGGCGATTGTGCCCGCGCCCGATGATCCTTCCGCCGTGGACCAGAACGGAGCCGATGGGGATCCCGCCCTCGGCAAGCCCGCGGCGGGCCTCTTCGATCGCTGCGTCCATGAATTCGTCCCTCACGCGAATCTCCTCGACCCCTGAATTTCCCAATCACGGTACGCGTAAACCGGGGAGGATGTCGTCGGCTCGCTCCGTCAATCGGCGCAGGACGGCGCATGCGTCATCGCGCGGAGCGGCGCGCGATCGGGCTCCGGGAAGGAGCCGCGCCCGAAGAAGACGTGCCACGCGAACCGGGAGAGCGGCGGCGTGCGGAGCAGGGCGCAGCCCGCCTCGACGAGCCGAGGAGAGCGCACCGCGGCGAGAGCGCGGCGCATCCATCTCCTCGAGAGAAAGCGGGATCGGAACTCCGCCCCCGAATAGAGCGAGAGGATCTCGCCGTCGCCTTCCTCGAGCGCCGCGGCGAGGACCTCCGCGGCGAAGCGCGAGAGGCGCATCGCCCCATCGAGCCCGCCGGCCGTGAGCGGCGAGACCGCGCCCGCGGCATCGCCGATCAGGAGCCCGCGGGAGCTGGAGATCCGAGGAAGGATTCCCCCGACGGGGATGGTTCCACCTCGCCGCTCGACCACGCGCGCGGCCGAGAGATCGAAGAAGCCTTCGACTCGCCGGCGCAGCTCCGGCAGAGCGGCCGCGGGCGAGAACGAATCGGGACTGCCGCCGGCGCCGAGGTGGAACTCGCAACCGTCGTGGACGACCCAGCCGATGTAGCCGGGAGCGAGCACGGGATCGAGAAAGCAATGGAGCGCGGGGGGGCCCTCGAGCGGCACTCCTTCGAGAACCTCCTCGGCGCCGACGATGAAATCGGTATGGGCGCCGAGGCCCAGCGCGGCGGCGACGCGCGAGCGCGCGCCGTCCGCTCCGACGAGGAATCGCGTGGCCGTCCGCTCGATGCGGCCGCCTTCCTCCAGCAGCACCGTGCTTCCGCCTCCCTCCCCTTCCTCCCCGCCGGCGAACGAGGTGCGCGCCCGCCAGACCGCTCCGGCGAGGACAGCCTGCCGCAGCAGATCTTCGTAGATCCCGCGCATCCGTCCGACGCGGAACTCCTCGCAGGGACTTTCGAGAACCTGACGCCGCCCGCGCGGCGAGTAGAGGATGACGCGGCTCACCGGAGGACCGAGGAGAGAGGGAGCGAGGTCGAAGTCCTCCAGCGTCCGGCGGACGAAGATCCCGGTGGTATGGATTGCGCGTTCCAGGTCCGACTTCCGGTCGGCGAGAAGCACGGACACGCCGCGGCGCGCGAGGAGTCGCGCGCACTGGAGGCCGGCGAGGCCGGCCCCGATGATCGTGACGTCGTAGCCGCTCATCGTACGGTCATCTGAGCCAGGGACGAGGCGTCCCCGGCTCGCGCCGGCACCACGGCGCCGAACCTCCGCTCGCGGCGGTGAAACGCCTCAACGGCTTCCTCCAGGTCGTCCCCGGTGAAGTCGGGCCAGAGGCGGTCCATGAAGAAGAGCTCCGCGTACGCGCTCTCCCAGAGGAGGAAATCGCTCAGGCGCTTCTCGCGCCCCGTGCGGATCAGAAGATCGACGTCGGGGGTGGCCGCCTCGGCGTGGTGCGCCCGGGCGAGCAGAGCGCGGAAGTCGTCCCGGGAGAGATCCCCCGCGGTCGCGCACGAAGCGGCACGGACGATCGCGTCGCGCGCGGAGTAGTCGACGGCGATCCGGACGTGAACGCGCTCGCCGCCGGCCGTCGTCTCCTCGGCGCGCTCGATCGCCCGGACGAGATCCCCGGGGAGACGATCGCGCCGGCCGATCACGCTGAGCCGGACGCTCCCGCGCAGGCAGGCCTCGATCTCGTCCCGGAGAAAGCGGCGGAAGAGCGCGAGGAGCGCGGTCACCTCGCCGCGCGGGCGGCGCCAGTTGTCGGAAGAGAACGCGTAGAGAGTGAGGGTGCCGATCGAGAGCACGCGCGCGGCGTCGACCGCGCGCCGCACCGCCTCGGCGCCGGCGCGATGGCCGCGCCTGCGCGGCCACCCGCGCGCCTCGGCCCAGCGGCCGTTCCCGTCCATGATGATCGCCACGTGCAGCGGTGTCTCGTCCACTGTCGTTCTCCAGAGTACTTTGTATAGCAAAGTCGCAGCCGCGGGCTCCTGCCGTCCGTTTCGTGGGACAGACGCTCAGCCCGCCGTGCGCGTGGCGGCGATCAGCGCTTCCATGTGGTCGAGATACCGCGCCAGCGCCCGTCGGCCCTTCGCCGTGACGCGGTACTCGGTGTGCGGCGTGCGGCCCTGGAAGCTCTTCGTGCAGGCGATGTAGTCGGCCTCCTCGAGCTTGCGCGCGTGGACGCTGAGATTGCCGTCCGTGGTCTTGAGCAGCGCCTTGAGGTCCGTGAAGGCGAGGCTTTCGTTGACGCAGAGAGCGCTGACGATCCCGAGCCGGAGCCGCTCGTGGATGAGGCGGTCGAGATCGGCCGTTTTTTCGACGGCCCCCCGGGCGGGCCGCGTTGCGGGACGGCCGGACGCCGGCTTCGCCTTCGCCGCCCCCCTAACCACCGTAGCTCCTGGCGATGACGACTCCGAAGACGATGTGGAGCGCTCCGAAACCGGCCCCGAGGCAGATCGCGGGGATCGGGGGTGAGCTGAAGAGCGCGATCGCACCGAGGAAGAGGAAGAGGATCCCCATGAGGGGAACGACGCGGACCGAGAAGGTCCCGCCGGCGACGACGGCGGCGCCGTAGAGGAGGAGCCAGACGCCCGGGAGGAGAGACATGGTGCCGGCGTCGTAGAGGGCCGCCGTCAGCAGGGCGGCGGCCAGGATCGCCGGAGAGAAGCTGAGGGCGAACTGGCGCGCGGGGCGCGAGAGGAAAGGGACTCCCGCGGCGCGAGACTTGACGAGCACCGCGAGCACGCCGATGACCGCGGCGATCGCGGCGGCGGCGAGCCACGTGGCGAGCCACGCGGCCGGCGTGGACTGCGCCGGGGCGATGATCGCGGCGGCGAGCCCGGCGAGCCCCATGGCCACCGCGCCCCACCCCGGGACGGCGGTGAAGGAGCCGGCTCGCTCCATCGCGTCGCGGATGTAGCTGAGGTTCTCCGCCGCGTGCTCGTGGAGCGGTGCGGGCCGTTCGCTCGTCGGTGACGCCACAGAGCGACGATACGCGGGGGCGCCGCCGTCGTCAAGTACTTTGCATGACAAACTGCCGAAGCTGCGGGCCGGGGTCGAGTGGCCGCCCCAGTCCCTGCGCGCCCCCTCGTGAGGACGAGTCACGACCGGGACCGCGGAAGAGCGTCTACGTCGTCGCGGTGACCGCGCCCGACGGGAAACGCTACGTCGTCGGCAGCGGCGGCTGCGAGATGCCTTGACGCCGCCGCGGTGTGGAATCGGCCTCCGACGTCAGCTCGTCAGCCAGGTCGCGAACGCCATCCACGCTCCGGTGGACGCGATGATCAGGCTCGCCGGCTGGGAGAGGATCAGCACGGCCGCTCCCGACCATGACGCGGGGTGAACCCGTCCCCGCACCAGGCGGTCATACAGAAGAGTCGCGACGACGAAGAGGTCGGTCAACCCAAAAAAGGCCAGGGGTCCGGCGGCCGCGATCTGGGGAAGGCGCGCGATCGCGGGCGGCAGGAGCGCGATCGCCGCGAGAAGCATGAGGCGCTTGTGCGTCGCCCCCCGCTTCCTCATCGCAATTCCGCCGGTGACGAGGAGCGCGAACACTGTCAGATCGCCGAGCGGAATCGAAAGGAACAAGAGAGGGGGCGGCCCTCCCGGCGGGGTGAACCCGCGCTCCGCGGAATCGGTCGCGGCCGCAACGCCCGCGCCTCCAGGATTGGCGGGATTGTCGTCGGAGCCGGTCCGCGCGTCAAACGAGCCCGCAGAAGAACTTCGAGAAACAGCGAATGAACGAAAACGCCCGGTGCACTGCGCCGGGCGTTCCGAACGATTCCTGTATCAGAGAATTACGGAGCGGGCGCCGTCGACGGCGTGCACGGACCCGATCCTTCGAGGCAGGCCTTCGCGCGCGCGGCCTTGACCAGGCCGAATCCGAAGTTCGCGTCGCGACCGGCGGTGCCGAGATCCTTCGCCGTCTTGTTGAGGGCATCCCGCACCTGGGCGTTCGTCTTCCCGATGGCGTGGCTCCAGATGAGCGCGGCCACACCCGAAACGTGCGGCGTCGCCATCGAGGTGCCGTCCCACGCTTCGTAACCGCAGCCGACGCTCTTTCCGTCCCCGCAGTTCGGGCTCGTCGACGCAGTCGTCGTGCTGCTGAACCCGAGCTTGCTCGCCACGAGGAAGTCGCCGTCTTCCTTGCTGATGCCGATGCCCACACCGGCGCAGGTCGTTCCGGTCCCGTCGTCGCAGGTGCCCGCGAAGCCGCCGGCCACGTTGTTGTAGATGACGGCCGCGACGCCGCCGCCGGCTGTCACGTTGTCGACTTTCACCTTGAAACTCACGGTCCCACGCTGACAGAGGACGGTACTTCCGCTCCACAAGCCGACGGAGTCGCAGAGACCCCCATAAACGAGAGCGCCGGACACGCCGTCCGTCGACGCTGAGTTCGCGATCTGACTGCCGATCCTTGACCGAATCCGCGGTGATGGAGGACCCGATCCAGGGAACCGTGGAGAGCACCGACACGCCGGGCGCCGCGATCTCGACATCCTTGTTGTACTGGGAGAAGGAGGCTTTCGCCTCACTGGCGTCGACGGCCGCGACGGAGACCACCGACGCGTATCCCGCCGGGTACGAAGTACGGCTGTTCCCGTCGTTGCCGGCCGCGGCGATGGAAAGGATGCCTTCGCTGTAGGCGTTCTTGAAGGCCGTCTCCTCGGTGCGGCTCTTGAGGCCGCCCCCGAGACTCATGCTGACCACCATATTCGTGGCGCCGCGCTTCGCCTTGCAGGCGTCGAGAGCTTTCACGAGATTCGACGCGTACGACCACGCACAGGTGTCATTGAAGACGCGGGAGATCACGAGGTTCAGGGCACCGCCGCCGTTCACGCCGACGACGCCCGTGCCATTGCCCGAGAGCGCCGCGATCGTGCCCGCCACGTGCGTGCCGTGTCCGCAGCCGTCCGCGAAAACGTTCTCGCTCCCCTGCGGCGCTGCGATGACGTTGCCGTTCTGATTGTCGTCGTGGTTGATGAAGTAGCCCGAGTCGATTACGCAGACGGAGCAGGAGCCGATCGCCGCACCCGCGCCGAGCAGATCCGCCTCGACCGCTTTGATGCCGTACGGCGTGGTCTCGCCGCCGCTCGTGGTGTTCGCCCACGCGAGCGGGTAACGCTGCGGATCGATCTCCACGTATTCAACATGGGGATTCCTCGCGAGAGCCTCGGCTGCCGCAGATCTCATGTACGCAGCGACAGCACGATGTTCCGCCAGTTCGACCGCCGTGGTCGCGTTCGCGGCACGGAGCGCCGCGTGAGCGTTCGGTCCGAGTCCGTCTTTGAAGACAACGATGTACCGCCCCGAATCGTCGGCTGCGAACGCGCCGACCGAAACCGCGAGGAAACAAAACAAGAGGAGAAGTCTACGCATAGCCGGAGGGCTCCTTTTTGTCGAATTTTCGAAGCGGATTCGACAAAGTAACATGCCTGCCCGGTTGTGTCACGGTTTGTTTACCGCTTTCGGCGTTCCAGGCACGCCAGGAGGGGTGGGCCTGATAAGGCTGGGATCGCCGTGATCAGGACGTGGTCACCGCCTCGCGAACTTCAGGTGCGTCACCCTCGGCGCGGCGACCGTCCACGTCCTGCCTCTTCGGCTCACCCAGCGGCCGAGCGATCACTCCTCCGCGTACGCCTTCTTCAACGCAGCGATGTCGATCTTCTTCATCTCGAGCATCGCGTTCATGACTCTCTTCGCCTTCTCGGGATCCGGATCGCTCAGCAGCTCGCCGAGGATGGTGGGGTTGACCTGCCAGGACAGACCATATTTGTCCTTGAGCCACCCGCACGGGCCTTCTTCTCCCCCTTCGGAGAGGTTTCTCCAGAACTCGTCGACTTCGCTCTGGCTCTTGCACGCTACGGAGAACGAGATGGACTCGTTGAATTTGAATTGCGGGCCGCCGTTCAGCGCCAGGAACGGTTGCCCGTCGAGCTCGAACTCCACGACCATGACGCTTCCTGCGGGGCCGGGCCCGCCTTCTCCGTAGCGCGAAATCTTGCCGATCTTCGAATTCTCGAAGATCGAGCAATAGAACTTCGCGGCCTCCTCGGCCTGAGTGTCGAACCACAGGAACGGGGTGATCTTCGTCATCGGCGCTTTGCTCCTTGTCGGAAGTGGGATCGGCTCTTCAGCCGCGTTCGAGGGTATAGACGCCGGTCCCCGCCGAGAATCATCGGTCCGGCGCCAGGCCGCGGGCGTCAGCGCCCTTCCGCCGTCTCGCCGCGGAGCGTCATGCATGTGCTCGTGGCGTGCGCGACCAGGGAGCCCGATTCGTCGCTCACGTCGCAGGCGACGAGGCCGACGACCCGCCCCCGCCTGACGACCGTCGCCTCGGCGCGAAGCGTCGCCTCCCAGATCGGCTTCAGAAAATTGATCTTCAGCTCCAGCGTCGTGAAGCTTTCTCCCTCGAGCAGCCCGCTCGCAAACGCGACGCCCATCGCCCCGTCTACCAGGTCACAGAGAATTCCGCCGTGCAGCGTCCCCATCGGGTTCGTGTGGCGGCGGGACGCGTCCATCTCGAACACCGCGCGATCGGCGGCGACCTCGACGAGGCGCATTCCGACGAGCTCCGCCACCGGCGGCGGCGGGAGCTCGCCCGCAATCATCTTCCGAGTCATCTCGAGGAAAGGGCGTTTTGCTTCGCTCATCTTCGAGATCGTAAGGCCATTCGGGGGATATGGGAATGCTTTCCGATCGCGACGCGATCGTGCGCGAGGCGGAGACGCCGGAGCGAGAGGAGAGCGAAGATGACGTTGGAAACGCCGGAGCCCCGACATTTCCAACGTCGGGATCGTCTCTACTTCTTGAAGAGGCCGCCGAGCACGGAGCTTCCCAGGCGTGCGATGTCGTCGGCGATCTGGCCGTCGTTGTTCGCATCGAGAATACCGGCCAGGCCGCCGGCGCCGGGAGGCTCGCTTTCCATTCGCCTGGTGCTCTGCTGAAGCACCTCGGGGAGCCGCGACGCGTCGAGGTTCTTCTGCTGCTTCATGCGGCCGAGCACTGCCATCACGATCGGCGCGAGCATCACGAGCAGCTTTCCGACCTGCTGGCTGTCGAGGCCCGTCGCCTTGCCGACTCCCTGTTCGACGGGCGCGCGGCGCGCGCCGAAGATGTGGCCCAGGATCGCGCCGCCGATGCCGCCGCCGACGCCACCCCCGCCGCCGAGAAGGCCGCCGAGGTCGTCGAGGATGCCGCCGTCGTGATCGTTCAGAGCGCGATCGAGGTCCATCGCCCCCTGCGGATTCGATGCGTTGCGTGAAAGCCCGCCGAGAAGCGCCGGCAGCGCCATGGCGACGGCCTTCGATGTCTCCGCCGGGTCGGCGCCGATGCTGGCGCTCATCTTCCGAATCGTGGCCGGCGTGAGGTGTTGTTTGAGCGCGTCGAGAATCGCATCGTTTTCCATGGCGTTCAGTGCGACAGCAGTTCCGGGGGAACCTTGCCGCCGTTCTCCGCCAGCCTGCGCATCACTTCCTTGTGCAGCCACATGTTCATCGTCGCCGAATCACTCTTGTCCCCGGTGTACTTCAGATCGTCGGCGAGGTCCTTCCTCGCTGCGAGACTGCTGTCCATCCCGACGAGCTTCATCAGGTCGACGATCGAGTGCTTCCAGTCGAGTTTCTGCGTGTGGCTCGCCGCGAGCTTGTCGAGCGTCGCCGCGATGTCCACCGGCGGCTGCCCGGCGGCCACCGCTCCCGGTGCTCCGGGCGCAGCGGGTGCGCCCGGTACGGCCTGGGCGACCGGAACACCCTGGCGCTGCGCCGCCTGAACCCGCGACTCCCGCGCCGGGCCCGCATCGGGCGGCCTCTCAGCATTGGCTCCCGCGTGAAAGATCTTTCCCATGAGATCGCCGAACATTCCCATTTCGTTTCTCCTTTTGACCGCCCTTCTGGGGACGCAGGTGTCGATGCAACAGTGTGACCACCTCCGACAAATCGCCCAGGCCCGGCCTCGATCCGTGACGTCGCGTCACGACCTGCTCTGAAGGCGCCGCAGAGCCGCCTGCTTGAGCGCCATACTCGTCCCGGCCCGCGCGATCGTCCTGACTTCGGACTCGGGAAGCGTGGGAAGGATCCGGAGCGAGAACGCCTGCGGCGTCTTCGCGTTGTGAATGAGCGCGAGCCGCACCTCGAGGCTGGCCATCCAGAGGGCGGCCTGCATGATGACGTCCGCGATCTGATAGGTGAGGAACGACGACTTCGCCATGCGCACGACTTCGTCGACCGTGATCCGGGGATTTCGCAGGATCGAGAGCAGCACGCGCGGGTCGTTGTCCTGGAGCAGGAGGGCCCGCTCGGTTCGATCCGCCTTCGCCGCGAGGAGAATCTTCTCCATCTGGGAGAGGCCGCGCACGCGATCCCAGCTGTTCCGGCTCTTCTCCGGCGATCCGTCTTCTTCCGCGGCCGCGGCGGCCGGCGGCCGGGCGATCAGGCGGGCGAGCCTCTCGTCGGGATTTCCTTCGACGGCGAGCGCGATTCCGTCCGGCAGCGCCGCCACGACCCTGGCACGCACCGCGATCTCTCCCCCCCAGGGGCCGCGAAGGGTCACCAGCAGGACGGTGTCCTGATCCGCGCTCTCCGCAGTCCGGAGGCTGAGAGCTCCGAAGGAGAGATTGACCCGGTGCTCGTCCCTCACCTCCTGCTCGCTTTCGAATTCGGCGGTGAATGCCGCGGGGGCCGTGCGCTGAATCTTCATGGGATCCTGACGAAGGAAGTAGATCACGACTCCCCGACTCCCGGCACGCCCGCTCCCGTGCGGCGCTTTCGATACAATCGCCCCCGGGGGGAACCTCGACGTGAAAAAGGCAGCCACGATCCTCTCGGCCGCGACCCTGGGCCTCGCGCTCCTCTCCCGCTGCGCGATCGTCGCCGCGCCCGTCGCGCCCCGGCGGTTCAGCGACTCCCTCGACCCCGCCGCGATCGTCGACGTGGCGACCGCGGCCGCCGAGTGGCAGCTCGCTCACCCGTCGGAGCACCCGGGGTGGGACTGGACGCAGGCTCCGTTCTGGGCCGGCGTCGTGACCTTCGCCCCTCTCTCGGAGAGCCCCGACCGGTATCTGGCCGCCGCGCGCGCACACGGCGAGGCACTCGACTGGCGGCCGGGGCCGCGCCCCTTCAGCGCCGACGACCACGCGATCGCGCAGAGCTATTTCCTGCTCCACCGCGTTCAGCCGGATCAGGACATCATCCTCCCCTCGCTGCAGCTCTTCGACGCCGTGGTCCTCCACGACTTCGACGAATCGCTCGAGTTCGAGACGTGGGAAAAGACGTGGCGCCAGTGGACCTGGTGCGACGCGCTCTTCATGTCGCCGCCCTCGCTCGCGATGGCGTCCCGCGCGAGCGGCGACCCGAAATACCTCGAGTTCATGAACCGGATGTGGTGGAAGAGCACGGACTATCTCTACGACGAGGACGCGCACCTCTACTACCGGGACAGCCGCTTCTTCGACCAGCGCTCCGCGAACGGAGAGAAGATCTTCTGGAGCCGCGGCAATGGATGGGTGCTCGCGGGTCTCGCCAGGGTCCTCCAGAACATGCCGGCCGACTATCCGGAGCGGCCGCGCTACGTCGCCCTCTTCCGCGAGATGGCCGAGAAGGTCGCGCGCATCCAGCAGCCCGACGGCTACTGGCGGACGAGCCTCCTCGACCCCGACCTCCATCCGCTGCCCGAGACGAGCGGGACGGCGTTCTACGTCTACGCTCTCGCCTGGGGAATCAACGAGAGATTGCTCGACGATCCGATGGCTCTCCCGGCCGTCCGCCGCGGGTGGTCGGCGCTCGTCCGGGCCGTCCGTCCCGACGGGATGCTCGGGTGGGTCCAGCGGATCGGCGATCAACCCGGCGCCACGACGGCCGACACGACGGAAATCTACGGCGTCGGAGCGTTCCTTCTGGCGGGCACCGAGGTCCACCGCCTCGCCGCGCGCTCCCCCCTGCCGAACGGGGCCGGCGCGCCGAGCCGAACCGTCACTCCAGGTTCATTCGCCACGAGACCCCGAAGCGGTCATTGAGCCGTCCTCGCCGCGCGGCCGTCTCAGTTCTTCAGGAACCTGAGCATCTCGCGGGCCGAGGCGGCCTCGGGATCGTTCGGCGCGAGCTGCAGGAAACGCTCGAGGTACTTCCTCGCCTCCGCGTTGGCACCGCGGCCCGCATCGATGACGCCGATGTAGTAGTAGGCTTGCGGGTAGTCCGGCGCGATCTCGACTACCTTGACGAACCTTTCGCGGGCGGTCGGGAGGTCGTTGGCGTCGTACGCCTCGAAGGCGAGCCGCGCGAGGCCGTCGCGTCCGACCGTGGGCTCGTACGGGGTGATGCTGACAAGCGCGTCGATGAGCTTTCGCCTTGTCGCCGAGCGCGAGCGCGGCGTTGTACCGGATCCGGATCGCCGCCTCGTTCTTCGGATCGGCTTTCAGGATCGTCTCGACTGCGGCGATCGCCTCGGCGTTCCGACCGATCTTCGCACCCGCCGTGGCGAGCCCGAGCAACGACACCTGAAGGTTCGGGTCGAGGGTCAACGCCTCCTGAAACTTGGCGAAGGCGCCCGCGTGGTCTCCTGCTTTCACGAGAGCGACGCCCTCGTTGTGAAGTTTCTTCGCTTCTTCGGTTCGACGCCCGATTCTCTCGAGATCCTTCAGCGCCTCTGCGGCCCGGACGTCATCCTTCAGGTTCTTGTACGCCTGCCACCGCGCCAGCAGGACCGACTCCTCGGTCGAGCCGAGCGCGATCGCCTTCTCGGCCGCCGCGGCCGCGCTCTCGTCATGGCCGAGCTCGAGCGAAAGGGCGCTGAGCGCCGCCCATCCCGGGGTCAGGTTCGGATCGTGCTCGACGGCTTCCTTGAACTTCGCCTCGGCGGTCGCTTTGTCCTTTGCCTTCAAGGCGGCGAGGCCCGTGTTGAACGCTTCGACGGCAGGCGCTGAGGTCGAGGTCGCGGTGATGACGGGAGAATCACCGGGAAACACCACCTGCACCGCTGCCGGGTGCAGCGTCCAGTCGAAGAACTGGCTCCCTTCGAGAGTCCACTGCTGATTCGCCTCCAGGGAGTCGTAGCCGGTCTTGTCGAAGCGATAGTGGTACGTCACGCCGATCTTGGTGAAGTCGATGACGAAGACGCCCTTCCTGTCGGTGGTCTCGATCCGCTTGAAGTCGGGGATGTCCGGGGAGGTCGCGGTCACGGTCACGCCCTGAAGCGGTTTGCCGTCCGGGTCGACGATCTTGCCGACGAGTCTTCCTTTGGATGCCTGGGCCAGCGCCGGAACCAGGGCGATCAGGAATAGGAGCGTTGCGATCGTTCTCATTCTGCCGTACATGTGGTCACCTCGTTTTGTGGGAAGCGATCGCGGCGCCACTCGGCTCGCTTCGTGGGCCTTGAGCGCGCAGTCATTCCGTTCTGCCGTGCGATGGACCGTTTTCCCATTGTTCTGAAAGCCTCTCACCCGACGGTAGATTCCCATCCGCCGCACTCCGCTCCGCCGACAGGGGCCGTCGCGGCCGGCCGGCCGTATAGTGGAATCGCGATGACCCCTCGCCAAAGCCGGCCCTCCGGGTCGCCCGCCGGGCGTCGGCAGCCCCGCCGCCCGAGCCGGCGCTCGATCGCCTGGCTTCTTCCCTGTCTGATCCTTCCCATTCTCGCGTGCAGCAGCGGGAACCTCGAAACCGCTCGGATCGCGCCGGATCCGCTTCTGGCGGGGGCCTCTCTCGGTCTGTCAGGCAGCCCTCCTCCGCGGATCGCCGAGGAGCAGGCCGTGCTCGCCGTGAGCCCGGCGATGAAGGAGTTTCTCGACTCGCACGTCGACCGCGACGCGAGCGCCGAAGCGAAGCTGCGCCTGCTCGTCTCCGCGATCATCGACTCGAAGACCTTCGGCGTGGAGTACGACGACCGGACACGCACCGCTTCCGAGACGTTCCGCATCAGGCGGGGAAACTGCCTTTCATTCTCGACCATGTTCGTCGCGATGGCTCGTGACGTCGGTCTCACCGCCGAGTATCAGGAAGTGGATGTCCCGCCCGACTGGACCCTCGACAAAGACACGTTCGTGCTCAACCAGCACGTCAATGTTTGGGTAGACCTGGAAACGGCGGGGACGCGGGTGGTCGATTTCAACATCGGTGATTTCAAGACCACGTACGACATGCGGAGGATCTCGGACGCTCGAGCGCTCGCCCACTACTACAACAACGTCGGCGTCGAGCGGATGCAGGAGGGCGAGACCGCCTCGGCTCTCGCATGCTTCCGCAAAGCGATCGCCGAGGGCGACAGACGGTTTTCGCCGGCGTGGACCAATCTCGGGACCCTCTATCTCCGAAATGGGGGGCGCTCCCAGGCCGAGGCGTCGTATCTTCACGCCTTGGAGGCGGCCCGATGGGATCTCGTCGCCATGAGCAATCTGGCCCGCCTCTACGAGTTGACCGGCGACCGCGATCGAGCAACTGCGTACCGGAAGAGGGTGATCTACCACCGCAGGCTCAATCCATACTATCGCTACGACCTCGCTCGTCGCGCCTACGCCGCTCAGAACTACGACGAGGCGATCGGCCATCTCGAGTACGCGATCCGCAAGCGCCCGAAGGAGGATGAGTTCTATTTCCTGCTCGGCCTGAATTACCTGCAGAAGGGCAATGCGCGGGCCGCCAGGCGGTGGCTGGGCCGGGCCGAGGAAGTCGCGGCGACCGACGCACTCAAGAGAAGGTACTCGAGAAAGATCGACATCCTGCTACTCGAGAACATCGCTGAACCGAGGAGACGGAGGCGTCACGCGAAATCGGGTCCGGCCTTCCCGGAACCACCAGAGCGCAAAAAAAAGGGAGCGGCCCCGGACGGGGCCGCTCCTTGTCTCTTCTCGTCGCGGGATCAGAACTCGAATCCGACGCTCGCGTGCACGTAGCGGCCATACGGATCGTACGTCCCGTAGAACCCCGTGCCGTAGTCGTTGTCCTGCATGCCAGGCGCCAGCGGCGGCTCCTCGTCAACTATGTTGTTGACGCCGAGCGTGAACTGGACTCCCTTCATGACGTTGTAGGTTGCGGCGAGATCGAAATAGTTCTGGGCTCCGATGGTGGCGATGTCGTTCTTCTCCAGCAGTGCCACGTTGTTCGCATTGCCGATCGCCGGGTTGGAGCTTTGGTCGTCGTTCTCTACGGCGCCGATCATGCGCCATCCGAGGCTCCAGATGGCCGGGCCGGTCTGGAAGGATGCGCGGGCCATATGCCTCCACTCGGGGCTCGGGTTTGCGCACTGATTTCCGAAATACCCGAGGCAATCGTAGAAATAGAGGCCCGTATCGATCGACGTTTCCATGTTGTACGTGCCGATCAGGTTGAGGCTCAATGAATAGTTGCCGATCGGCTGCACGTACCCGATATTCGCGTCCACTCCCTCCGCCCCGAGTTTCCCGATGTTCTGCTGGGTCGTGACGGTGTAGCCGGAAGGCATGAGCCAGAGCGTGCCGGCCACGTCGCGATGGATCAGGCTGCAGAGAGCCGGATTGCCGGTTTCCGCGCACGTGCTGACGATGTCGTCCGCTCCGAGCGCGCCGATGGTCTGCTCGATCTGAATGTCGTAGTAGTCGAACGCGGCCGTCAGACCGGAAATCCCGGGCGGCGTGAACACGATGCCGAAGGTGAGCGTGTCGGCAACTTCGGGCTCGAGGAGCGGGTTGCCGCCGCCCAGGGTGTTGTACTGACCGGCCGGATTCTCGAGGATGGTGCCGTACCGGCTGGTGGGAACGCCGGTCCGCGCGCATTGCTCCGCCGTCGCGGAGGGGGTTGGGCCGGCGCAGATGTCCTCGCTGCCGCCCAGACCGAGGCCCTGGGGAACGAACAGCTCCTGGACGTTCGGTGCGCGAGTCGCCCGGTTCATCCCGGCGCGCATTTTCACGGTGTCCCCAGGCGCCCACGAAGCCTGCGCCTTGTACGTGTCGTGTCCGCCGCTCGTGCTGTAGTCCGAGAAGCGGTAGCCGAGCTCCAGGCTCAGGTCCTTCGCGCCGCGGACTCCCTGGAGGATGGGAATCAGCGCCTCGGTGAACACCTCTTTCACGTTGAAAGAACCTTCGACGGGAAGCGTCGGACCACCCTGTCCTGCGCCGATGCCGAGCCGATAGGCCAGGTCGGGATTGACGAACAGGAATTCGTCCCGGTACTCGGCACCGAACGCCACCTTGATGCCTTCCGCGGCGTTCGGAAACGCCAGGCCGTATTGTCTGAGGTCGCCAGTCATCCTTGCGCTGGCCATTTGTGTTTTCGTTCCCGAGTTGAAGATGAGAGGGAGCGCCAGATAGTCGAGCGCCGCCTGCGTCACGCCGCCCCTCTTGAAGATGTTCCAGGGGACGCAGCCTTCGGACGTGCCTGCGCGGACATGCACTGCCAGGAGCTCGGGTCGTTCGGATCGCCCTGGACGAAGAGCGCTTCCTGAAGGCGGAAAGAGTTGAGCTCATTCGCGTACGACTGCGGGGAGTGGACTTCGGCGTCGAGGCCGTAGACGTCGTAGCTCCACGCGTCGCTGAGGTCGCCCTTGAGGCCGGCGACCAGCCGGAATGCGTCGTGACGGATCTGGGAGACGCGGCCTCCGCCTTCGACGTTCCGCCTCAGAATCACGACGTTCGCAATGTCGGTCGGGCCGTATCCGGCATTGGTGCAGATGGCTGCCCGCTGCTCCGCGCTGAGCATCGGGTTGTCGCAGTTGAGATAGCGACGTGTTGCCGAAGTCGCCCGAGGGCGCGATCTGCGCGTCCGTGTAGTCGTCCATCACCATCGCTTCGGCGTAGCCGTTGACATGCTCGTTGCATTCGTAGTTGACGAACGCGCCCGCCGAGCAGCTTCTCGTCGGGACGCTGCATGAAGTTGAGCGGAGCGTAGTTGTAGACGTCCTTCGAGGACTCGCGCTTGCGGAACGTGTCCCCCGGTCCGTCCGGGTCCAGCACGTAACTTCCCGCGCCGTTCCAATCCGCGTCGTATACGAGGAAGGCCCCATGCTGCCACGTGCCCGAACCGCCGCAGACCGGGCCGTTGGCACCGAGGCCGCCGGAGCAGTTCGTGTAGTCACGCGTCGATTTCAGCATCGCCTGTGACTCGCGGTAGTCGACGTAGCCGGACGCATGTCCCTTGTCGCCGTCGCCGAACTTGCCACCCAGGGCGATGTTGGCGTTCAGGATGCCGCCGTCCCAGCTGCTGCCCGACGGAGCCGTGAACCCGCGCGCGGCGTTCATGGCCTGCGCGACCTCGTTGCTGTTGTCGTGCTGGAACTGCCGCCGGAGAGGTTGACCCGGACGCCCTCGAACTCCGTGTCCAGGACGAAGTTGACGACGCCGGCCACGGCGTCGGCGCCGTAGACGGACGAGGCGCCGCCGGTCAGGATGTCGACCCGCTTCACGAGCGAGGCCGGAATGAAGTTCAGGTCGGCGGCCGTCGCGAACGCGTCACCGCTCGACATCCGGCGGCCGTTGATCAGCACGAGCGTGCGGACCGAGCCGAGATAGCGCAGGTCGACCGTCGCCGTGCCCGACGCACCGTTGGCGATCGTGGAGTTCTGCGCCGCGAAGACCTGCGGCAAGCTGGTGAGCAGATCCTCGATGCGGGTCGTGCCCCGGTAGTTGACCTCCTCGACGTCCAGCGTCGTCACGGGGCTCATCGCTTCGAGGGTCGGACGCGGAATCAAAGTACCGGTGACCGTCACCTCTTCCGCGTACTGCTGCCCTTCCGCCGCCTGCAGGTTCGCGTCGGCGCGCGCGGTTTCCCCCGCGCCGATCGTCACGCGCCGCGTGACGGTCTGAAGGCCCTGCAGCTCGTACGTCACCGTGTACTCGCCCGCCGGCAGAGCGGTGAAGCTGTAGTTGCCGCCTGGGCCTGTCGTCGCAGTGAACGAGTCGGGAAGAGTCGGAGACGTGAGCGTCACGCTGACGCCGCGCAGCGGCGAGCCGTCAGCGGTCACCCTGCCGTTCAGGGTGCCCGTGGCCTGCGCGAACGCGGTCACGGATATGAGGAGAAGACCGATGGCCACTGCCAGAAAACGAGTCAATTTCATCAGGACCTCCTTGGGTGCGTGGTGGACGGGCGCGAAATACGGAAATGCGAATGTCTGGGCCGTGACGGGATTCGAAGACCTAAAGATTGTGGGGTATGGACTTCCACTCAATACGCGTCTCGGGGAGATTTCAAGGGCCGATCGCTGGTGTCACTAACGCTCGTGCTCGCGATCACTCGACAAACGACGCCTGTTTGCATTGGGCGTGATTTCACGTCCGCGCCGATGCGCGTGGCGCAAGAAAGTGGTTCGGCGTGCGTCGACGTCATGTCTCTGGCGGCCGGTATGCCTCCTTTCTCTGATGGACCAGCAGACACGACTGCAGAACTCCCGCCGCAAGGAAGCGAAGTCGTCAGATCCAGCAAGGACGGGGAATCCGGCATTCCGAGCGGCGCAAAGCGCGGCGACGAGATTCACATCCGTGAATTTCGATGACCGAATTCCGAATGCGCATCGACGCGCGCAGCGGTCGCGAGGAAGGGGTGGGCCTGCGATGACTGCGAGCGCGACCGGAGACCTCGGAAACGGAACGTCAGGCCGCGTCGGCCGGCTGCCCTTCCCCGATGAGGCGGACGAAGTTCGCCACCAGGAGAGGGTCGTGGAAGGTCCCGGCGCGCTCCGCAGCATCTCGCACGCGGCGGCACGGCCGAGCGGTTCCTGTAGGGCCGCACCGTGCAGATCGCGTCGTAGACGTCGGCGATCGCCGTCAGCTGGCTCGCCAGGGTCGGCGGCGCCGCGACGCGGAGCGACCGGGTAGTTCGGCTCGCCGTCGTACCGGAGGTGGTGCTCGAAGGCGACCAGGATCGAGAGGGGCGCGCTGTTCGCCAGCGCGCCGAGCTCCCAGGCGCCAGCTCCGCGTGGCTCGCCATGATCCTCCACTCGTCGCCGGCGAGCTTGCCCGGCCTTGTTCAGGACGTCGAGCGGGATGCGGAGCTTGCCGATGTCGTGCAGCAGCGCCGCCACGCCGATGGCGTGGAGCAGCGGACCCTCGAAGCCGAACGAGCGCGCCTGGGCCAGGACCAGAGAGCGACACGTTGACCGAGTGGACGAAGGTGTACTCGTCGTGCGTCTTGAGCGGCAGCCGGCGGCAGCACGGCCCGGGTCGCCCGCGCGAGCGCGTCCGTGAGGCTCCAGACCAGCTCCTCGAGCTGCTCGATCGGCAGACGACGCTCGACCCGGAAACGCGCCCACGCCTCGCGCGCGATCTCGAGCTGCTGGGCGACAGCATGTGCCGCTCCGCGCCGCCGGGGTCCTCATCATGAGGACCTTCGCGTGCCCGAGGATGATGTGGGGCGTGGAGGCGAGCCCCTCGCCCGTGACGAGGCCGCCGATGAACCGGTGGAGCTCGTCGATCCCGACGCCCGCCGCCAGGGTCAGCCGTTCGATGCGCCGTTCCTGCAGAAGATGGACGAACTCGCCGACGAGAACGAACGCCAGATGTGCGCACGATCTGATCGCCGACGACGAGGTCATTGCCGATGAGGATGAACGTGATCTCCTCGCCGCCGCTCGGCGCGAGCGCCTTCGCGATCGCGCCCGCCAGCTCCTCGACGCTCTGCGCGACCCGCGGGTGTTGCGCGGGGTAGAGCGACCGGACGTTCACGGCCACGGCGATCTGGCTGGCGACGACCTCCATCCGTTCACTCCTTCCCGAGCCGCGCGCAGATCGCGCGCACCCCGCGGTCCCGCGACTTGAGCCCCTTCTCGACGAGATGCCGCCTCGCCTGGGGCGGGTAGTGGGAGAGCGACTCCCACGCCGCGAGGCGCTCCTCCCGAGAGGGCCACGGGAGCCACGACCACCCGAAAAAGCGGCCGAGCGCGGAAAGCGCCCGTGGGTCGCCGATCTCGCCGAGCGCGCGGAGCGCCTGGAGCCGGATGGCTCGCGCGCGGTCGAGGAAGTCGTTTCCCTTCAAGATCCGCAGCAACGGCTCGACGCCCTCTTTCATCCTGTACGTGCCGACGAGGGCGACGGCGCTCTGCGCGCGCTTCGGATCGGGATCCGCGAGGAGCCCCTCGAGGAGCCCTTCCGGAACGTTTCCCTCGAGCGCGAACAGACACTTGATCGCTTCCATCCTGACGCGCAGGTCGGGGTGCGTCGCGAGCTTCCGCACTTCGGGAAGCGAGGTGCGGTCCTCGATCACGCGGAGGAGCGTGATCATGTTCCTGACGACGTACCAGCGCGAGTCCGCGAGAAAGCCGGTCGCGGCCGGGAGACGTCAGGACCGAGAGAGACGATGAAGTCGAAGAGGCGACGCCTCCGGGAAAGGTTCCCTTCGTCGGCCAGCGCGGCGAGGAGCGTCCGGAAGGCGGGCGTTCCGAGCTTCACCACGATCCGCTGGAGTGCCGGCAGCTTCTCGGGCTCCGACACGTGGACGCTCTCGACGAGCGCCTGGAGGGCCGGGCCGGCGCCGAGTTTCGCGATCATCTCGCCGACGGCCCGAATCAGATCGCCGTTTCCTCCGGCGGCCGTGGTCGCCTGCACCTGTTCGAGCAGCGTGAACGCTTCCTCGTAGCTCGCGGCCTCGACGTACTGCTGGAACAGCTGCTCGAGCCGGCCGAGAGCGCCCTCGAAGGGCCGTCCGGGCGTCAGATCCGCGATCAGATCCATCAACACCGTCGCGAGCTGCCGCAGAACGGCCGCGTTGCCGACGCTGGCGGTTCGGTTCCCCAGCTCTTCGATCGCGCTCCCTCCGTCGGGATGGATCTCCGGGACCCTGACGGCGACGCTCGCGAGAAGATCCTGATGGTCCGGAGGATTGAATCGGTCGACGTCGTCCTCGCCGAAGAAGCGCACGAGGTCGGCCACGGCCGCCGGCGCCGGCCGCCCGGCCTGCGGCGAGGAGGCGGCCTCGGGGATGGTGAGCGAGCGGAGCAGCATCGACGCGTGCGGCGAGATCGCGCCCATGGAAGAGATGTAGCGAAGGGCCTCGAGGACCTCGTCGCTGGGCAGCTCCGCGGAGAACTCGCGCAGCGTTCGGGCGGTCCGATCCTCACCCGCGAGCGCGCGCAGGATGCCGGCGAGGACGGCGCTCCGGAGGGGGCGGGCCAGCGTCTGGAGGAGCTGGACCGCCTGCTCGAGCGAGTGTTGCAGGCCCAAGCTGGACGAACCGCGAATTCGCTCGCCGAAGGTGGTGTCGATGAAGGAGCAGATCGCCGCCATCCGCTCTTCCCGGCTCGTGACGCGGACGCCGAACGTCGCCTCGGCGTCGAACGCGGGCGGCGCGCCCTCGACCGCGTCGACGTACTCGGTGAGCATCCGTGACAATTCGTCGACCGAGGCCACGTAGGCCGGCGCCTCCGAGCCACCCGAGAATCGCCGCCCTTCGAGCAGCGCGCGGAGAATGGCGTCCCACACCGACTCGTCCGGTTTCGCTTCCGGCGGCTCGTCGAGGGTCTCGCTCAACTGCACCGCCGCGTAGTTCACGGGCTCCAGATTGATGTTGACCACCCCGGCCGCGGTGATTTCCTCCCAGATCGGCCGCTTCTCGCGCCCCGGCGTGCCGCTCGCGAGAAGACGGAGAAACGCCTCGAGCTCGGCGGGGGTCGACTCGACTCCGAAGTGGAGAATCGCAACCCCGCGGGCGTAGAGCGCGAACGCGAACTTCTGCGCCGCGGCGGAGTCGACGATGAGCGATCCGTAGAGCAGGCTGTCGCTCCCGATACCGAGGGTGACCTCGCCGGCCGGCCCGCGCAGCTCGGCCAGACGCTTCTCCGCGGCCTCGAGCGAATCGATGACGGCGGGATGCGTCCTCGGATAGGCGGCCAGGTTCTTCCACGCCATCGACAGGGCACGAATGAACTCGTGGACCTGGATCGCAGCGCTCGTGGAGGCCATCGTGCGATTTTACTGCCGGCGCGAACCACGCGTCGGTTTTTCGCCCGCCCGTTCCCTCACTCCCCCGCTTTCTTCACGGGCCTGAAGTTCACGCCCATGCTCCGCAGGCGCTGCTCGTGGACCAGGATGCGCGCGAGGAAGTCGTCGTAGCTCTTCCGCTCGGGCTGAGACCAGACGACTTCCGCCATCGCCGCAAGGCGCGGGAAGACCATGTACTCGACGTGCCCCGGCGAGGGCATGTATTCCGTCCAAATGTTCACCTGCGCTCCGAGGACGTGGCGCGCCTCCTCGGCGGTGAGCGCCGCGGGAACGGGCTCGAACGAGTAGACCTTCTCGAGCGGGAGGTCACCGCCGATGTTCGGCAGCTCTCCCGGCTCCTTCGACTGCGCGTAGTCGAGGTAGGCGTGCGTCGTCGGAGACATCACGACGTCGTGCCCCGACTTCGCGGCCGTGATGCCGCCCTCCACGCCGCGCCACGACATGACGGTCGCTCCGGGCGCGAGCCCCCCTTCGAGGATCTCGTCCCACCCGATGAGCCGCCTACCCTTCTCCGCGAGGAACGCGTCCATCCGGCGGACGAACCAGCTCTGCATCTCGTGCTCGTCCGTCAGGCCGAGCTCTTTGATGCGCGCCTGCACTTCCGGACTCGCCTTCCACTGATCCTTGATCGCCTCGTCCCCGCCGATGTGGATGAACGTCCCGGGGAAGAGCTCGAGCACCTCGGTCAGGACGTCCTGGAGGAAGAGGATCGTCTTCTCGTTCGGGTTGAAAATGTTCGCGTTGACGCCCCACCGGGTCCAGACTTCGAGCGGCTGTCCGGTGACGCCGAGCTCCGGATAGGCGGCGATGGCCGCCTGCGCGTGCCCCGGCATTTCGATCTCCGGCACGATCGTGATGTGGCGCTGGCGAGCGTACTCGACGACGTCTCGAATGTCCTTCTGCGTGTAGAACCCGCCGTGCGGCTTCTTGTCGAACCCGACCGGGTTCTTCCGCTCGTGACCGAGCCGCGTCTCTTTCCGCCACGCGCCGACTTCCGTGAGCTTCGGATACTTCCTGATCTCGATCCGCCATCCCTGGTCGTCCGTGAGATGCCAGTGGAACGTGTTCATCTTGTGGAGCGCGAGGAGATCGATGAAGCGTAAGACGTGCTCCTTCGGCATGAAGTGGCGGCAGACATCGAGCATCGCGCCGCGCCAGCGGAAGCGGGGCTGGTCTTCGATGCGGACGGCGGGGATGCTCCACGCGACCTCGGTTTGCGGGCTCGAGGCGAACACCGCCGGCGGAAGGAGCTGCCGCAGCGACTGCGCGCCGTAGAACAGCCCGGCCGCACCCGGAGCGCGAATCGTCACGCGCTTCGGCGTCACCTCGAGGACGTACCCTTCGTCGCCGAGGCGGGCGAGCGACGGGTCGATCGCGAAATTGATCGCATGGTCGGACGTCTTCCCCGGCGCCACGTTCAGCGCGTACCCCGTCGCGGGGCGAAGCCATCCCGCGAGCATGTCGGCGCTCTTCCCGCTCGCCGCGTCCGCGACGATCCGCGTCTCCGGCCCAATCGTGAATGCCCCGTCTCCCGCCTGCAGCGAGAGGGGCTGCGGAATCACGGCGAGGTCGGGCGCATCGGCACGCGCGAGCGGAGAAAAGAGGGAAGCGATCATGAGAAGGATCAGACGGAACGGCGCTCTGCAAATCATGCGAAGAGCTTAGCGCGTTTGCGAGGGGACCGGCGGTGGGAGAGAGGAGTCAGGGGGTCGAAGCAAATCGTTTCATGCCGGCGCGCGCTCGCTCGAGGATCTCGATGGTCGTCGCGGCCGTTTCCGCCTCGACCGCGAGCTTCGCCGCGCCCGCGATCGCGTCGCGCACATTCTCGTAGAAGCCGGCGTAGTTGCCGGGAAGCGTCTCGATCCGCTCCTCCCCCCGGTCCGAGTAGAGGGTCCCCCACTGGGAGGCGGCCTCCCGTCCCCACCCGGGATCGCGCGGGGAGCGCCCCGCCGCGAGGTCGGCTTCCTGCGGGTCCTTGCCGAACTTCACGAACGTCGCCTCGGTCCCGCGAATCGTGAACGTCGGCGTCGGCTCGCGCACGAGCATCCCGGCGCAGAGGATCGCCCGCATCCCCGGGTAATCCATCCTGATCTCGAACGCGTCGTCGCTGCCGAAATCACGCTCGCGGCGGACGTCGGCCGTCACCGTCTCCGGCGCTCCGAACAGCAGGAGAGCCTGATCGACCAGGTGCGAACCGAGGTCGTAGAGGATGCCGGCCCCGGGATCGCCGCTCTCTCTCCACGCGTTCGGGCGCGGGACGTTCCGGAAGCGATCGAAGCGCGCCTCGTACGACACGAGCCGGCCGAAAGCGTTCTCCTCGAGGAGCCGCCGGACCGTGAGGAAATCTCCTTCCCATCGCCGGTTGTGGAACACCGTCAGGAGCGCTCTCCGCTCGCGCGCGATTGCGATCAGCTCCCGCGCTTCGACCGCCGTGACCGTGAACGGCTTGTCGACGACGAGGTGCTTCCCGGCGAGGAGCGCGCGACGAGCGAGCTCGAAATGGCTGACGTTGGGCGTCGCGATGACGACGAGCGCGATCTTTTCGTCGTCGAAGAGCGCGTCCGTCTCGCGGAGGATGAGCGCGCCGGGATAGCGCGCGCCCGCGTCATCTCCCCGCCGCTGCACGATGCTCCGGAGGCGGAGCCCGTCCACCGCGGAGAGGAGCGGGGCGTGAAGAACGCGCCCCGCCATCCCATAGCCGATGAGGCCGACATTCACGATCGAAGCCGAGGGCGCGGTCACGCTCCGCAACTTTACATGAGAGCCGCCCGGCACATCTTCCAAACCTTCCCATCGTTCGTGGCGACCAGCTGTTTGTCGTATTGCCCGGCCGGAACGCACCGCCTACGATCCGATCTTCACTCTTCCGGGATTGAAGGAGGCGTCCGATGGCGACCCGTGTGCGCGGTTCTGTTCTCGTCCTCATGTTCTTCGTTCTGGTCTCTTCTCTGGCCTATGCGGCCACGTTGCATCCCGGCCACCAGCCCGACGGCACCTTCGTCGGTCCCGACGGGACGATCTACGCGTCGCAGCGCGCGTTCGTCGAAGCAGGCAAAGTCTGCGCGACCCGCGATGGAGACATCGACCACCGCGACCTCTCCGCGGCGGCGAATGGGAAGAAGCCGGGAAGCGGGACCGATCCGGGGCCCTCCTATGCCTCCGGCTCGATCGCGATTCCGGTCCATTTCCACGTGGTCTCGAGCAGCGCCGGGGTCGGGGACGTCGCCGAGTCGTGGCTCGACGCGCAGATCGTGGTCCTCAACGAAGCGTACGGAGGTCAGCAGGGCGGCGCCGTCGACACCGCCTACCGCTTCTACAAGGCCGGCACGGACCGGACGACCAACGACGCCTGGTACGCCGCCGGACCCGGCTCGCTCGCCGAAGCGCAGATGAAGGCGGCGCTTCGGATCGGCGGCGCCGGAGATCTGAACTTCTACACCAACGAAGGTGGCGGCTATCTCGGATGGGCGACCTTCCCGAGCTCGTACAGCTCGGATCCGTCGGGCGACGGCATCGTCTGCGCCTGGCAATCGCTCCCGGGCAGCGGCTTCTCTCCGTATGACCTCGGCGATACCGGGACCCACGAGATCGGCCACTGGCTCGGGCTCTACCACACGTTCCAGGGGGGATGCAGCCGCGATGGCGACTACCTGATCGACACGCCCGCCGAGCGGACCCCCGCATTCGGCTGCCCCTTCGGGCGCGACTCCTGCCGGGGCGCCGCCGGCGTCGATCCGATCGAGAATTTCATGGACTACACCGACGACGCATGCATGGACCGCTTCACGCTGGGCCAGTGGGGCCGGATGGACATGTTCTGGAGCGTCTATCGCGCCGTGCTCTGATCGACACGACCTCTCTCGGGAACGAACGCCGCCTCCGGGCGGCGTTCGTCTTGAGCGCTGTGCCGCGCTCCCACGGCGCCGTGGACTCGGCCTTCGCTTTCTCGGGCGTGGCCTCCGCGCAACCCGCTCTGTCCGCGCTCGTCACACGCTAGCCGCCGCCTCGTGTGACAATACCCATTGACTCCCCGGCGGAGCGGAACCAGCCTTTAGAAGCAGCAGGTCCGAATCGCGAATCCACGAATTCACAGGCGAGGCGCGATCTTTTTATCGTCATTCAGGAGGAGCGGCCATGCCTCTTCACGCTGACGAGCGACCGGCGGGCAGCAGGTTCGCCCGAAACCTTCTGGCAGCATCCTTCTCGATTCTCTTCCTCTCCGGCTGCTCGATCCAGACGATGGCCGTGAACCGCATCGGCGACGCGCTCGCTCGGGGCGGCACCACGTTCGCCGCCGATGACGATCCCGACCTCGTCGGAGACGCCCTGCCGTTCAGCCTCAAGCTGATGGAGAGCCTCCTGGCGGATTCGCCGAACCATCGCGGCCTTCTCACCGCGACCGCGTCCGGCTTCACCCAGTACGCGTACGGATGGGTGCAGCTCCCGGCGGAGGAGATCGCGGACGACGAGCCGGAGGAGGCCGACCATCAGCGGGACCGCGCCAGGCGCCTCTACCTTCGAGCCAGGGGATATGGATTGCGGGGCCTGGACGCCGCGCACCCCGGCTTTTCGTCCGCTCTCGCGAGCGATACCAGCAGCGCGGTCGTGACGGCGACGCGCGCCGATGTCCCGCTCCTCTACTGGACGGCCGCGTCGTGGGGTCTCGCGATCTCGCTCGCGAAGGACGACCCCGAGATGGTCGCGGATCTCCCTCTCGTGGAGGCGTTGATCGACCGCGCGCTCGCGCTGGACGAGAGCTGGGACGGCGGAGCCATCCACTCGTTCCTCATCACGTACGAGTCAGCGCGCGCCGGTGGGGCCGGGACGCCGGCCGAGAGGTCGAGGCAGCACTTCGATCGGGCGGTCGAGCTCTCGGGAGGAATGCTCGTGTCTCCGTACGTTGCGCTCGCCGAGACGGTCGCCGTGAAGGAGCAGGACGATGAACGGTTCCGCGAGCTCCTCGAGGCGGCGCTGAAGCTCGACGTCGACGCGCGGCCGGAGTGGCGAGTGGCCAACCTTCTCTCGCAACGGCGCGCGCAGTGGCTCCTGGACCACATCGACGACTTTTTCATCCTGGACGAGCAGCCCGAAGGGCCCGAGGCGCAGCCGGCGGAGGCCGAAGAACCCGCGACGCCTCCGCCCCCGTCCGCATCACATCCAGTGGCCGAGGAGGCCGCATCATGAAGCGAAAGCCGGTTCGTTCCCTCCTGCTGGTGGTCGCAGCGCTGCTGCTGGCCTTCCCTCTCACCGCCGCGCAGAAAGGACCGCCGAAGAAGGCCGCGAAGCCGAAACCCGACGTGACGATCAAGATCGGGACGCTCGCCCCGACCGGCTCCACGTTCGAGAAGATCCTGCGCGACATGGCGACCGAATGGGAGCGCGCCTCGGGCGGAAAGCTCGAGGTCAAGATCTTCGCCGACGGCGCGCGAGGCGGCGAGGCGCAGATGGTGCGCGAGATGCGGGGCGGAATCCTCGACGCCGGAATGCTGACCGTGGTCGGCCTGTCGGACATCGATAAATCCGTCCAGGCGCTCCAGAGCATGCCGATGATGTTCCGTTCGTACGAGGAGGTCGATGCGGTCGGGCGGACTCTCCAGCCTCGCCTGGCTTCCACGTTGCGCGGCAAGAAATTCGTCGTTCTCTTCTGGGCCGACGTCGGATGGGTCCACTTCTTCTCGACGAAGCCGATCGTCCATCCGGCGGATCTGAAGAGGGCGAAGATCTTCACCTGGGCCGGGGACCCGGCGACGGTCGACATCTACAAGAAGAGCGGCTACCAGCCGGTGTCTCTGGAGACGAGCGACATCCATCCCTCTCTGCTCAGCGGCATGATCGACACGGTCGTGCTTCCGCCGGTCGCCGCGAATGCGTTGCAGATCGCGCCGAAGCCCGCCGGGCACATGCTCGATCTGAAATGGGCTCCGCTCGTGGGCGCCGTCGTGATCCGGGAGCAGGCGTGGAACAAGCTCGATCCCGCGCTCCAGAAGACGCTGGCCGGGGTCGCGACGAACGCCGGCCGCAGGATGCAGGCGGAGAACCACGCCGCCGCCGAGTCGGCCGTCGCGGCGATGGCCAAACGGGGCCTGACCGTTCACAAGGTCACGCCCGAGATCGAGGCGGAGTGGATCCGCGAAGCGGAGAAGAGCTACAGGCAGATTCGCGGCGCGATCGTCCCGGCGCCGCTTTTCGACGAGGTCCAGGCAATGCTGCAGGATCTCCGGAAGGGAAAGAGCGCGCCGAGCGCGCCGAAGTGATCTCCGCGAGGAGCGTTCCCGATGACTGACTCCGCGTTCGGCGCCGCATGTCCCGGCTCACCGGTCCCGCGCTTCGCGCGGCTGCGGGCGGTCGAGGACGCCGCCGTCTCGCTCGTCCTCGTCGCGATGGTCGCGATCCCGCTCCTCGAGGCCGCCCTGCGGCGAATCGCGGGAATCGGGATCTCCGGATCGATGGCGATCGTGCAGCACCTGACACTCCTCGTGAGCATGCTGGGCGCGGCGATCGCGGCGCGTGAGGGGCGCCTCCTCTCTCTCGCGACTACGGAGTTCATGAAGGGACGCACGCTGGACGTCGCGCGCGTCTTCAGCGGGGCGGTCGCGGCGAGCATCTCATTCTTCCTCGCGCTCGGAAGCATTCAGCTCGTCCTCTCGGAGCGGGAGAGCGAGACGACCATCGCCTACTCCATTCCGACGTGGACGGTTCAGTGCGTTCTTCCGCTCGGCTTCGCCGCGATCGCGCTCCGGCTGCTGTGGCTCTCCGGCGAGCGGTGGCGGCCGCGGATCGTCGCTCTCACTCTGACGGCCCTCGTCACCGCCCTACCGTTCGCCGTTCCCGTCGAGCCGTCACAGCTCGTCATCCCGGCGCTGGTCCTCCTCGGCTGCGCCGCGATCCTCGGCACGCCGATCTTCGTCATCCTCGGCGGCGCCGCTGTCATCCTGTTCTACGGCTCCGACGTGCCGATCAGCGCGATCTCGGTCAATCATTACTCCCTCGTCACCAATGCGTCGCTTCCCGCGATTCCGCTGTTCACCCTCGCGGGATACCTGCTCGCGGAAGGAGGCGCCTCGAAGCGCCTCGTCGCGGTCTTCGATGCGCTCCTCGGCCGGCTCCGCGGCGGCGCCGCGATCGTGACGGCGCTCGCCTGCGCGTTCTTCACTTCGTTCACCGGCGGCTCGGGGGTGACGATTCTCGCGCTCGGCGGTCTTCTCATGCCGGTCCTCATCGCCTCGGGCTACTCGCGCCGCGATTCCCTCGGGCTCCTCACCGGCGCCGGATCGCTCGGCCTGCTCTTCCCCCCTGCCTTCCCCTGATCCTCTACGCAGTCGTCGCCGGCGTCGCGCTCGAAGAGATGTTTCTCGGAGGAATCATCCCGGGCGTGCTGCTCGTGGCACTGACGATCGCGTGGGGAGTCCGCCGGGCCCCGCGCCGTTCGGACGGGGCGGGAGAGCTCGAGCTTCGCCGCGCATGGACGGCGGTATGGACGGCAAAATGGGAGCTGCTCCTCCCGGTGATCGTCCTCGTCGCTCTCTTCGGAGGGTTCGCCACGGCGGTCGAAGCGTCCGCTCTGACCGCGCTCTACGCACTGGTCATCGAGACTCTCGTCTATCGCGACTACAAAGGCTTCGGAGACGTGGCGCGCGTTCTGGCGGAGTGCGGCCTGCTCGTCGGAGGAGTCCTGCTGATTCTCGGGGTCGCGCTCGGGTTCGCCGGGTTTCTGATCGACGCCGAGATCCCTTCCGCGCTCGTCGCCTGGACTGCCGCCTCGATCCAATCGAAGCTTCTCTTCCTTCTCCTGCTGAATCTCTTCCTGCTGGTGGTCGGCTGCCTCATGGACATCTTCTCCGCGACCGTCGTCGTCGTGCCGTTGATCGTTCCGCTCGGCGCGGCGTTCGGAATCGATCCGGTCCACCTCGGGATCATCTTCATCGCGAACCTGCAGCTTGGCTACCTCACGCCTCCGGTCGGCATGAACCTCTTTCTCTCCTCATACCGGTTCAAGGTGCCACTGTCGGAGGTGTATCGAGCGGTCCTGCCGATGCTCGGCGTTCTGCTCATCGGCGTGCTCCTGATCACGTACATCCCGGCGATGACGACGGCGCTTCCGAGACTGGTGCGCTGATGCGCATCGCGATCGAATTCAGTAGCTGTGCGGCGCGGCGCTTCCCACGCCGCACAGCACTCGACTTTACAGCCCACTGAATCCGTGCGCGTCGAGTCGGCGGCGAGACGGTAGTCGGCGGCCGTCGTTCCGCCGGGGTTCACGAGTCGTCGCATTCCCCCGCGACGTCTCCCGTCCTCGCGCAGCGGCGCCGGCGAGGCCCCCGTACCACCCGTTCGCCCGGTACGTCACGCCCGCCTCGTCGCCGGGGCTTTGCCAGTGTCGTGGTGATCGCTGCTCGTGGGAGGAGGAACGCAGGATCCCGTGGTTACATTGTCAAAGGATTTCGTGTCGCCGCCGTTTTGCGCGGGCGGCCCTGAGGCGAGATACTCCCTTCGAACCCCAAAGAGCGCGGTAGGAGGGACCCCGTGCGGAGGAGGAATCATGGAAAATTTCTGTGGCGGCCCTCGACCACGACGACCATCGCCTCGGCTCAGAGCGCGGCTCCGGAGGTACCCCACGTCATCGACGCCCACTGGCATGCCGACCTCGCCCCCGGGGACCTCGACACCGCGGAGGCGAAGAGCAAGCGACAGAAAACGATGGCTGAGCTCGACGCGATGAATGTGAGCTATCTCGTGGTCAACGGCGTCCCCGACGCGATCGCGGTCTGGCGCAAGGAATTTCCCGACCGCGTCATCCCGGCATTGCTCTTCCCCTGTAAACGGCAAAGCGCCGAATTGGGGAAGAGCCTGTTTTCCCGGGGGCGCGGTCTTCCCCGACATCGGATGGCTCCGCGAGGAAGTGAAAGCCGGTCGGATCCGCGCGCTCGGTGAGATCACCGCGCAATACCTGGGGATCCCGCCGGACGATCCGCGCCTCGAGCCCTACTTCGCTC
The DNA here is from genome assembly GCA_963793695.1 of uncultured Acidobacteriota bacterium. Lineage (GTDB taxonomy): Bacteria > Acidobacteriota > Thermoanaerobaculia > Gp7-AA8 > Gp7-AA8 > CAWCBB01. The sequence goes on along the minus strand of CAWCBB010000008.1, from coordinate 65,991 downwards.
TCGCCGAGGAATTCGACATCCCCGTCCTGATCCATCTCGGCCTCGGGCCTCCCGGCGCCGCATATCCGTCGAGTCCCGCGGCAGTGAAATCGGCCGAATTTCCGGGCGACCGCCGGGAGCCCGCTTCTTCTAGGACATGCTCCTGCGGCACAAGCGCCTGCGCGTTTCGATCATGCAGGGGGGTGAGATGAGACGATCTACACCAGCGATCCACAGGTCTACGTCGACGTCGCCGTGTTGCAGTGGGCGATTCCCCGGCCGGCGTTCCACGCCGCGCTTCGAAGGATCGTCGAGGCGGGATACGCCGACCGCGTCATGCTCGGATCCGACAGTGGCGTGAGCGAGCTGCGGCAGGGAATCGAAGCGATTCAGCAGGCGGACTATCTGACCGACGAGCAGAGGACGGCCATTCTCTACGACAACGCCGTGAGATTCTTCCGGCTGCAGCGTGAGACGGGAGAGAAGACGCCCTGCGCGGCCGCGCGCACCGCGGGCAGCCCGCGATCGGCCGTTATCACCACCAGTAGATCTGCGCGATCTCGCCGCGCTTCGTCACCGTGATGCTGAACCACACCAGAGCGTCGCCGAGGCGCGCGCGATAGCGCAGCTTCGCATCGTCGCCCGCCGCTCGATCCCGCATACGTGAGGGCCGTGAGCTCGCCATGCGAGCCGACCCATTCCCAGAGGCCGCGGCCCGCCGCCGTCCGCAGGAAGAGCTGCATCGCAGGGGTGAAGAGCTCCGGGTCCGGCTCGCCGCCGATGAGATCCCGCATCGCCCTCAGGAGCCTCGCCGTCCGAACCCGATCCGGATCGCTCGAGCGCCCTCGGGCGAGCTCCGGAACCGCGAGCCCGGCGATGTCGAGCGCGAGATGGTCGACGATCCGATCGCCGGCGTTCGCGAGGACGATCACCGAGACCCCGTCCTTCAGATAGCGGTGGATCGCCGACGAGAACCCGGGCGTCCCGCCGCTGTGGAGAACCACCGGCTCTCCATGGTGCCTGTCGATGACCCAGCCGAATCCATAGCTGAACGGCGGCGTGCCGCCGCGGCTGAGGCTCAGGGGCGTCCACATCTCCTCGTAGCTCGCCTCCTTCAGCAACCGCCGCGAGTGGAGCGCGGCTTCCCACCTCGCCATGTCCTGGATCGTGCTCACGATGGCGCCGGCCGCGTAGGCGTTCTCGGCCACGGGCTCGCGCGATTCGAAACGGCCCTCGGCCCACCCGTAGCCGGCCGCGCGATTCCTGATCTTCGCACGCGGATCGCTGCTGCGCGTCGAGCGCATTTCGAGCGGCTCGAACACGCGCTCTCTCAGGAACTCCCAGTACGACTTTCCGCTCACGCGCTCGATGATGTTCCCGAGGAGCAAATAGCCGCTGTTGCTGTAGGCCCAGGTGTCGCCCGGGGCGAACTCGAGCGGCAGGCTCTCGAAGAGGATCCGCGTAATTTCGTCGTGGTCGGCCGCCGCGTGCACCTTCTCGGCGAGGTCGGGGACGCTCAGATACTCCTGGATCCCGGACGAGTGCGTGAGCAGATGACGGACGGTGATGCGCCGCCAGTGATCCGGGACGTCGGGAAGATATGTCGCGATGCTCGCATCGAGAGAGACCTTTCCTTCCTCGACGAGCATCATGACCGCCATCGCCGTGAATTGCTTGGTCACCGAACCGAGCTCGAAGACGGTGTCGCGCGTGACCGGCGCCTTCCGCTCGAGATCGGCCGAGCCGTAGGTCCGGGTCGTGACCACGGCGCCGTCGCGGACGACGGCGAGCGCGAGGCCCGGCAGGCGCAACTGCCGCATCCGCTCCTTGACGTAGTCGTCGATGGCATCCGCGCGCGCGGCTGAGGCGGCGCAGAACGACAGCGCGGCGATGATCGTGAGTCGGGTCGAGAGCACGGGATCCCCCTTTCGAGCGATTCGAATGATAGCAGCCGGCGACGAGGACCCGCCGCAAGCGCCATCAGTGACCACCCGCCGCTTCCCGTATCGAACTCAATCTCCCGGATCTCTGGGATCGTCGCGCCGAAATAGCCGCGGCGCGCGAGCGGCATGAGGGAAGCGATGCCGCCGCCCTTGTCTCCCGATACCCACCCGCCGCCATGGATGAAGACCACTGCGGGGATTATTGCGTTCGTCTTCGGCCGGACGATGTCGAGCTTCAGCGCGGTCGATCCGACGACGCCGTACGTCACGTCGCGAACGATCTCGATCTCGACTTGCGTCCGAACCACTGGCCGCCTCCGCTCGCCACCGGCGGGAACCGCCGCGGCGAGAAAAAGAACGACGAAGACGAGACAGCGCACCAGCACCGCGATTGGACGCCCCGAGGAATCCCGACGTTTACGCGAAGGCGTGTCGATCATCACGTCGGCTGCAGTTTTCCCGTCATGGCCTGCGGCGACGGCCGCGAGCGCGATCGGGAGCCCCACGCACACCATGGGGATGACGACCAGCTGCGGCGCACGCATCCGCCCCATGCCGGTGCTGACGTGTAATCCGGCAGAGTGCGCGTATCATCCTTCGAAGTCCCCATGATCGGCGAAATGGTCTCGCACTATCGCGTGCTCTCGAAGCTCGGCGGCGGCGGAATGGGCGTCGTCTACGACGCCGAGGATGTTCGCCTGCGCCGGCGCGTCGCGCTCAAGTTTCTTCCGGAGCACATCGCGGACGACGCCGCGCTTCAGCGCTTCCGGCGCGAAGCGGAGGCGGCGTCCGGGCTCAATCACCCTCACATCTGCACGATCCACGACATCGGCGAGCACGAGGGGCGCCCCTTCATCGTCATGGAGAAGCTCGAAGGAGAGACGCTGCGAAGCGTCATCGGCGGCAAGCCTGCTGCCTCTCGAGCGGCTCCTCGCGATCGGAAGCGAGATCGCCGACGCGCTCGCCGCCGCGCACGGCGCCGGAATCGTCCACCGCGACGTGAAGCCGGCGAACCTGTTCGTGACGAAGCGAGGCGACGCGAAACTGCTCGATTTCGGACTCGCGAGACTCGAGCGGTCGCCGGACGCCGCGAGAGAGAGCGATCCGGACGGCAGCACGTTCATCGCCCCGGAGGAGCTCACATCTCCAGGAACGACGATAGGGACGACCGCCTACATGTCGCCCGAGCAGGCGCGCGGCGAACCGGTCGACGCCCGCGCCGACCTCTTCTCGTTCGGCGCGGTCCTTTACGAAATGGCGACCGGCGTTCCCCCCTTTCGCGGTGCGACGGCCGCCGTGATCCTCGCGGGGATCCTCAACCAGCACCCGGATCCGCCGTCGCGGCTCAACCCGGCGATCCCTCCCGCTCTCGATCAGGTCATCCTCGGCGCTCTGGAGAAACAGCGCGAGCTCCGGATCCAGAGCGCCGCCGAGATCCGCGCCCAGCTCCTCCGCCTGCGCCGCGACGGCTCCTCCCCCGCCGTCGACGTGGCTCCCCCCGCGTCGAAGCCGCTGCGCCGCGCGCTTCCGGCGATCGCCGCCGCCGTCGTCCTGCTCGCGATCGCTGCCGGCGCTTTCGTGATGCTGCGGGAGCGAAGCGCGAGTCCGCCGAGCGCGGTGCCGGCATCCGCCGGCTGCACCCTCGACGGCGGAGACGCGCATCGCCGTCCTCCCCTTCGAGAACCTCGGCGCGCCGGAGGACGGCTATTTCGCCGATGGGATGACGGACGAAGTGCGCGGGAAGCTCGTCGGCGCTGAAGGGCTCGCGGTCATCGCGCGCGCCAGCTCGAACACCTACAGGCAGACGACCCGCTCTCCCGCCGAGATCGCCCGCGAGCTCGGCGTGTCGCACCTGCTGACGGGACGGTGCGATGGCAGAAATCGGGAGAGACCAGCCGCATTCTCGTCTCCCCCGAGCTGGTCGAGGTGTCGGGGAAGAGCGCGCCCGTCACGCGGTGGCAGCACGCCTACGAGGCGGATCTCGCCGACGTGTTCGAGGTGCAGGGCCGCATCGCGACGCAGGTCGCACAGGCGCTGGAGATCGCGATCGGCGCGGGCGACGCGAAGCGCATCGGCGCCCGCCCGACGTCGAACCTCGCGGCCTACGATGCGTACATGCGCGGCCGCGCGGCCTACGACCGCGAATGGGGACCTGCCGTGCACCGTGAAGCGGCCGCCCATTTCGAAGAGGCCGTGGCGCTCGACCCGCAGTTCGCTCTCGCCTGGGCGAGTCTCGGGGAAGTGCTCGCGCGACTCGCGAAGCAGCTGGTCCGTGACCCGGGCGCCGCCGATCGCGCGCGCGTGGCCGTCCAGAGGGCGATCGAGCTCGCGCCGGACCTTCCGCAGGCTCACCTCGCGATGGGGATCTACCATCGCGTCATCGCCAGGGACTCCGCCGCGGCGCTCGCCTCCTTCAGGCGGGGAGTCGAGCTCGCCCCCGACAACGCCGACCTGTTGCGGAACCTCGGCTCTCGGAACGCGAGCTGGGGCAGTAACCGAGGCGCTCGCCCTGCTCCGCCGCGCCGCGGAGCTCGATCCGCGCAAGTGGGAGAACCCCGCCACGCTCGCGTCGACGCTCATCCTCCTCAAGAAGCCCCGCGAAGCGCGGGTGGAAATCGACCGGGCCCTGGAGATCCACCCGACCCGGGACTACTTCGTTTTCGAGAAGGTCTCGACGTTCCTGCAGGAAGGCGACGTCGCCTCGGCGCACGCCACGGCAGCGTCGATCGCCGACGCCGAGGAGCCGCGCGCGCTCGGCTCGTACCTCCGGCTCTATCCGGCCAATACGTGGGTGTTCGACCAGGCGCAACGAGAGCTGATCACGCGATTGCCGGCCGGCGCGTTCGACGGAAATCGGGGGCGATGGGGTGACGCGCTGGCCTCCGAGCAGATGCTTCGTGGAAACGAGACCGAGGCGCGGACGATACGCGGAAGAGGCCCGCAAGGCTTATCTCGAAGAGCTCGCGTCGAAGGGAGATGAAGCTCTCCTTCACGCCTCGATCGCGCGCGTTGCCGCGCTCCTCGGACGAAGACAGGAAGCGGAGCACCACATCGAGCGCGCGATCGCTCTCGCGCCCCGCGTCAACGACCTCCCTCTCGGCTGGGTTCTCGAGACGGTCGCGGTAGCGCAGGTTCGGCTCGGAGAACTACGACGAGGCTGTCGACACGCTCCAGCGACTGCTGACCGTTTTCCACCCGATGACGCGAGCGTGGCTGCGCGTCGACCCGAACTTCATCCCGCTCCGCGGCAACGCGCGGTTCGAAGCGCTCGTGAAGAAGAACTGAAGTCCGCTGCCGTCCCGCCTGCGGCATACCGCGTCCGATCCTCATCGCTCTCTCAGGACCCGGCGCGCAAGATCAGCCGCCCGCCTTCTCCCAATCCCGCTTCGGCCCCGCGACGATCGTGAACAGAGGATGCGGCTCCGGATGCGCGACCGAGAGCAGCTCGCGGTGGAGCGCCGGCGCACGGACCGCCAGCTTCCCGAGCAGATGACCCCACTCGAAGAGCAACTGACCCTCGGTCTCCTCGACGGCGCCGCAGGAGGCCGCGCTGACGATCCTGGAGCCATCGAACCGGTACCCGCGCGCGAGCGCTTCCGCGCGGAGCGGCCGGAGATACGAGGCGATCATGGCGGCGGGATCGTCATGGAGGCGAAAGCGCTCGAGCTGCGGATGCCGGCGATAGCCGCGCGTCTCCCCGCGCAGGACTTTCTGAGCCAGGAGCGATTCCCGCCACGCGGCGACGAGTCCCTTCGCGTCGAGATAGCGGGGATGGAGGGTCCAGAGGCGCATGGTCTCGCCGCGATCAGGCGCCGGCGACCGGATTCAGCCGCCAGATCGCGAAGTTGAGCGCGGTGGCGAACGCGACCCAGAGCGCGTACGGAAGGAAGAGGGCGGCAGCCGTCGCGTCGACGCGCGCGGCCGTGACGATGAAGGCGACGATGAGCGCGACGAGCATGGGGGGGAAGGGAGAAAGAGAAGGAGCATCGAGCCCATCGTACACCGCGGCCGCGCGAAAATTCGGCCAGCCGTTTCGGGTCCGGGTCCCGTCGCCTTCCCGCGATTACGCCGGCCTTTTTCTCGCCAGGACGAGGTCCTGATACGTCCGCGAGCTCGCATGGCCCGACCAGCCGCCGCGCGAGATCTCCAGGACCTCGAGGCCCCGACCCGCGAGAGCGGCCTCCACCGCCGGCAGGTCGTACGCGACCGCGGCTTCCGGATCGTCCGGGTCCTGCACCGCCCACCATGGCTCGGGGAAGGTCTGGAACGACGGCGTGAGCTCGAGGCGACGCGACTTGGCGCGGACCTCGTCGTCGAGGAGAAAAAAGGTCATCACGGCGCGTCCCCCGGGCTTGAGGACCCGGGAGGTCTCGGCGACGTACTGAGCCGCCGCCCCCGGCGTGAGATGCGTCAGGAGCGAGCCGAGAAACGCCACGTCGACCGATCCGTCGGCGCACGGAAACGTGAACTCGGTCGGCTGCACCGTCCCGCGCGGGTTGTAGTGGCTGTTGAAGATGTCGACCGGGATGAACGAGAAATTCGGATGGCGCGAGGAAATCTCGCGGCGGCACCACGCGATCGCCGACGTCGATACGTCGAACCCGGTGTACTCCCCTCTCGTGAGGTAGCGCGTCAACGGCACGGCGACGCGGCCCACGCCGCAGCCGACGTCGAGGACACGCTCGTGGGGCTGGAGCCCGGCGACGTCGATGACCAGCCGCGCGAGATGTCCGCCGATCTCGTGAAAGTCGCCCCCTCCGACGGCGGCGACCCGAACGCGCGAAGGCGTCATCGGCGCTTTGCGGCGCGTGACCACGTCCCACGCGTCCAGGAACCGGAGGTGGGCGATTCGCGCTCGGGTGCGGAGTTGGAGTTGGGGGAAGCCCTTCATCCGATCACCCCGCGAGCAGCGCGCGCACAGCCGCTTCGGCCTGCGCGAGGGCTTCGCCGATCCGATCGGGGTCCTTGCCGCCGGCCTGGGCGAGGTCGGCCTTGCCGCCCCCCTTGCCGCCGACGATGGGGGCGAGCCGCTGGATCAACGCGTTCGCGGGAACCTTCCCCTGCACGTCGCTCGTGACCGCGGCGAGGAGCGTCGCCTTTCCGTCCGCTCGCTGCCGATCAGGACGACGCCGCTCTTCATCTTCGCCCGGAGCGTGTCCGCGAGGTTCCGCAGGTCGCCGCCGCTGACGTCGTCGCACGCTGGCGCGTCAGCAGGCGGACCCCGTCGACGTCGATCGGCTGCTCCTCGGCCGCGCCTGTGCCCGAGCCGGCGGTCGCGAGCTGCACGCGCAGCTGCTTCAGCTCCTTCTCGAGCTGCTTCTGCCGCTCCTGGAGCGAGCGGACGATCGACGGAACCTCCGCGACGGGAACGTTGAGCTGCCCCGCCGCGTCGCGCGCGGTCGCCTCGAGGCTCTGCAGATACGCCAGCGCGCCGCGGCCGGTGATTGCCTCCATGCGCCGCACGCCCGCCGCGAGCGAGCGATCCGAGACGATCTTCATGAGGCCGATGTCGCCCGTCCGGTTCACGTGGCATCCGCCGCAGAACTCGCTCGAGAACGTTCCCGGCCGAGACGACGCGGACCTTCTCGCCGTACTTCTCGCCGAACATCGAGACGGCGCCGCTCTTCTTCGCCTCCTCGATCGCCATCACGTGTCTTCGTGACTTCGAGGTTCTCCCGGATCGCGTCGTTGACGATCCGCTCGACCTCCCGGGTCTCCTCTTCGCTCAGCGGCCGGTTCCACGTGTAGTCGAAGCGCAGCCGGTCGGGGGCGACGAGCGAGCCCGCCTGCTGCACGGTCTCGCCGAGAACGTCCTTGAGCGCCGTGTGGAGCAGATGCGTCGCCGTGTGATTCGCGGTCGTGTCGAGGCGCACGTCGTTCGGAACCGTGGAGCGCGACCGCCATCGCCCGCCTCGAGCGAGCCCTTGAGCACGCGAACGCGCGAGACGACCAGGTCGCCGACCGGCTTCTGCGTGTCGAGGACCTCGGCGTTCCCGCCGCGCCACTCGAGCGTGCCGAGGTCGGCGATCTGGCCGCCGGACTCGGCGTAGAAGGGCGTCGGCGAGACGACGACCTCCCCTTCGAGCCCCTCGCGCGAGATGCTCGACTTCGCGGTTCTCGTGAACGAGCGCGACGCACCGTTCCCCTCGACGTCGGTCCACCGGTCGTAGCCGACGAACTCGGGCGCGCCGACGCGCTCGGCGATCGCCGCGAAGACGGCGACGTCGAGCGCCTGGAACTTCGAGGCGGCCTTCGCGCGCTGGCGCGCGCGCCTTCATCATCTCCTCGAAGCCTTCGCGGTCGACGTGGACGCCCTCCTCCTCCCCCATCTCGGCGATGAGGTCGATCGGGATGCCGTAGGTGTCGTAGAGGCGGAAGACCTCCTCGCCGCCGAGCGTGCGCTCGCCGCGGCGCCGGACGTCGTCGAGCGCCTGCCCGATGCGCTCCATGCCGACGTTGAGCGTGTTCGCGAAGCGCTCCTCCTCCGAGGCGAGCAGCTGCATGACGGCCTTGCGGCGTCCCTGCGAGCTCGGGATAGGCGTCGGCCATCGCCTCGATGACCGCGTCGACGAGGTCGGTGAGGACGACGGCGAGCCGGGAGCTTGCGGCCGAACCGGATCGCGCGGCGGATGATCCGGCGAAGGACGTAGCCGCGCCCTTCGTTCGACGGGATGACGCCGTCGGCGACGAGGAACGTCGCGGCGCGGGCGTGGTCGCAGAGGACGCGCACCGCGGTGTCGAGCTCCGACTCGAACGATCGCCGCCGTACCTGTGCCGCTCCGTCGTCTCGATCGCCGTGATGACCGGCTTGAAGAGGTCGATGTCGTAGTTCGAGTCGACCTTCTGGAGGACCGTCGCCAACCGCTCGAGGCCCGCGCCGGTGTCGACCGAGGGCGCCGGAAGCGGCGTCAGCACGCCGCTCGCGTCGCGGTCGTACTGCATGAAGACGAGGTTCCAGATCTCCATCGTGTCGTCGCCCTCGCCGTTGACGAGCGACGCGACGTTCTTCGAGAGATCCTTGCCGCGGTAGTAGTGAATCTCGGAGCAGGGGCCGCACGGGCCGGTCTCCCCCATCTGCCAGAAGTTGTCCTTCCGGCCGAACCCGAGGATGCGATCCTTCGGCGCGCCGACTCTCGCCCACAGCGCGGCGGCCTCGTCGTCGGGGCCGACCTGGTCGTCGCCCTTCGAAGACGGTGAACCAGAGCCGCTCCGGATCGAGGCCATAGACCTTCGTGATCAGCTCCCAGGCGAACTCGATCGCGTCCTTCTTGAAGTAGTCGCCGAACGAGAAGTTCCCGAGCATCTCGAAGAACGTGTGGTGTCGCGCGGTGCGCCCGACGTTCTCGAGGTCGTTGTGCTTGCCGCCGGCGCGGACGCACTTCTGCGAGCGTGGTCGCGCGCGTGTAATCGCGCTTCTCCCGCCCGAGGAAGACGTCCTTGAACTGGTTCATCCCGGCGTTCGTGAACAGGAGCGTCGGGTCGCCGGCGGGAACGAGCGAGGAGCTCGCGACGCGGCGGTGCTGCTTCGACTCGAAGTACGAGAGGAACTGCTCTCGCGAATTCAGAAGTGGTCGGCATTGTCAGCGCTTGCAGATTGTCGCAGATTGCAGATTGAAACCATCGCTCGGACGTTCGCCATGTCGTTCGGAATCATGCGGCGATTCCAACTGCAATCTGCAATCTGCGATCTGCAACAATCGCGTCCCTTCTTCGAGGCCTGCGTCGAGCGCCTGACCGGCGGCGGCGTACTCGTATCCCTGCCGTAACAGATACACCAGCAATTTCTTTCGGTCGTCCTTCGCCGGGCACCCATCCGGGACCGTGGCTGCGGCCGAGGATCCGGATGCGCTTCCGGACGAGGGAGGCAAGGTCGCTCTCGGCCGTCTCCGGATCGGCGCCGTGGATGGCTGCGCCCGCGATCTCGTCGTCGACGCCGAGGCGCCGCAGCTCGAGCCCGACGCGTTTCGGGCCGATTCCCTTCCGGCTCTTCGATTCGGCGAGCACGCTCGCGAACCGGGCGTCGTCGATCCAACCCTCGCCGCGGAGCCGCGCGAGCGCCGTGTCGATCGCCTCGGCCTCGTGCTCCTTCTCGCGGAGCCGCTTGCGCAGCTCGGCCTCGCTCCGGAAGCGGTAGCCGAGCAGGCGGAGGGCGGCGTGGTAGCAGCGGTCCTCGGGAGATTGGTCGGACATCGCCATCAGAAGACAAATGCAAAATGCAAAATGCAAAATGAAAAGTCCAAAAGGGGGATTATGGCATCAGCCCCTTTTTGTATTTTTCATTTTGCATTTTGCATTTTGCATTTGCGCCGCAGGCGCGTTCAGGAACCAGCTGCCCTACGGCAGCTGGTTCCCGAAATCGAACGGCGACTCCTCGCTGAACGGATCGTTGTCGGAGGCGACCTTGAGCTGCCCGTCCATCTCCTCGCGCGCAATGTCGGAGGTCGACTGGACGCCCTGGATCTTGAGCTTGAACTCGTCCGGGTTCGTGGCGCGGCGCAGCGCCTCGTCGAGGGTGATCAGGCCGTTGCGATAGAGCGTGTAGATCGACTGGTCGAACGTCTGCATCCCGTACTGCGAGGTCCCCTGCGTGATCGCGTCCTTGATCAGCTTCGTCTTTTCCTTGTTCTCGATGCAGTCCCGGATGTAGTTCGTGCTGATCAGGACCTCGGCCGCCGGCACGCGGCCCAGACCGTCCGCGCGCGGGAGGAGGCGGAGCGAGACGACCGCCTTGAGGACGGCCGCGAGCTGCAGGCGGATCTGCTTCTGCTGGTGCGGCGGGAAGACGGAGATGATGCGGTTGATCGTCTCGGTCGCGTCGAGGGTGTGGAGCGTCGAGAGGACGAGGTGGCCGGTCTCGGCGGCGGTCAGCGCCGTCTCGATCGTCTCGTAGTCGCGCATCTCGCCGACGAGGATGACGTCGGGGTCCTGGCGGAGGGCCGAGCGGAGGGCCTGCGAGAAGCTCTTCGTGTCGACCTCGACCTCGCGCTGATTGACGATCGACTTCTTGTCGCGGTGGAGGAACTCGATCGGGTCCTCGACGGTGATGATGTGCTCGGTGCGGTGCGAGTTGATGTAGTCGATCATCGCCGCGAGCGTGGTCGACTTGCCCGAGCCCGTCGTCCCGGTGCAGAGGATCAGCCCGCGCCGCTCCTCGCAGATCTTCTCGAGGATGTTCGGGAGCATCAGCTCGCGGATCGTAGTTGATCTTCACCGGGAATGACGCGGAGGACGAGGCCGACCGTGCCGCGCTGCTGGAAGATGTTGCAGCGGAACCGGCCGAGGCCGGGGACCGAGTAGGCGAAGTCGATCTCGAAGTTGTTCTTGAACTTCTCCTTCTGCCGGGAGGACATCATCGAGAACGCCATCGCGATGGTGTCTTCCTGCATGAGGCGCTTGAGCTCGACGAGCGGGATCAGCTCGCCGTCGACGCGGATGACGGGATGGGAGCCGACCTTGATGTGGAGGTCGGACGCGCGCCGCTCGGCGGCGATCTTCAGAAGGTCGTTGATGTGCACCGAATCACCTCGGATGTTTCCGTTGTTGGCCCAAAATACGCTGGAAAGTTACGAGGATTGTAGCGCGTCCCCGCCGAAGTCGCGTAACGGGCGTCACCGGAAGGATGCCAGCTTCCTCCTCATGAGGACGCCAGACCGATCCGCCCCATCGGTCCCAGGGTCCGCGTCCGATGCCACCCGGAATAACCTCCTTCTCCGCGCCGGTTTGGCGCGACGGACGTGGGTGGCCGCCGCGCGCGGCGCGCAACCTCAGAAAAGAAGGGCTGACCGATGCAGGCAAACGATCTTCGCAACGGCATGGTGATCCTGTTCAACGGAGACCTGTGCAAAGTGATGGAGTTCCGCCATCACACCCCCGGAAACCTTCGCGCGATGGTTCAGGCGAAGCTCCGGAATCTCCGGACGGGAAACCAGTTCGAGCATCGGTTCCGGTCGGGCGACACGATCGAACAGGCGTTCATCGAGACCCACGAGATGGAGCACATGTACTCCGACGCGGCGGCCCATCACTTCCTGAACACGGAAAGCTACGAGCAGGTCGAGATCTCCGCTCAGGACCTCGGCCCGGCGGCGCAGTGGCTCTCTCCGGGTCTCAAGCTCCAGGTGCAGTTCTACGAGCAGCGGCCGATCGGGGTCGAGCTGCCGAAGACGATCCGCGCGAAGGTCGCCGAGACCCAGCCGCTCGTGAAGGGGGCGACCGCCTCCGCCTCGTACAAGCCCGCCACGCTCGAGAACGGGATCGTGGTCCAGGTTCCCCCGTTCATCGACGAGGGAACGGAGCTGATCATCGACCCGAGCGACAACAGCTACATCGAGCGGGCCAAATGACGAAATCGGCAAGACCGATTTCGTCATCGTAGGGGCGCGCTGCGCGCGCCCGTTCTTCGTTCTTCGTTCTCCGCAGGGCCGCGGCGCCCGCAGGGCGCCCCTACTCGTAGCGGAGCGCGTCGATCGGATCGAGCTTCGAGGCTTTGGCCGCGGGATAGATCCCGAAGATGATCCCCAGCGCGCCGCAGAAGGTGAACGCGAGGACGATCGCCCAGAGGGGCGTGTGGACGGGCGGGAAGGTGACCCACTTCGTGAGGAGTTGGCGGACGGCCATGGCGAGCCCCACGCCCAGCCCGATGCCGACCACCCCGCCGAGTCCCGAGAGCGCGATCGCCTCGATGAGGAACTGCAGCAGGACGTCCTGCCGCCGCGCGCCGACCGCCTTCCGCACGCCGATCTCGCGCGTCCGCTCGGTGACGGACACCAGCATGATGTTCATGATGCCGATGCCGCCGACGAGGAGCGCGATCCCGACGATCGCGGCCATGATGAGGGACGTCATCATGAGCGCCTTGCCGACGGCTTCGAGGATCTCTTCCTGGAGGACGATCCGGAAGTCGTCCTTCTGCTCTTCCTTTCGAAGGCCGTGGCGGGAGCGGAGGATGTCCCGGATCTGCTCGCGGGCGAGGTCGGTCGAGCTGGCCGAGGCCGCCTGGAAGTCGAGGATCAGCGTGCGCACGGCCTCGGGGCCGTAGAGGGCGCTCGACGTCGTGAAGGGGATCAGGACCAGGTCGTCCTGGTCCTGCGCGAACATCTGGCCCTTCTTTTCCATCGTGCCGACGATCGTGAAGGCGTTCCCCTCGATCCGGACGAGCTTCCCGATCGGTTCGTCGCCGATCCCGAGCTTCCGGGCGGCTTCGATGCCGATCGTGGCGACGCGCTTCTTCTCGGCGATGTCGAGCGGCGTGAAGAAACGACCGCGGTCCACCCAGTGGTTCACGACGTCCTGGTAGGACTCGCTCACGCCGAGCATGGTCGCGGAGTGGCGCGTGTCGCCGATCCGCAGCTCGGCGTTGCGGAAGAAGATCGGCGTGAACTCGACGATCTCCGGCGACCCGTTCAGGACCGCGACGCCGTCGTCGTACGTGAGAGAGGGGATCTTCGGGTTGAAGGTGTTCCGCTGCTCGCCGGCGTCGGGGACGACCCGGATGTAGGTCGCGCCGACGCCCTCGAGCTCGGTCGCGATGCCGTGCTCCATCCCCTGAACCAGCGAGACCACGGCGATGACCGACGCGACGCCGATGATGATCCCCAGCGTCGTGAGGATCGAGCGCATCTTGTTGGCCCAGAGGGCCTTGAGCGCGATCTTGAGGTTTTCGGAGAACATGCGCGTCTGGAAGTCTAGGCGTCTAGGAGACTAGGCCTCGGCCAATACAGAGTCTGCACCTGAGCGGTTCGAGCCATAGAGACATGAATCACGGGTATAGGCGAAGCGACTCCCCAGACGCCGAGACTCCCAGACCCTCAGTTCGCGATGATCCCGTCGCGGATGTGGATGATCCTCGTCGCCTCGGCGGCGACGTCTTCCTCGTGCGTGACCAGGATGATCGAGTTGCCGCGGTCGGCGAGGTTGCGGAACAGGTCGAGGATCTCCCGGCCGGTCTTCGAGTCGAGATTTCCGGTCGGCTCGTCGGCCAGGAGCAGCGAGGGGCGGTTCACCAGGGCGCGCGCGATCGCGACCCGCTGCCGCTGCCCGCCGGAGAGCTCGTTGGGCTGGTGATGCATCCGGTCGGCGAGGCCGACTTCGGCCAGCACCTGCTCGGCGCGCGCGCGCCGCTCCGCGCGGGGAATGCGCGCGTAAATGAGCGGGAGCTCGACATTGTGGAGCGCCGTCGTCCGCGCCAAGAGGTTGAAGGTCTGGAAGACGAAGCCGATCTTCTTGTTCCGTACCGCCGCGAGCTCGTCCTCGTTCATCGTGTCGACGGAGGTCCCGTCGAGGAGGTACCGGCCCGAGCTCGGCGAGTCGAGACAGCCGATGATGTTCATCAGCGTCGATTTCCCCGACCCGGACGGCCCCATGATCGCCACGTACTCCGCGTGTTCGACCGTGAGATTCACGCCGCGGAGCGCGTACACCTTCTCCGCGCCCATTTCATACACCCTGACCAGCTCGTGCATCTCGATCAGGTGCTTGCCGTTGGTGTTCGCTTGATCCGTCATGTCATTCCTGGAGAGGCGTCCTTCGTTCTCCGTTCTTCGTTCTCCGCCCCCACCCGCGCCCGGGCCCGGGCCCGGCTTTTCGTCCATTCTCCTGTACGCACGCCAGAGGCCCTTGGTTTCCGGAGAACGGAGAACGGAGAACGGGAAACGCCTCTATTCGCCCTTCTCGTCCTCGCCCTTCTCGTCGTTCCCGTCCTTCGCATCATCCTTTGGGCGTTCCTTCTCTTCCCCGGTGTCGATTCGGACCTTGTCACCCTTCTTCAGGTTGCGGAGCGTCCGGAAGGGACCGGTGACGATGCTCTCGCCGCCTTTGAGGCCCGAGAGGACCGCCACGTGCGTCGCGTTGCTGATGCCGGTCGTGACCTTCACCGCCTCGGCGACGCCGTCCCGGACGACGAAAACGAATTTGTCCTTCAGCGCGTCCGAAGGGCCGCTCACGCGCGACTTCCTACCCTTGACGAGCTCCTCGGCTGTCCGCTCGACGACGCTCTGCACGGGGACCGACAGCGCCTGCCGCAGCGCGCTCGTGATGATGTCGACCTGGGCCGTCATCCCCGGCCGGAGCCGCTCGTCGGGCGCGATGATCGCGATCTTCACCTTGAAGTACCGGATGCCCGTGCTCACGCCCGCGCGCTGCGAGGCCGAGCTGCCGATCTCCACGACGCTCCCCTTGAAGACGGCGTCGGGGATCGCATCGACCCGGATCTCGGCCGACTGGCCCACGCGCACCTTGACGACCTCGGTCTCCCCGACGTCGGCTTCGACGAGCACCTCGGAGAGGTCCGCGAGGATCGCGATCACCGATCCGGGGTTGTTCATGGTCCCGGTGATGACGACTTCCCCCTCCTGCGCGTTCTTCTGGACGATCCGGCCGCTGATGGGAGCGACGATCGTGGTCCGCTGCAGGTCCTCTCTCGCCTGGCGCAGCGCCGCTTCCGCCTGGCGGACGCCTTCCTCGGCAGAGGCGAGCGAGGTGCGGGCCGTGTCGTGCTCGAGGCGTGAGCGGTCCAACAACTCCTGGTTGAGGACGCCTTCGCGACTCAGGCTCTCGGCCCTGACCAGAACGCGCTGCGCGTTCTCGAGATTGTTGCGCGTCCTCCGGACCTCGATCCGGCGGTTCGCGACGAGGGAGGCTGCCTGATCCGCCGCCGCGGTGAATGCGATCTTCTCGAGATCGACGAGCCGATCGCCCCGCCGGACCGTCTGCCCCTCTTCGAAATAGAGCTTCTCGATCTTCCCGATGACGTGGGCGCTGATGTTGACCTTGACCTTGGGGTCGATCTGGCCGGGAGCGGAGACGACCGCCTGGATGTCGCGGCGGCCGACGGGCTCGACGTAGACCTTCTCCCCCTTCTCGCCGCCGCTCGCGACGCTCGCGATCACGATGATCGCGACGAGCGCGACCCCGGCTCCGATCCAGATCCAGCGCTTCAAGGTCTCGTCCTCACCCGACTCATGCCTTCAGCGCCGCGATGCCGACCCGAACGCCGATCCAGACGAGATACGAAGCGATCACGATGACCGCCATCTTCTGCTTCCCGAGCTTCGAGGCGCGGCCGTAGCCGAAGATCATCAGGGCCAGCGCCGCGAAGTTGAACAGATCGATGCTGGTCAGGAACGCGGAGAGGATCGGCTGATCGGTCGGGTCCGCGAGAAACCCGAGATTCGATTTCAGAAGGCTGCCCATCTGTTCGGGCACGAGCGATCCCGCGCGCACGAGGAGCAGCACGAGCAGCACCCCCTTGAGGAGCTGCGGCAGCCACGCGTAGTTCGTCACGGCGAAGTACTGCCGGAACGTCCCCTCCCCGCCGAAGAGCCGCGAGAGGAGCATGTAGAGCGCCGCGACCGCGAGGAGCACGATGGCGACGGTGATCGCGGTGACCGGCGCGCCGAACTTCTGGAACGTCGCCACGCGGCCGATCGCATCCTCGATCTGCTGATCGTTGAGGCCGCGCTCGGAGAGCTCCTCGCGCAGGCCCGTCTCGAGATCCATGTGCGGCGCGGCGAAGAAGTTGGCCGCCATCGAGATGACGACGATCAGAAGGAAGGGGACGAGCCAGTCGGGGCGCTCGGCCACGTCCGCCATCGTCGAGGAGGGGTTGCTGACGAGTCCCGCGATCCTGGCGAAGGGGTTGGGGCGGCGCGCGGGCGTGGGCGGAGGGGTGATTTCCGCGGAGGAAGTCATGGGATCTCCTTGTTCCGGCCGATCGGACGGACGGACGGCAGCGCCTCTTTTAGCACACTCGCTTCCGTCTGCGCCGTGATCCGATCGCCCCTCTCCCCCGCGCGTCAGTCCGCCCAGCGGCCGTACCTGAGCCAGTCGACCTTCTCGAGAGAGCTGCGCGGCATGTCGAACTCGGGCGTCTGCTCGCCGACGGCGATCCCTCGCACCTCGAGCAGGTCGCCGACGGCGCGGTGGTAGGCCGCGACGGCCTTGTTGTAGCTCACGAGCGCCTGGATCTCGCGGCTGCGCGCGTCGGAGAGCGCCTGCTGGACGCGCAGGACGTCGAAGTTCGTGCTCATCCCGTTCTCGAAGCGGCGCCGCTCGGCCTCGAGGTTCTGCTCGGCCGCGTCCCGCGCCGCGCTGCTGGCGGCGATCTGCCTCGATCCGGTCTCGATGTCACGCGCCGCCTGGCGTACCTGGATGGCCACGAACTGTTCGACGTCCGCCTTGTCCTGGACGGACCGCTCGAGGTTCAGCTCGGCCCGGCGCCGCTCGGAGCGCGCGCCGATGTTCCGGATCGGCACGCCGACCGTGAAGCTCGTCGACCAGTTCGGATAGTCCATGCCGAAGACCTGGTTGATCGCGTCGCTGAACGCGCCGCCGATGATGCCGATCGGCTCGTTCGTGAGCGGATCGCGGATGATCTGCGCGCCGCCGAGGCCCGCCACGCCGTAGTTGACGTTGAAGTCCAGCTCGGGGAGCACCTGGTTGCGGGCGTAGAGATACTCGATCTCGTCGTTCTCCACCCCGAGTCCGGCCTGCTTGATCTCGGGCCGGAGCTCGAACGCGCGCGCGACCGAGGCTTCGAGATCCACGGTCACGGGGGTGAAGGTGATCGGCTCGGTCGGGACGATCGGGCGATCCCACTCCGAGGCGGGAAGGTTCATCAGCCGGCGCAGCCGGTCCTCGGCGTCGCGGATCGAGGCCTCGGCCACGATCACTTCTTCTTCTCGGGTCGCGATCGCAACCCGCGGCTCGAGGATGTCGAGAGGCGCCGAAGCGCCCACGTCGATCCGGATCTGCGTGATCCGCTCCTGGTCGCGCGCCAGGTCGAGCGACTGCCGCCGGACGGCCATGTTCTGCCGCGCGTAGATCAGGTCGTAGTACGCCTGCTCCGCCCCGAGGACGCCGACCAGGAGCGCCGTCTCGAACGCCCCCTCGCTGATCCCGAGGTTGTTCCGCGCGATGTTCACCAGGCGTCGGTTGACGTCCACGCCGAAGTCGCGAAGCAGGGGCTGGTTGAGGCCGAACCGGATGTCGGAGCTGTAGGCCGGCTCGAGAACCGTCGTTTCGTTGTTGTTGAACGAAAGCTGGTAGGACGCGCCCGTGGAGAGGGCCTGGCGGACGCCGACGTTCGCCGTCAGGTCGCCGATGTTCGGCGCTCCCTCGGCGGCCGGCTGCCGGTCACCCGTGGAGAACGTCCCGAAGCTGAACAGATCGAAGCGGCCGAACTGCGAGCGCGCCGTCCAACCGGTCATCTGATAGTCGTAGCGCTGGAGCCGGATGCCGAGATTGTTCTCGACCGTCCCGCGGATCGCGTCGGCGAGGCTCAGACGGAGAGCGCGCGGATCCGCATCGTCGTCCCGCGCCTCCGGGACCGGCGTGGTCCGGGTCGCGGCCGGCGTCTTCGCGGCCGTGGGCTGCTCCTGCGCGATGGCTGCGAACGGCGAGGCGAGCAGGCCGAGGGCCATCACGACACGCACCGATTTCAACATGCAAGTTCCTCCTGGACCGAGCCTTTGTACCCATCCGGCAGGTTTCGGTTTCGACCCGCGCGGCGGCCGTGAAACGCCGCTCCGATGGGGGAGCGGACTTCCTTTACGGGATACGACGAACGAATGGAAGAGTTTCGCGGCCGGAACCGGGGCCGGCGACATTGTAGCGGGTGGAGGGGGGCGCTGAAAGCGAACGACCGCCTTCGGCGGCCCAATGCAGAATGCAAAATGCAAAATGTCAAACACAAAAAGAGGAGGGAATCGGGGCTTTCCTGCGAGACGTGAGCATCACGCCCTTTTTGTATTTTTCATTTTGCATTCTGCATTTTGCATTTTTTTGATCATGCCTTCGGCACGCCCGCCCCCTCGACGTGCCCCTCCCGCCCCTCGGCCGACAGCTCCTTCACCTCCGGCACCTTCTCTCCCGCGAAATGGCAGGCGGCGAACTGGGCCGGGCGATGCTCGAGCAGAGGGGGGACTTCGTCGGAGCAGATCGGGAAGCGGGCGATCGGGCAGCGGGTGTGGAAGACGCAGCCGGTCGGGGGGCGAAGCGGGGTCGGGATGTCGCCCCGAAGAATGATCCGCGTCTTCCTGACGCGTGGATCGGGCACGGGCACGGCCGAGAGGAGGGCCTGCGTGTAGGGATGAAGCGCGTCCCGGTAGAGATCGTCGCGGCCGGCCAGCTCCATGATCTTCCCGAGGTACATGACGGCGACGCGCGTGGAGATGTGCTCCACGACGGCCAGGTCGTGCGCGATGAAGAGGTACGTGAGCCCGAGCTCCGCCTGGAGGTCCTGCAGGAGGTTGACGACCTGCGCCTGGACGGAGACGTCGAGCGCGGAGACCGGCTCGTCGAGGACGAGGAACTTCGGGGGCTGGTCGCGATCGCCCGGGCGACGCCGATGCGCTGGCGCTGCCCTCCCGAGAACTCGTGCGGGTAGCGCTTCCGGTAGTCAGGGTCGAGCCCGACCTTCCGGAGGAGCTCGGCGACGCGATCGCGGCGCTCCGCGCGGTTGCCGTTGCCGTGGATCACGAGCGGCTCCGCGATGATGTCGCCGATGGTCATCCTCGGGTTGAGCGACCCGTACGGGTCCTGAAAAACGATCTGCATGTGTCGCCGCAGCCGCCGGAGCTCGCGATCTCCCATCGCGCGGACGTCCGCGCCGTCGAAGGAGATCTCGCCGTCGGTCGGCTCGATGAGACGGAGGATGCAGCGACCGACGGTCGTCTTCCCCGAGCCCGACTCGCCGACCAGCCCGAGGGTCTCGCCGCGCGCGATCGCGAAGGTGACGCCGTCCACCGCCTTGACCTGGCCCACGGTGCGCGCCAGAAGGCCGCGCTGCACGGGAAAGTACTTCCGGAGGTCGCGGACCAGAAGAAGCGGCTCCCCCGCTCCCCGGGGGACCCTGGGCGTCTCCCGCGGGGGCAGCCTGGTCGGGGGCCATCAGGCTCATTCGGACCTCTCCGGATCGGCGAGATCGCCGTGGAGGTAGCAGCGCGCGTCGTGGTCCTCGCCGACCATCATCCGCGCGGGCTCGAGCCCGTAGCAGATCTCCATGACGTCGGGACACCTCGTGTTGAACTTGCATCCCTTCGGGAGATTGGTGATCGGCGGGACGATGCCGGCGATCGTCTCGAGCCGCGAGCGCTCGCCTTCCGACTCGTTCAGCTTCGGCAGCGAGCGGAGAAGGCCGCGCGTGTAGGGATGGCTGGGATCGTCGAAGAGCGCGTGCACCGGCGACTCTTCGACGATGCGTCCGGTGTACATGACGATGACGCGCTCGCAGAACTCGGCGACCACGCCGAGGTCGTGCGTGATGAGGAGGATCGCGAGGCCGAGCTTCTGCTGGAGGCCGGCGAGGATCTCCATGATCTGCGCCTGGATCGTGACGTCGAGCGCGGTCGTCGGCTCGTCCGCGATCAGCAGATCGGGATTGCACGAGAGGGCCATCGCGATCATCACGCGCTGGCGCATCCCTCCCGACATCTGGTGCGGATAGTCGTCGAGCCTCTTGTGGGGATCGGGGATCGCGACCAGGTCGAGCATCTCCGCGGCCTGCCGCCTCGCCTCCTTCTTTCCCACGTGCCGGTGGATCCGGATCGCTTCCGCGACCTGGTTGCCGACCGTGAACACGGGGTTGAGCGAGGTCATCGGCTCCTGGAAGATCATCGCGATGTCGTCGCCGCGGATCTTCATCATCTCCTTCTCCGGCATGGGAACGAGATCCCTGCCGCGGAAGAGGATCTCCCCGCCGGTGATCCGTCCCGCGGAAGGGAGAAGGCCCATGATCGAGAGGGCCGTGACGCTCTTGCCGGAGCCCGACTCTCCCACGAGAGCGACCGCTTCACCCCGGCCGATCGCGAACGAGACCTGGTCGACGGCGTGAGCGAGCCCCTCGTCGGTGGAGAACGAGGTCCGGAGTCCGCGGATCTCGAGCAGCGGCTCCCGGCCGGGACGCGGTGCGGGGACCCGGATCGCGGGCTGCGTTGCTGCGGTGTGCGCGCTCGGCATCGAAGATCCATCGTAACAAGAAAGAAAGGTGCCAGCCGGCGCGGCGGACGTCGCCCGTGCCGTGCGCACGGCCACGGTCGGGGTGCGCCGCGCTACCGCTTCAACCTGCGCGTGATCGCCCGAACCTCCGGGACGCGCAGAACGATCGCCAGGCCGAGGTAGACCGCCCCGAACACCCCGGCCGCGAGGATCGCCGCGGGGATCGGGTGAAGGGCCGGCGCGAGCCGGGGAATCGCGACCCGCGCGATCGCGACGCCCGCCGCCGCGGCGGCGCTGGCGCCCCCAGCGATCCGCGCGAGGAATCCGAAGTCCGCCGGGACCGCTCCGATCCGGCGCCGCAGCGTCGCTCGGAGCAGACCGAACTCGATCCAGCTGACCACCCCCGACGCGGCCGAGAGTCCCACCGCGCCGAGCGCCACCGCCGCATCAGCCTCCCGGAGCCGCGGCAGCGGAAGGGCGAGGGTTCCGGTCAGAAACGAGACGACGAACGGCCGGAGCGGAAACGCGAGGAGCCATCCGATCGCCGCCGAAAGCGTGACGCGCGCGAGGGCGAAGTAGAGCGGCGTCTTGGTGTCGTTCAGCGCGTAGAACCCGGACGAGTACAGCCGGGAGAGTGTCCCCGGTAGAAGCCCCAACGCGTAGCCCATCAGGATGTACCAGACGTAGAGCGTGGACCCGCGGGAGAAGACGCCGCGCTGATAGAGCGCTGCGACGAGAAGGTCGCCGATCGCGAAGAAGGCGAATACCGACGGGACGACGAAAAAGGCGATCTGCCGCAGCCCGGCGCGCAGACGCTCCCGCAGCGTCGCATGAATCTGCTCGGCCGAGCCGGTCGCGCTCGACATCGCCGGCAGCTCCGCGGCAGAGACCGACATGCCGAAGAGGCTGAACGGCAGCAGATAGATGGTGTACGCGTATCCGATCGCGCCGATGGCCGCGCGCGTCAGATAGCTGGCGAAGATCTCGTCGACGAACGCGCTGACCTGGACGACCCCGCGACCGACGACGACGGGGCCGAAGTTACGGAACACCTGCCGCACCGGCGCGAGTGCGATCGAAAGCGACCCCTTCATTCGCGGCGCGACGCGCCGCACGAACGGGATCTGAATGCCGAGTTGGAGGACCGAACCGGCGACCACGCCCCAACCGGCGATCACCGCCACCCGCCCCGCGCTCTCCCGCCACCCGAAGATCAGGAGCGCGGCGATGATCGCGGCGTTCCAGAGCACGGGCGCCACATACGGGACGAAGAAGAGGCGGTGGCTGTTGAGCACCGCGAGGCACCAGGCGGAGAGGACGAGCAGGCCGATCCCCGGGAAGAGAATCCGGACGATGGTCGTGGTGAGCGCGCTCGTCTCAGCGTCGAACCCCGGCGCAAGCAGACGCACCAGGAGCGGCGCGGCGAGGACGCCTGCGACGACGACCACGGCGGTGATCAGGGCGAGCAGCGATGCGACGGTCCCCGCGACCTTCCCCGCCGTCTCCTCGTCCTTCTCCGCGAGCAGGCGCGAGTAGACCGGGATCATCGACGCCGAGAGGACCCCTTCGCCCAGCAGGTTCTGGAGGAAGTTCGGAATGCGCATGGCCGCCGTGAAGGCGCTCATCGCTCCGGTGGTGCCGAGAAAGTACGAGAGGACGCCCTGGCGGAGGAGGCCGGCGATGCGGCTCAGGAAGATCCCGGCGGCGACGAACAGCGCGTGGCCGCCCGTGCGGGGCGAAGCGGCGTTCTTGTTCGGAGAATCCATGCGCGCGCGTCTCGCTCTGCGGAATTCGAGCCGGAGGCGTGGGGTTGCGCGCCGGCGGCGAGGAAAGTGTAGACCATGCGCGGACCGCGCGCGGGACCTCCCCGTTCGCGGTATCGTGGCTCACGCTCGATGACAAGCTCCCTCGATCCGATCCGCATCGCCGGCGCCGGGCCGGCGGGACTGGCCGCGGCGATCACGCTCGCGCGCGGCGGACGGCGCGTCGAGGTCCACGAGGCGAAGAGCGACGTCGGCGCGCGCTTCATCGGCGACCTCCAGATCCTGGAGAACTCGTCGGAGGCGGAGGACGTCCGCGCCTTCCTCGACCGGATCGGGATCGAGCGGAACTTCTACTTCCGCCCCGTGACCGAAGCGCGCTTCTACGCGCCGTCGCTCGACCCAGGTTCCGGGCGGCCGCAGGCCGCCCCTACGCCGCACGAGGTGAAGGCGGCGACCCCGTACGGCTTCTTCATCCGCCGCGGCCCCTTCGACGGCTCGCTCGACCGCGGCCTTCTCGCGCAGGCCCGGGCCCTCGGCGTCGACGTCCGGTTCGGAAGCCGGCTCGAGCCCGAAGAGGCCGACATCGTCGCCACCGGCCCGGCGAGTCCCGACGGCCTGGCCAAGGAGATCACCTTCTCGTCCGACGAGCAGGAGCGCGTCGAGGTCTACTTCGATCACCGCCTCTCCCCCGGCGGCTACTCGTACCTCTTCATCCTCGACGGGGTCGGGACGTTCGGCTGCGCGATCGTGTCCGACTTCAAGCGGATCGACGAGTACTTCGACGCTTCGCTCGCGCGCGCGCAGAGCATCCGCGCCGTCGAGCTGGGGCGCGACCGGAAGACCGGCTATTCGTACATGAACTTCCACCTCAAGAGCACGGCGGTCTCGGGCAACGCCCGCTACGCCGGCGAGGCGGCCGGCTTTCAGGACTACCTCTTCGGCCTCGGCATCCGCTACGCGCTCAAGAGCGGGTGGCTCGCCGCGCGATCGATCCTCGAGGAGCGCTCGTTCGACGAGCTGTGGGAAGCCGAGCTCGGCGCGAAGCAGCGGACGAGCCTCGTCAACCGCTTTCTCTACGAGCGAGGCGGAAACTTCGGCCTCTCGTCCTTCGTGCGGCAGGCGGCGAAGGCGAAGGACTTCAACGCGTATCTCTCCGCGTGGCACCAGGACCGCTGGTGGAAGCGGCTCGCGGCGCCCGTGGTGCGCGCGCTCTGGCGACAGAGGGGCTCGTGCCAGCACAAGCCGGGCGCGCACTGGTGCCGGGCGCGGGACACGCACATGAAGGTTCCGCCGCTCGGGCCGGCCTCGTGATCAGAAGAAAAATGCACCTCGGACCTCGGATCTCGGACCCGGGCAAAATACAAAATGAAAAATCCAAAAAGGAGACCGCCCGGCGACCGCCTTTGGGGACTTTACATTTTGCATTCTGCATTTTGCATTTCGCCGCCGCAGGCGGCGTTCCGTTAGACTGAACTCGATGGCCCTTCCGACCGTCCCCGAGGCCTACGCCTTCTGCCGCACGATCACGCACCGGCATGGGGCGAACTTCTCGGTCGGCTTCCGATTCCTGCCGCGGGAGAAGCGGCGGGCGGTCCATGCGGCGTACGCGTACTGCCGGTGGGCGGACGACATCGCGGACGATCCGGGGACGAACGTGGCCGAGCGGCTCGACGAATGGGAACGGGAGCTCGACCGCTGCTACACGGGCTCTCCGCGCCACGCGATCACGATCGCGCTCGCCGATTCGCTGGGGCACTTCGCGATCCCCAAGAGCGCGTTTCTCGATCTCATCGAAGGGTGCCGGCAGGACACGGTCAAGCGCCGTTACGCGACCTTCGAAGATCTGCTCTACTACTGTCATCTCGTCGCGACGTCGATCTCCGACATCTCGCTCTCGATCTTCGGATACGAAGGAGAAAGGGCGATCGACCACGGCCGCGCGCTCGCGACGGCGCTGCAGCTGACGAACATCACGCGCGACGTGGGCGACGACCTCGAGCGCGACCGCATCTACCTGCCGGCGGAGGAGCTCGAGCGGTTCGGCGTCCGCGAGGAGGATCTGATCGCGCGAAGACCGACGGCCGAGCTCGAGCGGCTGATCCTGTTCCAGATCGGGCGCGCCGAGGAGTACTTCCGCCGCGCGGAACCGCTGCTCGGGGAGCTGAGGTTCGACGCGCGGTTCCCGACGCTCCTCATGGGCTCCGTCTACGCGCGCGTGCTGGCCAAGATCCGGAAGGAGCCGCTGGCTCCCCTCCGGAGGCGCGTGGCCCTCTCGAAGGGAGAGAAGATCCGCGTGGTGGCGGCGCGGGTCTTCGACCCGCACTTCGTCTGAGGAGAACGACGAGCGCCCGATGAACGTCCCACGGAGAGTGAGCAGAAATCGGCGGATCGCGGGGGCGCGGGAACGGGCGGGCGGAGGCGGAATCCGCGGCCCCTTTTGGGCGCCGCTTCTTCTGGCTCTGCTGCTTTCCGGCGGCCGCGCGCTCGCGCAGGAGGCGCCCGCCCCCGATCCGGACTTCGTCGTCTCGCGCGCCCTCGTGCCGGCGGTCGGACAGATCATCGGCATGCAGGGCGTCCTCTGGCGGAGCGACGTCGCCCTCGTCAACGATTCCCGCGAGCCGGCGACCGTCGTCGTCAGCCCCCTTCCGATGCCCGACGCCTTTCAGATGAGGACCCTCGAGCCGGGTGAATCGATCCTCTTCACGAACGTCGGCGACTCGTTCGGGATCGGCAGCGGCGTGGTGCCGCTCCTGGTCCAGACGCTCGCGCGGCGCTCGGTCACGGTCTTCGCCACCGCGTACGGGCTCAAGGAAGGAAAGCTCACGCCGACGATCATCCTTCCGGTCCTCTACGGCGAGCTTCCGCCGTCCGTCCAGCATCTCCGCGGCCTTCCGATGACCGAGGGCGCGCGGACCAACATCGGCGTGATCAATCTGGGAGAGGATCCGGCGATGTTCACACTCGCCCTCCAGCGGCTCGACGAGCGGCCGATCGCGATGCAGACCGTCGTCGTGCCGCCCGAGACCTCCTTTCACGTCCCGCTCAACCTTCTCTTCCCTCTCGTCGAAGACGCCGGCAATTTCTCGCTCGTCGTCGACAGCGTCGCGATGAGGACCTTCGCGTACGCCGTGGTCCTGAGCAACGACACGCACGCGGGGACCTTCGTGATGCCGCTCGCGTTTCCGCGGTGAGGTGGGAGCAATCGGAAAACGGAAAACCGGCGGATCCAAAGCACTGTGCGGCCCCGGCTCTTCCTGTTATTCTTCGCCTGATGTCCGAGCCTGAATACCTGGTCTGCCTCAACTGCGACACGCCGACCTACGTGTTCGAGTGGGAAGCTGGAAAGCTCACCTCCGCGATGTGCCAGACATGCGGCAACGACAACCTGGACGATTTCATGACCGACGCCGACTACGACGAGCAGGCGGGGGCATGATCGATTGGTCGTTTGTTTCGATCGTCGGTCTTGCAGTCATTGCCCCGGCAACCTCTCTTTCTTCACTTAGCGATCTACGATCAACGATCAACGACGATCATGAAATCCGGCCCCGTCATCATCGGCATCGCCGGAGGAACCGGATCGGGAAAGACGACCGTCGCCGGGGCGATCTGCAGCCGCGTGGGCCGCGACCGGATCGAGTGGATCTCTCACGACTCCTACTACCGCGACTTCAAGGACCTCGATCCGGAGTCGCGCCACCGGATCAACTTCGACCATCCCGACTCGCTCGAGACGGGCCTGCTCGCCGAGCACCTCGACAGCCTCATCGCCGGGCGCGCGGTCGAGACGCCCATCTACGACTTCACGACCCACTCGCGCGCGGCCGCCACGCAGCGGGTCGAGCCGAAGAAGGTCGTCATCGTCGAAGGGATCCTCGTCCTCGCCGAGCCGGAGTTGCGCAAGCGGATCGACATCAAGCTCTTCGTCGATACCCCGCCCGACATCCGGTTCGTCCGCCGCCTCATCCGCGACGTCCAGACCCGCGGCCGGAGCCTCGAGTCGGTCGTCCACCAGTACCTCCACACCGTCCGCCCGATGCACGAGGAGTTCGTCGAGCCCTCCAAACGCTTCGCCGACCTGATCATCCCCGAGGGTGGAGAGAACCGGGTCGCGATCGACGCCATCATCGCGAGGGTCGAGGGGCTGCTGGTTTGACGGAGTCGTCAGGGTGAAGGAGTCAGGGTGAAGGGCCCCCTCCCGCCCGTCCTGGCCAAGCCGAACGTGGATCTGAGTCGACCACACTAAGAAAAGAGCCGCCGAACCCCTTTCCCCTGCCTACCTCTCCCTGACTCCTTCCGAGGGAATGCCCCCCTCCCCCCCGCCGGTTACACCCGCCCGGAGCGAACCGGCGTGGAGCCGCCGCTCTTTGGTTGACCTCGCCCGGCGGGCCTCCTAGAATTTTGCAGGGGCCTGGGGCTAAAGAAGGGGGGGAATTCAGGCATGCCTCTCGTACACGTCAAAGAAGACGAGTCGTTCGAGAACGCACTCCGCCGATTCAAGCGCAAGTGCGAAAAGTCCGGAGTCCTTTCCGAGCTCAAGAAACGCCAGCACTACGAAAAGCCGAGCGAAAAGAGAAAGCGCAAAGCGATCGCGGCGCGCAAGAAAGTTCTCAGAA
Source organism: uncultured Acidobacteriota bacterium (assembly GCA_963793695.1). Classification (GTDB taxonomy): domain Bacteria; phylum Acidobacteriota; class Thermoanaerobaculia; order Gp7-AA8; family Gp7-AA8; genus CAWCBB01. The sequence goes on along the minus strand of CAWCBB010000008.1, from coordinate 38,757 downwards.
AGCTCGCGGAAGACCGGCGAACGAACTACTGATCCCGCGAACAGCGAATCTCTGAACGGACCCCGCATCTGGGGTCCGTTTGCTTTTGCCCGTAGGGCCGCACTGCGTGCGGTCGTTCCCCCGGGTTTAGATCCTGATCCGACCGGAGAGCGGCCGCGCGCAACGCGGCCCTACGTGTCGTAGACTTCGCTCCGGCTCAAGACTTTCGACTCGAGACTCCCGACAGACTCCCGACTCCCGACTCATGACTGATTCAGGCCTCCGCTCCCTCGAATTCGATCGCGTCCTCGAGCTGGTCGCCGCGCAGGCGCGAACCGGGCCCGGCAAACGCGCGCTCCTCGCCCGCCGTCCCGCGGCTTCCCTCGACGAGGCAGAGCGCCTCCAGGGGGAGCTCGCGGAGATGACCCGCTTCTACCATACCGAGGGGCAGGTGCCGCTCGCCGGGTTGATCGACCCGGAGCCGATCCTCGCGCGCGAAGCGCTCGAGCTCGAAGACTCGTGGCAGGTCCTCCGCTCGATCCGCGCGACGCAGGCTCTTCGCGAAACGCTGACCCGCCTCGATCCCCCTCTTCCCCGCCTCCATCGGATCGCCTCGGCGATCCCCGACCTGGGGGCGGTCTCCTCCGCCGTCGGCCGCTTCTTCACGAAGGACGGCAAGCTGCGAGAGGAAGCCTCCGCGGAGCTCCGGAGCATCCGGACGCGCATGCAGCAGAAGCGCGCGCAGATCCAGCGCGCGCTCGCCGACGTGCTGACGCGCCACGCGGACGCGCTGCAGGAGCCGATCGTCACCCTCCGCGCGGACCGGTACGTGGTGCCGGTGAAGGCGGAGAGGCGGAGCGAAGTCCCCGGCATCCTCCACGGCCGCTCCGGCTCCGGCGCGTCCTTCTTCATCGAGCCGATGGGGGCGGTCGAGCTCAACAACGATCTCGCGGATCTGCTCATCCAGGAGCGCGAGGAGATCGTCCGGATCATGCGGCACCTCGCCCAGCTCCTTCTCGCGGCGCGCGACGAGATCCTCGACGCGACGCGGCTCGGCGGAGAGCTCGACGCGATCCAGGCCGCGGCGATCACCGGGTCGATCCTCGGCTCGGTCCGGCCGGCGTTCAGCGAGGCGAGGGAGATGCGGCTGATCCAGGCGCGCCATCCGCTCCTCGACGAGCGCCTCGCCGAGCTCCGCCGCTCGGTCCTCGGCGACAGCGACAGCCCCCAGCGCGTGATCCCGACCTCGATCGAGCTGACCCCGGACAAGCCGGCGCTCGTCATCAGCGGGCCGAACGCGGGAGGAAAGACGGTCGCGCTCAAGACCGCGGGGCTGCTCACCGCGATGGCCCTCTCGGGTCTTCCTCTCCCCGCCGCGGACGGATCGATCGTCCCGATCGTCGACGACGTGCACGTGCTGATCGGCGACGACCAGAGCGTGATGGAGCACCTCTCGACCTTCTCGGCAGACCTCGTCCGCCTGAGCCGCATGATCGCGCGCGCGACCGACCGCTCGCTCGTCCTTCTCGACGAGCTCGGGTCGGGGACCGATCCGGAGGAAGGGGGCGCGCTGGCCGCCGCGGTCATCGAGCACGTCCTCGACGTCGGGTCGCTGCTCGTCGTCACGACGCATCTCGCCGCGGTCAAGAGCTTCGCGGTCGGCGATCCCCGCGTCGCGAACGCCTCGATGGAGTTCGACGGCGAGTCGGGGCGGCCGACCTTCCGGATGCTCCCCGGCGTTCCGGGGCGGAGCCGCGCGATCGAGATCGCATCGATGATGGGGATGCCTCGCGCGGTCGTCGACCGGGCGCGCGAGAAGCTCGGCGGGTGGTACGGCGACATCGACCAGATGGTCGGCGAGCTGCAGAAAGGTCTCGCGGACGTCGTGCGGCGGCGCGAGGAGCTCTCGGCGGCGGAAGGGGCGATGGAGAAACGGCAGCGCGAGCTCGAGCGGGAGCTCGCAGCCGTGACCGAAGAGAAAAAGAAGCTCGCATCGAAATGGCGGGACGAGATGGACCGCGTGCGCGCGGAGGTCTCGCGGAATCTGCAGGCGGAGCTCCGCCGCCTCAAGGAGCTCGACAAGGAAGAGAGAAAGAAGGCGGACGCGAAGACGTCGTTCGAGAGTGTCACGCTTCCGATCGACCGCGCCGAGCCGCGCGAGGAGACCTCCGCCCGCCCTCTCCAGGTCGGAGACCGCGCCGAGCACAGGACGCTTCGCTTCACCGGCGACATCCTCTCGATCGACGGCACGAAGGTCACCCTCGCCGTCGCCGGCAAGAAGATGCACGCGTCGCTCGAAGACCTCCGTCCCAGCGACAGCAAACCGAAAGCGAAAACGGCCCTTCGCTCCAGCGTGCGGCTCGACTCGAGCGAAGAGGAGCCGGCCGTGTCGGCCGAGCTGAACCTGATCGGGCGGCGCGTCGACGACGCGATCGACGAAGTCGAAAAGTTCCTCGACCAGGCGCTCCTCGCGGGACGCGGAGCCGTCCGCCTCATCCACGGCCACGGCACCGGCGCGCTGCGGAACGCGCTTCGCGAGCAGCTCAAGAAGCACGCGGGCGTGCGGTCATTCCGGCCGGGGAACCCGAATGAAGGGGGAGATGGCGCGACGATCGTGTTCATGGACGTGTAGGGGCGCGCTGCGCGCGCCCGGCCTCTCGTTTTCCGCGAACCGAAGGACGTCATCGCGCAGCACACGAGGACCGGTACGACATCCTGACGGTCCAGAAGCTTCTCGACACGCCGATCTGACGACGACCTGATCTACACGCAAGTGAGGAACGAACCCGCGGCCGGGAAGTGCGGCCGGCGGATCGACTGCCCGGCCCCACCGCGCCCGCTCCGCCGGCGACGGGATACGCGACCGAATCGGTCCGAACAGACCCGAACGACGAGCTCGTCGCCCCACCGGAACCCTCACCAGCTGAACTGGTAGCGGTAGAATCTTCGAATCAGGGCCTCCGAGGATACACGTGGCACAACTCGTCCCAGATATCCTCGGTCCCGGTAATCCATGGATGAATAGTCAGGCCGACCAATCGCACTGACCAGACGACGGCCTAATTCGCGCAGCATGACCGGCGGGCAGAACGCTGAGCTGCGACGCTGGCTCCTTGCTTCTCACCTATGCTGCCGGCACCATCGCGCAGGTGAACGCTCAGGTCCAGGATGGCGGAGCTGCGGTGGCCTTCTGCTCTGACCGTTTACACGCTTCCGTTCCCGTATTCCGCGGTTTGGAGCGCTTCATGGTGGCTGCGACCGGCGTTCTAGCGCGCGTAGATGCTTTCGCCGTCGCCGGCCTATCGTGCCGCCCCTCGGGGAGGCTCCGCGAGGATCGCGGCTCAGCCTGCAGTCCCTGCGCTCTCCAGGCGATCCTGCGCTGCGGGCGACGCGCTCCCGCCTTCTTCGTCGCCCCATTGGTACCGGTGCGCGACTCCGTGGGAGCCTTCCTGAGGCCGAGAAGGGGAAGTGCAGGTCACCGCTAACTCGATCGCTTGCAGGGGCCGCGGCCCGCCAAAATGCCGTGCCCACGCCGTTAGAAGCGATTCCGGACGCAGCGTTTCGGCGCGGTCACCGGCAGCATTCTTCCGATTCCAATCAGCCCCGGTTTCGCGAGCGAGCTCGGTCTGGCGCTGCAACTCTCAGCGCGCCGCTTGCACTGTACGACTGCTTCTACTGCGGCCTGTATCTCGGTTACGGTCACGCAGCTCTTTGTCGTCATTCCGGTATCTCAGCGATGTTCTATGTGGTTCTCGCCCTGGTCGGTTCTACCTGCGGTAGCTGTTTATCTCAACCGACGCGAAGAGGCCACGAGGCATGTGGGCGCCGTCTAACTCCAATGGCCTTAACTTAACGCGAGTTGCCCGTCGAAGCTGTCATCCCGAGCGTACGCGAGGGATCTGGGCGGGGGCTGCGAAAGAACGCGGCGCCGGTGCAGGGCAGGCAGGATCGGCATTCGCTTCGTGATCGCAGGCGAATCTCGATCCTGCCGCCGTGCTTCGGTGCCGCGTCACGCGTAACCCACCCGCCCAGATCCCTCGCGGAGCCTGCCCTGAGGAGCGCGAAGCGCGACGTGAGGGCTCGGGATGACATCGTCGTCGAAACCATCGCTTACCTTAAGGCCATTGCGTCGAACTCGGCCGCTGCACCGCGCGCCAACCGCTGCGTTACTGCCTTCCGAGATCTATACTTTCTCGCGCGCGGTGGCCGCGGCTCAGCGGCAAACCGTTGGGCGGCCTGGCCGATCATCCGAGCGCGCGAGTAGAATGCGAGCATGAACCGGGCGATCCAAGACCTGTACGAACGCGCATCGGAGCTGGCACCCGAAGACCGGGCGGAACTTGAGGCGCTTCTTCTCGAAAGTCTCGACGAGGGCAGCGGACCAACCGACGAGATCGAGCAGGCATGGGCAGTCCGAGGTCGAGAACCGAATGGCTGAGTTTCGACGCAGGACGCGTGAAGACGGTCTCCTGGCAAGAGCTTCGCGCCCAGCTCTACCGATCTGATCGATGAGCCCGCGTCTTCGATTCTTCGAAGAGGCGCGCTGTCCCTTCGAAATCGAACACGAACGGGCTTGGTATCGAAACAAGAGAGAAGCGTTAGCTTTCATCCCTCAGCGAGAGCCGAGTTGCTGCTCGCGACAGACTGGTATCTTGAGCGGAGCGCTACCGCAGCAATGAGTTCGCTCGTGAAGTCGATCGCGCGCTGACGCGCATAGCAGTTTCGCGCCATTCCGACACCAGGCGAGCTCCGGCCTCCCCGTGAGGGAGCCGTCACGTCGGATCGCTTCAACCTGCAGGCCCGGAACCAGCCCTCGAAATCCTGCCGCGGCTTCATCCGTTTCCAACGGCGATTTCGTCCGTTGTACCCTTCCCCCTGACTACTGCTCCCTGACTACTCGCCATGGCCTTCGTCGATCTCAATGACGCGATCATCTCGCAGGTGCGCGGCGCCGCGGACATCGTCGACATCATCTCGCAGCACACGCCTCTGAAGCAGGCGGGGAAGAGCCACAAGGGGCTCTGTCCCTTCCACCGCGAGAAGACCCCCTCGTTCCACGTCGATCGGGACAAAGGGTTCTTCTACTGCTTCGGCTGCGGCACGGGGGGCGACGTCTTCAAGTTCGTGATGCTGACCGAGCGGTACACCTTCCCCGAGGCCGTCGAGTACGTCGCGACCCGCGCGGGGATCGCGCTCCCCCGCCGGAAGGAGAAGGCGTCCGAGAGCGGGAAGGAGAACCTTCTCGAGGCGATCGAGGAAGCGGCGGGCGCGTTCCATCAGGCGCTGGGCTGGACGCCGAACGCGGCGGAAAGCTATCTCACGAAGCGCGAGGTGGACCCCGAGCTGTGGCGGAAGTACGGGTTCGGCTACGCGCCCGATTCGTGGGACTACATCCTCAAGCGGCTGGGGCGGAAGTTCCAGCCCAGGCAGCTGGAGGAGGCGGGGCTGGTCCTGCCGCGAAAGAGCGGCGACGGCTTTTACGACCGGTTCCGCAACCGGCTGATCGTCCCGATCCACTCCGAGGGCGGGAGCATCGTGGGCTTCGGGGGGCGGACGCTCGACGGGAGCGACCCGAAATACCTCAACTCGCCCGAGTCGGAGATCTTCAACAAGTCGCGGCTCCTGTACAACCTCCATCGCGCGCGCGACGCGATGCGGCGGCTCGATCGAGCGATCCTCGTCGAGGGATATTTCGACTGCATCGCGCTCGACAACGCCGGGATCGACGGGGTGGTCGCCTCGATGGGGACCTCGCTCACGACCGGCCAGGCCGCGATGATGCGCCGCCTCGCGAAGCGGGTCGTGGTCGCCTACGACGGCGACGAGGCGGGACGCGGCGCGACGCTCCGGGCGGCTCCGATCCTGCTGTCGGCGGGGCTGCAGGTCGAGGTGGTCGACGTCGGCGCCTCCGAGGATCCCGACACCTTCCTCCGGAAGAAAGGGCTCGACGCGTTCATCGAGCTGCTCGGCAACGCGGACGACGTCTTCGACTTCGCGCTGCGGCGCATCGCCCCGAATCCCGCGGCGATGCGAGGCGCGGAAAAGAGCGAGGCCGTCGAGGCGCTCGTCCCTCTCGTCGCGGCCGTGTCCGACCCGGTCCTCCGGAATGACGCCGCGCAACGCGTCGCCGACCGGATGGGGCTGGAGTTCTCGTCGGTCTGGTCGCGCGTCCGGACGGGGGGAGGTCCCGACGCGGGCTCGCGGGAGAAGGGGGTCGTCGCGCCGGTCTCCACCGGGGAGAAAGAGGTCCTCCGGGCGCTGCTCCACGCCGCCGACCCGAAGCGCGAGCTGGCGGACCTCCGGGAGGAGTATTTCGACGACGCCGACTGCCGGTCGATCTTCCGAGCGGTCGCCGAGCGGGCGCGCGAGGGCCAACCCCTTGATTTTTCTGTGATTGCGACCGATCTTAGGGGGGAATCGCAGCTGACGAGACTCTCCGAACTTGCCATCGCGCCTGACGAGAAGGAGCTCGACTCACCAAATTCAATCGGAGACACCGTCCGTCTGATGGAGCGACGCTTTCTGGACCGCCGACTGAAGGAAATCACTTCAGAGATCAAGGCAATGCGCGAAGCTGGAGACGGGGAGCGGGAGCAGGCGCTGGATCGCGAAAAAATCGAGCTCTCCCGACGGCTTCACCCGCTGAAATAATTATTATCCTCATACGCTTACGTGAGTGTCTCCTTCCGAAGACGACCGGACGTTCCCCCGCCGGTGCCGTCGTCGCGGGGGCCGGAGCCCGAATGGCAAAGCGCGCACCGAGCAACGACACTCACCGGAACCACCCACCTCACCCTCAAGGAGCGAACTCATACCGATGAGCACCCGTCTGCGGACAACGGATCTCGATCTGGAATCTTCATACGATGAGGCTGGCGAGCTCAGCGTCGAAGACAAATACCCGGAAGTCAAACAGCTCATCACGATCGGCAAGGAAAAGGGATACCTGCTCTACGACGAGATCTACGAGATCCTCCCGGAAGACGTAACCAGCACCCCGGAAGAGCTCGACGAGATCTACATCCGCTTCGCGGACGTCGGGATCGAGGTCGTCGACGACGTCGACAAGATCCCCGAGCCGAAAGAAGCCCGACCGATGGGGTCGAGGACAAGGAAGTCAGCGAGCGGGAAGAGATCCAGGCGGAGATCGCCGCGGCGGCCGCCGGGCTGATCGAGAAGACGAACGACCCCGTGCGCATGTACCTGCGCGAGATGGGGACGGTCAAGCTCCTCGACCGCGAGGGCGAGGTCGAATCGCCAAGCGGATCGAGCAGGGCGAGGGCAGGATCTACCAGGCGCTCTCGAAGAACCGGATCGTTCTCGAAGAGATCCTCCGTCTCGAGAACGCCAAGAAGGACCACGAAGGTCATCAAGGACATGATCGACCTCGCGCTCGCGGACGACGAGGAAGACGATCCGAACGACGCGAAGAACCTCAACAAGATCGAGGAGATCCTCGAAGATCTTCAAGAAGATCGCGCAAGCTCGACCGAGAAGATCAAGGACAGCCAGCGCGAAGCTGATCGAGGCCGCCAAGAAGCCCCGCAGCCCGCCGGGCTCGTCAAACAGATCGAGAAGCTCTCGCGAGATGGCGAAGCTGATCCGCGCGGTCGACTTCACCCCGCAGACGCTGAACCGGATGATCAACATCCTCAAGGACATCGACCGCAGTTCTCGCTGCCCGAACTCCCAGATCCGCCAGGACGAGCAGTCGCTCAAGAGGGAGAAGAACCGCACCCGCAAGCGACTTCTACAAGCGCCGCATCGCCAAGTACCGGCGAGCGCCTCGGCGAGCTCGAGGCAGAAGTTCGGCGTCTCGCACGAGGACGATCAAGAAGACGCTCCGCGAGGTCCGCGAGGGCGAGGAGGAGGCCGACCAGGCCAAGCAGGAGCTGATCGTCGCCAACCTGCGCCTCGTCGTCTCGATCGCGAAGAAGTACACGAACCGCGGCCTCCAGTTCCTCGACCTCATCCAGGAAGGCAACATCGGCCTGATGAAGGCGGTCGAGAAGTTCGAGTACCGCCGCGGCTACAAGTTCTCGACGTACGCGACGTGGTGGATCCGCCAGGCGATCACCCGCGCGATCGCCGACCAGGCGCGCACGATCCGCATCCCGGTCCACATGATCGAGACGATCAACAAGCTCACGCGCACCTCGCGCTCGCTCGTCCAGGAGCTCGGCCGCGAGCCGAACGCCGAGGAGATCGCCAAGCGGATGGACATGCCGGTCTCCAAGGTCCGCAAGATCATGAAGATCGCGCAGGAGCCGATCTCCCTCGAGACGCCGATCGGCGAGGAGGAAGATTCGCACCTGGGCGACTTCATCGAGGACCGCGCCGTCGTCTCGCCGATCGACGCGCGTCATCGTCTCGAACCTCCAGGACCAGACGCGACGCGTCCTCAAGACGCTCACCCCGCGCGAGGAGCAGGTCCTCAAGATGCGCTTCGGCGTCGGCGACGGGCTCCGAGCACACGCTCGAGGAGGTCGGCCGCTCGTTCAACGTCACCCGCGAGCGGATCCGCCAGATCGAGTCGAAGGCGCTGCGGAAGCTGCGCCACCCCTCGCGGGCGAAGAAGCTCCGGCCGTTCCTCGACGCGACGTTCTAGGAAACACGGGAACCGATACGAAACGGCCGCGGCTCACAGGAGCCGCGGCCGTTTCTGTTTTCCCTTTTGACGTTCCACCCGCGAGAAAGGCGTTCTTCGTTTCTCCGTTCCCCGTTCTTCGTTCTCCGTTCTCCGTTGTCCGTTCTCCGTTCTCCGCGGCAGATCGTGTGGACTGCGACCTCGGACGCGGTTTCGTCCGGACTGAAAGAGAATCCGGGCTCGGGCGCGGGCGCGGGGAGGTGCCGCGGAGAACGGCGAACGGAGATCGGAGAACGGACAACGGAGAACGGAGAACGGAGAACGCTGTATGCTTTCCACAATGAACCGCGTCATCCTCCCCTTCCTCGCGATCCTTCTCCTCCCATCGACCCTCATGGCCGCCGGCTACCGGCTCGAGCTCGAGGCGAACCCCGCCGCCCCGTTTCCTTTCCTTTCGAAATTCGGCTCGGTCGAGATCACGCTCTACCCCGGAGGCGTCGCGGCGAAGGCCCCTCTCCTCCGCGCGTTCAGCCGGAACGGCGACCCGCACGTGACGGTCCTGAGCCCGCTCTCGCGCCTCTACGCGGACGTGGCGCTCCCGAAGATCCGGTCGATGCTCCTCACGCTCGCGCACGCCGAGGGGGAAGTGATGCCGGGCATGGGGGAGTTTCCCGTCGCCGCGCCGGTCAAAGGAAAGGTGGGAGGGCTGGAAGCTCTCCGCTACCGAATCCAGCTGGGGCCGGAGTCGTCGATGGACGTTTGGACGACGACGGCGATCCCGAAAAACCCGCAGTACCAGCGGCTCGCGCTCGAGTTCGCCGGAACGATCTCGAAGCCGGCGGCCGCCATGGTGAGCCGGTTCGCGGGAACCCCCGTCTACGTGGAGCTGAACACGATTCACTACAAGAAGGTGGCGCTGCTGAGGGTGAAGGGCTTCACGGCCCGCGCGCGAGGGTACGGAGCGACGACCTCGCCGTGGGGCGCCTTTACCTCAAGGCGCCGGGCGCCGACGCGATCCTGGGGGAGTAGGCAGGGAGCAGTCGACGGAGGGTTGCTTCGCTGCCAGATCTGTGAGCAGCCAACCTTCGGGCTCGGGCTCGGGCTCGGGCTCGGGCTCGGGCTCGGGCTCGGGCCGGGCCCGGGCCCGGGCGCGGGCGCGGGCGCGACACCGACTCCGAGACTCCGAGACCCCTCGACCCCCTAGACGTAAAAAGGGCGCCGTCGCCGGCGCCCTTCGGGGTAGGAGAGTCAGGAACTCCGACCCTCCTTGGATTTGTGATCACTCATCGAACGCAGTACCTCCTCCCCCTTGTATTTCCGGCGGACCCGCGACCGAAGTATCACGCGCTAGCAACGTGACCCACCACACCGAATGCCGCGGACCGGATCGGCCGCTCCTTCTCACCCCGGGTGGAGGGGAGGAGCGGGAACTGGTCGACTATGTCAAAGAGCCTTCAGCGATGACGACGCGCGAGGCGCACACGAAGACCCACCGGGACGTCCGCATATTACCGGGAGGGGCACCGCAGGTTTTCATGGGCAAATTCATGGTAGGTTTTCGTGAGGAATTTCGCAATATTTTTCTTGCCCGGGTGGAGGGGCCGCCTGTGGCGGTCCGTTTCCCGCGCCGGTTGACACACCAGAAACGGACCGGCGCAGCCGGTCCCAGCGAGCTCCCTACAGCCTGTCGGTGAGCACCGTCTTCGCGATGGTCGCCAGCTGCATGTTGGAGGTGCCTTCGTAGATCGCGCCGATCTTCGAGTCGCGCCAGAACTTCTCGACGGGGTACTCCTTGGTGTAGCCGTTGCCGCCGAAGATCTCGACGCAGACGGAGGTCACGCGCTCGCAGACCTGGGAGGAGAAGAGCTTGGCCATGGCGGCCTCGCGGACGAACGGCCGGCCGGCGTCCTTGAGCCGCGCGGCGTTGTAGACCAGGAGCCGGGCCGCCTCGAGGTCGGTCGCCGCCTGAGCGATCTGGAACTGGACGCCCTGGAACTCGGAGATGGGCTTGCCGAACTGCTTGCGCTCCTTCGAGTAGGCGATCGCGTGCTCGAGGGCGCCCCGCGCGACGCCGATCATCTGCGCGCCGATCCCGATGCGCCCTTCGTTGAGCGTCTCGATCGCGATCTTGTAGCCCTTCCCGACCTCGCCGAGGACGTTTTCCTTCGGGACGCGGCAGTTGTCGAGGATCAGCTCGCAGGTCGAGGAGGCGCGGATGCCGGTCTTGTCTTCTCTCTTGCCGACGGTGAAGCCCGGGAAGTCGCGCTCGACCAGGAACGCGGTGATCCCCTTGTACCCGGCATCGGGGTTCGCGTTGGCGAAGACGATGAACACCCCCGCCTCGGCGGCGTTCGTGATCCAGAGCTTCTGCCCGTTCGAGGACCCAGTCGCCGCCGTCCTGGCGGGCGCGCGTGGCGAGCGCAAACGCATCGGAGCCGGAGCCGGCCTCCGAGAGGGCGTAGGCGCCGATCGTGTCGCGGGTCAGCCTGGTCAGGTAGCGCGCCTTCTGCTCGTCGTTCCCCCAGCGGAGGAAGGCGTTGTTGACGAGCGTGTTCTGGACGTCGACGAGGACGCCGCAGGACGCGTCGACGTGGGAGAGCTCCTCGACGACGAGGACCGCGTTGAAGAACGTCGATCCCGCCCCGCCGAACGTCTCGGGAACTTCGATCCCCATGACGCCGAGCTCGAAGAAGCTCCGGATCAGCCCGGGATCCATCGTCGCCTTCTCGTCCATGTCGTGAACGAGCGGGCGGATCTTCTCGATCGCGAAGTCCCGCACGCTCTCCTGGAACATCGTCTCTTCTTCAGAAAGCAGCGTGAGGGGTGCGCCGGTTCCGGCGCGGGCTTCGGTGCTCATCGAGAGGTGCCTCCTGGGGGCCGGACGGGGAGCCTCCGCGGCGCCGGTCGCATTCGCAGAATTTTGCAGAATGTCAGAATGATCGGTCCAGCACACGTGCCCGAATGACGATTGCCGAGTGCAGATCGTCGAATCCGCCGGCGGACCGCCGCTCATCATCCTCTCCCGGACTCCAGATTCTTCATTCTCTTCGACTCTTGACTGCTTGGCAGACTCGCGATCTAGACTCGTCTTGGTGCCCCGGGCCGGACTCGAACCGGCACGACCCTTTCGGGTCAGCGGATTTTAAGTCCGCAGCGTCTACCAGATTCCGCCACCGGGGCCGTCTCGATTGCAGATCTCAGATTGCAGATTGCAGATTGAAACCCCTCGACCCCATCCATCATCACTGATCGGTGCCCGATCCTCAAAGTCCCATCGCCGCTTTGGAGGAAAAACAATCTGCAATCTGCAATCTGCAATCTGCAATCTGCAATTACACTATCCCATCCATGAAACGCCTCCTCCCCCTCGTTCTCTTTCTCGCGGCCTGCTCGAGCGCCCCTCCCCCCGTCGCTCCGCTCCCGCCGATGGCCCGCGAGTTTCGCGGCGTCTGGGTGGCGACGGTGAAGAACATCGACTGGCCCTCGCGGACGGGGCTGAGCCGGGACGAGCAGCAGGGCGAGCTGCTCGCTCTCCTCGACCGGGCGAAGGAGCTGAATTTCAACGCCGTCATCTTCCAGGTCCGCCCCGCAGCCGATGCGCTGTACCGCTCGCGGATCGAGCCGTGGTCGGAGTTCCTCTCCGGGAAGATGGGAGAGGATCCCGGATGGGATCCCCTGGCGTTCGCGATTCAGAAGGCGCACGAGCGAGGGCTCGAGCTTCACGCCTGGTTCAATCCCTACCGTGCCCGCCACACCGAGCCGCTCTTTCCTCCCTCCGCGGACCACGTCTCCCTGGCCTCGCCGCAGCTCGTGCGCGAGTACGGCCCGTATCTCTGGATGGACCCGGGCGAGGATGAGGTTCGGCGGCGCACCGTCGAGGTCGTCGTCGACGTCACGCGCCGCTACGACGTCGACGGGATCCACCTCGACGACTACTTCTACCCCTATCCCGAGAACGCAGCCGACGGCACGAGGATCGATTTCCCCGACGAGCCGTCGTGGCAGAAGTACCTCGCCGGTGGCGGGCGGCAGTCCCGCGAGGACTGGCGCCGCGAGAACGTCGATCGGCTCATCCGCGAGCTCGGCGCCGAGATCCACCGCGCGAAGCCGACCGTCCGCTTCGGCGTCTCGCCGTTCGGAATCTGGCGCCCGGGGAGCCCGCCGGGCTCCGAAGGGTTCGACGCCTGGAGCGGGATCTACGCGGACTCGAAGCGATGGCTCGAAGAGGGATGGGTGGACTATCTCGCGCCTCAGCTCTACTGGCCGATCGCGGATCCCGTGCGGAGCTTCCCCACCCTTCTCCGATGGTGGCTCGACCAAAACCCGAAGCGGCGTCACGTCTGGCCCGGCATCGCCCCGAGCCGGGTCGCGAACGGCTCGCGCACCGCGTTCTATCCCGAGGAGATCCTCCATCAGATCGCCTCCGCGCGCGAGCTGGGGGCCGCCGGGACGATTCACTACAGCATGAAACCGTATCTCGAGGACCGGGCGGCCCTGGGCACGCGGCTCGCCGATACGCTCTATGCCGAGCCGGCCCTCGTCCCCTCCTCCCCCTGGCTCGACGACGCGCCGCCGGCGCCTCCGATGCTGACGTGGAACGACATCAGCCGCTCGGTCGGCATCTCGCCCGGCGAGCCGGATTCGCCGCAGTTCTGGGTCATCCGCGCGCTCGTCGGGGGCCGCTGGGTCACGGACGTCGTCTCCGGCGAGCTGCGCGAAATCCCTCTCGGGACGATCCCCGTCGCCATTGCGGCAGCCGCGGTCGATCGCACGGGAAACGTCAGTCCGACGGTGACGGTGATGCTGAGGTAGGGGGAAGCGTCCTTCGTTTCGTTCGGCGTTCTTCGTTCTTCGCCCGCTGTAAACATCCGGCCGGTCGCTGCGTACTCGGTTTGTGATGGACCTGCGCGCTGGAGCCCTCCTCCTGATCCTGCCGCTCGCGACACCTTCCGCTGCCGCGTTCGCGGCGCCGGTCGCCGAACCGCCGCTCCTGGTCGTGCTGAGCCCGACCGGCGCGGAGCGCGAGGGTCTCCCCGTGCTGGCGGTGCACACCGAGAGCGCGCGCATCGCCGCGAGCCTCGACCGCGGCGTCGCGGCGGAGATGCTCCGGGTCTACCGGTTCCTCCAGATCGGGGCGCGGCGCGGGATCGAGCCCGCATACCTCCTGCTGTCCAACGAGGAGGGCGGATTCCCCCGCTACGGCTTCTGGCTGGGCGACCTCAAGAAGCCGGGGACGCCCTTCATCGACATCCACCACGAGTGGCCTCTTCACGGCAGCTTCGGGGCCGTGGACCAGATCTTCCCTCACGAGCTCGCGCACGCGATTCTCCACGAGCTCGGCGTGGAGGCGCCGGCCACGGCCGGCGCGAACCAGGTGCATGCGGTCGGGGTGAGGACGGATCGCTACGTCGCGTTCGACGAAGGGTTCGCCGAGCATCTCCAGGTGATGGCGGTGGACCACGCGGGAGCGGCCCCCGAGACGCGGGCGCTCTCGCGCGCGCGCGACCTCGACGACGCAGCGACGCGCCACCTCGAGCAGTACGGCGACGAGCTGGCCGCTCGAATCCCGTCCGTGGGCCGGATGCGCATCGGATTTCCTGTCTGGTACAGCAACGACGAGCGCGCGCTCCGCTACTTCGCGGTGAAGCGGAACGCGTTCGTTCGCGAGCCGGACGTGCCGCAGCGTCTGCTCGAGTCGGGCGATCCCTATCCCGCCTATCTGATGGAGAGCGTCATCCTCGGCGATCCGGCGCAACCGATGCGTCCGGCGGCCCAGCTCTTCGCGATCGAAGGGGCGATGAGCACGTTCTTCTGGCGGTGGGCGACCGACCCGACCCTTCGGCGGACGTACCGCGAACCGGAGTTCTACGGCGATACGGAACATCCGCCGAGGAGGTCTCGCCTCTGGAGAACGTCTACCTGAAGATCTTCCACGTGATCGCGCTGCGGAAGGCGGCCGATGCGCGGACCCTGATCCGCGACTACGGCGAGGCATTCCCCGACGAGGCGCCGGCGATCGCCGCGGTACTCGCCGAAGTCTTCCCCGGACAGAGCCTCGAACTTCCGCCCGAGATCTGGCTCGCGGCGGAAGGATTCGCGACCGGAACGACGCTCTTCGATCAGTTTCGAGGTCTGCCGCGACCTCACACGTTCGATCTGAACGCAGCATCGCTCGTCGACCTCATCACGATCCCGGGCGTGGATCTCCCCCTGGCGCGGCGCATTCAGAAGGCCTCCCCCTTCTCCTCGCTCGACGAGCTCGTGCGCGTCGAGGGCCTGGACGAACAAGCGCGCGGAAACCTCACGCGAATGGCCGCGGGGATGGAAGCGCTGCGGAAGTCTCCGGGAGCGGACACCCTCGAATTTCGATCCGTCCTCATTCCCTACGCCTGGCGGGCGGCGGGCGTCCTGCTCCTCTGCAGCGCGGCCGCGTCCGCGATCTACGCGTTGGGACGAAAGCGGCTGAAACGCCCCGCCGGACTTTTGCGGATCCTCGCCAGCGGCGCGGGCGCCGGCATCGTCGCCGCGCTCGCGAGCTGGATCTCGGGAAACCCGCTCGTGGCCCTCGCCGGCGTCGTGGTTCTCTTCGGCATCCCGGCGGCAGCCTGGCTGCTCGTCCGCCAGCGACGGTTGGCGCCGGCTCTCGCCGTTCTCGCCCTATGGATCGTGGCGGCGATCCCCGCGATCGCGATCACCACGCCGTGGTTCTGAACGGTCGCGGGCGGTGGTCCGTTCTCGGAGGCGTTGTCGACGAACGAAGAACGAAGAACGTTTCTACTCTTCCCTCTGCGCGTCGGCGATGTTGCCGAGGAGGCGCGCGAGGGTGCCGCCGTGGGTACGGCGAAGGGTGAGAAAGTACGCCGCGAAGGCGAGCGCGCCGCCGACCCACGAGGCGGGACCGAGCGCAGGGTAGAACGGCCAGAGGATGAAGAGCAGGGAGCCGACGGTCCCGGCGATGAGAATGGCGATGTGCGACCACCGGGGCCGCGTGACCTCGCCGTCCGAAACGATGCGCAGCGCGCCGTCCGCCGGATCTCCTTCCCACCGGATCGTCCCGCTGATCTCGCCGCTCGCGCCGATCCCCTGCCGGACGGGCAGCCGGAACGCGACCGCGTCGGGCGCCGAAACATCGAGGACTTCTCCTCCATGGCTCGAGACGACCATCTCGATCGTCTCGCGGATCCCCTCGAGCGGAACGTGATCTTCCACGTGCTCCGCGGCCCGCGCGCCGCTCATCGCTGCTCCACCTGAAACATCCCTCGAAGCGCCCGCTCCGCCTCGACGCGGATCGGCTCGGGGACTTCGATCTCGTACCGGACGTGCCTGAGCGAATCGCGGACGTCCTCGAGCGTGGTCACCTTCATGAAGGTGCAGAGGCGGCATCCCCTGAGGAACTGCTTTTCGGGGACTTCCATCGCGAGCCGGTCGGACAGTCCGCACTCGGTGACCACGAGGAAGCGCTTCCCTTCGTTCTCCTTCGCATAGCGGACCATCCCGGAGGTGGAGAGGACCGCGTCGGCGAGGCTCGCCACGTCGGGGCGGCATTCGGGGTGGACGAGGACCTTCAGATCCGGATCGGTCTCGCGGATCCGCTGCACTTCTCCCGGCGTGATCTGCTGATGGACGTAGCAGAAACCGTCCCACGGAATGATGTTCTTCTCCGGCACCTGCTCGGCGACGTGGTTCGCCAGGTTGCGGTCGGGAACGAAGAGGATGTTGCGGTTCGGGAGCGAGCGGACCATCCGCGCGGCGTTCGCGGAGGTGCAGATGATCGTGGAGAGCGCTTTGACGGCCGCGGTCGTGTTGACGTAGCTGACGACGGCCAGGTCCGGGATACTCGCGCTTCAGCTCCTCGATCTTCGCGGCCAGGTCCTCGGCAGGCGCCGAGTCGGCGAGCTGACATCCCGCCAGGAGGTTGGGCAGGAGGACCGTCTTCGAGGGGTTTACGATCTTCGCGGTCTCCGCCATGAAGTGGACGCCGCAGAAATCGATGATGTCGGCCTCGGTCACCTTCGAGGCCATCAGCGCGAGCTCGAGCGAATCGCCCACGAAGTCGGCGACCTTCAGGATCTCGGGCCGGTAGTAGTTGTGCGCGACGATGACGGCGTTCCGCTCCTTCTTGAGCGCGCGGATCTCTTCGTGCAGCTCTTCGAACCGCCGGGCGTCCTCCGCCGTATATTCGAAGCTCCCGACGCGCTGGAGCTCTTCGAGAAGGGTAGTCATCTGGGTTGGTTCCTCTTGGAGTGGACGGGGAAACGTAGTCAGGGGAAAGGGGGCATGGGAACGGGACCGGCGACCGTGCCAGAGCTCCCTTTCCCCGGACGACTTCCCCCTGCGGCTCCTGAACGATATCATCGCCGCCCCCACTCCCATGCGCGACCCCGACGAGCCGATCGAGATTCCGATCGAAGACGCGATCGACCTCCATCCGTTCCGTCCCGCCGAGGTCGCGGATGTGGCGAGCGAGTACCTCCAGGCGGCGCGGGCGAAGGGATTCCGGCAGGTGCGGCTGATCCACGGCAGAGGCATGGGGGTGCAGCGGCGGATCCTCCGCAGCCTGCTCGAGCGCCTCGAGTTCGTCGAGAGCTACGCCGACGCCGACGCCAGCGGCGGAGGGTGGGGAGCGACGGTGGTCGTTCTGCGCCAGGATGACGGCCCATAGAACGTGTGCTCCGCGCACGAATGCAAAATGCAGAATGCAAAATGAAAAGTCCAAAAACGGGCGAGAGCACGCCGGGCGCGGCCTGACCGTCGCGCGGGCCCTTTCTGCATTTTTCATTTTGCATTCTGCATTTTGCATTTTGCATTTGTCTCTGCCTCTGCCCCCCCTCCCCTTTCCCCCGCCCGCCCCGGGTGCGATACTGACCTCCAGCCAATCTCGAAGGAAGATCGATGGTCCTGTTCAATCACGCAACGCGCGAGATGACCGCGAAGATCGTCTATTACGGCCCCGGCCTCTGCGGGAAGACGACGAACCTTCTGGTCATCTTCGACAAGCTCGACCCGAAGGCTCGCGGCAAGATGCTCTCGCTCGCGACCAAGACCGACCGGACGCTGTTCTTCGACCTTCTCCCGGTGGACGTGGGCAAGATCGGCGCGTTCAACCTCAAGATCCAGCTCTACACGGTCCCCGGCCAGGTCTTCTACAACGAGACCCGCAAGCTCGTCCTCAAGGGAGCGGACGCCGTCGTCTTCGTCGCCGATTCCCAGCCCTCGCTCGTCGAGTCGAACCGCGAGAGCTTCGAGAACCTCATGGAGAACCTCCGTGAGAATGAGATCGACACGAACGACATCCCGATCGTGATCCAGTACAACAAGCGCGATCTGCCGGGCGTCCTCCCGGTCGAAGAGCTCGAGGAGCAGCTCGGCTTCGAAGGCTACCCCTGGAAGGAATCCTCCGCGATCAAGGGCGAGGGCGTGATGGAGACGTTCGCCCTCGTCTCGAAGATCACCGCGAAACATCTCATCAACAAGCTGCAGGGGAAAGCGCCCGCGAAGCCCGCGGCAAAGCCGAAACACGAGAAGAAGTCCAAGCGTCACGCCACGCAGGAAGCGCCCGCCCCGCACGTCACCGAGCCCGAGCAGAACCCCTTCGCCGCCTCGTTTTCCCCGGAAGACGTCGCTCCCTTCGGTGACGCTCCGTTCGGGGATCCCGCGGCCGGCTACGAGAAAGTCGAGGAGATCTCGCTCGACCAGCTGCTGGAGGGACGAGAGCGTCCCGCCACGATCGCCGGTGACGTGCCGGTCCCGGTGGCGCTCGCCGACGACGTCGAGGCTCTCGACGAAGCGGCGCTTCTGGGCGAGGACCTACCCGTCGCGATCGCGTTCGAGGAGCCGGACGCGAAAACCGCGCCCCGGTCGGAGGGAATCGACGCCGGGGGATTGCGCCGAGAAATCGAGGCGCTCCGCGCGGACGTCCATGCGCTGAGGAAGGACTACGCGGAGCTGAAAGAGCTCCTTCGCACGGGGTTCGGCGAGCTCGGCCGGAAGTTCTGAGCTGCTTGAACGCCCGAAGCAGCTTCAGTAGACTTTTGTGACTTATTTGGAGGAATCAATCCATGCGTCGTTCCATCGCTCTCGCCCTCGGGCTGCTTCTCCTTCTTCTCGTCCCCACTGGATGCAAACTCAAGAAGGCGGTCGATGAGGCCGCGATTTCCGACGACCTCGAAGACGTCGGAACGAAGGAGCTTCTCGAGAAAACGTCGGAAGACTCGTACGATCCCCCGGCCGACGCCCGGCTGACCGACGCTCAGATTCAGATGTACCTGAAGGTCCGGGAGAAGGAAAAGGCGATCGCTCTGGTGGCGCGCAAGGAGATGGAGAAGCAGGCGAAATCGGCCGAGGGGAAGGGTGAGAAGTCGATCGCGGGAGTCATGGCGGGGTTCAAGGCCCTCGGATCGGCCGCCGACTTCCTGACCGCGGACATTCGCGCCGCGCACGAGCTGGGCTTCAACACCGCCGAGTACCAGTGGGTGAAGGAGCGCGTGCTCGAGGCGAGCGGCGCGGCGTTCACCGAGTCGCTCCAGCAGAGCTCGAAGGCGATGATGGACCAGGCGTACGACGAGCTGAAAAAGCAGCACGACGCGGCCACCGACGCCGAGGCGAAGAAGGCCCTCGCGGGGATGCTCGCCGAGTACGACAAGAACCGCAAAGAGATGGCGGCGCAGCAGGAGCAGGTCGACCCTTCGGTCAAGGCCAACCGCGAGCTGCTCTCCAAGTACGAGAGCACTCTCAACGCCCTCGCGACCGAGATGTCGAAGTTCGAGGATAAGCCGGGCGAGGCGCAGAAGGCGCTCGAGGACATCCAGCAGAAATCGCAGCAGTAGGGCCGCGCCGCACGCGCCTCTCGAAAAAGCCGGCCTTTGTCCGGCTCTTTCTATTGCAGATTGCGGATTGCAGATTGCAGATTGAAAAACCGCGCTCCGACCTCGCGGAGTGTTAATCTGCGCGGCGATCGAGTCGGCCAGATGCGGTTCCCGCGCCGCCCTGGCAGGATGTCATCCCGAGCGTAGCGAGGGATCTGGGCGGGGGGAGACGCGTGACGCGGGCTCCGTGGAGGGCGCGAGGGTCGGTATTCGCCTTCGGCCAGAGCGAATGCCGGCTTTCGCGCCCTGCACCGCCGCTGCGTTCTTCGCAGCCCCCACCCGGATCCCTCGCTACGCTCGGGATGACATCACGCTTCGACCAATCAGCAACCACTACCAAGAACCAAGCAACGATCGAGGATCTGCGATCAACGATGAATTTCCCCGCCCTTCTCCGCTGCTCCGTCTGCGACGGGTCCTCCCCGATCGACGCCCTGCGCAACCTCTGCCCCGCGTGCGGCGCGCCGATCCTGGTCCGGTACGAGCTGGGGCTCGATCCGCCGCTGCGCGCCCGGATCGGCTCGCGCCCGCGAGGGATGTGGCGGTGGAGCGAGGTCCTCCCGCCCGTTCCGCAGAGGGACATCGTCACCCTCGGGGAAGGCGACACTCCCCTGCTGCCGGCGGTCCGCCTCGGACGCTCTCTCGGGATGAACGGGCTCCTGATCAAGGACGAATCGCTCAACCCGACGCGCTCGTTCAAGGCGCGCGGCATGGCCGCGGCCGTCACGATGGCGCGCCGCCTCGGCGCGCAGCTCCTGGCCGCGCCGACCGCGGGCAACGCCGGATCGGCCCTCGCGGCGTACGGCGCGCGCGCCGGCGTCCCGGTGTTCATCGCGATGCCGGACGACACGCCGCCGTCCATGATCGACGAGTGCCGCTCGTACGGCGCCGAGGTCGAGCTGGTGCGCGGCGTCATCACGGACGCGGGAAAGCGCGTCCAGGAAGTGCTGCGCGAGCGGGGAGGCTTCGACCTCTCGACGCTCAAGGAGCCGTACCGCGTCGAGGGAAAGAAGATCATGGGCGTACGAGCTCGTCGAGCAGCTCGGTGGAGTGCCCGACGCGATCCTCTACCCGACCGGCGGAGGGACGGGCCTCATCGGGATGTGGAAGGCGTTCGACGAGATGGAGCGGCTCGGATGGATCGGTCCGGAGCGGCCGCGGATGTTCAGCATCCAGTCGCGCGGGTGCGCGCCCGTCGTCCGCGCCTTCGAGCAGGGTCTCGAGAATGCGCCCGAGTGGGAGAACCCGAAGACGGCGGCCTGGGGCCTCCGCGTGCCGCGCGCGGTGGGCGACCGGCTGATGCTCGCGGCGCTCCGCGAGTCGCGCGGAGGCGCGGTCGCCGTGCCGGAGGAGTCGATCGAGCCGGCTGCGGCGGAGATCCGCGCGATGGAAGGGATCGACGCCGGTCCCGAGGGGGGCGCCGCGCTCGCGGGACTCCGCCTCCTTCTCGAGCGCGCGGCGATCGCCCGCGATGCGCGCGTCGTCCTGTTCAATACCGGCGCGAATAAGTACCGGTAGCGACCGTAGGCCTTGGACCTTAGACCTCGGGCCTCGGACGCTCCTCGTCTCGGATCCGCTTTCCTTTTTCCTCCGACAGGCATGGCTCTGAGGGAGGCCAACTTTCTCTCGGCAGCGCTGTACTTCATCACGAGAGGCACGTCACCTCACACCAGCTCGTGACGAATGACACATCAGGCCGTATACTGCCCCGATCCCAACAGTGAGCAGTTCGGGCGGGCGGGGCACTACTTGCGGCCGTTGTACGGCGACCGGAGCCTGCATGCTTGTTCTCGACGGAACGACTCGCGGGGCGCGCAGCGCCTCGTCCCCATCGCTTTCTTTTCGTGCGGCTCTCCTGCTTTCGGGGCTTCTCCTGCTGGCCGCGCCCTCCTTCGGCGCGACCTATCAGTGGACGGGGGGCGCCGGAAACTGGAACGACCCGACGAAGTGGTCGGGCGCCGTGGTTCCCGGCCCGGGGGATGTTGCGAACGTCACCGGCGCCGGAACGTACACGGTCGTCGTGAACACGACTGCCACGGTCGCGGGGCTCACGGTCGGATGCGGCAACACGTGCGGAAGCTCGATCTCGCTCACGGTCGCAGGCGCCGCACTCACGATCAACGGACCGACCACGGTCGACTTCGGCGGCACGATCACCCAGACCGGCTCGACGATCACGCTGAACGGCGTATCGAACGTCCTGACGGGCGGCACCCTCTCCCAGACGGGAGGGATCCTCACCGGCACGGGGGCGCTGACGATCTCGGGCGGCTACGCATGGGGCGGCGGTACCCTGTCGGGGACGGGATCGACGACGGTCGCCGCCTCCGGCTCGATCAGCTTCTCGGGGGGCGGCTACCCGGTCCTCGACGGTCGGGCGCTCACGAACACCGGTGCGATCACCTACGGCCTGACGACGTCCTATTTCGCGCTCCAGAACAACGCCGTCCTCACCAACGCCAACACGTTCACCGTCGTGAGCGATGCCATCCTCTACACAGCGACGGGCGGCACGTTCGACAACACCGGCTCGTTCTACGAAATCGACGGCATCCGGCGTGACGAACATCTATCTGCTCTTCAACAATGCGGGCAGTGTGACCGCGAGCTCGGGCACGATCGAGCTGAGCGCGAACGGTTCCCACACGGGCGCGTTCACGATCGGCGGCGGCGCGACGCTGCGGCTGAACGGAGGAACGCACACCTTCAACGCGGCGAGCTCGATCGGCGGGGCCGGGACGCTCGAGATCGCGAGCGGGCAGATGAACATCGCGTCACCCCTTACGATCAACGCGGCGATCGTCAGCCTCAACGGCGGCACCATGACCGGCGCCGCGAACCGGACGGTCACGAACCAGTTCGACTTTCACGGAGGGACGCTCAGCGGCACCGGGACGACCACGATCGCGGCGTCGACGGGGGTCCTGAACATCCCCGAAGACCCCGGCTACCCGACCATCGACGGACACACGCTGACGAACCTGGGCACGGCCACCTACGCGGCGACGAGCACCTACCTCTCCCTCGCGAACGGCGCGACGCTCGACAACGCCTATCTCTTCTACATCACCAGCTCCGCGATCCTCTACGCCTACGGTACCGGCCCGAACCGGCTCGTCAACAGCGGGACGCTGGCCAAACAGGGAGTCGGCACGGAGACGGTCGTCTATCCCGTGATCGAGAGCACGGGAAACATCGCCGTGCAGGCCGGAGCGCTCACGCCGATGTCCGGGGGAACCTACAGCGCGCAGGTCCTCATGTCCGGCGGCGCCCTCATCAGATTCAACGGCGGAACGCACACGTTCCTCACGGGAAGCACGCTGGGCGGAGCCGGCGAGGCCGAGCTCGCCGCCGGCACGCTCAACACGGATGGCCCCACGACGATCAGCGTTTCGGTTCTGCGGCTGACCGGCGGCACGTTCGGCGGGGCCGCCAACAGGACCATCAACAAGACGCTGGAGTGGCGCAGCGGGACGATCACCGGCGGCCCGGCGACGACGACGACGATCGCGGCGACGGGGACCCTTCTCTTCCCGGCCGGTGTCGCCGCGGGCTACGGCTATACGACGCTCGACGCGCATACGCTCGCCGTGAACGGGCCCACGACGTACGAGCCCTCCTACTATCTCAGCCTCGCGAACGGAGCGCAGCTCACGAACTCCGCCGCCTTCTCGCTGAATGGGGACAGCCAGATCTACGCATACGGGACGGGAACCCCGTTGATCGTGAATACGGCGACCGGCTCGATCACGAAGAGCGGTGGAACGTTCGTGACGACCCTCGCTCCCGCCGTGAACAACGACGGCAACGTCACCGCGGCTTCGGGCACGCTCGCGCTGAGCGGGGGCGGAACGAGCAACGGCACCTTTACCGCCTCCACCGGCATCCTCCGCTTCTCGAACGGAACCCATTCCCTGAGCGCGAGCTCGACGGTCACCGGCGCGGGACAGGTCGAGTTCACGGCCGGGAGCGTCACCCTCGCCGGCGCGTACACGGTGACCGGAACCACCATCGTCAGCGGCGGCACGGCGACGTTCGACGCGGCCGCGTCGACGGGCGTGCTCAACGTCTCCGGCGGCATCATGCAGGGCAGCGGCGCGGTGAGCGTCACCGGCCCCTTCCTTTTCCACGGCGGAACGCTCAAGGGCACGGGCACGACGACGGTTCTCGCCGGCGGATCGGCCTCGTTCCTCAACGACGTCGGCTACTCCTATCTCGACGGCCGGACGCTCACGATCAACGCCGCCTCGACGTACGGCGGCGGCCCGTATTACCTCAGCATCTACAACGGCGGCGTCCTCGCGACGAGCGGGACGTTCGACATCCAGAACGACGCGCCGCTCTACAGCAACGGCGTCGGCTCCCCCCGGATCGACAACAGCGGCACGTTCCAGAAGACGGCCGGGACGGGCGAGACCATCGTCTACTGCGGCTTCAACAACAGCGGCTCGACCGCCGTCACCTCGGGGACCCTGAGCTTCAACGGCGGCGGGACGAACCCCGGCATGTTCACGGCCACCGCGCCCGCCGTCCTCCGCTTCAACGGCGGCGCGCATTCGCTGACCGCGCCATCGGCCGTGAGCGGAACCGGAACGATGCGCTTCAGCAACGGGACGACGACGCTCGCCGGGAGCTACGCCCTCACCGGGAGCGGCCTGACGCTCGTCGACGCGGGAGCGCACACGTTCAACGCCGCGGCATCCTCCCCCGCCCTCACGATCGCCGGCGGCACGCTCCAGGGATCCGGGGCGATCACCGTGAGCGGCGCCTTCACGTTCAGCGGCGGGACGCTCGGCGGGACGGGGACCACGACCGTCCTCGCGAGCGGCTCCGCCGCGTTCCCGAACAACACGGGATACGCCTACCTCGACGGCCGGACGCTCACGATCAACGCCGCCTCGACGTACGGCGGCGGCCCGTATTACCTCAGCATCTACAACGGCGGCGTCCTCGCGACGAGCGGGACGTTCGACATCCAGAACGACGCGCCGCTCTACAGCAACGGCGTCGGCTCCCCCCGGATCGACAACAGCGGTACGTTCCAGAAGACGGCCGGGACGGGCGAGACCATCGTCTACTGCGGCTTCAACAACAGCGGCTCGACCGCCGTCACCTCGGGAATCCTGAGCTTCAACGGCGGCGGGACGAGCCCCGGCATGTTCACGGCCACCGCGCCCGCCGTCCTCCGCTTCAACGGCGGCGCGCATTCGCTGACCGCGCCATCGGCCGTGAGCGGAACCGGAACGATGCGCTTCAGCAACGGGACGACGACGCTCGCCGGGAGCTACGCCCTCACCGGGAGCGGCCTGACGCTCGTCGACGCGGGAGCGCACACGTTCAACGCCGCGGCATCCTCCCCCGCCCTCACGATCGCCGGCGGCACGCTCCAGGGATCCGGGGCGATCACCGTGAGCGGCGCCTTCACGTTCAGCGGCGGGACGCTCGGCGGGACGGGGACCACGACCGTCCTCGCCGGCGGCTCCGCCGCGTTCCCGAACGACACCGGCTACGCGTACCTCGACGGGCGTACCCTCGTCCTCAACTCGAACGCGACGTACGGCGGCGGCCCCTACTATCTGAGCATCTACAACGGAGGCGTCCTCCAGAACGCGGCGACCTTCGACATCACTTCCGACGTCGCCTACATCTACTCCAACGGCGTCGGCACTCCACGCATCGACAACAGCGGCACGTTCCAGAAGACGGGCGGGACCGCCGCGACGACCATCTATCCGCAGCTGAACAACACGGGGACGGTGGCCGTCACCTCGGGAATCCTGTCGCTGAGCGGCGGCGGATCCGGCTCCGGTGCGTTCGGCGTGACCTCCCCGGGAATCCTGCGCTTCGCGGGCGGCACGCACACGCTCTCGGGCGCGATCTCGTCGAACGGCACGATCGAGGTCACGACCGGCGCGGTGAACGCCTCTGGCCCATTCGCCAACAGCGGCCTCACCTCGATCCCCGGCGGCACACTCTCGCTCACCGCGCCCTCCGCGTCGATGCAGAACCTCGATCTCACCGGCGGAACGCTCGGCGGCTCGAGCCAGATCGGCGTCGCCGGCACGATGAACTGGTCAACGGGTACCCTCGGTGGAACGACCATCGTCCAGATCGCGGCGTCTCCGGGGGCCGTCAACCTCACCGGACCGGGGGCCAAGTATCTTCTCGGCGCGACGCTCCGCAACGGCGGCTCCGGCACCTGGAGCGGCACCGGGTGGGTCTACGGAAACCAGGGTGGCGCGATCGAGAACCTCGCGGGCGCGACCCTCACCCGCTCGGACACCGGAGCGTTCTACTACTACTGCTGCACCGGCGCCGCGTCGCGGTTCGAGAACCAGGCCGGCGCGACGTTCGTCCGCAACGGCACGGCAACCTCGCAGTTCCTCTCGGCGAACGTCACGAACGCCGGAACGATCGACGTTCAGGCCGGAACGCTCGACTTTTCCACCGCTCCGTTCGTCCAGACGGCGGGAGCCTTTTCGATCGCCGCGGGCGCGAACGCGGCCTCGAACGGCGCGGTCGATTTCCAGGGCGGCGCGCTGATGGGCGGCGGCACGTTCACGGGCAACGTCCTCAACAGCGGCGGCACGGTCAAGCCAGGCACCTCGCCCGGCGCGCTCACGATCGACGGCAACTACACGCAAGGCGCCTCCGGCTCGCTCGACGTCGAGCTGGCCGGTCTCACCGCGGGCACGCAATTCGATCAGCTCAACGTCACCGGCACCGCCTCGCTCGGCGGAACCCTGAACGTGGCGCTCCTCTCACCGTACGTCCCGGTGGACGGGAACTCGTATCGGATCCTCACGTTCGGATCGCTCGCTCCCTCGCCGAACAACGCGTTCGCGACCACGAACGGCACCGACCTCGGAGGGGGAAACAGCCTCAACGTGATGACCGGGGCGACGTACGTCGATCTCGTGACCACCGGGAATGCGGCACCCGTCGCGAACCCCGACACCGGAACCTATCCGGAGGACACGTCGCTCGGCATCAACGTCCTCCTGAACGACACGGATCCGAACGGCAATCCGCTCACGATCACCGGATTCACACCGGCGACGAACGGGACCGCCGCCTGCGGAACGGCGACCTGCACCTACACGCCGAACGCGAACTTCAACGGTTCCGACTCGTTCACCTACACGGTCAGCGACGGATTCGTCTCGTCGGTCGGCACGGTCACCATCACGGTGACGCCGGTCAACGATCCGCCCACCGCGGGCGCCGACGCGGCGACGACCACCGCGAACGCGCCGGTCTTGATCAACGTGCTGTCGAACGACAGCGACATCGACGGCGGACCGCTCTCGGTTCTCTCATCGACGAACGGCTCGATCGGAACGGTCTCCTGCACGCCCGCCGGCTCCTGCACGTACACCCCTGCCGGCTCGGCGGGGACGGATTCGTTCACGTACACGGTTTCCGACGGGCCGGTGGGCAGGCGGTCGGCACGGTCACCGTGACCGTTCAGACGGCCCCCTGCCCCGCTGCCGTCTCGGCGATCGCTCCCGGTTCGGGTACCCAGGTCGAAGGCAACGGGACGCTCTCCTGGACCGGCGGAACCGGCGCGGACCTCTACAGGATCTACCTCGGTCCCGCGGGATCCGGCTGCGCGACGCTCCTCGGAACCACCACGGGAACGCAGATGGCGTACAGCGGCCTCGCGCCCGGCGAATACGACTGGAAGGTCGTCGCCGAGAAGAGCGGCTGCACGACGCCGCCCGAGTCGGCGTGCGTCCGCTTCACGGTCGCCGAACCCTGTCCGAATTCCGCGCCGCTCCTCGTCGCGCCGCAGCCGGGCGCCGAGCTCGCGCCCGACGTCCGGTTCGAGTGGACCGTTGCGACGAACGCGACGCAGTACCACCTCGCGATCTTCAGCCCCGAAGGCGGCCTCGAGGAAATCGCGGTGATCCCGCAGCCGGCGGCGCCGCTGCCGGCCACGATGGCGACGACGATTCCATGTCTCTCGGCACGTTCAGCTGGCGGGTGATCGCCGACTTCGCCGACGGCTGTCCGAGCCTCAGCTCGACGGATCGTCTCATCACCGTCGTTCGCGATTGCCCGAGCGGGGCTCCGGAGCCGATCGCGCCGCTCGAGAGCGACGCGATCGACGCAGACGCCGGTGCTCTTCCGCTGGGCGCCGGTGAGGTACCGCCCGTTACGACCTCTTCATGTCGATCAACGGAAGCGCGTTCCAGAACGCGGGGACGGTCGACGGAAGCGCCGCCGATCCCGCGCTGGCGGCCGACATTCCCGGCGGGCGCGGCGCTCGCCTGGTACGTCGAGGCGGTGCTGCCCGAAGGATGCGGCTCGCTGCAGTCGCGCACCGTTCAGGTGAACGTCTCCTGCTTCCCGCCGGTCCTCTCGCTCCAGGGCGAGGTGACCACGGACAAGCCGTATCGAGGTTCGCGCGACGATCGTCTCGGTCGGGCTGCAGCTACCTCTTCGAGGAATCCGACACGGCCGGCTTCACGACCATCCTCGCCGACAAGGAAGGCGAAGTCGACCCGACGGGCGAGTTCGTCTTCGCGATGTTCGAGCACGGCGTGACGCGAGCCGCGCGCGTACTACTACCGCGTCAAGCTCGCGCAGCAGGGATGCGAGTTCTCCGGCGTCGGCCGGATCGTCGTCATCCCGCTTCCGCCGCCCGCCTCCACCGAGGCCGAGACGGTCGTGCAGTTCGGCAACGAGGAGGAGATCCGGCAGCAGCTGTTCATCCCCTCCCCCACTCCGGACCTGCAGACGAGCTACACCTTCATCGCGACGACGGACCGCGACTGGATGCGCGTCGAGCCGCCCGGCGGCACCATCGGCCAGGACGGAGTGACCGTGACCGTCATCACGAACCCCGTCGGACTCCCGGTCGGAACGAACACCGGGACGGTGACGATGACGTTCATCGCGATCGCCGGCGGCGAAGCAGGCTCTCGACACGACCCCGTCACCGGATCGACGCCGGTCTCGGTCACGCTCGTCACGCCGGTCACGAACAAGGGGAAGGACTCCCCTGTGGCCGAATCGCTCATCATCCCGGCGGTCGCGCACGCGACGGGCGTCAACTCCGAGTGGCAAACGGACGTCCGCGTTCTCAATCTCGGTTCGGAGAAGCAGAAGTACCGGCTCCTCTGGACGAGCACGGGAACGGACGCGACGCTGGGCGGAAAGACGTGCGAGCTCGAGCTCGCGCCGGGACAGAACGCGGCGCTCGACGACGTGGTCAAGCAGTGGTACGGGCTCGGCTCGCTGCCGGGAGAGGGCGCGACGGGCGTGCTCGAGATCCGGCCGCTCGGAACGGCGCGGCGCGGGCAAGGGAGCGCAGGCAATTCCGGTCACGCGCTCTCTCGTCTCGCTCGCCTCGTCGCGGACGTACAACAAAACCCCGCAGGGAACTCTCGGCGAGTACATCCCCGCGATCCCGTTCGCGTCATTCGTCGGCGGATCGACTCCGGCCGGAGAGCGAAGAAGAGCATTCTGTCGCTCCAGCAGCTCGCGCAGTCGAGCGGCTACCGAACGAACGTCGGCGTGGCTGAAGCATCGGGGCAGCCGGTCTCGGTCGAGATCCGCTTCTTCGACGGCGAGCGGGGCGAGCTTCTGACCGTGCCGCTGAGCCTCAAGCCCGGCGAGCACCGCCAGCTCAACCAGGTCCTCGCCGACGAACGGACTCACGAACGTCACGACGCCGCGCGCCGAAGTCGAGGTCGTCTCGGGCGACGGACAGGATCGCCGCGTACGCCTCGGTCGTCGACAACGTCACGGGAGACCCGCTCCAGGTGCACGCGGTCGATCTCGCGAAGATCGGCGCGCGCAAATACGTGATGCCCGGCATCGCCCACTTCGACACCGGTCAGGCGCGGTGGCGCACGCGACGTCCAGGTCTTCAACGCGGGGCTCGCTTCGGTGAGCGCGACGGTCGCGTTCTTCCCGGTCGGCGCCTCGACCGCGGCGAAGACGGCGACGGTCCAGATCGGCCCGGGAACCATCCGCACCCTCGGCGACATCGTCCCGACGCTGTTCGGGGCAGAGCAACACGGGAGGCGCGATCCAGATCACGACGGCGACCGACTCGGAGCTCGTCGTCACCGGGCGGACGTACGATCAGCGCGAGAGCGGGCAGCTACGGACAGTTCATGGCGGCCGTCACCGAGGAGGACGCGATCGGCCTCGGCGATCGCGCGATGCAGGTCCTCCAGCTCGAGCAGTCGAGCAACATCCGCTCGAACCTCGGCATCGTGGAAGTCACGGGGAAGGAAGTGCGCGTCGAACTGAGCGCGTTCCCGGCCGAGTCGCGGGTGACCCCGCGCGTCGAGTTCACTCTGAAGCCGAACGAGTTCCGCCAGTTCAACCAGATCCTCAAGACGCTCAACGCCGGAACCACGTACAACGCGCGCGTCGCGCTCCGCGTGGTCGGCGGGGACGGGAAGATCGTCGCGTACGGATCGACGGTCGACAACATGACGCAGGATCCGACGTTCATCCCGGGCCAGTAGCGGGCGGCCCGCGGCCGCCCTACTGTAGGGGCGCCCTGCGGGCGCCCGGAATTCCGTCCACGCGCAGACATGATTCCGGGCGCGCGCAGCGCGCCCCTACCCGCGTCTCTCCCCGGCCCGTATAATGCACGCCGCTCCGCAAGGCCGGCCGTCACACGTTCGTGGCTGCGGGCCTTCGGAAACCCACCGGAGGTGCCTTCTTGGCAGAAACTCAGTACGACGTCATCGTCATCGGCAGCGGTCCGGGCGGCTACGTCGCCGGCATTCGCGCGGGGCAGCTCGGCCTCAAGGTCGCCGTCGTCGAAAAGGACCCGTTCGTGGGAGGAACCTGCCTCCACCGCGGATGCATCCCGACGAAGGCGCTCCTCGAAAACGCCGACATCTGGCACAAGATCCAGAAGTCGAAGGAATTCGGAATCACCGTCGGCGACGTCACGCTCGACTTCGCGCAGGTCCAGACGCGGAAGCAGTCGGTCGTCGACAAGAACGCGAAGGGGATCGAGTTTCTCTTCAAGAAGAACAAGGTGGAGCGGATCAAGGGCTTCGGCCCGCATCGCCGGAAAGGGCCTCGTGGAAGTGACGGCGGAAGGATCGGAGCCGAGGAAGCTCTCGACGAAGAACATCCTGCTGGCGATGGGGTCCGTGCCGCGCGATCTCCCCCACATCAAATCCGACGGGAAGAAGATCATCAACTCCGACCACATCCTCCAGATCGACCGCGTGCCGAAGTCGATGCTCGTCATCGGCGCGGGCGCGGTCGGATGCGAGTTCGCGTCGATCTTCCATTCGTTCGGAACCGAGGTGACGATCGTCGAAGTGCTGCCGCAGCTGCTGCCGATCGAAGACGAGGAGATCTCGAAGGAGTTCACGCGCCTCTTCAAGAAGCGGGGCATCGACGTCATGACGGACGTGAAGGTGGAAAGCTGCACGCCGACCGAGGGGGGCGTGAAGAGCGTCATCGCACTCAAGAACGGCAAGCAGCAGGAAGTGGAGACGGAGATCGTCCTCTCGGCCGTCGGCCGCGGGCCGGTCACCGGAGACGTCGGACTCGAGAAAACGAAAGTCCGCCTCGACCGCGGCTTCGTCCTGGTCGACAAGTTCATGAAGACGGACGAGCCGGGCGTCTGGGCGATCGGCGACATCGTCCCCACCCCCGCGCTGGCGCACGTCGCCTCGGCCGAGGGGATCCTCGCGGTCGAGCAGATGGCGGGGCTCGAGGTGAGGCCGATCAATTACGACCACGTCCCGAACGCGACGTACAGCGATCCCGAGGTCGCGTCGGTCGGCCTCTCCGAGGCGAAAGCGAAGGAGCGCGGCTATGAGGTGAAGATCGGGAAGTTCGCCTTCACCGCGAGCGCGAAAGCGAAGATCATCGGCGAGTCGGGCGGCCTGGTGAAGTTCGTCAGCGACGCGAAGTACGACGAGCTTCTCGGCGTCCACATCGTCGGGCCGAAGGCGACGGAGCTGATCGCGGAAGCCTGTGTCGCTCTCGAGCTCGAGGCGACGGCCGAGTCGATCGCGAGGACGATCCACGCGCATCCGACCCTCTCCGAGGCGATGATGGAAGCGGCCGAGGACGTTCACGGTCACTCGATTCACCAGTAACGACTCGAGCGGCGCCGCGCGCACCCGCGGCGCCGCCGCATTACCCGGAGCCGCGCTCCGGTCACACCGAGGTATGAATTGACCCTTCAGGCCCCTGAGGCGACGGGCGGCGCGCTGACCCGCGAGCGCCTCCTCGAGATCGCACATCACCTTCGCATGACCCGCGCCCTCGAGGAGCGGATCGTCGCCCTCTTCCGCCAGAGCAAAGTGATCGGCGGCATCTACCGCTCCCTCGGCCAGGAAGGGGAATCGGTGGCGACCGCGTACGCGCTCGATTTCTCGAAGGGCGACGTCATCTCGCCGCTCATCCGCAACCTGGGCTCGATGCTCGTCGCGGGTCGAAGCCGGTCGAGATCCTCCGCCAGTACATGGCGAAGGGGAACTCCCCTACGCGCGGGCGCGACCTGAACATCCATTTCGGGGACATGAAGCGGGGATTCGTGGGGCCGATCTCGATGCTGGGCGACATGGTCCCGGTGATGGCGGGCATCGCGCTCGCAGGACGCATGCAGAAGAAGCAAATGGTCGGGATGGTCTACATCGGCGACGGCGGGTCCTCGACCGGCGCGTTCCACGAGGGGATCAACTTCGCGGCGGTGCAGAAGCTCCCGCTGGTGATCGTCATCGAGGACAACGGCTACGCCTACTCGACGCCGGTCTACCGCCAGACGGCCGCGCGGACGCTCGCCGACAAGGCGGTCGCCTACGGCTGCTGGGGCGAGACGGTCGACGGCAACGACGTTCTCGCGACGTACGACGCGGCGCGGCGCGCGGTCGACCGCGCCCGCGCCGGCGGCGGCATCACCCTTCTCGAGGTGAAGACGTTCCGCATGAAAGGGCACGCCGAGCACGACAACCAGTCGTACGTCCCGCCCGAGGTCCTCGAGGAGTGGCGCGCGAAGGACCCGATCGAGCGCTTCGAAAAGATGCTGCTGGCCGCGGAGATCGCGACGCAGGACGACCTGGCCGCGATTCAGGCGAAGATCCGCGGAGAGCTCGACGAGGCGGTCGCCCTGGCCGAGGCGTCACCGATGCCGGAGCCGGAAGAAGCGGCGCTCGGCGTCTACGCGGGCGACGGCTACTGGGAGCACCCCCCGTTGTGCGAGAGGAAACGATGAGCGAGCAGACCCGGAGCGGCGGCGAGACCACCTACCTCGAGGCGATCCGCCAGGCGATGCGCGAGGAGATGGAGCGCGACCCGTCGGTCTTCCTCATCGGCGAGGACGTCGGCGCCTATGGCGGCGCGTTCAAGACGACCGCGGGCCTTCAGGAGCACTTCGGGCGCGAGCGCGTGATCGACACGCCGATCTCGGAGATCGCGATCGCCGGCGCGGCGGCCGGCGCGGCGATGATGGGCATGCGCCCGATCGCCGAGATGCAGTTCATCGACTTCATCGCCTGCGCCTTCGACAGCTGACCAACTTCGCCGCCACGTCGCGCTACCGCACCGGAGTGGGGTGCCCGATGGTCGTCCGCGGGCCGGCGGGCGGCGGGGTCCACGGCGGGCCCTTCCACTCGCTCAACCCGGAGGCGTTCTTCCTGAACACGCCGGGGCTCAAGATCGTCGCGCCGGGCACCGCCTACGACGCCAAAGGGCTTCTGAAGGCCGCCATCCGCGACGACGATCCGGTGATCTACTTCGAGCACAAGTACCTCTACCGGCGCATCAAGGAGCACCTTCCCGAGCAGGACTACGTCGTCCCGATCGGAAAGGCGTCCCGGCGCCGGGAAGGAAAGGACCTGACGATCGTGACCTGGGGAGCGATGGTCTACGTCGCGATGGAAGCGGCCGACCAGCTCGAGGAGGAGGGGATCAGCGTCGAGATCCTCGACCTCCGGTCGATCCTCCCCTACGACGAGGAGGCGATTCTCGAGTCCGTGGCGAAGACCAGCCGGGCGATCGTCCTGCACGAGGCGACCCGCACCGGGGGCGCCGGTGGAGAATTCGCGGCGCTCATCGCCGAGAAGGCGTTCGATTCCCTCGACGCGCCCGTCCGGCGCGTCGCTTCGATCGATACGCCGGTTCCATATTCGCCGCCGCTGGAGGCACTTTTTTCTGCCGAACCGGGATAAGGTTGTGAGGGTAGCCAGAGAGCTTTTGGATTATTGAGAGTCGTTGATCGTTGATCGTTGATCGTTGATCGTTGATCGTTGATCGTTGATCGTTGATCGCAAAACACCTTATGGTCGCGATGTCATCCCGAGCGTAGCGAGGGATCCGGGAGGGCGGGCGGTGCGATAGCCGACGGTTTGTGCACCGCACCCCCGCCCAGATCCCTCGCTACGCTCGGGATGACACGAAGGACGATCAACGATCAACGGATACCGCCGAAACCGAAATGGCTGGAAGGAACGAAGGATTATGGCGACCGATGTCGTGATGCCGCAGATGGGCGAATCGATCGCCGAAGGAACGGTGATCCGGTGGATCAAGAACGTCGGCGACCGCGTCGAGCGCGACGAGCCGCTCTTCGAGATCTCGACCGACAAGGTCGACGCCGAGATCCCCTCTCCTGCCGCCGGGACTCTCACCGAAATCCTCGCGAAGGAGGGCGAGACGGTCGCCGTCAACAGCGTCGTCGCCCGCCTCGCGACCGAGGGTGAGGCCGCGGCCCCGCCGCGCCCGCGGCGAAGCCGCCCGAGCCCGCGCCCGCGCCCGAACCGAAGCCGGCGCAGCAGGAAGCGCCCCGGCCGCAGCCCGCCCCTCCGCCGCCTCCGAAAGCGGCCCCGCCGCGTCCCGCGCCCGCCCCCGCGGCGACGCAGGCTCCGGAACCGACGAGCTCTCTCGAAGAGCGGCGCCGCACCCGCTCCTCGCCGCTCGTCCGCAAGATGGCCGAAGAAAACCAGATCGACATCGCTCAGATCGAAGGGTCGGGCATCTCGGGCCGCGTCACCAAGAACGACATCCTCTCGTACATGGAGCGGCCGAAGCGGCCGCTCCGCGCCTGCGTCCGCTCCGGCGTCCGCAGCGAAGGTTCCGGCCCCGGCTGCGCAGCAACCGTCTTTCGCCTCCGGCGAGAGCTCGCGCGTCGAGCCGATGTCGGTGATGCGCAAGAAAATCGCCGAGCACATGGTCTTCTCGAAGAAGACCTCGGCGCACGTCTCGACGGTATTCGAGGTCGACTTCACCCAGGTCGACCGCCTCCGGCGGCGCGAACAAAGCGGCCTTCGCGGAGAACGGCGTCAAGCTCACGTACCTGCCGTTCATCGTCTCGGCCGTAATCGCCGGGCTGCGCGACTGGCCGGTCATCAACGCGTCGATCGACGGCGACAACGTCGTCTACCACAACGAGATCAACGTCGGCATCGCCGTCGCGCTCGACTGGGGACTCATCGTCCCCGTCGTCCGGCACGCCGACGAGAAGAACCTCCTCGGGCTCGCGCGCGCGATCAACGACCTCGGCGAGCGGGCCCGGACGAAGAAGCTCAACCCCGACGAGGTCCAGGGAGGAACGTTCACGATCACGAACCCCGGGATCTACGGCGGCATGTTCGGCCTGCCGATCATCAACCAGCCGCAGGTCGCGATCCTCGGCGTCGGCGGGATCCAGAAGCGGCCGGTCGTCGATCGAGACCGAAGCGGGCGACTCGATCGCGATCCGCTCATGGCGTATCTCTCGCTGACGTTCGACCACCGCCTGGTCGACGGCGCGGTCGCCGACCAGTTCATGGCGCGGGTGAAAGGCGTCATCGAGGAAGGGGAATACAGCGTCTAGGCGTCTGGGCATCTGGGCGTCTGGAGCGTCTAGGCGTCTGGGCGTCTGGGCGTCCAGGCGTCGTCAGTGTTGATCGAAAGTCGAGTGCCGGCCGGAGTTTTCCCCTCTCCCCGGCGGGACCTTGAATTAAGGCGAGAATGTGACTTCCGGGGAGAGGGGCAGGGGTGAGGGGCCTGCGCGGGAACTCTTGAACGGCTCCCGCCTGTACCCCTCACCCTTCCCCTCTCCCCGGAACACGATCTCCGCGCTCGACGCGATTCCGCCGGGGAGAGGGAAAACGTTGCGCGACGATAAGGCTTCACGAACTGATAGCAGGACGCTGACGCCCCAGACGCCCCAGACTCCCTGGACGCCCCAGACGCCCCAGGACGCCCTAGACTCCCACGCCCCGGATGCCCCAGACTCCCACACGCCATGGCCCTCACCGTCTCCCTTGCCTACATCGCGCTGATCTGCGGCGGCCTTCCTCTGCTCGCCTGGTTCAGCAAGAAGAAGCTCGATGAGGGGCTCGTCGCTCCGCGCCTTCCGCTCTACGCCGAGGCGTTGTTTCTTCAGAGCCTGCTCCTTCTGATCTCGTACGGGGTTGCGTCGGCGGCGCGGGTCCGTCTCTTTCGGCCGCCGCAGCTCGATGCGACGGCGCTGCTTCTCGGCGGCGGCGTGCTCGCCCTGGCGCTCGTCTCGATGACCATCGGGTGGCGCTTCGCCTCCCCCCTCTCGCGCCGCCGCCTCGGCATGCTCGTCCCGGCAAACGCTCCCGAGCGCGCGATCTGGCTCGTGGTCAGTGCCGCGGCCGGGATCAGCGAGGAGGTCGCGTTTCGCGGAATCCTGCCGGTGCTGCTCACGAGGCAGACCCGCTCGTTCGCGGCCGCGATCGCGATCAGCACGATCGCGTTCGCGCTCGCTCATCTGCTCCAGGGGTGGTCGGCGACGCTCTTCGTCGGCATCTTCGGGCTCATCTTCCACGGACTCGTCTGGATCACCGGCGGCCTCTGGACGGCCATCGCGGTCCACATCCTCTACGACGCGATCGCCGGGCTGACGCTGGCCCGGATGTTCGCGCCCCGCGCGGAGGTCGCCGATGCGCAGGTGTGACGTCCGGCGGCTCCACCTCGTCACGTACGAGAACGGCATGGCGATGCAGGAGACGCTCGTCGCCATGCGCCAGAGGGAGGAGATCGACGATCAGCTCCTCCTTCTCCAGCACACTCCCGTGATCACGCTCGGCCGCGGCGGGGACATCGGCAACCTGCTCGCGCCGAAGGAAGTCTTCTCGCGCGACGGGATCCGCTTTTTCGAGACCACGCGCGGGGGCGACATCACCTATCACGGCCCCGGGCAGCTCGTCGGCTATCCCATCGTCCACCTCGGCGAAGGAAAGCGCGACATTCGAAAGTACGTCGAACACCTCGAGGAGAGCGTCATCAGGACTCTCGCCGCATGGGGGATCGCGGCCGGCCGCGAGGAGGGTAAGCGAGGCGTCTGGGTGGGGCGGGACAAGATCGCCGCGATCGGCGTGCGCGTCGCGCGATGGGTCACCTGCCACGGCTTCGCGCTGAACGTCACGACGAACCTCGATCACTTCCGCCACATCACGCCGTGCGGAATCGCGGAGGGCGGCGTGACGTCTCTCGAGCGGCTCCTCGGGAAGGCGCCCCCCATGAACGAAGTCATGGACGCGTACGCCCACCACTTCTCGGAGGTGTTCTCGCGTGAGCTCCTCGAGCGGGAAGCGGAGATCCGACTCGTGAAGGTCGTGCCGCACGACGGGGAGAAGGTGCTCCTGCTGCGGCGCCAGCCGGCACGGGGCGAGTTCTGGCAGCCGGTGACCGGCCGCGTCGAACCGGGAGAAACGCCCGCGGAGGCCGCGCGCCGCGAGCTCCTCGAAGAGACCGGCTGCGAGGCCCAGCCGCGGGAGCTGGGCCTCCGCCAGTCGTTCATGATCGATCCGGCCTTCCTCCCCGCGCCGGCCGAACACCTCCCCTTCGTCGACGAGATCAGCTACGAGGCGGAGCTTCCGCCCGGCTGCGCCGTCCATCTGAGCGCGGGAGAGCACCAGGAATCGCGCTGGCTGACCTTCGAGGAGGCCTACCGGATGATCCGCTGGACCGATGACCGGGAATCGCTGGAGAGGGTGGAGAGATTGCTATCGAAACGGACCTCAGGCCTCGGGCCTCAGACCGCAGAGCGCGGCTTTCACGAGCCGCGGTCAAAGGTCTGAGGTCTGGCGTCTGAGGTCTGGCGTCTGAGGTCTGAAATCTTGAACAAACGCGCTGGAGTCCGCCCCCCCTGGCTGAAGATCAGGGTCCCCGGAGACCTCGAGAAGCTCGAGGTCACGGGGCTCGTCCGCGACCTGTCGCTGAACACGGTCTGCCAGGAAGCGCGCTGCCCGAACATCTATGAGTGCTGGGCCGCCGGCACGGCGACCTTCATGATCCTCGGCGCCACGTGCACGCGGCGCTGCACCTTCTGCGCGGTCGGGAAAGGCGTGCCGCTCCCCCCCGATCCCGACGAGCCCGCGAGGGTCGCCGCGGCGGTGCGGCAGATGCGCGTCCGCCACTGCGTCATCACGACGGTCAACCGCGACGATCTCCCCGACGGAGGAGCCGCGCACTTCGCCCGGACGATCGAGGCGGTCCGCCGCGACGCGGGGGTCTCCGTAGAGGTACTGATTTCCGACCTGCAGGGCGATCGCGACGCTCTGCGCACGATTCTCGCCGCGCGCCCCGAAGTTCTCGCGCACAACGTCGAGACGATCCCCGACCTCTACCTGCAGGTGCGCCCCGGATCGCGCTACGAGCGCTCGCTCGAGGTCCTGCGCCGGGCGGGCGAGGAGCGCCCCGACGGGATGTACACCAAGTCGAGCGTGATGCTCGGACTGGGCGAGGATGAGGAGCAGGTCCTGGCCGTCGCTCGAGACCTCCGCGGCGCCGGAGTCGACATCTTCACGCTCGGCCAGTATCTCGCGCCCACGGAACGGAACCATCCGGTTCGCAGGTACTACACGCCCGGAGAATTCGAAGCCCTCGGGCGGGAGGCGAAAGCGCTCGGGTTCCATCACGTCGAAGCGGGGCCGCTCGTCCGGAGTTCCTATATGGCGCATCGTGCCGTAGAATCCCCCGCCGAGGCTGTCCATGCCGAAGGTCACCTTCGCTGACCATGGAAAGAGTTCCGTCGAGCCGGGTGACAGGACGCTGCTCCAGATCGGACTCGGCCTCGGAATCGAGATCAGCCACGTGTGCGGAGGGGACGGCGCCTGCGGCACCTGCCGCATCGAAGTCGTGGGCGGATGGGAGAGCCTGACGCCCCAGACGCCCGATGAGATCTACAAAGAGATGGAGCCGCCCTACCGGCTGAGCTGCCAATGTAAACTGCGCGGCGACGTCGTCGTCAAAGTCGCCCGGATCGAGTGAGGAAATCATGAGCGTCGCTGCAGCCCCCCCCACGGCCGAGAACCAGGTCGCCACGGTCTTCCAGTACACCGTCGAGGCCTACAAGATGTTCGAGAAGCTCTCCGAGCT
>CAWCBB010000007.1:0-10968 GCA_963793695.1 uncultured Acidobacteriota bacterium | reverse complement strand
GTGGTCTGCGGCCTTTGGTCTGAGGTCCGAGGCCCCGCATCCGTTACCATTCCTCATGACCCGCCCCCGAACGAACGAGCCGAGGAGCGCGCCCGAGATCATCATCGCGACGTTCTCCGATCCGCGGGAGGCCGCCACAGCGCGCGACGCTCTCGCGGAGGCGCTCGTGACGACGCGGATCAGCACGATCGCGGCGCCGCGCCTCTCGCGCCACGGCGAGGCGGAGGGCGTCAAGTACGGTCTCGCCGTCGAAGCGCGCGACGCGCGCCGGGCGATCGAAGCTCTCCAGCAGCGCCTCCCTCCTTCGGAGCCGCCGATCGAGCTCGACCTCGACGAGCCCCTCGAGGCGCCCCCCGCGCCGATCCTCTGTCCGGAATGCGACTCGGATCAGGTCAGGACCACCTCGACGATCCTCCTCGCGATCGCCGGGGCGGCCGCTCTTTCGGTCGCCGGCTGGCTCACCGGCCACGAGGACCTCTTCTACCTCGCGGCCGCGATCTTCGCGCTCATCATCGCGCTCGGCCCGAACCGCCGCTGCCTCGAGTGCTCGCATCGCTGGCTCGAGTAGGCACCGCCTGCGGCGGTCTGCTTCCTGTCGCCAACGGACGAGGACGGACCGGCGCGGCCGGTCCTTATGACGCCTTTCGTCGGTCCCCGGCGGCCGCCCCTACGGCGCCAGCCGCTCGATCTTCCACCGGGCGCCGGCCCGGACGTACCGGAAACGGTCGTGCAGCCGGTCATCGCGGTTCTGCCAGAACTCGACCGACTCGGGCAGGAGGCGGAACCCGCCCCAGTGCGGCGGCCGGGGGACGCTGCTCTCGATCCACCGAGCGCTCAGCTCCGCGGCGCGCTCCTCGAGGAGCCGGCGGCTCTCGATGACGCTGCTCTGTTCCGAGGCCCAGGCGCCGATCTGGCTGCCCCGCGGCCGGGTCGAAAAGTACGCGTCCGATTCCTTCTCCGCGACGCGCGTCACGCTCCCTTCGATCCGCACCTGCCGCTCCAGGGCGGGCCACCAGAAACAGAGTGCGGCCCGCGGGTTCGCTTCGAGGTCGCGCGCCTTTCGACTTTCGTAGCTCGTGAAGAAGACGAAGCCGTGCTCGTCGAAGTCCTTGAGGAGGACGACGCGCGCCGAGGGCCGCCCGTCCCGGTCCGCCGTCGCCAGCGTCACCGCTTCGGGAAGCGCCGCCTTCGCTTCGATCGCGTCGTGAAACCAGCGACCGAACTGGTGAATCGGGTCGCCGTGGAGATCGGCCTCGTGCACCGGATGCATGGCGAAATGGTATCCGTTCTGCGATCTCCGCACTCAATCCTCGGATCTCGGTTGCCGGAGCTCCGGCGCGAACGGACACTGGGAGAACGGAGAACCATTAATGAATCACGAAATTGATCTCTGTTAAAATGAACGCAGAAATCGGTCTCGCGGAGAGGAACGGACGATGGCGGTGCGCTGGGGTTGCCCGGGATGCGGGGCGGAAGCCGTGGAAGACGACCCGTTTTCCCTCGACGATCTCCGGTGCGGCCGCTGCGGCGCGGCGAGCGCGCGCCGCGAGGTGCTCTGCATCGTCTGCGATGCGCCCGACGCTCTCCACCCCCGCGACACCCTCCACGTCCAGTGCCGCTGCTGCGGCCAGACGCAGATGATCTTCGCGACGGTCCTCGCCGCGGTCTGATCTCTCGGCCTTCCGTGGCCCGACCTTCGCCGCCTCTCGAATCCAGAGGACCGTACACCAGCGGTACGAACGCGCCACCGCCGCTTTCATGACCGCGCGGAACCCTAGAACGCGCCCCCCTGTAGGCTCTCCACGATCCTCGGCAGCACATCTTCCGCGCGCTCGCGCACGGCGACGACGCCGGGCGGCGCCTCTCCGGTCGGATCGACCGACAGCATCGGCGTTCCCCGCGCGCGCCCCGTCCAGAGCGCGAGCTCGGTGATCCCGACCGAGAACGACGTGCCGACGAACAGGATCAGATCCGACTCGCCGAGCGCGGCGCGCGCGTGCTCGAAGCGGTAGTCGACGTGCTCGCTGTACATCTCGTCGAAGAGGAGCGCGTGCGCGCGAATCAGCTCTCCGCATTGAGGGCACCGAGGAATGTTCGCCAGCGTCGGCTCCGCGCGGAAGCAGCTCAGGTCGGCCGCGCTCAGGGGGAGGGATCCGGCGGGCGCTCCGAACCGGCACCCCTCGCGCGAGCAGCGGACGCGATCGCAGGTCCCGTGAATCTTCACGAAGTACTTCGATCCCGCGCGCTCGTGAAGGGTATCGACGTTCTGCGTCACCAGGAGAAATCGCCCGCCGCGCGAGACATGTGCCCGCTCGAGCGCGACGAGCGCCTCGTGGGCCGCGTTCGGCTCCGCGTCCTGGATCCTTCCGAAGCGGAGATCGAACCACCTCCACCAGACGACCGGATCCCTCCGGAAGAACGCGACCGTTGCGATTTCGGTCACGTCGCGCGACCAGATCGCCTCGGGGTCGCTGCCGCGGAACGTCGGCAGGCCGCTCGCGAGCGAGATCCCCGCTCCCGTGATGACGACCAGGTTCGCTCCGGCAGCGCTGCGGAGCGAGGCGACCAGCTGCTCTTCCGGCGACATGTCGGGAAAACGATAACGCAGGGCGGGACGGGGCGCGGTGATCGCCGTCAGGATGCCGCGCCGTCGTCGTCCACGGTTTCGAGCGCTGCCGCATCTCCGACGCGCCGGAGACCGCCTGCTACAGATTTCGCAGCTGCTCGAGCCGCTCGGCGAGATGGCGCCGCCTGGCCAGCAGGCGCTGGCGGAGCGACTCGCGCCGGCGCAGGAGCAGGAACGTGCGCGCTTCGAAGATCGCGCGATCCCACCACTGCATCCCGACGAGGACGGCTCCGGCGAAAATCGCGAGAAGGACGAAGGCCACGATGCCGGCGACCGGGCCCCAGGCGAGCCCGGCGGCGAGGGAGAGCAGAAGGATCCAGAGCAGATAGATCGCCGTGCCGCCGAGAATCTTGACCGTCGCGTGCATCTCGGCGCCTTTCGCGCGCGCGGCGAGTAGATCGGTCCCGCGGAACGGGAGGAAGAAGAGAATCCGGCCGGCGAGGAGAAGCGGGGCGGCGACCGCGAACAGAAGGAGGCGCAGGGCGGCCCACCGGAGCGCGACGGAAGCTCGCGAGGTGATCTCGAGCGTGCTGGCGCCCACGCCGATCTCGCGCAGGAAACGGTCGAACGAGAGGACCGCCTCTTCGAGTTGGAGCAGCTCGGGCGCGTTCCGCTCGCGCAGCCGCCCGAGGATTTTCGCGATATCACGCAGCCGTCCGAACCTCGACTCCGAGTCGCGCGGGAGCCGCCTCTCCGCAGCCCAGATCGACTCCGCCGCCAGGATCGCCGGAGCGTCCTCCCACCGCTCGAGATTCACGGTCGCGTTCCGCAGGGCCCGCTCGATCCGGAGGGTGAGCTCGCGAACCGCGCCCGCGTCCTCCCGCCCCGCCAGATCGTCCCATGCGAGCTCTCCGACCACGAACGCGAGCGCCTTCGAGCGGAACCGCGTCTTGGAGCGATACGAGAGGCCCACCGGCACGATCGGAAACGAGCGCCCGATC
This sequence comes from uncultured Acidobacteriota bacterium, assembly GCA_963793695.1. Taxonomy (GTDB): domain Bacteria; phylum Acidobacteriota; class Thermoanaerobaculia; order Gp7-AA8; family Gp7-AA8; genus CAWCBB01. Next base: position 7,401 of record CAWCBB010000007.1, on the reverse strand, counting down.
GCGCGCGCGGTCTCCAGCGCGATCCTCGCCGCGCCCGTGCGCATCGGAACCATCGAGGGCTGGCTGTGGCTGATCCCTTCCGGGAAAACCGCGATCGCCGCCCCCCCGCGCAGGGCTTCGCGCGCCGCATGAAACGTCTCCTCGTTCCGCCCGACCGCCGACGAATCATCGTGCCGGCGGTGCACCGGGATCGCCCCGATTCCCTCGAGCGCGATCCGTCCCGCCGCCGAGGCGAAAAGCGGCGCCTTCGCGAGAAACCGCACGGGCCTTCGCGCCGCCGCGATCAGCAGCCCCCCGTCCACACCCATGTTCGGATGGTTCCCCACGAGCAGGAGTGGACCCGACCGCGGGATCGGCTCACCCGCGATCTCCAGCGAATAGAAAACCCGGACCGCCGCCCGGGCGAACGGCGTCAGGACCGGAAGGAGCCACACGCGGCGATTCTACGTTCATCCCGGCTCGCCCGTGAGTCCCGCGCCCGCGGCGCCCCTACGGCGTCTCGCGGATCATCGCGACGACCTGCTTCGAGATCTCGTTCGGAATCGGGATCGTGAGGTGGTACTGCGCGATCTTCCAGCTCCCGTCCGCGCGGACCAGCACTCCCGTCCCGCGACAGACCCCGTAGGAGGCGTTGTCGAGCATTTCGTCGAACCAGGCGGTCTCGCCGCGAGCCCCCACCGCGACGTGGCGGTCGCGCGGGAGGTACGTCCATCCCTTCCCTTTCGAGAAGTAAGGCTCCGCGAAGGCACGGAACTCCGCCACGCTCCACCGCTCGGCCGCATCCGTTCCGATGAAGACGGCATCGGGCGCGAACGACGCGAAGTAAGCCTCCCCGTCCGCGCGCGAGGCGGCCTCATGAAATGCGTCGAGGACCGAGCCGACCTCGTCGGCGGGCGGCGGAGGACCCGGCGGCGCGGACGTGGAGCAGGCGGCGAGCAGGACGATGGCGAGGAGTGCGAAGGCGGCTTTCATCGGCCCATGGTAGCGGGACCCGGCCTCGCGAGAGCAGGAACGCGGAATCGGCGTGAGGCCCAGGCATCGCCTCCTCCTCACTCCTTGCATCTCGGCCGCAAGCGCGGTCAGCGAATTTGCGCCGATCTCGAGGACAGAGCCCTAGCGCAGCTCGGCGAGCGCGGCGAGGACTTCGCCGCTGTGCCCGGCCGGCTTCACCTTCTCGAAGACCCGGACGATCTTTCCTGCGGGGTCGATGAGAAACGTGTTCCGTGCCGAGAGCTTCTTCCCCTCGTACTCCATCACCGACCCATATGCGGTCGAGACGGCGCCGTCCGGGTCGGAGAGCAGGCGGAACGCGAGCCCTTCCTTCGCACAGAACTCCTTGTGCGATTCGGCCGAATCGACGCTCACGCCGAGGATCACCGCTTTCGCCTCTTCGTACTTCGAGAGATCGCGCTGGAAGTTCTTCGCCTCGAGCGTGCACCCCCCCGTGAAATCCTTCGGATAGAAATAGAGCACGACCCACTTGCCGCGGAAGTCCTTCAAGGACGATTCGGTCCCCTGGTCGCTCACCAGAGTGAAGTCCGGCGCCAGGGCGCCCGCCGCGGGCATGTCCGCCGCGATCAGGGGAACAGCCAGCGCCACCACGAGAGCCACGAGCAGTCTCTTCATCCGTCTCCTCCGTGCACGACCACGAATGGCGTGCGTATCCCTGTTCAATGCGGGAGCGAACGGGGGGATTCCGGACCGGGGCCGAAAGCGGAAAAGGTGCGGGGAGGCCCTCTCCGGCCCGGGAGACTCGCGGCCGGGGGTTCCTTCCTGCCCCCTGCTCGCGTCTCACCGTTCCGGCTTCCGGGCGGGGGCGGGAAACCACCCGGCCGCCGGTCCGTATAATCCGGAAGGTTCGCCCGCCCAAACCGCTGAAAAGAGAGCTGAATGAAACGTCGCTGGAAACTGATCGTCGGAATCCTCCTGGTGCTGGTCATCGTCGCCGTCTCCGGATTCACCATCCAGAAGAAGAAGTCGAAAGGCGTCGAGGTCACGGTCGCCAAAGTCGAGCGCGTCGATCTCGCGAGCAAAGTTTCGGCGAACGGGACGATCGAGGCGCAGCGCAAGGTCGACCTCTCGGCCCACGTCATGGGGCAGATCGTCAACCTCGGGGTCCAGGAGGGAGACGTCGTCAAGAAGGGTGACTTCCTCCTGCAGATCGACCGGACGCAGCTCGCGGCGAACACCGCGGGCGCCGAGGCCTCGCTGCGCGCGCTCTTCAGCGAGCGCGAGGGCGCCAGGGCCGCCCGTGCGGAGGCGGAGGCGAACTTCGCGCGCGCGCAGAAGAACTTCGCGCAGAGCATCATCCCGCAGGCGGAGCTCGACCGGGCGCGGGCCGCCATCGATTCCGCGCGCGCCAGCGAGCGAGACCGTCGAGAACCGCATCGAGCAGTCGAGGGCCAACCTCGCCGGATCCCGCGACACGCTCGCCAAGACCACGATCCACGCGCCGATTCCCGGGATCGTCACCGCTCTTCCCGTCGACGAGGGCGAGGTCGCGGTGATCGGCACGATGAACAACCCCGGGACCATCCTCATGACGATCTCCGACATGAGCGTGGTCGAAGCGGTGATGGAGGTCGACGAGACCGACGTACCCACGGTCAAGGTCGGCCAGACGGCGACCGTCACCATCGACGCGTATCCGAACCGGACGTTCAACGGAACCGTCGTGCGCGTCGGCTCGAGCCCGATGAACGCAGGGCTCGCGGCGACGAGCGAGGCCGTCAATTTCGAAGTTCGCATCCAGCTCGACAACCCGCCTCCGGACGTCCGCCCGGGCTTTTCGGTCTCCGCAGAGATCCTGACGGGGTCGCGCCAGAAAGCGATCGCCATCCCGATCCAGGCGCTGGTCGTCCGCGAGAAGCCGGCCGAGAAGGGCAAGCAAGCGCCGGCGAAGCCGATCGACGAGGAGGGCGTGTTCGTCTACGCGCCCGGCGACTCGAAAGTGAAGTTCGCGGCCGTCGGAACGGGAATCGCGGGCGAGACGATGATCGAGATCACTCGCGGACTCAAGGAAGGGCAGCAGATCGTCACCGGACCCTTCAAGGCTCTTCGCGAGGTCAAGGACGATGACACCGTCCGGCTCGAGGACCCGAAAAAGAAGAAGAAGGAAGAGGAAAAGGCCGGAGCCTGACGGCCGCCTTCGACGCTTTCGCTCCCCGGACGACGCGATGGAAACGATCCGCATAGCGGCTTCGGCGCTGCGACGCCACAAGATGCGCAGCTTCCTGACGCTGCTCGGCGTCATCATCGGCGTCATGACGATCGTCGCCGTGGTCTCGATCATCTCCGGGCTGAACAACTACGTCGGCGAGAAGATCTTCACCCTCAACCCCGACGTCTTCATCGTCACGAAGTTCGGGATCATCACGAGCCGCGAGGAGTTCCTGATGCGCTCAAGCGCAAGCAGGTCGAGATCGCCGACATGGAGGCGATCGAGGAGCGCTGCAACCTCTGCATGAGCGTCGGCGCCAGGACGCAGTCGAACACCTCGGTCCGGTACGGCAACCAGAGGATGACGGCGTCGACATCCAGGGCGCGACCGCGAACATCGCGCAGATCAGCAATCTCGACATCGATGCCGGCCGGTTCTTCACGGAGAGCGAGGAGGATCGCTCCGCGCTCGTCGCCGTCATCGGCTCGGACGTGCAGGACGAGCTCTTCGCGCGTCGCGACCCGATCGGCCGCACGATCTCGATCGCCGGCCAGCACGATGAAGGTCATCGGCCCCCTCACCAAGCAGGGATCGGTCCTCGGCGCAGAGCCAGGACAACCTGGTCTACATCCCGCTCTCGACGCACCGGAAGCAGTTCGGCAGCCGGCGCGGCATCGGCATCCTCGTCCGCCCGGTGGGCGGCGTCCCGGGGATGGCGGACGCGCAGGACGAGGTCCGCTCGATCCTCCGCGCGCGACGGCACACGGGCTTCCGCGACAAGGACCCGTTCAACTTCGTGACCGCGGAAATGGTGCAGGCCGTCTGGAAGAGCATCTCGGCCGGCGCGTTCGCCGTGATGATCCTCATCTCGGGGATCTCGCTCGTCGTGGGCGGGATCGTGATCATGAACATCATGCTGGTCTCCGTCATCGAGCGGACGCAGGAGATCGGCGTGCGCCGCGCGATGGGCGCGCGCTCGAAGGACATCCAGCGGCAGTTCCTCACCGAGGCGGTGATGCTCTCGCTCGGCGGAGGGCTGGTCGGCGCGCTGCTCGGCGCGGCGATCGGGAAGGGAATCTCCACCGTATTTCCCCTGCCCACGCACGTGTCGCCGCAGCTGATCCTCACCGGGCTGGCGGTCGCCGTGGTCACCGGCGCGCTCGCCGGATGGTGGCCCGCGCGGCACGCGGCGAACCTGCGGCCGGTCGAAGCGCTGAGGTTCGAGTGAGGACCCGATGAACGCGATGCTGCGCCGCGCGCGCGAAGGACGGCTCGGAGGAGTGATCGAAGCGATCCGCTTCGCGGCCGGCGCCGTCGTCGCGCACAAGCTTCGCTCCTCCCTGACGGTCCTGGGCATCGTCATCGGCGTCACGACCGTGATCGCGATGGTCTCGGTCATCGAAGGGTTCAACAACAACGTGGTCGCGAGCTTCCAGTCGTTCGGCGCGACGCTCGTCCAGTTCCAGAAGTTCGACCCGGGATTCGGCGGCGGCCCGCAACGACGAAGAGATCCGCCAGCGGAAGAACCTGACCTAGGAGGACGCGCATGGCGCTCAAGGCGCCGTCCCCGCCATGGCGCGCCGTCTCCCCCGAGCGCTACTGGTTCGGCGACCGCGACCAGCAGCCCGTCCCGACGTGATCTACCAGGGCAACGAGGCGACGCCCGACCGGTCGCCGGCGTGACCGAGGACTATCCCGCCGCGAACAACCACTATCGTCTTCGACGGGCGGTTCATCAACGCGACCGACTTCCTGCACTCCGTCTCCCGTCGTCGTCATCGGCGAGGGCATCCGGGAGACCCTCTTCCCGCGGAGGAGCCGCTCGGCCAGCAGGTCGCTGATCTCGGCGCGGAGTTACCTCGTCATCGGCGTCCTCGAGAAGAAGGGCTCCATGTTCTGCGAGTCGAACGACTACCTCTTCCTGATCCCGCTCTCGACCTACGACTCCGCAATTCCCTTGGATCAAGAACAGCAGCAGGGCGTCCACATCGCGACGTCCCGCGGCAGCCCGGAGCTGGGTCGACCGGATCACCGAAGAAGGGACCGGCGGTGCTTCGCGCACGCCGCAAGGTTCCGTTCAACAAGCCGAACGACTTCGCGATCTTCACGCCCGACAAGCTGATCGAGAACTTCCGGGCGATCACGGGCGGCATCACGCTCGCGATGGTCTTCATCGCCTTCATCTCGCTGCTGATCGGCGGAATCGGCGTGATGAACATCATGCTGGTCTCGGTGACCGAGCGGACGCGGGAGATCGGCGTGCGAAAGGCGATCGGCGCGCTCCGGCGCGACATCGTCGTGCAGTTCCTGACCGAGGCGATGACGCTCTCCGGGATCGGCGGGATCATCGGCATCGTCGTCGGGATCGCGATCGCAGCGGTCATCCGCGCCTCGCGCCGCTGCCCGCCGAAACCCCGCTCTGGGCGATCTCGCGGGCTTCGCGTCTCCGTCTCGATCGGGCTCTTCTTCGGCATGTATCCGGCGGTCAAAGCCTCGCGCCTCGATCCGGTGGAAGCGCTGAGGTACGAATAGAGGCTCCCTGCTGCGGAGAACCGGCCCGCGTTCCTTCATCGTCCGTACGACGGAACCTCGGGGCCCCGGCTCGCGCGAGGGCTCACGGCGCTCCCGCGGTTCCGCCGCTTTGCCGTTCCTCGCGCTTCATGCACCGGGGACACGGGATCGCGATCTCGTCGACCCGGTCCATGAGCGACCGGTGAATCGTCGTGATTCCGGTGCCGCCGCACTCGGGACAGTTCGGGTCGGGCTTTCGTTCGGGCATGGGCTTCCTACCTTCTCGCCACTCTCCGCCGCGGCGCCAGCGAGGTCATTTCGACCGGGGCTGCTCCGCCGTTGTGCAACCAGAGGTCCCAGATCGCCCTCCCCCAGTCGCGGAGCGGCGCGAAGAAGGGATCGGTCTGAATGATGTACGCCTTCGCCTCGCCCGAGGGGGCGGGGAGCGCCAGGGTCGTCGCGGAGCCGTTGACCTCGTCGCGGAGGAACTCGACGTACTCGCGCGACGTCGTCTGATAATAGAGCGTCGCCCTCCACGTCACCGCTCCGGGCGGCGCGGCGACCTGGACCTCGTCGTACCCCCCCTCGTACTCGGCCGCGGTGAAAAGGCCCGGCGTATCCGCGCCGCCGCGGACCGGCAGCGAGAGGCGCGCCGCCGCTTCCGCCGTGTCGAATCCTTTCGGAGGGATCCGGTTGTCCTTGGTCCGCCCCGTGACGAGGACGAAGTGAAACGTGCTCGACTCTCCCGTGAGCGAGCTGTTCATCTTCGCTTCCCAGACCAGATCGTCGTGCGTGGTCATCAGCGTCCCGCCGGAGACGAACTGCGCATTGCCGGCCGCGTCGCGAGCCATGACGAGCGGCTCGTACGGATTGACCTCGCCCACCGTCGCGCCTCCCGCGTCGAAGAACCGCACGTTGAGCCACATCCGGCGCCCCTCGGGAAATCCCGAGATCAGCTTGTGCCCCGTGTCGTTCCGCACGATGAGGCGCAGCGTCGCGCGATCCCAGGAGAGGAGCTCGAGGGTCGCCGCCGACCGCAGCTGCGCGAGCGCCCGGGCTCTCCCGTCGAGGAGCGCCTGACCGAATCCCTGAAGGCCCGCGACCTCGATCTTCGCTCCCGGATATTTGCTTCCGGAAAGGATCGCCTCGTTGTACGCATCGTAGGCGCTCCCGGCCCGGTCCGCCGATGCGAGGATGCCGAGGATCCACGCGTTTCCGCCGGTCAGGTCGTGGAGCGCCAGGTCCTTCCGCAGCGGGATCGCCGGCATGTTCGCAGCCTTGCCGACGACCGGGGGCATGTGACAGTCCTGACAGCGGCTGATCCAGCGGGCTCGTGCCGGACCGTTCGCGGCGGCTCCGCTGCGGCCGTACGCGCTGGACTTGAACTCGCTGAAGGTCCGCTCGAGATGGAAGTACGTCCCGGCGGCGCGCAGCGACGAAGCGCCCGCCTCCGCCCGATTCGCGGCCACCGCGTTCGAGACGTCGTGGCACGTCCCGCAGAAGTCCGCGCTCCGATGAAAGCGGGAGTAGTAGAGCGGGTGCATCGGAAAGGCGTCGCTGCGGGGCCCCCGCTTCGCGTCCGTGGGATCGACGATGTACTGCCCGCCGGTCGCCTCGGCATACCCGCTTCCATACAACCGCGGAAGAGAAGCGGCCGGATCGAAGAAGAAGCTCCCGTCGAACAGCTTGAGCTTCGCGAGCAGCGCGAGGTCCGCTTCCCGCGCGCGCGC
>CAWCBB010000006.1:0-304053 GCA_963793695.1 uncultured Acidobacteriota bacterium | reverse complement strand
TCCATGTCGGCAATGGCACCGCAGGTCTCCAGCGGGGCGGGATGCACGCGCGGGTAAAGGATGTCTTCGGACGACCACCACGTCTGCATCAGCGAACGCGGCCTCCGTCGCCGCCTTGTCGCCGGCCTCCCAGTCGAAGATGTGGTTGTCGGCCTTGCCTTCGATGTCATCGCGAATGACCGCGGCATCCGGATCGAGGGCCCGGCGAGCGTCGATCACCGGGGGCAATGGCTCATATTCGACGTCGATCAGCTCCAGCGCGTCACGCGCCGAGTACCGGTCGTCGGCGACGACGAAGGCCACCTCTTGCCCATGGAAGCGCACCTTGTCAGTCGCGAGCACGGCCACCACGTCATGGGACAGCGACGGTATCCAGGCAAGCTTCAGCGTCTCGAGCAACGCCCCAGTGATCACTGCCCGAACTTTCGGATGTGCCTCGGCCGCTGTGGTGTCGATCGAGACCAGCCGCGCGTGCGCGTACGGGCTGCGCAGCACCGCACCGTGCAGCATGCCCGGCAGCACGAAGTCGTCGACGTAGTTGCCCTTGCCGCGCAGGAAGCGAGCATCCTCCTTGCGCATCCGGCGCCCGAAGCCAACATGCGCCTGGTCTGCAGTGACGGTCATGACGCAGCCACCTCCTCAGTCTCGGAAACCCGCGGGTGATCTGCGGCCCAGCGGACTGCGCGCACGATGTTCTCGTACCCCGTGCAGCGACACAGGTTGCCCGAGATCCCCTCGCGAATCTCGGCGTCCGACGGGTGCGGGTTGGCGTCCAGGAGCCATCGGGCGGTCAACATCATGCCCGGGGTGCAGAACCCGCATTGCAGACCGTGTTCGATCATGAACCCCTGCTGGATGGGATCGAGCTCGCCGTTTTGTTCAAGGCCCTCGACCGTCAGAACCTCGTGCCCGCTAGCCATTGCCGCGAGCATGGTGCAACTCTTCACCGGCGTGCCATCGACCTGAACCACGCAGACGCCGCAGTTGGACGTATCGCAGCCCCAGTGCGTGCCCGTCAGGCCGAGCTCGTCGCGCAGGAAGTGCACGAGCAGTAGCCTCGGCTCGATCTCGCGGGTGTACTCCTCGCCATTGACCTTGATCGAGACCTGCATGATTCACGCCTCCTGTCCGCGGCAACGGGCGATAGCGGTTCGCAGCGCCCGCTTGACGAGTTCGCCGGCGAGCGCGCGTTTGTAGTCGGAAGGCCCACGCTGGTCGGTGGGCGGCCCACACTCGTCCGCCGCGATCTGGGCGGCCATGACGACCGCCTCCTCGTCCGCGCTGCGCCCGCGTATGGCGTCCTCGGCCCGTGAGGCAACAAATTGCGGCGCCCCAACCGCGGCTAGGCCGAGACCCACTTCGCTGATCGTGTCACCGTCCAGTGTGACGACCGCACCCGCAGCGGCTACCGCATAGTCACCGGCTCGCCGTTCCACCTTGCTGTACGCGCTTCCTGTGCCCGGCCGGATCGGCAGGCGAATCTCGGTGACGATCTCGGCCGGACCGACGACCGTCCCGAAGGGGCCGGTGCAGAAGCTCGCGTACGGGCACGACCCGCTCGCCGCTCGAGCTCTTGATCACGACCTCCGCACGGATCGCAGCGAGCGCGGCGGAAAGATCTTCGGCAGGGTCGGCGTGGCATAACGATCCGCCGATAGTGCCTCGGTTTCGGACCACAGGGTCGGCAATCACACGCTCCGCGTCATGCAGGATCCGGTAGTGCTCACCGACGACTGCCGAAGCGAGCAGGTCGGCATGGCGGACCATCGCACCAATGCACAGTTGATCACCTGCCACCCAAATGCGCTGCAGCTCCGTCAGATCATTGATATCTATCAGGACTTCAGGCGAAGCAAACCGCAGCTTCATCAGCGGCAATATGCTGTGCCCGCCGGCGATCAGCCGTGCTTCCTCACCATGCCGCTCGAGCAGTGCGATGGCATCGTCGACGCTTGACGCGCGCTCGTACTCGAACGGAGCCGGTACCTGCATCGTCTTCCCCCCTTCTCGCTAGGGCTCGATCGGGAGGCGTAGCTGCGCCATGGGCCCGCTACTTCACCGCAACCATGTCGACCGTACGGATGTCAGGTGCACTGGCGAGCAACTCGTCGGCCACCTGGCCCAGCGCCGCAGGAATCTGGCCATTGAGATGCGCTTGCCGGCCCGCGTCGTCATCGAAGGTGTCGAAAATCCCGTACGTGGTGTCGCTGATCTTGAACGCGTACCATGTCACCGTGCCCGGCTCCGCAGCAGCGAGATCGCGCCCACCCTCCAGGAACTTCCCCAGATCCTCACCCTTGCCGGGCTTGGCCTGGAGCAGGGCGAGCACCCCGAATGTCGGACTCATCTTCTACTCCCTCCCAGGATGTCCCCACCGTACGTATCCAAACGACTGATTGGTAGTGGCGGACCCGCCACGTTGAGTATCATTTCCGACGTGGACGTCGCGGTTCTCGCGGTGGATGGCTGCTTTGACTCAGGGCTCTCAGCAGTGGTCGACATCCTCGCGACCGCGAATGCTCTGCGGCAGGACGTGCCGGGATCGCCAACCCCGTTCACGGTGACAATTGTCGGGCTCAAGAAGCAGGTCCGGACAGGTAACGGCTTCACAGTGAACACCGTCCCTGTCAAGAAGATGGGGCAACTTCCGGAACTGTTGATCATGCCCGCATTGGGAGTGAAGACCCCTGAGGCGATCATCGACACCGTACGGGGGCACGGGGCCCTCGACCTCATTCGGGACAGTCATGCCAACGGCACGGAGCTGGCCGGCGCGTGCACGGGAACCTTCTTCCTGGCCGAATCCGGTGTGCTTGACGGACGGTTGGCAACGACCAGCTGGTGGCTCGGTCCCGCGTTTCGCAGCCAGTATCCGGCGGTACTGCTGGACGAGACGCGGACCATTGCGCAGGATGCGCGGATCACCACTGCCGGTGCCGCCTTCGCCCACATCGATCTAGCCCTGTCGATCGTGCAGCAGCACAGCCCGAGCTTGGCCGACCTCACCGCGCGGTATCTGCTCATCGGCGACCGGCCCTCGCAAGCGGCGTTCGCCATGCCTGCGCTGCTCGCCCGGGCCGATCCAACGATGGCGGAGTTCGAACGGTGGGTTCGGGAACGGCTGTCGGAGCCGTTGCGGATCTCAGACGCCGCGCGTGATCTTGGTATCAGCGAACGTACATTGCAGCGTACGACCGCCTCGGTTGTCGGCATGTCGCCGCTGCACTTCATTCATCAGGTACGCCTCGACGAGGCCACGTTCCTGCTGCGTGACACATCGATGTCGATGAGCGCCATCGCGGCCGCAGTCGGTTACCGCGATGCCGGTACCCTCCGAGCGCTCGTTCGTAAGCGACGCAACAGCACGCTCAGAGCCTTACGGGCAGGACGGCCGACCTGAGCACTTCTGACCGCTCATCTGGCGAAATGAACGCTTGTCTCCGCTGATCGTTGTCATGCGGCGTCGGTCGTCGCCGGTGTCTGGCGAGTTGTTGTTGAGCGTTCAAGCGTCGAATCCTTGCGTTGAGTTGAGGCTGCTGGTCCCGGTCGATCCAGCGGGGCGGTATCCATTCGGGTAGACCGTCGGTGTTGATGCGGCAGGTCCAGCCTTTCTGCAGGAAATGGGTGTGGTGGTATCTGCAGACCAAAGTCAGGTTGTCCAGGTCCGTGGGGCCGCCGAGAATCCAATCAACGATGTGGTGTCGATCGCACCAGCTGGGTGGGTGGGTGCAGCCGGGGAAGGAGCATCCGCCGTCTCGGGTGATCAGCGCCATTGTTTGGCCGCGGGAGGCCAACCGTTGGCTTCGGCCCAGTGCTAGGGGGACATTGTTGTGGTCGATGATGGTGGGCCAGATCTCGGCCTCATCAGCAATCCGCAACAACTGCTCGGCAGTCAACATGGTGCCGTCGCTGGTTTCAGCCAACCCGGCTTTGGCGAGCAGATCCTGCAAGTTGCACGGTGACGATCACCGAGGCGGGGACGCCACCCACCACCGGCTGATCCGCCGATTTCAACAACCGGCCGCATGCCTCATCCAACCCGTCATGCAGCCGTTGCCCGTGGGGCCGCTGCATCCGATACCTGGGTGATATTGCCGTGTTCGTCTTCGATGCTGCTGGTCCGGGGCTTGGCCAACGGATCCAAGATGGCGTTCAGTTGGGCACCCACCGTGTTGGTGAGCCTGCCTTCCAGGTGCCACATGCCGTCGCGGCGGTGCTTCAGCTCCAGATAGCGGCGGTCTTGTTGCAGTTGGTCATCGACCGGTTCCGGCCCGTCCGGATCAGCAGCATCGACCACCCGTAAGGCGTACCGCCGCAGATCTTTGGGCCCTAACACCGGTGCATAGTCGGTGAGCAGCTTCTCCGCGGTCTCCACATCGTCAAGCTGCAGCCCGGGCCGGGACAGTTTGTGCATGGCCCGTTCCACAATCTGCACCTTCTCAGCCGTCACAGCACCGTCGCGTTGCACAGCGGCCAGTTTGCGGCAGCAACGGCTCCAACCGCTCCCCCAGCATCGAGGTCCGCGGCCCAACCGCTGCCGCGGCCCGGACCCGCGAAGCGGCCTCGCTGGGGGACAGCTGGAACATCCGCATCAGAAACTGGGCGAGGTTGGAGAAGCAATACTCATGGCCAGATCGCTGGCTTCCGCGTCGGCAATCAAACCATGGTCGATCAGTGGCAGCCGGTTCCGGAAGGTTTCGAACTGCTGCCACCAGCCGATCTTCTCCGCAGCAGTCAGTTGATCAAGGCCGCCGGCCTCAACGGTGTCGAGCAGTCCAGCGAAGTCGGCATCGAGCTTATCCAGGACCATATCCAGCCGGGAGCGCTCGATGCGCTCGCCTGCTGGTTTGGTCCCCGAGTTCCATGCTCCATTCTATTCGAATCGATGTTCGATGAGAAGCAGTTTTCCCAACAAAATAAGGAAAATCGGCTGTCAAGCTGCACCCAACCGCTCAACCCAGCCCTGACAGCCCCCTCCTCCAATTTCCCCCTCCCTAATCTGTTGATCTTGAACCTCCGGAGCTGCTCCCGGCGCCGACACGGACCCAGCAGGAAAGGTCGTGTATCCGTACCCAGCTCACGGACGCCGGAGTCGTCCGCGTGTTTACGAGGTACTCCCGACCACCGTGTAGAGCGAGGAACGCATGTCGAACATGCGCTGAAAAGTCGTTCCCGTCACAGCAGTGGTCCGCAAGCTCCCAATGATCTTGATTGTCCTCACTCGTCCACCCCAGGCGCCGGCGCCGTCGCGACTGGTGATCTTCAACTGCCTCACGGTCCCCACCGAGGGCCACACCCGGCTGATGCTACTGGCGTTAATGATCTTGGTCCAGGCCTGAGACTTGATCACTCCGTCATAGGGATCGCCATGCGCCGCGAGGTATGGGTAGTCGCCTCTGGGCGCTGTGTCCGCCGTTTGACGAAGCGAATTGAGTGAGTGCTACCACCCCTTGATAGGTAACAATGACCCCTGCTGTCGCCTCGACTGCCGCGTTGCCGCCACTCGTCTCGCTACTCATGCCGCGATATATCTGACAGGCCGTGGTGTCGCAGATGTGGTATCCGGCGTGTCCAGAGAACTTCCGCAGCCGGACCGCGTACGACCGTGCCGCGACCGCCTGGGCGCGTACTGCATTGGCTGCCCAGGAGGTGGGCATCTCGGCTGGTACGACGGCCTTTACGTAGTGCTCGAGCTGCACCTCGTTGACCGTGCGCCCGCCGGTTCCACTCTTGATCAGCGCCACAGTCCCTCTGTAGGGACGCACTGAACCATTCGGGAGCACCACCTTGACGATCCCGGACGCGAGTTGAGAATGACCAGGTGCCGGTGGTCAGCCCGGTCCATTTCGTGACATAAGTTCCGCGGCTTGTCCGGTAGCTGAGCAGGTAGCCGGTGCCTGAGCGGCCGATTCTCCACGAGGTGTAGTTCGTCCCGATTGGCACTGTGTAACGGTGCCCGGCTGTGTCGCGGACCGTGAGGCCAGTCGCGGGCAGCACTCGCAGACTGCTGTCGTTGTCCGCGGTGATCCAGACTTTGATCTTGGTTCCGGCGGCCATGCCGGCCAGCCGGGTTCCCGGGTAGTAGAAGGCGAGGATCTGTTTCCAGGACAGACCCTTTCGAGCCGCCCCGTACGCGCCGTACTGCGACATGCCCCAGCCGTGTCCCCAGCCAGCGCCGCGAATCGTGAAGCTTGGCTCCGAGACTGCGAAGTCCGCGCGCGCAGGGATCGCTGTAAGCACTGCGGAGGTGCCGACGACTGCAAGGGCCACCGCAACTCCAAGGAGACGTCTGATCCAACAGTGAAGGAGGTTCGCGGCGCGTGAAAGGGAAGGAGACATGACCATTCCTTTCGTGGGGAAGTGGCCATAGCTTGCATCACCTCAACTGCGACACGCAAGTGAATGAAATTAATTAGTGTGACGAATGTGACTCTTGGGATCGCGATTTGCCAGCGTCACAGCTCGCCATAGCCGCTGTGAGGTGACAACGCGGTGGCTACGGTGGGCCCACCAATGGAGCCACTACGAATCGAGGGTGATCTCAGTGCCCTTCTTGGCTGAGGCATAGCAGGCGTCGATCACCACGGCACGTGCCAGCGCCTGCTTACCACGATGGTTGGTGTAGTCACCGGATCGCACTTTGGCAATGAAGTCCAAGACACACTCGGCATGTAGTCCATCGGGCGGCACGTTTGGATGAAGAGTCGCCGGGACTCCTTCTTTCTCCGTCCAGATATTCAGGCGGCGGTCCGGGTCACTAGGTGCGCCCCACTCGATGCTGGCGCCTCCCTCGGAGCCGTAGAGCATCACGTAGCAGTGATCCTTCGGGATCCACTGAGCCCAGCTCGACTCCAGCAGCAACGTTCCGCCGCCCTGCAGGCGAACAAAAGCAGTCGAGAGGTCTTCGACGTCGAAGGCGCCGGGCTCCATTCCGGTCTTGCGCATGAACGGCGAAAAGGAGCCGCCTTTGCCGCGTGGCCCGAACTCCGCGTAGGTCGCCGCAGTCACCGCGCGAACCCGCGGCTCATCCAGCAAGTAGAGCGCAATGTCGAGCATGTGGACTCCCAGGTCCATCAACGGCCCACCCCCTGAGATGGCTCGCCGGGTGAACCAGCTACCAAGCCCCGGGATGCCCTCGCGGCGCAGCCAGCCCGCCTTGGCGTAATAGATCTTGCCAAGTACGCCGGCGTCGATCATCTGCTTGAGGACTTGGACGTGGCCCCGCCGCCGATGGTTGAAAGAGACATCGAGTACGCGATCGTTGCGCTCGGCCGCCTCCACCATGAGCCGAGCTGTGTCGGCGTTTTCGGCCATCGGCTTCTCACACAAGACATGTATGCCTGCGTCCAGAGCTGCCACAGCGATGGGTGCATGCAGCGTAGTCGGCGTGGCGATGCTCAGCACATCAGGCTGTTCATGATCAATGAGGTCCCGCCAGTCGGTGTAGCGGCGTGCGTTCGGGATGTCGTATGCAGCGCCAAGCTGCTGCAGCGCATCAGTCTCCAGGCCAGCCAGCGCCGTAAGATCAACATCGGCTGCGTCGGCGTACCCGGCCAAATGCTGTTGTCCGGCCCAACCGAGTCCGATAACGCCGGCTCGAAGCCGCCCTTCGCGGCTCACGCGTGTACGCCTTCGCCCACGAGGCGGCCGTTGAAGCGCGGCGCCGGTTGGCTGACAACGCCTGGCTCGGCAAAGTCTGTACTCTGCTCCGGCCGCGCCCACAGCACCGCGTTGGCCAACACCCGCTTGATGTCGGGGTGGTGGTAAACCGGGTAATCCTGATCGCCGGGCGAGAAGTAGAACACCTTGCCCTTGCCACGTCGCCAACAGCAGCCGGAGCGAAACACTTCGCCGCTGCTGAACGCGGAGAGGAAGATCAACTCGTCCGGCACCGGGATGTCGAAGAACTCGCCGTACATCTCGTGCTCGTTGATCACGATCGGTTGCGGAATGCCTGCAGTGATCGAATGGGACGGGTTGACGGACCAGACCAGCTCGGTGTCGCCGGAGTTGCGCCAGGCCAGGGAGCATGTGGTGCCCATGAGGCGCCGGAAGATCTTCGAGAAGTGCGCCGAATGGAGCACGAGAAGGCCCATGCCGCCGAGAACACGCTGCTGGACGCGATCGATGACCGCATCGTCAACGCTGGCGTGGGTGGCATGCCCCCACCAGGTCAGCACCTCGGTACTGCTCAGGACATCTTCAGTCAGCCCGTGTTCTGGCTGATCTTGAGTAGCGGTGCGGACCACGACTGAGTCACCCAGGAGTTCGGTGAGACCCGCGGCAATTGCTCCGTGCATGCCGCTGGGATAACGCTCGGCCATGCCGGCCCTGTCTCGTTCGGATTGTTCGTGAAAGTTCTCGCCCCATACAGTGACGCTGATCGGTGAAGTCACGTTTGCCTAGTCTGCCCGAAGTCCACGGCGCCGTGTGACCTGCCCGCTGGTACGCGCGCACGAGCTGGGATGCAGGCAGCCGGGCGATTTGGCTAGGCGTCGGCGCTGACGTAAGGTGGTTCACCGCCGACGCGGGGTGGAGCAGCTCGGTAGCTCGCTGGGCTCATAACCCAGAGGTCGCAGGTTCAAATCCTGCCCCCGCTACGACGAAGCACCTAGTCAGGGCCCGGTTGCCAATGCAGCAACCGGGCCTTGATCATCGTTAGCGGCTCGTTAGCAAACTTTGCCGTGGTCAGTTTTGGATGTGCAGTTCCGGTTCATGCTTGACCATCGGGTTCCGGTAGCTGCTTGACAGTTTCAGGACGCGGTTCCGGTTCCTGCGCGACAGTCGTTCCGGTAGGTGCTTGACACTTTCGCGCTGCCTGCGGCTGTTGCGGTGTCTGGTTGGTGGGTTCTTCCGTGGTCGTCATCGACTGCGGAAGGAGCCGGTGATGTTGGTGGAGTTGCGGGTGGCCGAGCAGCGGTTGCGGGCGGTGTGGGAGGTGCTGGACGGCGCCTCGGTGACTGAGGTGGCACGCCGGTTCACGGTGTCGCGGCAGAGCGTGCACGTCCTGGTTGCGCCGGTATGCCGCCGATGGTGGGTTGGGTGGTTTGGGTGATCGGTCGTCGCGGCCGCATGGCTGTCCGCATCAGATGAGCCCGGTCGTGGAGGCCCGGATCGTGGAGATCAGGCGGGCGCATCCGGCGTGGGGTGCAGACCGGATCGGCTACCAGCTGGCCGCGGGACGGGGTGGTGCCGGTGCCGGGCCGGACCAGTATTTATCGGGCGCTGGTGCGCAACGGGCTGGTGGTGCCGGGGCAGCGGCGGCGGCGTCGGGCGGATTATCGGCGGTGGGAACGGGCCCGGCCGATGGAGCTGTGGCAGATGGATGTGGTCGGCGGTTTCCACCTGGCTGATGGGACTGGAGCTGAAGGCGGTGTCGGGGATCGATGACAGCTCCCGGTTCGCGGTGTCGGCCACACTGGTGCGGCGGGCCACCGCCGAAGCCGGTGTGCGAGGCGTTGTTGGCGGCGCTGCGTCGGCACGGGATCCCGGAGCAGATCCTCACTGACAATGGGAAAGTCTTCACCGGCCGGTTCGGCCCGGCGGGGAGTTCGGCGGAGGTGTTGTTCGACCGGATCTGCGCCGAGAACGGTATCCGGCATCTGTTGACCGCGCCCCGATCTCCTACCACCACAGGGAAGGTGGAGCGCTGGCACAAGACGATTCGTGCCGAGTTCCTCCGCGTCCATGATCGCCGCCACGCCACCTTGGAGGAGCTGCAGGCCGCGTTGGATGTCTGGGTCGAGGAGTACAACACCCTCCGGCCGCACCAGGCGTTGGGGATGCGGCCCCCGATCGAGAGGTTCCAGCTTGCTGCCGGGCCCGGCGTGGAGACCGTCGTCGAACCCAGTGCCGTCCCGGCCGTGCCACCGGCGCCGGTGGTGGAGCCGAGCCCGCAGATCGTGCGGCTGCCCGGGGTGCAGCGGTGGGTCGACCAGCACGGCTTGATCTCCTTGGGCGGGTTCCGGTACCGGGTGCCGATCGTGCTGGCCGGGGAGCCGGTGGAGGCCGTCGCCGCGGAGCATCTGGTGCGGATCTTCCACCGTGAGGTGCTGGTCGCCGAACACGTGCAACGCCGCAAACCCGACACCGGCGACCCGCAGCAGGAGGTCCGGCTGCGGCAGGGCAGCCGCCGGTCCGCGGCGCGCCACCGACGGGATGGTTGTGACCCGGGTGGTGGACTCCTCCGGCTATGTCTCGTTCGCCGGCACCAACTATCGGGTCGGCAACCGCTGGCGCGGCCGCAGCGCCCAGGTGTGCATCGTGGCCGGTTCGGTCCAGCTGTCCTGCGACGGCCAGATCGTCCGGGTGCACCCGATCCGGCACGACCGGGCCAAGGAGCATGGCGCGTTCGCCACCCCGAACGGGCGGCCCCGCCACCGACAGGATGCGCCGGCCGGAGCCGGCGTCAAGGCCACGCCGCTGCGCGGTCGGCCTACCGGCCGAGCCTTGACCCCGACCCCGTGACCCGGCGCCAGATCGCCGCGGCGCGGAACCACCCAACCCAAGAACGATGTTGATCATGTCAAGCAGGTACCGGAACTCATTCGTCAAGCGGGTACCGGAACTTGACAGTGGTCAGTTTTGGTGGGTCGTCACCAACTTGCGGCTGGCGCTGCCATAAGCCCGTCAACTCGCCGAAACGCTGACCAAGGAGTGCCGACACTGATCATTCAGGTCGCTCACGATCCTTCGGTTCACTGCTCCCCGGCCCATGGCCTGACGGCAGAGGTCGACGGCAGCGCCCTGCTGACGCGTATCGCCGCCGGTCCACCTCCATCTACAGCTCGGACTGCGCCCGGTCGGCGGCCGAGGCCTTCCTTCTTGGTCGAGCGCGCAGCGAGGCAAATCAGGTTTGCCCAGGTCTAACCACCAGTTTGGCGCACACCATGATCTGATCGCGAAACTCGCATCGATCATGACTTACTAGTCACTACCAAGTACTTTGGGAGCAGAGACCGTGAGAACAATGACCTCGCCCACTGGCACAGTCTCGTCACCGCAACTCCGGCGCCGCCCGAACCGCTTGGTCTTTTGGACCGTACGTATCCTGCTCGGACTGCTGGCGCTGATCGTGCTGCTTGCATTGGGCGGCGCGAGCTATGAGGCGATCATGGCAGCCGGCGACGACAAGCGCTATCCGCCTCCGGGGCAACTGGTGGATGTCGGCGGCTATCGCTTGCATCTGCACTGCATCGGGCAGGGCAGCCCAACGGTGGTGCTCGATGCCGGCTTGGGAGCGTTCTCCCTCGACTGGGGTGCGGTTCAGCCCCAGATCGCGACGTCGACGCGCGTCTGCGCCTACGACCGCGCCGGCCTCGGCTGGAGCGAACCCGGCCCGACGCCGCGCAGCCCGCAGCAGTTTGCCAGCGAGCTGCATGCGCTGCTGACAAAAGGTGGCGTCGAAGGTCCGTATGTGCTCGTCGCCCACTCAATCTCGGGCAAGACGGCACGCCTGTTCGCCAGCCAGCACCCGGACGAAGTTGCGGGGATGGTGCTCGTCGACGCGCGTCACGAGTCTGTGGACGATCACCGCGCACCCGAGCAGCTGGCCGCCGACGACGCCGAGCAGCGGCAGTTCCAGAACATGATCAAGTGGACGGCAAGGTTTGGGCTGGTGCGTCTGCTGTGGGCGCCGGCGTGGCCGAGCGTGCTGCCAGGGAGTGAGAACCTCTCTCCAGAGACGCGGACCGCCATCGGCGTCCTGCAGGCGCGGCCACGGCAGATCGAGACCGCTCTAGCTGAGGGCGCGGCGAAAATGGACAGCAACACTCTGCTGCGAACGGCGGCGTCGCTTGGTGCCACACCTCTCATCGTCTTGGCGTCGGGACAAAACGTCGATCACGACCCAATCTGGAAGGAAGCACAGCAGATCATGACTGGCCTGTCGTCGAACAGCCGCCTGATCATCGCCCAGAGTGGCCACGCTGTCCATTTCGAGCAGCCGGCACAGGTCGTGGAGAGCATCCGCCAGATCGTAGACGCCGCGCGTACAGGTCAGCCGTTAAAGCAGTAAAGAACGGTGGCTTGGTGCCTGGTGGCCCGCCGGTGGGTCGAGTCTTAGAACGAGTCGTGTGACGACAGTTCAGAGAGGACAGCCTGTTGGATTTTTCTCACTTATGCGCCGCAGTTTCCAGTCGGGCTTGACACACGCACGTACCTTCCTGCATTGTTGTTGACACCAACAAAGTGAGGGAGGATCGTGGCCACCAGCGCATCCCTGCGACCGATCAACCAGGCTCGGATCCTCAACACCCTCCGAAAGGGCTCCTGGTCGCGTGTCGCATTGGCCGAGGAGCTCGGGCTGAACCGCTCTACGGTCACCGTCATCATTTCGGGTCTTCTCGAACAGGGTTTGGTCCGTGAGCTGGACGCTGCGCCGAGTGGCGCGAAGGCGAACGGCCGGCCCCGTGTCGGGGTGGCATTGCAGGGCAGCGGCGCCTACTTCGGCGGCCTGGAGCTGGGCAACGAGCTGTTGACCGCGGTGGTCACGGACCTGACCGGCCGCGAGGTCGGCCGGGCTTCGGAGCCAACCCGTCCAGAGAACGGCCCGGAGAACGCCGAGGAGCGGCTGTGCGAGCTGTTGGCCGGCGTGGTCGGCGATCGGCGCCTGGAGGGCATCGGTCTGACCATCCCCGGGATCGTCACCCCCGCGGGTCGGCTGGAGTGGGCGCCAACGCTTGACTGGCGCGACGTCACGCTGGGCAAGACAGCTCGGACCCGGTTCGACGTCGCGGTGTACGTCGAGAACGACGCCAACGCCGCGGCGTTGGCGGAGGAGCAGCTGCGCGAGGCCTCGGAGGGTGACAACTTGCTGTTTGTGCTGCTCGACTCCGGCGTCGGCGCCGGTCTGCTGGTCCACCGCCAGCTGTACCGGGGCGGCGCTGGCCGGGTCGGTGAGTCCGGCCACATCCGGCTACCCGCCGCCGACGGGTCGACGGGCGCGGAGGTTGAAGAGGTGATTGGCCGGCAGGCCATCCTCCGGGCTTACCGCTCCGACGCCGGCGTCGAGCAGGACGACGCCACCTGGGAAGACCTCCTCGCCGCAGTCGAAGCTGGCGAACCGAGTGCCGAGCATCTCCGGGACCGCTGGCAGGCCATGCTTGGTTGGCTGACCGCGGCCCTGGCGTGGACGCTCGACCCGGACGTGATCGTCTTCGGCGGACCGGCCTCAGCGCTGCTGCAGTCCGACACGACGGCGCTGCATCGGTCCCTGCGCAACAACGGTCCCGCGGGCATCACGAACGCCTGGCGCCTGTCCAGCCTCGGACCGCAGGGCGCCGCACTCGGCGCCGTGGCGCTCAGCCAACGCGCCTTCTTCGCCATCCCCCCACTGCTGCAGCCCGGCAACTCTCCGTGCCAGCTTGGAGGTCGCCTCCTAACCTCATCCGCCAACGCGGTTCCGATTTGCATCCGCACGTTTGTTTGTTTGTCCAACCAACTCTTCGAAAGGGTAATCATGTTTCTCCATCCACCACACACCGCCACCCGTCTGTCGGGGCGGCAGCTTGGCCGCCTCGCCGCGGCAGCGGTTTCCGTTGGTGCTCTCCTCTTCGCTGCCGCGTGCGGCGGCGGCGGAGGCAGCGCCCCGAACCAGGGAGCCTCGGCCAGCGCTGACGCGTTCACCCAGCAGGGCCCGATCGAGTACTGGGCCGGCAAGGACGTTACCGGCAACCTGCCCAAGGTGATCGAACAGTTCAACGAACAGCACCCTGAGGGTCAGGTCGCCTTTCACGAGCTGCCCGATGCAGCCGACCAGCAGCGGCAACAGATGGTCCAGAACACCCAGATCAAGAACGACAAGATGGCGGTGCTGAGCGTGGACAATGTCTGGACCGCCGAGTTCGCCGCCAACCAATGGATCATCCCGCTCCGGAGGACAAGTTTCCCACCTCCGATTTCCTGAAGCCCCCGGTGAATAGCGCCACGTACTTCAACAAGTTGTACGCCTACCCGTACCAAACCGACGGCGGCCTGCTCTACTACCGGAAGGATCTGCTCGACAAGTACGGCCTCAACCACCCACCACGTGGGGGGAGATGACGGCCGCGTGCCAGAAGATCAAGGCGGGCGAGAACGATCCCAAGCTCTCCTGCTACGCCGGCCAGTTCCAAAAGTACGAGGGACTTACCTGTAACTTCGCTGAGGCCATCGACAGCGCCGGCGGTGAGATCACCGACGAGAACGGCAAGCCGAACGTGAACACCCCGGAGGCGCTGAAGGGTCTGAGCTTCCTCACCGATTCTTTCAAGGACGGCACCATCCCCAAGGCTGCGATCACGTGGCAAGAGGAGCAGAGCCGGAAAGCTTTCCAGAACGGCGAATTGATCTTCCTCCGGAACTGGGCCTACGTGTACAGACTTGCCCAGAAGACCGACGGATCATCGAAGGTTGCCGGAAAATTCGCGGTCGCTCCGCTGCCTGGCCTCAATGGCCCCGGCGTGTCCACCCTCGGCGGCCACAACCTGGCCATCGGCACCTACGCCGCCAACAAGGGCACCGCAGCCGACTTCATCAAGTACATGTCCTCCGAGGAGGTCGCCAAGTCCGATACGCTGGCCACCGGCCAAGCCCATGTCAACCGGGCCTTGTACTCCGATCCGGAGATCCTGAAGAAGTTCCCGCACTTCCCGATCTTGCTGAAGTCGATCGAGACCGCCAATCCGCGCCCCAAGGTCGTCAAGTACGGCGACGCGACGCTGGCCATGCAGGACTCCGCGTACGGCGCTCTGCAGGGTCAGGTCACTCCAGAGGCCGCGCTCAGCGAGCTGCAGAGCAAGCTGGAATCGCTGACCCAGTAGGCCACCAAACCGGTGGATGTGTCGGTTCCCGCCCCACGTACCCGGGGTGCCCGACACCGGGGGGGAGCCCTCGTCGGGTTAGCTGCGCCTAGCCGCGAAATCCTTCCGACCATCACCGCATCATCAAACGCAATATCACCGAAGGAGCGATCATCTTGTCCGCCACTACTTTCAACATCGGGGTCCTCGGGGCCGGCCAGATCGCGCAGGCGGCACACTTCCCTGCCGTCCGCAAAGCCAAGACCGCGCAGCTGTACGCGATCTGCGACGCCGCCGACGATCTTCGTGAGCGAATGGCCGCCGTCCACCAGCCGACCACCACATTCGCCGACTACGACGCAATGCTCGCCGACGACCAGGTCGACGCCGTGATCGTAGCCGTCGCCGACCAATTCCACGTCCCACTGTCCATCAAAGCTCTCGAGGCCGGCAAGCACGTCCTGGTCGAGAAGCCGATGGCCACCACCGTCGAGGACGCCGAGGCCCTGCTCAACGCCGCAAGAATCAACGATCGGGTGGTGCTGGTCGGCCACGAGAAGCGCTACGACCCCGGCGTCGCATTCGCCCACGACTTCATCCGCGACGAGATCGGCGAGCTGATCGGGCTGAAGCACTGGTACTGCGACTCCACCTACCGCTACAGCATCACCGACACCCTGCAGCCGATCATCGAGTCCAGCGCCGCGGCCCGCCGACCTCCCGGCAACCCCAAGGCCGACCGGCAGCGTTACCTCGTCCTCGGCCACGGCAGCCACATGCTCGACACGGCCCGTTATCTCGGCGGCCAGCTCGAGGCTATCCGGGCGCGGCTGTCGACCAAGGCCGACATGTACTGCTGGTTCCTCGAGGTCGCCTACGCCAACGGCTGCCTCGGGCAACTCGACCTCACCATCGCGGTACGGATGGACTGGTGGGAAGGCTTCCAGGTCTACGGCAGCGAGGGCAGCGTGATTGGCAAGCTCTTCAACCCGTGGCACCTCCGCGCCGCCGAGGTGCAGGCCTTCTCGGTTAAAGACGACCAATACCACCAGCCCATCGGCGAAGATGCCAACGTGTTCCGCCTGCAGATCGAGGACCTGGTCAACGCTGCCACCACCGGCGCCACCGCGCGCGGCGCGACCGCCGAAGACGGGCTCGCCTCCGTGCGCGCCATGGTTGCCCTCGCCCAGTCGGTGACCACCGGCGATTGGGTCAGGCTCGACGACGTGACCGGAGGGCTCGCCTGATGAGACTCGGCATCTTCGCGAAGACCTACGACCGGCCCGACGTCGCCAGCTGCCTGCAGGCCGTCGCCGACGCCGGCATCCCCGCCACCCAGTTCAACCTGTCCGTGGCCGGCCTGCCCACCATCCCGGACGCGCCCGTACCGGACGCTGTCGTCCACCAGATCCGGGCCGCGGCCGGCCACGCCGGCGTCGCCCTGGCCGCGATCTCCGGCACCTTCAATGCCGCCCACCCTGACCCGGCGCACCGGCAGGCATACCTGGACCGATTCCCGCACCTGTGCGCAGCCGCCCGCGACCTGCAGATCGACATCATCACCCTCAGCAGCGGCTCCCGCGACCCGCGACGACATGTGGCGCTGGCACCCCGACAACACCACCCCGCGGGCCTGGGCCGACTCCCGCACCACCCTGCAAGCCCTGGCCGCGCTCGCCGAGGACTTACGGCCTCACTCTCGCCGTCGAACCCGAACACAGCAACGTCGTCGCTACCGCGGAGCAGGCGATCATGATGCTCGACCAAGTCGGCTCCCCCGCCCTCAAGATCGTCTACGATGCCGCCAACCTGCTCGACCCGGACGGCTACGACCCCGCCGCCGCTGACGACGGCGATCACCCGCGACATCGCCACCCTCGGACCGCACATCGTCCTTGCCCACGCCAAGGAGCTCATCGCCCACCGCGCCCCAGCCGCCCCAGGCGCCGGCCTGCTGCCCTGGCAGCTGATCGTCCAGACCCTGCACGAGACCGGGTTCGACGGCACCCTGGTCACCCACGGGCTCCCCGAGACCAGCGTCCCGCTCGCGGTAGCCACCCTCAGCGCCGCGCTCGCCGCGACCGGAACACCATGAACGCAGCCGCCCGCGATCGGCCGACTCCAGGCCGGCGGCGCAAGCCTCATCTACCAGACCATCGGTTACCAAACCATCGGTACCACCGGTCCAGGCACCGTGCCGTTCGTCTTCCAGCACGGCATGGGTGGCGACGCGAACCAGCCCCTGGGCTATATCGGAGATGCACCGCCCACCCCGGTGATCAGTCTGAACGCGCGCGGCCACAGTCCCAGCACCGACATCGACGCGGCCACGGCCAGCTTCGAAGTCTTCGCCGACGATGTGATCGCCCTCGCTGACCACCTCCGCCTTGCACGGTTCATCGTCGGCGGTATCTCCCTCGGCGCCGGAACCGCGCTGAACCTGGCCGTCCGCTACCCCGACCGGGTCACCGCACTCGTGCTGTGCCGGCCGGCCTGGCTCGACCGGCCCCAGGCGGAGTTCAACCGCAACGCCTACACCGAGATCGCCGACCTCCTCGACCGTTATCCCGCCGAGGACGCCGCAAAGCGCTACCCGCAAACCCGCACATATCAGACCGTCCGCAACAGTTCGCCCGCGGCCGCGGCATCCCTCCTCGGCCAGCTCACCCGCCCACGTGCAGCCCAGAACTCGGTCATACTGCGCACCTTCCCAGGTTCCAGCCCGACGAACTCGACCGACACCTGGCGGGCCGTCGACATGCCCACGCTTGTCATCGGGCACCACGACGACCCCTTCCACCCGTACGAGATCGCCCAAGCCCACGCCGACACGATCCCCGGCGCCACCCTGCGCACCGTCCCCAGCAAGGACGCCGACACTGCACGCTTCGCCGCCGACATCCAAACCGCACTCCACAACTTCCTCCGCCAACTGTGAGCACAATGTGACCGTGTCGACCGACCAGCCGAGCGCCCGTCCCAGACCCCAGCCAGGTCACATCTACGTCGTCATCGACCTCGGCGGCACCCAAACCCGCACCGCCATCTTCGACCCGACCGGGCAGATGCTGACCCGCCGAGCCGTCGCCACCCCCAGGACCGGCGGCCCCGATGAGGTCATCGCCGCCGTCCTCGGCCAGATCCGCGAAGCCACCGCGCAACACCGGGCCACGGTGGTGGCCGTCGGCGTCAGCGCCCTCGGACCCGTCAACCCCCACACGGGCATCATCCACAGCGCGCCCACCCTGCCCGGCTTCGACAACGTCCCCCTCGGCCCACGCCTCCACGACGCACTACAGCTACCCGTCCACGTCCACAACGACGCCAACGCCGCCACCATCGCCGAATGGCAGCTCGGCGCCGGCCGCGGAACCCGGCACTTCTGCTACGTCACCGTCAGCACCGGGATGGGCTGCGGCATCATCAGCAACGGCCAACTCGTCACCGGCCGCGCTTACGCAGGCGAGCTCGGACGCACCCGCATCCCCGGCACCGACGGCAGCACCGCCCAACTCGAACAGATCAGCTCCGGCACTGCCATCGCCGCCCGCGCCCGCGCCCTCGTCGCCGCCGGCACACCAACGAGCTTGGCCACCATCGACCCTACAAACATCACCGCGGGATCCGTCGCTGCGGCGGCTGCCGCAGGAGACCGCGTCGCCCGCAGCATCTTCACCACCGCCGCCGCCACCCTGGGCATCCAACTCGCCAATCTCACCAGACTCGTAGACCCCGAAACCGTCGCCCTCGGCGGCGGCGTCACTCTCGCCGGCGACATCTTCTGGGACCCACTCCGCGCCACAATTGAAGAGTCCCTCGCCCAGGACTCCATCCCTCTACCCAGGCTGGTCGAAGCCGAGCTCCATGGGGACGCCGGCCTCCACGGCGCGGCAATAGCACTCCTCAATCACTACGAGCGGGCGCCAGCGTGACCCACACATCCAAGAAGGTGTTGCGCGACGTCCGCACGAGGCAGAGGTCGGTCCTGCTTTCTTCAGTCCTGTGAGATCGGGATTGCGGCACCACGGCAGGCAGCGCTCGCGCCGGGGCCCGGGTCAGAACCAGGTCGCCTGGCGCAGCACGTACGGCTCCTCGAGCGCGGCGACCTCGTCGTCGGTGAGCTCCAGGTCGAGCGCGGCGACAGCGTCGATCAGGTGGTGCTGCTTGGTGACGCCCACGATCGGCGCGTCGACGACCGGGTTCTTCAACACCCACGCCAGCGCAACCTGGGCCATCGACACCCCGCGTGCTTCCGCGATCCGCTGAATCGCGTCGATGATGGCCTGGTCGCTGTCAAGCCACAGGGGACGGCCGAAACGGTCCGTGCCCCTGGCGCCCCGGTTAGTGGTCCGGTCGCCCCACGGCCGGGTGACGACCCCCTGAGCGAGCGGGCTCCACGGGATGCTGCCGACACCCTGGTCCGCTAGGAGGCCGAACATCTCCAGCTCCTCACCGCGGTTGATCAGGTTGTACTGGTCCTGCATGGAGACGAACTTCGTCCAGCCGTCTCGCTCGGCGACGTGCTGCAACTTGGCGAACCGCCACGCGGCCATGCTGGAGGCGCCGAGGTAGCGGGCCTTGCCGGCCTTGACCACATCATGCAGCGCCTCCATCGTCTCCTCCACCGGGGTCTCGGGGTCGAAGCGGTGGATCTGGTAGAGGTCGACATAGTCAGTGCCGAGCCGGGTCAACGAGGCGTCGATCTGCTCCATGATCGCCTTACGTGACAGACCGGACCCGCCCGGACCGTCGTGGACCGGGAAGTACACCTTTGTCGCCACGACGATGTCGTCGCGGCGGGTGAGCTCCTTCAGCGCCCGGCCGACGGCCTCCTCCGATGTGCCGGCGTTGTAGCCGTTGGCGGTGTCCCAGAAGGTGATCCCGAGATCGAGGGCCTGCCGGAACAACGGCACCGCGTCCTCGTACGGGATGGGCCAACCCTCGCGGCCGCTATCGCCCTCTCCGAAGCTCATCGCGCCCATCGCAATCCTGCTGATCTTGAGGCCCGAGGACCCCAAACGTGTGTACTGCAAGGCCTTCTCTTTCATTCGAAGTTTGTGGTCGGTCGCTGCCCAACAGGTGGAGCCGTGGTGGGTGGACGTGCGGAAGGTCAGACCTGGTCGGTGGGCATGATCCACAGCTCGCCGACTGAGGCGTGTCGGGGGCGGGTGACCATGTAGGCCACGCCGTCAGCGATGTCCTCCGGGGCAAGCACCTCGATCTGCTCGTAGAACGGGTCGGTCATAGCGGTGCGGACGTCATCGTTGTTGTGGGAGGCGAGCTCGGTGGCTACGCCCCCGGGTTCGACGACACCGACGCGGACGTGTCGCCGCGTGACCTCCTTGCGGAGGGCCTCGGTGAAGCCGTTTACGCCGAACTTGGTGAGGCTGTAGACGCCGTAGCCGGTCCAGGCGACGCGGCCGGCGATGGACGTGCCCGTCAGAGCTGTCGTCATCGAATCAGAGGTCGTCGTGGTCGAGGTTGCTGGACAGCTCGCGGTGGGCGTCGGCCTGGGCGAGGAGCGTCTTGGCCTTGCTGCTCGAAGGTGGCGACGGCGTCGGCGCCGGCGGCGAAGCGCAGCGGCGGCTCGTCCTGGTGCGGCGAGCTGGACCAGCGCGTCGGCGAGCTTGGCGGGGTCGCCGCCCTGCTGGCCGTTCATGCTCTTCCAGGCGGCGACGGTCTGCTCGGTGCGCTCGGCGTAGTCCTCGATCGAGGGCTCGGCGTAGTTCGTCGACTCCGGGCGTGAGCAGCTCGGTGCGGAAGAAGCCGGGCTCGACGAGCATCGTGCGGATGCCGAACGGCGCGACCTCGGGGGCCAGCGACTCCATCCAGCCCTCCACGCCGAACTTCGAGGCGGCGTAGGCGGTCAGGAACTCTCCGCCCACGATGCCGGCGGTCGAGGAGATCGTGACGACCAGGCCGGAGCGCTGGGCGCGCATGACCGGCAGGACGGCGCGGGTGACGTTGACCGGGCCGAACAGGGTGGTCTCGATCTGCGCCCGGAAGTCCTCGGGGCTGATCTCCTCGAAGAACCCGGCGTAGAAGTTGCCGGCGTTGTTGACCAGCACGTCGATGCGGCCGAACCGGTCGACGGCGGCCTGGACGGCGGCCTCGGCGCTGGCCGGGTCGGTGACGTCGAGCTTGACGACCAGCAGGTCGTCGTGCGCTCCGAGCGCCGAGCTGACCTTCTCGGGGTTGCGGCCGGTGGCGACGACCGCGTGGCCGGCGGCCAGGGCGGCCTTGGCGATGTCGACGCCCATGCCGCGGCCGGCGCCGGTGACGAGCCAAACCTTCTTCTCAGTCATGCTGGTGCACTCCTTCTGCTTGGCCCACAGGTCGTCAGGCACCGCCTTATCGGTGGTGCACTGCTACAGAACCACGCGTCTGCCGCCTGTGGGAGCCCCTGATGATGGGGCTACTGACAGGGACCTCTACCTCAACGGATCCCTCGCAGTGTGGAAGCAATGGCACTGTCTGAGCCGGCCGTGATCTGCCTGTGACGAGATCCGTTGGTTATCCGCCACGACGTCGTGGGCTCGCAGTCGCGCTCCGCATGGTCTGACCACGAACCCGACCGCGAGAGCGTGGTCGGTATTCACGAGCTGACCGTGGTAGTCGGCCTCATCCTCGGTCCAGATCTCAACTCCTTCAATTCGTCCCTGGCAGCATCGAACAGGGCCAGGCCGACTCAGTGCGCCGTGAAGCCGCCGTCCACCGGGAGGGCCACGCCGAGCACGAGGCTGGCGGCAGGGCTGAACAGCCACAGTGCTGCCGCGGCGACCTCGTCGGGTCGGCCCGGTCGGCCGATCGGCTGGTCGCGCATGATTTCCTTCATCGCGTCGGGCTGGTTCTCGATCATGTCCGAGGACATGGGGGTGTCGATCACGCCCGGGCAGACGGCGTTGATGCGGATGCCGAGCGGCGCATAGTCCATCGCGGCGCTCTTGGTCAGCCCGATCACGCCGTGCTTGGTTGCGTGGTAGGTGGCCCGGCCCGCCTGGCCGACCAGACCGCCGAGCGAGGAACAGTTCACGATGGCCCCGGTTCCTTGCGTCCGCATCTGGCGCAGCTCGTGTTTCATGCAGGTCCAGATGCCGCGCAGGTTGATCGCCGTCACGTCGGTCGAAGCTCTCGGCCGTCTCCTCGGCGAGGTCGCCGGTGAAGCCGACGACACCGGCGTTGTTGAACGCCATGTCCAACCGACCATAGGTAGCGACGGTGTGCTCGACCATGGCGGCGGCCTGCGCCTCGTCCGCCACGTCGCAGGTGACGCCGATCGCCTGGCGGCCGGCGGCGGTCAGCCCAGCGGTCGCGGTGTCGAGGGCGTCGGTGTTGATGTCGGCGAGCACGACAGCGGCGCCCGCCTCGGCGAACGCCTGCGCGGCGGCCAGCCCGATGCCCGAGCTGGCGCCGGTGACCAGGGCGACCTGACCGGTGAAGTCATAGACAGGGTTCATTCTCATCCTTTGGCTTACTCGTACCTGAGTCTCAGTTGATCTTCGTGTGGCGGCGGCCACATTCGGCCGGGCTCTGACTACCCAACCACCGCGTTCGGGTTGGTGGGAGCCCCTGATGATGGGGCTACTGACAGGGACCCTCAGCCGCATCCAACCGCTCGTAGGGTGGACGGCATGGCAGGTGGGAGCAGCGATCGTGACACCAGCGACGGCATCCCGAGCGAGGCCCGCAGCGGCGTTCGCGGGGAGATCCAGACGTTTCTGACCACGAGACGGGCCAGGATCAGCCCCGAGCAGGCGGGTCTGCCCGCCTACGGCGGAGAGCGTCGACGGGTCTCGGGCCTGCGCCGCGACGAGGTCGCCCTCCTGGCCGGCATCTCGAGCCAGTACTACACCAAGCTCGAGCGCGGCAACGCCACCGGCATCTCCGAGAGCGTCATCGACGGCATCGCTCGCGCACTGCAGCTGGACGAGGCCGAGCGGACCCATCTGGTCGATCTGATCCGCGCCGCCGGCACCACCCGCGCACCCCGCCGGGCAGCCCCTGAGCGGGTCCGGCCCACGGTGCAACGCGTCCTCGACTCCATGATCGGCACGCCCGCCCTCGTCCTCAACGCACGCCTCGACATCGTGACCGCCAACCAGCTGGGGTTCGCGCTGTTCTCGCCGGTCTACGCCGACCCGGTCAGGCCAGCCAACAACGCCCGGTTCGTCTTCCTCGACCCGCACGCCACCGAGTTCTTCCGCGACTGGAACAAGGCCGCCAACGACACCGTCGCCATCCTGCGCGCCGAGGCCGGACGCCACCCATACGACCGGCGCCTCTCCGACCTGATCGGTGAGCTGTCTACCCGCAGCGACGAGTTCCGGGGCCGATGGGCCGCCCACGACGTCCAAATCCACACCACCGGCGTCAAGCTGATCCACCACCCGGTCGTCGGAGACCTCGACCTGCCATACGAGTCCTTCCCGCTGGCTGCCGATCTCAGCCAGAGCCTCCTCACCTACACCGCCGAGCCCGGGTCACCCACCCAGGACGCCCTAACCCTGCTGGCCAGCTGGGCCGCCAGCACAACGCACCCGAGCGACCACGAGAACGAAGACCGGGGACTTGACTTCCACACCGGATCCGGGCTCGGCTCGTAGCAGAAGCAACGGCACACTGATCGACCGCAATGGGAGGCATACTCCACCCAGCAACGTCTGCGGCCTGGCTCCGGCCGCCGCGTGCTGGACGAGCGCAGTCTTGCCGACGCCCGGCAGATGATCTGCCCAGCCAAACCTGTCGACGACTGCGGTCGCATTGCCTACGGTGATGCCATGGGACTGCGTATCGGTGCCTTGATCGTCGATTCCCAGTATCCCGGACGACTGGCCAGGTTCTGGGCAGAGGCACTGGATTGGGTGATCAGCCAAGACGAAGATCCTGAGTGGGTTGTCGAGCCACCCGAAGGTAGTCGCGAAGACTGCGTGGTGGCCGACCTGTTGTTCATCAACGTGCCTGAGCCCAAGACGAGCAAGAATCGCCTGCATCTCGACCTGCGTCCCGAGCACCAGCTCACGGAGGTTGCCCGCCTAGAAGGGCTGGGAGCCACCCGCGTCGATGTTGGCCAAGGCAACAACAAGACCTGGGTCGTGATGGCCGATCCGGAAGGCAACGAGTTCTGCGTACAAGATGCCCATCCGCCGCAGGTCCGAGCACTCTGGCTAGAGCGGTACGAGGCCTACCAGCCGGTTCGCACCGGAACGTAATGGTCCAGGTGGCCGGCCGGCAGCAAGCTTGCCGCAAGCCATTCGTTTGCCGGTCGCTGAGCGTGCCTTCTCGACGGCGTACCGTATGGCGGTGCCGTGCAAGCGGAGGAGACCGACTGGTCTTTGGTGGACATGCCAAAGCCTATCGAACGTATGTTCGAGATAGCTACGAGGACGGGCCAGCCCTGTAGTCGGTCAGGGTGTATTTCTCCCGATAAGCGCCGCAGCGCGTGCAGAGCTGGTACCTCTGGCCCTCGTCGTTGTGGTACGTGTGCCAAACGTGCAGGTGAAGCAGGCACCTGAGCGGCCTCATCTCCGCAGTATCGCGCACACACCACCCTGAAATTCGGGACTAAAGCCCTGATGAAATCAGGACCTAAGTCGCTTATTCCCGCAAATCCCCTTTCGCCGGAGCGGCCAACCGCGGGGCGTCGCGGGTAGCGACGCCTTTGAGCGAACGGGTTGTGATCATCACCCGACCCAATAACCCGCCGAACGATCCACCTCGACCCGGACCCGGGCGGCCGGAGACAAGCCAAACTGCTCCGCGAACCAAGACGCCAACGCCGCGCGGCGAGGCGCTAGCCCTGCACTGGCGTGATATCTATCCGCCGGGCATGTGCGCGTGCGCAGGTTCGCGTTCCCGGCGTTGGCACCCCGGCGCGCGACTTCGAGATCGACCCACAGGACGTTCGACTGCTCGAGCGCAGCGGCCAACGCCACGGGCCCGCCGAGGCCATGCGCTCGCGTACGTCAGCGATCCGCACTGGCTGGAGTGTAGGGTTCGGCCATGCGCCTCCAGCGCCGCCGGTTCTCCGAGCCGTCCGACGTTCGAACGTTCCCGCACGGGCGGGTCGAGGTGGTCGAGCTCGATGACACCGTCGTCGGCCGGATGGTCTACGAGCCCGGCTGGCGCTGGTCGGTCGACGTCAAGCCCATCGCGGGCACCGACTCCTGCCAGTACCACCATCTCGGCGTCACGACGTCGGGCGTCCTGCGGGTCCAGATGCCGGACGGGGCGGAGCTCGAGATCAACCCCGGCGACGTCTTCGAGATCCCGCCCGGCCACGACGCCTGGGTCGTCGGCGACGAGCCGTGGGTCTCGATCGACTTCGAGGCGATGCGGACGTACGGCAAGAGCCTCGATGCCCCGGATGAACGCCGCCTCGCGTCGATCTTGCTGACGGACATCGTTGACTCGACGCGGCGCGCGGCCGAGGTGGGAGCGGAGCGCTGGCGGCACCTCGTCGGCGACCACAACCGGAAGGCTGAGAACGCGGTCGACCGCTATCGCGGGCGCCTCGTCAAGACGACCGGCGACGGCGTCCTGGCGCAATTCGATGGCTCCGAGCGCGCGGTCCGGGGCGCGGTCGCGATCCGCGAGGCAAGCCGATCACTTGACCTTGAGATCAGGGCCGGCGTTCACAGCGGCGAAGTCCAGGTCACCCATGACGACGTGCGCGGCATCGCCGTTCATACCGCGGCGCGGATCATGTCTGTCGCGGGCCCCGGCGAGATCCTCGTTTCGGCGACCGTGATGGACCTCGTCGACGGCTCAGAGCTGCGCTTTGAGGACGCCGGTTCGTTCGAGCTGAAGGGGCTCCATGGCGCCCGCCAGCTGTACCGGCTTGTGTGACGCGGCCGTCCCTAGAAGGGCTTCGCCACCACATCAGATGATCACGACGAGTGCCGCGACGCCGATCACCGCTGTGAGTTCCGCTTGAGCGCAGCACGGGCGCCCGCAACAACCTCGGCGTCGGCAAGCGGCATCGGCATCGGCAAGCGGCATCGGCGCAGGTTCGCCCTCCCTGGGCTTGCCCATCTGCTTGCCGAGCGCCTTGCGGACCTCAAGGTCGTCTTTGAGATCTTCGGCCAGCCAGCGTCGCGATCACCGGAGACACCTATGGGCACGTCAGCCCACACGTTTCGCGGGATGCGTTGACTCGGCTCAGCGACGCCCTCTCGTGACAAAGGTGGTCAGAAAGGTGCCGCTGGGCGGAGCCACGGCCTAGGTCAGGTCGCGCGCCGCGAGCAGCACCTCGATCGCGTCGAGCCAGGCCGTGTAGTAGGCACTCGCCGCTGACTCGCCGGGCATTGCTCGTGTGCCGCGATCGCCGCCACAAGATGGTCACGGAATTCGCTCCACGGCGCGCCTGTGCGTTCGAGTACGACGACGCCCAGGCCGAGTGCGCGGCCCTGCCAGACCTCCTCGAAGACCAGTTCGCCGTTCGAGCGCGGCAGCGGCGCAGCTACACCTAGCGCTTCGTCGACGTCGGCGAGAGCGGCGGCTGCACTCATGCCGGCGTTTTCTGGGCGACGGGCACTGCGACGCCGATCATCGCGTCGCGTGTCACGATCGTGGCCAGCTCCTCCTCGTCCCAGCCCTCGGTGCCGGAGGGGCGCTCGGGGAGCACCAGGTAGCGCACTTCGGCGGTCGAGTCCCAGACCCGGATCGTGGTCTTGGCGGGCAGCTCGAGGCCGAACTCGCGCAGCACGGCGTGCGGCTCGGAGACCATGCGGGCGCGATATGGCGCGCTCTTGTACCAGCTCGGCGGCAGCCCAAGCACCGGCCACGGATAGCACGAGCAGAGCGTGCAGACGACGGCGTTGTGTACGCCGGGCCCATTCGGGACGACGACCATTGTGTTGCCTTCCGCGCCGCCGAAGCCGAGCTCTGCGATGGCGGCAGCGCCGTCGGCTAGTAGGCGTTCGCGGTAGGCCGGCTCAACCCAAGCGCGAGCCACGACCTTCGCGCCGTTCTGCGGCCCGACCTCGTTCTCGTACAGCTCGATCACCGCGTCGATGGCATCAGTTGAGACAAGACCTCTCTCGACGAGCAAGGCCTCAAGCGCGCGGGCACGCAGCTCGATCGGCGATGCGGGACGCTCGTGGTGGTGGCCGCCGTCATCGTGTCGTGCACGTCGCTCATGCGGGCTCCAGGTAGGTGTGGAACAGGTCGAGGAGCACCGTCCAGGGCGGTTCGTCGCTCTCGCCCCACAGGTCATGAGACGCGAATGCGACGGCGTACACCGGCTCTGGCTCGGTCGGCAGCCCGTATTCTGCTCTGTCCGGGAGCCGGTCGGTGCCTTGGACCCGCTCGACGACGCCGACCGCCCCGCGTACGTAGCGCGGGCAACGCGTATGCCCGTCCGGGTGCATGCGGCGCACCCGGACGCGATCGCCGCGGGCGAAGCGGGGGTTAGCCGCGATGCCCATCGCCAGCGACCCCTCGCGTAGTTGCGCAACCGCCTCGGCAGCCAGCTCGGGGTCGACGGCCGTCGCTGCCACCTCGCTCACGCCCAGCCGTGCCATCATCCCCTCCACCTCACCGGGCGCGATCGTGCCCTTGGCCTCCAACTGGCGCTCCATGCTCCACAGCCAGCGCTCGTAATAGGACGCCTCCAGGTAGTGCGCCGCGTGCATCGACTCCTGTACCGCACGCCCGCCTGGGCCGCCGACAAGACCGCACACGTTGCTGAGATGGGAGAGCGCGAACACGCGCGGCTCCCAAGCCTCATGGAAGACCTCATCGCCGCCCTCGACGACGACTGGGCCGAAGCCGTGCATGCCGCCCATGTCGTGCACGCCATCCATTCCGGCAGGGTACAACCCGCTGAGCCTGCCACGTCGCTGCGCTCTCTCGGTATGCCCAGCCCGTGGGGCGGCCAGTCTCGGTCGGTTTTCACACAGTGCGGCACTCCGCTGCCTCGCTGGTGCTCTCCGCCGGCGTTCCGCTCCAGGGTCGCGGGAGGCCCTGACTCGGCTCAGCGACGCCCCTTCGTGATAAGTGGTCAAAAGCAAAGACGATCTTGAAGGACAATTACTTCGATAATTCAGCGTTCGACTAGGTCTATACATAGTCGGGCTGGCGAGATTTGAACTCGCGACCCCTTGACCCCAAGAACAATCAGACCGTGCGGTGTGGTGCGCTCCAGTGCGATTTTGAGCGTAAAAGCCCATCGACCCTGCGGGCTGGTAGGCCCATTTAGGCCCCCTACGCCGCCGTTTCTGAGGGGTTGTGAGGGGTCTGTAGTCCAGCGGCTTGGAAAAACCGCAGACATCTACCTGGAAGCAAACGATACGGTTGTGGTCAAGAGCAAATGAGCATTCCGGATTACTATTCGTTATTCCCGCGTTTGCTGCCATACTGCTCGCGAAATCACAATGGCCGACAGGCCGCATAAAGAGAAAGGCCCGCGAACCGGAGAGGTTCGCGGGCCTGGTTATTTTCTGAAAGTCGGCATGGCCTGGTGAACAGACCGTCGGAAAACGGCGGCCAAGGGTTATTTGGCGGCGGCCTTTTCTTCTCTTGGGCTTGCGGGTCTGCACCTTGCCGATGCCGACCAGCTGCACGATCACCCAGTCGCCGGCATCGCCGATGCGCCATTCGCGACGTCTTGACGATGCGGGTGTAGCCGCCGTTGCGGTCCTTGAAGTGCGGACCGACGTCCTTGAAGAGCTTCTGCACGACGGTATCGTCGGCAAGCATTTCGCTGGTCGTTCGGATCGGCCATGAAGCGGTCATTGCAGGCGCGAGATCACCAGCCGGCGGGCGTGCAGCGTGCCCTTCTGGGCCAGCGTGATCAGCTGCTCGACGAACCGCACCAGTTCCTTGGCCTTCGGCAGGGTGGTCTTGATCTGCCCGTGCTCAATCAGCGACTGGGCCAGGTTCCGCAGAATGGCCTTGCGATGAGACGGCGTGACCGACAAGCCGACGCCCGACTACTCTGTGACGCATAGTGCACCTTTTGAGTTAGTGGTCAGTGGTCAGCGGTCAGGGCAGGATCCGCTCAGGGCTCGTGACATGACCGCTGGACCA
The DNA here is from genome assembly GCA_963793695.1 of uncultured Acidobacteriota bacterium. Taxonomy (GTDB): domain Bacteria; phylum Acidobacteriota; class Thermoanaerobaculia; order Gp7-AA8; family Gp7-AA8; genus CAWCBB01. Next base: position 275,245 of record CAWCBB010000006.1, on the reverse strand, counting down.
CTGGCCACTGACGGCTCGTTACTGGGCCGCCGGGGCTTCGGCCGCCGCGGCCGCCGATGGTCATGCCCAGGGACAGGCCCATGTCCTCCAGCTTGCGCTTGACTTCGCGCAGGCGGTCTTGCCGAAGCTGCGGACCTTCAGCAGGTCGGCTTCGGTCATCTTCACCAGCTCGCCGACGGTCTGGATCTTGGCCGACTCCAGGCAGTTGTTGGCCCGGACGGACAGGTCCATCGTGCGATCGGCATGTTCAGCTTCTCTGCAGCTCCTCGTCCATCTGCGGCGTCGCGACCACGTCGCTGTCCGGCAGCTCGGCATCCAGGTTGTCGCCCAGCTCGAAGTACTGCACGAACGGGTTGAGGTGCTTGCGGAGGATCTTGGCGGCCTCGACCAGCGCCATCTCCGGCGTGATCGTGCCGTTGGTCCAGATCTCCAGGATCAGGCGGTCGTAGTTGGTCTTCTGGCCGACGCGGGTGTCCTCGGTGCTTGTAGCGCACGCGGGTCACCGGCGAGTAGATCGCGTCGACCGGGATCAGGCCGATCTCCTGCTCCTCGGCTGCGCTGATGTTCTCGGCGGCGGTGACGTAGCCGCGGCCCTTGCGGACCTCGAGCTCATGTCGAACGGCGACGTCGCTCGGTCAGCGTCGCCAGCACCAGGTCCTTGTTGATGACGGTGATGGCGGGGTCGGCCTCGATCATGCCGGCGGTGACCGCGCCGGGCCTTCTTGCCGTGCAGCGTGCATGCGTCTTGGGCTCGTCGGCGTCGAGCTTCACGATCAGGCTCTTGATGTTGAGGATGATGTCGGTGACATCCTCCATCACGCCGTGAGGCTGGAGAACTCGTGCTCGGCGCCGGTGATCTTGACCGGATCGGCGGCCGCGCCTTCCAGGGAGCGACAGCAGGATGCGGCGCAGGCTGTTGCCGACCGTGGTGCCGAAGCCGCGCTCGAAGGGCTCGGCGATGAACTTGCCGTAGGTGTCGGTCGAGACGCTGCTCGTCGCGGATCGACCCGGGTGGGCAGTTCCAGTCCACGCCAACGAATTCTCATGAGTATCTCCTTCCGAATGATTCGCCCGCGGATTACCGCCCACAAGAGCATCTGTCACGGGGGCGGAAATAGTCTTGCAGTTGCAGTGATCCAGATGTCATGTGTGGCCAGTGCCTCGGTCGTCACTCAGGACTCATGCAGCCTGAATCACTGACGACTTCGTTTACACGCGGCGCTTCTTGGGCGGACGGCAGCCGTTGTGGGGCAGCGGGGTGTTGTCCTCGATGCCGTGATCTTCAGGCCGCTGTTCTGCAGGGCGGTGATGGCCTGCTCGCGGCCGGCGCCGGGGCCCTTGACCCTCACTTCGACCTCCTGCATGCCGTGCTTCTTGGCCTTGGCGGCGCAGTTTTCGGCGGCCCGGCCGGCGGCGAAGGGCGTGCTCTTGCGGGCGCCCTTGAAGCCGACGGTGCCGGCCGACGCCCAGGCGAGCGTCTCGCCGTTGGTGTCGGTGATGGTCACCATCGTGTTGTTGAAGTCGCCTTGATGTGGGCGATGCCCTTGACGACGTTCTTGCGGATCTTCTTCTTGCCGGCTTTGGCCATGTGGAGATTCCTTTCTGTAGTGGGCTGCTTCACGGATTCGGCAGCACGACAACGTGCCGCTAGTCCTGACCCGGATGAATCGTGCGAGTAGCCAGTGATCAGTGTCGGTTGCCGGAATCGGCGCCGTCTGGCCGACTACCATCTGACACTCGACCATTCACTTGCCGTGCAGTTCCTTCACGCCCTTCTTGCCGGCGACGGTCTTCGCGGGCCCTTGCGGGTGCGGGCGTTGGACCGCGTGCGCTGGCCGCGGACCGGCAGGCTGCGGCGGTGCCGGCTGCCGCGGTAGCAGCCGATGTCCTTGAGCCGCGGGATGTTCTGCTGGATCTGCCGGCGCAGGGCGCCTTCGACCAGGTAGGCTGCGGTCGATGATGCCGACGATCCGGCCGAGCTCGTCTTCGGTGAGGTCGCGCGACTTCTCGTCGGATCGATGTCGGCTTCCTTCAGGATCTGCCATGGCATTGGCCGGGCCGATGCCGTAGATGTAGCGCAGGCTGATCCGGATCGGCTTGTCGAGGGGAATGTCGACACCTGCGATACGGGGCATGGGGAACTCCTTGTTAGCGACCGGAATCGCGTAAGCGGGAAAATCCCGGTTTCGTGCATCCGGCCAAAAATGTGAAAAGTCCTCATTGGTACTGAGAGTCGAGCTGAACATGACCGATTCAGACCAGTTACCAGCTTATCCTTGCCGCTGCTTGTGGCGCGGGTTGGCCTTGCAGATCACGCGCAACACGCCGTTGCGGCGGACGATCTTGCAGTGCTCACAGATACGCTTCACGGACGAACGAACCTTCATGATCACTCCCTGTTCCAATCTGCTGACTTCTCCGCTTTTGACTGCCGATTAGGTTTGGGTTCTTGTTTAACGTCAGCAGCTCGGCAAGCCGCGGCAAATACAATTCATTTCAGCCTCGTCGCGGGAGTCACGTGGGCCACCTCACCCTCTAATTCCTCATCACAATCCGCCCCGGGCCAGGTCGTACGGGCTCATCTCCACCGTCACCTTGTCGCCGGGCAGGATCCGGATGAAGTTCATCCGCATCTTGCCCGACACGTGGGCAATCATCACGTGGTTGCTGCCGTTCTCCAGCTTCACGCGGAACATCGCGTTGGGCAGCGACTCAGCACCGTCGCTTCCACCCGTAATGCATCTTCCTTGGGCATCGTTCCTCAGTGGTCAGTGGTCAAGTGGTCAGTTGTCAGTGAGACGGGACCTCGCGGTCCAATTAACCATTAACGACTTGACCACTTAAAACTCCTTGTCTATCGTCCATCCGTCAGCACATCGGCGCCCGTCGCGGTCACCGCGATCGTGTGCTCATAATGCGCCGCCGGCGTGTTGTCCTTGGTCACCACCGTCCAGCCGTCGTCCAGGACCACCACTTCCGGCCGCCCAGGATCACCATCGGCTCCACCGCCAGGGTCATTCCCGGCTGCAAATAAAAATCACCCCGTTTCCGGAACTCGTCGGAAACGAAGTTCGGGCACCTTCGGGTCTTCGTGCATGCGGGTGCCGATGCCATGCCCGACAAACTCCCGCACGCAGGACATGCCGTTCTTCTCGACATGCTCCTGCATCTTCGCGGCGACGTCCGACCATCGACGGCCGGGGCGGATCTCGCGTGATCGCCAGCGCCAGCGTCTCCTGCGGTGATCTCGCAGAGCCGCTGCGGCTTCCGGGGCGATCTTGCCGATCGGCGATCGTGATCGCCGCATCGCCGCAGTATCCGCCCAGACGGATGCCGCAATCCACGCTCACGATGTCGCCTTCCTTGAGCACCCGGTCCCCCGGGATCCCATGGACGACTTCGTCGTTGACGCTGATGCAGGTATTCCCCGGAAAGCCCTTGCCAGGCTCATACGTCGGATACCATTTGAACAGCCCCTGCCCGCCGGCAGACGTGTAAGTATCGTAGACAATGCGATCTAATTCAAGTGTTGTCATCCCGGGACGGGCCATTTCGCGGGCCGCGTGCCGAGCACGGTGAACCATCCCGCCCGGCCGGACGCATTAATTCCAGTTCACGCCGGGATTTAAGTGCTATCTTCATTATTACGTCAATAATTAATGGTTAGTTGCTGGTTGTTAGTTTTAGGAGCTGTTGCTAAAGAGAATAGATGCTATTGCGAATTAAACTAACCACGAACTACTAACAACTACCATGGTTCCTTCGCCGGAGGCGAAGGCACGCATCATGCCGGTCCGCGTCCTTCAGGGGTTTTCTGCGCGTTTGATTTTGGTGGGGCCTTCGCCCTCATCATCCAAGAAGCCGCTGTAGTTACGCATTACAAGGTTGGCTTCGATGCGGTTCATGAAATCGAGCATCACGGAGATGACGATCAGAAGGCCCGTGCCGCCCAGGAACTGGGTGACCTGCTGAGCCTTGTTCGATATCGCCCAGAGCATTGTTGAGCAGCAACGCGCTGATCACCGAGGGGATGACGGCAATGACGCAAAGGAAGGCCGCCCCGACATAGGTGATGCGGGACATAACGTTTTCGAGATAGTCGGCCGTGCGTTGCCTGGACGCAGGCCCGGGATGAACGAACCGTAATCGCGGAGCTGATTGGCCATTTCCTTGGGTTGGAATTGTACGGTGTTCCAGAAGTAGAAGAAAAAGATCATGACGCAGTAGGAGGTTTCGTAGACATATCCGCCATTGGCAAAAGGTTGGCCGCTGCGGATCGAATTCGACCAGATGTTGCTGCCGCCGCGACCGGCCCATTCGGCAGGCCCTGGAAACCTATGATCGGCAGCGAAATCAGCGTACTGGCGAAGATGATGGGCATGACGCCCGAATGATTGACGCGAAGCGGAAGGTATTGCTTGGCTCCGCCGTAAACGCGGCGACCGCGAATATTCTTAGCCTGCTGGACGGGAATGCGGCGTTGTGCCTGCGTGAGTAAAATGGCCGCCCCAACCACAAACACAAAACAGGCGGCCAGAAACAGCAGGTGAAAGATGTTGACTCGTCCACCGGAGGAGACGTTGAAAATATCGCCGAGCATTCCTTGGAGATAGGCCAGGTTTCCCCCTTCCCTGCCGGCGTTCTTCGTGGCTTGGGAAACGCAGCCTTGGATGAGGATATTGACGGCATCGGGCATGCGGGCAACGATGCCGGCGGTAATGATCAGGGAGATGCCGTTGCCGATTCCGAACTGCTCAATCTGTTCTCCGAGCCACATAAGGAACACGGAACCGGCGGTCAAGGCGACCACGGAAAGAATGAGGAAGTAGAAGTGATAGCCGCCGCCTTCAGGTTTAGCGAGTTCATAGAGGTTAGCCGAGCCAGTGGACGAACTGAAGTGTCGTAATATAGCACGGCCTGGAAGACGCAAACGCCGACGGTGAGATAGCGGGTCCATTCGTTGATTTTGCCATGCCCGGTTCGCCTTCCTTGCGGAGTTTTTCCAGAGCGGGCATAACGGTGCCCAGAAGCTGAAGAATGATGGAGGCGGAGATATAGGGCATGATGCCCAGGCCAAACATGCGTGCCCTGGCGACAGATCGCCGCCGGAGAAGACGGAGAAGAAATTGGACATTTGAGCGAAAAAGGATTCCTTGTCCGTGCCTTGTGTGGCCAAATTTCACGGAGATGGGGGGCGTTGACGCCGGGCAGCGGGACGTAGAAGCCGATGCGGTAAACGCACAGCAGGGCCAAGCGTAAAAAACAGCTTGTTCCGCAGGTCTGGGATGCGAAAGACGTTGAAGAGTTTCTGGAACAAGGAACCCTCTTGAATTAGGACTGGCAGCCCGGGAAGTCTTAATCGAACTTCCCGCTCGGCCGAGCCGCACTGTACGTTCCATGTCCGGCGGCCGCGCCCTAATAAATGGGGATCATAGGCGCGGTCAAACGGTCATGGCTTATTTGCCCTTACCCTTGGGCGCGGGTTCTGCCTCTTAACCGGCCATTCTTGGGGTTAACCTTGGACTTGTTTCGGTCCAGTTCAAGGGCCTGCATGGTTCCACCGGCCTTGGTGATTTTGTCGGCGGCCTGTTTGGTGAATTTTCCGGCCACCACCGTCAACTTTTTAGAGAGAGTGCCGTCGCCCAGGATTTTCACGGGGAAGCGTTCATCACGGACGAGGCCTTTGGAAATCAGGGCCGATGCATCCACAGTGCTGCCGGCGTCAAAGTGAACTTCGAGGTCGCCGACGTTCACAATATTGAATCGTTGGCGGAACGCATTGTTATTAAAGCCACGTTTGGGCAGGCGACGGAACAGGGGCATATTGCCCCCCTTGGTACCGAAAGGGATTTCCCCGCCGGTGCGTGGCCCGGAGCCTTTGGTGCCGCGTCCGGAGGTTTTCCCATGGCCGGAGGATTCGCCGCGGCCGACGCGAATGCGGCGTTTATGCTTGCCAGCCTGGGCGGTAATTTCATGGATCATCATGACGAGACTCCAGTGGTCAGTTGTCAGCGGTCAGAACAAACTTTGCTTTGAATGCCGGGCACATTTTCAGGACACTGACCACTGACCACTGGCCACTGACCACAATTCATCACAGCGACGTGCCGCGCTGTTCGTTAATGGTTTCCTTGGTTCGCAGGCTCATCAGGGCCGTTGGCGCGGCCTTGGAGAGGTTTTTCTTGTTAGTGCTGCCGAAGGCTTTGGTGCACATGTCACGAATGCCGACAAGTTCGAGTACGGGGCGGACGAAGCGTCCGGCCTTAATCCCGGTGCCAGGGCGTGCGGGAACGAGTCGGGATTTTGCTGGCGCCGAATTTTCCCGTGACTTCTGGGGAATCGTGTGCGCCGTTCAGCGACCACGGACCATCCGGCGACGGGCGTCCTTGGTGGCCTTTTCGACGGCCGCAGGAACTTCTTTCGCCTTGCCGTAACCATCCCGATGGATCCCTGCTTGTCGCCGGCGGCAACAAGGGCTTCGAAGGCAAAGTTTTTGCCGCCCTTGACCACCTTGGCCGAGCGGAACACGCCGATGGTGGCCGATTCCACGCCACGTTCTTCATTGTCGAAATCACGATCTGCCATAAGTATTCCCTTAGTGCCTAAGTAGCCCGAGTGCCTGATACTAGCCGTGCCTTAGAATTTCAGTCCTGCTTCGCGGGCGGCGTCGGCGAGAGCCTTGACGCGGCCGTGGTATTTGTAGCCGCTGCGGTCGAAAGCGATCTGGGTGATGCCCTTGGCGAGGGCTTTGCTGGCGATGAGTTTGCCGATGACGGCGGCCGCGGCCTTGTTGCCCCCATGCTTGAGGGCCGGTTCTTTTTGGTCGGAGTTGACGGCCAGAAGGGTCTTGCCGGTGGTGTCGTCAACGATCTGGGCGTAAATGTGCTTGACGGAGCGGAAAATCGAGAGCCGCGGGCGTTCGGTCGAGCCGCGGACGGACGGCTGCCCCAGATCGTAGGCGTTCACCGACACCATGAAGACATGCGTCTTGATCGTCTCGAACAGCTGCGGCGCCTCGACCGCGAGCACCACCCTCGGAAACTTCTTCATCGCCGCCGAAATCGCGTGCAGGTAGGCCCGCCATTTGCCGAAGTGACGGTATTTCTCCCGGTGCTGGACGAGCTCGGGGTAGAAACCGAGCGAGAGGTTGTTGACGAAGAATCGGTCGTTGACCCGGCCGACGTCGATCTGGGCGATCGTTCCGGTGAGCGCCACCTCGAGCGCCTCCCGCCAGTCCAGGGGCACCCCGATGTCCCGCGCGAAATGGTTCCACGTGCCGACCGGCAGGACCGCCAGCTCACCGTCTGTGCCGATGAGCGCCTGGGTCACGGTGTGGACGGTGCCGTCCCCGCCGGCTGCGACGAAGAGCTTCTCTCCCCGCTCGACCTTCTGCCGGACCTCCGCGTGCACGTCCAGCCCCTTCTCGAGTGTGAAGACCTGGAGGCCCGCCTCGGAAGCTGCTGCCCTGATCTGTCCGGCCCGCTCGCGGTCCGCCGTTCCCGATGCCGGGTTCATGAAAAGCGCCCCGCGGCGCGCTGAGATCATCCGTCTGCCCTCGGTCGAGTCGCCGCGATCTTACACGGAACCCCGAAGCTCAAAGCAGGAACCGTGCGAACTGCCACGAGGAAAAGAAAAGCCCGGCGGCGCCGGGCTTTTCCTGTTCGTTCGATGCCGAAGGGATCAGTTGTCGACGTAGAAGTCCTGCGATCCGATGATCGTCGTGCTTCCGCGCGCGTCGGTCACCTGCACGGTCAGGCGGTGCTTCGAGTTCGCCAGTTGGACCGTGTTGATCGTGTACGACCAGCCGGACTGCGCCGAGTTCTGGATGTAGGGGAACACGGACTGGACGTCGGGACGGGCGAACCCGTATGCGGCCGGTCCCATGTACTGCCCGTCGACGAAGATATCGACGCTGCGGACGCCGTTCTCATCGAGGGCCCAGCCCCAGAAGGTCACCGTCTGCCCGATGAGGTCCTCCCGGTGCGGGAACTCGATGTAGCCGAACGCCGCGAAGTTGGCCGCTCCGGGTGCGCAGGTGAAGAAGACGTTCACGCCCCCCGGATTGGGAAGCGTCGAGAACGTCTGCTCCTGATCGCCGACGCGGACCTTGATGTTGTGGCTCCCCGGCGGGACACCGAGCGCGAGAAGCGTTCCCACGTCGAGGGTGAAGCCGAACCCGGAGCGGACCGCATCGGGATAGTTCGGGTAATACGTGGCGACGTCGAAACGGGGATAGCCGTAGCAATTCACGTACGCCCCGACCGTGCTGTCGAAACGGCAGTCGTCGGTGGAGAGCCACTTGACGCCGTCGACGAGGAGCTCGGCATACGCGACCCGGCCGGGGTTATCCCGCGTGCCGAGGTCGAGCGCCCATCCGCGGACCGGGGTGATGTGGCGTGTCAGGTCGACGGGAATGCAGGGCGAAACATGACACGTGGGAGCGACCGCGCAGGCCGTCCCGTACAGCTCGGCGTCCTTGAGCGGCTCGTCGATGTACCCGAACGGCCGGAGATTCGCCTCGGAATTGAACACCTGGAGGGTCCGCTCGCCGATCGTGCGCGAGAGCCCCTGGGTGTCCGTCACGCGAACCGTGAGCTGGTGAATGCCGTCGGCGAGCCGCGTCGTGTCGAGATTCGCGACGAAGGCGCTGTACATGATCGCCTTGAAGTCCGGGAAGAATGCGGCCACGTCCGGGCGGGCATCACCGTAGATCGCCGGCTGCATGACGAGCCCATCGATGAGGACGTCGACCTTCTTGACGCCGTCGGTGTCGGTGGCCCATCCGGTCACCGGAAAGGAGCCGCTCGCGTCGTGCGTCACCCCGTACTGCGGCAGATCGATGAATCCGAACGGCGCCTGGTTGATCGTGTTGTCGACCTCGATCACGCGCCGGCCGATGGTGTCGGACGTCCCGTTGCTCCGGTGGACGACCACGTGAACCGTGTGCGGCCCGCTCGAGAACCGGCTCGCGAGGAACCCGGTCTCGAATCCCGGCGCTTTCGTGTGAATCCCTCCCCAGTCGGGGTACGCCTGGATGACATCGATCCGCGCGAGATCCTTGCGCAATTCGTGCTGGAAGACGTCGTCGACGTAGAGCTCGATCTTCGAGACTTCCTTATCGTCCAGGGCGTAACCGCGCACCAGGACGACGCCGGAAACGGTCTCTCCTTCGAGAGGGCGCTCCAGCACGCCGAGGAAACTCTGCGCGAAGGCTGCCGGGACAAGGAGAGAGCAAAGGCTGCCAAACGCCAAGCCGCGGACTAACCGTCTCCACATAACCCACACCTCCAACCCATTGTGACCGTGGCTCGATAAAAATCGCTGGATTACGATACTCCGGGCTCCGAACCGAAGTCAAATAAGTCCGGGGCCTGCCGACATTTGGGGCGTCGGAGGCCTCCCCCGACGCGCCGCGGTTATACTTCCGGCCCGTGGCCACCGCGGAACCTCGCCTTCCCCTTTCTCTCGCCGACGTCGAAGCAGCCGCGGAACGGATCTACGAGAGGCTGAGTCCGACGCCCCTCCTTCCAAACCGATCGATATCGGAAATCGCCGGCGCCTCCGTCCGCCTCAAGTGCGAGAACCTGCAGCGCGCGGGAGCCTTCAAGATCCGCGGCGCGCTCAACGCGCTGATGCAGATCCCCCCCGAGGACCGCGCGCGCGGGGTCGTGGCCTTCTCCTCCGGCAACCACGCGCAGGGTGTCGCCCTCGCGGCGAGGATGCTCGGGATGCCCGCGACGATCGTGATGCCGGAGCGGGCGGTGGCCGCCAAGGTGGAGGCGACGAAGGGCTACGGAGCGACGGTCGTGCAGGCGGGAGTCAACGAATCGACCCGCGGCGACGTCGCGCGCAGGATCGCGGAGGAGACGGGCGCGACCGTGATCCCTCCCTTCGACCACGAGCACATCATCGCGGGAGCGGGAACGGTCGGGCTCGAGATCCTGCGGGACTGGCCCGAGGTCGAGGCGATCGTCGTGCCGCTCGGGGGCGGGGGTCTGCTCTCGGGGATCGCGCTCGCGGCGACGTCGATGAAGGCGACGGTGAAGATCTACGGAGTCGAGCCTGCCGCGGGCAACGACGGGCAGCGGTCGTTCCGGAGCGGAACGATCGTGCGGATCGACCCTCCCGATACGATCGCCGACGGAGCCCGGACGCTCTCGATCGGGGAGAGGAACTTCGAGATCATCCGCCGCCGGGTCGAGGACATCGTGACGGTGGACGACGAGGAGCTCCTCGATTCGCTCCGTTACGCGATGTCGCGCACGAAGCTGGTGATGGAGCCGACCGGGTGCCTGGCGGTGGCAGCGCTCCTGAAAGGGAAGCTGCGGGGCGGCGGGAACGTCGTCGCGGTCGTCTCGGGCGGGAACCTGGACTTCTCGCTTCTAGCCGCGGACGCGCGCGCGACGCGCGCCCCTTCGTCAGGGCGATGAGCGGCACCCTCTTCGACGTCGATCCTCCGCGCGGTCCCCGGAGACGTCAGGGCGCTCCGCTCGCGGAGCTGCTCCGGCCGGAGCGGCTCGAGGAGATCGTCGGGCTCGAGGATCTGATCGGCGAGGGGAAGTTCCTTCGCAACGCGATCGCGAGCGACCGCTTTCCGTCCCTCATCTTCTGGGGACCGCCCGGTTCGGGGAAGACCACCCTCGCCCGGATCATCGCGGCGACCACGAAGGCGAGGTTCGTCACCTTCTCCGCCACGAGCGCGGGCATCAAGGAGATTCGCGAGCTGATGGAGTCGGCGAAGAAGGCGCGCGAGCTCCGCGGCGAGAAGACGATCATCTTCATCGACGAGATCCATCGCTTCAACAAGGCGCAGCAGGACGCGTTTCTCCCCTTCGTCGAAGCGGGAGACATCGTCCTGATCGGCGCGACCACGGAGAACCCCTCGTTCGAGATCAACTCGGCGCTCCTCTCCCGGTCGAAGGTCGTGGTCCTGCCGCGGCTGGAGCACGATCAGATCCTGACGATTCTCCGCCGCGCCCTCGGCCACGAGCGCGTCCGGGCGACGGGAATCGAGCTGACCGGAGAGGTCGTGGAGTTCATCGCCTCGATCTCGGGCGGCGACGCGCGCCAGGCGCTCAACAGCGTCGCAGCTCATCACCGAGACCGCGCGCCCCGAAGAGAACCCGATCGATCTCGAGAAGGCGAAGGAGATCCTCCACCAGCGCTCGCTCGTCTACGACAAGTCGGGAGACGAGCACTACAACATCATCTCGGCCCTCCATAAGTCGCTCCGGAACGGAGACGCCGACGCGACCATCTACTGGCTGGTCCGGATGCTCGAAGGGGGCGAAGACCCGCTCTACATCGCCAGGCGCCTGGTGCGCGCCGCCGCGGAGGACATCGGCCTGGCCGACCCCGCCGCCCTGCAGCTCGCGGTCGCCGCCAAGGACGCCGTTCACTTCATCGGCATGCCGGAGGCGGGCGTCGTCCTCGCCGAGCTGGCGATCTATCTCGCGCAGGCGCCCAAGTCCAACGCGGTCTACATGGCGTACGGCGATGCGCGCCGGGAAGTGAGAGAAGGCGATGTCCCCCCCGTTCCCCTCTGGATCCGCAATGCCCCGACGTCCCTGATGAAGGACCTCGGTTACGGGAAAGGGTATGAGTACGCGCACGACTTCGAGGAGCAGACCGCGCCGATGGACTGCCTGCCCGAGTCGCTCGCCGGCCGGCGCTTCTATCAGCCGAAGAAGATCGGGGCGGAAGCCGCGATCGCAGAGCGGCTCGAGAAGCTGCGCGCCGCGCGGGAAACGATGAAGGAGAAAAAGAAGTAGAAAGTAGGAAGTATGGAAGTAGGCAGTAGGACGGCAGTTGGGAGTAGCGAGTTGGGAGGAAAGGCCGCGGTCATCCCGAGCGCAGCGAAGGATCACAAAATACGCGGATCGGCATTTTGAGATCCTTCGTCGCGCTGCGCGCTCCTCAGGATGACGGGGGCGCAACGGGGAGGGGCCTTCCTACTTCCTACTTCCCCGCGCACTCCTCGCGCACGATCGGCTGCGGCCTGCCGTCCATGTCGATGTTCACGTAGACGACGTCCGCCTCGGTCACGGTGACTTTCGTCGACGGGTCGGTCGCGCGAGTCGCCTCCACCGTGACGTGCGCCGTGACGGAGGTCGTTCCGATCCGTTTCGTCTCGGTCCAGAACGTGACCAGGTCGCCCACCTGCACGGGCTGGTGGAAGACGATCTTGTCCATGGCCACGGTGACCATCCGCCCGCACCCCTGCCGGCGTGCTTCGATCGCGCCGGCCTGGTCGATGTACGAGAGGATGACGCCGCCGAAGATCGTCCCCTGAGCGTTCGTGTCCCGCGGCATCATCAGCACGCGGATGGCCGGTTCGACCCATCGGGGCACGATCTCGATCGGCACGCGGTCGCCCCTACATTCCGGCGGCCGAGCCGCTCTGGCTCTGCAGCAGCTCCTGGTTGATCGCGATCTCCGCGTTCTCGCGCAGCTTGGCGATGAGGGAGGCGCGGAGGCTCCGGAACTCGGTCTGGCGCAGCGACTCGATGAGCCCTTCCTTCTGCGCCGCGAACGCCGAAGGATCGAACCGCGCCGGCTCGACGACGGTCAGGAGCACCGCGCCCTCGTCGACCACGATCGGCCCGACCGTCTCTCCCTGCTTCGCGGACATCGCGGCGTCGACGAGATCTTCCGACCACCCCGTCAGGCCGCTGACCGTCGTCGTCCTGTTCACGGAGGCGTCCTGCGGGGCGACTCCGAGCGTGGAAGCGACTGCGTCGACCGATCGGAGCGAAGCGTACATCCCGGCGAGCTGCTTTTTCGCCGCTTCGCGGGCTTTGGCGAGCTTCGCATCGTTTTCGACCCGCGCGCGGATCTCTTCGAGCGGGTAGACGCCGGCCGGGCGCTCGCCGACCAGGTAAGCGATTCGCCGGCCCGCGCTGCGTCTCGAGGACGTTGCTGGTCTCACCCACCGCCACCGCGCCGAACGACCAGTCGTTGATCGAGGGGGCGCGTCCGAGGCCGGGGACCGCTTCGGTCTTCCCGAACCACCCGCCGGCGTTGTAGGTCACGAGCTGCCCGGTGACCGACTCCATCTTCTCGGGCGTGACGGGCTTGAGCTGCTCGAGGCGGGTTCGCGCGGACGCGATCGCCTCGCGGGCCTGCGTCTTCGCGCGATCCTCTGCGAGCCGCGCTTCGATCTCCGGCCGCACTTCCTCGAAGGTACGGACCGACTCGGCCCGCCGTTCGTTCACTTTGATGATGTGGTATCCGAAATTCGTCCGAACCAGGTCGCTGATCTGGCCCGGCTGCATCGCGAACACGGCCTTCTCGAACTCGGGGACCATCTGCCCGCGCCCGAAGAACCCCAGGTCGCCGGCGCGCTCGGCCGCTCCCGGCTCATCCGAGTACTGCCGCACGAGCTCGGCGAAGTCCGAGCCGCTCTTCGCCTTCTGCAGCGCTTCCTCCGCCTTCGCGCGCGCGGCCGCGTCCTGCTCGGGCGCGGCGGTCGCCTCCACCGAGACGAGGATGTGCTGCGCCTTGACCTGCTCCGGCTGGCGATACGTGGCCTTCGTCCCTTCGTAGCGCGCGCGGAGCTCCGCTTCGGGGATCGTGATCTGCGCGCGGACGCGCGCCATGTCCGCCAGCAGGTAGTTCACGTTCCGCTGTTCGGGGTGCGTGTAGCGCGAGGTGTTCTCCCGGTAGTGCTGCTCCACTTCGGCCGGCGCGACCTGGGTCGTGGGGAGCGTGCGATCCGTCGGCAACAGCACGTAGCGGATGGACGCGTTCTCGTTCCGGCGCCGGAACTCCTGCTCGGCGCGGGCCGGGGGGATGACGACCGCGCTCAGCAGCGCGCTGTTGATCTTCGAGAGCGTGATCTCCTGCTCGATGTCGTCTTCGAACGCCGCGGTCGAGGGGTACCCGAGGTTTCCGGTGACGTAGCGCTGATAGAGCTCCTCACCGACGAAGGTGCCCTCGGGGTTGAGGATCGGCATCTTGAGGATGTAGTCGCGGACTTCCTGCGGAGTCGCGTCCAGGTTCAGGCGCTCGGCTTCCTGCAAGAGCAGCTTCTGGTCGATGAGGCTGTTCAGAACGAGCTGCGTGAGGCCGAGCTGATCGCGCATCTCCGGCGTGAGCGCGGTTCCATAGGCCTGCTCGTACTGCTTTTCGGTGTAATACATGCTGCGCGAGTACTCGCGCACGCCGATGACGTCTCCGTTCACTCGCGCGACGAACGAGACGTTGCTCACGGCCCCCGAAGTGCCGCCCGCGCCCCACTGGGCGAAGACCATGATCACGAACGCCGCCACGATCAGCAGCAGAATCCACTTCAGGTGCTTGAAGCTGTCGCGCATCACCTTGAGCATGGGGAAAACCCTCCGGCGGGCCGCCGGACGACCCGCGATGTGGAACCGGTTTTTTCTCGGGCTGGCGGAAGTTGCACGGACCGCGAGGGAGCGGCAGTCTAGCGGAAACCGCAGCACGGGGGCAACCGGAGCGTTGCCGCTCCGAAATCGCTGTGCTATAAACGCTTGTCCCCCTGCTCGCGTATTCCGCAACGCCTGGCCGCGACCAAAATGAACCGTAAAGCCAGCTCCAGCGCCGACATCGACTGGTACCTCATCTCCATCGATCGCCTCAAGAAGGTGGGGCTGGCCCTCTTGGCCCTCCTCCTCATCGGCGGTGCGGCATGGTGGTGGTTCGGCGGACAGAATCCGCGCGATCGCGCGCGCCGCGCCATCCGCGAAGCGAACTCATCGATCAATCAGCTCGCCTCGGTCGACGATCTCGCCTCCGTGCGCGAGGACTTCGACCGCGGCCGCGCGAGCCTCGACGAGGCGAAGCGCAACTTCGCGGGGGGCAACTGGAGCGCCGCCGAGACGGCGGCACTCGAGGCCGCGGGATTGGCGACGATGGCTCTCGCGCGCATCCCCGGCGAGTCGCACTTCGACGCGAAGTTCCTCACGATCGAAGGCGACGTCCAGATCCAGAAGGGGTCCTCCGGGCAGTGGCGGAACGCGAACGCGCGCGACCCCCTCGTGAATGGAGACTGGGTGAGGACGGGAGAGGACGGGTCGGCCGAGCTCATCTTTTTCAACGGCTCGATCTATACGATCAGCTCGAACGCCCTTCTGGAAATCTACGCGACGGTCGACCCGGCGACGAGCCGCAAGCAGGACACCGTGCAAATGCAGGTCGGCTCGCTCCAGGTGAACACGGCGGACGACAGCTCGACGGTGCGGACCCCCGGAAGCCAGGTCGTCGTCTCCTCGGAGTCCACCACGCAGGTCGGCGTGAGCCCTCGCAAGGAGACGGCGATCACGACGCTGCGGGGATCCGCGGCGGTCGCCCCGTCGGGCGGCGGGGCGGGCGTCGAGCTCGCCGCCGGCCAGCAGGTCGAAGCGAGCGGAAGCGGCGCTCTCGGCTCGGTGCGGGATATCCTGCCTCCCCCCGCGCTCCTCAACCCGACGGAAAACCAGGTCTTTCAGGCCTCTCCCGGGCGAACGGTGGACCTGGTATGGGAGGACGAGCCTCGCGCCGCCTCGTACCAGCTCCAGGTGTCCCGATCGCGTCTCTTCTCCTCTCTCGAGATCGATGCGCGCCGGCCCGCCGAGACGGCGAGCACGCGCGTGAGCGACGAGGGAGCGTTTTACTGGAGGGTCGCGTCGATCGACGCGGGGGGGCGGCGCGGGCCGTTTTCCCCCTTCCGCCGTTTCCGTATGGTCGGTGGGGGGAGCGCCTCCGGCTCGGGGATGGTCGATAAGACCCCTCCGCAGCTCGAGCTCAAGCGCCCGTTCCGCATCGGAGGGCAGTACTATCTGTTCGAGGGAAAGGTGGAACCGGGGGCGTCGGTGTTCCTCAACGACGAGGAGCTGGGGGTCGAGTCGGACGGCTCGTTCAAGAAACTCGTCAGCTTCAGCAAGGTGGGCTGGAACACCGTGATCATCCGCGCCGTCGACCCGTCGGCGAATCAGACCGTTCAGCGCGAAAACGTCTACGTCGAAGAATGAGGTGGGTCGCGGTGCGCGGCCGTCGTGCCGGGGGGGCGCGGCTGCGCGTTTGGGCCCCATCCGAGGGCAGGTCTTTTGCACCCGCGAGCGCTCGTCGCCGCGGCACATCACAAACGAGGATTAGGACTACGACTCCATGGCCGTGAAATCACTTCTCTCGATGTTCTCGAACGATCTCGCGATCGATCTCGGAACGGCGAACACGCTCGTCTACGCGAAGAACAAGGGCATCGTCGTGCGGCGAGCCGTCGATCGTCGCCGTCAACAAGATCACGGGCAAGGTCGAGGCGGTCGGCAAGGAAGCGAAAGAGATGCTCGGGCGCACGCCGGGCAACATCGTCGCGATCCGACCCGATGAAGGACGGCGTGATCGCCGACTTCGAGGTCACCGAGAAGATGCTCGACTACTTCATCAAGAAGGCGCACGGCCGCTCGCTTCCTGGTGAAGCCGCGGATCGTGATCTCGGTTCCGTCCGAGATCACGCAGGTCGAGAAGCGCGCGGTCAAGGACTCGGCGCTGCGCGCCGGCGCGACCGAGGTGTACCTGATCGAGCAGGCGATGGCCGCCGCGATCGGCGCGGGGCTCCCGATCACCGAGCCGACCGGAAACATGATCGTCGACATCGGCGGCGGGCACGACCGACGTCGCCGTGATCTCGCTGGCCGGGATCGTCTACTCCCGCTCGGTGCGCGTCGCCGGCAACGAGATGGACGAAGCGATCATCCAGTACATCAAGCGCAAGTACAACCTGCTGATCGGCGAGCGAACCGCCGAGCAGATCAAGATGGAGATCGGCTCCGCGTTCCCGCTCGACGACGAGATGACGATGGAGATCAAGGGGCGCGACCTGGTCGAGGGCGTTCCGAAGACGCTCATCGTCACGGACGAGGAGATCCGCGAAGCGCTCGCCGAGACCGTCGCCACGATCGTCGAGGCGGTGCGCGTCGCTCTCGAGCGGACCCCGCCCGAGCTCTCGGCCGACATCATGGACAAGGGGATCATCATCGCGGGCGGCGGGTCGATGCTCAAGAACCTCGACAAGCGCCTCCGCGAGGAGACGGGCCTGCCGGTCACGCTCGCCGAGGATCCGCTGGCCTGCGTCGCGCTCGGCACCGGGCAGATGCTCACCGACTTCAACCTGCTCCGGAAGATCTCGATCGAATAGCCCCGCCGCGGGCCCGACGGTTGGCCCGAGGATCGCAAAAGACGCTCCGCACGAACGCGCTCCCGCCCGCGCGGGAAACCCGGTCGCTCCGAACCACTGTCACGATGCAAGTCGCCGTCGAACGCCGCCCCACCCTGCTCTTCGTGATCGTGCTGGCTGTGCTCTTCCTGCTCATGAGCACGAGCCAGCGCACGCGCGTCGTGGGCGAGACCCGCACGCTCTTCGAGCGGAGCGTGATGACGCTCTTCTCTCCGGTCCCCCGCACCGTCAACGACATCGGCCAGAGAGTCCTCGACGTCTATCACGGGTATCTCGACATGAGGCGCGAGGTCGCCGAGAACGTGATGCTCCGGCGGAAGGTCGCGGAGCTGACCACCGACAACCTCACGCTCCGGCGCTCGAGCGGCGACCTCTCGCGGATGCGGTCGATCCTCTCCTACTCCGAGCAGTACACGATGCCGACGATCCTGGGCGAGATCATCATGCTCGACACCGCCGGGCGCTTCAAATCCGCCGTGATCGACCGGGGATCGGACCACGGCGTCGAGGTCAACGACGTCGTCGTTCACCCCTCCGGCCTCGTCGGTCGCGTCGTCCTCACCACCCACGACCTGGCGAAGATCCAGGTGCTCGTCGACAAGGGCTTCTCGGTCGGCGTTCTCGTCGAGCGGACCCGCCGGCAGGGCGTGGTCCGCGGGTCCGAACGCGGCCTGCTCCGCCTCGACTACATTCCGAACACTGACGGACGTCGCCGTGGGCGACGCGATCCTCACCGCGGGCATCGACGGCGTCTTCCCGAAGGGAATCGTCGTCGGCCGCGTCGTGCGCGTCGACGAGGGCTCGGACCTGTTCCAGAGCATCGAGGTCCAGCCGGCCGTCGACTTCGGGAGCATCGAAGAGGTCCTCATTCTCCACACGCGCAAGATCCCTCCTCCGGTCGCGAGGTACGAGCCGTGAGATGGCTTCGGTTTCTGATCGGGCTGGTGATCGCTCTCACGCTCCACTCGCTCCTGAACAGCTTCTTTCCGAACGCCCTCGCGTTCTTCAACCCCTACGTCATCCTCGTCGTCTACTACGCGATGGGAGGGAACCTGTTCGGGACGATCGTGGCGGGGGTCATCGCAGGGCTCGTCGACGACGCGTTCTCCGGGGCCATCTTCGGGATGCACGCGTTCTCGTTCACCGTGATCGGCTACCTGGCGGCCTACGTCGCCTCGCGGCTGGTCCTGCGGGGAACGCTCGCGTTCGGGCTCGCGCTCGCCGGCTCCGTCATCGTCAACGAGGTCGTCATCTACGTCCTGTTCGTGATCCTCACCCCTCAGACCGTAGAGCTCTTCGAGGAAGGGGTCCTGATCAAGATGATCCTGACGTCCCTCTTCGGGATGCTCCTCTACCAGTTGCTCACGCTGTTCCTCCGGGAGGAGCCGCTGGAAGCGCTTCGCCGTCCCGCCACGCACTGAGGCGGCCGAGGCGACGGAGACCTGACCCATGCGCATCTACCGAGACGAGACCAAGACCACGCAGCTGCGGATCAACATCCTCATGTGGGGCGTGGTCGTGGTGTTCTTCTTCCTCGCGGGGTCGTTCTGGTACGTGCAGGCCGTTCAGGCGGACCGGTTCCGCGAGCTCTCCGAGTCGAACGCCCTGCGCGACGTCCCGATCCGGGCCAAGCGGGGCCTGATCCTCGATCGCAACGGCAAGATCCTGGTCGACAACCAGCCGGCCTATCAGCTGATGCTCATGCGCCCGGATCTGCGCCAGATGGAGAAGAGCGATTCGACGCACCGGGCCAAGCTGCTCGAGTTCCTCTCCGAGACGCTCGCGATTCCCATTCCGGAGCTCGAGCGGCGCATCGCCGAGTCGAAGGTCGCGACCAATCAGCCGATGCCTCTCGCGGAAGACCTCACGATGGGGCAGGTCGCCGAGGTCGAAAGCCACCAGATGCAGTTCCCCGCGATCCGCATCGAGCCGGTGCAGCGGCGGAACTACCGCTACGGCACGATGGCGGCCCACGTGCTCGGCTACATGGGCGAGGCCACCGAGAAGGACATGAAGCGAGGACCCCTCGCTCAAGCTGGGCGATCTGGTCGGCAAGAAGGGCGTGGAGCTCGTCTACGACAAGTTCCTGCGCGGAATCGACGGCGCGCGCTTCGAAGTCGTCGACACGCACGGCCGGACTCTGTCGGAGTACCCGGCGGCGCGGCGGGACCCGATCCCGGGCAGGAACGTCAAGCTCACGATCGACTTCGACCTCCAGCGCCGCGCAGAGCAATACTTCACGGACAACCAATTGGTCGGCGCCGCCGTGGCCCTCGACCCCCGGAACGGGGACGTGCTGGCGATGGTGTCCTCGCCCGCTTACAACCCCAACGTCTATTCGCGCCGCTTCGCGCCCGACGTCTGGAAGACGATCCTCTCCAATCCATTCAAGCTCGAGGTCAACCGCGCCATCAAAGGGGGCTACTCTCCGGGCTCCGTCTTCAAGATCGTCATGGGAATGGCGGGAATGGAGTACGGCGTGATCACCCCCTCGACCAGCTTCCACTGCGGCGGGAGCCAGGCGTTCTTCGGGCGCCGATTCCGCTGCTGGAAGCCGGAAGGGCACGGCGCGGTCAACTGGTCGCGGGCGATCAAGGTCTCGTGCGACATCTACTTCTACAACGTCGGGGCGCGGCTCGGCGTGGACAAGATCGCCGAGTACGCGCACAAGCTCACCTTCGGCGAGCTCACGAAGATCGACCTCGAAGGAGAGACCCGGGGCCTCGTCCCCTCGGAGAAGTGGGCCCGGGAGGTCCAGAAACGGAAGTGGTACCCGTCCGAGACCATTTCGGTGGCGATCGGCCAGGGACCGCTCGTCGTGACGCCTCTGCAGACCGCGAACATGATGGCGGCGATCGCCAGCGGCGGGAAGGTGATGCGGCCGCACGTGCTCAAGGAAGTCATCGAGTTGCGGGACGAGAAGATGGTGTCCCGTCAGGTCGTCGAGCCGCTGACGCTCACGGAGGTCCACCTCACGAAAGACGCGCTCGCCTCGATGCGGCAGGGGCTGTGGAGCGTCGTCAACGAGGCGGGAGGGACGGGCGGCAACGCGCGGATCGAGGGGTTGGACGTCTGCGGAAAGACGGGCACGGTGCAGGTCGTGGCTCAGTCGGGCTGGAAGCAAAAGCTCCCCTTCAAGTACATGGACCACGCATGGTTCGCCTCGTTCGCGCCGCGCGACGACCCGCAGATGGTCGTGGTGGTGTTCGTCGAGCACGGCGGACACGGCGGCTCGGACGCGGCGCCTTTGGCCAAGGACCTGTACGCCGCGAAATTCGGCTCCGAGCTCGACCTCAACACGATCGATCTGTCGAACCCCGAAACGCTGCAGAAACTGAGAGCAGGGGACCTTCCCCGCCCGGGCGAGCCGACCCGCGCGCGGTAGACGACGATGCTCGCGCGAGGCACCACGGTAGTTCACTCCTTCCCCTCGAGGACCGTCTCCCGTCTCGATCTCAACTTCATCGGGACCGCGATCGTGCTCGCCGCGATCGGCTGCCTCGCCGTCTACAGCGCGACCTGGTTCACCGGCTTCCCCTACTGGCAGCGCCAGATCCTGTGGGCGCTCATCGGCATCGCGCTGATGATCGTCTTCATCGCGATGGACTACCACGTCTATCTCGACATCTCGATGATCCTGTACGGGGTCGGTATGGCCCTGCTCCTCTACCTGCTCGTCTGGGGTAAGGTCACGGCGAACGTCAACTCGTGGATCCACCTCGGCGGCTTCCAGTTCCAGCCCTCCGAGTTCATGAAGATCTTCACCGCGCTCGTGCTCGCGAAGTTCTTCGAGTCGAACGACAGCGCGTTCCTCAACTTCCGTTCGTTCATGATGGTCAGCCTGATCATCGGCGGGCCGCTCGTCCTGATCATCATCCAGCCCGACTTCGGCACGGCGGCGAGCTTCTTCCCGCTCATCGCCGCGGCGATGTTCTTCGGCGGCATCCGGCTTCGATACTGGGTCGTCGCCCTGCTCATCCTCGCGATCCTGCTACCGTCGGCCTGGTTCTTCTTCCTCAAGCCGTACCAGAAGGAACGCGTCTTCATCTTTCTCAATCCGGAGCGCGATCCTCTCGGTTCCGGCTACCAGGTCACCCAGGCGAAGATCGCCATCGGATCGGGAGGCCTGTTCGGCAAGGGATTCAGGGAGGGGACGCAGGCGAAGCTCGAATATCTCCCTGAGAAACACACGGACTTCATATTCGCGGTCATCGGGGAGGAGTGGGGGTTCGTCGGCGTCGCCGTCGTCCTCGCGCTCTACCTGTTCCTGAGCCTCCAGGCGTTCATGATCGCCAAGCAGTCGCGCGACCGATCCGGAACGTTCCTCGTCATCGCGCTCATCTCATTTTTCATCTTCCACATCATCATCAACGTGGCGATGCAAATCGGCCTGCTCCCGACGACCGGAATCCCGCTCCCGCTCATCTCGTACGGCGGATCCTCGACGATAATGTTCATGATCGCGATCGGCCTGATCGCGAACGTGGACTTCAGGAAGTACGTGAACGCGTGACGGGACCCCAGACCCCAGACCCCAGGCCCCAGGCCCCAGACCCCAGGCCTCAGACCCCAGACCTCAGGCCTCAGACCCCAGACCTCCGCCGTAAGCCAGCCTGCGCGCAGCCGGACTCAGATCTCCGTTCCAGGTTGATCGTCGCGCATGGGTGAACTCGAGCGTCTGGTTGTCTGGCGTCTCAGGTCTCAGGTCTGAGGTCTGGGGTCAGCCTCTCTTCCACCGTTCGATCTCGCGCCGCTCCTTCTTCGTCGGCCGGCCCGCCCCCTCCTCGCGCATCGCGATCCGGATCGCGACCTCCTCGGGCGGCGCCTCGGGCGTCTCGTCGCGATAGAGCAGGCGCGCTTCCTCCTTTGACGCCTGCTTCGGCGGCACGCCGAGGACGACGAGCTTCCGGTAGCGGGGCTCGGTGAGCTCGACCATGTCGCCCGTGCGGACGTCGGCCGAAGGCTTCACCCTCCGCCCGTTGATCTTGACCAGCCCGCCTTTGCAGGCCTCGGTCGCCTCGGCGCGGTGGCGGACCACGCAGGCGTGCTTGAGCCACCGATCGATTCGGGCCGTCGAGAGTGAGGATTCCATCAGAGAGGGGCTCGCGACCCCAACTTGCGTCTCATCAGAGGTTTAATTGACCCCGAGCCTCCCCTCCTCCTATAATCCGCCATGCTCGGAGGGCTCGATGATCAAGGCTGATATCGTCAACAAAGTCGCGGAGTCGACGGATATTTCGCGCGTCAAAGCCGCGCAGGCCGTCGATACGGTCATCGACGGTCTCCGCCGCGCGCTCGCCACCGGGCAGCGCATCGAGCTCCGCGGATTCGGCGTCTTCCAGGTCAAGCAGCGGAAGAAAGGGATCGGCCGCAACCCGAAGACGGGAGTCGAGGTCCGGATTCCGCCCGGAAATACCATCCGGTTCAAGCCGGGGAAGGAATTGCGGAATCTGTTGTGAGGTAGGCAAGGAGAAGGAGTCAGGGGGAAGCGGCCGCCGCCCTTGCCTCGCGAGCCTCCGCTCCGCCGTTTCAGTGAACCTTTTCCCCTGCCTACGTCTCCCTCGCTACTTTGCTCTTATCTCCCACGCCCATGATCGACCGCATCCCCCAGATCGAATCCGAGTTCCGAGCCTCTCTCGGAGACGCCTCCACCGCGGCGGCCGTCGACGAGATCCGCGTCCGTTACTTCGGCCGGAAAGGCGGGATCGTTCCCGCGCTGTTCTCGGAGCTGAAGGGCGTCCCGGCCGACCGAAAAAAGGAGACAGGGGAAGCGCTCAACCGCCTCCGTGATTCGCTCGAGAGCGAGCTCAGAGAAAAACTCGAGCGCCTGAAGGGGGAAGAGTCGTCCCGCAAGGAGCGGCTCGAGGTCGTCGACGTCACGCTGCCGGCCCGCAGGCCGCAACTCGGGCACCTCCATCCGACCACGATCGCGCGACGGGAAATCGAAACGATCTTCCGCGAGATGGGCTACTCGGTCGAGCCGGGGCCGGAAGTCGAGAGCGACTGGTACAACTTCGGGGCGCTGAACTTCGCCCCCGAGCATCCGGCGCGCGACACCCAGGACACGCTCTACCTCGGCCCGGACCTTCTGCTGCGAACCCACTCGTCGAACGTGCAGATCCGCGTGATGGAGTCGCGGCGGCCGCCTCTCCGCGTAATCGCCCCCGGGCGCGTCTATCGCCGCGACGAGATCACCCTCCGCCGCTCGCCGATGTTCCATCAGATCGAAGGCTTCTATGTCGACCGCGGCGTTCATTTCGGGCACCTCCGCGGCACGCTCGAGCACTTCCTCGGGAAGATCTTCTCCCCCGACCGGAAGGTGCGCTTCCGGCCGAGCTACTTCCCGTTCACGGAGCCGTCGGCGGAAGTCGATATCTCCTGCGCGTTCTGCGGCGGCGACGGATGCGGCACCTGCTCTCAAACCGGATGGATGGAGATCCTCGGCTGCGGGATGATCCACCCGCAGGTGCTTCGCAACTGCGGAATCGACCCGGAAGAATGGAGCGGGTTCGCCTTCGGCCTGGGCATCGACCGGGTCGCGATGCTCAAGTTCGGGATCCCGAACATCCGCGTGCTGTTCGAGAACGACCTGCGGGTTCTGGGGCAGTTCACATAGCGAGCGGCTGCGCCGCTCGCTATGTGAACCGTAGGGGCGGCCTGCGGCCGCCCGGACTTCAGATCTCCGCGGATCCAGATTCCGGGCGCCCGCAGGGCGCCCCTACATTCGCAAAAGGAAAAGGGCGGCCGTGAGGCCGCCCTTCCAAATGGCGAACGAAAACGGACCGCCGCAGGCGGTCCCTACACGCTACGCGCGCGGCTGGTTCGCGAGCGCCTTCTTCGCGCTCTCGGCGATGGCCGTGAACCCGGCCGCGTCGCGGACCGCGATGTCGGCGAGCACCTTCCGGTCGAGCGGCGAGCCGCTCAGCTTCAGGCCGGCGATGAGCTGCGAATAGCTGACATCCCGTTGAGGCGAGCAGCGGCGTTGATGCGGGTGATCCAGAGCTTGCGGAAATCGCCCTTCCGGTCTTTCCGGCCCGCGAAGGCGGAGTCGAGCCCCTTCTCGACCTGCTGGCTCGCGATGCGGTGGCCGCGCGACTTCATTCCGTAATAGCCCTTGGCGAGCTTCAGGATCTTGACACGGCGGTTCTTTCTTTTGGGGCCGCGTTTTACTCTCGGCATGTTTCCTCCTCGTTCCTTTCAGTTCGGAGCGGCCGGGTCAGGAGGCAGTGGGATTGCCACCCGGACGCGCTCGTCGAGGCGGGCTCGGGGCCCGCCCGTCTTCCCGTGATCCGATCAGAGGTACGGGAGCATCCGTCCGACGGTCTTCTCGTTCGCTTTCGAGACCTCGACGCTCTCGGCCAGGTGACGCTTTCGGCCGGGCCCCTTCTTGGTCAGGATGTGCGAATGGAAGGCATGGTGGCGGCGGATTTTTCCGGTCCCGGTCTTCTTGAACCGCTTGGCGGCGCCTCTTGCGTTTTCATCTTAGGCATAGGTGTCCCTCGACAGTCAGCCTACGAACCCCGGAGGGTCGGGCCTAAATTCCCATGTCTAGGCGTCTTGGGGTCTAGGAGTCTAGGAGTCCGGGCGTCGGTCTGGGAGCCCGAGTGACGAGTGCAACTCCGACTCTCAGACTCATGGACCGACTCCTGGACTCCCAGACCCTAGACTCCTGGACCGGCATCACTTGGCCGGCGCCAGAACGATGATCATCCTGTTGCCCTGGAGGTCGGAATTGCGTCTCCGGCCGCGCCGATTTCCTTCACTTCCGTCGAGCAGCCGCTCGAGGACCGCCCGGCCGAGCTCCTGGTGCGCCATCTCGCGCCCGCGGAACCGGACGATCGCCTTGACCTTGTCCCCGTCCTCGAGGAAGCGGATGACGTTGTTCTTCTTGAAATTGAAGTCGTGCTCGTCGATCCGGGGGCGGAACTGCACCTCCTTGACGACGATGACTTTCTGCTTCTTTTTCGCCTCGCTCTGCTTCTTCTTCTGCTGGAAGAGGTACTTCCCGTAATCCATGATCTTGCAGACGGGCGGCTTGGCCGCCGGGGGCGATCTCGACCAGGTCGAGCTCCTTCTCGCGCGCCATGGTGCGGGCCTGCTCGATCGGCACGACGCCGACCTGGTTGCCTTCGTCGTCGATGAGCCGGACTTCGGGGACGCGGATCAGCTCGTTGATCCGGTTTTCGGCCTCGGGAAGCCGCGGCGGGCGGCGCATGAAACGGCGTGGTCCGTAAATGTGTGTTTCCTCCTGAAATGAAAACGAGTGACGGCGGCGCGCAGTCCGGCAGCGGCTGCCGGGGCAGCCTTCATCGGATCATCTGCGCGTCACTGGGTCACTCGGATCGTTGCATCCTCTGTGGGGACTTCTGAATCGGCTGCTCAATCTACGGAATCGGCGACTCCAAAGTCAAGGAGCGCGCCGCAATCAGCGCGCGGGCCCGATCGAGGAACCCGTCGATCCCCATGGCTCCCTGATCCCCGCCGGTCCGCTTCCGGACGCTCACCTCGCCGCTCAGCGCTTCCTTCTCGCCGACGACGAGCATGAACGGGACCTTCTGGAGCTGCGCGGTGCGGATCTTCGCCCCGAGCTTCTCGTTGCGACTCGTCGATCGCCGCGCGGAGGCCCGCAGCCTTCAGCTTCGCCTCCACCTGCCGCCCGTACTCGACGAACTTCTCCGAAAGCGGCAGAACGATCGCCTGGACCGGCGCGAGCCACAGCGGAAACGCGCCGGCGAAGTGCTCGACCATGAATCCCGAAGAACCGCTCGATCGATCCGAGAATTGCGCGGTGGATCATCACGGGACGGTGCTCCGCGTTGTCGGCGCCGATATAGGTGAGCTTGAACCGCTCCGGGAGGGCGTAATCGAGCTGGACGGTACCGAGCTGCCACGGCCGGCCGATCGCGTCGCTCACCTGGAACTCGAGCTTCGGACCGTAGAACGCTCCCTCGCCCGGATTGAGTGTGATACTCGAGCCCGTTCCGCCGCAGCGCGCTCTCCAGCGCTTCCTCCGCCGCCTTCCACATCTCGGCGTTTCCGATCGACTTCTCCGGCCGGGTCGACAGGGCGATCTTCACGTCGGAGAAGCCGAAGACCGTGTACATCTCGTTGATCAGCCGGATCTCGCGATCGACTCTCCGCCACGATCTGATCGGGGGTGACGAACAGGTGCGCGTCGTCCTGCGAGAAGGAGCGGACGCGCGCGAGCCCGTGGGTCACGCCCGACCGCTCGTAGCGGTGGAGTCGCGCGAAGTCGGCCATCCGGATCGGCAGGTCGCGATAGGAGTGGCGGGTCGCCGCGATAGATCTGGGTGTGGCCGGGGCAGTTCATCGGCTTCACGCCGTACTCCTTCTCGTCGACTTCCGAGAAGAACATCCCGTCCTTGTAGTTCTCGTAGTGCCCCGAGATGTGGAAGATCTCGGTGTCCCAGATGAGCGGAGTGACGACCTCGACGTACCCGTCGCGCCGGTAGTACTCGCGGACGAAGTCGATCAGCTCGTTGTAGATGACCGCGCCCTTTCGGCAGGAAGATCGGCATCGCCGGCGCGAACTGCGAGAACATGAAGAGCTCGAGCTCCTCGCCGAGCTTCCGGTGATCGCGCGCGCGGGCCTCCTCGAGGCGCTTGAGATGCGCCTCGAGATCCTTCTTGTCGGCCCAGGCGGTGCCGTAGATCCGCTGGAGCATCGCGTTCCGCTCGTCGCCGCGCCAGTAGGCGCCCGCGACCGAGAGGAGCTTGAAGACGCCGAGCTTGCCGGTCGACGGGACGTGCGGACCGCGGCAGAGATCCTTCCAGTCGCCCTGGCGGTAGATCGGAGAGCTTCTCATCCCGGCGGGATGTCCCGAATGATCTCGGCCTTGTACTTCTCGCCGATCTACTCGAATTGGGCGATCGCCTCGTCGCGGTCCCACTCCTCGCGGCGGATCGGGATGATCCCGCTTCGCGATCTCCGCCATCTTCTCTTCGATCCGCGCCAGGTCCTCGTCGGTGAACGGCCGGTCGGTCGCGAAGTCGTAGAAGAAGCCGTTCTCGATCACCGGCCCGATGGTGACCTGAGTCCCGGGAAAGAGCTCCTGGACGGCGTTCGCCATCAGATGCGCGGTCGAGTGGCGGATGACGTCGAGCCCTTCGCTCGGACTTCGGCGGTCACGATCTCGACGGTCGCGCCCTCGCGGAACCGGCACGTAGACGTCGACGACCTTGCCGTCGATCTTTCCGGCGATCGCGTCCTTCGCGAGGCGCGGGCCGATCGACGCGGCGACCTCGGCGATGGTGGCTCCCTGGGGGACTTCGCGGCTCGAGCCGTCCGGCAGATGGATGTTCATGGCTGATCTCCAATGCGCACAACAAAAAAGACAGGGGGGGCGCCCTGTCTTCGTTCCGGTCGATTCGGGGGACGGACTACGGACAGGGAGCGGCGGACGTCATGTCCGTCGTTCGCGTTCGCGTCGTCGAAACAGGAATCTGAAAGTACATCGCTACGTCCAACGCCGGCGCCGGAATCGGGATTCCGTACCGCAGGCAAAAGGATAGCATGGGGCGCGGCCTGGAAAAGCCGGGCTCGGGCTCGGGCGCGGGCCCGGGCTCGCGCTCGCGCTCGGGCTCGCGTTCGGGCGAAAGCGTCCGCCCCGAAGGGGCGCAAGACAATAGCCGGGGGTGAGCGCGAAGCGCGAACCCCCGGAAACGAAGCGCAAATCAAATCCGAGCCCCGAAGGGGCGCAAGACAATAGCCGGGGGTGAGCGCGAAGCGCGAACCCCCGGAAACGATGCGCAAATCAAATCCGAGCCCCGAAGGGGCGCAAGACAATAGCCGGGGGTGAGCGCGAAGCGCGAACCCCCGGAAACGAAGCGCAAATCAAATCCGAGCCCCGAAGGGGCGACAGAGAATCACCCCCGCCCGCCGCGAATCAATCGCGTTCTTGCCGTTCATCTCTTTCGCCCCTTCGGGGCTCGGAAACATTTTCGATCGTCCCCGTTCCGGGGGCTCGCTTCGCTCGCCCCCGGCTATGCTCTCTCGCCCCGTCGGGGCGACGCTCCAGCCTCTCGACGCTCCCGACGCTCCCGACGCTCCCGACGCCAGACGCTCCAGACGCTCGACGCTCCAGACGCTCGACGCTCCCGACGCTCGACGCTCCCGACGCCAGACGCTCCCGACGCTCCCGACTCTCAGACCGACTCCTAGACTCCCGACCCCCGGACCCCTAGACTCAGCGGCGCCCCTGCCGGGCTCGAGGAGACACGAATGGCCGAACCGCGCCGCAAGACGCCGCTGCACACGAAGATCTTCATCGGCCTGATCCTCGGAGCGGCGCTGGGCGGGACTCTCAACCTCCTCGTCGGAGGGGCGGACGTTCGCCTCTCGTGGTTCGCGACGCAGATCACCGAGCCCGTCGGACAGCTTTTCCTCAGGCTCCTTCTCCTTCTCGTCATCCCGCTCGTCTTCTCGTCGCTGGTCGTCGGCGTGGCCGGGCTCGGCGATCTCCGGCGCATCGGCCGCATCGGCGTCAAGTCGCTCGTCTACACCGTCATCATCTCGGCGATCTCCGTGCTGATCGGACTGACGATCGCGAACGTGATGCGCCCCGGAGACCGCATCGATCCGGTCACGGCCGCCGCCCTCGAGCGGGAGTACGGGACCCAGGCGCGGGGCACCGTCGAGCAGGCGTCGATGATCAAAGGGAAGTCGACGGACGCGCCGCTGACGCAGGTCGTGAAGACGATCGTCCCATCGAACCCGTTCGCGGCGGCGGCCAGCAATCCCCCCGACATGATCGGAATCATGTTCGTCGCGCTCCTCTTCGGGATCCTCCTGACGATGATCGACGCCGCGAAACGCGCCCCGATTCTGCTGTTCTTCGAGGGGATCTTCGAGGCGGTCGCGAAGGGCATCGACATCGTGATGCGCCTCGCCCCGTACGCGGTCTTCTCGCTCCT
Source organism: uncultured Acidobacteriota bacterium (assembly GCA_963793695.1). GTDB lineage: Bacteria > Acidobacteriota > Thermoanaerobaculia > Gp7-AA8 > Gp7-AA8 > CAWCBB01. Next base: position 246,135 of record CAWCBB010000006.1, on the reverse strand, counting down.
CTTCACGATGACTGCGCGGTTCGGCTTCGCGCCTGCTCGGCTCTCTCGGCTGGTATGTCGGCGCCGTCCTGCTCGGCCTCGCGATCCACATGTTCGGGACCTACTCGCTCTCCGTCTGGTTCCTCTCGAAGATCTCGCCGCTCGATTTCTTCCGCCGGGTCAAGACGGTCATGATCACGGCGTTCTCGACGTCTTCCTCGAATGCGACGCTTCCGACCGCGATCCGCGTCTCCGAAGAAAACCTCGGGGTCCCGCGCGACATCAACAATTTCGTCCTCACCGTCGGCGCGACCGCGAACCAGAACGGCACGGCGCTCTTCGAAGGCGTGACGGTCCTGTTCCTCGCGCAGCTCGCCGGCGTCGACCTGAGCATGGGCCAGCAGCTGATGGTCCTCTACCTCGCGATTCTCGGCGGCATCGGGACGGCGGGCGTCCCTGCGGGCTCCATCCCCTTCATCGTCGTGGTCCTTTCGACGATCGGCGTCAATCCGGCGCTGATCGCCATCATCCTCGGCGTCGATCGCCTTCTCGACATGTGCCGGACGACTCTGAACGTCGTCGGCGACCTGACCGTCGCGACCTATGTCGCGCGCAGCGAAGGATACGAGCTCCTGCACGAGCAGCCGCGTCCGGCAGAGGTCGATTTGTAGACTTCCGCTCTCCCGCGCCCGATAATCGGGCCTTCCAGCGAGCGGTTCGCGAAGACCGGATCCAGCCGGTGGGCTCGCCCGAGCCCGTCGCCGGCGCGTCGTCCGGACCGCTCGTGCAGGAGGCCCAGGGTGATCGAGCAGGAATCGAGAGCTTCGTTTCTTCTGATCCAGCCGCAGATCCCGCCGCAGGCGATCACGATCGACGCGCCGGTCGTGACGATCGGCCGCTCGGCGGAGTGCTCGATCCCGATCAAGGATCGGTTCCTCTCGCGCAAGCACGCCGAGGTGGTCCAGATCGGCGGCGAATGGGTGCTGAGGGATTGCGAGAGCGCGAACGGCACGCTGCTCAACGGGCTGCGCGTGCGCCAGGAGGTCCGGCTCCGGCCGGGCGATCGAATCGGGGTCGGCGACTGCGAGCTGGTCTTCGAGGCGGACGTGCCGGCGCCCTCGCAGGTGATCACGCTCGACGGGCCCGCCTCGCACACGATCGCCTCCTCGATCCTGCTGAGCGACGTGACGAGTCAACCGGACGAGGAGGACCGGGCTCCCGAGCGGACGAAACTGCTGAACGCGCTGGCCCTCGAGATGATCGCCGACCGACCGATGGAGGCGCTCTTCGACTTCATCCTCGACCGCGTGATGCACCTGCTGAGCCCCTCGCGCGCGGCGCTCGCGCTCCTGGCCCCGGACAAGGAAAAGTTCAGCACCGTCCGCGTCCGCCGCAGCGACGACTCCGATTCGAACGATCTGGCGATCAGCCGGACCCTCCTCAAGGACGTGGTGGAGGAGAAGAAAGTCGTCTCCTTCGTCGACGGCATCGGCGACGAGAAACTGCTGTCGGCGAAATCGATCATCGGCCAGCAGATCCGCTCCGCCCTCTGCGCTCCCCTGCTCGTCGACAACGTCGTCCTCGGCGTTCTCTATGTCGATTTCCGCATCACGCACGGGGCGCCGAGCGCCGCCGATCTCCGCCTCCTCGCGCAGGTGGCGCAGTTCGCGGCGGCGAAGCTCGAGACCACGCGCCTGCGGGAGGAATCGATCGCGAAGGCGAAGATCGACGAGGAGCTGCGAACCGCCTACGAGATCCAGAAACGGCTGCTCCCCGACGGGCCGCCCACGATCCCCGGCTACGAGTTCTTCGGCATCAATCGCCCTTGCCGCACCGTCAGCGGCGACTATTTCGATTACGCGATCCGTCCCGACGGGAGGATCTACTCGATCATCGCGGACGTCAGCGGCAAAGGCATCACGGCGGCGCTGATCATGGCGGGGCTCGCGACCGCGTTCAACATCTTCGCGCGGCAGGATCCCACGCCCGACGCTCTGACCCGCCAGCTCAACGAGACGCTCGCCCCGAAGACCGCGCCGCGGAAATTCGTGACGGGCGTCATCGGCGTGCTCGAGCCGGCCACCGGAACGATCGAGTTCACGAATGCCGGGCACGTTCCCCCGCTCATCGTCTCGGCAAACGGGGTCGAACAGCTGGACTCGACCGACCTCGTCATCGGCCTCTTCCCCAAGGCCGCGTACCGGACCCAGACGATGCGGCTCGAGCCGGGCAGCGCGCTCGTCCTCTTCACCGACGGGATCAGCGAAGCAGAGAGTCCCGACGGCGAAGAGCTGGGGATGGAGCCGGTGATCGAGTTCCTCCGCCCGCTCGCCGGACATTCGGCATCCTTCATCGCCTCCGAGCTGGAGAAGTTCGTCTGCGATTACGTCGGCGGGAGCCAGATGGCGGACGACCTGACGCTGGTCGTGGTGTCTCGGGACGCGTAGCGGTGCGTATGTCATCCCGAGCGTAGCGAGGGATCTGGGCGGGGGGCTGCGATAGAACGCGGTGCCGATGTAGGGCGCGAGATCCGCCATTCGCCTTCAAGAAGAACGCGAACTTCGATCCTCCTGCACTCGGTTAGGCGCCCGCGTCACGCGCTACACACCCACCCAGATCCCTCGCTACGCTCGGGATGACATTCCGCCAACGCGACCGGCGATTGCCCGGAACGAACAACGCCGCCGCGCTTCTCGCGCGGCGGCGTTTGGGTTCGTTCGAGATGGTAGGCCCTAGCGGACTCGAACCGCTGACCTCTACCGTGTCAAGGTAGCGCTCTAACCAGCTGAGCTAAGGGCCTGTGGTAGGCGCTAGCGGACTCGAACCGCTGACCCCCACCGTGTGAAGGTGATGCTCTACCAACTGAGCTAAGCGCCTGGAAATGCTGAAAAGAACGGCCTGTTCGGAAGCCTATCAACCCGAGCGCCCCGGCCGGAATTTCCGCCGGGGAACGAAGGATAGGGGAAGGGACGGACTGCGGTCAATCGGCGGGTACCGAAGATCGCAGATTGCAGATTGCAGATTGCAGATTGGAACCCTCCCAAGTTGCTCCATTGGGGCGCCCGTGAGGGTAATCTGCAATCTGCGATCTGCAATCTGCGATCGCCTCGCACGTGCGGCCTTCTATAATGCGGCCTGTGCATCCTGCCGAAACCGTCCTCGTCCTCGACTTCGGATCGCAGTACACCCAGCTGATCGCACGCCGCGTGCGCGAGCTCGGGGTCTACTCCGAGATCCACCCGTTCGACATCGAAGTCGATCGGATCCGCACGATGAAGCCGAAGGCGATCATCCTCTCGGGCGGCCCGCAGTCCGTCTACGGAGAAGGCGCCCCCTACTGCTCCAAGCAGGTCTTCGAGCTCGGCATCCCGATCCTCGGCATCTGCTACGGGATGCAGCTCACGGCGCTCTTTCTGGGCGGCAACGTCGAAGCGGCGTCCGAGCGCGAGTACGGCCGCGCCGAGGTCGAGGTGAAGGCGAGAGACGGCGCTGTTCCGCTCGACGCCGAAGACGCAGAAGGTCTGGGCGAGCCACGGCGACCGGATCCTCGCTCCCCCTCCCGGATTCACCGTCACGGCCACCTCGATCAACGCGCCCATCACCGGATTCGAGAGCGTCGAGCGCCGCTGCTACGGGATCCAGTTCCACCCCGAGGTGACGCACACCGAGCACGGAAAAGCGATCCTCCGGAACTTCCTCTTCGACATTGCGGGCGTGAGCGGGAGCTGGAACCTCGGCGATTTCCGCAAGCAGAAGGTCGACGAGATCCGCGCGCTCGTCGGGGACCGGAAGGTCATCGCGGGCGTCAGCGGCGGCGTCGATTCCTCGGTCGCCGCGCTCCTCGTCGCCGAGGCGATCGGCGAGCAGCTGACGGCGATCTTCGTCGACAACGGCGTCCTCCGGAAGAACGAGGCGATCGAGACGGTCTCGAAGCTGAGCGAAGGGCTCGGCCTCCACATCGTCGCGGTCGACGCGCGGCAGCGGTTCTGGCACGAGCTGGCGGGCATCGAAGACCCGGAGCTCAAGCGGAGGAAGATCGGCCACGAGTTCATCGCCGTCTTCGAGGAAGAGGCGCGCCGGATCGAAGGCGTCGAGTTCCTCGTCCAGGGGACGCTCTACCCCGACGTCATCGAGTCGGTCTCGGTCAAGGGCCCCTCGGCCGTCATCAAGACGCACCACAACGTCGGCGGGCTTCCGGAGAAGATGGGTCTGAAGCTGATCGAGCCGCTGCGCGAGCTCTTCAAGGACGAGGTGCGGCGGCTCGGCATCGAGCTCGGCCTCGACGAGCAGTTCGTCTGGCGCCACCCCTTCCCCGGCCCCGGCCTCGCCGTCCGCATCCTCGGCGAGGTCACCCCCGAGCGCGTCGAGATCCTCCAGAACGCCGACGCGATCTTCATCGAGGAGATCCGCGCGGCGGGTCTCTACCGCGAGATCGCGCAGGCGTTCGTCGTGCTCCTGCCGATCCGCTCGGTCGGCGTGATGGGCGACGAGCGGACGTACGAGAACGTCTGCGCGATCCGCGTCGGTGACGACGACCGACTTCATGACCGCCGACTGGTACCGCTTCCCGTACGACGTCCTCGACCGCATCTCCCGCCGCATCGTGAACGAAGTCCGCGGCATCAACCGCGTCGTCTACGACGTCTCGAGCAAGCCCCCCAGCACGATCGAGTGGGAGTAGAGCCAGGACCGCCCTTCCCGCCGCAGGGCCGCGCTGCGCCCTCGCGACCATGTCATCCCGAGCGTAGCGAGGGATCTGGGTGGGCGTGTTGCGAGTAACGCCGCACCGAAGCAGGGCAGAAGGATCGAGGTTCGCAACGACGTTCGAGCGCAGCGAGCCCCCGGCCCCGACGATCCATCCAGGTGCGCCCCGAAGGGGCTACCGACGGCGCCTGATCTCCCCGCGGCGATCTTTTTCCCGATTCCGGGGGTAGGAAAAACCTCTCTGGCGCTACTCCTTCCTCCGAAGGTCCATGCGTCGCCTCGTTCCGGTATTCCTCCTCGCCGTCGCCGCGGCCGCGCGCGCGCAGCAGGGGCTCGTCGAGACGACGGCCCTCGTGCCGCTCGGCGTCAACCCATCTCTGGAGATCCAGGCGCGCATCGCCGCCGCCCCTCCCTGCGCGTCGAAGCAACAGCAGGGATGCCGCGAGAACGCCACGCTCGCCGCGTTCCGCGTCGACACCTGGTTCCCCTACGGGATCCGGACACTCTTCCCCGGCGGCGAGGTCCGCATCGCGATCGAGAGCGAGCTCGCCCCCGGCGTCCCCGCGCCGCAGACCCCTCCCGAGCTCCCTCCGGCGCACCTCCGGATGCTCGACCCCAATGGACTCCCCGATCCGCGCGCCGTCTCGATCCCGCTGCGCCCCCCCTTCCCCGACGAGATCATCGAAGAGCTGCGTCATCAATCGGGGATCAACCATCACTACTCCCCCTGGATCGTCGTGATCGCCGATCCCCGCGCGAGCGAGGCATACGCGTGGCCGGCGGGCGTCTCGAAGAGCGAGCGGGGATGCCCCAACTGCGAGCGCCCGCTGCACCTCCAGGGAGAAGCCGGCGTGCACGAGATCGCGCCGGCCGGCCCCTGGCTCCGCATCCGCCTCGACGTCGCCCCGGCCGTTCTCGCGACGCTGCCGGAGTACGTTCAGGCGCTCGCGAAGCGGCTCGACACCCGCGTGCGCGTCGTCCCCGCCGACCTCACGCGCCCGTCGTCGGACGCGTTCGCGGCGTTCAACCCCCCGACCGACGGCTTCCGAATGGCGCAGACCGCGATGCTCCACACCCGCGAGATCGCCTTCTCCGCCACCGACCTCGGCGTCCGCGCGCGGAACACCGGCCTCGCGCTCACGCGCGTCTACAGCTCCGCGGTCGCGCACTTCGGCCCGTTCGGCCGCAACTTCGACAGCCCCTGGTTCGCGCGCATCCGCGAGCTCCCCGACGGGACGGCAGAGCTCTACGACGGGACCGGACGGCGCGACACGTTCGTCCGCATCCCCGGGACGAACGAATACAAAGCGCCGCCGGGCGTCTTCCTCGACCTCCGCCGCTCCGCGGACGGCTTCGTCCTCATCGGCCGCGGCGAGTCGCGCATGATGTTCGATGCGAGCGGGCGCCTGACCCGGATGAGCGACGGCAACACGACGACGCCCGATGCCTCGGACGGGAACTCCGTCCGTTTCCTCTACGAAGCCGGCGGGCGGCTCACGCAGGTCGTCGATCCCCTCGGCCGCGCGTTCACGATCGACTACCACACGACCTCCGGCGACGGCGCATATCCCGGCCTCATCGCCGCGGTGACCGATTTCGCCGGACGCCGCGTCGACTACCGGTACGACGCCTCGGGGCGCCTGATCGAAGTAGCGGGCCCCCAGCCGGCGTCCGCATCGAGTGAGATGCCGCGCACGCGCTACGAGTGGAACGCGCCGTCGGGCGTGTATCACCAGCGCCTCTACCGCTCGGGGCAGATCCGCCTCGAGCGCGACGGCGAGGACCGCATCGCGTGGGAAGCCGTCTACGACGCCGAGGCGCCTTGGGCGGCATCGTCGATCCTCAGCGGCGGCGGGACGTGGACGCTCTCCGCCTCCGGCGCGCTCCGCGAGGTCCTCGATCCCCTCGGCGTCAAGACCTCGTACGAGCACGACGCCGCGGGGCGCGCGACGAAGATCGCCGACGCGCAGGGAGCCGCCCAGACCTTCGCGTTCGACGGCGAGGGGCGGCTCGTCGCGTCGACCGAGCCGCTCGGCGAGAAGACCGAATACGCATATTCAATGGATGCCGCGGCGCGCCGCCATCAGGCGAACGTCCTCTCCGCGACGCAGCATCCGCGGCCGGGGACGCCCGAGGCGGAGGCGAAGCTCGCGCGGACGAGCGCGTGGAAGTACGACGCGTTCGGCCGCGTCGCCCAGGCGATCGCTCCGGACGGCTCGAAGCAGATCATCGGGCGCGACGCACGCGGAAATCCCGCCTCGATCACGGACGCGTCCGGAATCACCACGCTGAACGTCTTCGATCCGCACGGCCTCGTCATGTCGACGACCGATCCGCGGAGCGGAACGACGACCTTCGCGTACGGCGAAGGGGGATTCCTCGAAGCGCTCACGACCGCCGCCGGCACGACCTCGCTCGAGACCGACGAGCGCGGCAACGTCGTGAAGGCGACCGACGCGACGGGGCGCACCGCGGCGTTCTCGTTCAACGCGCTCGATCAGCTCGAGGTCGAGACGCGCGGCGACTCCGAATCGCGGCTCCGCTACGACGCGACCGGCGCGGTCGTCGAGCGCAGGCGCCTCATTGCCCACGACGAGAACGGCGTCCCCCTCTGGCAGACCGGCACCTCGGTCATCGACGAGGTGGGCCGCGTGCGCGAGTCGGCGGAGGACGGCGTCGTCACGACCTGGACGTACGACGCCGCCGGGAACACGAAGAGCGTCATCAGCCCCGGCGCGCCTCCCACTCTCTATTCGTACGACTCCCTCGGCCGCATCGCCTCCCTCGAGATCGGCCCGCGGAAGACGACGTACGCCTACGACCCGAACGGCGAGAGCGCCTCGGTCGCCGACGCCCTCGGCCGCACGACGACCTTCCTCCGCGACGGCTTCGGGACGTCGACCGGGACGCTGATCCCTCCGGCGTGAAGAGCGTCGACCGACACGATGCCGGCGGGCGGCCCATCGACTCCCGCGTCATCAGGGTGAATGCGGACGGCTCGGAGCTCCTCCTTCGATGGACCGTGCGGGAGTTCGACGACGCCGGGCGGCTCGTCAAGGAGATCCGAAAGCTCTTCGTCGAGCCGCTGCCCCTGCCGAAGGACGGGAGCGACCCGGCCGGCGCGAAGGACGTCGTGATCCGCACGGTCTACGACGACGAAGCGCGGACCGTGACGCACATCGATCCGATCGGGCGCGAGACGCGCTCGGAGATGGACGAGCTTGGGCGGCTCGCCCGCGCCATCGATCCGGCGGGGAACGTCCTCGAGATCGAGTACGACGAGGCCGGGAACCGGCGCAGCGAATCGTTCTACCGGAACACCGCGGCCGCGGCTCCCCGGGGCGCGGCCGTCCCGGCCGCCGTTGCGGCGGCGTCCCGCCGCCGCTCCTCGGAGGACCTCCTCCTCGAATCAAAGATCGTCTACCAATACGACGACCAGAACCGAGTCTCCGCCGTCCACGACGTCTCCGATCTCACCCATCCGCTCATCACCTCCTACGAGTACGACCGCCGCAACAACGTCGTCCGCGTCACCGACCCGCAGCGCCGGGAGACCACGTTCGAGTACGACGTCCGCAACCGCCGCGTGAAGACGACCGACGCCGAGGGGGCCGTGACGAGGTTCGAGTGGGACGACGCGGACCGGCTCGTGGCGGTCGTCGATGCGAACCAGAACCGGACGGAATGGATCTGGGACAGCAGCGGCAGGCTCGCCGCGGAGAAGCGCGCGGACGGCGCGACGTGGTCGTACGGGTATGACGCGCAGGGAAACCGCGCGACGAGCACGGACCCGAACGGGACGAAGACGACGTACCACCGCGACGCGCTCGACCGCCTGACCGGCCTGACGATCGAGAAGGCCAGCGGCGTCCTCGGCCCCGCATCGATCACGTATCAGCTCGACGACCTCGGCCGCGTGATCGCGACCGAGACGAGCGAAGGGGTGAAGACCGCGACCTCCTTCGACTCGCTCGACCGCGCGCTGCGCGACGCGGTGCGGATCGGCGGCGGGAGCGAGCGCCCGCTGGCGCGGACGTTCGACGACGCGGGGCAACCGGTGGGGCTCGCCTATCCGTCCGGCCTCGTCATCTCCCGTTCGTTCGACGCGCTCGGGCGGATCGCGGAGATCCGCGACGCGGGGACGGCGCTCCTCGCGCGGTGGCGGGACGAGGGGATGCGGCAGGTCGAGCGGGAGGCGGGGAACGGGATCGTCGACCGGTGGGCGTGGGACGCGCGCTCGCGTCTCACCTCGATCGAGAGCGGCCCGCCGTGCGGCGCGGCGGCGGGGTGCGATCCGCTACGTCGCATCAAGTACGCGCGCGCCCCCGCCGGCGCGAAGGAAGAGGTCCTCCGCCCCGACCTGGCGCTGAGGCGCGCGTACCGTCTCGACCGCCTCGACCGGGTCGTCGAGGAGATGCGCATCCGGTGGCCCGGCGGCATGCTCGCCTCCTCGATGCGGTACCTGCTGGACGGCGCACTCAACGTGCGCGCGGTCGAGCGCGACGAAGTGCAGTCGGTCGTCAAAGCGGAGGGCGCGGTGAATTCGCGCAACCAGCTCACCGCGCTCGGCCCCGAGACGCTTTCGTGGAACCCGAACGGCAACCTCGTCGCGCGCGATGGGCTAACGCTCGCGTACGACGCCGCCGACCGTCTCGCGCGCGCCGCGCTCGCCGACGGGACCATGATCGAAGTCCTCCGCGACGCCTTCGGCCGCAAAGTGCGCGAGACGCTTTCGTTCGCCGGCTCCTCCCGCGTCACCGACTACGTCCACGACGGCGCGCGCGTGATCGAGGAGTACCTCGGCCCCGTCCTCGCCGCCCGCTACGTCCACGGCCGCGGCATCGACGAGATCGTCCGCGGCGAGCGCGACACGAACCTCGACGGCACCCTCGACCAGACCCTCTGGCCCCTCCAGGACGAGCTGGGAACGGTGGACGCCCTCACCGACTCCACCGGTGCGGTCGTGGCAAGGTTCGACTACGCCCCCTACGGCCTCCCGCTCCCCATCCAGGCGATGGCCGACCCCCTCGCGACCTCCACTCCCCTCTCCCCGCCCCCGGCGGGGAGAGGGGCCGAGGGAGAGGGGCCGGCGGCACCCGCGATCGACGGGAGAGGGGCCGGCGGAGAGGAGCCATCGGCCGCCACCGCCCTCGCCGAGACCATCCCCTGGCCCTGGCTCTTCCAGGGCCGCGAATGGAACCCCCACCTCCGCGCCTACGACTTCCGCGCCCGCACCCTCTGGCCCGACTTAGGAAGGTTCGGCCAGGAAGACCCCGCCGGCATGACCGACAGCCCGAACCTCTACCAGGCGCTGATGGGCAACTGGACAGGGGCAACCGATCCGAGCGGGGAGCTAGTTGTAACAATGCATGGAATCTGGTCTAGCGGCGAGTGGGCGCAGAAGACGTCGAATTCGTTCGGTGCGGCATGGAGTGGTTTCGGAGCAGATCCTGGTCAAGATGTGCTCAATGCTCACAGCACCCGAGCCGTTTGGTGGAGATTTGGGTCCGAAGGACAGTTCGGTTTCAAAAATTCTCTTAAGGCGGCAGTTGGATGGTTAGACCAGCCAACGATGCGCTCCGGGGATCAAATGGCGCGCCATTTCCAAGATTTGAGAGCGAAGTTATACGCCAGCGACACAAGAAAGGTAGAAGCAATTCAAGTGTTTGCTCATTCGCATGGTACCGCCATCATGTTGGCGGCGTCGCGTCAGAATAATGGACGCTTCAAATTGAGTAATCTCGTGCTTGCGGGCTCCGATCTGAGCGCAACGATCGACATCGCACCGTTGCTTGCAAGTGCAACTCACGTTCACAACTTCTATTCTCCGCATGACGACACAGTCGCTCTCATCGGAGGGGCCGGCGCTTTCAGTTTCGGCGAACCTGTCATAGATAATGAAATCGTTAAACTCAAATCCAAAGAAGCACCCGGCCTTCGCCAATACTGGGTTCCGGGAATCTCACATTCGGGCGAGCATGAAAACACGACCCCCGGATCTACACCTTGGACCGGCCGGCTGATGGTTGAAACCCGTTACGCATCGATATTCGCGTTGTATGGGCCGCGCCATCTGCGTGAAACCGAGACTTGGATCAAAGGATACGAACGGATGCGGGAGGCGATTGGTGGTGGAAAATTCTGGATACCGCTGCCGCAGGCATTTCGAGTCCCTTACAGGGGCTATCGCGTTCCGAGCGGTCCCGAGCCGTTACAAGGACCTTTCCCGCCTAGTACTCAGCGCACTTTTCACGCTTGGGATCGCTAGCGGGTGCTGCGATCGATCGCTGCCGCGAGTGTCGGACAAGAATGGTTGGCGTCACTACGATTTTAGGAACGACTATTCTCTCGAGTTGGAATCGGTAGCTCGCCAGGACGACCGAGGACAGAGCCGGATTCCCGTCGTTTCAGCTGAGGATGAACGAGGAGCGCGCTTCGGTGACCCGTTCATAAGCGCTTCCGTTTCGGTTCCCGGCTACGGTTTCTGGATCGAAATTCAAAACCTGACTTCAAGCGAAATCACTATCAACTGGGCAGACACGATCTTCTTGGACGAGAAAGGCCGAAGCTATCCGGTTTATCGCCAAGTCATAGGGCCACTGCCTTCCCCGCCACTTTCGCTCGCTAGGAACACCGCCATCGCAGCAGGAGGAAGCGAGCGAAGTTCCGTTGCTCCCACGGAAAAGACCTATTGGGTTGCAAGTGGTTGCCGCGACAGAATCGAGTTCAACGAACCGCTCGTCCCGGGCCGTTTTCGGTCAATGACAGTGGACGAGGGTAGAGACTACGTATCGAAGCTGGCTCGAGATAAAGCTGCGCTTCAGCTAAGTCTTCCGATATCCGTTGAGGGTACGGAAACCAAGTACCTTCTGACATTTCGACTGAAGCCGCACGACTCTGCGCTCCTCCTCCCCGCCCTGCTGCTCCCCACGCGCCTCCGGAATTGACATCATGATGTTTTCGGTTGTACATCATGATGCCAACGGAGGCGCTTGATGCCAAAACGAACCACCCTCACCCTGGACGATGACGTCGCGGCGAAGCTCGATCGCGAATCGCGCCGGAGCGGCGAGTCCTTCCGCGCCACGGTGAACAGGGTCATCCGGCGGGGCCTGCATCCGGCGCACGCGGGCGAGCCGCGCAAGCCGTTCCGAGTGCGCGGCCGGAAGCTCGGGCTCCGGCCCGGAGTCGAGCTGGACGATATCGGGGCTCTTCTCGACCGGCTCGACGGCCCTTCCCGGCGATGAACCTCGCCGACGCCAACCTGCTCCTCTATGCCTATGACGCGTCCTCGCCGCGTCACGAGCTCGCGCGCGCATGGCTCGAGGAAAACTTGAACGGGCGCGAGCCATTCGCGATCCCCTGGTCCTCCGTGCACGCGTTCCTGCGAATCGTCACGCACCCCTCGGTCTTTACGAACCCGATGTCGATCCAGGAGGCCGTCGGCGTGGTGGATTCGTGGCTGGCGCTTCCAACCGTCCACGTCCCGGAGCCGGGTCCGCGCTACTGGCCCATCCTGCAGGATCTCCTCATCGCGGGTCAGGCGCGGGGGAACCTCGTCGGCGACGCGCATCTCGCTGCGCTCGCCATCGAGCACGGCGCGACGCTCTGCACGACGGATCGCGATTTCGCCCGTTTTTCCGGCTTGCGCGTGGTCGATCCGACAGCCGCGTAGGGACCGGCTGCGCCGGTCCGTTTCCGGCGCGCGCGACGATGTGTGAATCAAGCGCCGTAGGGCCGCACAGCGTGCGGCCGTTCCCCGTCATCGGGTCCGAACAACCCCTCACCGCGAATTCGCGCACTCATTGCACAGGTACTGCTCCGGCATCGGGAAACACCCACCGAGCGCGATTTCGCCGCTCCGCATCTTCCTGAACATCTCGTCCGAGCCCTCCGGCTCCCCGTACGCGATCCTCGCAACCGACCGGCTTCCATACCGCGGGCAAGGATGCGCGGCCCCGTGGCTCGTCGCCTCCTTCATTCCCGGCTCCGTCTCGATCCCGCGCGCATCTTCCGTGGCGCCACCGCGCACGCGACGTCATTCCTCTCCGCCCCCGCCGCGAGGAGCGTTCGCACCAGCAGATCCATGCTGACCGACCGGTCGCCCGCCTCAATTTTCGCTACGCGCGACTGGCTCGACCCGATCCGCCGCGCGAGCTCTGCCTGCGTCATCCCCTTCTCCTGCCGAACCGAGCGAAGCCGTTCAGCCAGTGCGACTTTCATCTCGACGATCGCATCCTCGATGTCGGTTAGGCCGAGGAACTCCGTCGCGGAACCGACGCGCCAACCCGCAGCTCGCAGTTTCTTCTTCGTTTCGGCTCGCATCAGGTTTCTTTCTCCAGTCCGCGGAAGATCTTCAACCGCCGCTGGGCCGCGTCAATGACGCGCTTCGGCGTCGCGCGAGTCTTCTTCTCGAAGACCTCGAGAATGACGATCGCTTGGGCACCGATGTAGTAGACGATCCGCCATGCCTTTCCTGCATCCGCGATCCGCAGCTCGTGGCAGCTCACGCCGATTGCTGGCATCGGCCGCGAATCCGGGAGTCCCAGTTTCTCGCCTCTCTGGAGCCGCCTCAGGAGAACGCCCGCCTCGACACGCGCTCGGCTCGAGAACGGCGGCGTCTTTACCTCGCCGTGCATCCAGACGATCGGCTTCTCCGGCAACATATGTCAGATCAGATATATTCGCAACCCTGTTTCTCAAACACAAGCGTCCCTCGGGAGCGTCGCGAGATCAAGCCTTCTACTAATCGTGGATGCCGTCGAAGCGACTCGCGCCGAGGCCGGTGTCCTCCGCCGAATCAAGACGACTCGATCGGCGTAGGGACCGGCTGCGCCGGTCCGTTTCCGGCGCGCGAAGATCTGAATCGCGCGCCGTAGGGCCGCACAGCGTGCGGTCGTTCCACGTCGTCGGGTCCGATCAGCGCGGTCCTGGATGATGCTCGTCACCCCGCCGTAGCTCATCGTCATCGAGTCGGGCGCCGAGAGGTTGGAGGGCCACACGCGGCCGCGCGCGCCCCGACAGGCCGCGAGCGGACGCGCTGCCGTCTCACCGCGCCACAGGCGCTCCTCTACCCCACGATCTCCCCGGCGTGCAGCCGCCGTAGAAACGTCTCGAGAGGAAGAACGCGCGTCCCCTCGACCTCGAGCTCGCGGTCGCCGCGGTAGACGATGATGCTCCGCGCCTTCATTCCTGCGAGCAACGCTTCGAGCCCCTTCCGGTGCTCCCGGCGATACTCGCGGGCGTGCTTCACTTCGATGGCGACCACGTCGCGGCCGCGCCACCAGACGAAATCGACCTCGCTTCCGCTCGGCGTCCGCCAGTAGCCGAGCGATCCCTTCACGCCGGCATAGTGGATGTAGCTTCGGATCTCGTGCAGCACGAGGTGCTCGAGCAGGACGCCGTCCCAATCGGCCGGCAGCGGCTGATCGAATCCTCCCGCTGCCGCATGGAGGACGCCGGGATCGAACCAGTAGAACTTCGGAAGCGCGACCTCCTTCACCTTGGCGCGCGGGCGCCACGCCGGCAGCCAGGAGCCGATGAGCGTATCGACGAGAACCTCGAAGTAGCCGCGCGCCGTCTCGCGGGAGACCGCGGCATCACGGGACATCGCGGAGACGTTCGTCCGCTGCCCGGCGGCGAGCGCGGCGACCTCCAGAAACCGTCCGAACGCGCCGAGCTCCCGCACCAGGCCCTCGGCCTTGATCTCCTCGCTCAGGTAGGTCGTCACGTACGCGCGGAGAAACTCTTCGCGCGCCTCGGCGTCGGGGGCGTTCACGCTGAGTGGGAGCGCGCCGTATCGGAGGAGTTGCGTTGCCGGAATAGAAAAGCCCGTTTCCGCGCTGGTCAGCGGAAAAAGGTTCCGAACCACCGCCCGTCCCGCGAGCAGGTTCGCCGCCCCCCGCTTGAGCTTCCGCGCGGAGGAGCCGGTCAGCGCGAACTTCTTGTACCCCTTCTCCTCCATCAGGAAGTGAACCTCGTCGAGAAGGCGCGGCACTCGCTGCACCTCGTCGAGGACGATCCAGCGTCCGCGCGGTTGCGCGAGCACTTCGGCGCGGAGGAGGGAGGGCTCGCGCTCGTAGGCGAGCATCCGATCGGTCTCGAGCAGGTTGACGACGAGCGCGTCGGCGAACCGATCGCGGACCCAGGTGCTCTTCCCCGTCCCCCGGGGGCCGAAGAGGAAGAAGGACGCTTTCGGAGTTGGCAACGTACGTGCGAACATCGACACCAATTCTACCGTCAAAATGGTGTCGATGTATACAGCCTCCAAGCCGGCCCGTGGGGCCGGTACGCGGCGCCGGTTTGATCCCCGCCGTAGGGCCGCACTGCGTGCGGCCGCTCCTCGTCATCGGGTCCGGCTTCGCTAGAATCTCCGCGTGCCCGACGACATCGTCGTTTTCAGGATCAGGAGCCGCGACTCGCAGTGCGCCGAGTGCGGCGAGGAGATCGCGAAAGGAAGACTTCTGCGGAAAGAGGGAGAGCGCGGCCTCTGCCTTTCGTGCGCCGATCTCGACGAGCTGGAGTTTCTCCCGTCGGGCGACACCGCGCTCACGCGCCGCGCTTCGAAGTACTCGAAGCTGCGCGCGGTCGTCGTCGAGTGGAACCGCTCGCGAAAGGTCTATCAACGGCGCGGCATCCTCGTCGAACCCGGCGCGATCGCGCGTGCCGAGGAGGAATGCCTCGGCGACGAGGAGCGGAGGGAGCGTCAGCGCATTCGCGCAGCGGAGAGGCGGGAAGCAGCGGACGCCGCATACATCACGCGCTTCGCGGAGGCCGTGGCGCGCCGGTACCCAGGCGCCGGGTCCGACGCGGGACGCCGGATCGCGGAGCACGCCTGCCGGAAGTACTCGGGGCGCGTCGGCCGGAGCGCCGCGGCGAAGGAGCTCGACGCGCATGCGATCGATCTCGCCGTCCAGGCGCACGTGCGCCACGAGCACACGCGCTACGACGACCTGCTGATGACCGGCGCCGATCGATACGAAGCGCGTGCCGCCGTCCGCGCGGAGGTCGATCGAATTCTCGCCGCCTGGCGCTCCGGGTAGCACGGGCCGGTCACGGTGACCGAACGCGCAGGGACCGGCTGCGCCGGTCCGTTGCCGGCGCTCGCGAAGATGTAAGTCGAGCGCCGTAGGGCCGCACAGCGCGCGGCCGTTCCTCGGTCTCGACGAAATCGCCGGCAAAGTGCGGCCGCTTCGCGCGATCCCGCACGCCGGAGGCGTGCCAGAGGATAGCCGGGGCGTCGCGCGCAGCGCGACCCCCGGATGCGCCGCCCCAAATTAAACCCGCACCCCGGAGGGGTGCCAGAGGATCGGAAGCTCGCCTCACCACACATTCCCGCACTCGTTGCACCGGTACTGCTGCGCATCGCGAAGCAACCGCCGAGGGCCACCTCGCCGCTCCGCATCTTTCTGGAGAGCTCGTCGGATCCTTCCGGTTCCCCGTACGCGATCCGCGCTACCGACCGACTTCCACACTTCGGGCAGGGGTGCGCGCCACCTCGGCGGCCTCTGCTTTTGGAGCCTGCGTGACCGCGAAAAATCTACGCGGGCTGGTGCGGGCGTCGCGTCGGAAGTTCCGGCATCGCTCTCCTGGTTTATGATGGGGATCGGGCCTCCAATGACGAAGATCTCCCATGCAGCCCAGGCTCCTGTCGATGCGCTGGAGCAGGGCGAGGCGCTGCTTTCGCAGCCTCACGTGGACGCGTACTTCTCGGCCGATGTCGAAACGGATGGGCCGATCCCTGGAAGGTACTCGCTGCTCTCGTTCGCGCTCGTTTACGCGGGGTCCTTTGACGGGCGCGCGTTTCAGCGCCCGGATGCGCTGGATACGACGTTCTACCGCGAGGTGCGCCCAATCTCGCAGCACTGGCAGGCCGAGGCGCTCGAAGTCAACCGCATGGACCGGAAGCGCCTCGAGCTGGAGGGGGCGGATCCCGTCGCGGCGATGACCGAGGCGACCGAATGGGTGCGTGGAGTCGCAGGGGGAGGAGGCCGATCCTCGTCGCCTATCCGGTGAGCTTCGACTGGACGTGGCTCTACTGGTACTTCATCGAATTCTCGAAGGCCGGGTCGCCATTCAACCATTCGGGCTGCTACGACCTGAAGACCGCGTTCGCGGTGAAAGGCGAGCTGCCGATCTCGCTCGCCGGTCGCGATCAACTGCTCGCTCACCTTCGGGCCGACCGCCCCCACACGCATCACGCGTTGGAGGATGCGATCGAACAGGCCGCCGTCTTCGCGAACATCTTCGAGTGGAATCGGCATGGCCGTTGAGCTTCCGGCTCCCCTTAAGTGATTCCGAGGCTGCCGAGAAAGCGATCGAGCACGTTCTCGGCCTCTACTGCGGCTTTCTGGAAGCGACGAACGCCCCGAAGGATGAGCTTCTCGCGCGATTCGCCGACGTCGATTATTACCGCGCCCGGAAGGATGAAGCGCGCCATTTCGGATCGAGCATCTTCGATCTCGTTCTACGCGTCGTGGAACCTACGGAGCTCTTTAGGTATCTCGTCGTTTGAGGTTGCCCGCCCCCAGAAACTCGCGCAACGTAAATCGAGCGCCGTAGGACCGCGCTGCGTGCGGCCGCTCCTCGTTATCGGCTCCGAACCCCTCCAACCGGCCGCGACTCGACGCGCACGGGCCTCGTTCCTGTTCACGATGACGATCGACCACAACGACCGGGACTCCTTGCACCACCCGAAGCGCCGAGGGATCCTACCCGTGACCGCATGGCACAGAGCTCGACGATCGAATGGACGGAAGCAACCTGGAACCCGGTGACGGGCTGTTCCAAGATCAGTCCCGGGTGCAAGAACTGCTATGCCGAGCGGATGGCAAACCGCCTTCGGGCCATGGGGCTGCCCGCCTATCGAAACGGCTTCCGCGTTACTCTGCAGCCCAAACGCTTGAGATTCCGCTCCTTTGGCGGCGAAGCCGTCGGATTTTCGTGAACTCGATGAGTGACCTCTTTCACGAAGATGTCCCGGTGCACTACATCGAGCAGGTTTTCTCCGTTGTCCGCCGCGCGTGGTGGCATCAGTTCCAGGTGTTGACGAAGCGGTCGAGCCGCCTCGCTGAATTGGCGGAGACTCTCGACTGGCCGCCGAATCTCTGGATGGGAGTGAGCGTGGAGCGGGACGACTATCGTTTCCGGATCGACGACCTCAGGCGCGTTCCGGCCGCCGTTCGTTTTCTCTCTCTCGAGCCTCTCCTCGGGCCCCTGGCCGAGTTGAATCTCAGCGGGATCGACTGGGTGATCGTCGGAGGAGAATCCGGCCCGCACTGCCGCCCGATGAAAGAGGAGTGGGTCCTGGATCTCCGCGACCAGTGCACCGCCGCGAACGTGCCGTTTTTCTTCAAACAATGGGGAGGAACGCGCAAGAAAAAGACGGGCCGGATCCTGGATGGCCGCTCCCACGACGCGGCTCCCGCCGTCCATCCGATCGCCGCGACGATCTGATCGAAGCCTTCGGGACAGTTCCTCGCTGTGATCGACACGTTCTGCACGCTTCGCAGCGCAAATCGCCGGGTGTACCGCTCCAGCTCGGCGGCAGCCGCTCTCCAGAACTTCCAGCTCCGCATCACGACAAGCACCTTGCGCCGCAACGCCGCGCGCACCAGCTCGAATCCATACTCCGAAGGAACCCGAAGCGACGCGCTCCCTCGGCCTCAAGAGCGCATGACACAGGGAATTCTCGCATCTATCGGCGACCGAACGGGTTGGCTGCGCCTCGCCCGTCGCCGATCATCGGCTACTTCAGCGAGGAACCGTACTGTCGCCACGCGTACCCGCGCATCTGTACGAACGTTGTCACGATCCAATAGATCGAGTGAGCGCAGTCGGTCAGCAATGTAGGGTGGTCTACAAGAATCTTCTCTACTTCCTCGCCTTTAGTGATGCCTTGGAGAAAACTCTGAGCCGCGGCGTCAGCGAAGTAGAAGCGGCTCTCTCTGAGCCGCGTTCCTCGTGATCCGATTACTCCTTCTCGAACCCCTGGGTCCTGAACTTCAACGTCCGGCTGTTCTCCGTCACGACCCGGACGACCTGCTCCGGTGCGCCTGCCGGGATCTCGGCTTCAATCTCGAGCGTGACGTGCAATGTTGCGCCAACGAGTCCGGAGAGGTGAGCGATGACCTCCTCCGCGATGCGGCCGGCGTCGCGGCCGACTCGATCAGGATCGAGGGCGACGGTTCCGTGGAAACGACGCAGCCGCGCAGGCTCCGGAGCTACGGCTCCTTCGGGTGAAGGCAAGGAAGTCGAAGACGCGGATGGACCGCGCCCCGCTTCAGCCGGTGCGACAGTGGCGGCTATGTCGCTCTGGATCTGTTCCCACGCGAGCGCCGGTTTCACGATCAGACCGGGCGAATCGGCGTCCAACATGCTGATCGCCTGTCCGCCGCGAAGCCCCCGGTAGCGACCCTCGGCCTCGTCGTAGCTCTCGGCGTAGGCGAACGTGTCCGTCTGCCATGTCAGCAGCGCCACGCCGTCGCGAATCGCCCGACCAGCACCTCGGGACCGGCGAGCCGCGGCAGGTAGAGATACCGCGCGAAGTCCTCCACGAGCTGCTTGACGGCGACGTGATCGCCGCGCCAGAGCGGCACGTCGTCCAGGTGCTTGCGCAGGATCGTCGAGCCGAGCGAGGTCACCAGCGAGCTCGTCGCTCCGCAGCTTCTTGCTCGCCCGCACCGCCAGCGCATCGCCGCCCGACAAGCCGGATCGCCTGCCACGTCGATCGGCGCCTGCGGGTTCGCCTGCTCCGGCACCAGCAGCCACTGGTACGTCTCGGGCAGCCGCGCCGTCACCGCGCCGTCCGCGGCCTGCTTCTGGGTCTCGGCCTGCCGCACCTGATGCGGGTCGAGGTTGAGCGCCTCCTTCTCCGTCGAGGATCGACTCCCACGCCAGGTACCTGCGCACCGCCTCGTCCAGGTCCTGCAGGCGCACCTTGTCGGCCGCGAGGAAGACCAGCGTGTTGCGGTAGAGGCGCGGCGTGTTGCCGCGCGACTCGAGGATCGCCCGCGCCGCCGTCTCGGCCGCGCTGCCGGGCTCCTTGCTGTACGGATGCTCGGCGGGCAGCACGACCAGCCGCGCGTCGAGATCGTCGGGCACGTCGGCGCCCGAGCGCGGCAGCGGGTGGATGCGCGCGAAGTCGCCGGTCTTGCGCAGGTCGGCGCGCAGCCGCTCGTCCAGCTCCTGCGCCACCTTGTCGGGATCGCGCTTGAGCTGCTCGGCGCGGTCCTCCGCGAGCTTCGTGACCGTCGGCTGCGTCGCGTACCAGAAGCGCGGGCCGTCCTGATAGAGGTAGGTCGCCGCCGCCGCCAGCCGCCGCAGCGCATCGCCGAACACGGCCGGCGACTCGCCCGGCATCACGCAGCCGAGCTTCACCCGCCGGTCCTCGAGCCCGCGGTGCGCCGCAGCCGCCGTGGGCGCCGAGCCGAGGTAGATGGTGCGCGCCACGCGCCGCGTCGCGTGCAGCTTGCCGAGGTTCGGCTGCTCGGCGTCGATCTTGAGCGGCAGCGAGTTCGGCCCGTCCACGTCCTTCTCGATGATCGGCGCCCAGTTGTCCGAGAGGTAGCGCGTCAGCTCGGACTGCACGCGCGGATCGTCGATCGGGATCGTCGACGGCAGGATCAGCGGGTTGCGGTCGCCCTTCTCCCACAGGCTGTGGATCACCGCCGCCATCAGGCGCAGCACGCCGCGCGTGCGCTGGAACTTCACCAGCGTGGACCAGTCGGTGTAGAGCCGGTCGAAGATCTCCGGGTGGATCGGGTAGGCGGCCTGGATGCGCTTCTCGTAGTCGCCGCTCCTGGCACTCGGGCGGAAACTCGGCGCTCTGGGCGCGATAGAGGTCGGCGAAGGCGCGCGCGGTCACGTCGCGCTGCTTGAACGCGTCCGGCCCGGCGAGCGGCTCGAACAGCCGCCGCCGCACGATCTCGAAGCCCTCCTCGGCGGTCGCCGGCCGCCAGGACGACTCCACCCGCCCGACCACGTTGCGCAGCCGGTCGAGCGCCTCGCGCCCGCGGATGCCGCCCACCTCCACGTCGTCGGCCTGCGTGTGCGGCGAGCCCGGCGTGTCCGAGGCCGGCAGCGAGATCACCAGCAGGCAGTTGCCTGCGAGCTTGGCCGACTCGGTGAGCGCCTGGGCGAAGGTGAACTGCGTCTCGAAGCTGCCGGCCGGCAGGTCGCTCTGGTCGTGGAGCTGGCGCGCGTAGGCCACCCACTCGTCGATCAGGATCAGGCACGGCCCGTACTCCTTGAACAGCTCGCGCAGCACGTCGCCGGGGCTCGTGGCCTTCTCGTCGTCGGCCTTGACGCGCGCGAAGGCCTTCTTGCCGCCGAGCTGCTAGGCCAGCTCGCCCCACAGCGTGCGCACCACCGTGCCGTCCGGCTTGGTGACGGGATTGCCGGGCGAGATCTTGTTCCCCACCAGCACCACGCGCTTCGCCTTGGGCAGGCTCTTCACGCCCGCCTCGGCCAGCACCGCGTCCACGCCGGCCAGCTCGCTCGGCGTTCGCCCCCGAGAACAGGTGGTAGAGCGCCAGCATCGAGTGGGTCTTGCCGCCGCCGAAGTTGGTCTGGAGCTGCACCACCGGGTCGCCGCCCTTGCCGGAGAGGCGCTGCACGCCGCCCACGAGCAGGCGCTTCAGGCTCTCGGTGAGGTAGGTGCGGCGGAAGAACTCCTGCGGGTTCCGGTACTCGTCCGAGCCCTCGCCCAGGTGCACCTGCCAGAGGTCGGCGGCGAACTCCGCCTGCTGGTAGCGGCCGCTCGCCACGTCCGCGTGCGGCGTCACGACCTCGCGCCAGGGCTTGAGCGTGCCCGTCGCCGCCGCCTCGATCAGCGAGCCGCCGGCCTTGCGCTTCTCGCCGCGCACCTGCTCGTCGAAGATGAGCCGGCGCAGCTCCATCTTCATCTTGCCGACCTCGTCGGCCTGCGGCGCCGAGACGGCGGTGAGCAGGCGCGCCATCGAGTCGAGCGCGCGGTCGGCGTCGTCGCTGGAGAACGGCTCCTGGTGCGCCCACTTGTTGCGACAGTCGCGCAGCTCCTGCACCAGCGAGCGCTCGGCGCGGCCGAGCGTCCGGCCGAAGACGTCGTTCCACGCCTCCCACATCAGCTTGAGCAGCGCCGCCACGTCCCAGTCGGCGAGCGGCTTCTTGCGCGACAGTACGGTCGTCGCCCAAGTAGCGGCGCGCCGCCTCGGCGGCCTGCGCCTGGTGCATGGCTCTTGAACTCGCGCTCGACGAAGGGCGCGAGCCCGCCTGGAGCAGCTCCAGCGCCTTGCCGACGCGTTCGTGGTTGGTGATTGCCATGGCTTACTCCTCGGTCTCCTCGAACAGTGCGCCCTGCTCGGCTCTCGGCTTGCCGCCCTCGCGCGCGAGGCGGATGATCTCGGGCCAGCTCTGGACGAGGCCGTTGTAGGCGAGCGCCTCGGCCGCGCGCTTCTTGCGCTCGCAGAGGGTGTAGAGGCGGTAGGCCAGCTCGCGGGCGATCTCGGCCTTGGCGCCGAGCTTGGCGACCAGCTCCGCCGCCGCGCCTTCGCCGCCGCTTCCGAGCACGCGGATCAGGTGGTGGACGATCTCCCACGCGGTGAGCCGCGGGTCGGTCGCCGGGTCCCAGTCGGCGGGCAGCTCCTCGGGCCGGAGCAGCCGCACCTTGCCGCGCTTCGATTCGAGGATGCCGGCCTCGACCATGCCGGCGACGCTCGTGTTCTTGGACTTGGAGAGCTGCTCGGCCACGCCGTACTCGCCCTCGGCGAAGCCCGACTGCTCGAACCAGGTCAGCGCCCAGCGGCTGTCGGCGTCGAAGTCGCCCTCCTGCTCGGCCAGCGCCTCGTCGAGGGTCTGGTTGATGAGCGCCAGCGCCTCGCGCACGGTGAGCGGCTTGCCCTCGGCGTCGAGCACCTTGGCGTAGCGGGTGTAGACCGCCATGCCCGGGCCGATGGCCGCCTGCGCCAGGTCCACCGGCGCGATGTTGCCGCGCTGCAGGTGGGCGAGCGCCTGCGGCAGCTCGGCCTTGAGCGCGGTGACGAACTCGCGGCGCGTGGCGGTGGGCGCGTCGGCGGCGCGCGGGCGGCAGACGAGGACGATGCTGGAGGCGAGGGCGTTGGTGCCGATGCCGATCATGCGGTTGCCGAGCTCGGTCCGCATCGGCCAGGTGCCGCTGATGGCGAAGCCGGCCCGATCACCGCGTCGAGGAAGGTCTCCCAGCCGGTGCTGGCGGTGCCGTCGTCGCCGTCGCTCTCGGACTGCTTGAAGGCGTAGTAGATGGTGACCGGGAAGGCCGGGTGCGCCTGCTCGGCGAGGCGGTGCATCGCCTGCGTCATGCCGTCGAGGAAGAACGTCTCCGCCTTCTCCTTGCTGCCGTGGCGGTAGGGCGTGGCGACCAGCTCCTCGGCCTTGGGCACGGCGAGCGTGGCGAAGAGGTCGGGGAAGACGGGCCTGCAGCGAGCGGCGCAGCCAGACGTAGAAGAAGTCCGACAGGTCGGCGTAGCCGATGTTGTCGTAGTAGGGCGGGTCGGTGGAGACGACCTTGCCGGCGCTGATCGATCTGGCTCTGCGCATCAGCCTGCTGCAGCATGCGCCGGCGCGCCGTAGCTGCGCAAGCAGCCTCGATGCACTTCAGCGCATCCATTCGACGGCTCCGTCGAAGTTGCCCGCCGCATCGCGAAGCGGATTCGCCTCTGCGTAGTCCCACGTCATCGGAATCGCCTGCCGACCGAAACGTGTGCCGACGTCTGCGTCGCGCTCGGGCTCCATGCGCAGAGTGACGATGCCGTAGTCGGCCAGCTTGATCGACCGCAAACGCCAGATACACCGCCACCGCCTCGGCGTAGGCGGTGGCGCCGGTGCCGCCGTCGCGCAGGGGCTTGCCGTCGTCGGGCAGGCCGGCGGCGAGGGCGTCGCGCTGCACCCGCTCGCGCGCTTCCTGCACCAGGTCGGAGAAGGTCGTCAGCGCCACGAGCTGGCGGGGGGTGAAGAGGTCGCCGAAGGTCGTCAGGCCGTAGTGCGGCGTCTTGAAATCACGCGGGTTCTCGGGCAATCGCGACCTCCGGCTTCCACGTCCGGCTTCGCCGTCGAGCGCGACCGCCTCCATGCTCCGGCGTCGGCGCGAGATAGACCCGCCCGCGCTCGCCCTCGGCGACGATTGCCATCAGCCGCGCGCCCATGCGCCCGGCCTTGCCCTCGCCTTGGATGTAGTCGTACGCAATCGGCGTGCCCGACATCAGGCACTGGAAGTTCGCGCCGCGTGCCAGCTTGGTGCCGTTCTTCGCCGCCTCCGCATCCTTCGGCTTGCCCACCTTCACCGTGAAGCGGTAGCCGCCGTTCTCGATCACCGGCTCGACGTACGCCTCCTTGCCCGCCTTGGTGGAGAGCATGAAGGTCGAGGCGAGCGGCACGTCCACCTGCGCGAAGGCCGGGTTCGGGCTCTTCACCGTGCGCGCCCAGAGCCAGGCGATCACGGTGAGCTTCTGGCCGACGTACGGCTTCAGGTCCGGCCGCTCCTTCGCCATCTCGGCGGTGACCTCGACCTTCGGGTAGAGGTGGCCGATGCGCTTCTCGGCCTCGTCGCGCATCCACTGGCCGTAGTAGCGCACGTCCTCGGCCAGGCCCTGCGCGCCCTTCCACTCCCGCGCGATGAGCGTCTTGTCCTTGCGCGACTTCGGGTTCACCGGCGGCTTGCCCGCGAACTTCGGCGGGATCTCGATCATCGCCTTGTTGATCAGCACCGCCACCGGGTTCAGGTCGCTGGCGTAGCTCTCCAGCCCCAGCCGCTGCGCCTCCAGCGGCAGCGCCCCGCCGCCGGCGAACGGGTCGTGGAAGGCGGGCAGCTTCTTGCGGTCGAACAGCTCCTTCGCCCGCGGATGGTCGGCGTTCTCGGCGCAGGCCCGCCGCCAGCTCTGCCAGATCTCGTCGCGCGCCGCCTGCAGCACCGTCTCGTTGGTGGTGTTCTCCCACAGCACCAGGTCCTCGATGATGCGGAACAGCCGCTGGCGCTCCTGGTCGGCCAGCATCTCGTCGAGCGTCGGCTGCGGGCCCGGGTTCCGGGACCGAGAGTCCGGTGCCCTTGGCCTTCTCGGCGAGCGCCTGGCCTCCTCCCACAGCTTCAGCCGGGCCTTGAGGGCGGTCTCCGCCTTCCGCGTGCAGCTTCGGGTCCGCGCGGAGCACGTCCACGTAGGCCGACGGGTCGTCCACCATCTGCGCGAAGATCACCGCCCGCGCCGCCGCCAGCGGCCGCCGCGCCCACCACAGGTGCAGCGTGCTCGGGTGCCCGTGCCGGATCGACTTCTCCCGCGCCGAGGCCTTGTTGATGGCCTCGAGCGGCAGGGCGACTTCGATGAGCTTCTTTCGGGTTTTCATCGTTCCCTAAAGCGAATCGGCTAACCTGCGGTGTCGAGACATGTTTTATAACTGCTTGAGATACCTAGACTTATTGTCCATATAGCCCATAGCACGGCCCCGGTTGTCTTAGCGGTCTTTAGCGGCCTTCCAACGCGCCCACCGGCGTTTCCCCTCGACACTCACCCGCTCCTCCTCACGGAGCGAATTCAGCAGAGCCTGCACCCTTCGGATGTTGAGCTGCGGCAGAACTTGATGAAGCTCGGAGAGAGGGCTTCCGGACGGATTGTCGCGCAAATGGCGAAGAAGCAATTCCTTCTGGGTTTCCTCGTCGAGACCCTTCCGTCGAGTATAGGTACCCTTCTCGCCGATCATCGCGTAGAACCGGCGGGACAGCAGATACCGCGTTCCTCGGCCGCGGCCCACCGTCTCGAGAACTCCCAGATCGACAAGACGACGTACACGGCTCTGGAGCGCCCCCGGTAGAGACTCGTCGCGATGAATCATATCGAGTACGAGGAACTCGTGAGTGTCGAAGCTGACGGACGTTTCGCGACTAACCCGTTCGAGGAACTGAACGAACCCCGGCTCGCGTACCTGGCCGTGCAACGTCAGGGAGACCTGCCATGCATCCGTATTGGTGAAGTCGGGAAGAGCCTTCCCTTCGCGAATGCACGCCTCGAAAATGCGGTTCGCTCCCTGGCCCGCCCGCTCGACGAGACCGCACCGGCTCAGAGCGTCAGCCAGCCTCCGGTTTCGCGGCTGCTGCCGGTCGAGGATGTTCTCCTCGGTGATTCCCGGCGGAAACCCTCCGGGGCTGACGAGGTCGATCCTCTGCGGGTATTGACGAATGAAGATCGATCCGGCCAGACGATAGTCGCGGTGGGCCACGGCGTTGAGGACCGCTTCCCGGATCGCACCTTCGTTGAAGGTCGGGATGTCGACCATGAACAGGCCATCCTGATAGTGCTGTCGATCGTTCCGGAGGTTGACAAGCTCCCAGATCCGATCATAGAAGCTGAGAAAGCCGTTCCTGAACTCCTCCCGCTGACTCGCCGGCCCTGCGGCCTCCGTCGATCGATATTCGAAGACGATCTCCGCCTGGGCGAGATGTCTCCCGATGGCGGCTCGAGTGCCGAGGAGAATCAGCGCGGCGTACGTGAGCCCGTTCTCCGTCAGCAGTTCGGCATCAAGAAGGAGCTGTTTGGTGCCGGCTTGCAGAACGGAATCGAGGTTGGTTCGCCGATGCCATCGCGTCCGGAATTCGGAGGTGGCATCTTCGTCGAGATCCCCAAGAGTCGCTCCCGGACATATTTCGGCCGAGAAGTCAGGACCTGCCTCGTCGAAGATCCGGCGGAGCATGTCCGGAGTCATCGGGACGAGATCCTCACCTGCGCGCATCCAGTAAGCCCCGTCGACGGCGATTGGCACGCCGATCGGGTGAGGCGGCGCAGTGAAGACGAGCACCCGCCCCTGGGGCTCGAGCAGCTCCGTACAGTCGATTCGCAGGCGCAATCGCTCGATGAGACCCGCCTTCGTTCGCTCCAGATCCAGAAACGCCTGGCTTCCTACGATCCTTCTAGGATCAGAATCCGTCACGCCGAGAACGATCGATCCGCCACCCTCGTTCGCCAGAGCCGCACAGTATTTGAGTAATTTGTCGAAGTGAAAGTTGTTGTGGGCCGCTTTGAACTCGAGATGCTCGTCTTCGCGATCCCGCAGCAATTCGGCGAGCGACGTACTCGACCAGATCAAGCCGGCACCTCGGCTCGTCCGATCAGTTCCGACAGATCGTAGTTCACGCTCGTGACTCCGAAGTCCGGCTCTCGATGGAAGGGCTGGCGGACGTAGTGCACGCGGTGCGAATCGCCGTCGAGAAACTCGACGATCGCGAGGATGAAGTCTTCAGGCTTGTTGAGCGAATAGAGGATTTCGTTCTTGGTCACGGTCACCGTATCAGCCGTCGATACGCGTCCCTTGACCTCGATGAAGCGGAGCTTCCCGGTTCCCAGGACCCGGCTCTCGATGTCGTAGCCCAGTTTCTCGGTCTCGCGATCGATCGGCTCGTAGCCGAGGCGCCGCTCGATGTCCATGATGATCGCGCGGGCTCGGGCGGCCGAGGCCTGGGTATCGACGGCGTGGCTCCCCTCGATCAAGACACCCATTTTCGCAAGAAGTCCGGCCGGAACGACGACTACGCCGCCGATCACGACAGGCGGGAGAGCCGAGATCTGCGCCTCGAGATCGAGCTGCGCAAGACGCTTCTGGAGCCGTACGTGGAGATCGTCAGCGCGGCGGCGCGCCTCCTGGGAGTTGACCCGCGCAAGCGGCTTCCCGGACTGCTCCTGCAGCTTGAGCTCCTCGGCCCGGTGATCCCACCAGGAGATCTCTTTCGTGAGCCGCTCCTTCACGGCTGCTCGCGTTTTCGCGACCCATTCGGTCCGGCGGGTCCGAACCTCCTTGAGGTGATCGGGGACGAGCGTCGCGATCGCGTGTCCCTGGGCTTTCTGCTCGAGAGCCCGGCTGACCCACGCGCACTCCGGACGATCGAGTAGCGCAGCGATATCCGGCTCGCCCTCTTTCAACGGGCGATAGTCGAGATAGGGAGCGTACTGAAGATGCCGCGCTTCTCCGGTGGCATCCAGCTCGACATACAGCATTCTGCGCGAGATGGTGCGGCGTTCCCCTTCCCTGACGGGTGTCGCGTCCTGGATCGCGTGTTCGAGGTAGAAGAGAACTCGCGGCGAGTCTCCGGAATCCCGCTCGTCCACCAGCACCGTCCCCCGCCGCAGGAGATCACGATGCCGCTCGAGCGTGAGATCGAGAGTCGCATCGAGAAGCGGATGACCCGGGCAGACGAAGGCAGCGAGGGGCTGGCCCTGCGGAGCGATGAGCGCCTTCTCGAACGCGATCCGCTCGTAGCGGGGAAGAACAGGCTCGCCTGTACCAATGAGCCGATCGCGGTTCCTCACCGCGGCCGGAACGTGCGTCACCTCGTACCGCCGCGGCTCGCGCTGACGGACCGTTCCACCGAGCTGCTTGAACGCCTCGAGAAAGAACGATTCGACGTAATGCGGCTGAAGACGACGCGCCTCCGCGCGTTCCATATCCTCGCGAATGCCGAGAACCCGGCTCGCATCCATCGACTCCTGCGAGAGCGCGCGATCCTCCAGCAGCTCCGCGAGATGGCCTCGGTCGACAGCTTCGGCGACCGCTTGTGTCAGGCGTGCCCGAACGTCGGGCCGTTCACCGTACCGGATCGCGTCGATGAGGAGGTCGCGCAACGGCCGCCCTTCGAACTGCAGTTTTCCGAGAACGTCGAAGACCTGGCCGCCGAGCGCCTTTCGCGCTTCTTCGAGTTTTTCGAGGAGTGTCCGATAGACGTCGCCCTCTCGCGTCTCGTCAGCAACGAGATTCCAGAGATGGCACACCTCGGTCTGTCCGATTCGGTGGATGCGGCCGAATCGCTGTTCGAGACGGTTGGGATTCCACGGGAGGTCGTAGTTCACCATCAAATGAGCGCGCTGGAGGTTGATCCCCTCCCCTGCGGCGTCGGTCGCGAGAAGGACCTGAACCTCCGGATCGTGCTTGAAGGACTCCTGGGCCTTCATTCTTTCTTCGCGCCCCATTCCGCCATGAATGATGACGACGGCGTCTCCGCGTCCGAGAAGAGTCGTGATCCGGCTCTCGAGGTAGCTGAGCGTGTCGCGATGCTCGGTGAAGACGACGAGCTTCTGCCGCGGAGAGGGCGTGGGAGGTGGAATCTCGCCTGAGCCGTAAGGCGGCTTTCCTTCCGCGATGCGGTCGGCGATCGCGGAGGGCGTGAAGATCTCGGCGAGAAGATTCGCCAGCTCACGCCACTTCTTGTCCTCTCCACTTCGCCTCAGCGACAGTGCGAGACCTTCGAGGTGCTTCAACGTTGCGAGTTCGGCCTTCAGCTCGTCGATCGTTCTGGCTGCCGTCGCCTGATCGAGGATCTCTTCCTCCGCCGCTTCGACCTCGTTTTCAGGCGCATCTTCCAGGTCTTCGACGTCGTCAGGATCCAGGAGTGGAGTGCCGGCCGAAGGATCGGCGATCATCGCGCCCCGTTGCAGGAGCTCGAGCTCGCGAAGCCGTTTCTCCAGGCGCTCCCGCCGACGGCGCAGCGACTGGTAGATCGCCTCGGGCGAGGAGGCAAGCCGGCGCTGGAGGATCGTCAGCGCGAACCCGACAGTCCCGGCGCGCTTGTCGTTCTGGAGCGCCTCGGCTCGATTGAACTCGTCGCGGACGTAGTCCGTCACTTCGCGGTAGAGCTTCGCTTCGCCGTCCGAAAGCTTGTAGGGAACAGTGTGAGCGATCCGCTCGGGGAAAAGAGGCGAGCCGTCGAACTTCAGCAGGCGCTCTTTCACCATCCGGCGCATCAGGTCGGAGACGTCCGCCTGGTGAACGCCGTCACGGAAGCGCCCTTCGAACCGATCGCCGTCGAGGAGCGCCATGAAGAGCTGGAAGTCCTCCTCTTTCCCGTTGTGCGGCGTCGCCGTCATGAGGAGGAAGTGGCGCGTGAGCGTCGACAGGAGCTGACCCAGCTTGTACCGCTTCGTGTACTTGACCTCTCCCCCGAAGAACGTCGCAGAGAGCTTGTGCGCTTCGTCGCATACGACGAGATCCCAACTCGCCGCGGGCGAGCTGAGCTTCGCCTGAACGTCTTCATCGCGCGAGAGCTTGTCGAGGCGCGCGATGACGAGGTTGTTCTCGAGGAACCAGTTTCCGGTGCGCGCGGCCTCGAGCTTGTCGTTCGTGAGGATCTCGAACGGCAGTTGAAACTTTCTATAGAGCTCGTCCTGCCACTGCTCGGCGAGGCTGCCGGGGCAGACCACGAGGCATCGCTGGAGGTCGCCTCTCGCCATCAGCTCCTTGATGAAGAGCCCCGCCATGATCGTCTTTCCCGCGCCGGGATCGTCGGCAAGCAGAAACCGGAGAGGCTGCCGGGGAAGCATCGCCTCGTAGACCGCGGTGATCTGGTGGGGCAACGGCTCGATTAGCGATGTATGCACTGCCAGCACAGGATCGAAGAGGTGCGCCAGACGAACGCGATGTGCTTCGGAAACGAGGCGAAACGTCGCGCCGTCGCCGTCGAAACTCCAGGGGCGGCCCTGCTCGACGATCTCGAGTGTCGCCTCGTGATCGCGGAAAACGAGAATGCTGCCCAGGCGGCCCGTTGGATCTCTGTAGATGAGATCCAGAGTGTCCGTCCCGTGCCATTCCACAGTGACTACCGTGACGAGGCAGTCAGGGAGAATGCCGCGGACGGACGCATTCGGCTGGAGATCTTCGAGCTTGATCATCGGCGACGCCTTCAGATTCCCTCGAACCCTCTCCGAATCACCTCGGCCATCCTCCGCCGCCGGGCATCCAGGAACGCCTCGTACTCCATCGCCTCCCAGTTCTCCGGAAGCGCGTGATCGGCGCACATCGAGACCCACTGATCATCCGAGTAGCGCTTCCGAATGAGCGGCACATAGTCCGTCGGCGCTTCGTCGGAGATCTCGATGTTGTCCGGCCACTCGGTGATGGCGAAATTAGCAATCTGGTTTACGTTTCGTTTGTCCGAGATCCCCTGGCGATCGAGCCAGGCCTTCGGGAAGAGATGATGGCGATGCGTCTTACTCACCTTCAGTTTGAGAGTCGGATCCAGCAGCTCGCCGACCTTCTTAGTCGAGAAAAGAATTGGGGCGCCGAGGCGGTTCTGCGCGGCCAGATACGCGAAGTAATAGGGCGAGTTGGTGCTCGACGTCTCCAGGTAGCGCGGAAGAGTCGCGGACCAGAAGTCGTTCGTCAGCGAGTCGGTCATCAGGCTATCGAGCGCGTCGACGTATTGCTCCGCGCTCTCCATTCGCCGGAGGAGCCCGAGGTCTGCCTCGACCTGCGTCTCGACTGACCCCGTGTACCGTCCGGTCAGCGAGACGAAAAAGAACCAGCGGCCGATCAGCCGGTCCAGTTTCGAGTACGGCAGGCCGAATCGCAGACGACCAATCAGGTAGATCGCGTAACAGTAGATCAGTGCATTCTTCGAGGAGACCATCTCTCCGCTGCGAAAGCCGCCAGCGATCAGCGCTCCGAAGAACTGATGCCATTGCGTGAGATCGAGAACCTTCGCCTGGGCGTCTTTGAGAATCTCGAACTGACTCACTCTCCGCTCTTCGGAGTACTGCTCGGTATCGAGGTCCTTTCCCCGCAGTAGCTGGTAGACGCTCTTGAGCCGCCCCCGCCAGAATCCGAACGCGACGGCGGCGCGAAGAAGGTGCTCCGGATCGGGATGAATGAAGTGATTGAAGGACGAAGGCTTTGCCGCTTGCCCGGGCGCGATCCGCGCGTCATAGCAGAAGTGCTCGAGATCGCGTCGCCCCTCATCCCAGAACACTGAAAGCAGCGTGAGGATGAAGTCGCCCTGCTTGAGCGTCACACCCTGGCTGTTGATGCGGACAAAAATATCCGCGACCTGCTCCTCGTCCACCGTCGCTGCGATCTCGAGAGCGGTGAAAGGATACTTCTGCAGATCGAACAACCGGTCGAGGTTATGGGCGATCGCCTCTTCTTCCTCATCCGTTAACGGCCGCTTTTCATTCAGCCGACCGATGAAGTCGTTGACGAGCTTGCGGCTCGACTTTGATGAGGACCAGATCTCCGAAATACTCGAAATGAACTCCGGGTCCTTGCGGATCGCGGCGTCGGCAACCTCGAAGCTCCCATCGCGCGGCCGAAAGGCAATCTCGATTCTCTTGTGCCGAAAGTCGTCGTCGAGAACTTCCTTCCCTCGGAAGACGGCATAGAGAGAGGTCAAGCGCTGCTGCCCATCGACGATGAGCAGGTTCGGGATCTTGTGCCCCTTCTCGTCTTTTCCGATCTGCTTCGTGCCGGTTCCGCCGCTGTTCGACCAGAAGAGGAGATAACCGATAGGAAATCCTCGGTACATCGAGTCGAAGAGATCCCGGACCTTCGTCGCCGGCCAGACGAACGGCCGCTGGATGTCGGGAAGGCCGATGTCGCCAATGTCGATGTACGTGAGGAGGTTGTCCAGCGTGTAATCGACTTTCTTGAAGAGAATGCGAGGCTCAGCTGACAAGGGTCGAACTCCTCCGCCGGTTCTTCTTCCTGGAGCGAAAGTTAGACGAAGCATTTCTTTTAGCGCGATGACGCGAAAATGGCAACGGCAACAGTCACCGCGGACAGGAACCTGCAGGGGCTACTGACCGCCGGAGGTGTTCCCCAGAGTGCAGCTGACGTCGTAGATTCCGGGTACCCACTGCCCCCCCGCGTTCGGATCGACAAAAGACGCTCTGCTCGCTCGGTGTTCCGGCCGAAGGCGCGCACAGTTCGCCTTCGCCTGCCAAGAATGATCGGCGGGCGTGGGCGGGGATGATTCCGGAGAACGGCCGCACGCTGAGGCTGTCTCGGAACGGCCCCGTGTCTAGGTCGGCGGAGGCGAGGACGAGATCTCCCCGATCAGGCGGGCCCGAGGAGGGGGGCGAGGATCCTCAGATTGTGGATCCCGCACATGAACTTCCATTCGATGGCGGCGTTGGCTTTTCCGCGGGATCGGAACCGGTCGAACTTCAGAATACTTTTGATCAGAGCGAAGGGGCGTTCGGCGAGTGGCAGGCGGCGACGGTAGAGGGCCCGTTTCTCGGGATCGCCGCGTTTGAGTCGTTGGCGCACGGCGGCCTCATGGTGTTTCAGCAGGTCGATGGATCGCCCGCGCCGATCGCTCGTGCAATCGTTCCGAACAGGACAGTGACTGCACTCTCGGCCGCGGAAGACCCGCGCAGGACCACTGCGCCGCTTCACAATCCGTTCGAACGTGAGCGTCTTACCTTGCGGGCAGATGATGACGTCTTCGGCAGGCTCATAGCTAAAGCGTGATGCATGGAACGGCTTCTCTGAAGGATCGTTCGGCTCGCCCGAGGCGGTTCCCAACAACACGCTATAGCCCTTCTCCTCGGCTTCGGCGAGAGCCTGCTGATTGTTGAAGCCACCATCGGCAACGCTTTCACCGGCGGTGCGCCCGAACCGCTCCTGTACCTTGTCGAGCATCGGAACGAGTTGATGCTGGTCGTTGACGTCCGTGACCAGATCCTGCGCAATGATCAGGCCCGCACCAGCATCCACGACGGCCTGCGCGTTGTATCCGAGCCCACACCCCTTCATCACGCGCGCTTCCGGCTCACTCAGGTTCTGGCGCCGATCCGGGTCGATCTTCCCGAGGAACTCGTCGATCTTCTCTTCGAGCCTCTTGCGATCCTGAAGCTCGCCTTGCAGACGGCCGGTCTCTGCCTCATTCGCCTCGCGCTCGTGCTGTTCGAGGATCTCGCGCTCGATCTTGATCCGGATCTGACGCGCGCGCTCACGCCGCTTCTCCAGCTCCGCTTTCGATGTCACTTGATGCGTCGATCCACAGGCACGGATCTTCGTCCCGTCCAGAGCGTGCAGATCGAACGTGATCAGCCCGAGCCTCTCGCTCAGGTCGACCCCGAGCTCGAACACCCGCCCGACTGTCCCTTGGTGGTCCCGCCAAAACCGCCAGAGCGTGTTGTGATCGGGCCGGTGCTCCCCGGCCAGCCACATCATCGGAACGAGCTCCTTACATGCGCGCTCCAAGGCGCGGCTGCTGCGCAGGCCAATCGAGTAGCCGTAGATCCAGATCTTCAGCAGCAACTCATCGTCGTAGCCAGGCCGCCCGATCGGGCTCTCCTCCGGCAGACCCCATTCCGCCCTGGTGAAGCGCTCGACGAAGGAGCGGACGAACCGCGCCGGGTGATCGGCCGGGATCCAATCATCCACCGCGGGCGGCATCAGGTAGGTACGCGTGTAATCCGCGTCTAGACTTCGGCTCATGCCGAAATTATAACGGAAAATACATCACGTTAATTGTTACAATCTGAGACAGCCTCGCTGTGCGGCCCTACGGCGCGTCGGGCGGGTCGCGGTTTCAGGACGCCTTCGCGCGAATCGTTTGTTTGGGTTGGCCGGCGGGACGCCGGCCAACAACCCGGGAACGGCCGCGCGCAGCGCGGACCCTACGGCTCGTCGGACAGGTCTCCGCGTCACTCGCTCTCGAACAGTTGTCTCGGCAACCGCGACTGCCGGATGATCGACTGGAGCGTTCCGATCCGAACCTCGCGATGCAACGGGACCGGGACCGTGATCGTCGAAGCCGCGACTCGTTTCCACATCACCCCGAGCGTAGGCAGGCGCGGGCTGCGCCCGACCGCCGATGACCGGGATCGGTGCGCAAGGGGCGCGGCCGTCCCGGCCGCCGTTGGCGCCGCGTCCCGCGGCGCCCGGTGGCGGCGGCGAGACGCCGCCGCAACGGCGGGCGAGACGCCCGCGCCCCAGCCGATCCCGAGAGCAGCGAGGTCTCTGGGCGGGGGCTGCGAAAGAACGCGGCGCCGGTGCAGGGCAGCAGGATCGGCATTCGCTTCGTGATCGCAGGCGAATCTCGATCCTGCCGCCGTGCTTCGGTGCCGCGTCACGCGTGACCCACCCGCCCAGATCCCTCGCGGAGCCTGCCCTGAGGAGCGCGAAGCGCGACGTGAGGGCTCGGGATGACATCGTCGTCGAAACCATCGCTTGAGTTAAGGCCATTGCGCTTAACCGGGAGCGTGCTCCAGCCGGTTGGCCGGCGGGACGCAGGCCCCACCTTCCCGCCCGCCGCCCAGGCGGATACGAGACGTCTCGAGGCCATTACGGGGAACGGACCGCCGCAGGCGGTCCCTACGGCGGATCCGTCGGGCGATACGCAGATTCGTCCGCTGGCGCGTATACCATCCCTCCGATGCCGATCCTCGAGCGAGAGACGTTCGTTCCGTTCGGACGCGCCGGAACGGCGATCGGCGGGTGGTGGGTGCGGCGGAATCTGCGGGGAATCTTCGAGTTTCGCGAGCGCGCGATTCGCGAGGTCTTTCCGCCGCGCGATGGCATGTAACACCGCTGCTTCCCGCCATACCGGAGAACGGCCGCACGCTGTGCGGCCCTACGGCGAGATCTGGCGATCCGCGCGAAACCGGGGGACGGCCGCGCGCGGCGCGGCCCTACGGCACGCGATTCACATCGCGCGAGACGGGGAACGGCGCCGGCAAAAAATCAGGGGCGGCGCCCTGCGACGCCGCCCCCGGAGCAGAAATCGGATGGGTCCCTGACCCCATCCACCCCAGGCGCACTTCAGGGGTGCGCCTCCGGAACCCGTGAGAGAGTTCCGTACGCCGAAAGATCAGTCACTCAAGTTGCGGATCACGGTCGGAATGTCGAGATCGCTGCCGAAATCATTCGACGCCATCGGCCCGTAGCCCGAGTTTCCGTCCGATTTTCCGAAGGGCCTCCGAAAAAAAGGGGGATCGTAAACGTCGTCCTCCGCACCGACCTGCTGCCCTCGCTCCTCGGCCGGCGCCGCCGCGGACGCAGGCTCCGGGCGCGCACCGCGCGCCGGCGCTTCGGCGGGCCGATCGAGCGTCCGCTCCATCGGATTGCGGTGCGGTTCGCCGAACGGGACGTGCGGCTCGCGGTTCCGCGCCGACTGCAGCGATTCGCCGCGGCTGTTGAGCAGCCCCTTCGTCGCCGTGTCGAATCCCGGTCGCGATGACCGTGACCTTCACGTCGTCGCCCATCCTCGGATCGATGACCGTGCCGAAGATGATGTTCGCTTCCTCGTCCGCGGCTTCCTGGATGATCGACGCTGCTTCGTTGACTTCGAAGAGCGTGAGGTCCGGGCCGCCCGTGATGTTGATGAGAACGCCCTTCGCCCCCTCGATCGACGCTTCCTCGAGCAGCGGCGAGGAGATCGCCCGCTGCGCGGCTTCGACCGCGCGGTGCTCGCCCGAGGAGACGCCCGTCCCCATGAGCGCCATCCCCATGCCGTGCATGATCGTTTTCACGTCGGCGAAGTCGAGGTTGATCTCGCCGGGCACCGTGATGAGATCCGAGATGCCCTGGACCGCCTGGCGGAGGATGTCGTCCGCGATCTGGAACGCCTCGTTGAGCGAGGTGCCCCGCTCGACGAAGTTGAGCAGACGCTCGTTCGGGATCGTGATCAGCGTGTCGACGGTGTCGCGGAGCGCGCGGATGCCCTGCTCGGCCTGAACGCGGCGCTTCTTGCCTTCGAAGTTGAACGGCTTGGTCACGACGGCGACGGTCAGCGCGCCGATCTCGGCCGCGAGCGACGCGATGATCGGCGCGGCGCCGGTCCCGGTGCCCCCGCCCATCCCCGTCGCGATGAAGATCATGTCGGCGCCGCTGAGCGCCTCCAGGATCCGGTCCGTGTCCTCGAGCGCCGCCTGCCGCCCGATGTCGGGGTTCGCTCCGGCGCCGAGCCCCTTGGTCAGCTTCGCGCCGAGCTGCAGCTTCGTCGGCGCGAGCGAGGTCTGCATCGCCTGCAGATCCGTGTTCGCGACCATGAACTCGATCCCGGCGATGCCCGCCTGGATCATCCGGTTGACGGCATTTCCCCCGCCCCCTCCGACGCCGATCACCTTGATCTTCGCCGGCAGTTCCGCATCCATCGAGATGCCCAGTCTTCTCTGTTCCATCGATTCCTCGAATGTGATCATCTGCCGTCCTCCGGACGCCGCCTGCTCCGCCGGCGCCTGTGCCCTTTGATTCAGAGCGTTCTCACCCGCCCTGTTCGATTCCGTAGGGGCGGCCTGCGGCCGCCCGGAATCCGAATTGCCCACCCACCGGAGTTCCTGTTGTCTTTCGTCCATCCCGCCCGCGGTGGAGTCCGGGCGGCCGCAGGCCGCCCCTACACCGCACCAAACCATCCACCTTCTTCACGACGCCGCGAACCACTGCTTCATCGAGTCGGCCATGCGGCCGAGCCCGTGTCTCTTCGGTTTGCGGATGCGATCGCGGTTGCGGAAGCCCCAGAGGAGCAGCCCCGCCGCCGTGACCCATTCCGGACCGTTGACCGTATCCGCGAGCCCGCCGAGGCCGCGCGGAACTCCCTTGCGCGCCTGGCAGTCGAAGATCTGCTCGGTCATCTCCACCATGCCGTCCATCTCGGCGCCGCCGCCGACGAGCACGACGCCCGATCGGATCTCCTTGTCGAGTCCCACCTTCTCGAGGTCGCGCCAGACGAGCTTCGCGATCTCGGCCGCTCGCGGCTCGAGGATGTTCGTCAACTCGTGGCGCGAGACGATCTTCGGATTGCGGCCGCCGACGGCGGGCACCTCGATCGGCTCGTCGTCCACGATCAGCGACGAGAGCGCGCAGCCGTAGCGCTTCTTGATCCGCTCCGCGTCCTCCATCGGCGTCCGGAGGACGACCGAGATGTCGGAGGTGAAGTGACCCGCGCCTACCGGGAGGACGCTGCTGTGCACGACGTTCCC
The DNA here is from genome assembly GCA_963793695.1 of uncultured Acidobacteriota bacterium. GTDB lineage: Bacteria > Acidobacteriota > Thermoanaerobaculia > Gp7-AA8 > Gp7-AA8 > CAWCBB01. The sequence goes on along the minus strand of CAWCBB010000006.1, from coordinate 208,768 downwards.
CTCGAGAAAGACCGCGTAATCCGTCGTGCCGGCGCCGAGGTCCATGAGCAGCACGCCCATCTCGCGCTCGTCGATGGTGAGCGTCGCCTCGGCCGCGGCGAGCGGCTCGAGCACGAGCTCGGTCACGGCGATCCCCGCCTTGTTGACCGCGGTCAGGACGTTCTGGTCGTGCGTCTTCGCTCCCGTGACGATGTGGACGTTCGCCTCGAGGCGCGAGCCGTTCATCCCGATGGGGTCGTGAATGCCGTCCTGGCCGTCGACGACGAACTCGCGCGGGATGACGTGCAGCACTTCGAGCTCCGCGGGGATCGGGATCGAGCGGGACTTCTCGATGACCCGGTCGATGTCCTCGCGGGAGATCTCCTTTCCCTTGCCGATGACGGAGACGACGCCGCGCGAGTTCGCGGATCGGATCTGGTCGCCCGCGACGCCGACGCAGGCCGAGTCGATCTGCAGACCCGCCATGACCTCGGCCTCGTCGACGGCTTTCTTCACCGCGTCGATCGCCTGATCGAGATTGATGATGTTGCCGCGCCGCGTCCCGCGCATCGGCGAGGTGCCCTTGCCGATGATCTCGAGCTGTCCGCGATCGTTGGCTTCGCCCACGAGCACGCAGACCTTCGAGGTCCCGATGTCGAGCGCTACCGTGTACTTGTCGGTCCTGGCCATGACCCTTCCTCCCTCACTGCGGCGCGCCGCTGCGCGCCGGCTCCTGTTTCGGCTTGATGACGATCCGGTCGCGGAACCGCACGTCCGCATACTCGATGGCGCCGGGGCCCCACCCCTCCGCCCGCGCGATCTGATAGACCGAGGTCCATTTCTCCGCTCCCTCGGGGCCGACGTAGACGGTCGATCCGAGATCGCGGTCCCAGACCGCGAATCCGCTCGAGCGCGTCGCGGCGATCTGGCTGACGCGCGCGTAGAGATCGGGGCGCTCGCGGCGGAGCCGCTCGAGAAACGCGACCGCGGCGCGGACGTCCGCCCCGCCGGTCTCCGCGATCAGCGGAAGGTCGGCGTCTCCCACGGCCGGCGAGAGGGGCGCGAAGACGACTCCGTTGCGGTCGACATAGCGCAGGCCCGCGGCCGTCGCGACGATCGCGGCGGGCTTCCGCTCCGCGATCGCGATCTGGAGCGTGTCGGGAAGCTTCTTCTCGACCGAGACGCTCTCGACCCACGGCTGCGTGCGGAGGCGCGCGCGCACGCTCTCGAGGTCGAGACGGAAGAGGTTCGCGCCCGAGTACGTCGTTCCCGATGGCTTCGATCGCGCCGCGCGACGCGTGAACGATCCCGGTGATCTCCACCCGGCGGATCGCGAAGCGAACGTCTTCCTGGGTCTTCCGCCAGAGCCAGGCGCCGCCGAGGAGCAGCGAAACGGCGAAGAGGAGGTTCGCGAGGCCGACGAGGAGGCGCCGCGCCTGGAGACGCCGGAGATTCCGCGGCGTCGTCCCCAGCTCCGCCGGGCGGAAGAAGCGGTCGGTCGATCCGTGATACACGGTCATGCCGCCTCTCCGGCCAGGCGCTCGGCCACTTCGTGGACGTTGCCCGCGCCCATGGTGACGAAGAGGTCGTTCTCCCGCAGTTCGGAGCGGACGGCATCGGCGACCGTCTGGAGATTCCCCTCGAGGGGCCGGACGTTCGCGAACCCGCGCCTGGCCGCCGCGTCCGTGATCAGCGCGGAGGTGACGCCTTCGATCGGCTTTTCGCGCGCCGGATAGATCGGAGCGACGAACGCGAGATCGGCGGTCGAGAGCGCCTCGGCGAACTCCATCGGGAAGTCGCGCGTGCGCGAGTAGAGGTGCGGCTGAAAGAGAGCGACGATGCGGCGTCCGCCGTGTCCGCGTCGCGCCGCCTCGAGCGTCGCGCGGATCTTCGGTCGGGTGGTGCGCGTAGTCGTCGATGACGAGCGCGCCGCGGAACGTGCCGAGGAGCTGGAAGCGGCGCTCGACGCCGGTGAAGCGCTCGAGGCCCGCGGCGATCGTCTCGAACGGCAGGTCGAGCTCGAGGGCGACGGCGACCGCGGCGAGCGCGTTGCGCACGTTGTGCTCCCCGGGGACCTGCAGGGTGATCTCGCCGATCCGCTCGCCCGAGCGGACGACGGTGAAACGGCTCGCGCGCCCCTCGAAGCTCACGATCCGTTGCCCGGAGCGTCCGCGTCGGGACCGAGGCCGTAGCGGATCTGGCGCTTCTCGATCGAGTCGAGCAGGGCGACGACGTTCGCGTCGTCGGCGCAGCCGCGACCACGGTCCCGTAGAACGGGAACGCGCGCGGCGAACTCCGCGAAGGCGGCGCGGATCTCGTCGATGCCGCGAGTAGATGTCGAGATGGTCCGCCTCGATGTTCGTGACGACGGCGATCGTCGGGATGGAGCGTGAGGAACGAGCGGTCGTACTCGTCCGCCTCGACCACGAGCCATTCGCCCGCGCCGAAGCGCGCGTTCGTGGCGTAGTTCCGGAGGACGCCGCCGACGATCAGCGTCGGATCGAGGCCGGCCTCCGCCGAGAACGAGTGGCGATCATCGCGGAGGTCGTCGTCTTTCCGTGGGTGCCGGCGACGCCGACTGCCGCGCTTGAGGCGGGTGACCTCGCCGAGCATCTCGGCGCGCCGGATGACGGGAATGCGCAGCCGCCGCGCGCTCCTCGAGCTCGGGGTGGTCCGTCCGGATGGCCGACGAGATGACGACGAGATCGGCGCCGTCGACGTGCGCCGGGGTCGTGGCCGATCGGCCACGGGGATGCCGCGCCGCGATGAGCCGGCGCGGTCGTCTGCGAGGCCTGAGCGTCGCATCCGGAAACGGAAAATCCGCAGCTCGCGAGGATCTCCGCGAGTCCGCTCATTCCGATCCCGCCGATGCCGACGAAATGGATGTTCTTAATATGTCCGAAATTCATGATCCTTAACGGATTTATATTGCTGGATTTTAAAGTTATGCGCGCCTATAAGCAAATTTATTTCGTGTGAAATCCTTCGATTAAGTCAACAATCGATTCGCCGTGGCATCCGGCCGCGCCATACGGCGCTGCGCCGCCCCCATCGCCTCGAGCCTCGGAGGGCTCGCGGTGAGCTCGGAAATCGCCGCCGCCAGGCGCTCGGGCGAGAGCTCCCGCTCGGTGATCACGACCGCGCCGCCCGCGCTCTCGAGAGCCCGCGCGTTGAACTCCTGGTGGTTGTTCGTCGCGGCTGCGAACGGAACGAGAATCGCCGCGCGGCCGACGGCGGCGAGCTCGCCGACCGTCATCGCCCCGGCGCTGCTGACCACGAGGTCCGCCGCGGCCATCTGCGTCCGCCATCGGATCGAGGTAGGCGACCACCCTCGCGTCCGCGAACGGCGAGGCGGCGTAGGCCGCCCGACCTTCTCGAGATCCGCCGGGCCGGTCTGGTGGACGATCTCCACCCTGCCGCGCGAGGCCGCGAGGCGCGGGAGCGCCGCGACCATCGTGTCGTTGAGGATCTGCGAGCCCTGGCTCCCGCCGAAGACGAGGATCCGGACGCGCCCGCCCTTCGCGCGCGGCCGGCCCGCCGCTTCGAAGAACTCGGAACGGACCGGATTCCCCGTCGTGATGCCCTTTCCCCCGAACTGCTCGATCGCCCTCGGAAAACCGACGGCGATCGTCCGAACGAAGCGAGCGAGGATCCGGTTGGTCAGCCCCGGATACGCGTTCTGCCTCGTGGATCAGCGTCGGGATGCCGCGGAGCGCGGCGACCAGGAGCACCGGCCCGGACGCGTAGCCGCCGACGCCGAGGACCGCCGACGGGCGATGCCGGCTGACGAGGCGCCACGCATCGAGGAAGCCGAGGGGGAGTCGCGCGATGTTTCGGAGCGTCTGGCTTGCGGACTTCCCCTTCAACCCCCCGACGCGGACATACTCGAGCGGATAGCCGGCCGCCGGGACGAGCTTCTTCTCGAGCCCGTACTCGGTGCCGACGAAGACGACCCGGCGGTCGCCCCGCGCGAGGTACTCCTGCGCGATCGCGATCGCGGGGTAGATGTGCCCCCCCGTGCCGCCGCCCGCGACCATGAGGAGGTCAGACATGCTGCCCGCCCTCCCGCCCGGCTAGGCAGCAGGAAGTAGTGAAGTAGGAAGGGTGTGGGGATGCGCCGGACGCGACTCGCCGCGCGATGTCATCCCGAGCGTAGCGAGGCAGGCGCGGGCTGCGGCCGACCGCCGTGACCGGGATCGGTGCGAACGGGCGCGTGTCCCGACGCCTTGGCGACCCGTCCGAGCGCACGGTGTGCGGCCGCCAGACACCGTCGCAGCGGCGCGGCGAAACGCCCGCGCCCAGCCGCTCGCCGAGCGTGGCGAGGGATCATGGCAGGGCGCGAACGCGGCGTGACGCGGAACCCGAATCGGCGCGTTCGAGCCTGCGGGGCACGAATGACGCACGTCGCTCGCGCATTCAACATTCGCCGCATCCTTCGCAGCGCACGCCGGCATGCGTCCCTGCGCACCCTCGGTTCGCATCCATCACACCCGATCCTCATCCCTCACGCCCATCCTCCCTTCACCCCGATTGCTGCGAAAAATTCAGAAGAAGTCCCACCGCGATCATGCTCGCGAGCAGCGACGAGCCGCCGTAGCTGACCAGAGGCAGCGGCGTCCCTTCGTCGGAAGGAGGCAGACCGCCACGCTGATGTTGATCAGGACCTGCACGGCCGAGCATAACGTCAGGCCGAGCGCTCGCGTAAAAGACGAAGCGGTCCTCGGATTCCACGCGATCCGCAGCCCGCGCCAGACCATCAGCGCGAACGCGCCCAGGAGCGCCACGGCGCCGACGAAGCCGAGCTCCTCGCCGATGATCGAGAAGATGAAATCGGTGTGCGGCTCGGGAAGAAAGAAGAGCTTCTGCCGCCCGTTGCCGATGCCGAGCCCCGTCACGCCGCCCGTGCCGAGAGCGATCAGCGACTGCATCGCCTGGAAGCCCTTTCCGAGCGGGTCCGCCTCCGGGTTGAGAAACGTCAGGAGCCGGTCGCGCCGGTAATCCGCCGACAGCATCACCGCGCCGATCACGGGCAGCGCGAGCGCGCTCAGCACCGCGATCCTCTTCCAGGAGAGGCCCGCGACGAACACCAGGGCCGCCGACGACCACGAGCAGGATCGACCGCCGTGCCGAAATCGGGCTGCAGGAGGATCGAGCCCGGCGACCATCGCGAGGACCGCCATCAGAGGAAGGAGCCGTCGACGCCAGCTCGTTCATCCGCTCCTCGCGCCGCGCCAGATAGAACGCGAGGAAGAGGACCATCGCCGGCTTCGCGAACTCCGAGGGCTGAAGGTGGATCGGCCCGAACGTGAACCAGCGATGCGTCCCGTTGATCGGCGGCTGGAACAGGACGAGGACGAGCGAGGCGCACGAGGAGCGCCAGCAGGCCGTATGCGATCTTCGCAGTCCGCGCAGGCGCCGGAGGTCGACATGCATGACGCCGAGCATCAGCGCGATGCCGATCCCCAGAAAGAGCAGCTGCGCGGAGAACGAAGTAATACGGGTTCCCGGTCGCCGCTCTTCTGCGCCGCGATGATCGCCGAGGCGCTGTAGATCATGACCAGACCGACGACGACGATGAGGATCGCGGCGCCGAAGAGCGTCTTGTCGTAGCTCATTCGCCGGCTCATCGCGCTTCCTCCAGCGCCCCGACGAGCTCCTCGAAATGACGCCCGCGATGCTCGAAGTTGTCGTACTGATCGAAGCTCGCGCACGCCGGCGAGAGGAGGACCGTGTCGCCCGCTGCCGCGTTCTCGCGGCTCCAGGTCACGGCCCGATCGAGCGTGTCGCACGGGACGATCTCCGCGGCGCCCGCGAGAGCTTCCGCGACCCGCGCGGAGGCGGCGCCGATCGTCAGAACGGCTTTCGCCTTCGCCGCGACGAGGGCCCGGAGCCGCTCGAACTCCCCTTTCTTGTCCTTGCCGCCGAGGATGAGGATCACGCGGCCGTCCTCCATCCCTTCGAGGGACTTGAGCGAGGCGTCCACGTTCGTCCCCTTCGAATCGTTGATCCAGCGGACCCCGCCGAGCTCCCGGACGAGCACCATCCGGTGCGGCAGCCCGCGGAACGACTCGAACGCGGCGCGGACCGGATCGGCCGCGACTCCGACGGCGTGCGCCGCCAGCCACGCAGCCAGAGCGTTCTCCACGTTCGCGGTCCCCGGAAGGCGGAGCGCGTTCCGCGGGATCGATTCCTCGCGGCCGCCCGCGCGGAGGACCAGCGTCTCGCCGCGGAGGAACGCCCCCTCGCCGACGGCGTGCGCCGAGGAGAAGCGGAGGATTCGCGCGCGCGTCCGGGGCTCGCGCGTGCGCGGGTCGTCGGCATTCACGACCGCGACGTCGGCCGGCGTCTGATTGCGGAAGACGCGGTACTTCGCCGCCGCGTACTCCTCCATCGACGGGTAGCGGTCGAGGTGGTCCGGGGTGATGTTGAGCAACAGCGCGACGTCCGCGCGGAACGACTCGACGGTCTCGAGCTGGAACGAGGAGAGCTCGACGACGTAGTGGCGCGACTCCGCGCCGACGGCGGCGATCAGCGGCTCGCCGATGTTCCCCGCGACGACGGGCCCCAGCCCGGCGTGGCCGAGGATCTCTCCGATGAGCGCGGTCGTGGTCGACTTCCCGTTCGAGCCGGTCATGGCGATGACGGTCCCCTTCAGGTTGCGGAACGCGAGCTCGATCTCCGAGACGATCGGAATCCCGCGCGCCGCGGCCTCGCGCAGCGGCGGAATGTCCGCCGGGATCCCGGGGCTGAGCACCACGAGCGAGGCCCCTTCCAGCACCTGCGGAGGATGGCCGCCGAAGGCGCGCTCGACGCGGGGATCGAGCGAGGCGGCGAGCGGCAGCTCGCCCTCCGCGCGCGAGTCGGTGACGACGACCGTCTCGCCGCGCCGCGCGAGGAAGTTCGCCGCAGCCACGCCCGACTTCCCCGCCCCGAATACCGCGACCTTCTTCATCAGCGAACCATCACCTCAGCTTGAGAGTGGAGAGCGCGACCACCGCGAAGATGATCGCGATGATCCAGAACCGAACGACGACCTTCGTCTCCCGCCATCCGGAGAGCTCGAAGTGGTGGTGGATCGGCGACATCTTGAAGATGCGCCTCCCGGTGAGCTTGAACGAGGCGACCTGGAGGATGACCGAGAGCGCCTCCATCACGAACAGCCCGCCGACGAAGACGAGCAGGATCTCCTGCTTGATCATGACGGCGAGGCAGCCGATCGCGCCGCCGAGCGCGAGCGAGCCGACGTCACCCATGAAAATCTCCGCCGGGTGCGCGTTGAACCAGAGGAAGCCCATCGAGGCGCCGACCATCGCGCCGCAGAAGACGGCCAGCTCCCCCGCGCCGGGGACCCAGGCGATGTTGAGGTAGTCGGCCATCCGGGCGTGGCCCGCGGCGTAGGTGAGCACCGTGTACGTCGCGGCCGCGATCCCGCGTCGCGCCGATGGCGAGCCCGTCGAGGCCGTCGGTCAGGTTCACCGCGTTCGACGCGCCGACGATCACGATCATGATGAACGGGATGTAGAGAATCCCGAGGTCGAGAACGAAGGTCTTGAGGAACGGAAACGTGAGGACCGTCGAGTACTGGTTGTGAATCTGGGGCAGATAGGCGATCGCCGAGCCGGCGATCGCGGCGATCAGGAACTGCAGCGCGAACTTCTGCTTCGCGGTCAATCCGAGGTTCTGCTTCTTGACCAGCTTCTGGAAGTCGTCGATGAAGCCGATCGCCGCGTAGCCGAACGTCACGAACAGGATGATCCAGATGTACGGATTCAGAATGTCCGCCCAGAGGATCGTCGGGATGATGATCGCGAGGACGATCAGGATCCCGCCCATCGTCGGCGTCCCGGCCTTCTGATGGTGCGACTGCGGCCCTTCTTCCCGGATGTACTGCCCGAGCTTGATCCGCTGCATCCGCCGGATCAGCCAGGGGCCGAGGACGAAGGAGATCAGAAGCGCGGTGAGCGCGGCATACGAGGTCCGGAACGTGATGTACCGGAAGACGTTGAACGCGGAGACCAGGTCGCGGAGCGGATAGAGGAGGTAGTACAGCACGTCAGGCGCTCCTTTCCAGCTCGGCGAGAACGCGGTCGAGACCGATCCCTCGCGAGGCTTTCAGCAGGACCAGATCGCCGGGGCGAATCGCCTCCCTCAGGAAGGAGGCCGCGGCGACGGCGTCGTCGAAATGATGAAGGGCGTCGTCCTCGAAGCCGGCCTCGCGGGCTCCCTCGAGGAGAGAAACGCACCGCGGGCCGACACCGACGACGACCTCGATGCAGCGCGGGATCGATCTTCCCGCGTCGCGATGGAAGTCCAGCTCTCCGGGCCCGAGCTCGAGCATGTCGCCGATCACGGCGATGCGGCGGCCGGCGACCTCCGCCTTCTCCATCAGCTCGAGCGCGCGGCCGAGCGCGTAGGGATTCGAGTTGTACGTGTCGTCGTAGAGGCTCGCGCCTTTCCACTCGACGAGGATCCCGCGGTGCTTCGCCGGCCGGATGTCCGCGATCCCCCGCTCGATCCCTTCCCACGAGATTCCGGCGAGCCGGGCGGCGCCGATCGCCGCGAGCAGGTTCTCGAGGTTGTGCTCGCCCGGGAGGTGAAGGTCGACCGCGCGCTCGGTCCCTTCCGCCACCAGGCGGAAGCGCGTTCCGCGAAGTCCCCGCTCCCGCACCTCGACCGCCCGGACCTCGGCTCGCTTCCGCGAAACCGTACGTCAGCCGGCGGCCCGGGAATCCCTCGCTGATCCGCATCACCTGCGGGTCGTCCCCATTGACCACGATCCGCCCGCCCGGCGCGAGGTTCTCGAGAAGCTCGCGCTTGGCGGCGGCGATCCCCTCGATCGTGCCGAAGAACTCGAGGTGCACCGGCCGGATGTTCGTGTAGACGCCGATGTCGGGGCGCCCGTAGGCGGCCATCTGCGCGATCTCGCCCGCGTGGTTCATCCCCATCTCGGAGACGACGACCTGCGCCTCGTCGGGCGCGTTGCTCAGGCAGAGCGGGAAGCCGATCTGGTTGTTGAAGTTCCCCCACGACTTGAACGCGCGCCGCTCGGTGGCGACGAGAGCGTGGATCATCTCCTTGGTCGTGGTCTTGCCCGCCGACCCGGTGATCGCGATCAGAAGGAACGGGAACTCGCGGCGCACGGCGGCCGCGAGCGCCTGGAGCGCCGCGGTGGTGTCCGCGACCTCGACGATCCCCTTCCCCGGGGGCAATGGATCGGGAAGGGCGGACACGACCGCGCCGCGCCCCTTCTCGAGGGCCTGCGGGAGAAATGCGTGGCCGTCGAGGCGATCGCCGCGGATCGCGAAGAAGACGGAGGCCTCGTCGACCTCGCGGCTGTCGATCGCGACGCGGCCCGCGGAGACCTCGCCTCCCTGGACGAGCCGCCCGCCGACCATCGCGGCAAGGCGCGCGAACGTCAGCGAGGGCATGAGGCCTCCTTCGCGGGGTCGCGATTCGCGCCTTCGCTTTCGCTTGGGTCGAGCGCCAGGAAAGACCGGGCTCGGCGCGGGCGCGGGCGCGGGAGAAACGCGCTCACGATTCCAATGATTGCCCGTGACGGAGAACGAGGTTAGATGCGCGTAACTGCTCATTACCGGCGCCCGCACCCGAGCCCGCGCCCGCGCCCGGATTTTTCGAGCGACCGCGCCAGGACAAACAGGCGAGGCGCGGACCGTTCGATCGCCGCAGATGAAACGAAAACCGGTTCGCTCTTCCGACTCCGCCGTGCGCCACGAACGATCGCCCCTTCCCCCCGGAACTGCCTGGCGATCGCCGTGCTCCCGCGCGTCCATCCCCGCGCCGGCGGAGCCGGAACAACGAACCGATGAATCCGAGACTCAGAGTAGATCATTTTCCCTTTAGAATTCAATCAAAATTTTCAATCGATCCAAGCGCTGTCATTAATGTATAGATTTTTCATGCTTCCGGCGCAGCGCGAACTCCACTTCCTCGCGGTCGTCGAAGTGGATGATCTGGTCGCCGACCACCTGATAGGTCTCGTGCCCCTTCCCGGCGATCACGACGACCGTGGCGGGCCCCGCGGCCTCGATCGCGCGCTCGATCGCCGCTCTCCGGTCCGGAATCGACGTGAAGTCGTCCCGCCCCGCCTCGCGATAGCCTTCCTCGATCTGCCGGATGATGACGATCGGATCCTCCCCGCGAGGGTTGTCGCTCGTGATGATCGTCTGGTCGGCCATCCGGGCCGCGATCTCCCCCATCAGCGGCCGCTTCCCCGCGTCGCGGTCCCCGCCGCATCCGAAGACCAGCAGGATCTTCCGCTCGGGCGCGAGCTCCTTCACCGCGCGCAGGAGCTTCTCGAGCGCGTCCGGCTTGTGCGCGTAGTCGACGATGACCGCCTCGCCGGCCGGGGTCTCGACCTGCTCGAACCGGCCGCGCACGCTGCGCAGGCTGCGGATGCCCGCGCTCGATGGCCTCCCGATCGATCCCGGCGGCGAGCGAGGTTCCGACGGCGGCCATCCAGTTCGAGAGGTTCGGCCATCCCAGGAGCGGCGAGTCGACGCGGATCGTACCCATCGGCGTGGTCAGCGTCCCGCGCAGCCCTTCGATCGTGACCTCGAATCCGGGATCCGGATGGATGTCGTTCTCGCTCCCGCGGCCGAACGTCATCGCGCCGGAGCCGAGCTCGTCCGCGAGCTTCCGCCCCCAGGGATCGTCCCCGTTGACCACGCCGGTGGGGCGCGAGCGGTCGATCTGCTCGAACAGGAGCCGCTTGGCCTGAAAGTAGTCGTCGAAATCGCGGTGGAAGTCGAAGTGGTCGCGAGACAGGTTCGTGAACGCCGCGGCGGCGAACGGGATGCCGAAGGTCCGACGGAGCGCGAGCGCGTGCGAGGAGACTTCCATCACCGCATGCCGCACGCCCTCGTCGACCATCCTCGCGAACCAATGGTGGAGGACGACCGCGTCGGGAGTCGTCCGGTCCGCGATCTCGCGGATCGCTCCGGCGCGGTACTCGATCGTTCCGATGAGACCCACGGGAGCCCCCGTCGCCTCGAGGACCGACTCGATCATTTTCGTCGTCGTCGTCTTCCCGGAGGTTCCCGTCACGCCGATGATCCGGAGCTTCTCGGCCGGCCGCCCGTGGAAGTTCGCCGCGATCCGGGCGAGGGCCGCGCGCGCGTCCTCGACCTGGACGAAGGAAAAGGCGGCGCCCGGGAGCGGCTTTTCCGCCACGACCGCGCTCGCCCCTTTCCGGAGCGCCTGGTCGATGAAGTCGTGCCCGTCGGCGATGAGCCCGCGCACGGCGACGAACATCGAGCCGGGGATGACCTGGCGCGAGTCGGAGGTCACCAGCGAGATCTCGGCGTTCTCGTCGACACGCTTCGTCACGGTCGCCACACCGTCCAACAGCCGATTGAGCTTCAAGGTGTCGGTTCCTCCAGGGAAGCCATCGTGAGCACGATCGCCCGCCGATTCGGCGGTCGCTCTCCGGGAAGAGGATCCTGCGCGGTGACCCGTCCACGCCCGCGCGCCCTCACCTCGAACCCCGCACGGGTCGCGGCCGCGATGGCGCGGCGCGCGTCGAGCCCCCGGAGCTCCGGGACCGCCGCATTGACGGAGCGTCTCCCGGCGCCGGTTCGCGCCGAGGCGATCGGCTCTCCCGGTTGCGAAAACGCGGCCAGGCGCGACGGGTTGGCCACCTCGATCTCGCGCCTCGGGATGCTCGGCGGCACATCGAGATATCGGAGAGCCGCCTCGGCAATTTCGCGAAACGCGGGCGCGGCGACTTCCGCTCCGTACGCGCCCCCGCGCGGCTCGTCGACGACCACGAGGATCACGAGGCGAGGCCGGTCGGCCGGGACGTAGCCCGTGAACGACGCGACGGTCTTGTCGGGGTCGTAGCCGCCGCGCGCGGCTTTCTGCGCAGTCCCGGTCTTTCCCGCCGCGACGTACTCGACGAGCTGCGCGTTCCGGCCGGTGCCTCGGATGACGACGCCCTTGAGCATCTCGTTGAGGACGGCCGCGGTGCGGTCGGACATGATCCGGTCGCCGCGGCCGGCCGGCGCGGTCCAGACGACGGCGCCCTTCCGGTCGACGACGTGGCGCACGATGTGCGGCTGGACGAGAACGCCGCCGTTCGCGACGGCCGCGGTCGCAGCGGCCAGTTGCAGAGGCGTCACGGCGATCTCCTGGCCGATCGAGATCACGGCGTTCGAGAGGAGCGACCAGCGCTCGGGCGGGCGAAGAATCCCCGCGGCCTCGCCGGGGAGCTCGACTCCGGTCCTGCGGCCGAAGCCGAAGCGCCGCGTCCAGTCGTAGAGTCGTTTCTGACCGAGCGCGAGCGCCACTCGAATCGTGCCGACGTTCGAGGAATACGCGATGACCTGGTCGAACGGCATGATCCCGTACCGCTTGCCGTCGTGCTCCCGGATCCGGGAGTTCGCGATCTGGATGGCTCCGTCGCCGCAGTCGATCATCTGCGAGGGAGTCGCGATCCGTTCTTCGATCGCCGCCGCCGCGGTGACGATCTTGAAGGTCGATCCCGGCTCGTAGAGATCCTGCACGGGGCGGTTGCGCCAGGAGGCCGGCGGGTAGCTCCGGAAACGGTTCGGATCGAACGTGGGCGAGGAGGCGAGGGCGAGGATCGCGCCGTCGCGCGGGTCGAGAACGACGACGCTTCCCGCGGGAGCGTCCCACGTCTCGATCGCGCGCGCGAGCGCCTTCTCGGCCGCGAACTGGATGACTTCGTCGATCGTGAGGATCAGATCGTATCCGTCGACGCTGCTGCTCGTTCCCTCGCCGCCGACCAGGTACATGCCGCGGCGCGCGTCGCGGAGGATCGTGACCTTCCCGCTGCGCCCGCGAATCCGGCCGTCGAGCGAGTGCTCGATCCCGGCGAGCCCTTCGCCGTCGACCGAGACGTAGCCGAGAACGTTGGCCGCGAGGCGATTCTTCGGGTAGGAGCGGCGCGACTCCTCGAGGAAGTAGATCCCGGGGATCGAGAGGGCGCGCACCCGGTCGGCGACTTCCGGGGAGAGCTGGCGCGCGACCCAGGCGAACTCGCCGCGTCCCGCAAGGCGTTTTTCGAGATCGCGGCGGGAGGCCCCCACCCCGTCCACGGCGGCGAGGGCCCGAGCAGCGGCCGCCGGATCGGCGATCGCCTGGGGATCGGCGTAGACCGAGACGCCGGCGACGCTTTCGGCGAGGACCCGCCCGCGGGAGTCGAGGATGGAGCCGCGCACGGCCCCGAGCTCGAGCGTGCGCTCCTGCTGGCGCTCGGCGCGACGCTCGTAGTCGTCGTGGCGCGCGATCTGGATCTGCGCGAGCCGCGCGACGACGACGACGCACCACAGCGCGAGAAAGACGGTGAGGAACGCGACGCGGCGCTTCATCGTCCTCCCCTCCCGCTCGCGGCGACGCGCACGTTCACCAGGCTCGTCGACTCGGTCGGCTGGAGCCCGAGCTGCGCCGCTTTCTTTTCGACTTCACCGAGAGAGGTCATCCGCTGGATGCGGAGACGGAGGTCGCGGTTCCGATCCTCGAGCGCTTCGCGCGCGACGCTCAGCTCGGTCGCGCGGCGGCCGAGGCGGATCACTTCCAGGTTCTGCCAGGTGAAAAGAAGAAGAAAAAGGGCTACCGGAGCCGCGAGCAGCAGAACGGCGAGCAGCTCACGAAAGCGCTCCCGGTCGCGCTCCCGGACGATATGCGCGTTCTCGATCGCCTTTTTCTTCGCGTACATGACCCTGCCGCGGAACCAAAAAACAAGGGTGAAGATCTGCCTGCTGGCAAGGCTCGAAACGACGTACCCACGCACCCACCCCGCACGCTCCACCCCTCCCGTGCCGCCTCGCACCCCTCACACGCACCCGACCCTTCCCCGAACCTTCACCCTTGTTCTTTGCCTCCGCGTTCCGCCTCGACTTCGAGCCCCCCGTTCCCCGGGAACGGGCGCACGCTGTGCGCCCCTACGACACCCGCTCCGCGACCCGCAATTTCGCGCTTCGCGACCGCGGGTTGCGCCCGACTTCCTTCTCGCCCGCTTCGACGGGCCGCCGCGTGATCACCTTCACCGTCGCGACGGCGCCGCAGCCGCAAACCGGCATCCCCGGCGGACAGACGCACTCTCCCGCGAGCTTCCGCAGCGTCCGCTTGACGATGCGATCCTCGAGGGAATGAAAGGAGATGACGGCGATCCGGCCGCCGGGCCACAGCCGCAGGGCCCCGCTCTCGAGGAACTCGGCCAGGCCGACCAACTCCTCGTTCGCGGCGATCCGCAGCGCCTGAAACGTCAGCGTCGCGGGATCGATCCGGTCCCGGCGCGGTTTCTTCACCGTCCGGATGATCTCCGCCAGCCGCGCCGTCGTCTCGATCGGCGCCTCGCCCCTGGCGCGAACGATCGCCCGCGCGATCGGCCCCGCCATCGGCTCTTCGCCCCATTCGCGCAGCAGCCTGGCCAGAGCCTTCTCATCGAGCTCGTTCACCAGGTCCGCCGCGGTCAGGCCCCCCTCGCCCATCCTCATGTCGAGCGGACCTTCCGCTCGAAACGAGAACCCCCGGCTCGCCTCGTCCAGCTGCAGCGAGGAGACCCCGAGGTCGGCGAGGAGAAGATCGATTCGCTCGACCGCCTCTCCATCCAGAATTTCAATGAGCGATTCGTGCTTCGATTCGAAGAGCCGCACGCGCGCGGAGTGCGCCCTGAGCCGCTCTCGCGCGATCGCCAGCGCCCGCGGGTCGCGATCGATCCCGATCAGCCGCGCGTCCGGCCACCGCTCGAGCAGCGCCTTCGAATGCCCCCCGAGCCCCACCGTCGCGTCGACCAGAATCCCGTCGCTCCGTGCCGGCGTCGCCAGCTCGATGACTTCCTGCAAAAGAACCGGGTCGTGCCTTGGACCCTCGACCTGTTCGACCATCGACGTTCAGGCCTCGAGCGGACGTCCCTGCGGGGCGTCCGCTCCAGCCCTGATCCGTCACACGCCGTGCAGCTCCAGCTCCTTCCAGTCGTCCGGCCCCATCGGGTTGTCCGAGAGCCGCTTCTGAAACTTCACGTCGTTCCAGACGAGCAGGTGGTCGTTGCTGCCCAGAACCACCACCTCGTCCTCGATCGACGCCACCTTCCTCAGGATCGCCGGCACCAGGAGGCGCCCCTGCGCGTCCATCGCCGCGAGATGCCCGTAGTACGCGAGCCTTTCGGTCAGCTTCACCTTCGCCTGCGAGGTCGACGGCATCTTCGCCAGCCGCGACTCGAACTCCTGCCAGACCGCGAGGGGGTAGACGATCGCCTTCTCCCCGTCCATCGAGGTGATGAAGCAATCCGGCCCGTACTTCTCTTCAATGAGCGCGCGGAATCCGCTCGGGATCTTGATGCGCCCCTTCTCGTCGACCTTCGCCGGCGCGTGCCCCACCAATGCGTTGACGTCCACGATGCGATCAGACCCCTTCAAGAATGACCGAAAGCTACCACTTGTCTCCACCTTTGTCCACAATAATCCACCACGGGTAGCGTAGGCGGCCGGCGACGGAGGAACGATGATTGTTCGCCACCGGACAGAGGGACCCGCTGGGCTGCGGAAGGGGACGCCCAGCGGCGGGAGGGACGGATCGAGAACGGGCCGAACGACCTATAGATGATGGGGTTTCATCGGTCCCATCGGTCCTATCCTTCCCGCCCCCCCCGGGGCGGGCGGGGCGCCCATACGCGCTAACTTAGCCACTCGCGAGGTGTCATCCTGAGCGAACGAAGGATCTCAAAATGCGGGAATCACGGCTCCGGCATTTTGAGATCCTTCGGACGCTTCGCGTCCTCAGGATGACCCGCGATTCCGATCTCCGGCGGTCGGGCGCAGCCCGCGCGTGCCGGAGCCTGCCCTGAGGAGCAGCGCGACGTGAGCGCTCGGAATGACATCGGGGTCGTCCGCTAAGTTCGCGCGTATGGGCGGGGCGCCCGCACCGCACGGGCCCTACTTCACCATCCGCTTGATCGACTTGAGCACGTTGCTCGCGACCAGGCCGTCGGCGGCTTTGAGGACCCGGCGGATCATGTCGAGGACGTCCCCGCTCCCGCTCCAGTGATCGCGAAGGACCTGCTCGTCCGTGTCCGCGAGCATCCGGTTCAGCACGTAGACGGCGAACAGCAGGTCGTCCACGAAGCCGAGCGGCCCGACGAGGTCGGGCAGGAGATCCAGAGGAAGGACGAAGTACGCCAGGGCGCTGCCGAGGAGCATCTTGTCCTTCCCGGTCACGCGCTCGTCGCGGGTGAGCCGCCAGAGGAGCATGAACACGTCGGGGGCGAAGAAGAGCAGGTCCTGGATCCGCCCCCCTTCCCCGGGGACTCTCGAAGAGACCCTCCGGCGGAGCCGGTCGTAAAACCGGTGCGCCTTCGCCTCCGAGATCGGCTCGCGCGCCTCTCGCTCCACGTCGGCCAGGACCACCGCGGCATCGCGCGCGGTCTCTGCTTCGCTTCCGGGATCACGGTTATCCATGGAAACCTCCGACGAGCAGGCAGGGCGAAGGAGTCAGGGGGAAGGGATCGATGCGTCTCTGCCTACCCTTTTCCCTGACTCCTTTTCCCTCCCTGCTTTCAGGCATCGATGGGGAGATCGGCTCCGCCTCGGCCGAGCGTGACGCGGACGCCACCTCTGATGATGCGGAGGTCTTCGATCTCGATGTCGAGGAATTCTGGCAAGAAGCGATCCATGGAAACGACCACGGTCTTCTGTTCGGGATCGATCGCCACTCCGTCGACGGTGCCGACCTCCTCCGCGAGGCGGAAGAGGAGCGCCGGGACCGGAAGGAAGCCGGCGACGGTGAGCTCCTCGATCGGGAGGCGAAGGGTCCTTCCCGCGACGGAGATCGTCCTCAGGTGAAAACGGAAGGGAACCGAGAACAACCCCTTGCGGACGATGCCGGAGATCTCGGCGTCCCCGTCGCCGAAATCGATCTGCTGGAGCTCGATCGGGGCGCCGGAGCCGCGGATCGCCTCCCGGGCGAGGGCGACGATCCGGCTGCCGAGGATCCGGACCTCGAGCCGATCCCATTCAAAAAGGCGCTGCTTCATTTCCTCGAGGGCATCTGCACGAATCGCGCACGCGGTCTGGCGGTCGCGTCGCGGTCCCGGAATCGGGGGGAGGAATTCCCCGGGATCTACAGTCCTTTCAAGGCCGACTCCGCGACTGTATCATTCGCCGCGCAATGCCGAAGCGCACCGACATCTCCACGATCCTGGTGATCGGTTCCGGTCCGATCGTCATCGGACAGGCCGTCGAATTCGATTACTCCGGGACCCAGGCCTGCAAGGCGCTCAAGGAAGAGGGCTTCCGGATCGTCCTCGTCAATTCGAACCCGGCGACGATCATGACGGACCCGGAGTTCGCGGATCGGACGTACATCGAGCCGCTCACGGTCGCGACGCTCGAGAAGATCATCGAGCGGGAGCGGCCGGACGCGATCCTCCCGACGGTGGGGGGACAGACGGCGATCAATCTCGCGATCGGCCTCCACGAAGCGGGGATCCTCGAGAAGTACGGCGTGGAGCTGATCGGCGCGAGCTACGAGGCGATGCGCACGGCCGAAGACCGTCAGCTCTTCAAGGACCGGATGCGGGAGATCGGGATCGACGTGCCGCGGTCCGGCTACGTCGGCTCGATCGACGAGGGGATCGACCTCGCGGCGGAGATCGGCTACCCACTCGTCGTCCGCCCCTCGTTCACTCTCGGGGGGAGCGGCGGGGGGATCGCCTACAACGTCGACGAGTTCCGGGAGATCGGCTCGCGGGGCCTCGCGCTCTCGCCGGTGCACAAGGTGCTCGTCGAGGAGTCGGTGATCGGCTGGAAGGAATTCGAGCTCGAGGTGATGCGCGACCGCGCGGACAACGTGATCATCGTCTGCTCGATCGAGAACTTCGACGCGATGGGCGTCCACACGGGCGACTCGATCACGGTCGCCCCGCAGCAGACGCTCTCCAACACCGAATACCAGGCGATGCGCGATGACGCGAAGAAGATCATTCGCGCGATCGGGGTCGAGACGGGGGGATCGAACATCCAGTTCGGAGTCGATCCGAAAAGCGGCCGGCGCGTCGCGATCGAGATGAACCCCCGCGTCTCGCGCTCCTCGGCGCTCGCCTCGAAGGCCACCGGGTTCCCGATCGCGAAATTCGCGGCGAAGCTCGCCGCCGGCTACACGCTCGACGAGATCCCCAACGACATCACCGAGAAGACGCCCGCGTCCTTCGAGCCGGCGATCGACTACGTGGTCGTCAAGATCCCGCGCTTCTCGTTCGAGAAGTTCCCGAACACCGCGCCGCTCCTCGGCCTGTCGATGCAGGCGGTCGGCGAGGTGATGGCGATGGGGCGCTCGTTCAACGAGGCCCTTCAGAAGGCGCTCCGATCGCTCGAGACGGGCATCTCCGGATTCGAGCCATCCTCGGTCCAGCGCTCGCCCCAGCAGCTGCTCGACGCGCTCCGGACGCCGACGCCCTCGCGCCTCCTGGCGATCGGCGACGCGCTCCGTGGCGGCCGTTCCATCGACGAGATCTACGAGGCGTCGGCCGTCGACCCCTGGTTCCTGGTCCACCTGAGGACCATCGTCGAGATGGAATCGGAGATCCGCTCCCACGCCTCGGCCGTCCTCGCGGGAGACGAGACGCTGAGCCGCGAGATGTTCCGGTGGAAACGCGAAGGCTTCTCGGACAAACAGATCGCGCAGCTCACGATGACGACCGAGGAGCTCGTGCGGAAGCTGCGGCAGAAGCTCGGGATCCGGCCGGCCTACAAGCGCGTGGATACCTGCGCGGCGGAGTTCGTCGCCACGACGCCGTATCTCTACTCGACGTACGAGCACGAGACCGAGGCCGAACCGACGGACCGGCGGAAAGTGATCATTCTCGGCTCGGGCCCGATCCGGATCGGACAGGGGATCGAGTTCGACGCCTGCTGCGTCCACGCCTCGTACGGGCTCCAGGAGCTGGGCTTCGAGACGATCATGATCAACTGCAATCCGGAGACGGTGTCGACCGACTACGACACGTCCGACCGGCTCTACTTCGAGCCCCTCACGCTCGAGGACGTCCTCGAGATCGTCGAGGTGGAAAAGCCCGAGGGCGTGATCGTCCAGTTCGGCGGGCAGACGCCCCTCAAGCTGGCCGGGGAGCTGGCCGCCGCGGGCGTGCCGCTCTGGGGAACGTCGGTGGATTCGATCGATCTCGCCGAGGACCGCGACCGCTTCGGACGGCTGCTGGGGAGCGCGGGGATCCTGGTTCCGGAGCATGGGATCGCCACGTCCGAGAGCGAGGCGGTCGAGACGGCGGTTCGCGTCGGCTATCCCGTCGTCGTCCGTCCTTCGTACGTGCTCGGCGGGCGCGCGATGGCGATCGTCTACGACGAGGAGGCGCTCCGCCACTACATCCGGAACGCCGTGCAGGCGGCTCCCGGGCGCCCCGTTCTCATCGATCGCTTTCTCGAGAACGCGTTCGAGATCGACGTCGACGCGATCTCCGACGGGACGCTCGTCGTCATCGCGGGAGTCATGCAGCACATCGAGGAGGCGGGGATCCACTCGGGCGACTCGACGACGGTGATCCCGCCGTACCTGATCTCGCAGCGGGACCAGGACCGGATCCGCCGCCTCACCGTGCAACTCGCGAAGCTGCTCAACGTCGTGGGGCTCATGAACATCCAGTTCGCGATCGCCGGCGACGAGGTGTACGTCCTCGAAGTGAATCCGCGCGCCTCGCGGACCGTGCCGTACGTCTCGAAGGCCACCGGGCTCCGCTTCGCGTGGCTCGCCGCGCAGGTCATGGCCGGGAAGACGCTCGAAGACCTCGGCCTCACCGCCGAGCCGCGCATCAGCCGCTACTACGTGAAAGCTCCGGTCTTCCCGTTCAACCGCTTCCCGAAGGAAGACACCGTCCTGGGCCCCGAGATGAAGTCGACCGGAGAGGTGATGGGGAGCTCGGACAGCTTCGGCGAGGCCTACGCGAAGGCGCTCCTCGGCGCGGGCGTGGCGCTCCCTCTCGGAGGAACGGTCTTCATCTCGGTGAACGACAGCGACAAGAAGCCGCTCATCCTCCAGCTCGCGCGCGAACTGATCGAGCTCGGCTTCACGATCATCGCGACGCGCGGCACGCGCGAGTTCCTCCTCGAGCACGACGTCGAGGCGGAGCTCGTGCTGAAGGTGCACGAGGGACGCCCGAACATCGTCGACCGGATGATCAACGACGAGATCGCGTTCGTGATCAACACGCCGTTCGGCCGGTCGGCGTTCTACGACGACACCTACATCCGGAAGAACGCTCTCCAGCGGGGGATCCCCTGCATCACCACGCTCTCGGCGGCCGCCGCTTCGGTCGAGGGAATCCGCGCGATGCAGGGAGGGACGATGACGGTCTCCACCCTGCAGGAACAGCACGGGATCTCATCCTGAGGAGCGGCCGAAGGCCGCGACGAAGGATCGAGCCGCGCGCGGCATTACCCCGGCGTGACCACGATCTTCGCGCGGCCCTTCGCGACCTCGCTCTTGAACGAGTTCAGGCAGCGGATCGTGTACTCGCACCGATATTCACCGTCGACTGCCGCGGCGGCGCCCGTCAGGACTCGCTGGCGGGGCGAGAGCGGCTTCTTCGCGCGAAGCGACGTCTTCGAGAACGGCGCTCCCTTGGGGAGCTCGATGACGATCTCCTCGACCATCAGATCCGCCCCGCCCGTATAGCGGAAGTCCCACTCCACTCCCTCTCCCACGCGGACGTGCAACTCCTCCGGGTTCGGAAAGGCGATCATCCTTCCGGCCGTGTACTCGATGTCGACCCGCACCGGATGGACCCGATAGGTCGTTCCGACCCCCGTCATGTCCGATGCGCGCACGACCCGGTCCGCCATCGCCGGAGGAGCCGCGACGTTGGACGGAGCTTCCGCGCGCCGCGGCGCGGGGATGAATGACCCGACCATCCGCGTCGCGCTCGGCTGCGGGAACCAGGCGGCGCTCGGAGTCGCGGAGGTCTCGATCCGGGATCGGGGTTTCCTCGCGGAGCGCGAGGAGGGAGCGGGCGGCTTTGCGACCACCGGGCGCGCCGGGGCCGCCTTGGCCGCCGCAGCCGGCGGGGACGGCTTCTTCGCGGGGGCAGGGCGCGGAGCCGCGGCCCGGGAGGTTCGCGGCCTAGCGGCCTTCGCCGCTTTCTTAGCCCGGGGCTTGACCCGGCTCTTGGAGGCGGCCGTCGTCCTGGACTTGGACGTCTTGGCCGTTTTCGTGGGCTTATGCTTCCCCACCGACTTCTTTTTGGACGTTGCTGCCGCCGATGAACGGCCCGCCTTCTTCCCTTTCGCCGCCGGCATAGCCACTCCGTTTCCGTTTTTAGCAGTCGTGGAACGAGGTGCGCAATATACCAACGCGAGGTGATGAAAGCCAGCGGTTTCCCGGGCTTTGAGGATCTATATCCCGCCTAATTCCTGCCCAGGCCGCCGTTCGTGGACGGGCCGAGTCAAAGGCGGTTCAACTGCCGATCTCTTCCCGGAGAGTCCGGCTGACCCGCTCGGCGATTCCCCGGATCGTCGCCTCGTCCTCCCCTTCCACCATCACGCGGACGAGGTTCTCGGTCCCGGAGTAGCGGACGAGGATCCGTCCGGAACCGGCGAGCTCGGCCTCGGCGGCTCTCGCGGCCGCCTGGTATCTGGGGAGCGACTCGAGCGGCGGCTTGGACCCGACGCGCTCGTTGAGCAGGAGCTGGGGAGTGCGAGGGAACGTCTCCATCTCGGAGAAGCGGCGGTGGCCGGCTGCCAGGAGCTTGGCCATCACCACCGCCGTGTGGACGCCGTCGCCGGTCGTGTGGAGCCTCAGATCGATGATGTGCCCCGACTGTTCCCCGCCGAGGACGGCGCCTTCGCGGAGCATCGTTTCGAGGACGTACTTGTCTCCGACGTTCGCGCGGAGCAGGCGGATTCCATCCTCGCGGAGGCGCTTCTCGAAGCCGAAGTTCGACATGACGGTCGCGACGACGAGGTCGCGGCGCGAGTTGCCCGTCGCGTCCGGAGGTGCGCGGCCCAGAGATAGAGGATCTCGTCGCCGTCGCGGACGACGCCGCGGTCGTCGGCGAAGATCGCGCGGTCCGCGTCGCCGTCGAACGCGACGCCGAACGAAGCCCCCACGGCGCGGACGCGCTCGGCCATGCCTTTCCGGATGCAGAGCGCCCGAGCCTTCATTGATGTTCCGGCCGTCGGGAGCGTCGTTCATGAGGACGACCTCGGCGCCGGCGCGGCGGAACACCTCGGGCGCGATGCGATACGCGGCGCCGTTGCCGGCGTCGATGACGACCTTCATTCCCGCGAGCGCTCCCGCGCGGCGCCGTCGACGAGAAACTGCTCGTAGCGCTCGACGAGATCTTCCGACTCGCCCGGCAGCGCGAACGAGGCGACGTCGAACGCCTCGTCGCGCGCCTCCGCCAGCTCCTTCTCGATCTCGAGCTCGATCGCGTCGGCCAGCTTCATCCCGTCGTGGCCGAAGACCTTCACGCCGTTGTCCTGCCACGGGTTGTGCGAGGCGGAGATCGAGATGCCGGCCGACGGCGCCGCTGGTGCGGCAAAGATAGGCGACGCCGGGGGTGGGGATCACGCCGATCGAGGGTCGCCTTCCCGCGTCCTCGCTCGATGCCGGCCGCGAGCGCGCGCGCGATCCGGGGCGCGGACTCGCGCGTGTCCATGCCGAGGAGGATCTCGGGGCGCGGCTCGCGAGTGGTCCGGAGCCGTCGCGCGAGAACCTCTCCGAGCGCGCGCCATCGTCACGTCGTCGAGTGGAAATTCGTCTGCGCGGCCGCGAATCCCGTCCGTGCCGAAGAGCTGTCTCATGGAGTGTCGGGGCCTTCCGGAGCTTCCTGCGCCGGCTCGGATTCAGAGGAGTGATCGTGATGAACACTTCGTGCCGTGGCGGGCTGCACGACGCGCACCATCGGGTAATCCGAGAGCACGCCCACGGTCTCCCGGAAGCTCGAGGTGCGGCCGCTGAGGATCACGCGCTCGGTCGGGATCTCGCTGACTTCCTCGACGAGGGACGCCGGGCCGAGGATCAGGGCGTTGTCGGGCTCGCGACTCGATGTTCTCGACGATATACCCATCCGCGGGCGAGCCGACGAGATACGGCCGGATCGGGACGTATTTCCGCTGAAGGAGCTCGAGCTGCAGGCGGAGAGTCGGCGGCTGGACCGAGATCACTTCGACGTTCCTGGGCGGTATCGATGGCGGTCGACGGGATCCCGACGTTGAGGGTTCCGCCGGGCGGGCGCCGCTCAGGTCGATCGTCGCGCCTCAGATTCTCGCGCCGTCAATCCGCGGATCTGCGCGTCCGGGCCGCGCACGCGGATTTTGACCGTCTCGTCGGCGCTCGCCCGACGAGCACCATGTCCGCCGGGCATGCCGACGACCGCGACCGGGACCGGTGAGGTTGCGCTCGAGACGCTTCCTCGCGGCGGCTCTGCCGAGGCGACCAACCAGATGACCACGGCGACGAGCGAGCGCGAGCGAGCTTGCGGTCCGAAGCGTTTGATCATAGCGGCGCGCGGAATCTTCCCGCGCCTCCCTTGAGGTGGAACCGGCAGCAGGTGCGCAAGCTCGGCCGGCTTGAGGTTCTCGTGGCAGCCGCCCGTCGAAGGCGACGCTGATCGCGCCGTTCTCCTCGGAGACCACGACGACGAAGGCGTCGGTCTCCTCGCTGAGGCCGAGCGCGGCGCGATGGCGCGTGCCGTAATGCTCCGGCAGCTCCGACGCTCGACGCTGAGAGGCAGGAACGTTCCGGCGGCGGCGATGCGGTCGGCCTGAATGATGACGGCGCCGTCGTGCAGCGGCGCGCTCGGCGTGAAGATGTTCATGAGCAGCTCGGCCGAGATGATCGCGTCGAGCGGCTTGCCCGTCTCGATGTACATCCGCAGGCTCTGGCGTCCGCTCGATCGCGATCAGCGCGCCGACGCGCCTGCGGGCGAGCTCCTTGGATGCCGCCACCACGGCCTCGAACTGCGGCTCGTGCCCCGCGGTTCCGGAGAAGACGTCGACACCGAGCCGCGCCCCATCGAGGCGAGCGCGCGGCGGATCTCGTGCTGAAACAGGACGATGATCGCGAAGGGAAGTAGAAGAGGATCTGCCCCGTGATCAGCTCGAGCGCCACGAAGCGACCGCGCGCGACGAAGTACGTCAGCCCGAGCATCGCCAGGCCGATCGACATCTGCATCGCCCGCGTCCCCGGATCAGGCGAATGATGCCGTAGATGATCAGCGCGACGAGCAGGATGTCGATGGCGTCACGCCAGCCGAACTCCAGTCTCGCGATCCAGTCGAACGCACCCGTCATCGCACCCATCCCCATGACCGGAGCGAACACCCGGAGAAAATCGACCGTCTCCGCGACGTCGTGGACGCGCACGATCGCCGCGCCGTGGAGCGCCGCCGCCGCGACCGCCGCGAGCGAGCCCGCCATCCGCGGGCGCCCGGCGTCCCTGCCCGTCAGATGGCCGATGAACGCCTTGCGCGAGGCGCCCACGACCACCGGCCCCAGCGCCCGCAGCGACTCGACGGCTCCGGAGGATCTCGAGGTTGTGCTCGAAGGTCTTGCCGAAGCCGATGCCCGGGATCGACGAGGATCCGCGACGGATCGATCCCCGCCGCGATCGCCGCGTCCTTCCTCTCGGAAAGCTCGGCGCGGACCTCGCCCACGAGATCGTCGAACCGGATCTGCTGCTGCATCGTCTTGCGGCTCGCCGCGCATGTGCATGAGGATGACGGCCGCCCCGAAGTCGCGGACGACCCCCGCCATCTCGGGATCGTAGCTGCAGCGCCGAGACGTCGTTGACGATGTCCGCGCCGGCCTCGAGCGCCGCGCGCGCGACGACCGCCTTCCGGGTGTCGACCGAGATGGGGATCGAGCTCCGGTCGCGCATCGCGCTGCGATGACCGGGATCACGCGGCGCATCTCCTCGCCCGCCGGGACCAGATCCGATCCGGGGCGCGTCGATTCGCCGCCGATGTCGACGATCGCCGCGCCGTCGGCCTCCATCCGGAAGCGGCGTCCGCGGCCACCTCCGGCTCGAAATAGAGCGCCGCCGTCCGAGAAGGAATCCGGCGTGACGTTGACGATGCCCATCACGAGCGGCCACCGTCCGGGGTCGCCGAGAACGAATCGCGGCGAGGCCGGCTCCGCGGAGCGGATGGGATCTGCGGCTCTCACGGGGCTAGCGATCCTCCTCGCGGACGATCCGGGCGCCGAGAGCGTTGAGCCGTTCCTCGATCCGCTCGTAGCCGCGGTCGATCTGATGGATGTTGTGGATGATGCTCTTCCCTTCGCGCAGAGCGCGGCGAGCAGCAGCGCCATTCCAGCGCGGATGTCGGGGCTCGAGATCTCGGCGCCGAACAGGCGGTTGCCTCCGACGATGATCGCGCGGTGGGGATCGCAGAGAATGATCCGCGCTCCCATCGCGATCAGCTTGTCGGTGAAGAAGAGGCGCGACTCGAACATCTTCTCGAAGATCATCGAGGTCCCCTCGGCCTGCGTCGCCACGACGACCATGATCGAGAGAAGGTCGGCCGGAAAGAGCGGCCACGGGCCGTCGTCGATCTTCGGCACCGCCCCGCCGACCTCGTAGCGCACCCGCAGTTCCTGGTTGTCGGGGACGCGGATGTTCTTCCCTTCCACCTTCGATCGTGACGCCGAGCTTCTCGAAACATCAGCTCCGCTCGCGTACATGTGCTCGGGGACGGCGTCTTCGATGAGGACTTCTCCCCGCGTGACCGCCGCCAGCCCGATGTAGGAGCCGACCTCGATGTGGTCGCTCGGGATGTGGAAGTCGCCCCCGTGAGGTCGTCCACGCCGTGGATCCTGAGCGGTTGGTGGCGATCCCCTCGATCTGCGCGCCCATCTCGTTGAGGAAGCGACAGAGATCCTGGACGTGCGGCTCGGCCGCCGCGTTGTAGATGATCGTCTCTCCCTCGGCGAGGACGGCCGCCATGATCGCGTTCTCGGTCGCCGTCACCGATGCTTCGTCGAGGAACATCGGCTTGCCGACCAGATGCCGGGCCTCCATGCGGTACTCGTACGCGGAGACCTCGATCTGCGCTCCGAGGCTCTCGAGCGCCGTGAGGTGCGTGTCGATGCGCCGCCGCCCGATCGCGTCGCCGCCGGGCCGCGTGATCGAGGCCGAGCCGCACCGCGCGAGCAGCGGTCCCGCGAAGAGGAGCGAAGCGCGAATGCTGGCGCGAGAGCTCGGCGTCGGGCACGGTCGCCGCACTGCCTTCGCGTGGATGCGCACGACGTTCCGCTCGACCCGCTCGACCGACGCGCCGAGCCCTTCGATGAGCTTGAGCATGTTCTCGACGTCGCGGATGGCCGGGAGATTGCGGAGCGTGACCGGCTCGTCCGTGAGCAGACGTCGCGGCGAGCATCGGCAGCGCCGCGTTCTTGTTCCCGCCGGGGCGGATGGTTCCTTCGAGGCGGTGGCCGCCTTCAACGATGAATCGTTCCATGATGTCCTTGTGTGTCCGAGGCGTCTTGGGCGTCCCGGGCGTCTCGAGTGTCTCGAGCGTCGATCGATCGCACCGATATGCTTCGACGCTCCCGACTCTCCAGACGCCCTGGACGCCTCGGACGCCCTGGACGCCGGAGACGCAGGCGGTTATTGTAAGGCCATGGCCGTCGCCTCCCTTCGAATAGACGGGCTCCGCTGCGACGACTGCGCCCGTGCCGTGGCGAGCGCGCTCCGCAACGCCGCCGGCGTCACCCGCGTCGAGGTCTCCCTCGAGCCGGCGACCGCCCGCGTCGATTTCGACGAATCGAAGACCGTGCCGGCGGCCCTCGCCGCCATCATTCGAGAGGAGGGATTCGGGGCCACCCTCGCCGGGTGAGGCTCGAAACGCGCATGCGAGCCGTCCCTCTGGGATCCGGAAGCGGAGGCAACTCCTACCTGTTCGAGTCGAACGGCACGCGAGTCCTCGTGGACGCCGGATTCGGGCCGCGCGAGACGCGCAAGCGCCTCGCCGCTGCCGGGACCTCCATCGAGGACATCGACGCGATCCTGATCACTCACGAGCACTCGGATCACGTGCACGGCGCCGAGGCGATCTCGCGGAAGTACGGCATGCCTCTCTGGATGACGCGCGGAACGCTCGACGGAAGCCGGATCGACCGGGCGGAAGCGAACGTCGTCGTCTTCGAGAACAACAGCGAGTTCCGGATCGGCGAGATCTCCATCCGCTCGCGCCGCACCATCCACGACGCGACCGACCCCGCCTGCTTCGTCCTCGAAGACCGCAACGGAACCCGCGCAGGCATCGCGAGCGATCTCGGGTACGTCGATCCGGCGGTGCTCGAGCACCTTTCGGGATGCGCGCTGCTCCTGTTCGAAGCGAACCACGACCTCGACATGCTCCGCACCGGCACCTACCCCTGGAGCCTCAAGCGCCGGATCATGTCGAACCGGGGGCACCTCTCCAACGACGACGCTTTCGCGGCCGTCCGCCGGATGATCGGACCCGAGACCCGCTCGCTCTGCCTGATCCATCTCTCCGAGAAGAACAACCACCCCTCGATCGTGAAGGCGATGGCCGAGGCGCTGCTCGACTCGCTCGGCGCGCCGATCGAGCTGCGCATCGCGCAGCAGCGGGTGGCGGGAGAGGCGATCGACGCCCGCGGAGCGGAGCCGCCCGAGCCGGTCGAGGCGCGACGGACGACGGTTATCGCCGAGCCGGCGCCCGTGGCGATGCCGCGCACGGGGCAGATGGCGCTGTTTTCGTAGGGGACCCTTGGCGCCCGAAGGGCGCAAAGAGAATGGCCGGGGGTGAGCGCAAAGCGCGAACCCCCGGAAGGCAGCGCCAATAAATTCGCCGAGCCCCGAAGGGGCGACAGATTTTCAGGAGTCTCTGCGCCCCTTCTGGGCGCCTTTTCTTTTTGCGACCCGTTCCGGGGGCTCGCTTCGCTCGCCCCCGGCCATGTCGCCCTTCGGGCGACGCGCTCCCCGAAACGGACCGCCGCAGGCGGCCCCTACATCCGATAAACTCCGCTCATGAAAGCCACCGTCACCGTCGAGCTCAAGCCCGCCGTCCTCGACCCTCAGGGGAAGGCCATCCAGCATTCGCTCGCCGCGCTCGGATTCTCCGGAGTGGAAGATGTGCGCGTCGGAAAGCTGTTTCGGATCACGCTTGAAGATCGCAACACGAACGAGGAGCTCGAGCAGGATATCCGCCGGATGTGCGAGAGGCTCCTCGCGAATCCCGTCGTGGAGGACTTCTCGTTCACGATCGACGGCTGAGGCCGCCGGCTCCCTCGTCGCACTCCTCCTCATTCTCGTTTCCGGCGCCGCCGCCGCGGCCGACCTGCGCCCCCTGCCGACCCGCGACCGGCGCGCGATCTCGCGCTGGACTCTCTCGGGCGATCCCCGCGGGGTCGCGGCGGCCGCGGGCACGATCTACGTCGGCCTCCGCGAGCCTCAATCGGTCGTCGCGATCGACGCGGCCGCGGGAAAGATCCTGCGGGAGGTCGTGCTCGACAGGGAAGAGATCGCCTCGACGAAGGACTTCGAGGTCCTCCGGGTGGATGGTGCGCGGGGGCGCCTTCTGATCGCGCAGGGCACGGATGAGAGTGTCTCGATCCTCTCGCTCCCCGATCTCGCCGTGATTCGCGAGATCGGGCTCGAAGGAGAAGTCGTCCGCGACGTCCTTGCCGACCCCAGGGGGCGTTACCTCTTCATCCTGGGGCGGACGGTCCACATATGGGACGGCGAAGGCGAGGCGGCAGCTCCGCGAGCTTTCCGGCATCGATCCGATGGCGATCGCGGTATCGCCCGACGGCGCGACGCTCGCGGTCGTGGGAAGCGAGCGCTTCGGCGACGTCGCGGCGACCGTGGTCTCCCTCGTCGACCTCGCGCGCCTCCAGGAGATCCGGCGCGAGCCGCTGCAGACCGACCGCGCGATCCGATCCGCGCTCTTCGCTCCCGGCGGCGGCGCGCTCGTGGTCTTCGCGGCGGACTGGCTGGCCGAGAAATCGCTCGCGCCCGCGAAGGATCGCGCCATGACCGCCGAGTCCGGCGGAATGAGGATGCGGATCGATCGCGCGGACCTCGTCAGCTCCGAAACGATCTGCCTCCCGGAGCCGAGCACCGCCCAGATCGCGGCGACGAACGGCGTGACCGTCTATTTCGCGGAGCGCCGATGCGCCGCCGCCGGGGCGACGCTCGCGGCGCCCTGGACGGTCCCGACCGCCTCGCTCTACGGCGTCGACGCGGTCGCTCTGGCCTATGATGAGGAGAGGGAAGCGCTCGTCGCGATCGAGAAGGGCGGACTGCTCGCGCTCTACCGCCTGCCCTCGCCCGAGAAACGGTAAACGGAGAGCTCAATGAAGTTCGCGGTCGTCATTCTCCCCGGCTCCAATTGCGATCACGATGCGATCCACGCGATCCGCACCGTCCTCGGCGCCGAGTGCGAGGCCGTCTGGCACAAGGAGACGGACCTGAAGGGCGCCGACTGCGTCGTCATCCCCGGGGGGTTCTCGTACGGCGATTACCTGCGCGCGGGGGCCATCGCGAAATTCGCTCCGATCATGGGCGCGGTCCGGGAGCACGCCGATCGCGGAGGCCTGGTCGTCGGCATCTGCAACGGATTTCAGGTCCTGACGGAGGCGGGGCTCCTTCCGGGCGCCCTCATGCGCAACGAGCGCCTCCGCTTCGTCTGCCGCGACGTGCACCTGCGCGTGGAGACGAACCGCACTCCGTTCACGGAGCTGCTCGCGCCCGGCGAGCTGATCGCGGCGCCCGTGGCCCACGGCGAAGGGAACTACTATGCCGACGCCGCGACCATCGACGAGCTCGAGCGGAACGATCAGATCGTCTTCCGCTATGCGGATGCGGAGGGGCGGATCACGGCCGCGGCGAATCCGAACGGCTCCGCGGGCAACATCGCCGGCGTCGTCAACCGGGGACGGAACGTTCTGGGGATGATGCCGCATCCGGAGCGCGCGTGCGAGGCGCTGGTCGGCGGAAGCCAGGGGCTGAAGGTCTTCCAGTCGATCGCGCAGAGCCTGGCGGTCGCGAAGTAGTCAGGGAGAAGCAGGCAGGGAAAAGGGGAGAATGACTCGCTTTCGGTCGCGAGCGAGCGGCCGGTCCGGGCTCCCTTTCTCCCCGCCTACTTCTCCCTGACTACTTCGCGTAGACTTTCCGCTTCCGAGAACGGCCGCGCACTGCGCGGCCCTACGGGCACACCCTGGAGGTGCAGCGCATGACGAAGCCGCACGAGCCGACGATCGACGCGCTCCTCGACGAGAGGCGGAGCTTTCCCCCCACCGAATCCTTCCGCTCGAACGCGAACGCGAACGATCCCTCGATCTGGGAGAAGGCGTCCGCCGACCCGGAAGCGTTCTGGGAGGGATGGGCGCGCCAGCTCGACTGGCATCAGCCGTGGGACAAGGTCCTCGAGTGGAACGCGCCCTACGCGAAATGGTTCGTCGGCGGGAAGCTGAACGCGTCCTACAACTGCCTCGACCGGCACCTCGCGACCCGCGGCGACAAGGCGGCGATCATCTGGGAAGGCGAGCCGGGCGACGCGCGGACGCTCACCTACCGCGAGCTCCACGCCGAGGTCTCCAAATTCGCGAACGCGCTCAAGTCGCTCGGCGTCCGCTCCGGGGACCGCGTCGCGATCTATCTCCCTCTCGTTCCGGAAGCGGCCGTC
Source organism: uncultured Acidobacteriota bacterium (assembly GCA_963793695.1). Classification (GTDB taxonomy): domain Bacteria; phylum Acidobacteriota; class Thermoanaerobaculia; order Gp7-AA8; family Gp7-AA8; genus CAWCBB01. The sequence continues at coordinate 178,152 of CAWCBB010000006.1, read as the reverse complement.
GCGATGCTCGCGTGCGCCCGCATCGGAGCGATCCACTCCGTCGTGTTCGCGGGTTTCTCTTCCGAATCGCTCCGCGACCGCATCAACGACGCGCAGGCGAAGCTCCTGATCACCTCGACTTCCGCCTATCGCCGCGGGAACAACGTTCCGCTCAAGCGGATGGCGGACGAAGCGATCCAGGGGACTCCGACGATCGAGTCGGTCGTCGTCGTGATGCGCCGCGCCGCCGCCGCGGAAGCCGACGAGACCATCGTCATGCAGCCGGCGCGCGACCACTGGTATCACGAGCTGATGAGCGAGGCCGCCCCCGAGTGTCCCCCCGAGTGGGTCGACTCCGAGCACCTCCTCTACACGCTCTACACCTCGGGAACGACCGGCAAGCCGAAGGGGATCATCCACACGACGGGCGGCTACATGACGGGCGTGTACGCCACGATGAAGTGGGTGTTCGATCTCAAAGAGAACGACATCTTCTGGTGCACCGCGGACATCGGCTGGGTGACGGGACATTCCTACGTCGTCTACGGGCCGCTGGCGAACGGGGCCACGGTCGTCATGTACGAAGGGGCCCCGGACTGGCCGAAGCGCGACCGCTTCTGGGAGCTCGTCGAGAAGTACAAGGTCACGATCTTCTACACGGCGCCCACGGCGATCCGCGCGTTCATGAAGTGGGGCCATGAATTTCCCGAGGCGCACGACCTCTCCTCGCTTCGACTCCTCGGCACCGTCGGCGAGCCGATCAATCCGGAAGCGTGGATGTGGTACCACGAGCACATCGGCCACGGACGATGCCCGATCGTCGACACGTGGTGGCAGACCGAGACGGGCATGATCATGATCACTCCGCTTCCCGGGCTCGTCGCGACCAAGCCCGGCTCGGCGACGCGCCCGTTCCCCGGCGTCGCCGCGGAGATCCTCAACGAGGCGCGGCGAGTCGATCCCGGTCGGCGGCGGCTATCTCGCGGTCACGAAGCCGTGGCCCGCGATGCTGCGCGGCATCTGGGGCGACCCGGAGCGCTTCGAGCGGCAGTACTGGACGAAGTGGAAAGGGGTCTACTTCACCGGCGACGGCGCGAAGCGGGACGACGATGGCTACTTCTGGCTGCTCGGCCGCGTGGACGACGTCATCAACGTTTCGGGCCACCGGATCGGGACGATGGAAGTCGAGTCGGCCCTGGTCGACCATCAGGCCGTCGCCGAGGCGGCGGTGGTGGGGATCGCGCACGAGATCAAGGGGACCGGCGATCGCGGCGTTCGTCATCGTGAAGGAGACGCACAAGGAGCGCTTCGCGAGCGGCAAGGAGCTCGAGCAGGAGCTGCTCGCGCACGTCACGAAGAAGATCGGAGCGATCGCGCGGCCCGAGTCGATCATCTTCACGGCGGAGCTGCCCAAGACGCGGTCGGGCAAGATCATGCGCCGCCTTCTCCGCGACATCGCCGAGGGTCGCGCGCTCGGCGATGTGACCACCCTCGCCGATCCGGCCGTCGTCCAGACGCTCAAGGACAAGTACGAGGACGAGGGATGATTCGATTGCAGATTGCAGATTGGGGCGGCCTGACGGCCGCCCTTGTCTTTTCCGCGAGATGTCATCCCTGGGGGTCATCCTGAGGACGCGAAGTCCGGATCTGCGCACACGCATGATCCTCGCGATCGCGGGACGTTGCGGCGCCCGCGCCCGCGCCCGAGCCCGGCCTTTGCGGAGTAGCGTCCGATTCGCGGAATGCCAATCCCCAACCGACATCCGCACATGGCCAATCTGCACCAGTTGACATCGCGCCGCGCCACCCGGAAGATGCCCCCGCCATGGCCCCCTATTTCTCCGTCGTGATCCCGACGCACAACCGGATCGCGACCCTTACCCGCGTCCTCGGCGCGCTCGGCGCGCAGAAGGAGGCGCCGGATTTCGAGGTCGTCCTCATTGACGACGGATCGACCGACGACACCGCAGCCGTCATCAACGAGTCGGTCGCCTCGAAGCGCTTCGCGTTCCCGCTCCGGTTCGAGACGCAGCCGAATTCCGGGCCGGGGCGCGCCCGCAATCGCGGCACGGCGCTCGCGCGGGGAACGTTCGTCGTCTTCATCGGCGACGACACCGTTCCGGAGCCGGGGTTTCTCGCGCAGCACGCGAAGACCCATCGCGAGAGCGGCGACGACCCTCTGCTCGCCTGCCTCGGATACACCGGCTGGCCTCCCGCCGAAACGGCGACGCCGTTCATGGACCACATCAACGATTACGGCCTGCAGTTCGGCTATCGGCTGATCGAGGACGGCGCGGTGGTCCCGTTCAATTTCTTCTACACCTCGAACATCTCCATCGCGCGGGCGACGCTCGGCGAGGCTCCGTTCGACACGACGTTTCCAGCGGCGGCGTGGGAGGACATCGAGCTCGCCTACCGGCTCGACGCGGCGGGGCTGAAGATCCGATACAACGCCTCCGCGGTGACGCGGCACTACCACCGGATGGATCGTCGACTCGTTCGGGCGAAGGCAATACACGGCCGGCCGGTCGGGCGCGATCTTCTTCGAGAAGCATCCCGAGCTCGGCCACTTCCTCGGCGTCCACGAGGCGCGCGAGAAGGCGCCTCTCCCCGCGGGCGCGATGCGCAGGCTCCGGCTTCTCGCGAAGATCGGCGAGCGCTTCCGCCCGTTCGCGCGCGCGAGCGTGTTCGACCGGCTCATGCGCGAGCATTACCTCGCAGGAATGCGCGAGGGATTGCAGCAGGGCGGGGCGCGGTTAGAATGAGCGCCTCATGACGAAAGGGTTCTTTCTCACCGTCGAAGGGATCGAAGGATCCGGCAAGACCACGCAGGTCGCGCGCCTCGATCAGCGCGTCCGCTCCACGGGCCAGAACGTGGTCGTCACCAAGGAGCCGGGAGGCACCGCGCTGGGCGACCGGATCCGCGCGATCCTCCTCGACCCGCAGGAGGAGGGGATGGATCCCCTCGCGGAGCTCTTCCTCTACGCCGCCTCGCGGCGGCAGCACGTGGTCGAGCTGATCCGGCCGAGCCTCGAGCGGGGCGCCGTCGTCATCTGCGATCGCTTCACCGATGCGACGCTCGCATACCAGGGGTTCGGCAGGCTGCTCGAGCTCGACCGCCTCCGCCAGATCAACGACCTGGCGACCGACGGGCTCCGCCCGGATCTGACCGTCATCCTCGACGTCGCCGAGGGGTTCGGCCTCGACCGCGCCCGCGCCCGAAACGCCGCCGCGCAGCTCGACCACGAGAGCCGCTTCGAAGGAGAGGACCTGCGGTTCCACCGGCGCGTTCGCGAAGGCTATCTCGCGCTCGCGGAGGCCGAGCCGGAACGCTACGCCGTCGTCGACGCGTCGGGGTCGGCCGACGAAGTATTCGGACGGCTGCTCGAGGCGCTGCGCGCTCGCGCCCCGCGCCTCCGCCTCGCCGCCGAGACCCCATGAGCTCCGCCATCGACCTGCTCGTCGAGACGGCGAGCCGCCGGCAGCTGCATCACTCGATCATCCTTCACGGCCCCGCGCAGGACGCCCTCCGCGAGCTCGCCATGCGCCTCGCGCGCGCGCTCAACTGCGAAGGGGACGATCCGGACGCTCGCTGCGTCTCCTGCCGCAAGATCGATCGAGGGATGCATCCCGATGTTCATCGTGATCGGCATCGAAGAGGGCCGCAAGCTCATCGCCGTCGAACAGATCCGGGAGATGGTCGCGAACGCGACGCTGCGGCCGTACGAGGGGAAGACGAAAGTCTTCATCGTGGACGGAGCCGAGACCGTGAGCGGCGCGGGAGCGAACGCGATGCTCAAGACTCTCGAGGAGCCTTCGTCCGACACCGTCTTCATCCTTCTGACGCGCTCGGCGGACCTGCTCCTGCCGACGATCCGCTCGCGCTCGCAGGCGATCGCGATCCATCCCGCGTTCGCCGGTCCCTCGCGCGATGCCGCCGCCGCGGAGGGATCGGCGGTTCAGGCAACGCGGCTCCGGCGAGCCGCAGCGACGCTCCCCGCCGATGCGGAATGGACCGAGGCCGCGGCGCGGTCGGTCATCGAGGCAGCCGCGCGCTACGCGGCGCACCGCGATGTCGCGGCTCTCCTCGCAGCCGCCGCGGACCCTCTCGGCGAAGGCGATCCCGCCGCCGCGCTCCATCTCCTGGCGCTCGTCCTTCGCGACCTCGCGTCTCTCGCTCCGGAGGATTCCCTCGCCCCCGACCAGGTCCGCACGATCCAGCAGTCGATCGATCGCGAGTCGCTCCTCGATGCCGCGGGCATCGCCCTCCGCAACGCGACGCGCCTGGCGGTCAACGCCGACTCGCGCCTCCTGCTCGAACAGGCGCTCGTCCGGATCGCCCGCGGCTAGCGCCCAATGGCCTTAACTTAAGCGATGGTTTCGACGACGATGTCATCCCGAGCCTCACGTCGCGCTTCGCGCTCCTCAGGGCAGGCTCCGCGAGGGATCTGGGCGGGTGGGTTACGCGTGACGCGGCACCGAAGCACGGCGGCAGGATCGAGATTCGCCTGCGATCACGAAGCGAATGCCGATCCTCCTGCCCTGCACCGGCGCCGCGTTCTTTCGCAGCCCCCGCCCAGATCCCTCGCTACGCTCGGGATGACAGCTTCGCGGGCAACTCGCGTTAAGTGAAGGCCATTGCGGCTAGGCCGCCTGGGGCGTCTCGGGCGTCTTGAGCCTCACCCCAGACGCCCAGACGCCCAGACGCCTAGACGCCCAGACGCCTAGACGCCTAGACGCCTAGACGCAAAGAAATTGACCCCGGCCTTTTCGGCCGGGGCCATGGTTCCGTCTGGATGGGAGCTGGAAACGCGGTTGGGGGGGGCGGGATCGGTGAGATGTCTGAAGGCTTTATGGTGATGATGTTTCCATCAATATGGCAGGGGGTACAACTGGCGCTCTTTTCCGCCTGCCCATCCAGTGACGCTTGGTTTCGACGGGAGAAGTATAGACGGTCGAACCCTCAGATTGTGAAAACTTTCACCATCGTAACGCGATTGTCACATTCGAGTCTAAGCCGTTAAATCGATTGCCTTTAAGGCTTTCCGGGCCCCTGGGGCGCCGGGGCGGCCCCCGGGGGGATTTCCGGTCCCCGCGCGAGCAGATCGGGGAGCGGACGAAGCGGATGCGACAGGTCGAGGTGCCCCCCGAGCGTGCTGGCGACTTCGCCTCCGACGAGGATGTGGACACGCTTCACCGAGGGCAGGTTCGCGATGACGGTCTGCACGATCGCGTAGGCCGCGACCATCTCCTCGTGACTCCCCGTCTGCCATCCCTGCTGGAGCGTCGGGCCGCCGAGATCCACGACAGCGGTCCCTTCGGGCAGGACGAACGCGCCGCGCACGAAGGTTCCGTCGGGAAAGGGCTTGGGAAGAGCGGGGTTGTTCGGTCCCGCGACGAGAGCGGCGACGAGCGGGCGGATCGCGGCCGCCTCGCTTTCCGGGAGAGGCATCTCGCGCGTTTCGGGAGCGAGCAGGCCGTCGGGCCTCTCGAAGAAGAGGACGACCGAGCGCGGGGTCACGCGGTTCACGGCATCGGCCCGGGACTCGCGGGCGCTCTTCTCGCCGGGCCGGCATGCGGCCGCGAGGATCAATGCGGCGATCGCCGCCGTGCGGAGGTGTCGGAGGGTCATCGTCGCGACTGCGCGGCGGCCGGCTGCGGAGGCGCCGGCGCCGGTTTGTGGAGCCCGAGTCTGGTCTCGTACTCTTCCTTGAAGCGCGTGATCGCGCGGAGGAGCGCCTGCGCGATCGCCTCCTGGTAGGCGGCCGAGCCGAGTTTCGATTCCTCTTCGCCGTTCGAGATGAAGCCGACCTCGACGAGCGCCGCGGGCATCGTGGCACCGATGAGGACACGGAACGGCGCCTGCTTGACGCCGCGGTTCGCGGTCCCGGCCGCGCCGTTCATCTCCATCTGGATCAGCTCCGCGAAGCGGCTCGATTCCTTCAGGTACTCCTGCTGGGCGAGGTCCCAGAGAATCAGATTGAGGTCCGAGGCGGCCCCGCCGGTCTGGGGGAAGCGCCCGCTGCCTCCTCGTTCTCCCGTGCGGCGCTCGCGCTCGCGAGCTCGTCCGACGCTTCGAGCGAGAGGAAGTAGGTCTCGGCGCCCCGCGCGGTCGCCGAGCGGGAGGCGTTCAGGTGGACCGAGAGGAAAAGATCCGCCTTGTACTGGTTCGCGAGCGCGGTTCGATGCTCGAGCTCGACGAGCGAGTCGTCGTCGCGCGTGAGGATGACGCGCGCGCCGAGCGCCGAGGCGAGGAGCGGCTGAAGCCTGCGGCAAATCGCGAGCGTCGTTTCCTTCTCGACGAGCCCCGCGGGTCCGACCGCCCCGACCGCCTTGCCGCCGTGACCGGGATCGAGAACGATCGTTCGGACTCCGAGGAGCTCGCGGGGCCGCGCCGCATTCGCGGGAGTCGTCGGCGTTGCGGGACCCTGGCCGCGCTGGAGATCGAGGACGATGCGGAAAGGATTGTCGAGCGAGTAGGCGTCGCCCGCGACCTCGGCGGACGCGAGGTGGATGACGATCTCCCGCTCGCCGACGGTGATCCGGTCGAGCAGGTCCCCTTCGAAGCTCTCGCTCGTCACGTCCGCGCGCAGCGGATAGCGCGTCTCGACGGTGAACGACGCGGGATCCCTGCGCACCGCATAGGGGACCCGCCGCGGCAGCTCGATGAGGATCTTCGTCGTCTCGGCGAGGCGAACGACGCTGATGTGAACGTCGAGCGTATCCAGGCGCAGAGGCGCGACCTCGAAGAGCCGCGCCTGCGCGTCCCACCGGAGATCGGTCGACGCGGTCAGCCGGATGACGTCGCGGAAGAACTGCCAGGGGACGAACGGCCGGTTGTCGACGAAGATCGGCGCGGTCGGCATCTCGACCAGCTCGTCGCCGACCGCCGCGAAGCGGCTCGCGGTCGTGAACCCCGCCGTCTTGCCGTTGAGGATGATGCGATACCCGGCGCGATCGCCCGCGATCGTCCCTCCGAGCGCTTCCGTCACCGGCTCGGCCGGGACGAACAGCTCGCCCCCCTGCTCGATGACCGGGATCGGGTGATCGCCCGTGGGCGTGCGCAGCGTCGCCTGGGATGGTTGCGCTCGAACGATCGAGACCAGAGCGACGGCGATCAGAACGATCAGTCCCGCGACCCGCTTCATTTCCCCTGTCGCCCGTGAGGTGCCATGAGTTCTTTGCATTATCTCCGCAACCCGAGGTCCGGGCAAACGCGCGCGCCCGCCTTCCCCTCCTGCCCGTCTCCCTTCGCGCATCCCGCGTCCCGCTTTCCCGGTAAGATACCTCTCCCATGCGCCCGACCCGCCTCCTGCTGGCCCTCGTTTCCCTCGTTCTCGTCGCCTGCGGCGACGGGAGATCGCTCGAGACGGCGGGACGGGGAAGTTTCAAGAAGGGCCCGATCAGCATCCGCGGGTGGTTCAGCGAGATCGACGTGGGGCAGCAACAGCGAAAGGACACCGTCTTCTCGGTCACCCAACCGGGCACGCGGGTCTCCTCGTACCTGTCGAATCTCCTGAAGGAGACGAACATCAGCGTCCGGGACGTCCCCTACGCCTCGGGCGGCGTCGCCGAGGACGGCTCGTTCGTGATCCTCGATTCTCCTCCCGGCAGGATCGTCATCGACATGCAGGCGCCCGGCATTTCGCTCGTTCCGCTCGTCCTCGAGAACATCCCGCCGAACGCGGACGTGCTGATCCCCTCGTTGAAGCTCACGCCCGAACGGGTCGTGCTGCTCGAGCCGGAGCGGGTCCTCGTGCGCGTTCCCACGCGGACCAAGGAGCGGAAGAAGGCGGCGCAGCAGGCGATCGTGGGCGGGGTTCGCGTCGACGTCTGGGAAGTCCCGCTCCGCGAGATGATGGACCGCCGCGACTGGCCGAATCCGGATTAGATCCGGAAGTACTTCCAGCGGCTCGCGGAGATGGCGGGCGAGGACGCGACACCGACATCCTCGCACTCGATCGAGGAGGCCGAGCGCCGGCATCAGAGGAAGCGGCGGACCCGAGGGTGATCCGCGCGGGACCGCGCGGATCGAGGTGGAGAGGACTGGAGGTCGCGACATGCACCACCGGGAGACGAAGGCGCGACCTCCAGTGGCAGTTCCGAAACGCGTCGAGGTTACTTCTTCTTAGCGGGAGACTTTTTCGCAGCTTTCTTAGCAGCTTTCTTTTTCGTAGCCATCTTGTGCGTCTCCTTTCTTCGGATCAGCCGAACCTCGCGGGCCCGACCTACCTCATCTCAACCACCCGGGGACCCAGAAAACCAGGGACGCCTTACCGCGTTTCGGACCGCCTTCGAACCATCGCGAGTCGTCTCGCGATCACGGTTCGAACCTTCTCGATTGAAGAGTGTACGGCATTCGCGCGCATCTTTCTACAGCGCGTAGAGCATCGCGTGAATATTTTTTCGATGCGCGTCGCGACGATCGAGCGTCTCGAACGACGCGATTCGATGCGCGAGCGAGTCTTCGAAGCGTGATCGCATTCACGAATCGCCGATCGCCGACCTCCCTTACAATGACTCAACGTCCGAGTCGGAGGCTTTCGTGCAACTCGCTCTTCTCGCCGTCGCGTTCCTCGTTCTGCTCTCGGTCGCATACCGGATCTACGGCGGCTGGCTCGCGCGCCAGTTCGCTCTCGACGACGCGCGCGCGACTCCCGCGCGCGAGATCAACGACGGCATCGACTTCGTTCCCGCCGGCCGCTTCTATCTCTTCGGCCAGCACTTCTCGGCGATCGCCGCGGCCGGCCCGATCGCCGGGCCGATCATCGCCTGCCAGGCGTTCGGCTGGCTCCCCTGCCTTCTCTGGATCGCTCTCGGCGTCGTCCTCATCGGCGCCGTTCACGACTTCGCGTCCCTCGTCGCCTCCGTGCGCCACCGCGCGCGATCGATCGCCGAGATCGTCCGCGAGCACCTCGGCCCGCGCGCGGGCGTCGCGATGATGGTCTTCATCTGGATCACGCTGCTCTACGTGATCGTCGCCTTCGCCGACATCACGGCGGGGAGCTTCGTCGGGACGACCGAGGAGCTCGCCGGAGCCAGCGTCGCCTTCAACGCGGGCGGCGCCGTCGCCGCGGCGAGCATCATGTACCTGCTCCTGGCCGTCGTCATGGGGCTGGTGCAGAGGTTCCTCAACCCGCCGCTCTGGCTCCTCACGGCGATCTTCGTCCCCGCGACGTTCGGCGTGGTCTGGCTCGGCACCCAGGTCTCCACCCTCCTCATCGCCGACGTGAAGACGTGGGGCATGCTGATCCTTCTCTATTGCGCCGTCGCCTCGCTCGTTCCGGTGTGGGCGCTCCTCCAGCCGCGCGGCTATCTCGGCGGGTTCATCCTCTATTTCGCGCTCGCGCTCGGCGTCCTCGGCATCTTCTTCGGCGGCTACGACATCCGCCAGCCCGCGTTCCGCTCGTGGGACATCGGCGGGATGACCGGGACGCTCTTCCCGTTCCTCTTCGTCACGATCGCGTGCGGCGCCTGCTCGGGCTTCCACGGCCTGGTCTGCTCGGGGACGACCTCGAAGCAGATCAGCAGGGAATCGCACATCCGCGCGGTCGGCTACGGCGGGATGCTCGCGGAAGGATTCGTCGCGCTCATCGCGCTGGTCACCGTGATGATCGTCAGCCAGGACGGCCTGACGGGGCTCAAGCCCGGGACGATCTACGGCAACGGGATCGGGCGGTTCATGACGATCCTCATCGGCGAGGAGCACTTGAACTTCGCGATCACGTTCGGCGCGATGGCGTTCTCGACGTTCGTCTTCGACACCCTCGACGTCTCGACGCGCCTGGGGCGCTACATCGTTCAGGAGATCTCCGGCTGGCGCTCGATGCGCGGGGCCATCGTCGGCACGCTCCTGACCGTGGCGATCCCCGTCTACTTCATCAGCTTCGCGACGGAAGGAAGCTGGGTGAAGTTCTGGACGCTGTTCGGGGCGTCGAACCAGCTGCTGGCCGCCCTGACCCTTCTCGCGATCACCGTCTGGCTGCACCAGTCGAGGCGCCGGATCGGGTTCACGCTCGCGCCGATGCTGTTCGTCCTGGTGATCACCCTCTGGGCTCTCGGCAAGCTGACCCTCGCGAACATCGCGGCGAGCAAGGGGCTGGACGTCGCCGCTCTCAACAGCTTCTTCGCGGCGGCCCTGATCGTGCTGGCCATCTACCTCGTCGTCCGGGCGCTCGTCGCGCTGCGCGCGGAACGTCCCGCGGTCGTGGCGGCGTAGAACGCAGGGACCGGCTGCGCCGGTATCCGTTCGCCGTTCGCCGTTCGCCGTTCGCCGCACCCCGGGCCCGCGCCCCGGACCCGGCTTTTCCGTCGGAGCTTCAGAACCTCGAGAAGGGATCGCGAATCACGGTCCTGCCGCGGAGAACGAAGAACGGGGAACGGGGAACGGGGAACGGGGAACGGGGAACGGATACCGTCTCTCACCGGGAGGGGACGGGTCCGTCTTCCCACATCTCGCGAACGAACACGGAGACGCCCCGCCTGCCGACGACGTCGACCTCGATCCGGTGGAGGCCCCGCGGGAGCTCGGGCGGGCGTTTGACGAAAAGCTCGTAGCGGCTCGAGATCGTGCGCTCGAGCTTCTCCATCGCGAAGCGCGGGAAGAGGTGCGTCTTCGCGTAGAACCCGCCGGTATCCTCGGCAGCCTTCTTGAGCCCGACCTCGAGCGAGTGGTAATCGGCGACGCTCACGTCGAGCGCGAAGACCGACGTCCTCGACTTCTCGAGCGCGCGCTTCGCGGGGAAGTAGTCGGGGGTCATCCGCACGCCGCCGGAGCCGAGCCGCCCCAGCCCCCAGCCGAACATGACGAGCGACTTGGGGCCGGGGATCGGAATCAGGGCGTTTCCGATCAGGAAGAGAGCCTTCTCGGGGGACGCGGCCTTTCGAGCTTCGTCGAGATCGAGGCGTGTGAGCAGGGACGGAGAGTGCACCTTCTTCGGGCGGGGCGGGCGGTCGATCTTCAGAGTCTCGTCGATCGCTCGCTCGAGCACCTCGTGGTCGTTGGTGAAATCCTCGCGGACCTTGAGGTGGGAATCGAATTGCACGACGGCCACGCGATCCAGTGGCCCGAGCGTCTCGAGAAAGGTCTTCGCCTGCTCGAGCATCGCCATGTGCCCCACGACCCGGCTCTTGTCGCGCTGCGTGTCGGTCTGGAAGAAGAACAGGAGAAGCCTTCCGGGCGAGCCGTAGAGAATGTCGCCGGTCTCCGGATCGAGCGGCCGGTCGAGATCGGGCATCGACGTCATGTCGACGAACTCGACGCCGTCGATCTCCGCCTCCACCCCGTCGACCCTCACGCGGAAGTTCGAAGCATCCAGCCCGACGACCGGATCCCCCCTCGCATCCGTCACGTAGAGATCGAGGAGCATCCGCTCGACGGTGATCTCCATGCGGGAGCGAACGTCCTGCGCCGGCGCGGACGCCGCGATCGAGACGAGCAGGAGCGCGCCGAAGGAACGCCTCATGACGCGCATTTTACGTCCGCTCGCTGGTTATGCGGGACGGACGGGATAGAATCCGGCTCATGCGACGGAATCGAATTCCACTTCTTTTCGCGATCCTCTTCATCCCGGCCGCCCTCGGCGCCCACGAGCCCGCCTCGTTCGACTCCCTGTTCGAGCCGAGGACGATGCGCGTCGACTACTTCCACACGGGCGGGATGAATCAGGAGATCGTCAGCCTCGACCGCGTCGTCGACGATGGTCCCTGGGCCGGACCGCGCGGCGCGGCCGCTCGATACGCTGAACCTTGGCGAGTACCGATTCGTCGTCCGCGATCTGGACCACGCATGCGGAGATCTACAGCCGCGGCTTTTCGTCGATCTATGGCGAGTGGGAGACCACGCCCGACTCGAAGGCAGCGCCATCAGACCTTCCACGAGTCGCTCCGCTTCCCCTGGCCGAAGCGGCCTGTCGAGATCGTCCTGGAAAAGCGGGGAGAGCAGAACGCGTTTCTCCCGACTCTGGTCGACGGTCGTCGATCCCGCCTCGCGGCAGGTGAACCGCGCGCCATTCTCCATCCGCTCGCGGAGGTCTTCACCGTGCTTCGAGAGCGGCCCGGCCGACGAAAAAGTCGACATCCTCTTCCTCGGCGAGGGATACACGGCAGCGGAGACGGCCAAGTTCCGAAGCGATGCGAAGCGCCTGACGGACGCGCTCTTCTCGGTCGAGCCGTTCAAGAGCCGGAAGTCATCGTTCAACGTCCGCGCGATCGCCCCGCCGGCCGCCAGGAGCGGCGTGCACCGAGTCCGAGCGAACGAGGCGCGGCGGACTCCGATGTCCGTCGAGTACAACATCTTCGATTCCGAGCGTTACGTGCTGACGCTCGACAACCGCGCCCTCCGCGACATCGCCTCGGCCGCGCCCTACGAGTTCGTCGAGATCCTCGTGAACGAGCGGACCTACGGCGGCGGCGGCGTCTTCGGCCTTCACTCGACGGCCGCGGCGGGGAACGCGTTCGCCGACTACCTCGTCATCCATGAGTTCGGACATCACTTCGCCGCGCTCGGCGACGAGTACTACACCTCTCCGGTCGCGTACGAGACCGGCGGCACCACCCACCCCGAGCCCTGGGAACCGAACATCACGGCTCTCCACGATCCCACCACCCTCAAGTGGAAGGACCTCGTCACCGCCGGCACGCCGCTCCCGACCCCGTGGGACAAGCAGAAGTACGAGGAGCGGAGCCGCGCGTACCAGAAGAGGCGCGCCGAGCTCCGGGAGAAAGGGGTCGCCGAGGAAGAGATGGAAGCGCTCTTCCGCGAGCAGAAGGCGTGGGAGGAGGCCTTCTTCGCGGGGCAGAAGCACGCGGGCAAGGTCGGCGCCTTCGAAGGCGCGAGCTACGAAGCGCAGGGTCTCTACCGCCCGGAGGTGGACTGCATCATGTTCAGCCGCAACGACGTCGGATTCTGCGACGTCTGTTCGCGCGCGATCGCGAGGGTGATCGAGCTGTATACGGAATAGGGCCTCGGCTCTCCGTTCTTCGTTGCCCCGGACCTCCGGCTCAGGACCTCGGACCCAGGACCTCAGGCGTCAGATCCTGAAATCATCTCCGTGACCCGCGGTCTGGCGGTCTGAGGTCCGGCGTCTGAGGTCTGAGGTCTGAAATCGGAACATTCGCCCCACCCCGCACGTTCCGAGAGCCGGAAACCACGAGAGGAGCCTCTTCCATGTCCACCGTCGCGGAGCCGAAAACCAAAGCCGATCCCTTCCTCCTCGGAGGAAAAGAATTCACCTCGCGCCTGATCGTCGGCACGGGCAAGTACGCCACGATGGAGCTGATGGCTGAGGCCATCGAGGCCTCCGGCGCGGAGATCGTGACCGTCGCGGTCCGTCGCACTTCGGTCGCCGACCCGCAGCAGCCGCGCCTGTTCGACTCCATCGACCGGAAGCGGTACACCATCCTCCCGAACACCGCCGGCTGCTACACCGCCGACGAAGCGATCCGCTACGCGCGCCTCGCGCGCGAGGTCGGCCTCTCGGACTGGATCAAGCTCGAGGTCATCGGCGATCCGCGGACGCTCTTCCCCGATACGCCGGAAACCCTCAAGGCGGCCGAGATCCTCCTGAAGGAAGGCTTCACGGTCCTGCCCTACATCAACGACGACCCCGTGGCCTGCCGCAGGCTCGAGGACATGGGGTGCGCGGCGGTCATGCCCCTCGCCGCTCCGATCGGATCGGGCCTCGGCATCCGCAACCCGGCGAATCTCCGCATCATCCGCGAATTCGCGAAGGTCCCGCTGATCGTCGACGCCGGCGTCGGCACGGCTTCCGACGCCGCCGTCGCCATGGAGCTCGGCGCCGACGCGGTCCTGATGAACACCGGAATCGCGGGAGCGAAGGACGCGGTGGGGATGGCGAGGGCGATGAACCTCGCGGTCCGCGCCGGCCGCCTCGCGTATCTCTCCGGCAGGATCGAGAGAAAACTCTACGCGACCGCCTCGAGCCCCCTCAGCGGGATGATCGAGTAGGCGCTCCCGGCGCCCGCTCGTCGACCGGCCCGCCCCGCGCGAGGGCGAACAGGAGTGCCGCGCCGCAGCCGAGGAGGAGCCCGAGCGGGATCAGCGAGGCCGCCGAGCCCGCGCCGAACGCGATCTCTCCGAGATTGAACGAAGCCCACTCCGACTCGGGGGACCCGGGCCGCTCCTTCTGAAACGGGAGCTTCTCGTCGATCGTGTGGCGCGACACCGAGGTGTGGCCGTTGAGGAACACCGGACGCCACAGGAGAGGCATCGGCGACGAGGGCTCCCACGTCCCCGTGAGCAGAAGAGGATAGACGTACTCGCGCAGCGGGTCGGAGATCGATCCCGACGGCGTCGGGTCCACCGCCGTCGCCGCGAGGCTGTTCGTGAGAGAGATCGCGAGCAGGATCGAAAAGAGCCAGACGCGCACGAGCGGCCAGCCGCGGACGATGAGCATTCCGAGAAGCGGCACGATCGGGACGAGATACCGCGCTCCGATTCCGAACCCTCCTTCCCACCCGTTGAACGTGATGTTGAACCCGAAGAAGACCGCGAGTTGCGCGAGGATGAGCCCCAGCAGCGCGTGCTCCCGCGCCCGAGCCATGGCCCACACCCCGAAGATCGCGAGAAGCAGCAGCGGCGAGAGGTAGAAGAGCCCGCGGTAGGGCGAGAACGTGATCGCGCCGAGAACGGTGAGGCTCGGTGCCTCGATCAGTCCGAACAGGCCGCTTCCGCTCGTGAACTGCGCGTTCTCGTTGAGCGGCAGGTCGAAAAGGCGGCCGGTCGCGGCGACCTGGTAGGCGGCGAAGAGCGCCAGAGGAATCGCGGCGCCCGCGACGATCAGCGCGCCGGATCTGATACTCGCCTTCGCGCGCCACGTCCAGCGTCCGCCCTTCGATCCGGCGCCGAAGAGCACGAGCAGGGGCACGCCCGGAAGAAACAGATAGTTCGTCAGGGCCGCGAACCCCGCGGCGGCGCCCGCGGCGACCGCCCGCCCGCTCGAGATCCGGAGGACGAGCAGGATGGCAGCAACATGAGCGCGCCGCTGCACGAGTGGAGAAAGAAGCACGGTCGCGTAGGGGAACAGCGGCGTGGCGAGAGAGATCGCGAGCGCCACCGCCACGGCGGCGGGACGCGAGAGCGCGGAGCTCCGGCCATAGAGATAGAGGAGCGGCGCGACGAGAGCCGCGAGCAGAGCGTTCGAGAGCGCGTTGGTCAGCCACGCGCGCAGCGTGACGACGACTCCCTGATCGGGGCCGGGAACGAGCAGCCGGGAGAGCGCGTAGGGGACGGCGCCGAGAAACGAAAGGCCGGGCGCCTTGTTGGTGACGGCGTGGCCGCGACGACGGAGACGTCGCCCGTCGTGTCGGCCCAGGAATCGACGAACACGCTCCGCTCGAGAACGAGCGCCCGCGTGAGGGCGAAGTGGGAGTTCTGCGCCCATCCTCCCCCGCCCCAGAAATAGACGGAGGCGAGCCAGACGAGGAGAAAGAGACCGAGCGCGATCTTTCCGTCGCGATCCCTCCCGGAGAGCTTCACGGGAACGATCCTACCAAAGTGGCCGGCGCCGGCCGTCCTCGGAGGCGCGGCGCCTCAGCGGAACTTCTTGCTGAGGCGCTCGACGGCGAACGCCTCGACCTGCGCGATCACGGGGCCGAGGATCTCGCGCTGCTTTTCGACCAGGACGCCGACTCCGCTCCGGGCGTACGAGAGAAGCGTCTGCATCTCGTCGTCGCCGAAGCTCCCCTTCTCCGCGGTCGCCTGCAGCTCGATGAACCGCCCCTTCTCGGTCGCGACGACGTTCATGTCGACGTCCGCGCTCGAGTCTTCCTCGTAATTGAGGTCGAGGAACGGGACGCCTCCGACGACGCCGACCGAGACGGCGGCGACGTACTCGCGCAAGGGCCAGCTCGCGAGCTTGCGGCCGAGGTAGAGCTTCGAGAGGGCGAGGCCGAGCGCGACGAATGCGCCGGTGATCGAGGCGGTCCGCGTGCCGCCGTCCGCCTGCAATGACGTCGCAGTCGATGATGATGGTGCGCTCGCCGAGAAGCTCGTGATCGACGGCGGCGCGGAGCGCGCGCCCGATCAGGCGCTGGATCTCCATCGTCCGTCCGCCCTGCTTGCCGCGGGCGGCTTCGCGCTGCATCCGGTCGGTGGTCGACCGCGGCAGCATCCCGTATTCCGCCGTGACCCAGCCCCGGCCCGTCCGCTGGAGGAACGGCGGGACCTTCTCCTCCACCGACGCCGTGCAGAGCACCCGCGTCTCCCCGACTTCGATGAGCGCGGAGCCTTCCGCGTGCTTGACCCATCCGGGGCGGATCACGACCGGCCGCAGCTCGTCGTGCGCGCGCCCGTCTTTCCGTCCGTCCATCGCCTTCGATTCCATGCTCTCGACTCCTGCGCAACTGGTGACCGGGCGCACGCCGTGCGCCCCTACACGCGTGAGCGGCTGTTCCTGGAGGACCATCCCCTTCGGCACGACGACGATCCCGGATCCGGTGACCGTGAACCGCTGGCGGTCGAGCTCCGGATCGTATCCGATCACCGTGCGCGCCGGGATGCGGACGCCCTTGTCGATGATCGCGCGGCGGATCCTCGCGTGGCGGCCGACGTCGACCCCGTCCATCAGAATCGATTCGTCGACGTGGGCGAACGAGTTGATCCTCACCCGCGGATGAAGGACCGACCGGTTGATCGTCCCGCCGGAGATGATCACGCCGTCCGAGACCAGCGAGTCGGTCGCGAGACCGATCCGGTGGCGCTCCTGGTCGGCGAAGACGAACTTCGCCGGCGGAAGCTGCAGGTTCGCCGACAGGATCGGCCAGCGGTGGTTGTAGAGGTTGAACGTCGGCGTGACCTCGACCAGGTCCATCGACGCGGCGAAGTACGACTCGATCGTCCCGACGTCGCGCCAGTACCCCCGGCTCACGTCGTTCTCCCCCGGCACCACGTTCTGCGCGAAGTCGTACGCGTAGACGTTCATCTCCGGGTACATCTCCGGGATGATCTCCTTGCCGAAGTCGTGCGCCGCGTCCCGCAGCGCGTTGTGCTCGAGGACGTCGATCATCACGTTCGACTTGAAGATGTAGTTGCCCATCGACGCGAGGACCATGTCCGGCCGTCCGGGGATGCTCTTCGCCCCCTGCTTCGGCTTCTCCACGAAGCCGATCACCTGCGGTTCTCGTCGACCTCGACGATGCCGAAGTGATGGGCCTCTCCGATCGGCACCGGGATCGTGGCGATCGTCAGGTCCGCGCCCCGGTCGATGTGGGACTCGAGCATCTGGTGGACGTCCATCTTGTAGATGTGGTCGCCGCCGAAGACGCAGACGTGGTCCGGCTGCTCGTCGAAGATCAGCTCGAGGTTCTGATAGACCGCGTCGGCGGTCCCGCGGAACCAGAACGGCCCTTTCCGCATCTGCGCCGGAACGATCTCGACGTACTGCCCGATCTCCGGCACGAGCCGCCACGTGCGGGTGATGTGCTCGATCAGGGAGTTCGACTTGAACTGCGTGAGCACCTTGACCTTCGAGAAACCCGAGTTGATGAAGTTGTTGAGGACGAAGTCGATGATCCGGTAGCGGCCGCCGAACGGCACGGCCGGCTTCGCCCGGTCTCGCGTGAGCGGATAGAGCCGCTCGCCCATGCCGCCGGCGAGGACGAGCGAGAGCACATTGCGCAGCGCGGAGGATCGGATCATGGCATCAATCGTGTTTGAGGCCTGCGGGCCTGACGCGGGCGGAAGCTTGCACGTCTCCGACCAACTTTGAGTATGCTTTTACCACAACGGTCGCGGCGGATCGTCCGCACTTCCGTACGCCCCGTCCGGGCCACAGGGTCCTCCCCATCGCCATGGCAGATCAGAGCTACTACGACATCCTCGGCGTGAAAAAGAACGCCTCCGAGGACGAGATCAAGAAGGCGTATCGCAAGCTCGCCCGGAAATATCACCCCGACGTCAATCCGGGCGACAAGGGCGCCGAGGCGAAATTCAAGGAGCTCTCGGAGGCGTACGCGGTCCTCTCCGACAAGGAGAAGCGCGACCAGTACGACCGTCTCGGCCGCGAGGCGTTCTCGTCCGGCGGCGGCCAGGGTGGCGATCCGTTCGCCGGCTTCCATTTCGACTTCGGCGATCTCGGCGGAGGGCGCGGCCGCCCGAAGGGACGGCGCACCGCCCGCACGGGGGACTTCCGCGAAATCTTCTCGGATCTCTTCGGAGGGGCGAGCTCGGGAGGCGGCGGGTTTGGGACCTCGCCGCGCCACGGCGGGGATCTCGAGGCGGAGACCACGATCGATTTCCGCGACGCCGTGCAGGGGACCACCGTCCAGATCGCGGCTTCGCGCCAGCGCGAGTGCCCCGCCTGCAACGGCCTCGGCCACGTCGGCAACGACGTCTGCCGGACCTGCGCCGGCAGCGGAGTCGTGAACGAGCCGCAGAGAATGAAGGTGAAGATCCCCGAAGGAGTCCGGGACGGCCAGCGGATCCGCCTCAGCGGAAAAGGCTCGGCCGGGACGGCGGGAGGCGCCGCGGGCGACCTGCTCCTTCAGATCCACGTTCGGCCCCACCCGTTCTTCCAGCAGAAAGGCGCCGACATCCACACCGAGGTGCCGATCACGGTCGGAGAGGCGATCCGGGGAGCCGAGATCGACGTGCCGACGATCCACGGGCCGGTCCGCGCGCGCATCCCCGCGGGGACCCAGGGGGGTCAGACGTTCCGCCTCACGGGCAAGGGCGTCCGCAAGGGGAAGAGCGGCGGCTACGGAGACCACTACTACAAGGTGCAGATCGTCGTTCCGAAGGAGCTCTCCGCCGACGAGCATCACGCGGTCGACGCGATCGAGCGCGCGTACGACGAGAATCCGCGAAAGAAGCTCAACACCGCCCTCTGAGGACGCCGCGGATGGAGATCGAGCTGCTCGAAGGAGACATCACGGCCCTCGCCCTCGACGCGATCGTCAACGCGGCGAACTCGCACCTGCAGCACGGCGGGGGCGTGGCCGGCGCGATCTCCCGGAAGGGAGGGCCGGCGATCCAGCGGGAGAGCGACCGGATCGGGTTCGTCCCGGTCGGCGGCGCGGCGGTCACCTCGGCGGGATCGCTTCCGGCGAAGTGGGTCATCCACGCGGTCGGGCCGCGCATGGGCGAGGGGGACGAAGACGCGAAGCTCCGCAGCGCGACCGTCTCGTCTCTGGAGCGCGCGGAGGAGCTGGGAGCGCGGACGATCGCCTTCCCCGCGATCTCCACCGGGATTTTCGGCTACCCCATCGACCGTTGCGCACGGATCATGGTCGATGCCGTCACCCGGTTCGCGCCCCGAGCGCGGACGCTCGAGAAAGTCACCTTCTGCCTGTTCGACGCCACGGCGATGCGGGAATTCACTGCCGCGCTCGACGAGATCCGCTCATGACCGGCGGCGGGCGGATCTGGATCATCGGCGATTCGCACATCGGCCTGGGCGAGGGCGACGAGCGGAAGATGAACGCCTGGATCGACCGGCTCGAGGCGCGCGAGCCGAAGGCGCTCTATCTGAACGGCGACGTCTTCCACTACTTCATCGGCAACCCGAAATTCTTCACGCCGGCCGTCGAGGGGTTCCTCGCACGGCTCCGGCGCCTCCGCGACAGCGGCGTCACGGTCGTATGGGTCGAAGGGAACCGGGACTTCTTCCTGCGCGGCTCGGCCGCCGAGGAGGCGGTGTCGCGCGTGGTGGACTTCGAGGCGATCCGCGCGGGAGAGCGCGTCTACTACGTCGTCCACGGCGACATGATCAACGACCGCGACCTCCCGTACCGGTTCTGGCGCGCGTTCTCGAAGAACCCGGCGATGAAGCTCGCCGTGAGCCTCGTCCCGCGCCGCATCGCACGAAGGCTCGTCGACCGGATCGAGAAGAAGCTCGCGATGTCGAACTTCAAGCACAAGACGAGGCTCCCCACCGAGCAGATGCTCGCGTACGCCGACGCGCGGAGCAGGAAAGGCGTGGACGTGGTCGTGTTCGGCCACTTCCACCAGAAGCTCCTGCTGCCGGAGGAGGAGCCGCGGGTCCTCGTGCTGCCGGCGTGGTTCGACGGCGGCGAGGCGCTCACGATCTCACCCGGGAGCGGCGACTGGTCGTTCGAGGCGGTCTGACCCGATGCGCGTCACGTTTCTCGGAACGGGGACTTCCACAGGCGTGCCGGTCGTGGGCTGCCGCTGCCGGATCTGCACCTCCGGAGACCCGAAGAACCAGCGGCTGCGGCAGTCCGTCAAGATCGAGGCGAACGACCGGGTTTTTCTGATCGACACCACGCCGGACCTCCGCCTCCAGCTGCTCCGCGACCCGATTCCGCGGCTCGATTTCATCCTCTTCACCCATTCGCACGCCGACCACGTGATGGGCCTCGACGACGTCCGCCCGTTCAACTTCTTTCAGCGGCGGACGCTCGTCGCCTACGCCAATCCCCTCACGGCCAAAGCCATCCGCCGCGCGTTCAGCTACATCTGGGACCCGAATACCCAGGTCGGCGGAGGGAAGCCGCAGATCGAGCTGCGCGAGGTCGAGGGGGCGTTCGAGCACGAGGGGATCCGGATCGTTCCCATTCCCGTCCGCCACGGCGACTGGACGATCCTCGGCTACCGCATCGGCCCGTTCGCGTACATCACCGACACGAACGGCATTCCGGCCTCCTCGATGCGCCTCCTCGAAGGGAGTCGAAGTCCTGGCGCTCGACGGCCTCCGCCTCGGGCCGCCGCACCCGACCCATTTCGTCATCGACGAGGCGATCGAGGCGGCGAGGCCCCTCGGCGCGAAGACGACGTATCTCATCCACCTGACCCACGACATCGACCACGAAACGGTCGACGCGCAGCTTCCCGCCGGGTTCCGGCTGGCCTGGGACGGGCTGGCGCTGGAGTTCTGAGCGCCCGGGACCCAATGTTCCGCCAGCCGACGTCACCCAACATACAGGCATGAAGACCATCCCCAAGCTCGCCACCCTCCGCGCGACCGTCGCGGCGCCGCCGTCGAAATCGCTCAGCGTCCGCGCTCTGCTGCTCGCCGCGATGACCGAAGAGGAGACGACCGTCGTCGATCTCCTCGACTGCGACGACACCCGCTACGTCGCCGACGCGATCCGGAAGATCGGCTTCGAGGTCCGGGGCTCGTTCCGCGAGGGGCTGACCGTCGGCGCGCGGCGGTCGATGTCCGCGGGCGAAGTCGAGCTGTTCATCGGAAACGCCGGGACGGCGATGCGGTTCCTCACGGGATGGCTCGCGTTCACGCCGGGGCGGTTCATCCTCCGGGGCGAGGCGCGGATGCACGAGCGTCCGATCGCGGAGCTCGTCGACGCGCTGCGGATGCTCGATAGCGAAGTCGAGTACCTCGAGCAGGAGGGCTTCCCTCCGATCCGTCTCCGCGGGCGCCGGATGCGCGGAGGGTTCATCGTCGACGTCGAGGGCGAGCGCTCCAGCCAGTTCGTCTCGGCCATGATGCTGGCGGGGGCGACCCTTCCGGACGGCCTCGCGATCCGGACGCTCTCGCTCTCCTCCCGCCCGTATGTCGACCTGACGGCCGGAATCCTCCGCGACTTCGGGGCCACCGTGAGCGAGGACGAGCCGGGGCTCTTCCGCGTCCGCGGGCCGAGGCTCAACCGAGAGAGGTACGCCGTCGAAGGCGACTTCTCCTCCGCCTCGTACTGGCTCGCCGCGGGAGCGGCGCTCGGCGAAGCGACCGTCACGAACGTGCGGCTCGATTCCGCGCAGGGGGACCGCCGCTTCCTCGACATCCTCGAGGCGATGGGAGCGCGCGTCGTACGCGGCGAGGGCACGGTGTCGGTCCACGCGGCGCCGCTCGCCGGCGGCACGTTCGACTGCAACGAGACTCCCGACATCGTTCCGACGCTCGCCGCGATCGCTCCTCTCGCTTCCTCGCCGGTGACGATCACCAACGTCGCCTCGCTCAGGATCAAGGAGTCGGACCGCATCGCGGCCGTTGCGAGCGAGCTCCGGAAACTGGGCGCGAAGGTCGATGAACGGCCGGACGGAATGATCATCGCCCCCGGCTGGGGCGACGAAGCGGCCGAGATCGATCCCCACGGCGACCATCGCATCGCGATGGCGTTCGCGATCGCGGGCCTGGTCCGCGGCGGGGTTTCGATCGCGCACGAGGAAGTCGTTCGCAAGTCGTATCCGCGGTTCTGGAGAGATCTCGAGAGCGTGACGACACCCGCCTAGGTCCAATGGCCTTAACTTAAGCGATGGTTTCGACGACGATGTCATCCCGAGCCCTCACGTCGCGCTTCGCGCTCCTCAGGGCAGGCTCCGCGAGGGATCTGGGCGGGGGCTGCGAAAGAACGCGGCGCCGGTGCAGGGCAGCAGGATCGGCATTCGCTTCGTGATCGCAGGCGAATCTCGATCCTGCCGCCGTGCTTCGGTGCCGCGTCACGCGTAACCCACCCGCCCAGATCCCTCGCTACGCTCGGGATGACAGCTTCGCCGGCAACTCGCGTTCAGTGAAGGCCATTGCGCCTAGATCGGGCTCAGTCGCGCTCCGCCTGCTCACCGCGCCGGTCCCGGCCGGCCTCCAGGTCCTCGAGGTGGCGGAACGCGGCTTCGACCTCGGCGTGGCCGCCCACGAGGATGAGGTGATCGCCGCCCTCGAGGCGGAACGCGGCATCGGGGCTCGGAAACGACCGCTGGTTCCGGACGACGGCGATGACGGTCGCGCCGGTTTTCGCGCGGAGGTCGAGCTCCCCGAGCGTGGTTCCCGCGACGGGGCTCCCCTCCCGCACGAGGAAGATCTCGGTCGCTCCCGCCGCGAGAAGATCCAGGATGGAGTCGGAGATCCGCCGTACGGCTCGGGGCGCCCGGAAGATCTCGTAGGCGTCGCCGCGCAGGACCTTCGTTTCGGCGTCGATCACGTTTCGCGGAACGTGCAGCCTTTGCAGGACCCGCGTGAAGATCTCGATCGAAGTCTCGAACTCGTCGGCAACGACCTCGTCGGCGCCCGCTCCATACAGCTCTTCGATCTGCGAGACGAGATGGGTGCGCACGATGAGGTGGATCGAGCGGTTGAGCTGCCGCGCGAAGCGGATTCCGCGCTCCATCGCATACGGGTCCGAGATGAGGAAGACGGCGACCGCGGCCCGGTCGACTCCGGCCATCCCGAGGATCTCCATGCGCGTCGCGTCGCCGAAGATCACCCGGCTTCCCTCGCGCTTCGCCTCCGCCGCCCGGCTCGGATCGAGCTCGACGACCACGTGCGGAATCCCGACCTCCCTCAGGACGCGCACGAGGTTATGGCCGCTCACCCCGTGCCCCACGGCGATGACATGGCCGGAGATCCCCGCCGCGTCACCCCTCCCCGAGGCGGGCGCGATGTCGGCGAGCTTCATCGAAAGAGCCGGCGCCCACGCCACGAGGAGCGGCGTCATGATCATCGTGAACACGGAGGCGCCGACGAACGCCTGGAACGCCCCCTCGGTGAGGAGCAGCTTCGCGCCCGGCACGGTCAGCAGGACGAACGAGAACTCGCCGATCTGCGCGAGCGCGATCCCCGCGACCAGCGCCGCGCGGAGCGGATAGCGGAGCGCCCGGACCGTGATGGCGACGATGAGCGCCTTCGCGATGAGGATCACCGCGGCGAGAGCCGCGATCCGCGCCCACGCCGAACCGACGGGCGGAACCTGCAGGAGCATCCCGATCGAGATGAAGAAGATGCTCGAGAAGAAATCGCGGAAGGGGACGACGTCGGCGAACACCTGGTGGCTGTAGTCGGACTCCGCGAGGAGGATGCCGGCCAGGAACGCGCCGAGCGCGGCGGAGAAGCCGAGGCTCGAGGTCAGCAGCGTCATCGCGAGAACGAGGACGAGCGATCCGAGGATGAAGATCTCCCTCACCTGCGTGCGTGCGAGCACCGCCAGGATCCGGGGGATCACGTAGCGGGCCGCGAGAACGGCGACTCCCAGTACGAGAAGACCGCCCCCGAAATGGAACGCGAGCGTGCCCGCCGAAGCGCGGACTCCCCCGGCGAGCAGCGGGGTGAGGACGACCATCGGAACGACGAGGAAATCCTGGAACAGGAGGATTCCGACCGCGGCGCGGCCGTGCGGAGAGTCGATCTCGCGCCGGTCGCTCAGCAGCTTCAGGACGATCGCGGTGCTGCTCAGGGCGACGAGAAACCCGAAAAAGAGCGCGCGCCGCGGCTCGAATCCCGCCGCGCGCGCGACGAGGAAGGTCAACAGGATCGTGCCGAACGCCTGGAGGGATCCCCCGAGGAAGAACGGCCGGCGGAGCATCCGGAGGCGGGCCAGCGAAAACTCGAGGCCCGTCGTGAAAAGGAGCGCGACGACTCCGATCTCGGCCAGCGTCTGGACGTGCTCGGACTCACGGAAAAGGGAGAGCCCGGATGGGCCGATCAGGACTCCGGTCAGAAGCAGTCCCGCGACCGGCGGCACCCGCAGGCGGTGGCTCACCAGGGTGACCAGAACGGCCACCGCGAGCAGAAGGACGAATTCGCCGAGAAGAGGGAGCGTCTCCACTCCGCGATTATCAGGTATTCGCGTCCAGGACGCCCAGGACGTCCGGGGCGCCGTTGGTACAATACGCCCGCGCTCGACGCCATGACGGCTCTCTACCTGATTCTCGCCGCCCTTTTCGTGATCGCGAACGGCTATTTCGTCGCGGCCGAATTCGCGATCGTCAAGGTGCGCTCCACCCAGCTCGCCGAGCTCGGAGCGCGCGGAAGCAAGCGGGCGGGCACGGCGCTCCGCCTCACGCGCAACCTCGACGCCTACCTCTCCGCGACGCAACTCGGCATCACGCTCGCCTCCCTGGCTCTCGGGTGGATCGGCGAGCCCGCGTTCGCGCAGCCTGATCGAGCCGCTCGCTCGAGAGCCTCGGCCACTTCTCCTCGGCGGTCGCGCACACGTATCTCCGCGACGGTCGCCTTCACGCTCATCTCGATCCTCCACATCGTCTTCGGCGAGCTCGCGCCGAAGTCGATCGCGATCCGCAAGCCGGTCGGGACCGCGCTCTGGGTCGCCCACCTCCTCATCGTCTTCTACTACGTCATGTTCCCGGCCATCTGGCTCCTGAACGCGATGTCGAACCTCGTCCTCAGGATCATCGGCATCCGGCCGATGTCCGAAGGCGAGGTCGCGCACTCCGAAGAGGAGCTCCGGCTGATCCTGACGTAGCTCGGAGGCCGCGGGCGTCCTCTCGGAGCCGAACCGCGAGATCATCGAGGGCGTCTTCCAGTTCCGACGGCGCACGGCGAAACAGATCATGGTGCCCCGCACCGACGTCGTCATCCTCTCGACGCGACAGAGCATCGACCAGAATCTCGAGACGATCCGGCTGGCGGGACATACGAGATACCCGCTCTGCGACGGCTCACTCGACAACGCCGTCGGACTCATCCACGTGAAGGACCTCTTCCTCGCGCAGCTGCAGGGGCCGGGACGCTCGCTGATCGAATTGCGGCGCGAAATCCTCTTCGTCCCGGAGAACACGACGGTCGAGAACCTGCTCAACCAGTTCCTGGAGGCCAAAACGCACATGGCCGTCGTCCTCGACGAGTACGGCGGCGCCTCCGGCATCGTGTTCATGGAGAACATCACCGAGGAGCTCTTCGGGCAGATCCAGGACGAGTTCGACCGCGAGCGGCTCGAGGTCGAGCCGCTCGGAGACGGAGCCTACCGCGTGCGCGGCGACTATCTGATCGAGGACCTCGCCGATCGGCTCGAGGTCTCGATCGAGCCGCCCGCCGAAAAGACGATCGGCGGATACGTCGCCGCGCGCATCGGTCGCGAGGTCGAGCCGGGGGACCGATGCACCCTCGGTCCTCTCGACCTCGAAGTGCTCGAGGGAGAGCGTTTTCGGGTACGCTGGCTGATGATCCGGAAAGCCGAAACGCCGGAAGAAGAGCCTCCCCGGTGAGCGCCGATCGCGAATCCCTGCTCGTGACGACCATCCCGCTGCGCAGCCTCCGATGCCGCGCGTGCTCGTATCGCCTCCTCCGCGTCCTGCGACGGATCGACGGAGTCATCGACGCGCGGATCGAGGCGCTTCCGAGCGCGGCGATCGTGACGCATGAGCGGTCCGTTCCACCGTGGCGGCTCACCGAGTCGTTGCGCGCGGCCGGTGCGGATCCCGCCGCCGCGGAGCTCGCGCTTCCCGTCGCCACGCCGGCGGGAGCGGAAGAGGCAGCCCGCCGGATCGAGATCGAGCTGACGGCTCTCGACGGAGTCGACGGGGCGGCCGTCGATCTCGCCCGTCACGAGGTGCGAGCGATCTATCGACCCGGAACGGTGGGAGCGGACGCGATCCGCGACCGGATCGCCGCGTTCGGCTGGGGCCCGGCGCATCCGGCCCCCGCCGCCGGAAGCGCGGATCCGGCCCAGAAGGCTGCCGCGCGCATCGCCATCCGGCGCGCGCTCGCCGCGACTCTCGCGGCGAGCGTGGTGACCGTTCTGGGCGCGCTCACGGGCCCGGGCGCGCTCGCGCCGTTTCTTCAGCTGATTCCCGACGCCGCGGCAGCGCTCCGGCGCTCGATCCCGATCGCTCCCGCCCCGCCCTCTGGCTCGTCGTCGCAATCTCTTTCGCCGCGCTCGCCTGGTGCGGCCGGGACCTCTTCAGAAAAGCCGCCCGCGACGTCGCAGCGAGGGTCGCGACGGGGCGGGCTCTCGGCGCGCTGGCGATCGCGGAGCTCGCGCTCGCGTCCACATGGGGCGCCGCGATGATCGTTCTCGGCAGGCCCGCCCCCCCGCTCCTGTTCGGCGTCATGCTCTGGAGCCTCGCGGCGCTCCTGACCGGCCATGCGTTGACTCTCACGCGCGGCGTGCGGAGGCGGAACGGTGATGCGTCGCTCGAGCCCTACCTTCGGGAAACGATCGCCGCGGCGGCGTGGCACCGGGGCGCCGGCGAGGAGAGATCGCTCTCGTTCGCGCGCGGGTGGGGCGTCGCTTCGATCGTCGCCGGCGTGATCGCCGGTTTCGCGTGGATGGCCGGCGCCGGCTGGATCGTGGCCGCCCTCGCGAGCGCCGCCGTTCTGCTCGCCTCGGCCCCCGCGGCCTTCATCGCGGCTGCGGCAATGCCCGTTCGAGGATCGATCGAGGATCTCGCCCGAAACGGCATCGCAATCCTCGGCGGGGAGACGCTCGACCGGGTCCGGAGCGTGGGCACCGTCGCGACGAACGTCCGAGGAGGCGTCTGCCAGACGGGCGCGCGGATCGCGGAGCTCCTGCTCCTGCAGGGCACGTCGGTCGAGGATCTGCTCGCCGCGGCCGCCGCCGCGGCTCCGGCCGCCCATCCGCTCTCGCAGCTCATCCGCGAGCGCGCGGGATCGTCTCGCGGAACGGCCGCCAATCCGGGGATCGGCACGATCGAGGAGATGAGCCGGCGCGGAATCGCGACGGACTCGATCGCGGAGGAGGTCTCCCGATTCGAATCGGAGGGCAAATCCATCCTGGCGGTGGCCGACGGAGCGCGCCTGCTCGGCGCGCTCACGATCGCGTTCGACGAGCGTCCCGCAGCGGCCGCGACGGTCGCATGGTTGAACCAGCGAGCGGTCCGCACGGTGCTCCTCACGCGGAACGCCGGGGGGACCGCCGCCGCCCTCGCGTCGCGCTTCGGGTTCTCCGCCTTCGAAGGGGGCGTGGCCGATCCGTTCGATTCGCCTCTGCTCGGCGAGAGCGGGTTCCGCGCCTGGGTATCGGATCAGGAGGACGGGCTCTCCCTCGGGCGAGCCGACGTTGCGATCGCCTTCGCGCCCGCGGCGGAGCGGACCGAGCGGGAAGACGCCGTGGTGACGACCGGCTCCCTCGAATCGCTGCGCACGCTCATGGTGGCCGCGGACGAGGCGAAGAAGTCGGCGGACTCGCGGAATCGGTGGCTGCTCGCGTACCACCTCCTCGCGCTTCCGGTCGCGGGAGGAGCGCTGCTGCCGTTCACCGGCCTCCTTCCGGCACCGTTCCTCGCTGCCGTGGGGTCCGTGATCGCGCTGTCGCTCGCGTCGTCAGCCGGAAAGAGGGTGCGATTCTGGACGGCGAGGGAAACCAGCGGGCGGGTCTGATCGTCGACCGGCGCGCCCGGTAGCAGCGGCCGGGCGACGCCCGAGCATCCTCAGTGCGACAGACGGATGAACTTCGTCTCGATCAGGTGACCCTCGGGAAGTTCGTCGGAATATGCGGTGACTTTGATGTCGCCGGTCCGGTCGAGGGATCCGAACGCCGTCCTCACGTGGTAGTTGACTTCCGCGCGGCTTCCGACGGAGATCTCGTTGACCTCGTAGTGATAGAGCTTCGTCCCGCCGGTCGAGACCCGCTCGGTCCACGTGACGTCGGGGCTCTGGGTCTGGCTGAGGACGACGAGCTCGTTCGGCATCTCGACGTCGAACCCGAACCCGCCGAGCTTGCGCACGCCACGGTTCGAGATCGTGACCTTCAACTGCTGTGTCTCGCTCGAATCGGCGAGGGTTTCGGGGGCGTCGATCTCGATATCGACGATCCGACCTCCGCCCGACACCGCGACGCCCGAGTGCTTGCAGGCCGCAAAACCGCCGAGCGCCATGACCGCCATGAGCGCGAGTGCAAGTCTGTAGTTGACCTTCATACGAAATTCCTCCTTGAGTCGAGCCGGAGAGGTGCAAGGGGAGTACCGGCTGGCCTCGCTCGGCCCGCCGGCCCCCCTCCCCGGTCAGAACTGGAGCGAAATACCCGCCGCGAGGATCAGCGGATTGACGTCGAAGTCGACCGGATCCGTCTCCGTCCCTGCGACCACCCCGCGCGCCGCCGCCGAGACGGGAACGTACTTCGCGTCCAGGTTGAGGGCGAACGTGGGCGTGATGTCGATGCTGACGCCGGCATTGGCGACGTAGCCGTAGTCGTCGTCGAAATCGATCGCGTCGAGGCCGATGTCGCCGAGGGACTCACCCTCGACCTGATCGAACAGGACGTACGCCACGCCCGCTCCGACGTAAGGATCGAAGCGGCCATCCGGATTGAAGTGGAACTGGAGCGTTCCGGTGATCGGCATCATCTCGAGCGATCCGACGACTCCGCTCGGGATGGATGGATCCGTGGCGCGCAGGCTCAGGTCCGGCTCGACGACCGAGGCCGCGAACTCCGTCGAGATCCGACTCGACCAGAAGACGTTGATTCCGAGGCCGTACCCCTGCTCGCCGTCGAACTCGGCGACTTCGCCGTCTTCGAAATCCGTGTTGCCGCTCGGATCGACGAACGTGACCCATCCGGTCAGGTCCACCGATCGAGACTGCGCGAACGCGGGCGTCATCATCATGGTCAGCACACCGAGAAAAAGAAGAATTCGCTTCATCTGTGGGTCCTCCGTGAAACTACGAGGGGCGAAAGCAAGATCACGGCCCACTTCCGCGCTCGCCGGCGATTCCAGCCACGGAGTTACCCGGGGCCGGTCCCGGAGGCGTGAAACTCCCGGCGAGCGCATGCGTACGTTCGGACAAGGGGGTTGGCCATGTTCGAGGTCGCTGCGTTTCTGGCTCTTCTCGCGGTAGCGGCCGTTTTCGCGATTCCGCTGCTCCTGCTCGTGCTGCTCGGGAAGTTCGTTCTCAAGCTGGTGCTGCTGCCGGTGGTGGTCGCGCTTTTTGCGGTGAAGATCGTCCTTCTGGTCGTGCTCATCCCGCTGCTGATCGTCCTCGTCGTCCCGATGTTCGTCGCTCTCCTCGCCGCGCTGATTCCCCTGATCATCCTCGGCGGGATCGTGCTCGCGATCGGGGCGGTGGTGTCGGTCTTTGCGTGAGGGCTTGCGCGCCGGACTTTCATCGACGCGCAGACACGGATTCCGGGCGCCCGCGGGGCGCGCCCCTACGCGTCGAACGTCGCGATCACGGGCCCGTGATCGCTGGTGCCGAACTCGCGATAGACGCGGCACGAGACGGCCCGCCGGGCGAGCGGCTCGGACGCCAGGACGTAATCGAGGCGCCAGCCGATGTTTCGCTGGCGCAGGTTGCGC
This sequence comes from uncultured Acidobacteriota bacterium, assembly GCA_963793695.1. GTDB lineage: Bacteria > Acidobacteriota > Thermoanaerobaculia > Gp7-AA8 > Gp7-AA8 > CAWCBB01. Next base: position 148,250 of record CAWCBB010000006.1, on the reverse strand, counting down.
CACGGCGCCCACCAGGTGAAGAGCTCGTCGTTGTCGGGATCGAGCGCGCGGCCGACGTCGACGAGACCGTGCGAGATGATCTTCTCGAGCAGCTCCCGCTCCTCCGGCAGCTGACCGATCGCCTCCGGCTTCCGCTCCTTCGGATGGACGTCGCGCTCGGTGCGCGCGACGTTGAGGTCGCCGCAGAGGACGAGCTGCTTCCCCGCCGCGTGAACCTCGAGCGACGTATTCCTCGAGCGCCTGCAGGAACTCCATCTTCGCGGGGAAGTCCTTCCCGCCGTTCGGCACGTAGACGGAGGCGAAGACCGTCGGGCCGACCTCGGCCTGGACGATGCGCGTCTCGCGATCGAACCGGGGATGGCTGAAGCGCGGCCTCCGCTGCCTCGAAGGCCTCGCCGCGGATGTGCAGCCCGACCCCCGAGTAGCCCCCCGCCCCGTGCCAGTAGCAGGTGTACCCGGGCAGGCCACAGCTCTCCGGGATCTGATCGGGCTTCGCCTTGATCTCCTGCAGACAGACGACGTCGGGGCGCTCCCGTTCGACCCACTCGGCGAACTGCGCCTGCCTCGCGCGGATTCCGTTGACGTTCCAGGTGGCGATTTTCATGAGTCTCGGTTCTCTGGGCTCTCACCACCGATGGTACGCCGGGTGGCCTTCCCTGACCGCGACGAACGTCCCGCGGCAGGTGGCGGTCACTTTTCCTCCCGCCTCGAGCGTGGCGTCGACGACGGCACGCTCGCCGGTCGACTCCGCGACTCGGGCGCGCACCGTGATCGGACCGTCCATCGGCGTCGGTCGCTTGAGCACCACGTGAAAGTCCGCGGTCACCGTGCACGGCGGAGAATCCGCGCCGGTCTTCTCCATCAGGTGAAGCGCGGCCGCCCAGTTCGAATGGCAGTCGAGAAGGGCGCCGGTGATCCCCCCGTTGAGGATCCCGTCGAACGCCTGGTGGTGGTCCTCCGGCCGCCATGTCGCGACGAGCCCGTCCCCTTCGACGAAGCTGCGTATCCGCAGCCCTTTCGGGTTCGCGGGCCCACACCCGAAGCACTTGTTCTGAGGGGCGTAGCGTTCCTGGACACTCTCGGTCATCGCGGTACCTCGAAGTAGGAAGGTGGAAGTGAAAGCGGCAAGGCCACGCTTCTGCTCCCGCCTGCGTCGCCCTGGGTCTTGGTTCGTATTTGCGACTTGCTGCTTGCTACTTCACTCCGCCACGCCTGTCATCGCCAGCGTGACGGCCGTCAGTGTTCTGATTCCCCGGTAGAACCCCTCGATTTCGCACCACTCCGTCGCGATGTGCGCGTCGCCGCACGGGCCCGTGCCCGTGGAGATCGCGGAGATTCCTTTCCGGAGCGCCGCGCTCGAATGGTTCGAGGCGGTCGGCGTGATCGACGGATTCGAGAACCCCAACGCCTCGTGGACCGCTTCGGTCGTCAGGACGAGCTCGGATCCGCGGTGGCCGGGAATCTGCGCGGCGGGCCATTTGTCGACGACCTCCTCCCGGACGCTCATGCCGGCCCGGGCCGCCTCCTCCTGCGCGATGGTCCGCGCCGCGGCGTCGAGCCGCTCGAGAACGCCCTGATCGGTCGAACGGATGTCGAGGGAGAACCAGGCATCCTCCGCCTTCTTGTTCACGACATCGGAGCCGCCGAGCATCCCCACATTGAGGAACGAGGAGGGCTCGTCCGGGACCTCGAGCCCGTAGATGCGCTCGATCGTCCGCGCGAGCGGCAGCGCCGCCGACCAGGGGGGCGTGCGCGACCGCGTGTGGCCCCCGGGGCCGATGAAGTGATACCGGATCCAGTAGGTGCCCGTGCCGCCGTACGTGAATCCGCCGAACCCGCCGTCGAGGGCGATGAAATGATCGAACGGGTCTCCGCGCGAGGCGAGCAGATGATCGATCCCCTTGAACGAGGTCTCTTCCTCGACCGTGAACGTGGCGATCAGATCGCCCCGGGTCCGGATGCCGGCTGAATCGAGCGCGCGGAGCATCGCCAGGACCGCCTCCACGTTCCTCGTGTTGTCGCCGATCCCCGCGCCGATCACCCGGCCACCCTCCACGCGCGTCCGGACATCGTCGATCTCGTGGAAGACCGTGTCGAGATGCGCGTCGACGGCGACGGACGGCCCTCCGCCCGCTCCCTTCCTCACGGCGATCACGTTCCCGACCTCGTCGCGCGAAACCTCGAGCGACGGCATGTCCCGGAGCAGCCGCTCGACCTCCGCGGCGCGCTCCTGCTCCTTCCCCGACGGCGCCTCGATCTCGGTAAGCGCCCGCCATTCGGCGAGGATCGGATCGCGGTTCGCGTCGACCCACCCGAAGGCGGCGACGAGCGGACCGGAAGCGATCAGCTGTTCGACACGCCGCACCGTCTCTTCGGAAGGAACGGGCACGGCGGGGGGCGGCGCCCCTCCCGTCGCGCACGACGCGAGGGTCGCCAGGGCGAGGAGCGCAAGGGTCGGGAGAGCTTTCCGCATCGGTCGATGTCTCTGAATCGAATCGGCGAGAATAGTATCAATGTCCGATACGCCGTTACACCTCGACGATCCGACGGGGCGCTTCTCGGAGCGCGCCACCGCGTACGTGCGATTCCGCCCCGACTACCCCGCCGCCGCGATCGACGCCATCCTCGCCGGGTTCGTGACGTCCCCCGTCATCGCGGACCTCGGCGCAGGAACCGGAATCTCCACGCGGCAGCTCGCCGAGCGGGGAGCGCTCGTGTATGCCGTCGAGCCGAACGACGAGATGCGCTCGCGGATCGATCCACATCCGCGAATCGAGCGCGTCGCCGCGCCGGCCGAGTCGCTCCCCTTCGAGGACGGCCGGATCGACCTCGTGACCGCGTTTCAGGCGTTCCACTGGTTCGATCCGGAGCGCGCCCTCCCCGAAGCCCGCCGCGTCCTTCGTCCGGGAGGTCGCATCGCGCTCGTCTGGAACGAACGGGACGACGAGCGCGACGCCTTCACCGCCCGCTGGCGCGAGCGGGTCCGCCGCGCGTGCGCCGATCACCCCGCCGAGTCGCGGATGGACCACTCCGGCCCGCTGTACGCCTGCGGCCTGTTCGAGGACGTCCGCCGCCTCTCGTTCCCTCACGAACAGCCCCTCGACTGGGAGGGCGTGATCGGCCGGCTCGCGAGCACTTCGTACATCCCTGCGTCGGGACCCGCGTGGGAAGGGCTGATCGGCGGGATGCGCGCGCTCTACGACGAATTCAGGGACGAGCGGGGAATCGTCCGGCTCCAGTACGAAACGCGAGTGTACCTGGGAGAGAAGCCATGAATCCGCGGGATGCTTCTCTGCATGCAACATCCACCATTCACCATTCAACATGCCGATGTTGGAATCTCGAAATTTTGAATGCTGAATGTTGCATGACACCCCGCATGGATGACGAGGATCAATTCACCCCTACGCTCCCGCTGACGATCTCCACCTTGTCGACTTTCTGGAACCCTCGGGCGAGCTTGAGGCCGCGCTGGGCACGCTTGCCGACGTATTCGGCGAGATCCGCGGCCCGCAGGATCGTGAACCGCTTGCCGGCATGGACCACGAGCTCGTCGTTCTCGTGCAGGACGGTGGCTGCGAGGAGGAAGTCCTTCTCCTGCGGGCGCACGTTCATGATCCGAACGCCCTTCCCCCGCCCCATCCGCGGAAGCTCCGACACCGGGAAGACGAGCAGCCTCCCCTCGGTCGTCACGGCCGCGACGAAATCCTTCTGATGGTCGCGGACGCGCCAGGGATGGAGCGCCTTCGCTCCCTTCGTCGGATTGAGGATCGTCTTTCCGGCGCGCTTCTGCGCCATCATCTCCTCGAGCCCGACGACGAAGCCGTATCCGTGGTCGGTCGCGACGAGATATTCGTCATCCGGCGCGCCGATGATGACGCCGACGAAGCTCGCGCCGGACGGCGGCTGGAGCGATGAGCTGAGCGGCTCGCCGTGGCCCTTCGCCGACGGCAGGCCGTGCGCCTGGAGCGAGTAGCTCCGCCCCGTCGAGTCGAGAAAGACCGCGAGCTGGTTGCTTCTCCCGCGCGCCGCGTCGAGGAACGCGTCGCCCGAACGGTACGAGAGCGTCGCCGGGTCGATCTCGTGGCCGCGCGCGGAGCGGACCCATCCCATCTCGGAGAGAACGACGGTGACCGGCTCGGAGGGGACGAGCGCCGTCGCGTCGAGCGCCTTCGCCGCCTCCCGCTCCACGATCGGCGAGCGCCGCTCGTCGCCGTACTCCTCGGCGTCGCGCTCGAGCTCCTTGCGCACCTCGGCGCGGAGCCGCGCGCGGGAGCCGAGGATCCTGTCGATGCCCTCGCGCTCGGCCGCGAGCTCGGCCTGCTCGCCGCGGATCCTGAACTCCTCGATCTTCGCCAGGTACTTGAGCCGGAGGTTGAGGATCTCGTCCGCCTGGTCTTCGCTGAGTCCGAAGCGGCGAATCAGCTCGAGCTTCGGCTCGTCCTCCCGGCGGATGATCCGGATCACCTCGTCGATGTTGAGGTAGGCGACGAGGAATCCGTCGAGGATGTGAAGGCGCCGTACGACCGCCTCGAGCCGGTGCTCGTACCGGAGGCGCACGGTGGCCTCCCGGAACTCGAGCCACTCGAGGAGGATGTCCTTGAGCGCGTACTGTTTCGGGCGGCCGTCGAGGCCGATCATCGTCAGGTTGACCCGGTACGTCCGCTCCAGGTCCGTGGTCGCGAACAGGTGCGCCATCAGCTCGTCGGCGTCGATCCGGCTCGAGCGGGGGACGATCACGAGGCGCGTGGGGTTCTCGTGGGCCGACTCGTCGCGAAGGTCCTCGACCATCGGAAGCTTCTTCGCCTGCATCTGCTGGGCGATCTGCTGGAGGACCTTGCTGCCGGAGACCTGGTACGGAAGGGCCGTGATGACGATGTCGCCATCCTCGCGGACCCAGCGCCCGCGCATCCGGACGCTCCCCTGCCCCGTCTTGTACATCTCGCGGAGCTCCATCCGCGGCGTGATGATCTCCGCGTCGGTCGGATAGTCGGGGCCGAGGATGTGCTTGCCGATCGTCGCGATGGAGGCGTCGGGGTCCTCGAGCAGCTCGATCGCCGCGCGGACGACCTCGCGCACGTTGTGGGGCGGGATGTCGGTCGCCATGCCGACCGCGATCCCCGAAGCGCCGTTGAGGAGGACGTGCGGCAGGCGCGCGGGAAGGAGTTTCGGCTCCTGCATCGTGCCGTCGAAATTCGGTCCCCAGTCGACGGTCCCCTGGTCGAGCTCCGCGAGCAGGACTTCGGCGAATCGGGTCAGCTTCGCCTCGGTGTAGCGCATCGCAGCGAACGATTTCGGATCGTCCGGCGAGCCCCAGTTCCCCTGTCCCTCGATCAGCGGATAGCGCAGCGAGAACGGCTGCGCCATCAGCACCATCGCCTCGTAGCAGGCGGAGTCGCCGTGCGGGTGGTACTTACCGATGACGTCGCCGACCGTCCGCGCGGACTTCTTGAACTTCGCCCCGGCGTTCAGGCCCAGCTCCGACATCGCGTAGATGATCCGCCGCTGGACGGGCTTGAGCCCGTCCGCGATCGCCGGCAGTGCGCGATCGAGGATGACGTACATCGAGTAGTCGAGGTACGCCTTCTCCGCGAACCTCGACACCGGAACGTTCTCGATGTCGAGGATCGACACGCGGGGCACCGGCTCCATCAGCGAGAGCTGCGCGTCCTCACCGCCGCCGCGGCGGCCTTTTGATTTCTTTTTGGTGGCCATGATCGTGGCTCTTCGAATTCAGAATGCAGAATTGAGAGAGCGAACCGCAAGAAACTCGGCGTTGCCGAGTCGCTCCTTTCCACATTCTGCATTCTGCATTCTGCATTCTGCATTCGCTTCGGGCGGGGGCTACACCTCGAGGTCCGCCTCGTCCCCCTTCTTCTGGAGCCATTCCTTCCGGTCGGGGGCGCGGTTCTTCGCGAGGAGCATGTCGATCATCGTCTCCGCCCCGTCCTCGGGCGTGATCGTGAGGCGAATCAGCCGCCGCGTCTCCGGCGCCATCGTCGTCTCCCGGAGCTGGAGCGGGTTCATCTCGCCGAGCCCCTTGAACCTCTGGATGTTCACCTTCCCCCGGATCTTCTCCGCCTCGATCCGGTGGAGCACGCCCTGCTTCTCCTCTTCGTCGAGCGCGTAAAAGACGCTCTTCCCGACGTCGATCCTGAAGAGAGGCGGCATCGCGATGTAGATCCTCCCCTGCTCGACCAGGGGCCGGAAGTGGCGGACGAAGAGCGCGCAGAGGAGCGTCGCGATGTGCGCCCCGTCGGAGTCGGCATCCGCGAGAACGCAGATCTTGCCGTAGCGAAGCGAGTCGACCTGGGACGATCCCGGGTCGACGCCGAGGGCTACCGAGATGTCGTGGACTTCCTGAGAGCCGAGGACTTCCGCGGGGTCGACTTCCCACGTGTTCAGGATCTTGCCGCGGAGCGGCATGATCGCCTGGTACTCGCGGTCCCGCGCCTGCTTGGCCGAGCCGCCCGCCGAGTCGCCTTCGACGAGGAACAGCTCCGTCCTCTCCAGGTCCTGGCTCGAGCAGTCGGCGAGCTTCCCCGGCAGCGCGGGGCCCGCCGTCGTCTTCTTTCGCTCGACTTTCTTGCCCTGTCGGAGCCGCGCCATCGCCGCCTGGATCGCGATCTGCGCGATCTTCTCGGCCTCGGCCACGTTCTGGTTGAGCCAGAGGGAGAAGGCGTCCTGCGTGACGCCGGAGACGAAGGCCGCCGCCTCGCGCGAGGAAAGCCGCTCCTTCGTCTGGCCGCTGAACTGCGGATCGAGCATCCGGACCGAGAGGATGTACGAGCAGCGGGACCAGACGTCCTCGGGCGCGAGCTTCAAGCCGCGCTGCAGCAGGTTCCGGAACTCGCAGAACTCCCGCACCGCTTCGGTCAGGCCGAGGCGGAAACCGTTCACGTGGGTGCCTCCCTGCGGGGTCGGGATCAGGTTGACGTAGCTCTCCTCGATGACGTCGCCTTCCTCGGGCAGCCAGACGACCGCCCAGTCGACCTCCTCGCTTCCTCCTTTGAAGTGGCCGAGGAACGGAGGGTCCGGGACAATGAGCGAGCCTTCGAGCTCGCTGACGAGGTAATCCTTGAGGCCGTCCTCGTAGTACCACTCCTCGCCCTGCCCAGGGTCGACCTCGTCGATGAACCGGATCCGAAGGCCCGGCGCGAGGACGGCCTTTGCGCGCATCGAATGCTTGAGGCGCGGGATCGAGAACTTCGGCGAGTCGAAGAACTTCGGGTCGGGCCAGAAGCGGACCGTGGTTCCGGTCTGCTTCTTCGCCACCTGCCCCACGACCTTCAACTCCGACCGTTTCCGGCCGTCCGCGAAGGTCATCGAATACTCCTTGCCGTCGCGGCGGACCCAGACCTGCAGCCTGGAGGAGAGGCCGTTGACCACCGACACGCCGACGCCGTGGAGGCCGCCGGCGAAGCGATAGTTCTTGTCGGAGAACTTCGCTCCGGCGTGGAGGCGCGTGAGGATGACTTCCACGCCCGAGACGCCTTCCTTCGCGTGGCGGTCGACCGGCATGCCGCGGCCGTTGTCCGTCACCGACATCGAGCCGTCGTCGTGGTGGGTGACGACGATCTCGTCGCAGAAACCGGCGATCGCCTCGTCCGCGGCGTTGTCGATGACTTCCTGGGCGAGGTGGTTCGGCCGCTCGGTCGTGGTGTACATCCCCGGCCGCTTGCGGACCGGCTCCAGACCGGTGAGGACTTCGATGTCTGACGCGTCGTACTTTGAGGAAATCACCATGGGTCGAAAGGCGGGCACATGATAGGCGTCTAAGCGTCCGGGAGTCCAGGCGTCCGGGCGTCGTTGCGCCTCACGCGTCCAGAAGGCTGGAAGAAAATCCTGAACTCCAAGCCTCGTAGACTCCGCGAACCCCAGCCTCACTCCAAGACGCCAAGACGCCAAGGCGCGAAAAAAACGGGCGGCCTCATCGGCCGCCCGTCCGGGGTGGGCATCCCGGGGCTTACCGCCAGCGCTGCGAGCGCTAGTGCTGCATCCGAAGGAGCTCCTCCATGCCGAAAGCCGGCATCGGTTGGCCGAAGAAGTAACCCTGCATCTCGAGGCAGGCGCGGTCGCGGAGGAACGAGAGCTGCTCTTTCCGCTCGACGCCCTCGGCGACGACGCGGAGGCCGAGCGCCCTGGCCATCAGGACCACCGCTCCCACGAGAGCGGCGGCGTCGAGCTGCTCGGTGACGTTCTTGATGTGCGAGGTGTCGATCTTGATCGTGTCGAACGGGAGCCGCTTGAGGTCCGAGAGCGAGGACCTGCCGGTGCCGAAGTCGTCGAGCGCGAGCTTCACGCCGAGGTTCTTGAGGCCCAGAAGCGTCGCCATCGTGCGATCGGTGCTCTGGATCGTGGTCTCGCTGATCTCCAGCTCGAGAAGAGCCGGGTCGATCCCCTCTTCGAGGATGATCGCGCCGAGGCGCCGGATCAGGTCGGGCTGCTGGAACTGCCGCCACGAGAGGTTGACCGCGATTCGGACCTGCCGGATCCCGCTCTCCTGCCACTTGCGGAGCTGCCGCGCGGCCGTGCGGATGACCCATTCGCCGAGCTTCGGGATCAGGCCTCCCTGTTCCGCGGCGGGAAGAAAGTCCGCCGGCTCGACCATGCCGAGCTCCGGATGCTCCCACCGGAGGAGCGCTTCGAGACAATCGATGTGGCCGGTCTGGACGTTGATCTGCGGCTGGTAGTGAAGGATGAACTGTTCCTTGACGATCGCCTCGGAGAGCGAGCGCACGACCATCTGCCTCTCGAACGAGCGCGCGTTCACTTCCGGCGCATAGAACTGCCAGGTGTTCCGTCCGACGTCCTTTGCGCGGTACATGGCCGCGTCGGCGTGCCTGAGGAGCGTCTCGGGATCCGCTCCGTCCGAGGGGCTCGTCGCGAGGCCGATGCTCGCGTTCACCCGGATCTCGTGGTTGTCGATCCGGAGGGGCTTGGAGACGCTGTCGAGGAGGCGCTGCGCGATGGACGCGATGACCAGTTCGTCCTCGACGTCGGCGAGGATGATGCTGAACTCGTCGCTGCCGAAACGCGCGATCGTGTCCTCGATCCGCAGCGCATCGAGCAGCCGGTTGCCGATCCCTTTGAGGATCCGGTCGGCCATCCCGCGGCCGAAGGTCGCGTTGATCAGGTCGAAATGGTCGAGGTCGACGACGGCGACGGCGAGCTTCTTCTCCCGCCTCTGCGCCTGCGCCATCGCGACGAGGAGCCGATCGAAGAAGAGGCTGCGGTTCGGAAGGCCCGTGATCGGATCGTGCGTGACCTGATGCTCGAACCGCTCCGTCGCCACCCGCTGGTCCGTGGTCTCGAACAGAACGCCCTCGACGAGCGTCGCGCCCTCCGCCTCGACCGTCCCGAGGTTCATCGAGACCCAGATGAGGGTCCCGTTGCGGCGTCGCAGGCAGACGTCGACGTTGTTGATCGTCTCGAGGTCACCGATCGCCGCGGCGATCGTGGCGGGATCCGACTCGGTGAAGAACTCGAATCCGCCGAGGCGAACGAGCTCTTCAGCCGAGTCGTATCCCAGGATTTCCGCGCACGATTCGTTGCACTCGATCAGACGTCCCTCGAGTGATTGTCGGAATGAGCCGACGCGCCTCCGTTCGAGGATGCCGGCTGGGGTGAGGTCCTGGGCGTTCATGGGTTTTCTCGCTATGAAGAGACATGGGTAACGTAGATCCCGCGCCGAATGGCGAGTATCCGGTCTTGGATAGGGCCGGTCCCTATCTTTCGATGGGGGAATTCGGCGGAGAAGCGGCCCCATCCCTCGGACCTCGTTCCCGGAGCGGCGGCGGCAGGGCGCCTACAGAAGCCCGTTGTCCTGAGCGTAGAGGGTGAGCTCCACGCGCCCGTGGACGTCCAGCTTCTCGTAAATCGCGTGGAGATAAGACTTTACGGTCCCCTCCGAGATCGAGAGCCGCATCGCAATCTCCTTGTTCCGGAGGCCGGAGGCGACCATCCGGACCACGTCGGTCTCGCGCGGCGAGAGGAGCCGGTCCTTGCCGTCCTCTCTCCGGACCACCTTCTCGAGCGCGCGGCTGACGAGGGCCTGGTCGAGCGCGCGCTGGCCCCGATGCACCAGCCGGACCGACTGGACCAGCCGGATCGACGCCGATTCCTTGAGGATGAGCCCCCAGGCGCCGAGCTGCATCGCCTCGAGCACGTCCGCGTCTCCCACGGTCGCGGTCAGGAGCACGACGCGCGTCTGGATCTTTTCGTCGTGGATCTGGCGGAGCACGGTCAACCCGTCCATCCGCGGCATGTCGACGTCGAGCACGAGGATGTCGGGGGAGAGCTCGCGGACGGCGCGGAGCGCGTCTTCGCCGTTGGTGCAGGCGGCGAGAACTTCGAAGTCGCTCTCCCTGTGGAAGAGCTGCTCGAGTCCGTCGAGGATGATTCTGTGATCGTCGGCGAGGACGATTCGGATCGGCATCAGTCAGTCCGCCATCCGAGGGGAAGAAGCATCTCGAGGATGGCCCCTTCTTCCGTGGACTCGACGACGAGCTCTCCATTCAGAGCCGCGACGCGCTCGGCGAGGACCGAGGGCCCCTGCTGCTTCGCGGCGAGGCTCGCGAGATCGTGCCGTCCGCGGAACGGAAAGCCGATCCCGTCGTCGGATACGCGAATCCAGAGGCGGTCTTCGCGCGTCGCGAGGGAGACGACGACCTTCGAGGCCTGCCCGTGCTTCGCGGAGTTCATGACCGCCTCGGAGATCAGGCGGAACGTCTCCTGACCGAGGGCTTTGGTCACCAGGGGATGCATGGGGCCGATCTCGACGTCGAGCTGGATCTTCCACTCGCGGGTGAAGCGGTCGCGCAGCTCCGCGACGCGCGCCTGGAGGTCGAACTCCGTGGAGCTGCGACGCGCGCGCGGGCGGAGCTCGTCCACGTACGCCCGCAGCTCCCGCTGGTCCGTCATCAGAGACGCCTCGACCTCCGTGAGCATCCGGCGCGCCGCCGACGGGTCCTTCTCCAGAAGATCGTGGATCGTCTCGATCTGGAGCACCACGCCCGTGAACTGCTGGAGCAGCCCGTCGTGAAGGTCGCGCGCCACGCGAAACCGCTCCGCCGCCACCGCTTCGGAGCGCGCCGCCGCGAGCGCGGACACGTGCTCGAAACGAGCGACGAGCTTCGACGCCGCGAGCGTCAGCAGACCGAAATCGAATCGGGCGACCCGCGGAAGGTCGAGAATGAACAACCGCCCGCCGATCGAGTCCGATGCGAAGGGAGCCGACAGAAGGGAGGTCCCGCCCAGGCGTTCGTGGAGACGGCTGTCGATCAGAAGAGCGTCCGTTTCCTCGATGCGCGTCGGCGTCGCGCGCAGCCGCTTCGACCCCGCGATGAAAACCGCATCGCCGGAGTCCTCCGGGGCGGCAGGCGTCGCGAACCGGTCGGGCGGCTCCTGCGTCACCTCGAACCCGTCTTTCCCGCTCGTCGCGAGATAGAGATATGGCTCGTCGGCCAGCTCCCAGAGGACCGCGGCGCGGGGCGCGCGGAAAACGTGGCGAAGCTGCTCGAGCGCTTCGCGCATGACGGCGACATCGTCGGCGGGTAGGGCGTGCGGCCACTCCGAGAGCCTGCGCAGCTTCGCGTCGAGCTCCCGATGAAGGCGGCGCTCACGCCATCCGACGATGCGGTCGATACGCATCCGATCGGAGGGCATTCCGATGCGGGAGCGGGGTGAGCTGGTTCGCAAACCGATGAGAATGTTACCTCGCTTTCCCCCCTTGCGCTTCCGAACCCTGCGCTACACTTCCCCGGCACGCAATCGCAGCAGGCACCGCCGCCGACCTCCCGGAGGGTCGTCATGGAACGAATGTCCACCATTCCTCTGCTCCTCGACGAGGCTGCACGCCGATGGGGGCCGCTCCCGGCGCTGCGTTTCTGGGACGGCACGCACTGGCCGGCGCTCACGTGGAGCGATTACCACGAGCGCGTCCAGGCGCTCGCCGCCGCCTTCATCGATCTGGGCCTGGAGACGGGCCGGGGCGTTTCCATCCTCGCCTCGGACGCCCCCGAGTGGTTCATCGCCAACCAGGCGGCCATCGCCGCCGGCGGCATCCCGACGGGCCACTACGTGACCAACAGCCCCGAGCAGGTCCGCTACGTCGCCGAGCACAGCCGCTCGCAGATCATGGTGGTCGATTCCGAGGAGCAGCTCCGTAAAGTGATCCAGGTGCAGCGCGATCTGCCCGAGCTCAAAGCCGTGATCGCGACCAGGCCCGCAGCCGCGGGCGAAGGCGTCCGCGGGTGGGAGGAGCTTCTCGAAGCGGGACGCCGCAGCGCATCCCGAGGCGCCGTGAGAGAACGGAGCGCGGCGCAGAAGCTCGACGACGTCGCGACGCTGATCTACACCTCCGGAACGACCGGAGCTCCCAAGGCCGTCATGCTGACGCACCGGAACATCGCGTGGACCGCAGCGGCGATCGTCGAGACGCTCGGCATGGAGGCCGGCGACCGGCTCGTGAGCTATCTCCCTCTGTCCCACATCGCCGAGCAGATCTTCTCGCACCACGCACCGATTCAGTCGGGCGCCTCCACCTCCTTCGCACTGGACGTCGAGATGCTCGCCGACACGCTCCGCTACGTCCGTCCGACCCTCTTCCTCGGCGTTCCGCGGGTCTGGGAGAAGATCCAGGCGAAGATCGAGGAGATCGCCTCTCAGAGCCCGCCGCTCCGTCGCCGCGTCGCGGCCTGGGCCCGCGAGATCGGCCTCGAAGGAGGCGCCGCGGATCAGCAGGGGCGGCCGCGCCCCTGGTCGTGGGGACTCGCGAATCGCCTCGTGTTCCACAAGGTCCGGGAAAAGCTCGGCCTCGATCAGGCGCGCATGTGCTTCACCTCGGCGGCGCCCGCGTCGCGCTCCACGCTCGAGTTCTTCCTGAGCCTCGGAATTCCGCTCTACGAGGTGTACGGGATGAGCGAGTGCACGGGGCCGACGACCTTTTCGCTTCCGGGGGCGTTCCAGGTCGGCAAAGTGGGGAAAGCCGCGCCCGAGACCGAGCTCGCGATCACGCCCGAGGGAGAAGTCCTCATGCGCGGACCGCACGTCTTCCCGGGGTATTACCGCGACGAGGAGGCGACGGCGCGGACGGTCGACTCCGAAGGATGGCTCCATTCGGGCGATCTCGGCGAGATCGACGCCGGCGGGTTTCTCACGATCACCGGCCGGCGCAAGGACCTGATCATCACGTCCGGGGGCCACAACATCGCGCCGCAGAACATCGAGCAGGCCCTCAAGGGGATCGCTCCGGTCTCCCAGGCGGTCGTCCTCGGCGATCGGCGCAGCTATCTCATCGCTCTTCTGACGCTCGATCCGGCGCGCATCGCGCATGTCGCCCGCGAGATCGGGAGTCCGGCGGCGGACCTTCGCGCCGCGTCCCTCTGTCCGCGGTTCCAGGCCTATTTCCATGAACGAATCGAAGCGCTCGAAGCGCGCTTCGCCAGGTCGGAAGTGCCGAAGCGGTTCGCGATCCTTCCGTCCGAGCTGTCGATCGACGGAGGGGAGCTGACGCCCACGATGAAGATCCGACGCAACGTGGTGCAGGAGAAGTACGCGGCGATCATCGACGAGCTGTATGCCGCGCCTCACGGACGCGCATCGCATACGCGCGTCGTATGATGGCGCCGCGATGAATCGACGATCCCGATTCGGAGAGCACTGGCTCCTCGACCCGCGAATCACCTTCCTCAACCACGGTTCGTTCGGAGCGACGCCGGTGCCGGTCCTGGAAGCGCAGAGCGAGCTGCGGCGACGCCTCGAAGCCGAGCCCGTGCGATTCATGGTCCGCGAGCTCGAGCCGCTGCTCGACGAGGCCCGGCGGGAGCTGGCCTCGTTCGTCGGCGCCCGTCCGGATCACCTCGCCTTCGTGCCGAACGCGACGGCCGGCGTGAACGCGGTGCTCCGCTCGCTCCACTTCCGCGCGGGCGACGAGATCCTGACGACGACCCAGGAATACAACGCGTGCCGCAATATCGTCGACTACGTCTGCTCCGCCAGCGGAGCGAAGGCGGTCGTCGCCGACCTCCCCTTCCCGTCACGGGGAGCGATCAGATCGTCGCGCCGCTCCTCGAACGGGTGACCGACAGAACGAAGCTCGTCCTCCTGGACCACGTCACGAGCCAGACGGCGCTCGTCTTCCCGGTGGCCACCATCGCGGCCGAGCTCGCGCGGCGCGGGATCGATCTGCTGGTCGACGGCGCCCACGCTCCCGGAATGATCCCGCTGGAGCTCGAGGCGCTCGGCGCCACCTGGTACACCGCGAACTGCCACAAGTGGATTTGCGCTCCGAAGGGGTCGGCGTTCCTCTGGGCGCGCGGCGAGCGGCGCGCCCAGATCCGTCCCGTCGCGATCAGCCACGGCGCGAACTCGCCGCGAACGGACCGCAGCCGCTTCCTGCTCGAGTTCGACTGGACGGGAACGTTCGATCCGACCGCGTGGCTCAGCGTGCCGGTCGCGATCCGGGTTCTCGGATCGCTCCTCGAGGGGGGATGGCCCGAGCTGATGCGTCGAAATCACGAGCTCGCGCTTCGCGGGCGCGACCTCCTCTGCTCGGCGCTCGGCATCGACCGCCCGGCGCCGGACGAGCTTCTCGGCTCGATGGCGAGCGTGCCGATCCCCGACGGCCGGGCCGAAAGCGCGCCCGCCCTCTACGGCGATCCGCTGCAGGACGCGCTTCTCGAGAGATTCGGGATCGAAGTCCCGATCGTCCCCTGGCCCGCGCCGCCGAAGCGCCTTCTCCGCATCTCCGCGCAGATCTACGACACGGCCGCCGAATACGAGTACCTGTGCGAGGCGCTGAAGACGGCGCTTCAGGACGAGGAACGGTAGCTTTCCGGCCGTACGCGCTCACCGATGTCCCGCATCGGTTGCGTCGGGGCTTCGCGCGATCGAAGCCGTCGCGCCGCAACGAATCTCGTGCCGATCTCGAGGACGGAGCACTAGGAGATCATTCGCTTCACGAGCTGGATCTGTCCGGTGTGATAGAGGTCGTGCGCGGCGGCTCCCGAGATCAGCTGCCCCAGGGTCCAGATCCCTCCGTTCGCCGGCTTTCGATCGAGGTCGGAATCGCGAAGAGCTTCGACGGCGGCGCGCAGAGCTTCGTGCTCTCGCTCGAGCAGGTCGATGATCTCTTTCCAGCGCGTCGGCTCGAGCGAGTCGACGGCGAACCAGTTGCTTCCCTTCACCGGAAACGCACCGCGCCTCTCGCCGGTGATGCGCCGCCTCACGGCGTACTTCCAGTAGGCGGCATGGAGCGCGAGCTCGGCGACGTTGTGGCGGCCCGCGCCGGGGCGATCGAGGGCCGCCGTCGCATCGAGGCCCCCGAGAGAACCGCGGAGCGTGGTGCCGTGCCACGCCTTGCGGCGGAACGCTTCGTCGAGAATGCGCAGGAGAAGAACGACGGAACGGTGTCCCGGTGCCATGGGCGAATCCTTCCTTGCCGGCCCGGTCGGAGAACCGGCAGTCCGCCCTCCGCGAAGGCGGAACGTTTCAGTCGATGATCGCGAGCCGATCAGAGGACACGGAATCGAATCCGGTCCCGCCCGATCCACCCTCCGGGACGCCTCCACGGAAGAACGCGCCCGGGGCGCTTCTTCTCAAAACACCGGATCCCGGGTTCCGTTCGCGAGACATCGACGATGACCATAGGCTCCACCTCCCGGCACTTCTTTTCGCGCGCGCCGGCGCGAATCGGCTGAGCGGGGTTGCGGGCGGGCGGTCCGGCTCCGCGCGGACGAGGCGGCGCGGGAGCGACCGGGTTGCGGGGGGAACGCGCGGCGATGCGTGAGGCGGGACGGCGATCGGGACCCCCCGACTCGGAGGATCGACCACCCCATCACGGACGACCAGCGCGAATTCGATGACGATAGTTTACACCCGCGGGAGGGCGCAGCGCGCCTACTCTCCCGCGAGGGCGGTGTGGACCGTGACGAGGATCGTCGCGCAGCCGAGAGCGAAGACGAGTGCGATGACCGAGGGGGAGACCGCCGCGCCGCCGATCGCGCCCGCGAGCGCTCGGTCGACCGAGAAGCTGCGGATCGCGTCCCACTTCCACGTCAGCAGGACCGCCCATCCGAGCCCGACGAGTGCGAAGGCAATCCGCTGGAGGAGATGGAGCGGCTGCAGCGCGCGCTGCTCTCCCGGCAGCGTCGCGAGAAGTTGCGCCTTCAGGTAGAGCACCATCGGGTCGGTCCGGGCGCCGGGCCGCTCGGTCGCCGACGCGAGTGAGCTCATCCAGACGGACACTCTTGCCGCCTCCGAGCAGTCCGCGCAGCCGCGCGCGTGATCCCGAAGATCGGCGGAGAGCTCGCCCCGCCGCAGCGCCTCGACCAGTTCCATCTCGCGATCGCATCCATGCTCGCTCACGGCAACACCTCGGGACCCAGTCCCATCGTCTTCAATTCATCCGCCAGCCGCTTGCGGGCCCTGAAGAGCAGGACCCGCACGCTCCCCGCCTCGACGCCGACGATCTTCGCGATCTCCCGATGCTCGAATCCCTCGACGTGGGCCAGCCAGAGGAGCGCGCGCTCTTTCGGCTTGAGCTTCCCGAACGCGCGCCCCACGTCGTGACGCACGTCCGCGGCGTCGATCCGAGGCCCGAGCCCCACGAACCCGAGCCAGCCTTCCCGCTCCCGTTTCCGGCGGCGGATCTCGTCGATCGCGAGATTCGTCGCCGCGCGGTAGAGAAGCCCCCGAACCGCTGCGTCATCGCGCGAGCGAAGAGGCGTCCGGAGGACCTGGATGAACGCCTTCTGCGAAAGATCGTCCGCCGCCGCGGCGTCTCCGGTCATCCGCTGGAGATACGCCCAGAGAGCGCGCGCGGAGCAGCGGTAGAAGCTCTCGAACTCGCTCTCGCTGAGGCTCGAGGCTTCCACCGCTGCGGCACCGGCGAAACGGCTTCCATCCGCATGAGCATCCCCGGACTCCCTCACGATCTTATCGCGCCGCTCCGGAGTCGGGGCTCTCGTCCATCTTCCACGCCTTCGCCAGCGACCAGGAGATGGCGGCCGACGCGAGGAATCCCGCGCCGAGAAACAGCCCGAGGAAGCCGATGACGAACGGCGGCTCCTGCATCGGGTGCGAGAACCCGACGAGGAAAGAAACCGCCATCAGCCCAACCGACAGAATGCTGATCACCACGCCGGTCCGGACGGCGCCGATGATCTTCGCTTTCTGCGTCTTGCGCGGGCCCATGGATACCGTATGGAGATAGCCGCGCCCCTCGGGAGTCTGAAGGAACGAGACGAACTCCGTCGAGCTGCCGAACCGATCGAGCATCTTCGCGTGCGCCTGGAGCCGGTGCTCCGAGCGTGCGACGACGGTCCGGGCGATCACGAACACGATCAGAACGGTCATTGCGAATGCGCCGAGAGGGATGATGACTTCTACGCCCATGGCTTTCCCCTTTTCTGCTTTACTGAATTCCTGTTCGCCCTGCAGTACGGATGGCGGGAGGCCGCGGTTAACAGGACCCCCGAGCGCGGCCGGCCCGGACCGGGACGGCGCCATAGACGCTTTCCCGCCGACGTCCGTATAGACGGATGAGAGTCTCCTGGAACCAAACGTCCTCCTGCACTTCGGGCCCTCCCTCGTTCCCGCGCCGACGCGATACAATCGCAAATCGAGGGGGGGCCCCCCCGGAGGGGCCACGCCGGACCCGCCTCCCTCCGCGCTTTCCGACTTCAATGGCTCGTTACAGAATCGAAGAGTACGTCCGCTGGGAAGATATCGACGCGGCGAGCATCATCAACTACCAGGCCTATCTCCGATTCTTCGGCCTGGCGGAGGCCGAGCTGTTCCGGTCGGCAGGCCTCAGCTACCGCCACCTCTTCGACGTCCTCGGACTCTGGCTGCCGCGCGTTCGGGTCGAGTGCGACTTCCACGTGCCGGTCACCCTCGACGAGCTGCTCGTGGTCGAGGCATTCTTCGGAAAGATCGGACGGACCTCGATCCACATTCACTTCGAAGTCACCCGCAAGACGGACCCCGGAACGGTGGTCGCGAGCGGAAAATACATCCTGGTCGCGGTCCGCCACGGATCCTTCGCCCCGGTCCCGGTGCCGGACGAGGTGAGGGAGAAGATCGCTCCGTTCGTGGAGGAGCAACAGTCGGAAGGAAGCAGGGAGTAGCGATGTCGGAGCTCGAAGAGCTGCGGACCGCCGACCGATTCGACCTGACCCCTCCGCTCGCGGGTCTCTTTGGATCCGCTGCCGTGGCGATCCAGAACGTCGGCGTCCGCGGCGTTCAGGTCGAGCACTCGGAGGCGCTCCGCCTCGGATCGGAGGCGCGCCTCTCGGTCACCGTCCCGAACTGGCCGGAGAAGATCGAATTGCGGGGGCGCGTCGTCTGGAGCCGTCTCTCGAAGCGGCCCGACGAGCACGGAAAGTATCTTTACCGGAGCGGCATCCGCTTCAACGAGTCGGGATTCTTTCCTCCGCCGGCCCTCGGGACCCTCGCGCGCGCGGGGATCGCGAGGCTCGATCAGCGGTCGCTCGAGCGCAAGCGCGAAGCGCTCCTGCGCCGCGACCAGCAGCGCACGGCTCAGGCGACCATCACGACGCGGCGGGAGGAAATCTCCGCCGACCACCTTCTGCTCGTGCAGCACGCGCGCAACCAGCTCCAGATGAACCCGACGGAAGCGCAGAAGTGGTACCAGCGCGCCCGGTTCGCTCCCGCGGTTCTCGACGGGACGCAGCTTCCCTACCGCGAGGACGTCGTGGCCGTCTGGGAGTATCTCGGCCGCAGCGTCGACATCGAGGTCGTCGCGCGGGCGTTCGAGGAGAAGAATCGCGTCTAGGCGTCTGCGCGTCTAGGCGTAATGTGATTCGCCGCCGTGACCTCGAGTCGACTCCCCGACTCCCCGACTCCCCGACTCCCCGACTCAAAATCCCACGAACACCGGCTCCGGCCGGACGGCGACGCCGAACCTGTTCGCCACCGTCCGCTGGATCTCGGCGACGAGCGCAAGGACGTCGACGGCCGTCCCGCCCCCGCGATTCACGATCGCGAGCGTGTGCTTGCTCGAAAGTCCCACCGCCCCCTCGCCGTAGCCCTTCTCGAACCCGGCGTGCTCGATCAGCCAGGCGGCCGAGAGCTTCACGCGCCCCTCGCCGACCGGGAACGCCGGAATGCGATCGGCCGCGAGCGCCGGCTCCGCGGCGAGCGCACGCTCCAGAAACCGCTGATACTCGTCGGTCGAGAGGACCGGGTTCGTGAAGAACGATCCGTCGCTCCGGCTGTCGGGATCCGACGGATCGAGGACCATCCCCTTGCGCCTCCGGATCGCGAGCACGGCTTCGCGAACCTGCTCGAGCGTCGGATCCGCGCCGAAATGCTCCTCGGCGTACCGCTGCAGCTCGGGATAGCGGAGGACGGGCCGCTGCCCCGGCCGGAGGCGGAACGACACGGCGACGATCGCGAACTCTCCCTTCGCCTCGCGCTTGAAGACGCTGTCGCGATAGCCGAAGCGGCACTCTTTGGGCGTGAGCGACCGCAGACTTCCCGTCGCCACGTGGACCGCGTCGACTCCCGACGATCGTCTCGGCGACCTCCTGCCCATACGCGCCGACGTTCTGAATCGGCGTCGCTCCGACCGACCCGGGGATCCCGGAAAGCGCCTCGATGCCGCCCCAGCGCCGCTCGACCGCGCGCTCGACGATCCGGTCCCACGGCTCACCGGCGCCGACCGAGATCCGGACGGCGTCGCCGTCGTGGGACTCATCGATGCCGCCGATGGAGTTCCGGATGACGAGCCCGTCGAATCCCTCGTCGGCGATGAGGACGTTACTGCCGCCGCCGAGAAGAAAAAGAGGAATGCCGCCCCGGCGCGCCCACGAGAGGCTCTCGACGAGTTGCTCGACCGACGGTCGCGTCGATCAACCATCGCGCGGGACCGCCGATCCCGATCGTCGTCATCGGCGCGAGCGGCACGTTCTCGCGCATCCCTGGTAAGAGCGTGGTCATCGTGGGGGCGGAGAACGACGGCGCAGGGGCGGCTCGTCGCCGCCCCTGCGAATCGAGCGTCACACGCCCGGCATCGCCTTCTTGAGCGGCCGGATGAGGAGGAAGAGAACGATGGCCATGACGAACGCCATCAGCGAGAGCGTCAGGAAGAATCGCGCGTGGCTCCAGACGTCCCAGAAGGCGCCGATTGCAGTGAGCTTGTTGCCGATTGCCGTCGCCACGAACCAGCCGCCCATCATCAGGCCGCGCATCCGGGGAGGCGCGACCTTCGAGACGAGCGCCAGACCCATCGGGCTGAGCATCAGCTCGCCCAGCGAGATGACGAAATACGAGAGGACCAGCCACCAGGGAGAGACTTTCTTGACCGGTCCGAGGACGAGTCCCGCGCCTTCCGTGTGCTCCACCGCCGCGAGGCCGCCCGGCGCGAGGCCGGAGGCCGTGCCCACGTCCGCGAGGTACGCGCGAACGCGGGGGGCCGCCTGCCCTTCTTCGAGCGCGTTGAGCGTCACCGGACGCTGGTCCTGAATCTCCTCGGGCTGGGCCGTGATTCCGAGCTCCTCGACCAGATCGGGCGCCGCGTTGACGTAGACCTGCTGCGCCGTCGGTCCCTGCGCGATGACCTGGACGGCTGGCTTCGTGTATCCCCCCGCCAGCGCGGCGAAGTAGAGGACCAGCAGCGAGAGGCCGGTGAGCGTCATGCCGAACGCCATCTTCATCGGCGTCGACGGCTCCTTGCCGCGCCGGTCGAGGAAGCCCCAGAACCATGCGAGCGGCAGCGAGAGCGTGATGATCCAGAACGGGTTGATCGCGTTCGAGATGATTCCGGTGACGTTCCAGTCGGTGTTGTCGTTGGCCCAGAAGGTCGAGCGTCGAGCCGTTCTGGTGGAAGATCATCCAGAAGACGATGACGATGAGGAAGATGACGATCAGCGCCACGATGCGCTTCCATTCCGGCACCGCCTCCATCGCGTCCTGCTTCGGCGTTCGGCGGCAGGTCTTCGGTGGCGGCCGCGGCCTCGACGTTACCCTTCGCGTCGGGCGCGCCGGGCATGACGTCGCCGTTCACGCGCGGCCTGTCCGCGTACCGGGTGTGATGCCGGAAGCCCCAGAAGATCACGAGGCAGATCACCATGCCGAACGCGGCGACGGCGAACGCCGGATTGAAGCCCGACCGCGCCTGCACGTACTCGGCGATCAGCGGCGCGAGGAACGCGCCGATGTTGATCCCCATGTAGAAGATCAGGTACGCCCGGTCCTTGAGATGGCTCCCCTCGCGGTAGAGGTTGCCGACCATCGACGAGACGTTCGGCTTGAAGAAGCCGTTGCCGATGACCAGCAGCAGGAGCGCGAGATAGAACAGCGGGACGCTGTGCGGGACGGCCAGCAGGAAATAGCCCGCCATGAAAAAGAGCCCGCCGATCGTGATCGCGTTCCGGTAGCCGAGGTAACGGTCGGCGAGCCACCCGCCGATCAGCGGGGTCGCGTAGACGAACGCCTGATACCAGGAGTAGACCCCGGTCGCCTTCGCGGTCGTCCAGCCGAACCCCTGCGCGGCGTCGCGCATGTAAAGGGTCAGCATCGCCAGCATCGTGTAGAAGCCGAAGCGCTCCCACATCTCGGTGCCGAAGAGAACGTACAACCCTTTCGGGTGCCGCTCTGGTGTAGTCGCTGTCGTGGAAGCCATGGGTGGTGGCCGCTCCTTCGATTGGCTGATTTGGCCGCAGCGGTCGCCGGGCCAGCGGCCAAGTATGGACGGATTCAGCCGCGGGATGCAAAGGCCCGGGCCCCCGGTCGTCGGGAGCTCCCGACTACCGATCCGCGGGCCCGAGCGTTTCCTCGAACGTCTCCAGCGCCCGGCGCGCCACCGCGTGCGCGGCGATCACCTCCGGGAGCTGGCGATAGCGAGCGTACGGCCCCGCGAAGGGGTCCGATGGGTCGTCGCCCACGAGCATGGGGCGGAGGTTGCCGACGAGCCGGCGATACGGACTGCGATCGCTTTCGGTCGCGAGCAACTCGTCGAGCTGCGCGACCGCGCCGCTGAGCGGCCGCAGCCAGGCGAAGAAGGGATCGCCGATCAGCAGATTCCACATCTGCGCGGGGTTCTGGCGGCCGTTCGCCCGCTCGTACTCGATCCTGGCGAGCTCGAGGAGCTCCTTGTGCACGCCGAGGAGAGCCCTCGAGAGGGCGCGAGCCGCCCCCGCGAAATCGGGATCGTGCGCGGGACGCGGTTTTCGCGGGTCGACGGGATTCACGGTTTCTCCCTCCTCGCCGGTGAATTGCAAACCTCGCGCACAACGGGATCCGGCTCCTCGCTCGTCAGGCGTCAGCCGACTGCGCTACTCTTCCGCCCATGTCGGACCTCGATTCTATCCTCGCCGCCGCGTATGGATTCACGGAGCCCTCGATCGAGATCGGCCACGCGATCAGCGGTGGAGCCCCCCAGGGCGCGCTCCCGATCCGCCTTCCCCTCCGGATGCTCAACCGCCACGGCCTCATCGCCGGGGCGACCGGAACCGGAAAGACGCGCAGCCTCCAGCTCCTCGCCGAAGCTTGCTCGCGGAACGGCATTCCGGCGTTCGTCTCCGACGTGAAGGGCGATCTCTCCGGGCTCGCGATCGCGGCACAGCCGGCGCCGAAGCTCATCGAACGGATGGCGAGGGTGGGGCGCGAGTTCCGTCCGGAGTCCTTTCCCGTCGAGTTCTACAGCCTCACCGGAGAGAAAGGAGCGCAGCTCCGCGCGACCGTCTCCTCCTTCGGTCCGATCCTCCTCGCGAAGGTCCTCGACCTCACGGAGACGCAGCAGAGCGTGCTCGCGCTCGTCTTCAAATACTGCGACGATCGGGAGCTTCCCCTCCTCGATTTCAAGGACCTGCGCGAGGTGCTGAACTATCTGACCTCCGACGAAGGAAAGCTCGAACTGAAGAAGGATTACGGCGGCATCTCGCCGGCGAGCGTCGGCGTTCTGTTCCGCAAGATGGTCGAGCTCGAGCAGCAGGGCGCGGACCGCTTCTTCGGCGAGCCGGAGCTCGATCTCTCGGACTTGATGCGCACGGCTCCCGACGGCCGCGGCATCATCAGCATCCTCACGCTCTCGGACGTCCAGGACAAGCCGCGGCTCTACTCGACGTTCCTCATGTGGATGCTCGGCCGCCTCTACTACGACCTTCCGGAAGTCGGCGACGCGGACAAGCCGAAGCTCGTCTTCTTCTTCGACGAGGCTCATCAGCTGTTCGAGGACTCCTCGTCGGCGCTCGTCGAGCACATCGAGCAGATCGCGCGCCTCATCCGGTCGAAGGGAGTCGGCGTCTTCTTCATCACCCAGACTCCGAAGGACGTCGACGAGGACGTGCTCGCGCAGCTCGGGAACCGCGTGCAACACGCGGTCCGCGTGCTGACGCCGAAAGAGGCAAAGAACGTCCGCGCGACCGCCTCGACCTTCCCGCCGAGCCCGCACCTCGACATCGAAAAGGCGCTCCCCTCCCTCGGCATCGGAGAGGCGCTCGTGAGCTTTCTCACGCCGAAGGGAGCGCCCAACGAGGCCGCCGTCGTCCAGGTCGCGGCGCCATCATCGTCCATGGAGCCTCTCGACCCCGCCGAACATGCGCGCCGCGTCTCCGCTTCGCCGATCACCGCGAAATACCGCACGCCGGTCGATCGCGAGAGCGCGCACGAGATCCTCGCGCGGAAGCTCGCGAACGCGAGGGTGGAGGAGCGCGAGGAGCGGCAACCCGCTCCGCGCACGACGGCGGCGCCGCGCGCCGGCCGCCGCCGGATGGGCCTCGGAGAGAAGGTCGTCGGCAACGTCGCGCGCCAGGCGACGCGCACGCTCACCTCGATCATCGCGCGAGAGATCCTCGGCGTTCTCGGGATGGGCAGACGGCGGTGATCTGGCTCGCGGGCGCGACGCTGGCTCTACTGATCGCCTTCGCCCTCGAATCGAGCATCGGCAGTCTCACGATGCGCTCTCTCGCGGCGCTCCCGTCCGCGGGCGAGGACTGGCCGCGCGTGAGCATCGTGGTCGCGGGACGCGACGAGGAGCTCTCGGTCGAGGATGCCGTCCGCTCTCTGCTCGCGCTCGACTACCCGGACCTCGAAGTCGTCGCCGTCGACGACCGTTCGGCGGACGGCACCGGCGTCATCCTTCGAAAGATCGCGGCCGAGGACCCCCGCCTGTGTCCCGTCACGATTAGCGAGCTCCCGGCGGGATGGCTCGGAAAGAACCATGCGCTGCATCGTCGGCGCCGCGATGGCCACGGGCGAGCTGATCCTGTTCACCGATGCGGACGTCGTGTTCGAACCGAGCACGCTCCGGCGCGCAGTGCGATACATGGGCGAGCGCCGCCTCGATCATCTGACCGCGTCTCCGGAGCTCGTCATCCGATCCTTCTGGATCGGGGTTTTCGTCGTCACCTTTTCGTTCGCGTTCTCGATCTTCAGCCGCCCCTGGCGCGCGCGCTGGCGCTCGCCCCGCCATCACGTCGGCGTCGGCGCCTTCAACCTCGTTCGCGCGTCGTTCTACCGCGAGCAGGGGGGACATGAGCCGATCCGGATGCGGCCCGACGACGACATGAAGCTCGCGAAGCTCCTCAAGAAAGGTGGAGGGCGCGAAGAGCTGGTGTTCGGTCGTGGCCTGATGCGCGTCGCGTGGTATTCCACCGTGCGCGAAGCGATGCGCGGGCTCGAGAAGAATGCGTTCAGCGGCGTCGAGTACAGCCTCGCACGCCTCGCCGGCTCCACGGTCGCGCTCTTCCTCATGATGATCTGGCCCTTCGCCGCCGTGTTCGTCACGGACGGGATGACGCGCATCCTCTACGCCGCGGTCGCGATCCTCCTCGTCTCGCTCGTCGCCGGAGTGGCCGTGCGGGCGGGGGCGGGACCCGTCTGGTACGCGCTGACGTTCCCCGCGGGGGTCCTTCTCTTCGTCTTCATCCTCTGGCGCGCATCGCTTCTGACGCTCATGCACGGCGGCATCGACTGGCGCGGAACGTTCTATTCGCTGAGTGAATTGCGGGCGAACCGGGTGTAGGCGGGCGCTGCGCGCGCACGGAATCTCGGTCTGCGCGAGACGAAGGCCCGGGCGCCTGCAGGGCGCCCCTGCGTCATACCGCCCGCAGAGCGTTCGCGACCGGCATGCGCGCGGCGCGGATCGCGGGAAAGAGCCCGCCGATCAATCCGATGACCGCGGCGTACAGAATCCCGCGGATCAGGAGACTCCCGTTGACGTCGAATGCGAACGCGACCTGGCTGAAGCTCTGCCAGTTCAGCGTCGCGGCGCGGAAGCCGTCGAAGGCGAGATACGCGATCGCGGCGCCGATCGAGCCGCCGGCCACCGCGAGGAGCAGCGACTCGATGAGGATCGAGAGAATGACCGCGGCCGAGCCGAATCCGAGCGCCTTGAGCGTGCCGATCTCGCGCGTACGCGAGGCGACCGCCGTGTACATCGTGTTGAGCGCGCCGAACACGGCGCCGAATCCCATCATCAGCGAGATGACCGTCCCCAGCCCCGTGATCAGGAGCTGGATCACGCGGGACTGCTCCGCGTAGAACTCCTGCTCGCGCACGACGCGGACGTTGAGCCGCGGATCGGACGTGAGCGCATCCTTGAACTCCTGGAACGAGCCGGGAGAGGAGAGCCGGACGAGCAGCGACTGGAACGTGTTGCCGCGCTGGTAGGCCGGCGCGAGCACCGCCACGTCCGCCCAGATCTCGGATTCGGGCAGGCCTCCCTTGGCCTCGAAGACGCCGACGACGTCCCACCGCACCGACCCGAGCTTGATCGTGCTGCCGAGGTCGATCCCGCTGAACTCGTGGAGAGCTCCCCTGCCGACGATCACTTCGTTCTTTCCCCACCCGAACATGCGCCCCTCGACGATCTTCACATCGGGGCGCACGTCCATCGCGATCGGCTCGACGCCCCGCATCGGCACGTTGGCGTCGCTCCCGGTGCTCCGCAACGGCAGATTGACGATGACGAAGAGCTCGGGGGAGACGAGGGCCGCATTCCCCTTGCGCGCGACGCCGGGGGCGCTGGTGACTGCGTTCAGATCGTTCCGGAAGAGGATGCTCATCATCTCGCTGTCCGCCCCCGAGCGCATGACGAGCGCGCGGTCGTCGTCTCCCGCGGCCGTCATCGCGCCACGGAAGCCCTCGCGGATCGAGAGCACCCCGACGAGGACGGCGACCACGCCGGCAATCCCGACGAGCGCGGCGAGCGCCGATCCCGTCCGGCGCGGAAGCGTCCGAAGGTTGAACGCCGTGAGGGCGGCGAGTTGCGCGAAGAAGTTCATTCTCAGTTCTCAGTTCTCAGTTCTCAGTTCTCAGACCTCGAAAACGTTTGACTCCCGACTCCCGACTTTCCAACCCGGAGTCCGGGCGGCCGCGGGCCGCCCCTACTCTCTGCGCAAGGCTTCCACCGGCCGCAGCCGCATCGCGGTCAGCGCCGGAAACGCGCCGGCGACGAGCGCGAGAAGGACGATGCATACCCCTCCCCAGACGAACGTCATCGGCCTGAGAAAGAACGCGGGGAGCGCGCCGCCGGTCGGGTCGCCGCCCCTGACCATCGCCCACGCGAGGGCCAGGCCCGCGGCGCCGCCGATCGCGACGATCGTCAGCGCCTCCGCGAGGACGAGCGCGACGACCGACGTGTCCGAGAAGCCGACCGCCTTGAGGAGGCCGAGCTCCGGAGTCCGCTCCCGGACCGCCTGCGCGATCGTATTGCCGACCACGAGAAGGATCGTGAAAAAGACCGCCGAGAGGATCGCCGTGACGATCGCGCCGATGTCGCCCACCTGATCCGCGAACGCCTTGACGAACGCCCCCTCGGTCTCGGTCTTCGTCTCGGCGGGCGAGTTGGCGAAAAGGTCGTCGACTGCGCGCGCGACCGCGGCGGAGCGGTCTGGGCTCGACACACGCAGCAGGTACCAGCCGACGAGGCCCTCCCCGAAGGTCCGCATCTCGTCGAAATAGTCGTGCCGGAAGAAGAACCCCGTCGTGTCGACCGCCGGATCGTCGGCGTCGTAGATCCCGACGAGCTCGAACTCCCACGTCGTGCCGCCGCTCTTCGGGAGCCAGACGGTCCCCTGGATGGGGATCCGGTCGCCGACCTTCCACCCGAAGCGGTCCGCGGTCTTCCGCCCCACGACGGCCCCGATGCGCGTCCGTTTCCACGCCTCCATCTGGTCGCTGGAGAGGCGGAGCTCCGGGTACATCGCGAAATACTCGTCGGGATCGATCGGCATCTGCGCGAAGAAGTTTTTCGGCTCGCGATAGATCCCGCCGAACCACGTCGCCTGTGTTGCGTCCACGACGCCGTCGATCTTCTCGATATCGGCCTCGTAGCTCGCCGGCAGCATCTGGATGATCGAGACGCGGTGCCGCACGACGAGCCGGTCCGCTCCGGCGACGCTCACTCCGGCCGAGAACCCGTTGCGGATCGCTGCGAGGTAGCCGAACAGAAGGAACGCGACGAGGACCGAGAGCAGCGTCAGAGCGGTTCTGAGCTTGTGACGGCGGAAGCCGGCGAGAAAGAGCGGCAGGAACTTCACGCCGACGGCTCCTTGGAGAGATGCCCGTCGACCATGTGCATGATGCGGCCGGCGCGCGCGGCGGCGTGAGGATCGTGCGTCACCATGACGATCGTCTTGCCGTGGTCCCGGTTGAGCGCCTGCAGGAGATCGAGGATCCCGTCTCCCGTCTTGCGATCGAGGTCGCCGGTCGGCTCGTCGGCGAGGAGGAGCGTCGGATCGCTCACGATCGCGCGCGCGATCCCGACCCGCTGCTGCTCGCCGCCCGAGAGCGTGCGCGGGGTGTGCCCTGCGCGATGCTCGAGCCCCACGATGCGCAGCGCGGAATCGACGTGCTGCTTCCTCTCCGATCCCGAAAGGGGAGCGAGGAGCAGCGGGAGCTCGACGTTCCGCGCGGCGGAAAGGACCGGGAGCAGGTTGTAGAACTGGAAGATGAGCCCGACGTGGCGCGCCCGCCACTTCGCGAGCCGGCGGTCGCTCATCGAGTCGATCCGCTCGCCGCCGACGTCGACCGTTCCACGAGTCGGCCGGTCGAGGCCCGCCATCAGGTTGAGGAGCGTCGATTTGCCCGAGCCCGAGGGGCCCATGAGCGCGAGGAACTCCCCCGGCGCCACGTCGAGATCGAGCTGATGCAGCACGTCGATCTCCTCGGCTCCCCGACGGAACTTCTTCTCGACGCCCCGGATCTGCACGAGCGCATCGCTCATCGGTCCTCTCCTTCTTCGACCCGAACCTTCGCACCGTCCGCGAGGTCCGATGGAGGCGATACGACCACCCGCTCTCCCGTGGAAAGGCCCGCGAGAACCCTGGCCTCCTCGCCGGTCGCGCTCGAGACGGTGATGGCGCGCCGCTCGACCGTTCCATCCTTCACCACGAACACGCTATCGCGATCGCCCTGGCGCACGAGAGCGGCGCGCGGAATCGTCCGCTCGACCGCCGCCTCGCCTCCCCCTTCGCCGCGGAACGCCACCTTGGCGCCCATGTCCGGAAGGATGCGCGGGTCGTTCTGATCGAATCCCAGCCGCACGCGCACGGTCGCCTTCTGCCGATCCGCCGCCGGGACGATCGCGATCACGTGCCCGGCGATCTTCCAGTCGGGATAGGCGTCGAGCACGATCTCGACCGGCTGACCCGCGCGGACGCGCGTGATGTACGCCTCGTTCACGTCGACCTCGACCTCCAGAGAGCTCATGTCGACGATCGTGCAGATCCCCGTTCGCGTGAACCCGCCGCCCGCGGACATCGGGGAGATCATCTCCCCCGGCTGCGCGTTCTTCGAGATGACGACGCCCGCGAAGGGCGCGCGGATCGTGAGGTCCTCCAGGTCCTGCTGGCGGAGCCGCACCTGGCGGCCGGCGACGGCCAGCTGGTCGCGCTCGGCCTCATAGCGGGCGCGCAGCGCGTCGAGCTGGGCACTCGCGCGATCGAAATCGAGCTGGCTTCCGACGCTCCGCTCGAGCAGATGCCTCGCCCGCTCGAGATCGAGCTTCGCCTCGGCGATTCGCACCCTGAGCTCCTCGAGCGAGCTCTCGGCCGCCGTGGCCTGCGCCTCCGCGAGCCGCAACTCCGCCGCCGTCCGCGACTCGTCGAGCCGCGCGAGAACTTCGCCTTCGGCGACCGACATCCCCTCTTCGATCCTCACGTCGACGACTTTTCCCGTCACCTTCGAGGAGACCGTCGCCTGCCGGCGGGCGGTGACGTAGCCGGAGGCGTTGAGAACCGTCGCTCCCCCGACCGAGCGCCGCTCGCCGACGGGAGCCGTCCGGACTTCCACGGCGCCCGAACGAGCGAACGCCCAGACCGCGGCGGCCGCCATCAGGAGGATGGCGAGGGCTCCGGCGATCCATGCCCAGGACGGCGTCCTGCGCTCTTCGGCCCGCTCGATCCGGAGTGAGTCGAGAGAGGCCTTGTCGGTTCTCGTCATATGCAAGCAGCAAGAAACAGTCCGAAGGACGCGGACCCGGCATTATAAGTTTACGTCTTTCGGGCTACCGGAGCGCGAGCCAGATCGTCCGGAGGCTGAGGGTGACGACCGTCAGCCCCACGAGCACCAGGAGGGGGCGCGCCGGAACGCGGCTCGTCGCCCACGCCGCGAGGGGAGCCGCGATCGCGCCTCCCAGGGCCAGCCCGGCGATCGCCTCCCAGTAGGAGAGTCCGATCGTGGCGATGAACGTCGCCGACGCCGCCGCCGTCACGAAAAACTCCGCCAGGTTCACCGAACCGATCGTGAAGCGGGGACTGTTTCCCCGGGCGACGAGCGTGCCGACGACGATCGGGCCCCACCCTCCCCCTCCGACCGCGTCGAAGAAACCGCCGGCGAGCCCCAGGGGGACGAGGTGGTGGTTCCTGTCTTCCCCCTCGCGCTTCCGGAACGTGATGGCCTTCGAGAGGATGATCACGCCCATCACCATCAGGTAGCCGGCGATCCACGGCTTGAGCGACTCGCCGGGAATCGAGACGAGCACGTAGGCTCCTGCGACGGCGCCGACGACTCCGGGCACGAGGAGGCGGCGCACGACGGTGCGGTCGACGTTGCCGAAGCGGAGGTGGGAGAGCCCGGAGAATCCGGTCGTCACGACTTCGGCGGCATGCACGCTCGCGCTCGCGACCGCCGGAGGAATGCCGACCGAGAGAAGAAAGCTCGTCGCGCTCACCCCGTACGCCATTCCGAGGATTCCGTCGATCATCTGAGCGACGAACCCGACCAGGACGAAGACGAGGAATGGCTCCAAACCGCCCCGCAGTAGAACAGGAGTTCGGGCGCGCGGCAAGGGCGGGAGGGGATGTCCTGGAGATTGCAGATTGCAGATTGCAGATTGCAGATTGCAGATTGCAGATTGCAGAATGCGAACCAGAACTCTGCTCGTGCGCCGATTGACGCTTCCGCGTCACGCGCGTCCCATCCGCCCGGATCCCTCCTGCTCTCAGGATGACAAAAAAAATCGCGGAGCATTCAGGCTCCGCGATTTTCGAGAGGGCTGCATTCTGCGACCTGCTACTCCCTCGGCGCCCCTCGCATGCCCATGCCGCGCATGCCGCCGCGCTGACCCTCTCCGCGATGCGGGCGGAGGGCCTTCAGCTCGTCGTGCTTCGCTTTCTGCTCGGGGGTGAGGATGGACTCGAACTGCGTCCGCGACTGTTCGCGGAGCGTCTGCATCTGCTCGCCGAGCTGGCGGTTCGCGATCATCAGATCGCCCACTTTCGTCGAGTTCGGCTGCTCCGCCGCCATTTCCGCGCGGAGCGCCGCTGCATTCGCCTGACGCTGCGTCGCGAGAGGCGCCATCTTCTGGTGGGTCGCCGTCTGGATCGCGTTCCACTGGGAGAGCTGCGCCTCCGAGAGGTCGAGGATCGTCGCGACCCTCTCCCGCATCGCGGCGCCGCGCTGGCCGTCGCGGGCTCCCGGGTGACGCTGTCCGAAGCCGGGTCCGGCGGCAAAGGCGAACGTCGTGATAGCCAGGACGGCGACGATCGCGGTGATCAGATGATTCCGTTTCATGATTCCTCCAGGTGGAGCGGTCAGTGATCGTGATGAATACTCAAAAGGATCGGGGGATCTCCCCGCCGGGTCCGATCGGCGGGGAGATCGTGCCCGATCGGGTCAGTCTTCGCACCAGGGGCAGGTGCCGTCGCCGGGCCCGAAGCCGCCGCCGGAGCCGAAGCCCATGCCCGCGCCGGATCCGTCGCCGAAGCCCTGGCCGCCGGGGCCGCGCCGCGGCATCGACTTCATGAGCTCGAGGAACTTGTCGAACTTGATCTTCTGCTCAGGGCTCAGAATGCCGGCGAACTTCGCCTGCGCCGCTTCATGGATCGCCAGGATCTGTCCACCGAGCTCGTGGTTCTTGATCACGAGCGTTCCGATCGCGGTCGCGTCGGGAGCGCTCTCGAGAAGAAGCTCGCGGATCTTCAGAACGTTCTGTTTCCGCAATTCCACGATCGGGGCGGCCTCAGCCCGGGCCTGCTCCTGGAAGGCTTTCCACTGCGTGATCTGCGCTTCCGTGAGCTCGAGGTACTTCACGAGAAACTGCGGGCCGCCGAACGGCGCCTGTCCGAGCGCCTGCTGTCCGGCGCCGCGCGCTCCCTGCCCGCCCATGCGACCGGCGCCTTGCGCCATCGCGGCGAGGGCGAACGTGAGGGTGAGGGCGATGACCAAAAAGAGAATCCGATTCCGTTTCATGTCTCTGCTCCTTTTTCTGCTCTTCGGGTCGGCGTCAGCCGCTCCCTTGTCGCCCGATTGGACGGAGCGGGCGGCGCGGCGTTTACGCTTCTTCCGGCGGCTCGATTTCCGTGGTCATCCTGAGCGAGGTGGGGTGGGCGGGTGTGAAGTGAAGGAGCTCAAAATGCGGGACATCCGCTACCTCCGTGTAGGTGGTGTCATTAGAAGCGGATCTGGGCGGGGGATGCGGAGGACGCGGCGCCTCTCATCGGCGCGGCGCTCACGCCCCGCAATCTGCAATCTGCAATCTGAAATCTGAAATCACTTCCCCGCCACCTTCGCCCACGCGTCCTTCAGCGTGACGATCCGATTGAACACGAGCCTCCCCTCGCGCGAATCGGGATCGAGCGCGAAGTAGCCGAGGCGCTCGAACTGGTAGCGCGCGCCGGCCGCGGCCTCGCGCACCGAGGGCTCGAGCTTCGCGTGCGGGATGACCTCGAGCGAGTCGGGATTGATGTTCGCGAGAAAATCGCTCCCTTCCTCGACGTTTTCCGGATCCTCCACGCGGAAGAGGCGGTCGTAGAGCCTCACCTCGACGTCGATCGCGTCCGCGGCCGCCACCCAGTGGAGCGTCGCCTTCGGCCGCCGCTCGTCGGGAGCGTCCCCGCCCCGCGTGGCGGGGTCGTACGTGGCGCGGAGCTCGACGATCTCTCCCGCCTCGTCCTTCACCACGCCCGTGCAGGTGATGAAGTACGCGGAGCGGAGGCGCACCTCCCGCCCGGGCGCGAGCCGGAAGAACTTCTTCGGCGGCTCCTCCATGAAGTCGTCGCGCTCGATCCAGATCTCCCGGCCGAACGGCACCCTGCGGCTTCCGGCCGCCGCGTCCTCGGCATTGTTCGGCGTCTCGAACCACTCCTTCGCCGCCGCATCGTAGTTTTCGATCACGACCTTGAGGGGACGGAGCACGCCCATGACCCGGGGCGCCGTCCGATTCAGCTCCTCGCGGATCGTGTGCTCGAGCAGCGCCACGTCGATGACGTTTTCCCGCCGCGCCACGCCGACCCGATCGCAGAACGCCCGAATGGCGGAGGGAGGAACGCCGCGTCGCCGGTAGCCGGCGAGCGTCGGCATGCGCGGATCGTCCCATCCATCGACGTGACGCTCCTGGACGAGCCGGAGCAGCTTCCGCTTCGACATGACCGTGTAGTTGAGGTTCAGGCGCGCGAACTCGTATTGCCGCGGGCGCGCCGGAAGGGGGAGCGTCTCGACGAGCCAGTCGTAGAGCGGGCGATGGTCCTCGAACTCCAGGGTGCAGAGCGAGTGCGTGATCTTCTCGATCGCGTCCGAGATCGGATGCGCGTAGTCGTACATCGGGTAGATCGGCCAGCGGTCGCCGGTGCGGTGGTGCTCCTCTTTCCTGATCCGGTAGAGGACCGGGTCGCGCATGTTCATGTTCGGCGACGCC
Source organism: uncultured Acidobacteriota bacterium (assembly GCA_963793695.1). GTDB lineage: Bacteria > Acidobacteriota > Thermoanaerobaculia > Gp7-AA8 > Gp7-AA8 > CAWCBB01. Next base: position 115,144 of record CAWCBB010000006.1, on the reverse strand, counting down.
ATGTCGATCTTCGCGCGCAGGACGTGAGCCCCGTCCTCGAACTCGCCCGCGCGCATCCGCCGGAAGAGGTCGAGGCTCTCTTCCATCGGCCGGTCGCGATGGGGGCTCTCTCTTCCGGGCTCGGTCAGCGTCCCCCGGTGCTCCCTGATCTCCTCCGCGGAGAGCGAGTCCACGTACGCCTTCCCCTCGCGGATGAGCAGCTCGGCCATCTCGTAGAGCGTCTCGAAGTAGTCGGAGGCGTGATGAAGGTGCGCCCCCCAGTCGAAGCCGAGCCAGCGGACGTCCTCCAGGATGGCGCGCGCGTATTCGGCTTCTTCCTTCTCCGGGTTCGTGTCGTCGAACCGGAGATTGCAGCGACCGCCGTACTCGGCCGCGATCCCGAAATTGAGGCAGATCGATTTCGCGTGCCCGATGTGGAGATAGCCGTTCGGCTCCGGAGGAAAGCGCGTGATGACGCTCGCGTGCTTTCCTTCGGCGAGATCGCGCTCGACGATCTCCCGGACGAAATCGAGGGGGCGGGCGGGGGCTTCGTTGACCGGCATCGTGACTCGGATTCCTCTGCTTTGCGTCGCGGCGCGCTCGCGGCGGCCGGCGCGGGGTGACTTTACAACGCGAACCTCCCCGGCGGTATTCGGCCCGCCCTTTCCGGCGCCCGCCGGGGAATTCGCGCTCGGACCCGCGCGATTGGCTCCTGCCGTGAGGTCCTCCATGCGCCCGTTCGCGTTCGCCCTGCTCCTGCTCGCCTCTCCTCTCGTCGCCGGGGAGCCGGTCGATCTCTTCTCGATCGACCTGATGGCGACCTCTCCCGACGGGGGCGGTGTCGCCCTCGCGATGAACGCCTCGCGCGGATCCGTGCTGACGGTCTCCTGGGTCGTGCGCGGAAAATGGAAGACCGCCTCGTTTTCGCGCGAGGAGGTCGAGGCCGCCCTCCCCGACTCGGCGATCGCCGACCTCGCCTGGTCGCCTGACGGTCGGCTCCTCGCCGTCGAGTTGATCGCAAGCGAGGGAGGATCCGCGATCGCCCTCGTCGACCTCTCGAAGCCCGCGCGGCTCGCGCCCGTCTCGATGGACGGGCACGACAACCTCGCCCTCCCGCGATGGGGGCCGAAGGGGGCCGAGCTCTGGGCGGTTCATGGGGAGCTCGGGGAGGCCGGCGATGAAGAGAATACGGGCGGGATCTTCCGGTTCGACGTCCGCACCGGCAAGGTCTCGCGGATCCTCGCCGGGGAGTGGGTGACCGACTTCCGCATCTCCGGATCGGGCATCACGGCGCTGATCGAAGGAGACGAGGCGGACGACGGCTCCGTTCTCGGAAAGCTCGTCCGCTACGACCTGGCGAGCGGGAAGCGGGAAACGATTTTCCGGCAGCGATCCGCGCCGAGCGGCAGGCGCGGAGTGATCACGCTGTAGGGGCGGCCTGGGGCCTTCGATCCGCCCGGGCCGGACCCTTCTGCTATCGTCTTTCGCATGCGCACGCTCCTCTCGCTGATCGCCTGCTCCGTTCTTCTCGCCTGCTCCGGGGGAGAGCCGGCCGCCGTGTCGACCGCCCCCGAGACCGCGGCGTCTGCCGACGCCGCGCCTCCGCTTCCGACCCCGGACGAAGCGAAGGCGCTGATCGCCGAGTCGCCCGAGCTCGGCGATTACGAGTTCAGCACCGGCAGCTCCTTCTCGCTGCCGCTCGATGCCTCGAAGTTCAACGAGCCGGCACGCGCCGGCGCGGCCGATCTCGAGAAGGCGGGGTGGATCCGCGTCGACGGCGGGAAGGTCGTTCTCGCGAAAGGGGAGGGAGACAAGCGCTTCCTCATCCGGCCGAACGGTTTTCTCGACATCGTTCCCCTCGCGAAGAAGGAACTGCTCGAGGTGACGGGCATCCGCGCCTCGGACGAGGGCGCTCAGGCCGACTTCACCTGGCGGTGGGTCCCGAACGAGGTGGGCGCCTCCTTCCGGAGCGGCCCGGTCCGAGAGCGATTCGACGCGACGCATCAGGCGACGGCGACTCTCCGCGACTTCGGCAAGGGATGGGTCGTGATGCTGATCGAGAAGAAGCAGGGATTGAATTGCAGATTGCAGATTGGGCCCGGGCGCGGTCATCCTGAGGAGCGCGTGAGCGCGACGAAGGACCTTGGGTGACACCGTAGGAACCAAGATCGCGCGCGTGTCACCGAAGCTCCCTCGCCTTCGGCTTCGGGATGACGTACTTCCGATTCAACCAGGCCGGCCCACCCGTGCGTCATCCTGAGGAGCGCGTGAGCGCGACGAAGGACCTTTGGTGACACCGTAGGAACCAAGATCGCGCGCGTGTCACCGAAGCTCCCTCGCCTTCGGCTTCGGGATGACGTACTTCCGATTCAACCAGGCCGGCCCACCCGTGCGTCATCCTGAGGAGCGCGTGAGCGCGACGAAGGACCTTTGGTGACACCGTAGGAACCAAGATCGCGCGCGTGTCACCGAAGCTCCCTCGCCTTCGGCTTCGGGATGACGTACTTCCGATTCAGCCATAGGCGGTGTCCGCCCCCGCGTCATCCTGAGGAGCGCGTGAGCGCGACGAAGGACCTTGGGTGACACCGTAGGAACCAAGATCGCGCGCGTGTCACCGAAGCTCCCTCGCCTTCGGCTCGGGATGACGTACTCCCAATTCAACCAGGCCGGCCCACCCGTGCGTCATCCTGAGGAGCGCGTGAGCGCGACGAAGGATCTCAAAATGCGTGAATCGCGCTTTTCGCATTTTGAGATCCTTCGCTTCGCTCAGGATGACAAAATAAGCCGTTTTGCTTCTATTCGAGAGTAGCGAGGAATCTGGGTGGTCGGCGCGTGGACCGGCCCGACGCAATCTGCAATCTGCAATCTGCAATCTGCAATCTGAGATCATCCGTTACCATTCCTCATGACCCGCCCCCGAACGAACGAGCCGAGGAGCGCGCCCGAGATCATCATCGCGACGTTCTCCGATCCGCGGGAGGCCGCCACAGCGCGCGACGCTCTCGCGGACGCGCTCGTGACGACACGGATCAGCACGATCGCGGCGCCGCGCCTCTCGCGCCACGGCGAGGCGGAGGGCGTCAAGTACGGTCTCGCCGTCGAAGCGCGCGACGCGCGCCGGGCGATCGAAGCTCTCCAGCAGCGCCTCCCTCCTTCGGAGCCGCCGATCGAGCTCGACCTCGACGAGCCCCTCGAGGCGCCCCCCGCGCCGATCCTCTGCCCGGAATGTGACTCGGATCAGGTCAGGACCACCTCGACGATCCTCCTCGCGATCGCCGGGGCGGCCGCTCTTTCGGTCACCGGCTGGCTCACCGGCCACGAGGACCTCTTCTACCTCGCGGCCGCGATCTTCGCGCTCATCATCGCGCTCGGCCCGAACCGCCGTTGCCTCGAGTGCTCGCATCGCTGGCTCGAGTAGGCACCGCCTGCGGCGCTCTGTTTCCTCTCGCCAACGACGGGAGACGGACCGGCGCGGCCGGACGCTACTCGTCCACCACGACGCCGCCCTGCTCGCCTTTCGCCCACGCCATGATCAGCTGCGTCGCGATCGCGTACGGCGCGGGAATCGGGATCCTTCCCGAGAGGATCTCCTCCGGCTCGAACCACCGGGCCTCGAGGAGCTCCTCGCCGTCGACGTGGATCTCGATGTCGTCGGTCACGCCGTGGAAGCCGAGCATCAACGAATGAGGAAACGGCCAGGGCTGCGATCCGAAGTAGCGGACCTCCTTCACCCTCACTCCCGCCTCCTCGAAGATCTCGCGCCGCACCGCATCCTCGGCCGACTCACCCGGCTCGACGAACCCGGCGAGGGCCGTGAAAAACGCGTTCGAGCGCGCACGGTTGTGCCGGCCGAGGAGGCAGCGGCGGCCGTTCGAGATGACGGCGATGACGACCGGGTCGGTGCGAGGAAACTCGCGAGACCCGCACCCTTCCGCCGTGCAGGTCCGGCTGTGCCCCCCCTCGGTCGACGCCGTGCGCGCTCCGCAGCGGCCGCAGAAGAGGCTTCGCTCGTGCCACCGCTCGAGAGCGATCGCATGCGCCGCCAGCGCCGCGTCGCCGACCTGATGCTCGCCGACGAGCTCTCGCCAGCCGGCGAGCCGCGCCCTTCCCTCCGCCGTCAGACGCTCCGCCTCTTCGCCGCGGATCTGAATGGAAAAGAGCGGCTCCTCTCCTTCGCCGAGAAACCGCGCCTCCGACAGATCGTTCCCCGCGTCCTCGCTCCCCCATCGAATCGATCCTTCGGGCGAGAGGAGAAACGAATCGCGGTGAAGAAGAAGGAACGAGCCGCGCGCCGCCGCGCGCCGGATCCACTCCCCGTCCTCGCGGCGGATCGTCGCCCTGTCGTAGCGAGGCATCGGCGGAGAATATCCTGAATTGCAGATTGCAGATTGCGGAAGCGCGCTTTTCGTTTTCGTCGGTCCCGGCGGCCGCCCCTACGGCGCCAGCCGCTCGATCTTCCACTGGGCGCCGGCCCGGACGTACCGGAAACGGTCGTGCAGCCGGTCATCGCGGTTCTGCCAGAACTCGACCGACTCGGGCAGGAGGCGGAACCCGCCCCAGTGCGGCGGCCGGGGGACGCTGCTCTCGATCCACCGAGCGCTCAGCTCCGCGGCGCGCTCCTCGAGGAGCCGGCGGCTCTCGATGACGCTGCTCTGTTCCGAGGCCCAGGCGCCGATCTGGCTGCCCCGCGGCCGGGTCGAAAAGTACGCGTCCGATTCCTTCTCCTCGACGCGCGTCACGCTCCCTTCGATCCGCACCTGCCGTTCCAGGGCGGGCCACCAGAAACAGAGTGCGGCCCGCGGGTTCGCTTCGAGGTCGCGCGCCTTTCGACTTTCGTAGTTCGTGAAGAAGACGAAGCCGTGCTCGTCGAAGTCCTTGAGGAGGACGACGCGCGCCGAGGGCCGCCCGTCCCGGTCCGCCGTCGCCAGCGTCACCGCTTCGGGTAGCGCCGCCTTCGTTTCGATCGCGTCGTGAAACCAGCGACCGAACTGGTGAATCGGGTCGCTGTGGAGATCGGCCTCGCGCACCGGATGCATGGCGAAATGGTATCCGTTCTGCGATCTCCGCACTCAATCCTCCGATCTCGGGTGCCGGAGCCCCGGCGCGAACGGAAACAGCGAGAACGGAGAACGATTAATTAATCACGAAATTGATCTCTGTTAAAATGAACGCAGAAATCGGTCTCGCGGAGAGGAACGGACGATGGCGGTACGCTGGGGTTGCCCGGGATGCGGGGCGGAAGCCGTGGAAGACGACCCGTTTTCCCTCGACGAGCTCCGGTGCGGCCGCTGCGGCGCGGCGAGCGCGCGCCGCGAGGTGCTCTGCATCGTCTGCGATGCGCCCGACGCTCTCCACCCTCGAGACACCCTCCACGTCCAGTGCCGCTGCTGCGGCCAGACGCAGATGATCTTCGCGACGGTCCTCGCCGCGGTCTGATCTCTCGGCCTTCTGCTGGCCCGACTTTCGCCGCCTCTCGAATCCAGAGACGTACACCCGCGGTACGAACGCGCCGCCGTTTCAGTAGGCTCTCCACGATCCTCGGCAGCACATCTTCCGCGCGCTCGCGCACGGCGACGACGCCGGGCGGCGCCTCTCCTGTCGGATCGACCGAGAGCATCGGCGTTCCCCGCGCGCGCCCCGTCCAGAGCGCGAGCTCGGTGATCCCGACCGAGAACGACGTGCCGACGAACAGGATCAGATCCGACTCGCCGAGCGCGGCGCGCGCGTGCTCGAAGCGGTAGTCGACGTGCTCGCTGTACATCTCGTCGAAGAGGAGCGCGTGCGCGCGAATCAGCTCTCCGCACTGAGGGCACCGAGGAATGTTCGCCAGCGTCGGCTCCGCGCGGAATCAGCTCAGGTCGGCCGCGCTCATGGGGAGGGACCCGGCGGGCGCTCCGAACCGGCACCCCTCGCGCGAGCAGCGGACGCGATCGCAGGTCCCGTGAATCTTCACGAAGTACTTCGATCCCGCGCGCTCATGAAGGGTATCGACGTTCTGCGTCACCAGGAGAAATCGCCCGCCGCGCGAGACATGTGCCCGCTCGAGCACGACGAGCGCCTCGTGGGCCGCGTTCGGCTCCGCGTCCTGGATCCTTCCGAAGCGGAGATCGAACCACCTCCACCAGACGACCGGATCCCTCCGGAAGAACGCGACCGTTGCGATTTCGGTCACGTCGCGCGACCAGATCGCCTCGGGGTCGCTGCCGCGGAACGTCGGCAGGCCGCTCGCGAGCGAGATCCCCGCTCCCGTGATGACGACCAGGTTCTCTCCGGCAGCGCTGCGGAGCGCGGCGACCAGCTGCTCTTCCGGCGACATCACGCAGAACGATAGCGCGGGGAGGGAGAAAGTAGTCAGGGGAAAGTAGTCAGGGAAAAGGGAGCCACCCCCTTCTCCCTGACTACTTTCCCCTGACTACCCGCTCGTTTCTGCATCTTCAGCCTCGAGGATCGCCGTGTCCCCGACGCGCAGCGTTCCCCCCTCGAGCACCTCGCCGAACGCGCCTCCGCGCCACGGGGCCTCGAGCGCCCGCCGGAGCCCGGGCTGCGCCGCGTCCATCTGATGGCACGGCCGGGTCTCGCCGAGGATCCGGATCGCGCACGAGCCCAGCCGGAGAATCTTCCCGAGGCTCTCGCCCAGATCGATTCCGCGCACCATGACGTTCGCGCGCCGCGCGCGCGGCGCGACGTCGACTCCTAGCTCGCCGGTGGTCTCGCGCCACACCTCTTCCGAGATCACCGTGACCTGGCGGCGGCGACCCTGATCGGCATTCCCGACGATCCCCCGCCCTGCGACGAGCTCCACCTCCGCCGCCGGGTCCATCGGCCCGCCGCGCGCCCGCTTGATCCAGATCGCCGCGACTTCTCCCATTGCGTCATTGTAGGGGGAAGTACCGCCGTCGCGAGCGGGGCGGGCGGCAGTGCTACTTCCTACTTCCTACTTCCTGCAGGCTTCGCAACTGCTCGAGCCGCTCGGCGAGATGGCGCCGCCTGGCCAGCAGGCGCTGGCGGAGCGACTCGCGCCGGCGCAGGAGCAGGAACGTGCGCGCTTCGAAGATCGCGCGATCCCACCACTGCATCCCGATGAGGACGGCTCCGGCGAAAATCGAGAGAAGGAAGAAGGCCACGATGCCGGCGACCGGTCCCCAGGCGAGCCCGGCGGCGAGGGAGAGCAGAAGGATCCAGAGCAGATAGATCGCCGTGCCGCCGAGAATCTTGACCGTCGCGTGCATCTCGGCCCCTTTCGCGCGCGCGGCAAGGAGATCGGTCCCGCGGAACGGGAGGAAGAAGAGAATCCGGCCGGCGAGGAGAAGCGGCGCGGCGACCGCGAACAGAAGGAGGCGCAGGGCGGCCCACCGGAGCGCGACGGAAGCTCGCGAGGTGATCTCGAGCGTACTGGCGCCCACGCCGATCTCGCGCAGGAAACGGTCGAACGAGAGGACCGCCTCTTCCAGTTGGAGCAGTTCGGGCGCGTTCCGCTCGCGCAGCCGCCCGAGGATCTTCGCGATATCACGCAGCCGTTCGAATCTCGACTCCGAGTCGCGCGGGAGCCGCCTCTCCGCGGCCCAGATCGACTCCGCCGCCAGGATCGCCGGAGCGTCCTCCCACCGCTCGAGATTCACGGTCGCGTTCCGCAGGGCCCGCTCGATCCGGAGGGTGAGCTCGCGGACCGCGCCCGCGTCCTCCCGCCCCGCGAGATCGTCCCATGCGAGCTCTCCGACCACGAACGCGAGCGCCTTCGAGCGGAACCGCGTCTTGGAGCGATACGAGAGGCCCACCGGCACGATCGGAAACGAGCGCCCGATCGCGCGCGCGGTCTCCAGCGCGATCCTCGCCGCGCCCGTACGCATCGGAACCAGCGACGGCTGGCTGTGGCTGATCCCTTCCGGGAAAACCGCGATCGCCGCCCCCCCGAGCAGGGCCTCGCGCGCCGCATGAAACGTCTCCTCGTTCCGCCCGACCGCCGAGGAATCATCGTGCCGGCGGTGCACCGGGATCGCCCCGATCCCCTCGAGCGCGATCCGTCCCGCCGCCGAGGCGAAAAGCGGCGCCTTCACGAGAAACCGCACGGGCCTTCGCGCCGCCGCGATCAGCAGCCCCCCGTCCACACCCATGTTCGGATGGTTCCCCACGAGCAGGAGCGGGCCCGACCGCGGGATCGGCTCACCCGCGATCTCCAGCGAATAGAAGACCCGGACCGCCGCCCTCGAGAACGGCGTCAGGACCGGTAGGAGCCACACGCCGCGATTCTACGTTCATCCCGGCTCGCCCGTGAGTCCCGCACCCGCGGCGCCCCTACGGCATCTCGCGGATCATCGCGACGACCTGCTTCGAGATCTCGTTCGGAATCGGGATCGTGAGGTGGTACTGCGCGATCTTCCACTTCCCGTCCGTGCGGACCAGCACTCCCGTCCCGCGACAGACCCCGTAGGAGGCGTTGTCGAGCATTTCGTCGAACCAGGCGGTCTCGCCGCGAGCGCCCACCGCGACGTGGCGGTCGCGCGGGACGTACGTCCATCCCTTCCCTTTCGAGAAGTAAGGCTCCGCGAAGGCACGGAACTCCGCCACGCTCCACCGCTCGGCCGCATCCGTTCCGATGAAGACGGCATCGGGCGCGAACGACGCGAAGTAAGCCTCCCCGTCCGCGCGCGAGGCGGCCTCGTGAAATGCGTCGAGGACCGAGCCGACCTCGTCGGCGGGCGGCGGAGGACCCGGCTGCGCGGATGTGGAGCAAGCGGCGAGCAGAACGATGGCGAGGAGTGCGAAGGCGGCTTTCATCGGCCCATGGTAGCGGGACCCGGCCCAGGGATCTCCTTCGCCGCCCGACGAACCGCGATCGCCCGGCCACACTCCCTCGGATTCTTCCCGTACCCGAGGGGCTAGCGCAGCTCGGCGAGCGCGGCGAGGACTTCGCCGCTGTGCCCGGCCGGCTTCACCTTCTCGAAGACCCGGACGATCTTTCCTGCGGGGTCGATGAGAAACGTGTTCCGTGCCGAGAGCTTCTTCCCCTCGTACTCCATCACCGACCCATATGCGGTCGAGACGGCGCCGTCCGGGTCCGAGAGCAGGCGGAACGCGAGCCCTTCCTTCGCGCAGAACTCCTTGTGCGATTCGGCCGAATCGACGCTCACGCCGAGGATCACCGCGTTCGCCTCTTCGTACTTCGAGAGATCGCGCTGGAAGTTCTTCGCCTCGAGCGTGCACCCCCCCGTGAAATCCTTCGGATAGAAATAAAGCACGACCCACTTGCCGCGGAAGTCCTTCAAGGACGATTCGGTCCCCCGGTCGCTCACCAGGGTGAAGTCCGGCGCCAGGGCGCCCGCCGCGGGCATGTCCGCCGCGACCAGGGGAACGGCCAGCGCCACCACGAGAGCCACGAGCAGTCTCTTCATCCGTCTCCTCCGTGCACGACCACGAACGGCGTGCGTATCCCTGTTCAATGCGGGCGCGAACGGGGGGATTCCGGACCGGGGCCGAAAGCGGGAAAGGTGCGGGGAGGCCCTCTCCGTCCGGGCGGACTCGCGGCCGGGGGTTCCTTCCTGCCCCCTGCTCGCGTCTCACCGTTCCGGCTTCCGGGCGGCGGCGGAAACCACCCGGCCGCCGGCCCGTATAATCCGGAAGGTTCGCCCGCCCAAACCGCTAAAAAGAGAGCTGAATGAAACGTCGCTGGAAGCTGATCGTCGGAATCCTCCTGGTGCTGGTCATCGTCGCCGTCTCCGGATTCACCATCCAGAAGAAGAAGTCGAAAGGCGTCGAGGTCACGGTCGCCAAAGTCGAGCGCGTCGATCTCGCGAGCAAAGTTTCGGCGAACGGCAAGATCGAGGCGCAGCGCAAGGTCGACCTCTCCGCCCACGTCATGGGGCAGATCGTCAACCTCGCGGTCCGGAAGGCGACATGGTCAAGAAGGGCGACTTCCTCCTGCAGATCGACCGGACGCAGCTCGCGGCGAACGCCGCGGGCGCCGAGGCCTCGCTGCGCGCGCTCTTCAACGAGCGCGACGCCGCCAGGGCCGCCCGAGCGGAGGCGGAGGCGAACTTCGAGCGCGCGAAGAAGAACTTCGACGCAGAGCATCATCCCGCAGGCGGAGCTCGACCGGGCGCGGGCCGCCCTCGATTCGGCACGCGCCAACGTCGCGGACCGTCGAGCACCGCATCGAGCAGTCGCGGGCCACCCTCGCCGGAGCCGCGACTCGCTCTCGAAGACCACGGTCCACGCGCCGATTCGACGGCATCGTCACCGCCCTTCCGGTCAAGGAGGGCGAGGTCACGGTCATCGGCACGATGAACAACCCCGGCACCATCCTCATGACGATCTCCGACATGAGCGAGGTCGAGGCGGTCATGATGGTCGACGAGACCGACGTCCCGAGGTCAAGGTCGGCCAGACGGCGAACCTGACCATCGACGCGTATCCGAACCAGACGTTCGACGGCACCGTCGTGACCGAGGTCGGCTCGAGCCCGATGAACGCGGGGCTCGCGGCGACGAGCGAGGCCGTCAACTTCAAGGTTCGCATCCGCTCGAGAATCCGCCTCCGGACGTCCGCCCGGGCTTCTCGGTCTCCGCCGAGATCCTGACGGGCCGCGCCAGAAAGCGATCGCCATCCCGATCCAGGCGCTCGTCGTCCGCGAAAGCGGCCGAGAAGGGCAAGCAAGCGCCGGCGAAGCCGAGACGAGGAAGGCGTGTTCGTCTACGCGCACGGCGATCGAAAGTGAAGTTCGCGGCGTCGGGACGGGAATCGCCGGCGAGCCCATGATCGAGATCAAGCGCGGCCTCAAGGAGGGCAGGAGATCGTCACCGGCCCCTTCAAGGTGCTGCGCGAGGTCAAGGAAGGCGACAAGGTCGGCTCGAGGACGAAGAAGAAGAAGAAGGAAGAGGAAGAAGGCCGGAGCCTGACGGCCGCCTTCGACGCTTTCGCTCCCCGGACGACCCGATGGAAACTCTCCGCCTCGCCGCCACGGCGCTGCGCGCCACAAGCTGCGCAGCTTCCTGACGCTGCTCGGCGTCATCATCGGCGTCATGACCGTCGTCGCCGTCGTCTCGATCATCTCGGGACTGAACAACTACGTCAAGGACAAGATCTTCAGCCTGAACCCCGACATCTTGATCTTCACGAAGTACGGGATCATCACGAGCCGCGAGGAGTTCCTGAGGCGCGCAAGCGCAAGAAGTCGACGCTGACGGACATGGAGTCGATCGAGCGAGCGCTGCCGCCTCTGCGCCGACGTCGGCGGCAGGACGCAGCGAACCAGCCTCGGTCAAGTACGGCAACCGGAAGCTCGCCGGCGTCGAGATCCACGGCGCGACCGCCAACATGGCGCGAGATCAGCAACCTCGACATCGAGGCCGGGCGCTTCTTCACCGAGAGCGAGGACGACCACTCCGCGCTCGTCGCCGTCATCGGCTCGGACGTGCAGGACCAGCTCTTCGCCCGCTCGGACCCGATCGGCCGCACGATCTGGATCGACGGCTAGCCGATCAAGGTCATCGGGCCTGCTCACCAAGCAGGGCACGGTCCTCGGCCAGAGCCAGGACAAGCAGGTCTACATCCCGCTCTGACGCCTCCAGAAGCACTTCGGCAGCCGCCGCGAGCATCGGCATCTTCATCCGGCCGGTCGGCGGCGTCCCGGGATGGCAGACGCGCAGGACGAGGTGCGGTGATCATCCGGCGCCGCCGCGCAAACGGGGTTCCACGACGACGATCCGTTCGGCCTCGTCACGGCGGAGATGCTCCAGGCGCTCTGGCGGCAGCATCTCCGCCGGCGCCTTCGCGCTGATGATCCTGATCTCCGGGATCTCGCTCGTCGTCGGCGCGATCGTGATCACGAACATCATGTTCGTCTCGGTCGTCGAGCGGACCCAGGAGATCGGCGTCCGGCGGGCGCTCGGCGCGCGCACGCGCGACATCCGCCGGCAGTTCCTGATCGAGGCGGCGCTGCTCTCGCTCGGCGGAGGCTCGTCGGCGTGCTCCTCGGCGCGGTGATCGCGATGGGAATCTCCATCGTCTTTCCCGCTGCCGACGCACGTGTCGCCGCAGCTGGTCGTCATCGGCCTGGCTGTCGCGGTGGTCACCGGCGTCGCTCGCCGGCTGGTTCCCGCGCGGCAGGCGGCGAAGCTGCCGCCGGTCGAAGCGCTGCGGTATGAGTGAGGACCCGATGAACGCGATGTGCGCCGCGCGCGCGAAGACGACTCGGAGGCGTGCTCGAGAACATGCGCTTCGCGCGGGCGCCGTCGTCGCGCACAAGCTCCGCGCCGTCGCTGACGGTCCTCGGCATCGTCGTCGGCGTCACGACCGTGATCGCCATGGTCTCGATCATCGAGGGCTTCAACAACAACGTGGTCGGCGAGTTCGAGTCGTTCGGCGCGACGCTCGTCCAGTTCCAGAAGTTCGAGCCGCGATTCGGCCCGGGCGACCGCACGACGAGGAGATGCGCCAGCGCAAGACCTCACGTACGAGGACGCGCTGGCGCTCAAGGCGCTCGTCCCGGCGATGCGCGCCGTCTCGCCGGAGCGCTACTGGTTCGGCGACGGCGACACGGCAGCCCGTCCCGACGTGATCTACGCAGGGAATCGAGCGACGCCCGACACGTCGCCGGCGTGACCGAGGACTATCGCGCCCGCGAACAACCACTTCGTCAGCGACGGACGGTTCATCACCGAGACCGACGTCCGGCACTCGTCTCCCGTCGTCGTCCTCGGCGAGGGCATCCGCGAGACGCTCTTCCCCCGCGATGACCCGATCGGCAAGAACGGTCGCTGATCGGCGGCCGGCTACCTCGTCGATCGGCGTGCTGGAGAAGCAGGGACGACGATGTTCGAGTCGACCGACTAGCACGTCTATCTGCCGCTCACCACCTTCGACCGCATTTCCCGTGGATCAAGAAGCGAGCAGGGCGTCAACATCGCGACCGTCCCGACGGAGCCCGACCTGGTCGACCGGATCATCGAGGAGGGGACCGCGGTGCTGCGCGCGCGCCGGAAGGTGCCGTTCAACAAGCCGAACGACTTCGGGATCATCACGCCCGACAAGCTGATCGAGAACTTCCAGCGCGATCACCGGCGGGATCACGCTCGCGATGGTGTTCATCGCGTCGATCTCGCTGCTGATCGGCGGCGTCGGCGTGATGAACATCATGCTCGTCTCGGTGACGGAGCGGACGCGCGAGATCGGCGTGCGCAAAGCGGTCGGCGCGCTGCGCCGCGACATCGTCCCGCAGTTCCTGACCGAGGCGATGACGCTCTCGGCCCTCGGCGGCGTCATCGGCGTCGCGTCGGCATCGCCATCGCGGCCGATCGTGCGCGCCGTCGACGCCGCTGCCGACCGAGACCCCGCTCTGGTCGATCCTGGTCGGCCTCGGCGTGTCCGTCTCGATCGGCCTCTTCTTCGGCCTCTACCCGGCGTAAAGGCCGCGGGCCTGGATCCCGATGGAAGCGCTGCGGTACGAGTAGGTTCTCCGTTCTCCGTTCTTCGTTCTCCGTTCTTCCGCCCGCGCACGGGCACGGGCCGGCGCCTGGCATTTCGCGCGATCTCGCGAAACCGCAGCCCCGGATCCCTCACCCCGCGAGCGAAGCGAGCGGGGAGAGGGTGCCCGAAGGGCGGGAGAGGGGATGGACGATGTGCAGAAACCTCTCGCCTGAACCTCCGACATCGCGGGATCGCCCCCCTCCCCAGCCGTGCCTCGTCGATCAACGAACAACGATCAACGATCAACGACCAACGAGTCTAGGTCTCCGGCGTCTCGTCGTTCACGACCCGGATCTCGACGCGGCGGTTGAGTTGCCGGCGTCGGGCGTCGAATTGCTCGGCGACCGGACGGCTCTTGCCGTAGCCGTGCATCTCGATGCGCTGCGCCTCGACGCCGCGCTGCATCAGATCCGTCGCCACCGCCTCGGCCCGCCGCTCGGAGAGGAGCTGGTTGTACTCCTCACTTCCCATCGAATCGGTATGCCCTTCGACCAGGAGCCGCGTCTCCGGGTAGCGGGAGAAGACCGAGGCCAGCTCCGAGAGCGTCGCGCGCGCGTCGGGGTGGAGATCGTACGAGTCGTAGTCGAACAGGATGCTGTCGTCCACGGTCACATTCAGCTCGTTTTCCGCGGTCCGCGTCACCTCGACGCCTTCGATCTGCTTGAGCTCCTTCTCCTGCGCGTCCATCTTCCGGCCGACGGCTCCGCCGACGGCGGCCCCGGCGACCGCGCCGATGACCGCGCCCGTCGCGGAGTTGCCCGACTGATTTCCGATGATCGCGCCGGCGATCGCGCCGATGAGCGCGCCCTTCCCGGCGCTCTTCTTCTCGTTCTTCTGCGGGTCGCCAGCCGTGGGCAGCCGAGGATCAGGAACGCGAGAAGGAGGACGGCAGCGGCTCGTTTCATCGTAGGCCTGAGGTCAGGACGTGGAGTCTGGAGTCGGGTGTCCGTCTCCGGCTACAGAATAGACGAGCGAACCGCCGCCGGGTTTCACCGCAACGGAGACTGCAGAACGGGTCCGCGCTCCTTCAACGTCCGTACGACAGACCCTCGGGCCGCCGGCTCGTGCGAGGGCTCACGGCGCTCCGGCAGTTCCGCCGCTTTGCCTCTCCTCGCCCTTCATGCACCGGGGACAGGGGATCGCGATCTCGTCGACCCGGTCCATGAGCGCCCGGTGAATCGTCGTGGTTCCGGTTCCGCCGCATTCGGGACAGTTCGGGTCGGGCTTTCGTTCGGGCATGAGCTTCCTACCTTCTCGCCACTCGTCGCCGCGGCGCCAGCGAGGTCATTTCGACCGGGGCTGCTCCGCCGTTGTGCAACCAGAGATCCCACATCGCCCTCCCCCAGTCGCGGAGCGGCGCGAAGAAGGGATCGGTCTGAATGATGTACGCCTTCGCCTCGCCCGACGGCGCCGGAAGCGCGAGCGTCGCCGCCGTCCCGTTCACTTCGTCGCGGAGAAACTCGACGTACTCGCGCGAGGTCGTCTGGTAATAAAGGGTCGCGCGCCACGTCGACGCGCCCGCCGGCGCCGTGATCTCGACTTCGTCGTAGCCGCCCTCGTACTCGGCCGCGGTGAACAGGCCCGGCGCATCCGCGCCGCCGCGCACCGGCAGCGAGAGGCGCTTCGCGGCCTCCGCCGTGTCGAACCCCTTCGGAGGGATCCGGTTGTCCTTGGTCCGCCCCGTGACGAGGACGAAGTGAAACGTGCTCGACTCTCCCGTGAGCGAGCTGTTCATCTTCGCTTCCCAGACCAGATCGTCGCGCGTGGTCATCAGCGTCCCGCCGGAGACGAACTGCACATTGCCGGCCGCGTCGCGAGCCGTGACGAGGGGCTCGTACGGATTGACCTCGCCCAGCGTCGCGCCTCCCGAGTCGAAGAACTTCACGTTGAGCCACATCCGCCGCCCCTCGGGAAATCCCGAGATCAGCTTGTGCCCCGTGTTGTTCCGCACGATGAGGCGAAGCGTCGCGCGATCCCAGGAGAGGAGCTCGAGGGTCGCCGCCGACCGCAGCTGCGCGAGCGCCCGGGCTCTCCCGTCGAGGAGCGCTTGACCGAATCCCTGAAGGCCCGCGACCTCGATCTTCGCTCCCGGATATTTGCTTCCGGAAAGGATCGCCTCGTTGTACGCGTCGTAGGCGCTCCCGGCCCGGTCCGCCGATGCGAGGATGCCGAGGATCCACGCGTTTCCGCCGGTCAGGTCGTGGAGCGCCAGGTCCTTCCGCAGCGGGATCGCCGGCATGTTCGCGGCTTTCCCCGGGACCGGAGGCATGTGGCAGTCCTGGCAGCGGCCTGCGCGGCGCGTCCCATACGCGGTCTCTCGTCTCAGCCCCACCCCGCGCGTACGCGCTGGACTTGAACTCGCTGAAGGTCCGCTCGAGATGGAAGTACGTCCCGGCGGCGCGCAGCGACGAAGCGCCCGCCTCCGCGCGATTCGCGGCCACCGCGTTCGAGACGTCGTGGCAGGTCCCGCAGAAGTCCGCGCTCCGATGAAAGCGGGAGTAGTAGAGCGGGTGCATCGGGAAGGCGTCGCTGCGGGGCCCTCGCTTCGCGTCCGTGGGATCGACGATGTACTGTCCGCCGGTCGCCTCGGCATATCCGCTTCCGTACGACCGCGGAAGAGAAGCCGCCGGATCGAAGAAGAAGCTCCCGTCGAACAGTTTCAGCTTCGCCAGCAGCGCGAGGTCGGCTTCCCGCGCGTTCTCGCTGCGGCGGCTGCAGCGGCGGATCCCGCCGGATCGGCCGGAACGTCCGCCTGCGCGCGCGCCTGCATCGGGTCGACCATCCGGTGGCAGAGATCGCACGAGACGCCATTCTGGTCCGCGGCCGTGAAGCTCGTGCCGTTGACGGGCTCCCCTCTTCCCCCGAGCCAGGCGCCCGGCACGTGGCAGCGGATGCAGAGATCGCCGGCGTTGGGCGTTCCCAGAAGCCAAATCGAGTCCTGCTCGGCGGCCGCCATCGCCGCGAGCCACAGCGGATCGCGCGAGGCCTGCCCCATCATCGACCCGCGCCAGTTGTGCGCCGGCTCCACGCTCGCGTCGTACCGCCCGTGACAGTTGTCGCACCACGTCGGCGGCTGGAGCGTCACGCTCCCCCGCTCCGATCCCGGCATGAAGAGCCGCGGGTCCTGCGCGGCCGGTTTCGGCTCCCACGCGCGCAACGGCCCCGCCGCCGAGAGCAGGAGAAGGAGAGCGGCTGCGATTCGATGCATCATTCCTCCGGGCGCCCGCTGGCGGGCACATCCAAATTCAGCGCCAGCCGGACGCGCGAAACGCCGCGTTCCAACCGGGGACGTCATGATTGGACGCGCGGTTCCCCTCGCGCGCTGCTGCCTCTTGGTCTCATGGTCCCTCCTGAGCGTTCGCGCCCCTCCTCCGTCGAATGTGCGGGCGGGCGCCATGGAGCCCGCAGACGGAGGAGATCATGAAAATGAAAACGCTCGTACTCATCACGGCTCTGAGCCTCATCGCCTTCTCGATCGCCGGCGCGGCCGGCCCGGCGAGCGGACCGCAGCGCGCGGCCGGCTTCGGAACGATCGGCGCCGCGACCGCGTCCGGCTCGATCGCGGCGTTCGACCGCGGCACCGGCCCACGGGACGGAAGCGGATCGAAGATGCGGCGCGGACAGCAGCAGGGGGGCACCGGCCAGGAAAGCGGTGACCGCGTCCGCAAGGGCGACGGAAGCTGCGGCGATTAGGGCGCGCAGCAGACCCGCAAGGGAAACCGCAACGGCGGAGGCAAGGGAAAATCCGGACAATAGCGCGAGTCCCCGCGAAAAGAGAGGCGCGCCCGTCGGCGCGCCTTTTTTTTGCCGGAGCCGGAGGTTCGGCCTATCCTCGCGCCATGAAACGATCTCTGCTCCTCCTCTCGATCTCGATCGCCCTGATCTCCTGCGCCGGGGGCGAGCCGCCGGCCGGCGACACGGCCACGACTTCGTCCGCGACCACCGCCTCCGAGACGAGCACCGCGGAGGGGTACGTCGAGAAGGTGACGCGCGCGCAGGAGAAGGCGCGCGAGATGTCGGCCGAAGAGGGCGAGCGCGTCAAGGAAGTCGACGACGCGATGAAGGACCAGTAGTGCGAACGGAAGCGCAGATCTCGCACTACCGGATCGAAGAGCTGCTCGGCTCCGGCGGGATGGGGCGCGTCTACCGTGCGGTCGATGAACGCCTCGGGCGCCGCGTCGCGCTCAAGTTCCTGACCGGGCTCCCGAACGAGGAGGAGCGCCAGCGCTTCATCAACGAGGCGCGCGCCGTTTCTTCGCTCGACCATCCGAACATCTGCACGATCTTCGAAGTCGACGAGACTGCCGCGGGCGAGATCTTCATCGCGATGGCGTATTACGAAGGCGAGACGCTCGAGCGCGTGATCGCCCGCGGGCCCTCTCGATCCGGCGCGGGCGGCGTCGATCGCCGTTCAGACGGGGCGCGGCCTGGCCGCCGCGCATGAAGAGCTCCTCATCCATCGCGACATCAAGCCGGCGAACCTGATGCTCATCCGGCGGGACACGGTCAAGGT
The DNA here is from genome assembly GCA_963793695.1 of uncultured Acidobacteriota bacterium. Taxonomy (GTDB): domain Bacteria; phylum Acidobacteriota; class Thermoanaerobaculia; order Gp7-AA8; family Gp7-AA8; genus CAWCBB01. Next base: position 97,191 of record CAWCBB010000006.1, on the reverse strand, counting down.
CCTCGACTTCGGCCTCGCGCGGCTCCTCGGCGCGCGGATCGACGGGAACCTGATCGCCGGCACCCCCGCCTACATGGCCCCCGAGCAGCTCCGCGGAGAGCCCGCCGACGCGCGCGCGGACATCTGGTCGCTGGGCGTGGTGCTCTACGAGATGCTCACCGCGAAAAATCCGTTCGGCCGCGATCGCATCGACACGACGATCAACGCGATCCTGCGCGAGCCGTTCCCCGCCGCGACGAGCGTCGTTCAGGGCCTCCCTCCTCTGGCGGACCGGATTCTCGGGCGCAGCCTCTCGAAGGACCCGCACGCCCGGTACGAACGGATCGAGGACATGGTGGTCGATCTGGTCGAGCTCCTCGCGGATGCGGATTCCGGCGCGATCACGATCCGCCGCTCGCCCGCGGCCGCGCGCTCGTCGATCGCGGTCCTCCCGTTCCAGGACATGACGCCGGCCGGCGATCAGCAGTTCCTCTGCGACGGCATCGCCGAGGAGATCCTGAACGCTCTCGGGCGCATCCCCGACCTCTTCGTCGCATCGCGCACCTCCTCGTTTCAGTTCAAGAACCGCACGGCGGACGTGCGCGAGATCGGCGCCCGGCTCGGCGTCGAGAGCATCCTCGAGGGAAGCGTCCGGCGCTCCGGCGATCGCCTCCGCGTCTCCGTGCAACTCGTGAGCGTGGACAACGGCTACCGCCTCTGGAACGAGAGGTACGACCGGGACATCCAGGACGTCTTCGCGATCGAAGAGGACATCGCCGGACAGATCGCGACGGCGCTCCGGCTGACGTTCGCGAACCGCCGCGACCCCCGGGCGCTCTCGAGCTCCGCGCCGGAGGCCGAAGCGTGGCAGCTCTATCTCCAGGGGCGCCAGTTCTTTCACCAGCATGCGGAGGAAGGCGTTCGGGATCGCGGTGCAGACCTTCCAGCGCGCGATCGAGCTCGATCCCCGGAACGCGCGCGCGTACGCGGGGATCGCCGACTGCCATTCGTTTCTGCATCTCTTCTTCGGCGAGGGCGATGCGGCCGTCGAGGCGGCGCTGGCGGCGAGCGGCAAAGCGCTCGAGATCGCGCCCGACCTCGCGGAAGCGCGCGCCTCGCGCGGGCTCGCGCTCTTCGTCAAGCGCGACTTCTCCGGCGCGGAGGAGGAACTGACTCGCGCCATCGATCTCGACCCGCGCCTGTACGACCCTCACTACCTGTTCGGCCGCATCTGCTTCTCCGAAGGGCGGATCCAGGAGGCGGCGGCGCACTTCCGGAAGGCCTGCTCCATCGTGCGCGAGGCGTTCGACTCCTGGTACCTGCTCGGCATGTGCTACCGGCGGCTCGGCGAGACCTCCAAAGCGCGCACCGCCGACCTCGAATGCATCGAAGCGGTGAAAGTGAGGGTGAGGGATCACCCCGACGACACGCGCGCGTGGACCATGGGCGCCGCGGTCCTCGCGGAGCTCGGCGAGCCGGAGCGCGCCGCAGAATGGGTCGGGCGCGCGATCGCGATCGACCCCGACGAGCCGATCATCCAGTACAACGCCGCGTGCGTCTACGTCGCCCTCGGCCGCTTCGACGAGGCCATCCGCTGCCTCGAGTTCTCCGTCGGCCAGGGAGGGCTCTCGCCGGCGTGGGTCGCCAACGACCCCGACCTCGATCCTCTCCGCGGGGATCCGAGATTTCAGGCGATCGTCGCGAGCGCAGGCGAGACCTAGGGGCGGCCTGCGGCCTCCCGGAATTCTCGTCATGCGGAACCCGGGGCAGGGGCGTCGCCCGCGCCCCCGCGGCTCCAGACTGCGGCGGCCGCAGCCGCCTCTTTAGACGACATCCGCTGGGCGCTTCGCGCCGCCAGAGATCCCAGCCCTGGCTATAGACTATTGGCACGGCCCCCCCCGTACAGGCGAAAAGTATCTCTCGGGTAGGAAAATGAGCCCACCAACTACTCCTCTGTCAGCGCTCTGATCGCGCCATCACATTTTCGCGCAGCCGGTCAAAGGAAGAGAGAAGCAGAAGAATGGAAAGACTTGTCAGTCGTGACTTAGCGTCGATGATCAACGGGGGTTCGCACTTGCGGTTCATTGATGGAGATCTTCCTAACTTGTCGCTTTCTCGCGTGAACTTCGATCGGTGCAAGTGGAGCAATCTTCGGCTGAAGGACTCTTCGTTTGAAGAGCTAAAGCTCACTCGATCCCTGCTTGCAAGCTGTTACTTCAGAAAAGCCAGGTTCACGAGAATCTCGACTTGACGGGATCAACCTTCATGGGTTGTGACTTAAGCCATGCGGTTTTCGAAGATTGCAAGCTCTGGTACGTCCGATTTGAGCGATGCGATCTGGATTACGATCAAGTCGTTGGAAACGCCCCGGTTGAAATCAACCTGCGGAGGCAGCTCCTGCAATCGCTCCGACTCAACGCCCGCTCCATGGGTGACAGCTCGGGATAGCAAATCGTCTCCTGCTCCTCGAAATGGCAGCACGCCGTCAAGAGGAGAGAAGCATTTTTCTCGCATCAACGGCGTACTTCAAGGACCACTTCGGACCAGAACAGAGGATTCGAGCGTTCGGTCGATGGGTCCTTCACGGTGTCGAGCGATTTGTTTGGGGATACGGTGTCAGCCTAGTCTCGGTTCTTCGAGCAGCATCCCTCCTGCCTATTCGCCTTCACCGTCATCATCTGGCTCTCAGGAACGCCATTCACAGTGGATTCCGGCTCCGGTCGCGCCTTGAGTTTTTCCGAGTCGCTATATGCCGCTTTGGTGAGTTTTTCGACGATCGGCCATTTCGCTCCCTTGGAACCTCTTGGCAAAGTCGTTCGAGTCTCGCTCTCGCTTCTTGGAGGAGTGTTTCTCGGGCTATTTTCTACTGCGACCGCATATCGGCGAATCGAGAGATGATCCGGAACGAGGTTGTTACTGATCACCGGATTGAATGCGTTTTCCTTTTTCGGATCACGTGCTCGTCGCGACGATGATTTGCTTTCAGACACCGATCTCTGCGCATTCGTCTCGGATATACCTTTCGGAGAGATCGATCCCATCCGGCGCGTGGTGGCCGACCTCTTTGACACTGACTCCTCGTCCACTTCGGTTTACACGAAGACTACTGTTAATCGCATGGCCCAGAGAGGGAGTCTCTTCCTCTGGCATCTGCGCTTGGAAGCGAGAGTTCTTTACGATCCATCGGGTTTTTCGCGGCGCCTGTTTGCCCGCTTGTTGCGATTTGAGAATTTTGCTGACGAGTTGAGACTCTAACTCTTCTCTCCTAGAAGATGTCGCAGTGACCTACGAGGCGACGGGCGATCTATCCCCCTACGATTATCACGTGCTACACGGATTGAGTTTCGCAATGCCTCAATTCTCATCTGCTATCAGGAAGGTAATCCCAAGTTCGGTCGCTCGTCCGCTTTCCTCACCGCTCGGCGTCTGTGGGCATCTTCCGATCAACGTTGAGCAGTTTGAGTGTCTGACCGCTTGGCACCTGGCGTACCTCCGAGGCTCCGAGCTGCATGCGGCTCGTGCGAATGCAACCGACTTCCTCAAGGCGGTACGCGACATGATCGAGCTATGCCTCCAGAAAATGTGTTCGATGTACTCGACCGCGATTCTGACGGACGCTGTCTCGGACTTGGAGGATGATCCGGGTCACATTGACTACCTTATGCGAAGTCGAATTGAAAGAGGCCTTTTCATTGCCGCTCAGACATCTGCAGATCCTCTCTCGAACTTACGTTGATCGGCTTTTCAATGACGGCGCGCTCAGAGAGGTAGAACGACTCTCTGCGCGGAATCCAGCTGCGGCCGCGATCATCTTGCGAGCATTCGAATTGAAAGCGGTGCTAGAGAAACTCGCTAGTTCGGATGCGTATGTAGCAGACGAACTCGCGTTCGAATTCGATCGAGAACGGCGGAACGCGACGATACTGTTTCGTGACCGGCTAAAGCGATTCGTGCAGCTCGTTCAAGATGACTTGTACCGAGAGCGCGCGGCAGATTAGTTCAGCGGTTCGGTCGACTTTCGGTCCTATAGCGTTTTCGGGCGTTTTGAACGGGGGAGATTCCGCAGTCTAATGCGGCTAGGTGACACGCGGCACATCGCCGCTAACCGGGAAGGTTCGGGCCGGCCCGAAAGCGTCCAATGGCCCTGGCTGTACCTATTCACGTGAAGCTGGGCGCAGTTCATCTTCTGACAGTGATTTTGCGTTTCGCAAGTACCACAGCCACGTCGCAGCCAGGGACGACATCACACCAACGAGGAATGCGATCAGCAATTCAATTAGGCGTTCCTTGGCACTTCTGCGTTCAAGAATGAGCCGATGTGCCTCGGCGATCTTCTCTTGGCCGGCTGCCAACGCTCGAAGGGCTTCGTAACGTCGCCGGGTTTCCATGAGCTGTTGTTCACGTCGTCTTTGCTCATCGAGGAGTGCGCTTGTGACTTTCTCAAGCTTGACCAGACTTTGGCCGAGCTGCCGCGTGGCACTCACAACCTCGTCTTGAAGCACCTGTGACTGCGTCGTTGAGATATCTACCTGCTGCCACGAAGCCGTGAAATAGGAATATAGGAAGAAGGCAGCCAACATTATCGAGCTAGTCAAGAAAGAGAGTAGCGAAAAGATCGCGCGATGAGAGATCCGCAACTTCTTGAACTTTCCGTCCTTATGACCCGGAGCCAAGATGATTGTCGAATAGCGCCTCGTCATTTGAGTTCCTCGACACTCAGATCACGGATGAACTCCGACTCAGGTTCCTTAGCTGCCACGAGAAGGTAGTCTCGCGATCTCGTACACGCCACATACAGCAGGTGCCTCTCCGTGTGATACACCTCGTCCAGATCCGATTCGTCCGACACCGTCTCGATCCGCTCCTGCAGCGGGATCGACTTCGTCGTCGCAGGCCATGACCGCGACGGCTCGGAACTCGAGGCCTTTGGCGAGGTGCATGGTGGCGATGGAGAGGTGATCGCGGCGGGTGTCGGTGTGCTCGTCGAGGAGGACGGGGGGAGCCCGGCCTCGCTCGGCGGCGGCTCGGGCGCGGGGGAGCTGAGCTTCGGAGCGGACGAAGAGGGCGATCTCGTGGGGGCGAGACCATCGGCGATCCGCTCGTCGAGCCAGCCGGCGACGGCGGCGATCTCGTCTTCCTCAGCTGGTCTCAGGATTGCGATCGTCGGCGCGGGGCCGTTGAAGACGGAGATGGTTCCGCGACGGTCTTCGGTGTTGCCGTCGACGTCGGTGAGCTTGGGCCGAGGAGGCGGTCGGCCTGGGTGCGGATCTGGTGCGAGGTGCGGTAGTTGATCTCGGAGGCGGCTGGAACGGCCTCGGATGTCGACGCCGAGTGACTTCCAGGAGAAGGGCTGCTGGAAGATGCGCTGGCCGAGGTCGCCGGCGAAGAAGAGGCCGTTCGGGCCGATCGCCCCGAGGGCGGCGAGGAAGCGGAGCTCGGCAACGCTCGACGTCCTGGGCCTCGTCGACGACGACGTAGTCGAAGAGCGGGGGTTTAGCGTCGCGACAGTGCGCGGCGAGCGGCGTGAACATCGCGGGCAGCGTCAGGAGGCCCTGCGTCGTCGAGGCGGGACCGCACATTCTCGAAGATCGACCAGAGGACGAGCGCGCTGGTTCTCGGGCAGGCGCGTCTTGCGCCCGAGGCGCTTCACGTCGCGGTACTCCTCCCAGCTCGCGAGCTGCCAGGCGTCGACGACCTCGTCCCATTCGGTCCAGAGGAACTGCGGGCGTGAACTTCTGGCCGTCGACCGCGCGGCGGCCGCTTCGGCAGCAGCTCGCGAATCTCGCTCGCTCGTGGCGATGTTGCGGCCGCGCCGAAGTGCGCCTCGTAGAGGCGGCGCGCGATGGCGCCGAGCGACGTGGACTTCGAGGCGCTCGCCGAGGCGCGGCTCGTTGCCGATGAGGAGCCGGAGTTTGCGTGCGAAGGGCGTTGGCCAGCGGCTCGGAAAATGTGGTCAGCAGAACGCGCGCGTCGGGGTTCGTGCGGGCGAGGATGGACGGCGCGGTGGAGGGCGACGATCGTCTTGCCGGTTCCCGCGGAGCCGGAGATCGCGCGCCGGGCCGCTGAAGTCGCGCTCGACGAGCTCCCGCTGCGCCGGGTGGAGGAAGACCGCCCACGTCTCCCACGGGGCCTCGAGCGCGCGCTCGAGCTCCTCGCGTTCGGCGATGACGCGGAAGCGGCGCTGCGCGTCCGGGTGCTCGAACGGATCGGCCGCGGGAGGAAGCGTCGGCGCCGGCCGCGGCGTCTCGCCGACCGCGAGATCGAGCAGCGCCTCCGCCGCCTCCTTCGGCAGGTGGTCGATGAGGTCGAAGAGCGTCGCCTCGGTCGCGTCGCGCACTTCGTCGATCCACTCCCGCGGGACGCCGTAGCTGAGAAGCGTCGTCGTCTGTGATGTCGTCGAAGAGCGGCCTGCGCAGGCTCGGGCGCCGGCTTCGCTCCGCTTCGACGTACCGCGGAACGACGATCTCACGGACGCGTCTCGCGGATCTCGACGAGCTGCGCGGCGCCAGTGACGGGTGCTGTCTCGATCTTCCGCCGCTCGGCCCAGGCGTAGGCGTCGTCGTGATGCCCGGCGTAGCAGAGAAGCAGGCTCGACTTCGGTCCGATGAACGATGATCCGGAGATCGCGATTGACGCGGACGGACCAGAAGTTCGGATCCTTCGGCCGATCGAGGCGATGAAACTGCATCGCGGGATTGACAGCCGGATTCATCTGGAGATCGAACGCGGTCGTCTTGACCGCCTTCTGTTCTTCGACAGTCAGTCCAGCAAGGCTTTCCGTGAACGTGTCCGCGATGAAGAAGTCCATCTCAGTCTCGAAAGTCGGCATCGCGCGCCTCATAAACTCGTCAAAGAGTGGAACGGTGAACGCCATATCACCGTGTGCGGGGCTGTAGATCATTCCCTTCCGAATCAGCTTCGCACGCACCGGCCCGATGCTCGTCAGCTTCGCGCCCAGCGTCTCCGCGATGTCGCCCGTTCGGTGAGGGCCCGGGCCCAGCTCCGCCATCGCCCTGAGAAACTTCCGTTCGCCTGGCGTACAGCGGTCATACCGGACGCGGAAGAAATTCTGGTCGAGCCGCCGGATCACCGTCTCGGTCGCGTCGATGATGATGCGCGCGGTGATCGGAACTCTCCGTCGCCCGGTTCCAGGCCTGATATCCCCACTCCTGAAGAAAGTACGGATAGCCTCGCGTGAGGTGGAAGACCTCCGAGAGCGCCTCGGCCTCGAACCGCACGTTCGCGGCGAGCGCCGGTTCCTGAAGCGCTCTGGCGGCGTCCTTCTGCGAGAGGGCTCCGATATTCGGGAAATCGAACAGCCGCTCCGCGTACGACTTGGACTCCCCAGCGAGCCCGGGAAGAATCGGCAGTCCCGCTCCGACGAGCACGAGGGGAAGCTGGCGCTGCTGGAGCTTGTGCATCGCCATGATCAGCGCCCCGAGTTCTTTCTGATCGAAGTACTGGACTTCGTCGATCAGCAGGACGACCACCGTCTTCCGGTCCTCGGCTGCCTCACCGATGGCGACGAACAGATTCGGCAGGTCGATCTCAAGGTCGCCGCTGTCCGCCGACCCCACTTCCGGCTCGATGTCGAGGCCGACCGTGATGTCCTGGACCGTGACCCGGAGCGCGCCGACGAAGCTGCGCAGAACGGCGAGTCCGCGCTTGACTCTCTCCCCCGCGCCCGCCATCCGGTCGAGATCGAACAGAAGCGTCCGGAGGTGCGGCCCCAGCAGCGCCCCCAGCGGTTTGTTCTCGTGGGCTTCGATGAAAATCGTCCGGTCGCCGCCCGCCTGAGCGAGCCGGGCGATCTCGTTGAGAAGAACCGTCTTTCCGACCCCGCGGAGGCCGGTGAGCAGCATGCTCTTCTCCGGCCGCTTCTCCCGAATCCTCCCGAGCAGGACGCGAGCCTGCTCGAGCACCCGTCTCTCCCGACGAGCTCGGGAGGAGGGGGCGCCGGCACCGGGGGCGAAAGGATTCCTGATGGGATCCATGACGCAATTCTAGCCCCTTATAACGATGTATAGCGACATGGCGTTATACATTGATACGACCGCATCTCCGGCGGTGGAGAAACTCATTACGGTTGGTTGCGTCCACCCCTTCTGTCCCCCTCGTAATTACTGAAGGTAACGTCACTTGACAAAACGCGGGTGGATGCCCCATATTGATAACGGCCGCGTTACGCGGATAAGTTCTTTGAAAGTTCCTCACATCTCCATATGCGTGGAATGGTGTGCCGACGCGGAATGCGATCGCCACATCCGGTCAGTCTCAACTGGCCACTGAGGGCGGCGAAAGCCGCCGCAAGCTCGCCTCCAGGCGGTCTTGCCCATCGCGGGGAAGGCCATGGGCCTCCGGCGGTGTACGAGCATTGAGTCTCTCGCAGTAGTTGTCGCGGCATTCGCACTGTCGGGACACAGAGGAGACCAGGTGGTTCGCGAACAGTAACGGTTCGGTTCCTACTCCCCTTCCTTCAACCACGCACAGCACGGAGACCCTGTGCGTTGCTGGCAATTGTGTCAGCAAGGTGAGCAGGAAGAAGGGCCCTTGAACCAAAGGAGTTTTTCATGAGGAACAAACGGAACTTTACGTCTTTGATCGCTCTGCTCCGTGAGCTCGAAGACCAGGGGAGTCTGGAACCGGAGAAGCAGGAGGCTTTCGCAAAAGCTAAAGTGCGCCTCATTCATGCCCTGAAAGTCGGAACCCGGCAGGAAGTTCTGAAAGCCATCGACGATTTGGCGCGTGTACTGGTGGGCTAGCACAAGCGAAAGGGCGACTTCGAAACGAACCGTTAGCTGCTTTGAGTGCCCGATTCTGATCGGGCATTCAGGACAGGATTAGTAATGAACTACGGAAAAGCCATCAAGACGATTCGGGCAGCGAAGAACCTCGAGCAGAGGGAACTGGCCGACCTCGCAAAGGTAAACGCGAGTTACATCTCGCTCATTGAATCGAACCGTCGAGCGCCGAGCGCTGCTGTTCTTCGATCGGTATCGAAGGCGTTGGGTGTCCCGCTCTACCTCCTCACGCTTCTCGCTTCCGACAAGGAGGACTTGCACGGCATTTCCGAGGCTGACGCTAGCAAGCTGGGGATGCAATTACTCAACGTCGTGCTTGATATGGAGCCACGGCGCGACGAACAGGCACGCGATGACTAGCAACAGAACTAAACGCCTGCCATTCGCGCCGGTCGTGTCGATACGACGTATGTCAGCGTTACTTCAACGGAGCCGCGAAGACCTCGAACGCATCGCTGGCCACGCCGGACGCTATTACGACCCTTTCGACCGCCAGCGTAGGGATGGTGGAAAGTGGCGTCACATCGACAACCCGATGGGTGAACTCAAGACGATCCAATCTCGAATTTATCGTGCAGTGCTCGCCACTTACGAGTTCCCGCCCAACGTCATGGGCGGACTTCGCGGAAGATCAATCAAGGACAACATGCGGCCGCATCTCGGGCAGCCGCTCTTGGTTACGCTCGACATCAAGGGCTGCTTTCCGGGATTCATGATCTCCGACATGTCTTTCCCACGCTGCGTGAGCTGGGGTTTTCGGCCGAGGTTGCGGCTCTCATCACGAAATTGACCACATTCCAGCATCGTCTACCGCAGGGTGCGCCCTCGAGTTCAGTAATTGCGAACCTCGTTCTAGCGCCTGTGCACCGCGATATCGATCGGATCGCCCGCGCCTTTAGTTTACGCTGGACGATGTATGTAGATGACATCGCGCTTTCCGGGGAACGAGCCAGGGAAGCGGTCACGCCGGTCATCCGCGCTCTGCAGTCGCACGGTTTCGGGGTGTCGCAAGAAAAGCTCCACGTCATGTCGGGCGATGATCGACAGATGATCACGGGTGGCGTTGTCAACCAAAAGCTGTCGGTTGGAAGGCGCTTCATCGACGGTGTGAGATCCTCAATCATCGAAGTCGCGAATCGGCCCGGTGAGATCTACGACAAAGAAATCGCGTCGATTCGAGGGAAAATACAGCACGTTCGCTGGATCAATCCCCTTCAAGGGGTGGTCCTAGAGCGACTGGCTGAGCGTCTCTTGCCAGATCCAACTGTGTCAGCAAAACCCGCCAGCAAAGGCAGAACCCGAGCCTGCCGTTCTTTCCGCAGGAACCATGGCGCCTGAATGGAGCGGACGACCCCACCGACAGTCGCTTGTTCAGCGACGATAAGACCTGCTGGCCCCGCAGTTCTAGTTGACGCCAGACAGTCGCTATTTCATGTTTTCGGCGAGATCTCAGCAGCTATTTCGTCGGACGACCGTTCTTCCTCCATCATTATTCGAAGGATGACTCCGAATATGATTCGACGAAGCCAACTGCGGAAAGTGCGCGCCACCGAACTAACCGACAATCCGGATAGCTGCGATCCGATGCCGAAGAATATGCCGAGTGCCGTAACCGCGCTGACGGCCCCGCCCCATCGGAGCAACGGACTCGCAGATCCTTGAAACAAGCGCTCACCTATCAATACCTCGGCGAGCAGGTCCAAGGCCGTGAAGAGAACAGCGATCGCAAGGACACCGTAAAGAGCCCACGACAGGGACTTCGCGATCGCTTCCGCAATCCAAAAGGCCTTCTTCTGGCGTTCGGAGGATCTTCGCCTGTATTTCTCCGCGTCGCTCTTCGCCTGTACTAGCTCCTGCGCAGCTCGGGCCAACTGTTCCTCGTTTGACGCAAGTTGGCGGTCACGGTCTTCCACTAAAGACGCTTTGACTGACGCCGCGATCTCCTCGACGGTCTTGGGCGAGACTGCTCCAGGATCGCCAACCGTCTTCGACATCAGCTCGCCGCGAGCCTTCAACGAGAATCGCAAGAGCTGATGTTCGTCGGGCGTCACCTTACCCTGTGCCTTTAGTTTGTCGATCTCAGCAAGATACTTGGTCCACATAGGAGCGTCAGGCTGCATACCTGCGTCACAGGCTGCGAGGACCTCGAGCTCTGGAAGGGCGGGCGCTCCAAGGGGAGCCTTTAGCCACGCGATATTTGCCAAGGTGCCGTCTGCAATGACAGGCGACACTTCGCGCATCGAATCATGCATTCAGGCCGAACTCGAATGCCGTTCGCGCAAAGGTGTGGTTCGTCGTCACTAGAATCGCTTTGGCGTTTTCAAGTCGAGTAGGCGCCTTTCCTCTTCGGAGTGTATAGATACTCCGAACCGAGTCGACATCGTACCTAGCTGCGTTCTCGTACGAGTAGGTCAGGCGCTCGCGCAGAAGAGCTTCCAGCTTCGCCTCGTCGATCTGAAATGCCGCAACATGGGTCGGTGTCCCAGCTCGCAACACAGAAAGATTTTCCAGCTGGTCGTCTAAGCGAACCCTGGCAAGAGCTATATCACTCGCAGTTTTTCCCGCCCGGCGAGCTTCGACGATGACACGGGACCTCGCATCTGCAGAATTGAAGTGAGATTCCGTAGATCTGAGAACCCCATCGAGTTCTTGATAGCTATGTTCGAAAATCTTCAACGATCCCTTCAATCGAAGCAACAGATCGCGAAGCTCGGCAGCCGCTGCCTCCTCTTCGGGGCCATGAAAACCCAGGAGATCTAGCCCGAAGGGTGTATCGATGTAGAAGGCAACGTCTTGGAACTTCTGCTTCGCACCATCGAGATCAGAACAGAGCAGGGCGTTCGCCAGCATTTGCCCCTTAACCAACACGATCACGTCGTCGAACAAGGCGCTCGAGGTCGCATGGGCGGATCGCACGAAAGAGCTGACTGTGTACAACTCAATAGGCTGGCGTTGACGATCGGCCTCCGGTAATGCAGAGCCGTGGGCGTAAGTCCGAAGGCAATCGATAGAAAAACGACGCAAATAGTTTAGGAGGGCGCCAACCGCGTCCTCCTTCGCCCAAGTTAGGCCGAGACTTGATGCGTACGCTAGAAGCCCGTTAACGACGACGTTTTCGCGCCGTAGTGCCTCTGCTCTGGCCAGACCCAGGTCGACCGTCTGCGCTTTTTCTCGATTGATCGTGAACTCACCCCGCTCGCGTCTGCCAAATCCGTCTCGCGCAAGCCGCCTGAGAACGACATCAATCGCCCGTCGAGGAATCAGTAGGCCAAACTCATTTCGAACAATGCCGTGAATGGTTTCGGGACTCGCCTGAATTCCGTTCACTCTTGCGAGGGCGTGCGCCACGAAAGGCTTAAGGTAGTCGATGTAGTCCGCGCCGCTACGCATCAGCGTTCACTTTCGACATAGCGCGACTGACAAGCGTGTCGCCATTCGACATGATTCACGTCCTCTATCGACAGCACCTTCTCACCGGATCGTGGTTCGGAACACTTTCATCACCTCGTCCCCGAGGTGGTTGATCACCTTCACGGCGATCCGGCCGGACTTGGGCTTGGCGAAGGGCCGGGAGGTGTCGCTGTTGAGGGTCGCCCAGGCTTCCTCGTTGATCTCGGCCTTGAGCGTGGTCTTGAGCGCCTTGTAGGGATCGTTCGCGCCGAGGAAGTAGGCGTGGCGGACGAAGAAGCTCTCTTCGTTGTAGTCGGTGTCGATGAACCAGCAGGCGATGCCCTCGGCGCCGTCGCTGCGGACCTCGCCGGTGCTGGGGTGGAAGACGTCGACGCCGTTGACCTTCACCTGGATCTGGCCGTCCTCGGCGTGCAGGATGTCGATGTCCGGCTCGCCGAAGATGACGAACAGGTTGCCCTTGCCGGTGTTCTTGAGGTCGTCGGCCATGTGCAGGTCGGCGTTCATCCGGGCCTTGAGCACCGGGATGCGGCCGAGCTTGTCGAACTCGGAGGAGTGGGCGTCGTAGTTGAAGGCGCAGGCGATCAGCACGTCGAAGCCGGCGTCGCCGGCCTCGCGGGCGGCGGCGACCAGGTCGGGGCGGTGAGACGGTGCCGAACTCCGGGCCGATGAAGATGGCGGCGCGCTTCTCGTGCCGGATGTCGTCGCCTTCGAGGTAGCGGCCTTCGGCGCAGACCAGCTCGCCCGGCCAGGGGTCAGCGAGGTGAAGGCGATCCGGTCTTCCTTGTGCGCCTGCTGGACGCCGGCGGTCTTGAGGTTCTCCAGGATCATCTGGGCGAAGTCCTGCTTCGTCGCCGTACCCGGCCTGGGCTCCGTCGAGCGTCGTCGATCAGCTCGTCGTTCTCGTCCACGCCGAGCACGCGGTGCGGCGACAGGCTTTCGACGGTGAACGGCCCGGCGACGCGGACCTTCTTCTTGTCCTCGTAGGGCTTGTCGTAGAGGTATTCGAACTCGGCCTTGGCGGCGATGGAGGCGTCGATCTCCTTCTGGCGGGCGATGCGCGCCTCCCACCATTCGGCGTGCAGCTTCTTCGCCTGCGTCCGGCCATTTGGGCATCGGCCTCGCGCGGAATCTCCCACTCCTGCCCAGGCTTCTTCCGAGCGCGGCGTTCAGCTGTCTCGCGCAGCGGCTCCAGCTTCGCCTGCCACTTGCTCCCAGATGACGTCGATCTCGGCGTTGTTGGCGATGGACTTCAGGGTGATGTGCGGCACGCGCTCGTAGACGAAGCCCTGGCGGATGTTGCCCGTGGACGGGCTGCGAATCGGCGCGGTGCGGGTGACCTCGGCCTCCTTGAGCTGGCCCTCGCGGGTGTCGGCGAGCAGATAGTACGGATAGCGCGCACCCATGATGCGGGCACGGGCCAGCGCCAGCGCCACGCGCGAGGTGTCAATGGTGATCCAGCGCCGGCCCCATTGCTCGGCGACATAGGCGGTGGTGCCGGAGCCACAGGTGGGGTCGAGCACGAGGTCGCCGGGGTCGGTGGCCATCAGGATGCAGCGTTCGATGACCTTGGTGACTGTCTGAACAACATAGATCTTGTCGTCAGCGAATCCGCCTGAGCGTGTCCGTCCAAGATTGTTAGCGGAATGCACGGGAAGTCGTCAAGATAGCGAACGTAGGTACGAATGCTTGCCTCAAGCTCGACAGTCGGCCTGCGCAAGCGAGTCGCGTCATGCCCTGCGAGTTGGTCTTCCAACGCTTCGCCGTGCAGGTGAAGTCTCTGCCTTCGAAACTCGAAATCGGACGTAGGCTCCGCCAGACGTGACTGTCGACTCGGTTGTCCAGCAGATGACGAGCGTCGGGCAGTCCGGTGCGAGAGCGCTTCCGGTTCTTCGCTGAGCACTCGTCAGCGACTCGACCGTCTCGATCGCGAGTTGTAGCGTAATCCAACGCAGCCGGTCGCCTGCGATTGCTTCTCGAGTAGAGCTGCCGGTACTTTGCAGCTGTCGCTTGCTCTTGGCATACCAGAGCATGTAGTCGTTGACTGTGCCAGTACTGATCGCGCTTGCAGCACCGGTCTGTCTTCGAAACGTGATCTGTGCAACGAAGTTGTCTTCCCCAAACACCTCATCCATCAGCGCCCGCACCCGGTGCACATTCTCATCCCCGATCTGCACGAAGATCGACCCGGAGTCGGTCAGCAGATCGCGGGCGACGGTCAGGCGGTCGCGCAGGTAGGTCAGGTAGGTGTGGATGCCGTCCCGCCAGGTGTCGCGGAAGGCCTTGACCTGCTCCGGCTCGCGGGTGATGTGGTCGGCGTTGCCGTCCTTCACGTCGCGGCTGGTCGTGGACCACTGGAAGTTGGAGTTGAACTTGATGCCGTAGGGCGGGTCGATGTAGATGCACTGCACCTTGCCGCGCAGGCCCTCGCGCTCGGCGAGGCTCGCCATCACCTGGAGGCAGTCGCCGAGGATCATGCGGTTCGACCAGTTCTGGTCGTGCTGGTAGAACTCGGTCTTGTCGACGCCCTTCGGGATGCCGTTGAAGTCGGCGAAGAGGTCGAGCTGGCAGCTCGGCCGGCTTCGCGCTCGGCGCTCTCGCGGTCTGCGCGCAGCAGGTCGTCGATCAGCACCTTGGGGTGGACCTTCTCCTGGATGTAGAGCGGCGGCGCCTGGACGACGAGGTCGCGACCAGTCCTGCTCGTCCTTGCCGCGCCAGACGAGCTGCGGGTCGAGGTCGCGGTTGCGGCGCTCGTAGGCGACGCGGACCGGGCTCTGCTCCTCCTTCTCCATCACCGACTGGTACTCGGCCGTCGGGATGTTCTTCCGCGTGGCCTCGTCGTGCGTGAGCGTCTCGACGGTCTTCTGCGGTGTCGTTCGGTCTTCTTGGCCATGGTCATGCTTCCTCTCGCTTCGCCGGCTGGGCCGCGACGGCGTGCGATCATCTTGTTGAACTCGGCTTCGACCTTGGCTTCGAAGTCGGCCTCGATCTGGTAGACCTCGGTGAACTCGGCGAAGGCCCAGCGGCCGTAGGTGCCGAGGTTGTTCACGCCGGGCACCCAGTAGGTCTCCATGGTGGCCTTCTTCTCCTTGGCGTCCTCGCGCCGGTAGCCCTTGATCTCGACGATCAGTGCAGCAGGTCGTCGTCGCCGTGGCCGTCGTCCACCAGGACGATGAAGTCGGGGAGGTACTTCGCGCGTCTCGGAGCCGTAGCGGTAGGGCACCTCGAGGCCGAGGTTGTGGTTCTTGACGTAGGCCCGCACCCGCGGGTGGGCCTCGGCCACGCGGCAGAACTCGGCCTCCCAGTCGCTGTCGAGGATCGACCCAGTTGATGTGGCAGCGGCGGGCGTCGGTCTCCCAGCGGTCGGTCTTCG
This sequence comes from uncultured Acidobacteriota bacterium, assembly GCA_963793695.1. Taxonomy (GTDB): domain Bacteria; phylum Acidobacteriota; class Thermoanaerobaculia; order Gp7-AA8; family Gp7-AA8; genus CAWCBB01. The sequence goes on along the minus strand of CAWCBB010000006.1, from coordinate 81,630 downwards.
AGGTGTTGAAGTTGACGTGGGTCGTCGAGCCGGTGGGGTTGTAGGGGTCGAGCACGGCCTTGATCGGGCGCTCGCCCGACGAGCGCGCGGGTGATGCCGGCGGTGATCCGCTCGCAGGCCATGTCGGCCAGCTCCTGATACATGAGCTGGGCCGGGATAGGTGCCGCCCTTGCAGACCAGGCAGGTCGTCGAGCCACTGCCGGGTGATGCGCTTGAGCTGGCCGAACAGGTGCAGCTTGGGCTCGTCGCCGGGGTCGCGCCACTTGGTGTAGAGCAGGCGCTGGGTGAGGTGGAAGAGCAGCGTCGAGCGGCGCAGGTCGCCCAGTATGGACCAGGTTGAGGTCGACGCCCTCGCCGATGATCCCTGCGTTCTGCGTGATCGACGGGCCGACGAGGTCCGGCGTCAGCTCCAGCATGGAGTCGTCGTTGAACTCGGCGGTCAGCCGCTCCTCGGGCAGCTCGACGCGGTAGCCCTCGACGCGCGGGAAGCGGATTTCGCAGCGCATCGCGCTCGGGACGCACGGCCTTGACCTGGATGGTCTCGCGCGGCGGCTGCGGCGGCGCGACCACCGGCTTGGCGGTGAAGTCGAAGGGGATGCCGAGGACGTCGGCGTATTCGACGTTGAAGCAGCCCGTCCTCGTTCAGGTCGTAGGACTGGCGGCGCAGCGCGCGGCCGATGACCTGCTCGCAGAGGAGCTGGGTGCCGAAGGCGCGGACGCCCAGGACGTGGGTGACGGTGTTGGCGTCCCAGCCTTCGGTGAGCATGGACACCGAGACGACGCAGCGGATCGAGCTCGCCGAGCCGGCCGCTTGCCGACGGTGTTCATGACCTCGCGCAGCAGGTCCTGGTCGGTGAGGTTCTCGGCCTGGCGCACGTCGCCGGTGCGCTCGATGATCTCGCGGCGGAACCGCTCGATCTCGTCGGCGGCCATGCTCGCGGAAGTTGTCGTCCAGCGCCTCGCCGGATTCGAGCTGCTCGCTGTCGATCAGCAGCGTGTCGCGGCCGGGCGAGCGGGTTGCCGTGCTCGTCGAAGTTGCGGAACAGCGCGAGGCGGCCGTTCTCGAGCGTGGTCGAGCCGTCCTCGTTCTCGCGCTGGAAGCCGGAGATGTAGTCGTAGACCAGCTTGGAGGTGGAGGTGTTGTTGCAGACGACGATGAAGCAGGGCGGAACGTGGATGCCGGCCTTCTGCCAGAGCTCGAAGGTCTTCTCGTAGTGGCCGTAGAGCGCCTCGAGCGCGGTCTGCAGCTCGAGCGGGCAGGCTGAGCGGGTCGAGGGCTTCGGCCTTGCCGCGGCCCTTCTTCGGCATCTTCGTGCCGATGTGCTCCCAGAGGTTGCGGAACATCGGCATCTCGCCGCCGGGGATGTTGTCGGCCACCGGCACGCGGGCAGCTTGACGATGCCGCACTCGATGGCGTCCATCAGCGAGAAGTCGCTCATGGTCCAGGGGAACAGCGTGCCCTCGGCATAGCCGGAGCCGCGCAGGAAGAAGGGCGTGGCGGACAGGTCGATGACGCGGGCGACGCCGAGCTTGCGGTTGACGGCCTCGAGGCCGGAGATCCAGAGGCGGGCGGCCTCGTTGTTCTTCTCGGCCTCTTTCTTGTCGTCGCCCTTCAGGTCGCCTCGTCGTCCTCGCTCCGGCTTCTCGCGGTAGCAGTGGTGCGCCTCGTCGTTGAGCACCAGGATGTTCTTCATGCCCATCAGGTCGGGCATGACCCGCTGGAGCATCTGCCCTTCGGTTTCCAGCGTGTCTGAGTTCGGTCGCCGCGGCCCTGCAGCAGCGAGCGGCCGCCCTTGGACAGCTCCATGCGCTCGCGCAGCTTGAAGGCGTGGTAGTTGGTGATGACGATCTTGGCGCGGTCGAGGTCGCCGAGCATGTCGCTCGGGACCAGCTCGCGGCTCTGCGTAGTAGCTGTCCGGGTCGTTGGGCTGGAGCACGCGCAGGCGGTCGCGGATCGTGAGGCCGGGCGTGACGACCAGAAAGCCGCGGGTGAACTTCTTGCTGCCGGGGCGGCGCACGGCGTTGATCGTCTGCCAGGCGATCAGCATGGCCATGACGGTGGTCTTGCCGGCGCCGGTGGCCAGCTTCAGGGCCAGCCGCATCAGCTCCGGGTTGGCGTCGCTTGTTGGCGTTGGCGAGGTGCTCGAGGAAGCGCTTGCCGGCCTTGCCGATCTGCGGCGCGACCTCGGTCAGCCAGATGGCGGTCTCGACCGCCTCGACCTGGCAGAAGAACGGGCGGATCTCGCTGAACTTGTGATGCCGCCAGTGCTGGAGCAGGCGCGCGGTCTCGGGCGTGACCTGCCAGTGGTTCGGGTTCGGGAGCGCGCGCCAGTGGTCCACCTGGTCGCGGAGTTCGTTGATGATCGGCGGCGGTCGTACTGCTGCTCCTCGGTCGAGAGCCCCTTGCCCTCGTCGAAGACGATCTCCGCCTGCTCCTTCTTCTGCTTCTTCGGCTTCGGGATCGGCGTGATGAACTCGGCGCGGCGGCGGGTCTCGATGATCCGCTGCGTCGGCTGGCCTGCTCGTCGAGCTCCCAGTGCTGGCGGGGGTACTCGTAGGGGGAGTTGAGGATCGGCTGTTCGAAGAAGGATCGGTCATGTCTCTTTTCGAGGTCCGCGCTTCAAAGCGACTACCCTCTCGACCTTCGAGGGCCGAGAGCCGCATCCGCTCTCTTTTGACGGCGCGTGGACGAGTGCTTCCCGTTTTAGCGCGATCGGCCGAATTTGGCAACGGACGGCGATCGCAGGCTCCGATTGATTAGACGGACAGAAATCGGAAGGCGGCCCAGTACAAACACTCCCGCCCCTACGCCGGCCCGATCGTGACGCCGAGGTCGCGGAGCAGGCCGTCGCGGAGATCGTAGATCCAGCCGTGGAGGCGACGTCTTTTCCCGCCGCCCAGGCGCGCCGCACGACGTCGGTCTCGCCCAACTCGCGCACCTGCGCCGCCACGTTGATCTCGCAGAGGCGCCGCCAGCGCGCCGGCTCGTCTTCGATCGCCCGCACTCGTCATCGTGCTGGTCGCGGAGCTCGCGGAGAGGGCGGAGCCAGTTGTCCACCGCGCCCGTCGCGCCCCGTCGAGCGCGGCTCGCACGCCGCCGCAGCCGTAATGGCCGCAGACGATGATGTGGCGGACGCCGAGGGCCTCGACCGCGTACTGGACGACGGCCATGCAGTTCGGGTCCTGGGACGACGATGTTCGCGATGTTCCGCTGGACGAAGATGTCACCCGGAGGGAGGCCGACGATCTCGTTCGCCGGAACGCGGCTGTCGGAGCAGCCGATCCAGAGATAGCGAGGCGCCTGGATCTCGCAGAGCCGCTCGAAAAAGAGAGGATCGCTCCGCAGCCGGCCCTCGGCCCACGTTCGGTTCCGCTCGAAAAGCTCGGGAAGGTATTTCATCGGGCAGGGAGTCTGGAGTCGGCCTTCTGACCGGATTCATGGGACCGATGGGACGGATGGGACCGATGGTTATCGACGCCCGCTCTGTCCTATCTGTCCTATTCAATCGCTATGGCGAGGATCTAATTTCCGCGCATTCCGGAGGTTGATGAACGCTGCTGTGGTACGGTACGCTGCCGACCCGGGTAAAACGCGGAAAGAGGCTGACGGAAGAGCAGGGATCTTCGCTCGCTCGTCATTCTTTCTCCCTCACTTCTTCCGCCCGAGATGCCTCGCGGGGGCGCTCAGGGCCAGGAGTCAAACACGATGACGGACGAACCAATCGCCAACCCGTTCGCCGCGCTCGGACTGCGCGAGGAGCTCGTTCGAACGCTTTCGGATCTCGGGTACGAACAGCCGACGCCCATTCAGGAGAAGACGATCCCGCTCCTTCTGGCGGGGCGCGACGTCATCGGTCAGGCGCAGACGGGCACCGGGAAGACGGCCGCGTTCGCGCTCCCTCTTCTCCAGCAGCTCGACCCCGCGAGCCGCCGCGACGCAGGCGCTCGTGCTCGCGCCGACGCGCGAGCTCGCGATGCAGGTCGCCGAGGCCGTGCACTCGTACGCGAAGGGGCTTCCGCACATCAGCATCCTTCCCGTGTACGGCGGCGCTCCGATCGGAATCCAGCTCCGTCGCCTCGAGCGCGGCGTCCACGTGGTCGTGGGCACCCCCGGACGACTCATCGACCACCTCGAGCGCGGGACGCTCGACCTCAGCGCGGTCCGCTTCATCGTGCTCGACGAGGCGGACGAGATGCTGCGCATGGGCTTCATCGACGACGTCGAGAAGATCCTCGCGCGCGCGCCGGAGGAGAGACAGGTCGCGCTCTTCTCGGCGACGATGCCCGCGGAGATCCTGCGCATCACGCAGCGCTATCTGCGCGATCCCCTCCGGAGCGAGATCGAGCACCGCGCCGTGACGACGCCCGCGATCGAGCAGCGCTTCCTGAATCTCGGCGAGGGGCAGAAGCTCGAAGTGCTCACGCAGATCCTCGAGCTCGAGCCGGGGCAGGCGACCCTCATCTTCCGGAGGACGAAGAACGGCGCGGCCGAGCTCGCCGAGAAGCTCGAGGCGCGCGGCTTCGCCGCCGTCGCGATGCACGGCGACATGGCGCAGCCCCTCCGCGAGAGCGTCATCCGGCGCCTCCGCAGCGGGCAGGTCGAGATCGTCGTCGCCACCGACGTCGCCGCGCGCGGGCTCGACGTCGAGCAGATCTCTCACGTCATCAACTACGACGTCCCGTACGACGTCGAGGCCTACGTCCACAGGATCGGGCGCACAGGCCGCGCGGGCCGCACCGGCGTCGCGACGCTCTTCGTCACGCCCCGCGAGCGGAGGATGCTGCGCGAGATCGAGCGGTTCGTCGGAAAGCCGGTCAAGCCGATGAAGCTGCCCACGCACGCCGACGTCGCCGCACGGCGCATCGACCTCTTCAAGGAGAGCATCCGGAAGAACCTGGCCGAAGGAGATCTCGATCTCTACGTCGGGCTCGTCGAAGAGCTCGCCGAGGAGGGCTCGCACGACATGGCGGAAGTCGCCGCCGCGGCGGCCCGGCTCGCGAACGGATCGCGCTCGCTCGCGCCGGAGCCCGAGGCGCGCGCCGTGATCGAGCCGGAGCCCACCCCGCACCCGCGGCGCGAGACCTTCCGCAGCACCCCCGCGCCCGCGGGGCGCCCCCGGCCGCCGCGCGACGAAGGGCCGCGCGTCCGGCTCGAGATCGGAGTCGGAAGCCGCGACGGGATCCGCCCCGCCGACATCGTCGGCTCCATCGCGAATGAAGCCGACATCCCGGGGCGCGAGATCGGCCCGATCGAGATCGGCGAGGACCGCACCACCGTTTCCGTTCCCGCCGAGCGGGGTCGCCACATCGTCGAAAAAATGGCAGGCGCCATGTTCCGCGGCCGCGACCTGAGCGTCCGGATCGCGGGCGAAGGCGCCCCCGCGCCACGGCCGCGTCCCCGTCCGCGCGAGGACTCCGCATCGGCTGCGCGGCCGGCACGCCCTCCGTACGGAAAACCGCGCCCCGACCGCAACGCCGCGGCCGGCGAGAGGCCTCGCCCCCCGGCGCCTTCGCGTCCTCCGTACGAGAAGCCGCGCCCCGAGCGCAACGCCGCACCCGGCGAGAGGCCTCGTCCCGGCGGTCCGCCGCGCCCCAGGCCCCCGTACGGCCAGGATCGTCCCAGCCGCGACGCGGCTCCCCGCAGCCGCGCGGACGCCGCTCCCCGTTTCCGCTCCGACGCTCCGGCGCGCCCGCACCGCAAGGGGGCGAGCGACCGTTCCGCGCGCCCGGTGAACCCCAAGTTCGAGCGCGGCGGCCCCTCGCGCGAAGGCGCCCCCGGCGCGTTCTACTCGAAATTCGTCGGCCCGAAAAAAGGCCCGAAGCGGGGGCCGGGTGGGGCAGGCGCGGGAAAGAAACGACGTTAATCGAGCCGTGTAACGGAGCCATGGGGCGGCGTCACACGATCGCGGAGCCAGTCGCTCCACGAAACGGAGGCCGACGACATGCGAACTTCCCTCCTCACCGCCGCGCTCATCCTCGCCATCACTCTCCCTTCCCGAATCGCAAACGCACAGACCCTCCGCATCGGCACATTCGATTCCCGCGCCGTCGCCCTCGCCTGGTACAACTCGGACGACGGGCGGAAGGAAATCGGAGCCCTCTTCGCGGAGCTTCGTTCCGCCAAAGAGCGAAACGATCGGGCGCGCATCGGCGAGCTCGAGGCTCTCGGGCCCGCGCAACAGCAGCTCATGCATCAGCAGGTCTTCAGCAACGGATCGATTCTGAATCTCACCGCCGCGCTCAGCGACCGGTTGGCAGCCGTGGCAAAAGACGCGGGCGTCTCGCTGATCGTGTCGAAGTGGGAGATCGCATGGCACGATCCGTCCGTCGAGTACGTCGATGTCACGGATGCCCTCGTCGATCTGATGAAACCGGACGCAAAGGCGCGCGGCTGGATCGCCGAGATGAAATCGAAGGACCCCCTGCCGCTCGCCGAGGCGCTCGCGATCCGGGACTGAAGCGGCCTCTTCCGCACTGATCTGGCGAGAAGTCATCGTCTCTGGGTGGGCGTGGCGCGCGCTGTACGCGACGGCGTGAATCGGCACGTTTGCCGAGTATCGCTCTCGAAGGCGGCGGACGCAGGTCATCCCGCCACGCACGGGCCCCACGTCCTTCGCAGCCCCCGCCCAGATCGCTACGCTCGGGATGACATGGGGCCATCCCGCTGGCTCCACCCCAAGCGGTCTCACGACGCTGCGGATCGTTATTTGCACTCCGCTCATCGCGCGTGGGCGGCAGCAGCGTCCGCCAGATCCGCCAGAAAGGATCCCGATGAAAACAACCGCACTCGCTTTGCTGATCGCGCTCGCTCTTCCACAGACGGGAGCGGCGCTCGAAACCAACGATCTTCTCGCGCTCGTCGCCATGCCGCTCGCCGTCGCCGCGGTCGCCCAGGTTGCCGATGTCCCGACGCGAGACGTCGTCAATCTGGTGACCGCCCTCAATCGCGCGAGCGTTCCGCCGCCTCAGTTCGTCGAGGTCGTCCGCTATGCGCCCGTGGCGATCGTCGACAGAACTTACGATCCGCCATTCGTCACCTACGTCAACACGCGCGTCGATGGCGGGCTCGTCGGCGACGCCCTCGTTCTCGACATTCAGGATCGCTACCGGCCCTACGGAGTGCAGCAGTTCGACTACGCCGCGCCCCGTCTCGTCGTCGTCGAGAACCAGCCGGTCCTTCCGCGTCTCGTCGTCAACCGCTTCGGGCTCGATCCGCTCGCGCTCGTCGCGATGCCCCTGGCGGTCGCGGCGGTCGCCGAGCTGACGAACGTCCCGATGCAGGACTTCATCAGCCTCCTCTCGGCGATGAATCGCGCCGAGGTTCCGCCGGTGCAGTTCGTCGAGCTGGTGCGCTATTCGCCCGTCGTCCTTCTCGACGACGCGGCGCGCCCCGTATTCATCCGCTACGTGACCACGGACATGCGCGACCTCCGCCGTGACGCGTACGCCCTCGCGCTCGCGCAGCAGCTCCGTTCGTACGGCGCGGACGATCTCGACGTCATCCGCGTTTCCGAGCCGGTGTACGTCGTCGATCGGACCTATTTTCCGGCTGTCGTTCGCGACCATCCGCACGGCGGTCCTCCCGGACAACTGAAAAAGCAGCTCGGGCTGCAGACCGGAGCGGAGGTCGTACACGGCACGAAGCCGGGACGCGGAAACGACGGTCGCACGATCGATCGGGACCGCGCCGTGGAGCGGCGAGACCCGCCGCCCGAGAAGGCTCGCGGGCGCGGCGATGAGAAGCGAAACAACCCCGGACCTCCCGCGGCCGTCGAGCGCCCTGACAAAGGACGAGGCGGCGATGCCGCCGCTGCGCGGCCCGAAAAGGCTCGCGGCAACGCGGGCGGGAATCAGGGTGGCGAAAAACCAGGCAAGGGAAACTCGGGCAAGGGAAAAGGGAAAGGATAGACCGATGAGAAGAGCACTTCTGTTGACATTCGTTCTGTCGCTCGCTCTCGCGGGCGCCTGCAATCAGGGCCGGACCGCGGCGACCGGGGACGAGAAACCCGCCACCGCGGCCGTCGCGGCGAAGGACCTCTCGCCCGAGGACCTCGGAAAACTCGGAGCGGAGCTCAAGAAGAACCCCGATCGCGCGGACCAGATCCTCTCGGAGCACGGCCTCGACCAGCACACGTTCGAGACCGCGATCCGGAAGGTCACCGAAGATCCCGAAGCGTCGAAGCGTTACGCCGCGGCCTACAAGCAGGCGAGCGCGTGACCGTAGGGACGTAGGAAATAGGAACTAAGGAGGTCCGCGACATGTCACCCGGCTCAGGGCGCAGCGCGGGCCCTCGCTTCAGTCGAGGAATTGGCCTAGCGGCGCCCGTTCTCCGTCTCACGGACGAGGCCACGCGGATCGCGGTTCCTGACTCTTCCTGCTTCCGACTTCCTACTTCGCTGTGTACTCCACCTCCGGCGCCGGCGGCGCTCCGCCGCTCCCCTTCAGGTAATGCTCGAACCACTGCATCATCCGAAGCGTGAAGTCGAGCCGTGCGGCGGCGAGGCGGTTGCCGTGTCCCTCGCCGGGATAGAGCACGAGGCGAACGGGGGCCTGTCCCCTCTCCTTGAGGTGCCGGTAGAGCTCGATCGACTGCCCCGGAAAGACGCGCGTGTCCGCCTCCCCCGCGAGGATGAGCAGCGGAGTCTTCGACCGGTCGGCGTAGTAGATCGGGCTTCGCTCGAGAAAGAACTGCCAGTTCTCCCACGGATACTGGCGCGCGTGGACGTCGAGCTCCTCCTGCGGAATGTCGGTCGTCCCCCACTTCGAGACGAGATCGCTGATGCCGACGAACATGACGCCGGCGGCGAATCGGTCGCTGTAGTACGTCGACATCCATCCGGTAGCGTAGCCGCCGTAGGAGCCGCCGGTGACGCCGACTTTCGTTCGGTCGACCAGCCCCGACGCGATCAGGTGATCGACGCCGTCGACGAGGTCATCGAACTCCTTCCCGGCCGGGTCCTTCTGGCTCATCTTCGAGAAGGCGACTCCGCGCCCCGTGCTGCCGCGGTAGTTCTGGTAGAAGACCGCGAACCCGCGGGCCGCGCCGAGCTGCCCCGGGTTCGAGTAGCTGGTCAGCCACTCGTTCCGGTAGTGGGCCTCCGGCCCACCGTGGACGGTGACGATGAGCGGGTAGCGCTCTCCCTTCTTCTCGTTCAGCGGGCGGATCAGGAGGCCTTCGATCTCGAGCCCGTCGCGGGCCTTGTAACGGACCAGCTCCTGGGGAGCGAGCGGCAGCTCGGCGAGGCGGGGGTTGCTGTTCGTCGCGCGCGCGAGCACGCCGCCTCGGCGCCACGTGAAGACCTCCGCCGGATGCGAAGGAGAGCTCGCGAGGAACGCCGCCGCGGATCCGTCCTTCGAGAGAGAGAACGAGCCGAGGATCGGCTGCGAGCCGTTTGCGATCAGCGTCCGGCGCTTCCCATCGAGATCGACCTCGGCCAGCGAGGACCATGCTCCCTCGTCGCCGACGTAGAGAAGCGTGTCCGCATCGCTCCAACCGATCGCATGAGCGCTCCCCTCCCAGCCGGGGAGGATGTCGCGGAACTCGCCCGACGTCGCCGACGCCACCATGAGGCGCCCGGCCGCCGGGTCGTTCTCGTCGGCCCCCGAGACGAACGCGACATTCTTCCCGTCGGCGCTCCAGGCGAGGGAGCCGAGCTTGCCTGGGTTCGCCGTCTTCACGAGGACCTTCCCGCTGGAGACGTCGATGATGTGAACGCGACGGCTCGTGTAACTCTGATCGACCAGCGACGTCGGCGCGAGCGCCACGGCGATCGTCGATCCCGACGGCCCCCATTGCAGCTCCGAGGCTGAGCCGGCGACCTCGAGGACCTTCGCCTTCGCGTCACCTGCGGGCGCCGCGATCCAGATCCGGTCGGGCCGCGCAGTCTCTTCGTACACCTTCGCCGTGAATCCCTTCTTCTCGAGGTCCTTTCTTTCCGTCGCGGCGGCTTCGTTCGCGAGGAACGCCACCCGCTTCCCGTCGGGGCTCCAGCTGTACGAGCCGATGTCGGCGTCGTGCGCGAGCACTTTTCGCGCCTCGCCGCCGGCCGTGTCGATCGCGTAGAGACAACGGAACTCGTCCTTGCCCCGCTTCGCGAGGAACGACACCGACCTTCCGTCCGGCGTCCACGCGAGGGCCGAGACGGAGACGTCACCCGTGATGTACGGCCGGGAGACGCCGTCGCTCCCGATGACGTGAAGCTCTCCCCACGCGGGCCCGTTCTCCGCTTCGAACGGATCGCGAGGAACGGAGAGGACGTACGCGATGCGGCTGCCGTCCGGAGAGATCGCGACGCTCGCGACGCTCCGAAGGGCGGCGACTTCCTGCGCCGTCCAGTCGGCCGCGGAGGCGAAGGCTGCGAGGGTGAGCGCGAGCAGCGCGATCGCAGGGCGCGCGTGAGCGTGTCGCCTCTTCATGTCTCTCCTCCAAGCGAATTCTATGACGGGCGCCGTGGGTGGGGTGCCCGCACCCCACCGTCCGCGACCCCCGACTCCCGACCCCGAGACGCCCGACTCAGTAGCTGTGCTCCCCGATCCGCACCTTGCCGCGGAACGTCCAGTAGATCACCGCGGTGTACGCGAGGACGAACGGCATGCCGAGCGCCGCGATGATCGCCATGATTCCGAGCGTCTTCCGCGAGGAGGCGGCGTTGTAGATCGTCAGGCTGTTCGCTTCTCCCAGGCTCGAGACCAGGACATTCGGAAAGAGCGCGATCCCGACGAGGCCGATGAGCATCGCAATGAGCACCGAGGAGCTCAGAAACGCCTGGCCGGGCGCGTCCCTTTCGATCGAGCGCGGAATGTTTCCGATCGCGAGCACCGACAGGACGACCACCCCCCACGCCCACGGGAAGCGGGAGAAGTTCTCCATCGCGTGCGGGATCGTGACGAGCGTGGCGATCGTGGTGAGCAGGTAGAGCACGAGGAACGTCCCGAAGCCGTGCCACATCCAGCTGCGGATCCGCTGCTGGAGCTCGTCCTCGGTTTTCAAATAGAGGTAGATCGCTCCGTGCATCGTGAAGAGCGACGCGGTCAGAAGGCCGACGAGCACGGGGTAGAACGGCACCCGCGCCGGAAAGAGGATGTCGAAGAACCCTCCCGCGTAGATCCCCCGCTCGTCGACCGGGACGCCCACCATCACCGAGCCGACCGCGACGCCGAAGAGGATCGGCGCGAGAAGGCTCGCGAGGAAGAACCCGTAATCCCAGAAGCGCCGCCACGCCGCCCCGGCCATCTTGCTCCGGAACTCGAGCGAGACCGCGCGGAGGATGAGCACGAAGAGGACGAGCATGAACGCGATGTAGAAGCCCGAGAACACGGTCGCGTAGAGCTCGGGGAACGCGGCGAACATCGCGCCGCCGAACGTGACGAGCCAGACTTCGTTGCCGTCCCAGAGGGGACCGATCGAGTTGATGACGATCCGCCGCTCGCGGTCGTCGCGCGCCAGCGGAGCCAGGATGCCGACGCCGAAGTCGAAGCCGTCGAGGATCGCGTAGCCGGCGAGGAGAACGCCGAGCAGGAGAAACCAGAGAACGTTCAGGTCCATCGGATCACCTCACAAGAACGGACCGGCGCAGCCGGTCCCTACACCCCGCGCGCCGGCGGCGCGCCGGGCCCTTCCTTCGCCTCGGTCATCGATTCCTCGTGCCCCGTACGCCGCGCCGCGGCCTCGAGGTAGTCGCGCCCCGAGGTCTCTTCCGGCTCGACGCCGACCGGCTTCGGCCCCGTCTGGATCTTGTGGTTCAGGACCGTGATCCAGACGATGAAGAGGAGCAGGTACATCACGCCGAACATCGCGATCGATCCGATCACCTCGGCCGGCGTCACGGTCTCCGAGGCGGCCGCGGACGTGCGAAGCCCGCCGACGAGCTCTCCTGCCTGCATCACCGGATAGACGATCCACGGCTGCCGCCCGACTTCCGCGGCGACCCATCCCAGCTCGTTCCCCGCGAACGCGAGCGGGACGGCGAGCACGAAGAACCAGAGGAGCCATCGCTTCTCGAACAGGGTCCCCCGCCAGCGGTACCAGAGCGCGAGCAGAGTGGCGGCGATGAAGAGCATTCCGATCGCGACCATGAGATGGAACGCCTGGAACGAGATCCAAACGGGCGGCCGCCCCCACGTCCCCTCGAGCTGATCGAGGCCCGGGACGGGCGTCGAGAAATCGCGGAACCGGAGAAACGAGAGCATCCCCGGGATCGCGACGCCCGCTCGGACCTCGCCCCGGGCATCGTCGGGCCATCCGAACAGATGGAGCCGCGTCGCGGGCTCGGTCCGGTACAACCCCTCGAACGCGGCGAGCTTCGCCGGCTGATGCTCGCCGACGTTGACCGCTTGCAGGTCGCCCGAGATGAGCTGCGCGATCGAGAAGACCGCCGCGAGGATCAGCGCGCCCGTGAACGAGCGCTTCGCGAACTCGACGTGCCGCCCCTTGAGCAGATACCAGGCCGCGATGCTCATCACGAAGAATCCGCCGAGGACGAAGGCGCCGAACCAGACGTGGACGAGCCGGTGGACCGAGGAGGGGCTGAATACCATCGCCCAGAAATCGGTGATCTCCGCGCGCACGAACGTCCGGCCGTTCACCGTGTGCTCGCGCAGGACGAATCCCGCGGGCGTCTGCTGCCACGAGTTCGCGACCGTGATCCAGATCGACGAGAAGATCGATCCGAGCGAGACCATCAGCGCCGCGAAGAAGTGGAACCGCGGGGAGACGCGATCCCATCCGAAGATCAGCACCGCCAGAAAGCCCGACTCGAGGAAGAACGCGAAGATCCCCTCGGCCGCCAGCGCGGAGCCGAACACGTCGCCCACGAAGCGCGAGTACACCGCCCAGTTCGTCCCGAACTGGAACTCCATCACGATCCCCGTCGCGACCCCGACCGCGAAGGTGAGCCCGAAGATCGCCGTCCAGAAGCGGGCCGCGGTGTCGTAGATCGCCTCCCCCGTCCTGAGCCGCATCCCCATCAGGTAGACCACGACCAGGGAGAGCCCGATCGTCAGGGGCGGAAAGATGTAATGAAACATGATCGTCAGCGCGAACTGAAGGCGGGAGAGAAAGACCACATCCATTGCGGCTCCTGACGGCACGCGTGCCGCCTGCCCTATATCAAATCGGGAGGGAGGAGTCGGTGACTTCCGGCCCCCGGATTCCTCGCTTCCTACCGCGCCGCGAGCCCTTGCTTCGGTTCGCGCGTGAAGTCGAGCGCGGGGTCGTAGACGCTCGTGCGGATGTCGAGCATTCCGAGAACCGAGTGAAAGAGATTGTCGTGCGAGTATTGCCCGGACGCGCGCGCGGCGAGCTCGCCTCGATCGATCCGGAACCGGGAGGCGAACCCCGGGGACATCCAGATCATCAGCGGAACGTGTTTCTGCGTGTCGGGAGCGATCGCCGACGGCAGTCCGTGCAGATAGAGACCGTGCTCGCCGAGCGACTCGCCGTGGTCGGAGACGAAGAGCATCGCCGTGTCGTACTCGCGCGTCGCGGCGAGCCGCTCGATCACCTGGCCGAGGATGGAGTCGGAGTAGAGAATCGTGTTGTCGTACGCGTTCCGGATCTCGTCCGGCGTGCACTGGTCGAAATCCTCCGACTTGCACGCCGGCGTGAACCGCTCGAACGCCTTCGGGTAACGCTTGTAGTACGCCGGGCCGTGGCTCCCCTTCTGGTGGAGCACCACGAGCAGATTGCCCGGCTTCGCGGTGAGCTCGTCCCACCCTTCCAGCAGCACCTGGTCGAAGCACTCTCCCCCCTGGCACACCCCGTCGATCTGTTCCTTGTCGAGGAGCTGCGTGACCACGCCGTCGCAGGCGTGCTTGCAGCCGGAGTTGTTGTCCCGCCAGACCACGCGGAACCCCGCGTGCTGAACCACGTCGAGGAGCGACTCGTACCGCCTCCCCTTCGCGGCGTTGAAGTCGCTCCGCGCGAACGAAGAGAACATGCACGGGAGCGAATCGGCCGTCGAGGTCGCGCACGCCTCCACGTGCGGGAAGTTGATCACCCCGTTCTTCCGGAGGCTCGGATCCGTCTCGCGGCCGTAGCCGTTGAGCGAGTACTGCGCCGCTCTCGCTGTCTCCCCCACGACGAGCACGAAGAGCACCGGCCGCCCCGGCTCCTTCCAGCGGGACCCGAGCGAGGCGTCCTCGCCGACGGGAATCCGCGGCCCCTCCGGAGTGCGCATCGATTCCAGCGCCACGCCCACGCCCGACGCAATGAAACTGAGCGGCGGCACCATGTAGCGCGCCTCCCTGTGATTCCGGAAGAACGACGCGTAGCTCTTGTAGGAGACCAGCGCCGCGCCGACGAGGAGCAGCGCCGCTGCCGCAACGTATATCGCGCGCTTCCGAAAGGCGGCCTTCAGCGGCTCATCCTCGAGCCGGACCATCCAGACGAGCGCCGCGGGCAGCACCCCGAAGAGGAAGATCGAGACGAAGAGCCCCGGCGTGATCAGCTCCGAGGCTTCCCTCACGTCCGTCTGAACGATGTTCCTCATCATCGACGAATCGAAGATCACGTTGAATCGATCCATGTAATGGACCGCCATCGCGTTCGCGATCAAAAGGACGGTCAGGAAGGGCTGGAGCAGACGGCGCCAGGTGAACGGCACGAGGAGCGCGAAATGAACGCTCAGCAGAAGGGCGGCGGTCGTGAGCCCGAAAACCCAGGTGGACGGGTTGGCGATGCCGCGACCGGCGAGGATCGATTTCCAGAAACCTCCGTTCGCGAAGAGAACGAAGAACGCGGCGACGGCGAGCGCGAGCGCCGGAGGAGACAGCTCGATTCGGAGTCTCTTCATTTCGGCTCAGGAGAACACGCGATCCGGCCGCGCCCATCCCGGCGAAGAAAATTTTTCGCGATGCCCGTCAGCGCCGGACGACCATGGAAAGCGAACCGACGCTGTTGCTGGGGCTGCGGTCGAACGCGACGTCGATCTGAAACTGCGACCAGGAGAGGCCCAGGCCGAGCGCCCAATGGTCCTCGTCGTCTCCCCCCGGAAAGAGAATCGTGGCCGCGGCGTCGTGCGCCGAGCGGACGGGCGCGCCGAACGCGATCTCGTGAGCCGGATCGCGCCACCACCCGGCGCGAAGCGCAAGCGGCACCTCGAACGGAAAAAAGTACTCCGCGCCGAGATGCGGCTCGATTCCGTCGTCGACTCCATACCCCTGGATGCTCTCCACGTCCTGGGGTGATTTGAACTCGATCACCGAGACGAAGTCGTCGGTGAGATTCGAATACTCGACCCAGACGACATCAGCGCTCAGCGTCAGAAGCGGCGCGGGCCGGAAACTGACTCCCGCCCCCGCCACGTCCGGAACGTGAAAGCGCGGGGACCCCATCCGGTGGAGCCCCTCGTCCCCATCCTCCGCCAGCCCTGCGTACACCGGCGCAGGGAACGACGGCCCCTTCTTATAGACGGCGCCGGCGGACCACCGCTCGCTGAAATCCCATTTCACCCCGGTCACGAACGTGACGTCGCTGTCGTGATCGCTTCCGAACAGGCGCGAGCCGTTGATCTGCTCGATGCGGAACTCCGGCTGCCCTTCCTGATCGAGATCGATCCGCCGTACCCGCGTCTCCTCGGCGAAGTCGGAGTAGCGGAGCCCGAGCCCGACCGAGAGCGGGCCGCGCTTCCAGGCGCCGGTCAGAGACCAGCTCGCGAGCTCGACATGCACGAACGTGGAGAAGGGATAAATCTCGTGCCGGCCGCATCCTTCGACGCCCGCACATTCGTCCGCCGACAGGAGTCCCGATGGGCCCAGGTGAAACGCGGGCGTGTCGTATCGCCCGATGAGGTCCACCTCGTTGTGAAAATCGAGCTTGCGCGAATACGATGCGGCGACCGCGAAGTCGCCGAGAGGAACCACGACGCTCGCGAAGGAGATGTCGAGATCGCGCGCGGGAACCTCGATCGAGGTGAGCCAGGGCCACGTTCCGCCGACTTCGATCGTCTGCGAGACCCTCATGTCCCGCATGTCGATCGCGATCTCCGGCCGCCGGAGGGTCGTGAGGCCGGCGGGATTCGCCTCCGCCGCCGTCGCATCGTCGGCGCGCGCGATGAAGGCGCCCCCCATCCCGAGCGACCGCGCCCCCGGATTCGAAAAGTTGAACTGCAGCCCCGAGAGAGCCTCGATATCGGTGTTCTGGCCGAGGGAGGGAGCGGCGGCGAGCACGATCGCGATCGCAATCAGAATACGCATGCGCCGAGGATCGCGCCCCCCACCCCGCGCCGCCGTGACTTCTCACACACGCACCTGTGCGGGTCCGGCCGGCTTCACGGCAGGTCGCGGCGCTGGAGGATCGCGGCGCCCGCGAGCGCCGCCAGGAGAGCGACGGACCCGAGCACGGCGATCGAGCCGGATTGCGCCACCCTCTCGACGAGGATCTCCTTCGGCGAGAACCACGAATAGAGAGAAAAGGGGAGGGCGAAGGCGACCGAGTCGAGGACGCTCCCGATCGCGTTCACCAGGTACGAGGCGAGGGCGAGGAAAAAGACCGCCGTCGCGACCGCGCCTCCCTCCCGCCCTCGCGCCGAGAACGCGAGCGCGAGGCCGAACCAGGCGAGATTCAGCAGCCAGTATTCCGAGCCGACGAGCGCCAGCTCCCGCGCTCCGAAGGGGTCGAGCCCGTAGAGCCGTTGCCCCGCGAGCGTGCCGCCGATCCCGGCGAGCGTCAGCAGCGCGAGCGCCGCGGCGCCAAACGTCGCGTGCGCCGCGTAATACCGCGCGCGCGACACCGGCTGCGTCATCAGGAGCTCCACCGCGCCCCCATCGATCTCCCCCGCGACCGCGCGCGACCCGAGAACGATCGCGGTCGCCCCTCCGAGGGCGAGGACGACGGGATGATTCCATCCGAAGGCGAGGATTCCGCGCAGCGTCATCCCGCCGAACTGCTCGCCGATCATCGCGCTGAAGAACGGCGGGGCCGCGCTCATCACCTCCTGCAGAAAGGTGTCGAGATCGAGCGTCGTCACGACGGCGCAGATCAGGATCTCGAAAACGCCGAACAGAGCGGCGCTCACGAGGACCAGAAAGCCGTTCCGGACGGCGAGCAGACGCAGCAGGTTACGCACCCGCCCCCCGGTAATGCGCCATGAAAATGTCCTCGAGCTCCGGCTCCGGGAAGACGAGATCCTCGATCTCCTCCCGCGCGAGCCGCCGCAGCATCGGATTGACGTCACCATGGATGAAAAGCTCCGCCTCTCGCCCGCGCCCGACGACGCGCGTCACCCCGACGATGGTGCCGAGATCGGCGGGCGCCGCGGTGCGGAAGCGGACGCGAAGCCTCCGCACCGTCGCCGCGCGCAGGCCTCCGACGCTCTCGAGCGCCACGATCTTCCCCGCGCGGAGGATCGCGACGCGCCCGCTGATCGCCTCGACCTCCGGAAGGATGTGCGAGGAGAACAGGACCGCGCGCCCTCGTCCCGCGAACTCGAGGAGCATCCGGCGAAAGGCCTCCTGCACGAGCGGGTCGAGGCCGAGCGTCGGCTCGTCCAGAAGCAGAAGATCGGGATCGTGCTGCATGGCGGCGATGATTCCGATCTTCTGCTTCGTGCCGTGCGAGGTGAACTTCACCCGTTTCCGGAGGACGTCCTCGCCGACTTCCAGCACCTCGAGCAGGCGCGGGCGTAGCACCGGCGGGCGGTCCGGACGGAAGCGCGCGATGCGATCGAGCAGGTCGCCCGCGCGCATCGACCCCCACAGCTTCAGCTCCCCCGGGAGAAACCCCATCGCCCACCGCGCCCGCGCATCGCGGTGGCTCCGGCCGAGGATCCGGACCTCCCCCTCGTCGTTGCGGACGAGGCCTCCGATGATGCGGAGTGTCGTCGTTTTCCCCGCGCCGTTGGGACCGAGATAGCCGAAAATCTCCCCCGCCTCGATCGAGAACGTGATCCCGTCGACGGCCGTGAGGGCGCCAAAGCGTTTCCGGACGTTCACGAGCTCGAGAGCCGGCGCGGACACGGGTTGATTCTAGTCGCCCTTCCGCGGGGGAGGGCATTCCCGCTCCGGCGGGATGGTTCTCCTGCGAGCCGGCCGCCTTGTCCTTGCCAAATCCGAATCCGCACGGATACCCTCGGAACCGGCGCTTTCTTCAAGGAGACATCCGATGATCATCCCTCTCATGGTTCTGTGGCTCGCGACGGCCACCCAGGTCGACAAGGCACTCGAAGCGGTCGGCCAGGGACAGGCCGCGCTCGAACAGAAGAAATACGAAGACGCCGCGCGCCTCCTGCAGGGAGGCCTTCCGGCCGCGGCCGCGATCGAAGATCCGGCGACACGCCAGCAGGCCCTCGCGGCGATCCACTTCTTCTCCGCGCTCTCGTACTCGGGCATGGAAGCACAGGGCCGCACGCGCGAGCAGATCGAGCTGTTCCTCGTCCAGCTGCCCAAGTCGACCTCGGTCGACAAGGCGCAATATCCGGCGCCGTTCGTGGCGGCATTCGGCGAAGTCGTCAAGGCGATCCGGGCCGGCCAGTCGCAGGACTTCGACAAGCGGTACCCCGGCTACCGCATCTTCTCGACCGAAGAGCCGAAGCCGGCATCGGCCGACTTGTGGGCCGAGTCGCCCGCGTACCGTTACCTCGCCCTACCCGACGAACAGGCGCGCTGGAAGGCGCTCGCCTCGAAGGAAGAGCGGGAGAAATTCATCGAGACGTTCTGGGCGCGCCGCGACCCGACGCCCGAGACGGCCGAGAACGAGTTCCGGACGACGTTCGACGCGCGGGTAGCGTTCGCGGACGGGGCCTTCGGCAATGCGCTCGCCGCGCGCGGATCCCTCAGCTCGCGCGGGCGTCTGCTCGTTCTCCTCGGCAGACCGCGCCAGATGCTCTTCGAGAAGGTCAGCGCCTACTCCGAGCCGGAGACCTGGGGCTATGACCCCGACCAGCTTCCGGTGCGCATTCGGGACAAGAGCATGCTCTTCCGGCTCGTGAACGACATCAACCAGGATTACCTGCTGCCGCCGAGCGGAGAGTACGACCGCATCCTCTCGTCCGCCGCCGAGAAAGCGGTTCGAAAGTAGGGTCCAGCCTCACAGGGGCTGTCGCTGAGCCGCACGATCGCGAAAGCGGCGCGGAGCGCCGCACTCCAAAACACCGGCCGCGCGGTCGTACCGCTGGCTTGACCTCGTCGCCATTTCGAGGGTCAGCACCGCCGCGGCCAGCGGTACAGCCGCAGATCCTCGGCTTTGAAGTGCGGCGCTTCGCGCCGCTTTCGCTCGCGAGAATCGGGCACAATCCCGGACGCCTCCGACGCCCCAGACGCTACTCCGCGCGTCGTTCGTAGATCACCCTTCCATCGAACACGGTCGCGTCGACGTCGACCTTCTCGATCTGCTCGGGCGGAATCGCGAAGAGGTCCCGCGAGAGGACGACCATGTCGGCGCGGTAGCCGGGCGCGATCGTTCCGATCTCCTTCTCGAGAAACATGGCGTACGCGTTCCGCGCCGTGTAGCTCGCGCAGCGCCTCCTCGACGGTGATCTTCTGCTCCGGGAATCCAGCCGCCCGGGTTCTTGCCGTCGATCGTCCGCCGTGTCGACCGCGGCGTAAATGCCGAGGAGCGGGTCGAGCGGCGCCACGGTCCAGTCGGAGCCGAACGCGAGGATCGCGCCGGCGTCGAGCAGCGAGCGGAACGCATAGGTCGTCCGCGCGCGCTCGCGCGCCGATCCGTCCGCTCGGCCCAGCGGCCGTCGTCGATCGCGTGATACGGCTGCATCGAGGCGATGACGCCGAGCGCGGCGAAGCGCGTCGACGTCGGCTCGGATCCAGATGCTGCGCGTGCTCGATGCGGAACCGGCGGTCTCGCGGGCCGTTCGCCGCGCGGCGACCTCGAAGATGCCGAGGACCTCGTCGTTCGCGCGGTCGCCGATCGCGTGGATCGCGACCTGCAGACTCGTTCTCGTCCGCTCCGGCGATCCACTCGCTCCATCGTGCCGTCCATCATCGACGGCATCAGGAGCCCGCGGCTCTCGGGTCGCGTCGAGATACGGCTCGGAGAACCGCGCGGTCGACGACCCGAGCGAGCCGTCCGCGAATCCCTTGAGTCCGCCGATGCGGAGGCGCGGGCCGCCGAACGCCGCTCTCGATGCCCGGCGCCGGCAGCCGCTGCCACGTGTGCGATCGGCAGTGAGATGCGATCCGCGCGGTCGAGCTCCTTCCCGCTCGAGTGCCTGGTAGGCGCGGAAGTCCTCGTAGGCTTCCCATCGGACACGTCCTTGACCGACGGTGACGCCGAAGCGCGCGCGCTTCGCCGAGAGCGGCGCGCGCCGCAGCGATCGCTCGTCGGCCATCGAGGCCGAGGGGACGTCCTCCAGACGGGTCCATCGCCTCGTCCTTGAGCACGCCGGTCGGCTCCCCGTTCGCGTCGCGGACGATCGTTCCGCCTGCGGATCGGGAGTCTCTCGCGTGATCTTCGCCGAGCGCGAGCGCGGCGGAGTTCGCCAGCGCCATGTGGCCGTCGAGCCGCGAGACGAAGACGGGATGGTCCGGCGTGACGCGCGTCGATCACTGCCGCGGTCCGGGAGCGCGCGCGCGCGGCCAGAGCTCGTGATCCCAGTCGCCGCCCAGTGACCCAGGATCCCTTCGGCAGCGTCTTCGCGAATTCGCCGATCGCGGCGGGCGAGCTCTTCGGGCGATCGCCGCATCGCGGAGCTGGACGCGAGAGAGCCCGAATCCGCCCATCGTGAAGTGGAGGTGCCCGTCGATGAACCCGGGCGTTACGAGGCGCCCCTCGAGCTCGATCACGCGCGTGGCCGGGCCGGCGAGCTTCCGGATCTCGTCCGAGGAGCCGACCGCCGCGATCCGCTCGCCGCGCACCGCGACGGCTTCGACGAAGCGGCGCGCGGGATCGCCCGTCCAGATCTTTCCGCCGGCGAGCACGAGATCTGCCTCGCCTCGAAGGTCGAGAGGGAGAGCGAGCGCGAGAGCGGCCACCAGGAGAACCTTCATTCGATTACCTCGAGTCCGCGCACGATTCTCCTCCTCCCCGGCCGGTTCTCCAATTTTCGCGCGCGGATCGGGCCCCGCAGCCGCAGGGAACTGGAAACGGGGCGCTCGGCCTCGCAACACGCCTCTCGGCGCTCTTCATCGCGATCACCATGGCGACCGCAGGGTCATCCGCCATGCACCCGACCCCTTCGGCCGGAAGGAGCTTGCGTTTTTCTATCTCGCGATCGCGGTCCTCTTCCTTCTGGCGGGCGCAGGACGCTATTCGGTCGACGCGCTCCTCCGGAAGCGGTGACCCGCGGTCTGTAACGGGCCGCACAACCGTCCGGCGGGACCGGCGTAAGATGATCGGGTCATGCGTCCGACATGGCTCATCCCCGTCCTTCTTCTCGCCTCGCTTCCTTCGTTCGCGCAGCCGGCTCCCGGCCCGACCCGGCGCCGCCTCGTGATGCGCGCGGATCCGAACCTGCCGCTGTGCGCCTCGGTCGACGGCATTCCGGCCGTCGCGGTTTCGTCCGACGGCGGCAAGACGGTTCTGCCGCATCGCGAGCCCGCGAGCGGGTACGGCATCACGACTTACGGCGTTACCCCGCTCAGCACCCCCGGAACGCTCCTCGCGACGCCAGGGCGGCTCCTCACGCGCTCGACGGACTCGGGATGCTCCTGGCGGATCGATCACCGCATCGTCTTCAACGACGAGATGATGCGGCTCATCGCGCTGCCGGACGGGGCCGCGCTCGCCTGGACGACGCAGAGCGCCGCGCTGATCCGCATCGGGCCGTCGATCCTCACGCGGACGCTGCCGACGACGCGCCCGGTCGACCTCTCGGCGGGCCGCGCGAATCCGAACGAGCTCGCGCTCGCGGACGCGACCGGGGCCATCTGGTGGTCCGACGACGAGGGGGCGACGTGGCTCGCGCGCCCGGGCGCGCCGGCGCCCACGGGGGTCGCCTCGTTCGACTTTTCGGCAACCGACCGCCGTCACGCGGTGGCGGGGACGATCGGAGACGGCGCGCGGGTGACGTACGACGGCGCAACGTGGGAGAACTCCGGGGGCACCGCTCTGCTGACGATCTCGCGCGTCGCGATCTCGCCGGTCGATTCGCGCCACGTCTGGGCCGTCGGCGCCGACCCTCTCGGCTCTGGACCGGGGCGTCACGTCATCCTCTCTTCGAACAACAGCGGCCGGCTCTTCGCACCCGTCCTTCGCGGATCGACCGAACTGCCGCTCGCATCCGCGTTCACGCTCGCGCCGCATCCGGAGGACCCCACGCTCCTCTATTTCGGCCTGCCGGGATCGACGCTCGTCCTCATGGACCGCTTCGGCGGGATCCACCAGCGGACCGCGGTGCCGTATCCGGGACATCAACGCGATCGTCTTTTCTCCGCTGACGCCGAAACTCATCTACCTTGGCCTGTCGCTGAATTGACGCCAGAGCAGTCTGGCGCAACGGCGAGGAGGCCCCCAGAGGGGAGGACTTGACGCCGCCTCGCCCGACCCGCTAGTCTCGCTCGCTTACACGCGGTCCCCCGGGACCGCCGCCCTGTTCCTAACGGTATCAAGAGCGAGTCCATCGAGACTCCGGCAACCGAGCGCGGGAACAGAAGGCGGATTCGAAACGCGCCACGGTGCCACGGCATCCACTGCCGATACGCGGAGCTGGAGGCTCCGAAACGATGGCTCGAGCCGTTTTCGTTTCCCCGTTCCTCTCCTCTCTTTTCTCCCATGCCCGATCCTCGTCTGCTCTTCGAATGCGCGCGCGGCTGACCGGCCGCCGATCGTGCTGACCGCACGACCCCTCTCTTCCTTTCGCTGCGCGCATTCAAGGAGAATTCAGATGAGCTATCGGGCTCGCACTCTCGCCATCCACGCCGGCCAGCCGAACGACGAGCGCACCGGCGCGGTCACCGTCCCCATCTATCAGACCTCGACGTTCGAGCAGACGTCTCCGGGCGTCGACAAGGGATACTCGTACGCGCGCACCGCCCACCCGACGCGCGAGGCGCTCGAGCGCTGCATCGCGGAGCTCGAGGGTTCCGAGCACGGGCTCGCGTACGCGAGCGGGATGGCCGCGATCAACGGCGTCCTCGCGACGCTCAGCAGCGGCGATCGCATCGTCTCGACGCGCGACCTCTACGGCGGCGCGTGGCGCATCTTCACGAAGGTCTACCGCAAGCTCGGCGTCGAGTTCACGTTCGTCGACACGACGGACACCGCAGCCGTCGCCGCGGCTCTGCGCGGGCGGCGCGAAGCTTCTCTGGCTCGAGACGCCGTCGAATCCGCTCCTCAAGGTCACCGACATCCGCGCGTGCGCCTCGCTCGCGCGAGAGGCGGGCGCCCTGACCGTCGTCGACAACACGTTCGCCACGCCGATCCTCCAGCACCCGCTCGCGCTCGGAGCCGACATCGTCGTCCATTCGACCACCAAGTACATCAACGGCCACAGCGACACGATCGGCGGCGCGCTCGTCTCGCGCGACGGCGAGGTCCACGAGCTGCTCCGCTTCTTTCAGAACGCCGTCGGCGCGGTCCCCGGCCCCCAGGACTGCTTCCTCACGCTCCGCGGAATCAAGACGCTGCCTCTCCGCATCGCCGCGCACTGCGACTCCGCGCGCCGCATCGCGGCGTACCTCGAGGGACATCCCGCGGTGAGCCGCGTCTACTACCCCGGCCTCGCGTCTCACCCCGGCCACGCAGATCGCCCTGCGGCAGATGGAAGACTTCGGGGCGATCATCTCCGTCGAGCTCGACGCGGACCTCGAGACGACGCGCGCCCTCACCACCTCGCTCCCTCTCTGGACGCTCGCCGAGAGCCTCGGCGGCGTGAAGAGCCTCCTCTGCCACCCGCCGACGATGACGCACGCCGCCGTCGAACCGGAGGTCCGGCGCGAGGTCGGCATCGCCGACGGCCTTCTCCGCCTGTCGGTCGGACTCGAGGACCCGGACGATCTCATCGAGTCGCTCGACCAGGGGCTGGAAACCGTCCTCCGCGCACGGCGCCTCGCGGAGGTGCAATCGTGCGCAAGCTGAAGATCGGCCTTCTGGGGTGCGGGGTGGTCGGAGGCGGCTTCGTGCGCCTCCTCGAAGAGAACGCGAGCCTGATCCGATCGAGAGCGGAGGCGGAAATCTCGATCTCCAGGATCCTCGTCCGCGACGCCGGCCGGCCACGTCCCCACGTTGCGCCGGGCCAGCTCACGACCCGGGGGGAGGATGTCCTCCGCAACGGCGCCGACATCATCGTCGAGCTGATCGGAGGGACCTCCGTCGCCCGGACGCTCGTCCGGGAGGCGCTCGGCTCGGGGCGGCACGTGGTCACGGCGAACAAGCGCCTCCTCGCCCTGTGCGGGGGCGAGCTGTTCGACCTCGCTTCCATCCATCGCGTGCGCGTCGGCTTCGAGGCGAGCGTCTGCGGCGCGATCCCGGTGATCCGGGTCGTCCGCGACGCGCTCGCCGGCGACCGGATCGAGTCGATCGAAGGGATCGTCAACGGGACGAGCAACTACGTCCTCTCCCGGATGGAGGAGAGCGGAGCGACGTTCGACGAGGCGCTCGCGGAGGCGCAGGCGCTCGGGTTCGCCGAGGCGGACCCGACGCTCGACATCGACGGAGCGGACGCCGCGGAGAAGATCACGATCCTCGCGCGGCTCGCCTTCCCCGCGGCGCAGATTCGCTGGAAGAGCCGGACCGGAATCCGCGGCATCGGGCGGGCCGAGATCGAAGCGGCGGCGCGCGACGGCAATGTGGTCCGGCACGTCGCTTCGGTCACATGGAACGGAGGCGCGGTCGACGTCGACTGCGGGCCTCGGATCCTTCCGCGGAACCATCTTCTCGCCGCGGTGCGCGGCGAGGGAAACGGGATCGTCGTCCGCGCGAAGGGCGCGGGCGAGCTGGCGCTCTACGGCCCGGGAGCGGGCTCGCTCCCGAGCGCGAGCTCGGTGCTTGCCGACGTGATCGAGATCGCGCGGAGCATGTAGGCGGCGACGGCATGGCGATTCGAAAGACGAAAGGCCGCGCGGTTTCCCGCGCGGCCTTTCAATCGGTGATCCGGCAGCTGCGTTACTTCGCCGCTTCCCTGTAGGCCATCGCGAACTGCTTGAACGCGTCCTTGTAATTCCCCGCCGCCGCCAGCTCGGTTCCCTTGTCGTACAGCTTGCGAGCCTGGCCCGAGCCCTGCTGCGTCGCGGCGAGGCCGTCGAGGCTCATCTGAACGATTTCTCGAACCAGCCCGAGATATCCGGCGGGCCCCGGCAGCTGAAGGAGCGCGACCTCCGCTCCCACGCCGCCCTGCAGGACACGCTCGATGATCAGGCGGAGATTCAGCGTCCGGAAGGTTTCGACCTGGTCCTGGATGTCGCTGGACTCGCTGCCGATCATCGCGCGGATGTCGCTGCTCTCCGCCTGGATGAGCGCCTGAATCGCGTTGCTCCTCGTGCTGAACTGGGAGCGGGTCGCGCCGCTCTGGTTGTTGATCAGGTTCTGAATGACAGTGCTCTGGGTCGTGACCGCGGTCAGGAGGAAGCTGGACTGATCTCCCGCCTGACTCGCGAGGCCCGCGATCTGCGTTCCGACGAAGCTCTGCAGGTTCGTGAAGTTCGTCAGGACGAGCGAGTGCCTCTGGCTCGCCTCCGCCGCGTCGGCGTCGGCCGCGGCCTGCTCGAGGCAGATTCCGAGAAAGTCGAAGGCCATGTAGAGAACCTGCGCGGGAATCTTGATCGCGAGGCTCGTTTCCGTGTCGGGGATCAGGCCGATGATGCCGTCGATCAGAAGGCGGTACCGCCCGTAATTGTCGGCAGCAGCGCCGTCGCCGACATCGCCGAACGGAGTGTGGAAACCGGTCGCCGGGCAGGGGATCTGGGGGAGAGTGAACGTGGATACCGCGGTCCACCATGTGCCCGAGAGCCCGGCCAGCGTCTTCATCGACGTGAGCGCCGTCTGCGCGCCGCTCGCGACGAGATCGCGGACGGTCACGCCGTTGGCGATCTCGATGTCGAGCAGCAGATCGAGGGCCGCCTGGATGGCTTCCCACGCGAGATCCGGAATCGTCTGGATGAACGTCCAGATGCTGTCGACCGTACTGGTGATCGCCGAGACCACGGTGTCGATGACGCTGTTCACCGCCGCAATCGAGGACTGGATCGCGCTCTGCATCGTGCTGATCGCGGCATTGATCGCCGCCTGCGCCGCCGCGAGGATCGAGTTGGCCGTGGCCGTGATTGCGCTCTCGACGGTGTTGAGTGCGCTCTCGATCGGATTGCAGATGAAGTCGAGGCTGATGTCGGGAGCGGGTGAGGGCAGGTCGAGCCAGCAGTTGAAGTCGACCATGGCAGCGACGGCGAGCATGTCGTCCGTCGACGCGGCCTGAGGCATCTTCTCGACTACGGTGCGGAGCACCTCGAGCCGTTCGACGGAAGCTTCCGCCACGGCCTTGCGCGCGCGGCCCGCGAGCGCCTCATCGACGCCGGGCCGCGCCGCGGCCGCATCGATGTACGCCAACGCCTCGTCGCGGAACCGCTCCGCTCTCGCGATCGCTTCCGGATCCGCCGAAGCTCCTCGCACCGAGGCGACCCGCGCGCGCAGTTCCGGCGCCGCGAGTCCTTCGTAGAACGCCGGGAGCCAGACTTGCCAGGCTCCGAGCGGCTCCATCCTCTGCTGGAGCATGTAGAGCTCCGCGGGTCCGAGCTGCCCCATCAGCTCCCGTGTCTTCTTCGACGACTCCTGGTCGCCGTCGATTCCGGTGAACGTCCCGGTGAACTCGTCCCGGAACCGTTCGAGGTCCTTCCGCTCTCCTTCGCTGAGCCCCGCGACGCGCTCGAGCAGCGCGATGCTGCTCTCGAGAGTCGACAGCATCTCGTCGGGGATATGGACCCGCATCATGAAAAGCACGTCCGGCGGCGCGACCGTGAGCTGCGCCACCTTCTTCTGAAGCGCGTCGGCATCGAGCATCCTCCGCGCATCCGGTGGAAGCTTCTCGATCCGCGCGAACAGCGCGATCAGCTCGGTGCGGAAGCGTTCGAGCTCCTCGAAATCGCCCTCCGTCAGCGGTCCGTGATCCGCGAGTGCCGCCGCTCCGCGCTGGAGCTGGACCGGGAGAGCGTTCATCGCCGCGGCGCTCTTTTCGTCGAGCGGCGCCTTCTGGCCGGCGCGCGCCTGGAGCATCGTCGCCTCCAGAGGCGACATGCGACGGAACGTCTCTTCGAGCGAGCTCACGAGCTTGCGGTCGATCCCGAGCTCGGCGAGCTTCGCATCGGGCATCTGTTCGAGAACCGTGATCAGCGTCCGCGCCCGCTCGCGCATCCGGTCGCCTTTCGGCGCCCGTGCCGCGTAGTCCTCCCCCACCCTCTGGATCTGCTCGAGCACGTCCGGCGGAAACGCGCCGGCGATTGCCTCCGGCGCCGCCTTCCAGTCCGGCGCCTCGTTCATCAGCTTCTGAAAGCGCGCGACCTCCGCATCGCTCATCGAGGCGATGCGGGCCTGGATCGCCTCGATTGCCTCGGGCGAGCTCGCGAGTCCGCCCAGGACGGTAGGCGAGTTCCGCTCGAGATTCGAGAAATACGCAGCGAGCTCTTTCCGGGCGTCGGTCGCGGAGGCCGCCCTCGGCTGCGGTGCGTCGGGAATCGATGCCGCCGAAATCGGGAGGGCGACGAGGCACAGCGTCGTGATGAGGATGATCAATCGAAGGATTCTCATGAGCCTGCTCCTTTCGCGTCCGCTACTTCGTGGCGTCGCGATAGGCCATCGCGAACTGCGTGAATGCATCCTTGAACCTGCCGGCGTTCATCGCCTGCACGCCCTTGTCGAACAGCTGGTTGGCCTGGCCGACGCCCTGGTTGGCCGCGGCCATCGCCTGAATCGTCTGCTGAACGGTGTCGCGCACCAGCCCCAGCTGGCCCCATGGCTCCGGCAGCTGGAGGAGAATCAGGCCGCTTCCGACTCCCGCCTGGAGCGCCCGCTCCACGATCAGCCGCAGGTTCAGCGTCTGAAACTCCTCGACCGCGCTCTGAATGTCGGTCGACTCGCTTCCGAGCAACGCCCGGATCGCGTCCGCTTCCGCATTCACCAGCGCTTCGGTTTCGTCGCTCTCATTGCTGACGAGCGCCTGTGTCGTGCTCGTCTGGTTGTTGATCAGATTCTGGATGATCGAGCTCTGCGCGTTGATGCTCGCGACGAGCGCATCCGTCTGGCTCCCGCTCTGCGCGGCGATCCCGGCGATCTGGGTCCCGATGTACGTCTGCAACCCAGAGAAACTGGTCAGAACCAGGTTGTGACGCGCCGTCACCTCGGCCGCGTCCGCGGCCGAAGCCGCCTGCTCGAGGCAGACGCCGAGGAAATCGAACGCCATGTAGAGTGACCTGTGCCGGGATCTTGATCGCGAGACTCGTCTCCGTGTCGGGGATCATTCCGACGATGTTGTCGATCAGAGCCGGTAGCGCGCCGTAGTTCTGCGCGGCCGCGCCGTCGCCCACGTCACCGAACGGCGTGTGGAAGCCGGACGGCGGACAGGGGATCATCGGCAGCGTGAACGTCGGACACGGCCGTTCCACCACTTGCCCGCGAGGCCGAGAGCGTCGTCATCGAGTCGAGCGCGTGCTCCGCGCCGCTCGCGACGAGATCGCGGACCGTGACTCCGTTCGCGGACTCTCGATGTCGAGCAGCAGTCGAGCGCCGCTCTGAATGGCTTCCCATGCGAGATCGGGAATCGTCTGGATGAAGCTCGAGATCGTATTGACCACGCCCTGGATCCCGGAGACGAGGGTGTTCACCGTGCTCGTCACGGCGCTGATCGCGGCGTTGAGAGCGTTCTGGACCGTGCTGATCGTCGCCTGGAGCGCCGCACTCGCGGTTGCGACGATCGTGTTCACCGTCGCGGTGATCCCGTTCGCGACTGTCTCGATTGCGGTCTCGATCGGATTGCAGATGAAATCGAGGCTGAAGCTCAGGCACCACTCATCGACCACGAAGTCGATACAGCCGAGATTGACGTTGCAGTTGAAATCGACGTCGTACATCGCGACGACCGTCAGCATGTCGTCCGGAGGCGCCGTCGACGAAAGGCCCCTGACCGCGCTCCGCATCATCTCGAGCCGCGAGAGCGAGGCCCCCTCGACGCTCCGAAGCGCGCGAGCTCCGAGCTCCGGGCTCGCCCCCTCCGCCAGCGACGCCGCCCTCACCGCAGCGACCATGTCGCCGCGGAACATCTCGAGCGCCTGCGCCTCGGGGCTCCCCGCTCCCGCGCTTTCGAGCGCCGCGAGCCGGGTCCGCACGTCCGGCGATCCCAGCGTTTGGTAGAGGATCGGCAGCGCCGTCTTCCACGAGCCGAAGGCGGCCATCCGCCTCTGGAGCAGATAGAGCTCCTTGGGATCGAGCGCGCCCATCATCTTCTCGATCTCGGCGCGGTCGCTTCCCTCGATGCTCGCGAACGCGTCGACGAAGTCGCCCCGGAACGTCTCGAGCTCCTCCTTCTTTTCCGCGCTCAGATTGCTCGTCTCCTCGAGGAACGCCACGTTCTTCTCGAGTTTGCGGATCATTTCGGCCGGGACGTGATGGCGAACCATGAACAGCACGTCGGGGGTTGCGCTCTCGATCTGGCTGATCTGCGCGCCGATGCCTTCCACCTTCAGCGTCGCCCGCGCGTCCGGAGGAAGCGCCGCGATGCGTTCGAACAGCCCGACGAGCGAAATGCGGAACGATTCGAGCTCGCGCAGGTCGTCGGCGGTCAGCGGGCCGTGCTGCGCCAGCGCCAGCGCGCCGCGCTGCAGCGCCTCGGGCATCGAGCGGAGCGCCGCCGCGCTGCCGGCGTCGAATCCGCTGGCGGCGACCTTCTCGTGCAGCAGCGCCGCCTGTACGGGCGTCATCTGCGAGAACGTCTGCTCGAGCGCGCCCAGCATCGAGCGGTCGATGCCGAGCTCGCCGAGCTTTCCATCGGGCAGCTGACGGAGCACCGCGACGAGGGTCGCGACGTCGTCCCGCATCGCGTCTGCCTCCGGAACGTCGGCCGCAACCTCCCCCCCGACCCGCCGAACCTGCTCGAGCACTTCCGGCGGAAATGCCGCCGCGAACGCCTCGGGAGCCAGCTTCCAGTCGGGACTTTGCTCCATCATGGTGCGAAAGCGATCCAGCTCTTCTCCGCTCATCGATGCGATCCGCTCCTGGATCGCCTTCATCGTCGCCGGAGACTTCGCGAGCCCTCCGAGCACCGTCGGCGAGTTACGGCTGACGTTCGCGAAGTACTCGGCGAGTTGTTTTCGAGCGTCTTCGCGAGCAAGAGCCCCTCGCGCGTCGGCGACGCTCGCGCCTCCGGCCGCGAGGGGAATCAGAAATAGCAGGGTGGCGAAAACGAGAAGGCGGGATGCCGCGAGACGTGACTTCATGCGAGCTCCTTCCGCGTGCGCCTCGGCTTTTCTGCAGACACAGCTCTCCTGGAGGGAGAACGGAGCCCTCGAATCCGAGCGAGCTTTCCTAGGGATGGGCGGGCAAAGGGGCGCGCTCGGGCGGGCTCCCGGGCGCGCACATCACATTGTGATCGGTATCACAACGATACGTTTGGTTCCGTAGCGAGCGCAACCGCTAATAATGGTGAGCTCGCTATGCGCCTCACGCCACGCCGGGTGCTACCAAGATGACGGCGCTGCGCGCCTCACGGAGAACGAAGAACGAAGAACGGAGAACGGAGAACGGAGAACGCCTACAAGATCTCCCGCAACCGCGCGTATCCGCTCCGGCTCACGGGCAGCTTCGTTCCGTCGCGGAGCAGGGCGATGTGGCTGTCCTTGCCGTAGAGGTCGACGCGCTGGAGGCGCTCGATGTTGAGCAGGTACGAGCGGTGGATCCGGACGAACCGCCGCGGGTCGAGCTGCTCCTCGAGCTCGCGCAGCGTCTGCTGTTTCCGGAGCTTCCGTCCTGCCGGTCGCCAGCACGACCCAGTCGTCCTGCGCCTCGACGTAATCGAGCTTTCGAGGTCGGAACGACTTCGATCCCGCCCTCGTCGAGACGCACGAGGATCGCGCTCGAGCGGCCGCTGGCGCAGCTGCGCCGCGAGCGCCGCGGGCCGCGCCGCCGCTGCCGGGCGCGCCGCCTCCGCGAAGCCGCGCCACCTCGCCGCGCACGCGGTCCATGAGCGCTTCGGAATCGCTCCTGCGCGACCGGCTTGAGGAGGTAGTCGAGCGCCCGCGCTTCGAACGCGCGGATCGCATATTCGTCGTGCGCCGTGATGAAGACGATCAGCGGCGAGCGGTCGAGCAGCTCCAGCACTTCGAACCCGTCGAGCTTCGGCATCTGGATGTCGAGCAGCAGGACGTCGGGATCGTGCTCGGCGACGGCCTTGACCGCTTCGAATCCGTTGGCGCACTCCGCCACGAGCTCGACATCCGGCTCCGCGCCGAGGTACTCGCGAATCAGCTCGCGCGCGAGCGGCTCGTCGTCGACCACGATCGCGCGGATCGGCTCGTGCCCCTCATTCGGCCTCTCCCGTCAGCGGCTTCGCTTCCATCGTGACGACGGCTTCGAACACGCCATCGCTCTCGCGCGCGAGGAGAGTCGCGCCCCGCGGGGCAGCTCGCCTCGAGCCGCCCGCGGACGTTCGCGAGGCCGATCCCTTCCCCGCGGCTGGCGGGGCGGTCGGGATCGGCGGGATTCGCGACTCGGATCCTCAGCAGCCCGCCGCAGGACGGACGCCTCGATGCGGATCATGCCGCCGGCAACGACGCCGGCGATGCCGTGGCGGACGGCGTTCTCGACGAGCGGCTGGAGCAGAAGAGGGGGAACGCCGCAGGCGGTGGCGGCTGGACTCGAGGAAATCCCGCTTTCGAAGCGCGGCCCGAAGCGCGTCTGCTCGATGTCGAGATACTTGCGCGCGAGCTCGATCTCCTCCTCGAGCCGGATCCGCTCGCGCTTTCCGAGGCGGAGCGTGAGGCGGAAGAAGTCAGCCAGCCGCTGCGCCATGATGCGTGCGTCGCCCGGCCGCGATCCGCACAGCGACGCGATCGCGTTGAGGCTGTTGAACAGGAAGTGCGGGTCGATCTGCGCCTTGAACGCCTTGAGCTCCGCCTCCCGCGCGGCGAGCTCCGAGCGGAGGGCCGCCTGGCGCGCGGCGTCCGACCGTTCGATCTCGATCAGCAGGTACTGTGCGATGACGGCGATGAGATAAAGGAGGATGCCGGTCCCGATCGGCGCCGCCAGCTCGCCGCCTCTCATCGGGGCCGCTCCCTCGCCGGCTGCGGCGAGGATCCTGCCCCAGCTCCTCCAGGAGAGCGCCCAGAGAAAAGCGGCGGCCACCGCGCCCGCGACATGAACGCCCGCGAGAAGAGCCCATCGCGTCGACTCGAGAGGCATCGCGCGCGAGGGATAGCGCGCCGCGACGGCGAAGACCCCGAAGAGAAGCGACGGCGCGAACGCGGTCGCCGCCCCGCGCGCCAGCGTCGCGTCGCGCACCACGATCGAGATCGACGCGATGAGCGCGGCCAGCGTGAACGCGGCGAACAGATACGCGTCCGCCTTCCGCGGCCCCTGCGCGCCGCCTGCGCGGATCGCTCCCGAGCTCAGAGTCATCCGTTCGTGACCTCGACTCCTCCCATGATCGCAGAGCCGCGCACGATCAGACGCTTCTTTCCGTCTCCTCCGCTGGTCCGGTCCTCGAGCGAGCCGAGGATTCCGGCAACGTGGTTCTCGACCGTCCAGCTCGGAGGGATCTTGATCCCGATACCTCCCCAGAACGCCAGCACGTCGATCACCGCCTCGTCACCGCGAAGCTCGGCCCTGCGCAGGTCGATGTCGCATCCGCCCATGCACGCGACGGCTTCCCCTCCGAGGAAATCCGTCGAGCCGATCGAATGCATGTTCCCCGACATGAAGGCGCCGGCGCGGAAGACCGACGCGCGCTCGCCGAAGACGTCCTTCGGAGCCGGACGCAGCGCCTGCCAAATCAGGACGACTCCCGCCGTCGAGATGAAGAGAGGCCAGAGGTCGAGCATCTTCCAGATTCCGAACGTCTCGATCCCGAATCGCGGAAGGAGAAGGACCGCTCCGACGGCGAACCAGAGCAGCGCCGCGAAGAACGAGCCGGAGAGCAGCGATGCAAGGCCGAATGCCAGAAACGCGACCGGCCACCAATCCATCAGCGCTTCCGCTTCGGCGACTCCCCACTGGTCGAGGAGGAAGATCACGCCGAAGGTCACGATCAGCAGACCCATCACGAGTCGGCCCCACGGCGAGCGCGACCGATGCCTATCCCTGCGGGACATGCGGACCTCCTCCCTCTCCCTGCTCGCGTCCCCTCGATGCCGCGTCGACGATCGCGTGGAGAATCATTCCGGCTCCGACGAGAATCAGAAGAATCGGCCACGACGACGACCAGTCGAGGCCGAACAGGCCAAGGTTCGAGATCTGGAGCCAGATGCCGACGGCGATGAGCCAGATGCCGCCCCCGCGCCGCTCCCGGTCGAAGAGCTTGGGAACTCCGACTGCGACGATGATCAGAGGCCAGTAATCGCGGATCACGCTCCCGAAATCGGCGAGATCCAGCGTGTCGACGAGAAAGAGGCCGCCGAAAACGATCAGGAAGATTCCCCCGACCAGAGAGCTCCACCGCGGCCCGCTCAGTTCTTCTTTCATCGCCCGCTCCTTCCACTATTCTTCACTTCGACGCCTCCCATGAAGGCCATCCCCCGCACCACCAACTGTCTCTTCGGCTCCGCCGCCGGCCCCGTCTTCATGTCGAAGCCTCCCATCACAGGAAAGACCTCGCCGACGACTTCCCACCCTTCAGGGACCAGAATTTCGACGCCACCCAGGAAGGCGATCGTTTCGACGATCGTCGGGTTCTGCGCGAGCGACGCCTCGGTGAGATCGAGCTGGCAGTTCCCCAGGAATGCTCCGACGCGCCCCCCGGCATATCCGGCGCCCGGGCGGATGCGGCGCTGGCTCAGGATCGCGAGGCCCCCCATGCCATGTTCCGCGCGAGCAGTCGCGCCCGCGCCCGGCACGTCGGCCGAGTCCCCTCTCAGCGCCTTCCGCACGAATCCGACTCCGATCGCGATCAGAATCAGCGGCCAGAGGTCGAAGATCGTGAACGCGACGAGACCGAGGTTGAACGCGAGAATCCACCCGCCGGCCGCGAGGAGGAAGATGGCGACCCCTCTCCCCCCCGGCTGCCTCAGCTTGAGAAGGCCGAGGAGGATGAGGACCGCCGGCCACCAGCGGAGGTAAGCGCCGGCCTCGACGTAGTCGAAGTTGTCGGCCGTCAGAAGAATCCCGACCAGGGTCAGGAAGACCCCGAGAATCAGTTTGGTCGGGACGATGGAAAGCGTGGGACGGGGCTCGTCGAGCTGGACTGTCATGAAGCGCTCCTTCGATCTGTGGGGAAGATACGGCGGGGAACCGGGCAGGGCGACGCCCCGTCGGCGAATGGAGGGTGGGGGCCGGCGAATGGCGGTACTCCGTTCTCCGCACTCCGTTCACCGTGCTCCGGCTGCGGCGGACAGGAAGGACGCGGCCCGGAGAGGAGAAAGCCGGGCACGGGCACGGGCGCGGGCGCGGAAACCCGCGACGGAGAACGGAGAACGGAGAACGGAGAACCACTTTGGGGGAACCCCCGCGAACGCCCCCCCGCCCCCCCGTGTTCTATCCTTCGTGCGGAACAGCTGGACTGGAGGAGAAACCCTGACGCGGCAGCCGACGACGGACGACCTCGCTCTGGCGGTTCATCGATGTGAGCCGGGAGCATTCGACCGGTTCGTCACCTCGTGGGAGCCGCCTCTCTACGGCTACGCCTTCCGGATCCTGCAGAACGCATTCGACGCGCAGGAAGTCGTTCAGGACGCGTTTCTCCGGGCGCATCGCGCGCTGACGCGGCAGTACGACGAGGAGAGAGCGAAGAGCCTCGCGGTCCGGCCGTGGCTCTTCCGGATCGCGCGGAACCTCGCGCTGAACAGGAGGCGCGGCGTCTGGAGCAGCTCGCTCGAGCCGCTCGCGGAGTTCGACGACAACCGGATCGGGCCGTTCACGGCCGCGGATGACGTGGGAGGCGATCTCGAACGGCGGCAGGACGCCGAGCTGCTCGAGACGGCGCTCGCGACGCTGCCGACCGAGAGTCGCGAGCTGATCTTCCTCCGCTTCATGGAGGAAATGCCGTACGGCGAGATCGCGAAGACGACGGGCCTGAGCGAGACGCAGCTGAGGGGAAAAGTCTTTCGATCGCTCAAGCTTCTCCGTCGCGCGCTCGAATCCCGGGGGGTGGACCATGCGGTGTAAAACGGTACTGACGCACATCGACGCGATGAGGACGGACGAGCTGCGCCCCGAGGAGCGCGCCGCCGTCGAAGAGCACCTCGGGCGCTGCTCGAGCTGCGAGGAATCGGTTCACGACATCGAGGGGCTGGCGGCGCTCGCGAAAGGCCTCGTTCCCGCACCGCCGCGCTCCTGCGCCTCGGCCGTCTGCGAGGCGGTGCGCGAGACGTTCGGCTCGTTCGACTTCGGGGGGCGGAAGATCTGGGTGGTCTTCTCCTCGCGCGGCATCCGTGCGATCACGACGGGCGAGTGGACTGCCCGCGAGTTCCGGGAGCAGTTCATGAAGCGGTTCGGAGATCTCGAGGAGAGCGAGGTGCCGGAAACGCTCCGCGCGCCGATCGAGCGCGTGCTCCGCGGCGAAGATGCCGGCCAGGTCGCGCTCGACCTCTCGCATCTGACGGAATTCGAGAGGACGGTCCTCGACAAGCTCCGCACGATCCCGCGGGGCGAGGTCCGCCCGTACCGCTGGCTCGCCGCCGAGATCGGGCGCCCCGCCGCGATCCGCGCCGTCGGCAACGTGATGGCGCGGAATCCGATCCCGCTCATCCTCCCCTGCCACCGCGTCGTGCCGAACGGTGGCGGAGTCGGGAACTACGGATGGGGGCCCGAGATGAAAAGGACGCTCCTCCGCGAGGAAGGCGTGCCGGTGGACGAGCTCGATCGCCTCGCCCGCGAGCACATTCGCTACGTCGGCTCGTCGACCACGCACATCTACTGCTTCCCCACCTGCCGCCACGCGCGGAGGATCAAGGAGGAGAACCGCGTGCCGCTTCACGACGAAGAGGACGCGGCGCGCAAAGGATTCCGACCGTGCCTCGCATGCCGCCCCCTGAGCAAAGCATCGTGAATCCGGGCCTGGGTGTGGCGCGGGCGCGCCGCCCGCCTCTGGGTGGCGGCTACCCGTATCCCGAACGGTGGGACACCCGGGACGCCGGCGCGCACCTCGATTTCCACGCGATCTCGATCCCGCGCCGCACCTACACCGGGGACTTCTGGTTCGCGCGCCGGCTCGGCTCCACGCTCTGGTTCGCCCTCGGCGACGTCGCGGGGAAGGGGGCGGCGTCCGCGGTCTGGATGGCGATGATCCAGGAGGAGCTCGACGCGATGATCGCCGCGCCGGCTCCGCCGAAAGAGCCCTGCTCCGTCGTCCGCCGGCTCGACGAGGTTCTGCGCGAAGAGATGCCTCCGAATCGATTCGCGACGCTCGTCGCCGGACGGCTCGAAGCGGATGGATCGCTCGCGCTCGCGAACGCGGGGCATCCCTTTCCCCTGATCGTGAAAGCGGACGGCGGTCTCGAGCGCCTTCCGTCCAACGGCCCGCCCGTGGGGATCCTGCCGAACCGCTGCTGGGGCGTGACCCGCGCCGCGCTCGCGCCCGGCGATCTGTTCGTCGCCTTCACCGACGGCTTCGCCGAGGCTCGGCGGATCGATGGGTCGGAGGTCGGCATCGCGGGCGCCGAGTCGCTCGCAGCTTCCATCCGCGGCGACCATCCGCGCGCTGCCGCGGCGCGAATCGCGGATCAGCTCATGCGGATCGCGGTCGTCGAGGATGACGTGACGTTGGTCGTGGTTCGGCGCGGCTGAGGCTCGGGCCGCTCGCCCTCCGGCTGAGCGTGATGATCGTCACGGACCTTTGCGCTCCCTCGCCGAATTTACTTCGATTTCACAAAGACAGCACCCGACATTCACGCGAAACGCCGAAGCTCTTCGGCGAAGCGCGCGCCGTCTCCGGGCACCGCGGAGTGGGCGCGGCCTGGAGCGTGGATCGTGGATCTTTCACTCGCCGTGGTGCTCATCCTGATTCTCGGAGCCGAGTTCGTGAACGGCTGGACAGATTCGCCGAACGCGATCGCGACCGTCGTCGGAACTCGATCCCTCTCGCCCGTCGCGGCCGTGATCATGGCGGCCGTTCTCAATCTCGTCGGCGTTCTGATCGGGACCAAGGTCGCGACGACGATCGGCAAGGGCATCGTCGACGCAGCCGTGATCGATCTGACGACCGTCGGCGCCGCGATGATCGGCATCATCATCTGGTCGAGCGCGGCCGCCCGCTTTGGAATCCCGACGAGCGAGACGCACGCGCTCGTCGCGGGCCTCGCCGGAGCCGGCCTCGGAACCGCGGGTCCGGGCGCTCTCGTCTGGAGCGGGTGGAGCAAAGTCCTTCTCGGCCTCCTCTTCTCGACCGTCCTCGGATTCGTCGCCGCGTACGGGGTCATGGTCGCCATCTACTGGATCTTCCGGCGGAGAACGATCTCCGGGACGCGGATGCTCTTCCGCATCCTGCAGATTTGTTCTTCCGGCTTCATGGCGCTCAGCCACGGCTCGAACGACGGGCAGAAGTTCATGGGCGTGTTCACGCTCGCGCTGGTGCTGGCCGGGATGCTGCCGACCTTCGACATTCCCCTCTGGGTGATCTTCCTCTGCGCCGCGGTGATGGCGCTCGGGACCCTGACCGGCGGCTGGCGAATCATCCGCACCATGGGGATGCGCCTGAGCAGACTCGAGACGCATCACGGTTTCGCCGCAGAGCTCGCCGCCGCGGGGACGATCCAGCTCGCGACCGCCGCCGGAATCCCGCTCAGCACGACGCACACGATCACGAGCGCGATCGTCGGCGTCGGAGCGACGCGGGGGATCACGGCCGTACGCTGGGAGGTCGCGCGGCAGCTCATCTTCGCATGGATCCTGACGTTCCCGATCTGCGCTGGAATCGCCTGGACCGTCGTGAAGGTCATGCGTTTGTTCGGGTGAGTGGGCCGATCATCCGGGCACGGTTCGCGTAGGAACCGGCTGCACCGGTCCGTTACCGATTGGGTTCGTCACAGGGGTCGGCCGGAGGCCCCCTACTTCGCCGGAAACGCCTGGACTCCCAGCCTCCCAGGCTCCAGACCCGCTAGAACCTGCGCGTCAGCTCGAGATACGCGTACCGCGCGTCGTTCCCCGAGTAGATCGATTCGACGACCTCGCCGCCGGAAGCCAACCCGAGGTAGGCGCCGAGAGAGGTCTTCTTGCCGATCGCGAGCTCCGCACCGAGATCGAGGACCGTCGCCAGATCGCGCGATCCGCCGGACGGCCGGCCGGCGAACCCGAAGCTCGATTCCTCGAAGGCGCCCCCTCCCGCGTACCAGAGGTCCGAAAGGGTCGCGAGGCGGAGCCGGTGGATCTCGCTCGTCACGCGGAGCGAGCCCGTGGCCCGCAGCGATCCGAGAAGATAGACATCGCGGCTGTTCATCGCGTTGTAGAACGGGAAGCGCGCGTAGATGCGGGGCGTCGGCAGGATCTGCATGAACGTGTCGTGATCGCCGTCGGCGGGATCGCAATCGCCGCTCCCGAGGAACATCCCGGCGCGAAGCGAGGCGGCCTCCCACCGCCGCCCTCCCTCGACCGCGAATGCGTACGCGCCGTGATCGAGCGGCCCCCAGTCGCCGGTCTGGATCGCGCCCCACAGCAGAGCGTCGTTCGCGCCGAAGAGGCGGATGTAGTGGCCCCCCAGCGTGATGACGTCGATCTCGGCCCGGTCCGCGTTGCGCTGCGCTGCGGGCCGGTTGTCCGTCTTCAGGAGTCCCCGATCGTCGCGATAGAGCATCGCGAAGAGGCGCATATCCGCATTCGCTTCGGACCGGGTCAGCGCGCCGTACGCGAGCTCGACGTCATCGAGCACGCTCCCGCCGTCGACCCGGAATGCGCCGGCGGTCGGCCGCGCCGCAACGAGCGTCGCCTGGTGCGCTCCCCGCCCCCACGTCGCATGAATGCCGTCGAAGCTGCGGCCGACGTGAGAGAAGCCGAACGGGCCGATGAGCCGCTGCGCGACGCGCTGCTGCTTGATCGCCGCCAGGGCGGCATTCTTCGGAACGGCTTCGCCGCCTTCCGCGAACTCGAAGCGGCCGAGACGGAGGGCTGCGCCGCCGCGATCGAGCCGGAGCCACGCCTGTTTGACGAAGAGGCCCGCGGGGTTCTCTTCGCCATTGGCCGCAAAGTAGCTCGCGCCCAGGCCGAGCTGTCCGCGCGGAGCGGGCGCGACCGCCTCGTTGGGGAGATCGATGAGCGTCGGCTGAGCGAGCTCGATCTGCCAGGCGGAGCTCGCGCGCTTCTGGCTCGCGGAAGCGCGGATCATCGATCCGAGAAAGACGTAATCGTCCTCGTAGCCGGGAGTCTCGAACCAGCCCCACGCTTCCGCCCTCAGGCGGATGCTTCCGGAGAACTGGACCGGCTCGGCCCTCGCGGCCACGGGCCCGAGAGCGAGCGCGACGAGGAGGGGGCCGAGAAGACCGCGCATCGTACGACTCCGCTGCGGATTCCCTGCTGCGAGAGAGCAGGTCGAAACGGAACCTAACGCAACGGCGTGCGGAGAACAAGTACGCGAGGCGGGTCCCGCGCGAGCCATTCGCATCCACGAGCTCGCCTCGGAAGGGTGGCTGCGACGACGAGACGGCGAGGGCGAAGTCCATCCCTCGAGGGCACCGTTCATGCAACGTCTCGAACCGGCCTGACTTCTTCTTGGTCCGAGCGCTGCCATCGGCGACGTACGCCCGCACCAGATCGTCGTCGATTCGTCCCCCGTGGAGCCCTGGCCAGGAGCATCAGATGGCGCCTGCCCGTACCCGCGACGTTCTCGTCGTCGACGATGACGCTGCGATTCGAAAATTGATGGTGACCCGCCTCGCGCGGCTGGGACTCTCCAGCGACGGAGCGACGGACGGCGCCGACGCTCTCGTCAAGGTCCGCGGCTCGCGCTATGACGTGATCCTCGTCGATCTGATGATGCCGCGCGTCGACGGAGCGGAATTCGTCACGCGCCTCGCCGAGGACGAGCTGGCTTCCGGGGAGCGCCCGATCGTCCTGATGATGACCGCATCGACCGAGCTCGAAGCGCTCGCCCCCACGGCCGGGCGGATCCAGGCCGTCATCGCGAAGCCCTTCGACGTGATCGAGCTCGGGGAGCTCGTGCGGGATTGCGTCGACCTCCGCCACCGCGAGCTCGAGAACGACGGGCGGGCTCGCCCGCCGCGGGCAACCTCCGAGCTCGAGACCAGGCCCCCCTGCTGAGCGGCCCCGCGGACGACCGCGACGGCACATCGAGTACACTCCGGGCATTTCCAAAACCCGCTCGGAGGTCCTGACGATGGCGCAGATCAGAGCCGCACACACCGACCCGGCGCGCTCGCAACTCACTCCCCTTCCCGCAGCGCTCGCGGCGATGCTCGTCGTGGCGCTGATCGCCCAGCCCTCGCCGGCACAGAGCAGGAAAGCCGCGGACAAGCCGCCCGCGACGTACTCCTCGCTTCCGAGCGAGATCCCCGCGAGCTTCGAGCCCCTCACCTCCGGCCTGGACTACGTCCGCCGCCTCGTGATGATTCCGATGCGCGACGGAGTGAAGCTGCACACGGTGATCCTCGTTCCCAGGGGAGCGAAGGGCGCGCCGATCCTGCTGACGCGCACGCCGTACGACGCGGACGGCCTCACCACGCACGCCGAGAGCTCGCATCTCGCGTCGGTCCTCGAGGGGTACGACAACGCGACGGACGTGATCGTCGAGGGGGGCTACATCCGCGTCGTCCAGGACGTGCGCGGCAAGCACGGATCCGAAGGCGATTACGTGATGAACCGGCCGCCGCGCGGGCCGCAGAATCCGACCCCGGTCGACCACTCCACCGACACGTACGACACGATCGAGTGGCTCGTGAAGAACGTCCCCGAGTCCAACGGCCGCGTCGGGATCATCGGCATCTCCTACGACGGGTTTCTCCCGCTCATGGCGCTCATCGAGCCCGCATCCGGCGCTGAAGGTCTCCGTGCCGATGAATCCGATGGTCGACGGATGGATGGGCGACGACTGGTTCCACAACGGCGCGTTCCGTCAGATCAATCTGCCGTACATGTACAACCAGGAAGCGACGCGGAAGAGCGACGTCAAATGGTGGGCGACGCACTTCGACGACTACGACGCCTATCTGAGGGCAGGAACCGCGGGTGAGCTCGGCCGGCAGCGCGGCCTCGAGCAGACCGGGTTCTGGCGGAAGATCCTCGAGCATCCGGTGTACGACGCGTTCTGGCAGGACCAGGCCATCGACAGGATCCTCGCGGCGCGGCCGCTGAAGGTTCCGGTGATGCTCGTTCACGGACTCTGGGACCAGGAGGACATCTACGGCGCGCCGGCGGTCTACGAAGCCATCGAGCCGAAGGACGCGAACAACGACATGGTCTACCTGGTCGCTGGGCCCGTGGTTCCACGGCCAGCAGATCGGCGACGGGAGCGCGCTCGGCGCGGTGAAGTTCGGCAGCGATACGTCCCTTTGGTTCCGGCAGAACGTCCTCCGCCCGTTCCTCGACCAGCTATCTCAAGGAGGGCGCGCCGAAACACGGCGTCGCGCCCGTGACGGCGTTCGAGACGGGGACGAACCGCTGGCTGCGGCTCGGCTCGTGGCCGGCCGGATGCGCGGAGGGTTGCGCGCCGAAGGCGACTGCCGCTCTACCTCCACGCAGGAATGAAGCTCGGGTTCTCCGCGCCGAAGGAAGCGGATGCGCGGTTCGCCGAGTACGTCTCCGATCCCGCCAAGCCGGTGCCGTACATCGCGCGCCCGGTCTACGCCGACGGCCGCGCCTGGCGGACGTGGCTGACGACCGACCAGCGCGAAGCATCGGGGCGGACGGACGTCCTCGCGTTCGTGTCGGACGTGCTCACCGAGCCGGTCAAGATCGCGGGTGAGCCGGTCGCGAACCTCGTCGCCTCGACGAGCGGCACCGATTCGGACTGGGTCGTGAAGCTGATCGACGTCTACCCGGACGAGGTGCCAGCGCAGCCGGAGATGGGCGGCTATCAGCTGATGGTCTCCGGACGACGTCTTCCGCGGCCGCTATCGCGAGAGCTTCGAGACGGCGAAAGCGCTCGCGCCGGGCGAGCCGCTCCTCTATCGCTTCGCGCTCCCGACGGCGAACCACGTCTTCCTGCCGGGCCACCGGATCATGGTGCAGATCCAGTCGAGCTGGTTCCCGCTCTACGACCGCAACCCGCAGACGTTCGTGGAGAGCATCTTCTGGGCGAAGCCGGCGGACTACGTGAAGGCGACCCAGCGCGTGTATCACGCGCCCGGAAACGCGAGCTTCATCGAGCTGCCGGTGGTGAAGTAGGGCCGCGCTGCGCGCGGCGGTCCCCCGGGTTCTGGCGCATACCATCGATGACGCCGTAAAGTGGCCGTCAGTTCTCAGCGAGGGGTTTGCTGCCCGCATGTTGCGCGAGCCATCGCACTCTCTGAGCGCATTGTCGTTGGCCCGTGTGCCGCACCGTCCGCGCCGCTCGAGTCATCCGGCCCCGGCAGGACCGAACTTCTTGTGTGTCAGGTTGCGCTTTGGATCTGGCAAATCGCTTTGTATCATCCCGAGGTAGGGTCGAAGCAATTGGCGAAGTCACATCGTCGACGCCAGCGGCGGCCCCGCGCGAGCTCCATTCGGG
The DNA here is from genome assembly GCA_963793695.1 of uncultured Acidobacteriota bacterium. Lineage (GTDB taxonomy): Bacteria > Acidobacteriota > Thermoanaerobaculia > Gp7-AA8 > Gp7-AA8 > CAWCBB01. The sequence continues at coordinate 38,961 of CAWCBB010000006.1, read as the reverse complement.
CAAACAGCTACTTCGCGACACGGGCAAGTGACGTGGCTTGAAGCATCAATGGACCACCGTCCGCCTGCGGGTCCTTGGTACAGCCCAGACGGTCTCGATCTTTCCTCTCATTCCGGTCGCTGCCGCAAATTCTGATTCAAGCAGTGCGCTTTTCTGTTTAATCGCCCGGATCTCCTCCTCCGTGATCGCGACCGCGGGATCCTGAATAATCACATACCCGACTGTGAATGCCTTTGTCACGCTAGTTGCCTCTGGCTCTCGCGGGCCCATCGCCTGCCGGATCTGCTCAATCGAGACGTCTTTTCGGCTGCCAGTCACGATCCTGCTGGGACCAATCCTCCAGCCCCCGTCCGGGACGCTACCCAATACGGCATATGTGGGCGGGACCTCGCTGGCATGGGCGAGACCCATCAGGTAGAGGTCGACCCAGCTGAATCCCGCCGGCTTCACTTCCAGGCGGTACGAATCGCCGCCGAGGGACGTGAACACACCTCCCCCCATCACCGAGCAGTCGGACGAAGATTTCAAAGGGAACGCCGCGCGTGTATCGAGGCTGTTGGCCGGGTGAGAGGAGAACGTCTGGTTGAGGAGGTCACGCTTGACCTCTCCAGACTCGGCATACACAACGTCGAACAGCCAGCGATGCGCGAACTCATGGAGCAAGACCCATGCTTGTTCCGGTCCAACCCCGGTTGTTCCGGTCCCCCGGACAATCCCAGGCGTCGGCGATGCACGGCTGGTCGAGCGGTCTCCTATTCCGTCCACGCCGGAATTCCCCGAAAGGTGAAATGCTGTACCCCTCACGAAGTCATCGCTCAGGAAATTTGTGTCGACGATGATGACATCGAGCTTGCCCGTTGGAACACCAAGAGCCGTAACGCGTTCAACGATTTCGTTGTAGTTCAGCCAAGGCGCTACAAACGACTCAACCGCGGCCGAAACCGTAATCCCCGCTGCCGTGATGGCTCCGAAGTCCGTTTCCAGCTGGGCTCGGTGCACCGGCGTCGGCAGCGAGAGATGGACTGGCGCCCCAGAGTAGTTCGTACCGCCGATACGCGCAGTCGGAGCGATCTGGACGCGGTCAAACTCGCCGAGGTCTCCTGGCGGATTAAAGAGGATCGTGATCGTCTGGCCGGAGGCGGACACGGCCAAAGTTGGAGGATGACAGGCACAGCGAATCGAGCGCTGGTAATAGTCCTCCTCGAAACCTTCTCCTGACGACGAGAAATACGCGCGAAGGGCGTGAATCGCGTTGCGGTCCCGGATGACAGAAAAGTCATAACCGACCCAGTCGCTACCCGTCAGGCGGGCATCAGCCACGGTGCCGCCGACCTGAAGCACGAAACGCAGCAGATCCGTATCAGCGACTCGAGATACCGTAATCCGACGGATCTCGAACAGGCGCGCGACTCCACCCGGAACATTCGTCGGCACATTGGACTCCAGTGGACCGGAGTCAGCCCAGGTTTGAGATCGCCAACTTTCGCTGCCGCTGGTAATGACTATTGTGCCTAGTGGAGTCTGGACTTCACGATACGAGAAGCGAATCCGGCCGTCCTTGAATAAGGTAGCGCTGACATCGTTTTGGTACGACGTCCACGTGATCGTCACCTCATCGATACTCTGCTGGTAGTAGATCGGGGCGTTGTCAGCTTGCGCCGACAGCAACGGCGAAATAACGGGAGTGCGCGCCGCAATGGCTTCGATCGCGTCGTACTGCACGAATCCGCTTGTAGGCGGAATCTCTGCCTGAATGGAGACGAACGAAGGCAGCACATACACGACGCGGAGCACACGGTCATAGATGCGGAAGTCCCACGGCAGCGTTATCTGCGCGGCTGGCGGGCTCCCGGTTGGCTTGAGTTGCATGCCGAGTGTGGACCCGGCCGGCTGCGCTGTTTCGATCGTAACGCGGTACGAAGAGTCGTCCACAGGGGTAAACAGCAGAGCAGAACCTTCGAGGTCAAAATGTCGGAAGAATGGCGCGACTTCTTGGTCTGCGTAGATGATACTTATGCCATCGCGAATAGTTGCTTGCGGGGCGGACGCAGAGATGAGAGATCGAGCTTCGTTAACCCTGACGTATGACGCGATCAGCCTCGTGTTGCGCTCGGGCCACGGACCAGTGCCGCATAACAATTCCTGAGCGGAGGTCGTTCTCGGACCGATGACAGTGGAGATGGCAATCCACACGAGGAGCGCTTGGCGTTTCATCGGTCCTCCAACAGGTTGTTACGAAGCAAGTCTTTACATGGTGCAACGGAGAAAGCGAAAAACGGCAGCCGAAACAGACCACATCCATCGAGAGCACAACCGGTTCCTCCAACGCGCTACAGCTCGAGTCTAAACAACAGACGCGCGATCTGAAGATCACAACATTTCTAGCCGTCCACGTGATTGGAGGTAGCGCAGAGTTTCGCTAGATTCCCAAGCTACTCATCTTCAGGTAGAGCGCTGCCCGCGAGATGCTTTTTCTGCCTCCGCGACACCAACGACATCGCCATTACCCACGACCTTTAATACACCGACTTTCCACTAACGGAAGTGAAAGTTTTCCGTTCGGAGCCTAGTGTTTGATCCCGCATCGGAGCGATAAGGGAATGTCATGAAGACACCCACTTACGGCATTCTTGGCCGAGTGACTACCACCTTGTCTGCATGTTCGTCCCGAACGAAGACTCGCACGCGATCGCCAGGTTCTAGTGCTGTTTGATAAACAGGATACGAGCTAGTTGGCACCCACAGCTCGCTTCGAACATCGAACCGGGCTTGAATCAATTCGCCGTTTTCGAGACGCAGGCACACTTTCCCGCTGTACAACGGATTGGCGGTTCCGCCGCACTCGACGACGTGACCTTCGAACTCTCCCTCTTCGACGGTGACGGCTATCGGGACTGCCGCTGTTCCTCGAGCTTGTCCCGATTCTTCTTCGTTCGCTCTTTTGGACCCAGCTTCCACAGCTTCTTGAACTCTGCGACTTTCCAGCGTCGTTGCAGATGTTTTGATGACAGCGGGCGCCAAGGCAACGTCATAGAATTTGACCTCGTCAATTGCACCGTTGAATCCCCGGTTATACTGGGAGCCACCACTTCGGCCCCACCGGCGTCCAATATACGTAGTGAGATTGTTGGCCTTGAGGCGACCGTCCACTGTTTGCTCCGCCGAAATGTTCCCATTCACGAATATACGTCCAGTCTTGGTCGAACCCTTCGATTCCACCGTGAACGCTACGTGGGACCACCTGTTTAGAGCCACAACATCCGGCGCGCAGACATTGAGTTCGCCGTCATATAGATGAAGTCCGCAAGGCGGAATGCCCATCTCGAAAATGTAGGCAATGTCCCCCATCCAGCTGTCCTCGCGAGAAACGATCGGGATTCCGTTGACAAGGCCTTCTGCGTCGGATTTCGGATAGATCCACGCCTCAAACGTGAGCTCTGTGGTCGGGTTAAGGCGCCTTGAGTTGCCCAACGTAATGTACTCCGTCCCCATCCCCGCAACATCGTTGCGCAGCAGTCTTGCATGACCGGATCGGCCCTCCACTACCGTGGTTCCGACGGCCCTGGCGGCGACTCCATTACCACTGGAGTCAACAAGATCCTCAACTCCGCTGCCCTCTTCGAGATGGAGCAGAAGGACGCTTCTGGGAAGCCTCAAATCGTTATTAAGGCGCCCACTAGGCTCGTTCGGTTCATCGTTTGCATCATCTGCTGCTAGGGAAATTTGCCCACTTACCGTCGGTGTCCCCGAATCGTCCGGTCCCGTAGTCTTAGCGTCGAACTCAAGTGCGGTTTGCGACGAGGTAGAACGCTCCAACCTCGGAAGCGGCTTCGGACCGACACTTGCCTCGACAGTCGAGGTCGACCGTGGCTCCTTCTCTCCGGGAGCCTTGATGAGCATCGAGATTCCGACCGCAAGCACAAAGACCACGAGTGCGATCGCACCCATTAAAGGACGAGGAAGGCGTGGCGTTTTCGGCCGAACGCCCCCGTCATCCTTCGACGACGACACCGAAATGAGAAGTCGTAGTGCCTTTCGGTATTGGTAGATGCCACCGCCCAACACGGAGAGCCAAACACCGAAGGACAGCGCAAGGACGCCGAAACTCATCATCAAAATAAGCCACGTTAGGGGATTGGCAATGAGAATGCACCCGGTCCTTTCGAAGAAGGCGTCAACAGCACGCTTGAAACGACGAACAACGGGAGGTACACCCCACCAGCACGACCAGATCACGTAGAAAAATCCGATCAAATAGATGGGAAACGTCAACAGAAGGGGGCCATGGATCGGGGCGCTCGGATCCTTTGAGGCGGTGGGTGCCGCCATGGTAGTGAAGAAGATAGAAGCGGCGATCGAGAGTAAGAATCGAAGACGTATCTTCCGCTGTATTTGTTCAGCTGACTGTGCGGCTTCCATGGCAACAGCGGCGCTTTCCTGAGCCGCGATTTCCTCGTGAATGCTCATGCAGGTAATGCATAGAAGAGTCCCGCCAACGTCCTCGACGCACTCTCTGCATGTTCCCTTGCCGCACTGCGAACACGTTCCGACGGCATCGATGGTCGGATGAAAAAAACACTTCATATATCCTCCATGGAAGGACGCAAATCGGCTTGTAAGGTAACCAGAAGCTACCCGCACTTATTATTGAGAGCGTGATGTGACCGCGTCGCTGGCTGATGAGCTTCTCGGCTTCATGAGCGTCACGGAATGTGTAAGCAGAACAAGAATGACGCGATGTCGGTACCTTGATTCCCCGCTGCTTGTCGACCTCTGCCGGCCCCTAATCCAGCGTTCTCGTCTCCTCTAAAATCTCGCCGCAACTCAGCTTATCGTCGCCGATCTGGACGGCCTGCACCTTGCGCGGACGTCGCAACGCGCTGGAGAGCACCATCGAAGCGACTGGGGAGGAAGAGAAGTGACCTCCTTTAAGAGACATCGTTCGTCCTCGTGTTCGAGATTTCGAAAATGGGTCTTGGATCGACGGAACAACGGTCGCAAACGAGGTGCCCAGCACTCACGGAATCAGAGCCACCAAGCTGGTCGGGAGAAGTCGAGATTGCTCAATGAGAAAGCCGGGGACTCTAGGCAAAAAAGCATCGAGATGCGAGCGTTGCTGTCAAGCGCGATTGACAATCGTTGACGACGTCGTTCAGTCGAATGGACACTTGTCACTAACCCGACGCGCGAGCTCTTGGCGGTAAATGGAACTCGGTGTCTGCGCTCAGCAGAGGTTCAGGCGCTTGATCTTGAGGTACAGCGCAGCGCGGGAGATTCCCAGCAGGCGCGCCGTCTCCGACTTGTTGCCGTTGGCGCGGCGGAGCGCATCGAGGATCGCGTTGCGCTCGGCGTCGTCGAGCTTCGGCTGAAGAATGGTTTCCCGAGAGGATGAATGAGAGGTCCCTGGCATTATGGTCGTCGTTGTGATCGCTTGCGCCAAATGCTCGAAATGGCGAACCTGTAATGTTCCTCCATCGGAGCACAGCAGCACCGCGCGCTCGACCGCGATCTTCAGCTCGCGCACGTTCCCCGGCCATGGATGCGCGATCAGCTCGGCGAGCGCCCGTTGCGTGACCCCGGAGACGTGCTTGCCGTATTTCTGCGCTGCGCGCGAGGCCATCGCCAGAAGAAGCGGAGGAATGTCGTCGGGCCGCTCGCGCAGCGGAGGAATCACGAACTCGAGACCCCGAAGGCGAAAAAAAAGATCCGGGCGGAACCGGCCTTCCCGCACCAAGCGATCGATGTCCTGATTCGTCGACGAGATGACCCGCAAGCAGAGCGGCCGCGGCCGCGCCGCCCCGATGGGGAGCACCTCCCGCTCCTGGAGCACGCGAAGGAGCTTCGCCTGAAGCGACGAGCGCAGCTCGCTGATCTCGTCCAGAAGGATCGAGCCGCCGTCGGCTTCGCGGAACAGTCCTTTCCTCGGCTCGACACCAGTGGCCGCCCGCCGCTCCACGCCGAAGAGCTCCGCTTCCATCATCTCCCCGGGAATCGCCGCACAGTTCACCGCGACGAACGGACCGCGCGAGGTCGGGCCCGAAGCATGGATCAGCTTCGCGAACAGCTCCTTCCCGGTGCCCGTCTCGCCCCGCAGCAGGACGTCGAGGTCGCCTCGGACCGTCTGTTCGAGCTGAGCGATCAGTCTCCTCATCGACTGCGAGGGTCCGATGACCATTTCTTCGGGGACCGCGAGTCGTGCGTTTTGCTTCAGCGCAGCCGCGGTTCCACCGCCCAGCAGCTTTGCCGCGAGAAAGCCCAGGAACTCGGACTTCCAGGCGATCGACTCACACCGGGCGGCGATGAACCTGCCATCGGTTCCCGCGGCGATGGACCACCCCGCGAGTCGATCCGTTCGTCTCCCGATCTCATCGAGCTCCCGCTCTGAAGGAAGGGCTCCCGCAAGCCCGCTGACCGCCATCTCATCGCCCGCCAACGACCCGATCATGACGACATCCGCTCCGAGGATCCGCCGGACTCGCTCGATCGAGGATTGAGATGACGCGTCGATTCCCGCCCGCTCCAACTCCTGCGCAAAGCGGAGCGCGGAGACCGGCGACGATTCCACGCCGCTCCCCTCCTCACGCGCTTCGCCCGTCTCGCTTCCCGATCCCGGGCGAGCCGGCCGATCGAGCCGCAGCGCCGCGACGACATCCGACGTGGAAAGGTCTTCGACCGTGATCCGCGCTTCACCGATGTCGAGCTCGACTCCCGGGATCAGGGGCGCGGAGGTCACCCGCGCGCCGTTCCACATGATGCCGTTCTTCGATCCCCTATCGGAGAGAGAGATTCCTTCGCTCGTGCGGACGACCTGGGCATGATGTCGCGAGACACCCGCGCAGCGAAGGCTCACTTCGTTGTCCGGCGCCGAGCCGAGGCGGTCGCCGACGGCGGGAAGCGGAATCTCCCTCATCGAGTGTCCATGCCGGATGACGAGACAGAGCATTGATCTCCTAGTTGGATCGACCCGCGGTCTCTTCGATCCGCGCGAGCCGCTCTCTCACCAGCTCCAGATGGGCTCGCGCGAAGGTGCTGCGCCGCGCTTCACCTTCGCACAGCAGAGCCGCGCGACGTGCCTCCTCGACCGCTTCCGCCTCACGTCCGGCCCGGAACAGGACTTCCGCTCTGAGGGACTGCGCGACGGGACGAATTTCCGCGGACCACTCGACGGGCTCGAGCATCGGCAGGAGTTTCTCCGGCTCGACCCCATCGAGGTTCATGAACTCCGCCATCCAGTAACGAGGGGGCTCCTCCGGGCTCGATTCGATCAAAACGGCGTCGTACCGGGGCCGCTGCCCCATCCGCCAGAGAATGAACTCGCGGTACACCCGGGGAAACTCGCTTGCACTACCGTATGCCGCATAGTAGGAGTCCGCCACCTCGAGCGCCTCCTCCCAACGGTGTTGTTCGGCGAGCACGAGAATCATCCCTTGCAGGAACCTTGGTTTCGGCAGTCCGACGCCGACCTCGCCCCCGGCTGCGAAACCTCGCCAGTACCACCCGATGGCGTCGTCGAGCCGCCCGGCCAGGTGATGCGCTTCCCCAGCCTGGAAAGCGATTTCGGGCCGATTTTCCGATCGCGACATCAAGGCCTCGAACGCCCGCTCCCCTTCGGCCAGATGCCCGAAAGTCACGAGGAGGCGCGCCTTCTGCCGTTCGACGGCTTCCATCAATAGCGCGTCCGAAGCTTCCCGAGCCTCAGCCAGCGCCCGCTCAATGGAGTTCAAGGCGAACTCGCCCTCCCCGGCGCGCTCGGAACGGAGAGCTTGGCGAAGATGAGAATAGCTTCGAGACCGAGCGGCCGCCTCCTTCGTCGTGTTCGAGTGCGCCTCGTGCCGCAGGAAACCGTCGGACGACAAACGGTAGGTGGCTCCGCCTCGCAACGAGAACGTCAGCGTACGCGACGATCCATCGAAGCTACCTGTCTCGTTCCACTGTAACTGTCCTCGGGGAAGCAAGGCATACCACACAAGGCTCTCTTCTTCGTATGGGCTTGTACTCAAATCGGGGGAGACAGATCCACCGAAAAGACGGAGCTCATTCACCGGTGGAACAAGGCGAATCGCTGCGGCCGCGTTGTACCAGCCGAGGCGGTTGTTGATCCCGCTCAGGACGATCTCTGGCAAGCCATCCGCGTCGAGGTCGGCCGCCGTCACGAACCGGTGGTGTCCGCTTCCGTGGAAAATGTCGCGCGCCCGGTCGATGCTCGGCTCATACAAGAATGTGTACGACCCGATCCCCATCCGGCTTATGTATGTCCCGACGACTTCGTCGATCCCATCTTCATTCAGGTCGATCGCATCGATACGGTCGACGTAAAAGTGCTTCGATTCCTCGGAGAAGCTCCGATCTACTTCTGGAAGGGATGCCTGTTTCACGACGCTTCCGCTCTGTGGATCGATGAAACTCATCACCCGTCCTCGAACCGGATCCCAGTCGTCGGCGTTTCGCAGGACAGTGGCGATCAGCGGAGGCCCGTTCTTCCGAATCCGGGCGAGCGTGTAGCGGCTCGCGACGGATGGGTCGACCTCCGGCATCGTCCAGAGGATTCGACCGCCTCGCGCGATCGCTTGGATGCCACCACCCGATAGCGCCGCGAGCCTGGAGAACCTTCCGGTATCGAGCCGCGTTTTCGTCACGAATCCTACGAAACCCAGCAGCACCAGCACGGTGACGCCAAGAACCTGAGCCCGCCGACGTATGCGAAACCGCGCATGACGCCGGCCGAGATCGTGGAGAACGGCGGCTGCATCCGGATACCGGTCGCCCGGCTTTCGCTCGAGGAGCCGCAAAACGACGCGGGCCAGCCAGGCGGGGATCTCCGGTCTGATCTTTCGAGGATCCGGCGGGGGACCCTTCAGCCGCGCGAGAAGCACGCCGAGAGCTGATTCCGCTGAGAACGGGGGCAGCCCGGTCAGCATCTCGTACATGACGATCCCGGCGCTATAGAGATCGCTACGCAGGTCGAGCTCTTTTCCGAGAGCCTGCTCGGGCGCAACGTACTCGCTCGTGCCGAGGAGAGTGCCCGAGTGCGTGAGGCTCGACTCGTCGAGTCCCGAGCGCGCGAGACCGAAGTCGCCGAGCTTGACCTCTCCGTTCGCTCCCAGGAGCACGTTGCCCGGCTTGACGTCGCGATGGATCACGCCGGCGGCATGCAGTGCCTCGAGCCCTTCGAGGATCGCCACCGACGTCGCGATCGCCTCGTCGATGGACATCGGCCCTCGGCGCAGCCGCTCCTTCAGCGACTCGCCCTCGACATGCTCCATCGTGAGGTAGATCGCATTCTCGGCGCTTCCGATGTCGAAGACACGGACCAGCCTCGGGCTCGAGATCTCCCGCGCGACGGCGACCTCGCGACGAAACCGTGCGAGGCCTTCGGGCGAAGCTCGCTCGGGACGCAGGACTTTCAGCGCCACGTTCCGGTTCAGCTCGCGGTCGAATGCGAGGTAGACGACGCCGTAGCCGCCCGTGCCGATGACTTCGTCGACACGGTATCTGGCACCGACGAACGTTCCCGGCGCGAGCAACGCGATCGTCGCTGCGGGCGGCGAAAACGGGCCCGACGCCGTGGAGGCTGGGAGTTCCTCGCTCATACTTTCGGATGACTCGGATATGGAAGCGTCAATGCGCCGCCAAAATCAAGTGCGGCGGACACGATTGGTGCCAGGAGCGCCGAACCAGCCCTCTTACCTCCTCCGCGATCACTTCAGGAGCTTCCTCCTGGAGTCCCCTCACCCCTTCCCCTCTCCCCGGAATGCTGGGGACGGAGTTCCAGCGCAGTCTCGCCGGGGAGAGGGGTAAAGACCCTTCCGGGTAATCGAGAGTCGCTCGTGGCGCGAGAATCCAAACCCCTCTCCCCGGCTGGAACCGCGCTCAAGGGAGAGGATCTTGAATTCCGGGGAGAGGGGAAGGGGTGAGGGGACGCGCATCCCCAATCAACCATCAATAATCAACCCGCGACGATCCTCCGCACCTCCGCCGCGATCATCCCCGGCACTTCCTCCTGGAGAAAATGCCCCGCCTCGGTCCGGACGACCCGCGCGCGGGGCAGTTCCCGCTCGTGCCTCGCGAGGGCGCGGCCGAGGATCGGGTCGCGCATGCCCCAGACGAGCGTGAGCGGGCCCTCGAAGGCTCGGAGCCACGCTTCTCCTCTCTCCAGCTCCGCGACGCTCGGGTGATCCGGGCCGTCCGGCACCATCGCGCGCGAGCGCGAGCGGCGCGACTCTCCTCTTCCATCCGCGCAAAGGCCACCTGTACGCCTTCGCCACCTCGCCGCGGATCGAGCTCGGATCTCCCTGCGACGCGATGCAGCGCGTTCAACGGAAATCCGAGTCCGCGGAAGGCGAGCGTGCTGACGAGAGGAGTGCGAGCGAAACGGTGGAAGCGCGAGCGAAGCCCGCGCGACGGCGTGAGCACGGCCGTGTTCGCGAGCAGCACGCCGGAGACGCGATCCGCGCAGGCGCGCCGCGACGGACATCAGGATCGGCCCTCCCCAATCCTGGCCCACCAGAATGATGCCGCGCAGATCGAGCGCTTCGACGAGCCGGGCGATCGCGTCCGCATGCCGCTCCGGCGTGTGATCCTGCATCGAAGGCAGCGTGTCGGAGAGCCCGAGGCCGAGGAGATCGGGAGCGACGCACCTGAATTCGGGGACCTGCGCGATGACTTTCCTCCAGAGGAAGCTCCACGTCGGATTGCCATGGAGCATGAGGAGAGGCCGGGAGCGCGCGTCACCCTGATCGATGAAATGAATTCGCCTTCCGGCGTCGACGCCGCTCTCGATCCTCCAGGTGCGCCTCGTGAACGGGAGCTGCCGCTCGATGAAATCCGGCAGCGGCGACGCCGGAGAGAAACGCGCCGCGGGATCGGCGGCGATCCGCCCGGCGCGGCGGAGCCGCTTCCATCCGAGCGCCCAGATCGCGCGAAACGCGCGCTCGAGGAAGAGCGCCTCGATCGCCCGCGAGATCAGCGGGAGCCACCGCACCGAGATCTGCTCGTGCCCCTCGAGCGTCACTCCTCCCGCCGACGGCGTGAATCGGACTTCTCCCTCCCCCTTCCAGAACCCCCGGAACTCCCACCGCGCGAGTCGCGCCGGCTCGACCGCGGTCATCCGCGCGACGAGAGGGAACGGGAACGACTTCAGAGGGACGGCGAACCAGCCGTCGCCCAGGTCCCGGGCTCCGCCGCCGAAACCGTAGAGGCGGATCCAGTCGGCCGGCGACTGAAAGTACGAGAAGACTTCCTCCGCCGGAAGCGCGAAGCTCTCGTGAAACCGAATGGATCACAGGTCACCCCTCCTGCACTCCGTGACCTTCTACCACGAACGCGCCACGATTCAAGGCCGAGTGACGAGGCGTTTGCGTCCCTGCGGGCTCGTCACCGGGGTCAACAGCGTCGAGCTCGCCGGGACGGGGCCGCCGGTCGGCACGAGGGCGAGCGTCTTGGCTTGCCCCGTCGCACGGTCGATCGCCAGCGCCGTCGCGGCGACCCGGATCTTCCCGCTCTTCGCCGCGACCGCGCAAAGAACGTTCGTCGCGCGCCTTGCTCCGTTCCGGGAGCTCCAGCCCGAGCTCCGCGAAGAGCGTATCGAGCCGCACCTCCTGGTTCGCCCCGATCGGAACATCGCGCTCCGCGATCGCACGGCTCCGGTTCCCGGCTTCGTAGAGCTTCACCGTGATCACGCCGCTTCCCTCGCCTCCGACCTCGTTCAGCAGAAGGATCCAGCGGTTGCCGCCCGCGGGATCGAGGCTCTGGTCGATGCCGTCGAGATAGAGCGGCTTCTGCAAGCCCAGCCGTCCCACCGGTCAGGTTCTGCATCGTCGAGGTCACCACCGGGAGCGAGGTCGTGATCACCGGCGGCCCGGATCCGCTTCGCGTCGCGAGCCTGCCGTAGAGCGCTCCGTCCGAGGGACCGGAGACGACGATCCGGCCGCTGCTCCACGTCGAGATGCCGAACAGGCTTCGCACGGCATCCGGGATCTCGAGCGTGCGCCCCGCGCCGACCGCGACGTTCAGCCGCGGCGTGACGGCGAGACCCGGTGCGTAATAGGCCAGCGCGAAGAGAGCGTCGACGCCGGCGGGCGCGGCGAGGCCGAGGATCGTGTCGTAGGAGAGCGCGCCGTTCGAGCCCGGCTGTGGACCGCTGATCACCGAGACGAGCGTCGAGCTCACAGGGACGCTCGCCGCTCCGAAAGAAGCGTTCGACCGCGCCTCGGGAGCGAGCGGCTCGAGGGTGCCCGCGACCGCCGCTCCCTGCTCGTCCGCGCGTCCGACGAGCAACGCGACCGCCGCGACGATGCCGCCGCCCGATTCGGTCGTGACGCGGATCGATGCGGCTTCGAGGGCCGCGCCGCCGGCCAGCGCCGCCGCGACGTCGCGGATCTCGCGCCGCCCGTATCGTGGCACCGCGACGACAGTCTGCCCGAGTGTGGTTCCGTCATTCGCCAGTAGAACGACTCTGGCGCTCGCCTGCTCGGTTCCGGAGGTCTCGACGAGGACGAGGGTCGCGCGCGCGCCGGCATCGCTGCGGATCCCGCGGAGTATCAGCGATCGGCCGATCCCCGCGCCTTCCCCGCGATCGAAGATCGGGACTTCGTACCCGCCCCTGGTTTCCGCCGCGCTTCGCGCGACGCTCGCGCTCACGTCGATCGCTCCGATCCGTCCGCCGGCTGCGCGCACTTCGAGCTGCGCGGCAACGGGCCGCGCAACGATCGAAGATCTGCCGCAGCGGATCGGTCAGAACGACCACGTCGTTCGGTGGAACGATCACCGATCGTCCGCGGATCGCCCCGCGATCGAATCCGTCGGCCCCTTCCGGTGTCGCGACGAGGTCGAGCTGGATCGCTTCGTTTCCCTCGTTGCTCAGCCGCACGATCGAAACGAGCGGATCCCCGCCCGCCGTCGTCGCGCTCAACAGCTGCGGAACGATGCGCGACTTCTCCTGCGGTCCGAGCGGCAGGCGCCCCTCGGACGCGCGCGGCACCGAATCGTCCTGAACGAGAATCCGCGCGGACCCTCCATCCCGCGTGCGCGCCATGAAGAAGGTGTACCGCGGCAGCGCGGAGCCCGTTCGGCGCCCGGACCCGTTGTGTGAAGAGCTTCACGCGCCGCGTCGCGCCGGCGGGAATCGGTGTCGCGTTCCATCCCGGCTCGGGCCGGAGCCAGATCTCCGGCCCGATCTCCGCGGCGAGCTCCATCGGCTCCGATCCGGGGTTCCTGATCTCGATCTCGAGCGGCGGACGCGTCGCATCCTCCCCGTCCCATCCCGGAAACGCCGCGTACTCGACGGGCGCGCCGCCGGACACGAATTGCGGCGCGGCGCCGGACCTCCCCCCGATCTTGAGGTTGACGAAGGCGTAGGGCGTGACTCGGAGACCCTCGCCGAGCGATGCGGCGAAGACGATTCCCTGATAGGAGCCCGCCGCGTCGTTCGCCGGGCCCGAGAAGCGGATCTCGAGGACCTTCGGCGTTCTGGGCGGGAGCGTCAGGAACGCGTCGCCTCCCGCCGGATCGACGATCGTGAAGAAGGGAACCGAGGCGAGCTCGTTCCGCCCCACGACGACCTGAACGGTCTCCGCTCCGAGATTCTCGATCGCGATGGCGGTCCTCTTCTCCTCCAGAGGCTCGCCGAGGTTCGTAATCGTGGCGTTGGGAAGCGTGGAGAAGACCACGTTCGGAGCGTCCCGGACCGCCGAGACGGCGCGCACCGCCGAAAAAGCGCCGGGAGCGGCAGGGTTGCACGAAGCGACCGGCCGAACGCGGTGGTGATACGTCCCCGGCTCGGAAGCGAGGAACGACGCGGACGTTGCGCTCGTCGACTGCACCTCGACTCCACCGCCGAACTGCGCGTCGCGCGAGCGCTCGATCAGATATCCGCCGTCGGGATCGAGGCCCTTCGCCTCGCTCCAGGTGAGCACGTACGTGGTTCCGGCCGCGACGCTCCCCGGGGGTGCGAACACGAAGGAGGTCGGCTCGGGAGACGGACACGCCGCGGCCGTCGTGAACGTCGAGAGCGCCGAGGCGCGTGCGCCGCCCGCGGCGCAGGCGTTCGCGACGACTTTCCAGCTCCAGCTCACGCCGGGATCGAGGCCGGTCACGAGCGTCGACGTTCCCGCCAGCCCCGATCGGAAGAGAGGAGGATTCGCGCCCCTGCCGAGATAGAGGTCGTAGCCGGTCGCGCCGGCGGAGGCCGCCCACGAGAGAACGACGTCGACCCCCACGCCGGTCGCTGCGGACGGAGGCGATACGAGATCGAACGCTCCGGCCCCCCCGCATGCGGCGGCCACGGTGAACCGGCTCTCGGGCGTCGAGCTCGTCCTCGCAGGATCGCACGCCGCGTGCGCGACGACCTTCCAGACGTACGTCGCTCCCACCAGGCCGCTCACGACGCGTGAAGACTGCGTGAGGTTCGAAGCGAGCAGCGGAGGAGGCGACGAGGTCCCGAAGTAGAGGTCGTAGACCGCTCCTTCGCGAGACTCCCATTCGAGCGAGACCGTCGACGGAGCGCCGGACGAGCCGTCCGCGGGCAGGCGCGTCGCGAATGGCGCGGGCTCCGAGCACCCTTCCGCCGTCACGAAGGATCGCGACGCGGACGTCCGTGTCGAGACGGGAGCGCAGAACGGATCTCCCTTCGCGACGACGAGCCAGTCATAGCGGGTCGCGGGGCGAAGGTTGGCGAGTGTCACCGACGGAACGTCGAGATCGGCAGCCGCGAGCGTCGCGGGAGGATTCGTGGTCGAGAGGTAGACATCGTAGCGAAAGGCGCCCGGGACCGGCGCCCATTCGAGCGTCGGGCGCGAGCGTCAGTCCCGCCTGCTGATCGGCGGGCGCGACGAGCGACGGCGATGCGACTTCCAGGCAGCCCGAGATCATTCGCACGCGGCTGTTCAGCGTGTCCGCGACGACCACGTTCCCCCGCGCGTCCACCGCGACGCCCGAAGTCTCGTACTGCAGGTTGAGTTTCGCCGCTCTTCGCGGGGCCGTTGTCGCCGGAGAACCCGGGGTCGAGATACCAGGTCGAGCTCCCGGCGATCGTGCTGATGCGCTGCGTGGCCGCGTCGACCCGGCGCACGCGATGAAATCCGTTGTCCGCGATGTAGAGGTTTCCCTGTGCGTCGACGGCGATCCTCTGCGGATCGAGGCTCGCCTCGGTCGCGAGGACGTCGTCCACGAGCGCCTCGCCATCCGCCGGATGCCCTGCCCACGTGCTGATCGTCCCTCCCACCACGCGCCGAATCACGCCGTTGCCCGCATCCGAGATATAGAGGGTGCCGCTCGAATCGACGACCGCCTTCAATGGCGCCTTCAGGAGCGCCTGCGCCGCCGGACCCCCGTCCCCCGCATATCCCCCCTCCCCGCCCGCCGGACCGCTTCCCGCGACCGTCGAGATCGTGCCGTCCGTCGCGACTTTCCGGATGCGATGATGCGAGTGGTCGGCGATGTAGAGGTTGCCCGCCGTGTCGAACGAGACGCCGAAGGGATCGAGCGCCGCCGAGCGCGCGGGCCCTCCGTCGCCGATTCCGTCACCCGGCGCGCCGCCGCCGGCGAAGGGAGTCACGATTCCGTTCTCGACCTTCCAGACCCGGCCGTTGAGATGGTCCGCGATCATCACGACGTTCCCTGCGGGATGGACCGCGACGTCGTCGGGGAATCCGATCGGAGCCTCCGCCGCGGGAAGGCCCGCGTGGTCCTCCGCGTACGCTCCGCCGTTGCCGGCGAACGTCGAGATCACGCCGTCCGCTCCGACCCTGCGAACGACGCGGTGCACCTGATCCGCGATGTAGAGGTTTCCCGCGGCGTCGACCGCGAGACCCTGTGGATTTCGGATGACCGCGGACGTGGCGAGCAGACCGTCGCCGCGATAGATGCCGCCGCCGGCGATGATCGTTCCGTCCGTGTTTCCCGGGGTGAATCGCTCGACGACCGCGCGATCGAGGTCGGGCGCGTAGATGACGCCGCCGGCGTCCACGGCGATTCCATACGGAAGATAGAGTCCCGCGGCGACGGTCGAGACGATCTGCGTCTGGCGATCGACGCGGCGGATGCCTCCGTTCGCGGCGACGAGCAGATTTCCGCCCGGATCGATCGCGACGGCGGAGACGTACGTGAGCCGGGTCTGCGTGGCGGGAGAGCCGTCTGCTTCCACCGAGCCGCCGCCCGCAACGGTCGTGATGATCCCGGTCGCGAAGTCGATGCGGCGAACTCTCCCGTTGCCGATGTCCGCGATGTAGAGGTTTCCGCCGGCATCCACGGCGAGCCCGCGCGGCTGGCCGAGCTGCGCGTCCTTCGCCGGACCGCCGTCTCCCGAGAATCCCTCGGGGCCCGTTCCCGCGATCGTCGTGATGATCCCCGTCGCGAGATCGATCCTCCGGATCCGGTTCGCTTCGAATCCGCCGTCGCTGACGTAGAGGAATCCGCGATCGAACACCAGGCCGAAGGGCGCGACCATCCTCGCCCCGGTTGCGGGGAGCCCGTCACCTATGCTATCCGTGGGATTTCCGCCCCCGGCGAAGGTCGTGATCACCCCGGTCTCGGCATCGACGCGCCGGATCCGTCCGTTGCTCGAGTCCGCGATGAAAATGGCGCGCGAGGCGTCGACGGCGACGTGCGCGGGGCTGTTGAGGGCCGCGAACCCGGCGGCACGCCCGTCGCCGGTGAACCCCTTGCCTCCGTTTCCTGCCACGGTGGTGATGACGCCGCTGGCCAGGTCGACGCGGCGCACCTTGTTGTCGCCGCGCGACACCACGAGGAGAGCTCCTCCGTCGAGAGCGAGGCCGTAGGGGCCGAAGAGCCCGACCGCCGTGGCGCTCCTTCCATCGTCGGTTCCACCGCCGGCGACGGTTCGGATGGACTGGCCTGCTGCCGGCTGAAAGAAGACAACGACCAGCATCACCGCGAGCAAAGCTCGCGGGCTCCCGCGACCCGTTTTCATGATCGCGACAGTCTAGCCGTCTCGCGCCCGGAAGAGAACCGGTCTCAAGATCGAGCGCGGCTCCGGCACGGTCGGACGCGCCGCCCGACCTCGGCGCCCGCCCGATCCCTTCCCGTCGTAAGATCGAATGGTCGCGTCGCCTCCCGGCGCGTTCCTCGAGGAGGCACATCGGTGAAATCCGCTGCGGTTCTGCTGACCCTGGTCGTCCTCGTCGTGCCGCTGTTCGCGCAGAGTGCGCCCGCATTCGACCCGGAGGCCGCCACGCGCGCCTATCTCGATCGACTCTCCCCGCAGGAGAAAGCGAAGTCGGACGCCTACTTCGAGGGAGGCTACTGGCTCCAGCTCTGGTCCTTCCTGCTCGGTGTCGCGGTCGCGTGGGGACTGCTGCACTTTCGGATCTCCCGCTGGATGCGGGAGCGAGCGTCCCGCGTCACGCGGTTTGCCATGGTTCACCGGTTCCTCTACTGGATCGGCTACCTCGTCCTGACCTCGGCAGTCCTCTTTCCCTGGTCGCTCTACACCGGGTTCTTCCGCGAGCACCAGTACGACCTGTCGAATCAGACCTTCGGAGCCTGGATGGGCGACTGGGCCAAGTCGCTCGTGGTCGGGATGATCTTCGGCGCAATTCTCGTCGCGATCCTCTATGCGGTCGTTCGACGGTACCCCGCCACCTGGTGGATGCGGGGCGCGCTCGTCCTCGTCGCGTTCCTGATCATCGCCGTCGCGATCGGGCCGGTGTTCATCGCTCCGCTCTTCAACGAGTACACGCCGCTCGCCGACGCCCGAGTGAAGGAGCCGATCCTGAGTCTGGCTCACGCGAACGGCATCGATGCGCAAAGCGTCTGGGTGGTGGACGCCTCTCGCCAGACGAAACGGATCAGCGCGAACGTCAGCGGCCTGCTCGGAACGCAGCGGATCACGCTGAATGACAACCTGCTGAGCCGCACGTCGCTCCCCGAGATCGAGGCCGTGATGGCGCACGAGATCGGCCACTACGCTCTGAACCACATCTGGAAAATGATCCTGATGCTCGGCCTCGTGATCGTCGCCGGCTTCGCCTTCATTCAATGGGGATTCGAGCGGGTACGGGCTCGCTGGGGCGAGCGCTGGGGCATCGAGGGCGTTTCGGATCTCGCGGGATTTCCGCTGCTCGTGGCTCTCTTCAGCATCTTCTTCTTTTTCGCGACGCCGGTCACGAACACGATCATCCGCGTTCAGGAGTCGGAAGCGGACATCTTCGGACTCAATGCGGCGCGCCAGCCGGACGGATTCGCCGAGGTCTCGCTCAAGCTCGGCGAGTATCGGAAGCTCGAGCCGGGGCCGATCGAGGAGTTCCTGTTCTTCGACCATCCGAGCGGGCGGCAGCGAATCCTGATGTCGATGCGATGGAAGGCCGCGCAGATCGAGCAGCAGCGGGCACCCGCTCCCGCGCAGCCGTAGGGCGGCCTGCGGCCGCCGGAACCCCTGTCGACACGTCAGCGCGGCGTGGCCGCGTCCGTCGGCGGCTTCATCGGGCATGTGCTGATTCCGAGCAGGGTGTACGCCGGGCAGCTCCCGAGAAGGCCGGTCAGAATCGGCAGCACGCCGAGGTAAGCCCAGGGAGTTTTCGGTCCGACGAACGCGAGCGAGACGATCGCGGCTCCGATGAGGACGCGGATTACCCGGTCGACGACGCCTTCATTGACAGGGAAGAATCGGTTCATGGGGAATCTCCTTTCGCTCGGATCTTCCGATCCAGCTTCGCACGGAAAGAGTCCCGGCGGTGGAAAAAGGATCAGAGGGCGCAGATGGGGCGACCGAAGGATCTCAGCACGCGCAATCGAGTCGCGCGCCTGAACCTCGGCCGTCGCATCTTGAGATCCTTCGTCGGCGCTCACCGGCAGCCCGGTAGGCCAGCTCCTCCGCGGCGCCTCCTCAGGATGACGCGCGGGACGGCTCCGATCGCGGCGTCATCCTGAGGAAGCGCCGCGCGGACCGTTCGATCCACCCCGCAGGTGCGCGCGACCGAAGGATCTCAGCACGCGCAATCGAGTCGGGTGCCTCAACCTCGGCCGTCGCATCTCGAGATCCTTCGTCGGCGCACACCGGCAGCCCGGTATACCAGCTCTTCCGCGGCGCCTCCTCAGGATGACGCGCAGGACGGCTCCGATCGCGGCGTCATCCTGAGGGAGCGCCGCGCGGACCGTTCGATCCACCCCGCAGGTGCGCGCGACCGAAGGATCTCAGCACGCGCAATCGAGTCGGGTGCCTCAACCTCGGCCGTCGCATCTCGAGATCCTTCGTCGGCGCACACCGGCAGCCCGGTATACCAGCTCTTCGCGGCGCCTCCTCAGGATGACGCGCAGGACGGCTCCGATCGCGGCGTCATCCTGAGGGAGCGCCGCGCGGACCGTTCGATCCACCCCGCAGGTGCGCGCGACCGAAGGATCTCAGCACGCGCAATCGAGTCGGGTGCCTCAACCTCGGCCGTCGCATCTTGAGATCCTTCGTCGGCGCTCACCGGCAGCCCGGTATACCAGCTCTTCCGCGGCGCCTCCTCAGGATGACGCGCAGGACGGCTCCGATCGCGGCGTCATCCTGAGGGAGCGCCGCGCGGACCGTTCGATCCACCCCGCAGGTGCGCGCGACCGAAGGATCTCAGCACGCGCAATCGAGTCGCGCGCCTCAACCTCGGCCGTCGCATCTTGAGATCCTTCGTCGGCGCTCACCGGGAGCCCGGTATACCAGCTCTTCGCGGCGCCTCCTCAGGATGACGCGCAGGACGGCTCCGATCGCGGCGTCATCCTGAGGGAGCGCCGCGCGGACCGCTCGATCCACCCCGCAGGTGCGCGCGACCGAAGGATCTCAGCACGCGCAATCGAGTCGGGTGCCTGAACCTCGGCCGTCGCATCTTGAGATCCTTCGTCGGCGCTCACCGGCAGCCCGGTACCGCTCCTCGCGGCGCCTCCTCAGGATGACGCGCAGGACGGCTCCGATCGCGGCGTCATCCTGAGGGAGCGCCGCGCGGACCGTTCGATCCACCCCGCAGGTGCGCGCGACCGAAGGATCTCAGCACGCGCAATCGAGTCGCGCGCCTCAACCTCGGCCGTCGCATCTTGAGATCCTTCGTCGGCGCTCACCGGCAGCCCGGTAGGCCAGCTCCTCCGCGGCGCCTCCTCAGGATGACGCGCAGGACGGCTCCGATCGCGCCGTCATCCTGAGGGGAGCGCCGCGCGGACCGTTCGATCCACCCCGCAGGTGCGCGCGACCGAAGGATCCTCAGCACGCGCAATCGAGTCGCGCGCCTCAACCTCGGCCGTCGCATCTTGAGATCCTTCGTCGGCGCTCACCGGCAGCCCGGTATACCAGCTCTTCGCGGCGCCTCCTCAGGATGACGCTCGGCCCGTGATGTCTACAATCGATAGAGAGCGCGCCTTCTCTGGACGACAATCTCCTCTCCTGTGGGAAGAAAGAACGCCAGCAACGGCTCGCCGAGGTAGCCTCGGCGCGATGGCCCTGCGATGGCGCGCTGACGGTACGCTCGTCGAGTTCTTCGTCTATGTGATGTCCAA
Source organism: uncultured Acidobacteriota bacterium (assembly GCA_963793695.1). Classification (GTDB taxonomy): domain Bacteria; phylum Acidobacteriota; class Thermoanaerobaculia; order Gp7-AA8; family Gp7-AA8; genus CAWCBB01. The sequence goes on along the minus strand of CAWCBB010000006.1, from coordinate 18,483 downwards.
CAACTCGATGACTACTCTACACGGGATTCACGAACGATCTTCGGCGAAGAGTGGCGGAGAGAAAGCACAGATGGGTGATGCTTTCACGCATCAATACCATTGCACGAAGCTCGTCTATTTCGAAAGATTTCTTCGACCCCCTCGAAGGGATCGCACGCGAAAAGATGATCAAAGGATGGACGCGCTCCAAGAAGATCGCACTCATCAAATCCATGAATCCTCAATGGCGTGACCTGAGCGGGGGTCGGTGACCCAGTTCGAGCTCGGATGCACGATTTTGAGATCCTTCGTCGGCGCACACCGGCAGCCCGGTAGGCCGCCTCCTCAGGATGACGCGCGGGACGGCTCCGATCGCGGCGTCATCCTGAGGAGGCGCCGCGCGGACCGCTCGATCCACCCCGCAGGGGCGCGCGACCGAAGGATCTCAGCACGCGCAGATCGAGTCGCGCGCCTGAACCTCGGCCGTCGCATCTTGAGATCCTTCGTCGGCGCACACCGGCAGCCCGGTATACCAGCTCTTCCGCGGCGCCTCCTCAGGATGACGCGCAGGACGGCTCCGATCGCGGCGTCATCCTGAGGGAGCGCCGCGCGGACCGTTCGATCCACCCCGCAGGTGCGCGCGACCGAAGGATCTCAGCACGCGCAGATCGAGTCGGGTGCCTCAACCTCGGCCGTCGCATCTCGAGATCCTTCGTCGGCGCTCACCGGCAGCCCGGTAGGCCAGCTCCTCCGCGGCGCCTCCTCAGGATGACGCTCGGCCCGTGATGTCTACAATCGATGGAGCGCGACGCTCTTCCCGACGACGCCACGCGACTCGAGGCGGCCTTCCTTCGCGCGTTCACTTTCGTCTTCCTGCTCGCCGCCTGCTTTTCCGAATAGAAAGCGACGGCGGTCCGTCCGACGGCGCGCATGGAGAGATAGTTGATGGTGCCGCCCGCCACGGTGCCGAGCACGGGAGCGATCGAAGGAATCCGGCGGGCGAGGAAACGTCCGAAGATCTTCCTCGCGACTTGGGCCGCCGCCGCCTTGTCGAGCCCTTTCGCGATCAGCAGACGCATCCCCTGTCTTCCGGCCGAAGCGCCCGTCGCGACGGCCAGCGTCGCGAGAACTTCGCGGAAGCGATCTTTCAGATGCGGCTTCTGGCCGTAGAGGAACGCGATCGAGAGGACCAGGCGGCTCTGCTGGAGGACGAGGTTGAAGATGTCGGGTGCCATCGCCAGCACGCCGAGCGCTCCGCCCGGGACGCCGGCGGCCGCTCCGACGCTCGCGGCCCGCACCGCCGCCTTCTTCGTCATCCGGCTCGCGATCTGCTCGCGCGAGAGATTCGGTTTCGCCTTCTGCAGCGCCACCACATCGGCACGGATCGCTTCCTGGTCGATCTCCTTGAAGAGCTTCTCGATCAGGGCGTAGAAGCGCCCCTCGCCTTCTTTCCTTTTCGCCATGACGATGATTCTATGCCCCGGCGCGTGGGGAGCAGGCGTCTCGCCCGCCGTACGACAGCGCCCGGAGGGCGCAAGAAAATAGCCGGGGGTGAGCGCGAAGCGCGAACCCCGGATACGATCGCGAAAGAAATAGTGCGCCCTGAAGGGGCGCTCGGATGATGGTTCCTGGCGCCCCTTCAGGGCGCCCCATTCCTGCGGGCCCGTCAACCGGGGGCTCGCTTCGCTCACCCCCGGCTATTCTCCTGGGCCTCCGGGCGGCGGATGACATCACATTCAGCCATGGCGCGAGGATCGCTTCCGCCCCCCTCACCCGATCGGGATGCGCAGCTCGATCGCGTCATTCGTCCGGATGTCGTACTCGTCCGGCGCCCTGCCGGCTTCGTCGCTCCGCGCGAGCTTCGCCCCCTTCGCTCCGAGGGCGTCGATCAACGCCTGAAGCGGAATGTCCGGCCACTTCGACATCAGCCGCGTCGAGGTCATGGCGAAGACGTCCTGGGGGCAGACATCCTCGACGAACTCCTTCGGCGTCGCGTTGTGGCTCCCGTGGTGGCCCACCTTGTAAAACGAGGTCCGCTCGAGGACGCGCCGCGCCGCAGCGTCGTCCAGCGCCGCCCTCCACGTCCCCCACTGCGCGTCGCCCGGGAGGAGCAGATGCAGCTTGCCGATCTGCAGCACGAGCATGAGACTCGTTCCATTGACCGCGCCGTCGAGCGCCGCCGCGGCGGCCAGCGGAGGCTCGTCGCTGAAGGACCGGATCCGCTCGCGGTCGTCCGCCGAGACATCGAACGGCTCGTAGTCCAGCCACCAGTCGGGACTGAACGGCTCCGGCCGCGAGCCTTCCTCCTCCTCGATCGTCGCCGCGAGCCCGAGATAGCTCTTCCCCGCCGGGGGCTCCATCTCGCGGATGACCTCCTCGTCGTGCGAAGGGCCGAGGACGTGGACCACGACTCCGGGAAGCGCGGGCGACTCGAAGCGACGGACCGGCTTGCCGCTCCCGTCGCGCGCCGGAAGAAAACGCCGCTTGACTGCCTGCTGTCCCTTGAATCCCTCGTGCAGAGTCGCCATCGCGTCATCGTTCGAGTACGCGTTGAGCGCGAGTTGCTCGAATCCCTCCATCGTCTCGGCCGCCAAGGGATCCGAGGCCGCGAGGGCCTCTTTCCGCTTCCCGAAATCCTCCGCGAGCGCCGCCGCGAGGCTCGTCTGAATCTCACGGATCCGCGCCGCTTCCGGATCTTCGGGATCCTCAGTCCACGGCATCCAGACCTCGTCGACATCGACGTCCCCCCAGACATCGTTGTCGAATCCGGAGATGTGGTCCCTGTGCCTGTGCGTCGCGATCACCACGTCGATGTGCGGCGCGGTCCCCTCGGAAACGCTGGCGACGAGCTGTTGGACCACCTTCGCCATGGACCGGGCGCCCTCGTGCGTGGGGCCGGCGATGCTCCCGCAGTCGACGAGAACCCGCTTTGCCCCATCATCGGTCGGGATCGTCAGCAGAAAGCAGTCGCCGAATCCGACGTTGTACATTCGGATGTGGACGCTCGCGCCCGCCGGCCCCTTCGCCGGCGCTTTCTTCTTCGCCGGCTTCTTCCTGGCCTTTTTCGCCGCTTTCTTCGTCGCCATCACGCGCCTCCGTGGAGATTGAGGAGCTGCATCCGGTACTGCATCCGGTTCCGCCGGTAATCGTCGCCGCCGTAGAGGAGGAGCGGATCGCGCGCGTCGCACGCCTCGACGTAGGCGCGCTGCTCTTCGACGCGCCATTCCGCTTCCTCCCGTTTCTCGGCCGGGATCGCGGCCGAGGGAAGCGGCTTCGCGATGACGTAACGGACCTGGCCGTCGGCGGCCGCGACGACGGTCGTTCCGCCGCGGACCGGGATCCCGCCGAAACGCTCGTCCCTCCCGCCGTCGTGCTGGACGAACTGGGCGACGAGCTCGATCCGGAGCGCGCCGTCCGGCGCGACGCGGAAGACTGGGTGGAAGCCGTGCACCGCGATCGTCTTGACCGGATCGAGGTAGAGCGCCGCCGCATTCGCGGTCGCCCACCCGTGGAGCTGCTGGGCCGCCGCCTTGCTCACGCCGACGTCGGCTCCCTCCTCGCTGATCTCGAGCTCCTCCATGCTCCTCTGCGCATACTCGGGTCTCTGCTGCCTTCCCGGCCCGCCCGGACCGCCGCTCACGGCGCTCGCCGAGATCGTCAGTTCCTCGAGCATCTCGAAGGTCCGCAGATCGAGAGGAGGAACGCCGCCCGGGTTCTCGTCCCACAGCAGCGACTCCTCGGCGAGCGAGACGACGTTCTTCGGATAGAGGCCGCGCCGCCGGAACGCCTCGATCATCGCGGCGCGGCGTCCGAGCTCGTCGTCGGGGACGAGCTCGTAATCGGCGGTCACCATCGCACGGAGGTAGTCCCCGAACGTGATGTCGACCGGCGGGAGGTAATCGAACGCGCGGATGCACATCGTGAGGATCGTCTGCGCGGCGCGCGACGCCTCGTTCGCGACCCGGTTCACCAGGTCGGGATGCAGATCTCCCTCGGGGAGCGTCCCGGTGCCGCCGGTCGCGATCCGGATCAGGTCGCGCGTGCGCTGCTGATAGTTGAGGAAGAAGGCGTCGAAGACGGCGGCGACGAGGATCGCGCCGCGCAGATGCGGTTCGAAGACGGTGTCGTAGAGCCTCGCGTCCGCCTTGCCGAGGGCGGACCGGAGCTCGCGTCCCCTGCCGGTGGCGAACCCGAACTGCCGCGCCATCTGCACGAGCATGTTCGGCGTGCGGATGTCCGTGCGCGTCTTCTGGATCTCGTCGCGCAACAGATCCTGAAACGAGAAGTGCTGGAAGAGCGCGACGATGTCGGAGAACCCCTCGTGGAACGCGAGGACGTCGCGGTTGCTCGGCTCGAGGAAGTGGCGGCGCAGCCTGTGGACGAGCGCGTGCGTCACCTCGTGGACGACGATGTCGTGCGAGAGACAGGTGAAGACGTTCTGCCCCGGGAGGTTCGGCCCGGGATTCTTCCGGTCCGCGCGGAAGTAGCCGAAGAGGACCGCATGGAGGTCCGGATCGTAGAACGCGTTCGCGCCGTGGAAGGCGTGAGGGTAGAGGCGGAGGCGCTCGCGGTTCCGCCGGCGGAGATCGATGCGGCGGCCGAGCGCGAAGTCGAAGTTCTCCACCGTGCGCGTGGCGACCGCGTAGACCATCTGCTGGTGGAATCGCGGGTCGGACTCGGTCGGATCGAGCCCGCCCTGCATGAGGATCGCGCGGTCGTTGAGATCGATCGGCGGATAGAAGCGGTCGTGCGCGCCGTCGTAGTCGACGACCTCGAGGCGGTCGCCGACCGGCCCCGGCTGGATCGATTCGTCGTTCTTGACCTCGATCGTGATGCGGTTCAGCGCGCGGCCGCCGATCGGATCGGACGAGAAGATCTTCAGCGGCCGCTTCGAAGGAGCCGTCTGGATGTAGGACGATTCGAGCCGTTTCATCGCGAGTCCTCCTCAGATTCCACCCTGCAGCGGGAACGCTCCCGGGTCCAGCGCGCCGGGGTCGTGAAACGCCCGGACCGCTCGCGCGGCCATCGCGTAGCCGAAGTTGATGAGACGATTCCGGAGCGGTTCGTCCATGGCGGCGAGCCGCGTCGGGACGCGCGCGAGCTCCGCGGCGCGATCGGGAGGCATCGGGAGCGAGATCGTGTCGGGGTATTCGGCGAGATCGGTCCACATCCCCCAGTACGCGCCCTGCCGCTCCTTCGCCTTGAAGCTTCCGACGAGCTGCCGCTTCCGGAGGCTGCGAACCTGGCTGTCGATCAGAGCGTTCACCCGCAGCGCGTGGCGCGCCCAGTCCGACTTGGGCACCTCCTCCGGCTGCATCCTCGCGCCGGCGTCGCTGACCAGGAGGGTGCGGTAGCGCTTGAACGCGGTCTCGAGGCCGAGGTTGTCGTAGACGCCGCCGTCCGTCAGGACCGCCCGCGTCGTGAAGGGAGGCCGCTGCAGATCCGTTCCGCTTCCCGCGACGAACTCGTAGTTCGACAGGTCGAGTCGCGCCGGCGAGAGCACCGGCGGAAACGACGATGACGCGGCGACCGCCTCGGCGAGCGGGATGGCCGGGTGCGCGATCTTGCCGACGCGATAGTCCCAGGCGTACGGCTTCGAGAAGCGGAACAGCACGCCCGACTGGACGTTCGTCGCGTTGATGACGAACCGCGGCCCGTGCGTCGCGTCCGCGACCGCCGCGACCCGGTCGTCCGGCAGCGCCTGGAGCGTCGCGGAGCCGAAGGCGAGATCGCGATACGCCGCGATCAGCTTCTCCCCGATGCTCGTCCCGGGCGTGAGGATGCCGCCGATGATCGCTCCCTTGTCGATCGTGCGGGAGGCGACGCGGACGACGGCGGGAACGACCCGGTCGCGGAAGTTGATCGCCTTCCCCGCGCCATCGAACGTCAGCTCCTTCCATCGAACCCCGAGGATCCCGGCGGCGATCGAGCCTCCCGAGACGCTCGAGATGCGGTCGAGCCGGCCGAGGAGCGCGGCGTCGCTCAGGTACCAGAGCGCGCCGAGATGGAAGAGCATCGCGCGATAGCCGCCTCCCGAGAGACAGAGCGCGATCCCCTCCTCGGGACCGTGACCGGGAGCGTCGTCGGCAACGGCGCTCTCTTCGTGGACCGGGACGAACGGATTCGGCATGAGACCCTCCACGATGCGTTTCAGAAGGAGTACCGCGAACGAGCTTTTTCCTACCCCCCGTGCCCGATGTCGTTCCGCGGTCGCTCCGGCGTGTGACACCTGAATCGCCCGGGTGTGACGAACGGCGCCGGCCGCCCCGAATGGTGACAGTGTTGCAAGCACCGGAGAATCAGAACTTTCCGGCTCAGGAGGCCAATACGGTGCGACGCAAACTGTTCTTCTTCGCGATCGTCGTTCTCCTCGTCTCATCCGTTCCTCTCGCGACGGCCGCGGCCAGAGCCGAAACGGCTCGAAAAGACGCGCCCTCGGCGGCCTCTCTCATCGTCCGATCCAGCGACGCGATGATGGAGGCGAAAGAGGAGCAGCTTCTTCTCCGCCAGGCGCGGGGACTCTTCGGCCGCCTGCCGGAGAAGATGCCCGGAGCGGAGAACGACACGGCCGAGCAGATCGAGCTCGGGCGCCGCCTCTATTTCGAGAACGCGCTCTCGGTGAATCAGACTCAGTCGTGCAACACCTGCCACCGCGTCGACGGCATCCACGGCGGTGCGGACGTGAGGCCGACCTCGGTCGGCGCGACCGGACAGCTCGGCGGGCGGAACTCGCCGGGGGTGCTCAACGCCGGATTCCAGATCGCGCAGTTCTGGGACGGGCGCGCTCCCGATCTCGCCGAACAGGCGAAGGGTCCCGTGCTCAATCCCGTCGAGATGGCGATCCCCGACGAAGCCACGGCGATGAGGCAGCTCGCCGCCGCCGGGTACGAGCCGGACTTCCGGAAGGCGTTTCCCGGCGAAGCGAGCCCCTTCACGTTCGACACGATGGCGCGCGCGATCGCCGCCTTCGAGCGCACGCTCGTCAGCCCCAGCCGCTTCGATCTCTATCTCGCGGGGGACTCCGGCGCTCTCGCGCCGCTCGAGAAGCGCGGGCTCGCGCTCTACATGAAAAGCGGGTGCGTCCGCTGCCACAACACCCCGACCCTCGGCGGCATGCTCTACCAGCAGCTCGGCTCCGCCCATCCCTTCCCGACCCAGGACACCGGCCGCGAGCAGGTGACGAAGCTCGCCGAGGACAGGTACGTGTTCAAGGTGCCTGTCCTGCGGAACATCATGCTCACCGGGCCGTACTTTCACACGGGCAACGTCGCGACGATCGCCGAGTCGATCGACCTCATGGGCTGGCATCAGCTCGACCGCAAATTCACGAACCAGGAGATCGACGTCCTGACGCGCTTCATGGCCTCGCTCTCGGATGCCAAGCGCACCGCGGCCGCGCCCACCGCGACGGCCGCGCCGCCGCGACCCTGGACCGTTCCCGCGATGAGCCAGCTCCCGGCGAAACAGGCCGACGCCGATCTGATCCGCTACGGATACGACCTGGTCACCGACACGCACCGGGTCCTCGCGGCGGGAGGCGCCAACCAGCTCGCCTGCAGGAACTGTCATCAGGAATCGGGCACGAAGGCCTACGGCGTCCCGTGGATGGGCGTCACCTCGCGGTATCCGCGCGGGAGCGATCGTTCGGGAAAGAGCGAGACGCTCGAGGATCGCGTCAATGAGTGCATGCAGCGGAGCATGAACGGCAAGGCGCTCGCGGACGAAAGCCCCGAGATGCGCGCGATCGTCGCGTACATGAAATGGCTTTCGGACCAGACTCCCGCGGAGAACGCCGGATTGCGTCTCGTCGCCTTCGAGCCTCCGAACCGGCGCGCGGATCTCGCGCGCGGCGAGGAGGTCTATCTGGCGGTCTGCCAGAACTGCCACGGCGCGAAGGGCGCGGGGTATCGCGCGATGAGCGCCGGAGAGAGTGGAGGGTGGGTCGCTCCGCCGCTCGGAGGCCCTGGAAGCTACAACATCGGAGCCGGGACCGCGCGCCTGCGCACCGCGGCGGCGCTCGTCCACGCCAACATGCCGCTCGGCGCGACCTGGGATCACCCCGTGATCTCCGTCCGCGATGCCTACGACGTCGCGGCGTACGTCAATTCATTCGACCGCCCGGACATGCCGGGAAAGGAGAACGACTATCCCGACCGGATGAAGAAGCCGGTCGACGCGCCGTTTGGTCCGTACGCCGATCCGTTCACGGCGGATCAGCACAAGTACGGTCCCTTCCAGCCGATCGAAGCGTGGTACGCACAGCAGAAGGGAGCGAACGCGACGGCGCCGTAACGGCGCACCGCGTGACCACCGTCGAGCGGAATCGACGCGCGAATCGGCGTACGCCGCTTCGCGGCGGGCATCCCGCCTGGCGTCCCGCCCATACCCAACCACCATTTTTGGCCGATCTCGGTAGGCACAACGGCCCGTGACGGCGCGCACATGGCCTCGTGCGACGTGGTAGGATTGCCCTTCTAATTCACAGGAAACAATGATCGGCGCCAGGCTCGGGAACCGGACCGCCCGGCCCGAGGTGGAAGGCCTCTCGCTCTCCCTCGGATTCCCCGAGGTCGACTACGAAGAGCTGCGCGTACGCGCGCGGTAGAAAAAACCGAAACATAAGGAGCGCACGATGCCGCGATTCATGGTCGAACGAACGTTTCCCGATGGACTCAACCTGCCGATGAGCGAGGAGGGCGCCAACGCCTGCCTCACCGTGGTCGGCAACAATGCGCAGGAGGGAGTCACGTGGCTCCACTCGTACTTCACCCCCGACCGGACACGGTCCTTCTGCATCTACGATGCTCCCTCGGCCGAAGCGATCCATTCGGTCGCGAAGACCAACGGCCTGCCGGTCGACCGCGTCACCGAGGTGCGCGTGCTCGATCCCTACTTCTTCCGGTGAGGATCAGGCGCCGGGGGCGCAGGCGCGCACGCCGGGAAGCGCGTACACGAGCTCCGGACCGAACGCCTGCGACGGAGTGATCGCGCCGGCGATCTCGCGGCCGCCGAGGACGCGCTCGACGGCCGCGAGCGCGGCGGAGACGGTGAGCGCATAGCCGTCCGGCGTCGAGAGCGTCGCGGTCCGCTCCTCGGATCCCCGCCGCACGCGTCCCCACAGATCGATGCGGCCCTGCTCGCGCTGCTCGGCCGAGGGGCCGCCGCCCGACACGAGCCGCTGCGCGAGCCATTTCACCGGAGGCAGGCTGACGATCGGCGCGATGCGGGAGAAGCGCTTCGCGCGCGCGATCGCCTTGCGCGAGGACGCCGAGTAGACGCGGATGTTCGGAATGCCCGTCGTCCGGAACGCGCTCGAGACATCGCCCCACGGGATCGTCATCGCGTGGCGCGGGCCGCTCGCGAACGGGATCTCCTGGACATCGAACAGCAGAGGAACGCGCTCGATGCGGCCCTCGCGCCGGATGGCTCCTCCCTTGCCGGCGCCTTCGATCATCGTGCGCAGCGTGCCACGGCTCGCGGAGCTGCCGCGGCTCGTGGAGAACGCGAGCCAGAGCTCCGTCGCGCCGGGGAGCTCGCGCGCGAGCGTCGCCGCGAGGCAGTCCGTCGGGACGACATCGAACCCCACGCCGGGGATCAGCGCCACGCCGGCGGCGCGCGCTTCCGTATTGCGCGCATAGATCGACTCGAACACGGAGATCTCGCCCGTGATGTCGAGATAGTGGACCCGCGCGGCGAGACAGGCCTCCACCATCGGCGCGCTCGTGTGAACGAACGGGCCGGCGCAATGAAGCACGAGCCGCATGTGCTCGAGTCGCGGGCGATCGAGCGGGAACGCGCGTGACTCGAGCCCGAGCTCGGCGGCCAGAGGCGCGATGCGCTCGGAGCTTCGCCCCGCGAGCACCGGCCGCATCCCGCGCCGTGCCGCCTCGCGCGCGATCAGCTCCCCCGTGTACCCGTTGGCGCCGTAGATCATCCAGTCGGACATGCCGGCATTATGACCCCGTCCGCGGGTGAGACGGCGCGCCCTGCCGTACGCGACGCGCCGTCCCCCGGGCTCTCTTTAGCCCGCCCGTTGTCCCGCCGGCGTCTTCGGCGCGGCGCGAGACCCTTTCGGGAGAGGAAGCAGCATCCTCACCTGCTGGCGATACGCCTCATACCTCGATCCGTGAAGCGCCACGAGATCCCGCTCCTCGAACTGGAGCGCCACGAGGATGTATCCCGTCGTCGCGAGCGCGAACAGCAGGTGCCCGAGCGTCATCCGCGGCGCCGACCAGAACGCGATGATGAACCCGAGCATGATCGGGTGGCGCACCATCCGGTAGAGGCTCGGAGTCATGAACTTGGGATCCGGGATCTCCCGCCCCTTGAAGTGGGAATGCACCTGCGTGAGACCGAACAGGTGAAAGTGGCTGATGAGGAACGTCGAGACGAGCACGATTCCCCATCCGGCCCAGAAGAGGACCTGCAGTGCCACGGCGCCCGCGCCGCCGACGCTCCAAACCGTCGCGGTCAGAGGCCGCCACTGCCAGTAGAGGAGGATGAGCGCGAAGCTGGATGCCAGAACGTACGTGCTCCGCTCGATGGCGGGCGGCACGATCCGGGTCCACCACCGCTTGAACCAGGGCCGCGCCATCACGCTGTGCTGCACGGCGAACAGCATCAGCAGAGCGCTGTTGATGATGAGCGCCGGAACGAGCGGCGCCGACGCGCCCGAGTCGATCGACTTCGGCACGAGCAGGTTGCCGACGAATCCGATGGCATACAGGAAAGTGCCGAGAAAAATCACATAGGCGAGCAGGGCGTAAGCGTACTTTGCGAATTTCGACATGGTGCCTCCGAAAGGTCTGCGCGCTCCCCATCAAAGAGCGCGGTCTGGAGCAGGCGGAGCCGCGGCGAGGGCCACGATCCGCGAGAAGGGACAGGACTCCTCACGGGGGTCGCGCCCAGGACGGCGACCGTCGGACCCGAGGAGATCGATGAGCGAGTGCGATGCGCACAGATCCTCCGTCCAGAGAGCGAGACTCTCTCCGTGGGCGGAACCGTTCTGGGCTTCGAGCTCTCAGCTGGGTGCAGGGAAGACGTTAGAGCGATCCGGCGCCGCAGTCCACTCGATTATGGAAGTAGGGCCGGCTCGGTCGGTTTTCTTTTCAGGTGGCCCAGCGAGGGCCACGATCCGCGAGAAGGGACAGGACTCCTCACGGGGGTCGCGCCCAGGACGGCAACCGTCGGACCCGGGGAGATCGATGAGCGAGTGCGATGCGCAGAGATCCTCCGTCCAGAGAGCGAGACTCTCTCCGTGGGCGGAACCGTTCTGGACTTCGAGCTCTCAGCTGGGTGTAGGAAAGACCTTAAAGCGATCCGGCGCCGCAGTCCACTCGATTATGGAAGCTGGGCCGGCTCGGCTCGCCACGCTTTCTTCCGGCGCGGGATCCTGTTCGACCGTACGTCCTGGCGGACGGCGAGACGGTTCCCAACGCCTTCTTCGACAGGAGATTCCGTCCATGAAGTATTTCTACGATCAGGAGAACGACGCTCTCTCTCTTTCGCTCGTCGATAGAGCGATCGTGGAGAGCGAGGAAGTCTGGCCGGGCGTCGTCGTCGATTTCGACGCGCAGGGACTACCGGTCGGTTTGGACATCGATTCGCGCGCCAGCGAAATCGTGGACGTTCGCGGTCTGACTGCTGGCCGGGAGATCCGGATCGCGGGACCGGAGCTGACGGGATCCCCTGCCGTCTCGACTGCGCCGATCTGCGCCTGCTGTCGCGAGTCCCTCGGTCCACCCACGCCCTTGCGGCGGCGCTCGGAAGACCGCGAAAGATCGCTCAAGAAGTGCGGCGAGCGCGGATCGAGCACCCGCGCATGAGCGGCCTCGCGATCACGAAGTCTGCGCCGGCGAGGCGCGCCGGAAGCGATGCGCCCTCGGGCTACGCCGAATCGCAGCCGACGGCTCAGGATGCATTCTCCAGACGCGCCGGGTTGAGGAAGCAGCCGGAAGGCGCACCCCGAGGCTAGCTGTGGCGACGAAGAAGTGATGCACGCCATCTCAGTCAAACCGGCGGCTTTGCTGCCCCCCTTTGCGCCGCCATCGCTCGCTTCTGCCGTGACGCTATCGCTCTCTTCGAGAACACTCATGCGGCGATCGAGCTCCGCGTGCGAGAACTTGATCATCGCCTGCGTCTCGCCAGCCGCCCGTTTGATCTCTCCATCGAGCTCCATGCGCGTACGTTTCAACTCATCATGAACGAGGGCAACGGAGTCGGCGACGAGACGAACGTCGTTTCTCGTCGCCTCGATGACGACGTCGAAATGCCGTCGGGTCTCCTCGTGCGATGTCGCGTTGTCTTCGCGAATTGCGTCGAGGACTCGCCTGAGATCTTCGTGAGCCACCGTCGGCATTTTACTCCTCCCCTGCCTGTCTCGCGGTGCGTGACACGGGCCGCTCCACGCGTCGTAGAGGAGTGCGCACGCCAGGGATCGGCAGCCGTCCGCTGACCTCCCCGAACCGATTTCGTTGAGGTAGAATCCGCGCGCACCGGAACGCACCGAAAAGGAGAACCACCATGCGGACGCTTCGTCTCGTTCTCGCCCTTTCTCTCGTCGTCGCCCTCCCGGCCCTGGCCCAGCTCGAGGTCCCCAACATCAGCCAGTCCGCCTCGGTCACCCAGACCATCGGCACCACAGACATCACGGTCAACTACCACCGCCCGGGGGTGAAGGGGCGGACGATCTGGGGCGGGCTCGTTCCGTACGACGCGCCCTGGCGCATGGGCGCGAATCAGGCGACCACGATCGAGCTCTCGGATCCCGTCATGATCGAAGGGAAGGAAGTTCCCGCCGGCAAGTACTCCTTCTTCGCGATCCCCGGCCGTGAGGCGTGGACGTTCATCCTCAACAAGGATCCGAACCAGTGGGGCGCGTACGGCTACGACGCCGCGAAGGATCAAGTCCGCGTCCAGGCGAAGCCCGTCGCCTCGCCGCACAACGAGTGGATGCGCTTCACGATCGATCCGGTCACGCCGAGCTCCGCGATCGTGACGATGCAGTGGGAGAAGCTGGCGGTTCCGCTCCGCGTCGACGTCGACGTGAAGAAGCTCGTCTGGAGCGACATCGACAAGGCGATCGTCTCCACCTGGGACAGCGCGGCCGGGTTCGCGCTCGAGAGCGGCCAGCGGCTGGACGAGGGCCTCGTCTGGGCCGATCAGTCGATCGCGCGCGGAGAGAACGTCTTCAACCTCTGGACGAAGGCGCGCCTCCTCCAGAAGCTCGGCCGCGCGAAGGAAGCGGTCCCGGTCATGGAGAAATCGCTCGCCATGGCGCGCGGCCAGATGCCCGCCGACTTCATGGCCATCCTCGAAGGCACGCTCGCCTCGATCAAAGCCGACGCATCGAAATGACCACCGAGGACGCCCGCGCCCGGTGGGGTGCGGGCGTCCCACCCGCCCCCGGGCGGGGGCGCTGGGCCGCACATTTTGCGCCACCCCTCCGTTCACTCCGTTCACTCTTCGGCACCCGAGCTCCCGATCTCGAATCCGCTTTCCGGATCGTGACCGTCGCCCGTCTCGTCGCGGCAGACCCGTTCCACGTTCGGCTTCGAGATCATCTGCATGAGGCTCTCGATCTCGCGCTGGCTCACCGGGACCCCGCAGAGCGCACCCGTCTCGAGCATCGCGCAGAAGAAAATCCTTCCGAGTTTCTTGCGTAGTGACATGACACCTCCGCGCGCCGGCGCGCAGCCATGCGGCTCCTGGGAGAGCGATCAGGCGTGTGCGCCGCGCGGAGGAGCGCGGTCGGCGGAGGCGAGGCGGAGCGGAGAGAGCGCGCGCGGGATGGAAGGGCGCGCGAGGGTGAAGAGCGCTGCGGCAGGCGCCGCGACGGCGAAGACGAGGACGAGCGTCGCGACCGCGCCGCCGGACGCCGCGACGGCCGCGACGAGGAGGACGGCGATCCCGACGATCGCGAGCGTTCGCATGGCGCCATCCTACTCCTCGCCGCGCGCGGCGTTATTTCCATGGGTTCCTCGGACGCAAGGTGCCGGCGTGGGGGGGTCCCGCTCCACCCGTCATTCACCGGCGCTCGCCCGCGATTCACCGACCGGATCTGGCCCTCTTCGCGGATCTCGCGCAAATTCGATCCTGCGCGCGGAGAAGACCAAGCCGCGAAGCGGACGCTCCGCGGCGGACGCGGCTCGTTCAACGCGGCGCTCTTCTACATGGACATCAGCGACCTGCAGGCGACGGTCACCGCCGGCTCCTGCTCGTCCCGCGTCATCTTCAACGTTCCGAAGGCGGAGAGCTCGGGCGTCGAGGTGGAGCTCGAGATGGCGCCGAACGACAACTTCGACTTCGCGATCTCGGCGAGCCGGACGAACTCCGAGCTGCGATCGACCCTGACCTCGACGGACGCGCAGGGGAACGTCAGCGTCGTGGCCGGGATCGAGGAGGGAAGGCGCCTCCCGACCGTGCCCGAGATTCAGCTGGCTGCCGCGGCGTCGTATCGGCGGGAGATCGGAAGCGGCCTCGTGGGGTACGGGACGGCGGCGTACCAGCACGTCGGCGACCGCTACACGCAGATCGGCGATCAGGCAGCGGGGTTCGGCACGGTGAATCTCCTCTCCTTCTCGCCGAACGACATCGGCGGCCCCTTCGCGGCGACGACCTTCACCTTCGATCCGAAGCTGCCGGCGTACGACATCGTCAACCTCCGCCTCGGCGTCCTGGTCGGACAGTGGGACACGGCGCTCTTCATCAACAACGCGACGGACGAACGCGCGTTTCTCGCGCTCGATCAGGAGCGCGGGACGCGGGCGCGCGTGGGGTACCTGACGAACTCGCCGCGCACGATCGGCATCAGCACCCGCGTGCACTTCTGATGAGGCATACCCGCAGGGCCGCGCAGCGCGCGGCCCTGCGGCGTAGCACCCTCACACAGAGCCCGTACGGCCGCACTGCGTGCGGCCGTTCCCTCGACCGATCTCGCACCGAACGATGAATCTGGCGGAGGTGTCATCCCGAGACGCCGAAGCGGTACGCCTCGCCGTCGCTCGCATGATTAGGGGACGCGCTCGAACCCCTGCTCGCGGAAATGCGGATCGAGAGTGAACGCGCGCTCGATTCCCCCTTCGCGCATGACTTCGAAGCTCACGCAGTCGACGAGGCTGAGCTTTCGGCGGCCGGCGGCGAGCATCGCCGCCATGCCGCGCGCGTGAAAGGCGGCGTCGATCCAGACCACGCGCACCGGGGGACGAGCGTCCGGTCGATGTCGCGGACGGCGGCGATGCCGAGCCGGTGCTGCGCGAGCGCGATGAGCTCGACCAGGACGTAGCTCGTCGTCACCAGCGAGGCGCCGCTCTCCAGGAGCTTCTTCCACGCAGCGGCCGCAGGAGCGTGGCCCGCGTCCGAGGCGTCCAGCATCGCGAGAACGCCCGAGGTATCGACGAAGACGGTCACGGACCCAGATCCTCGGCGAGATACCGATCGTGATCGGCCGCGAGATCGCCGAGGCGGGATTCGTACTTGCCGGCCAGAGCGATCGCGTCCGCGCGAATCGCCTCCCCGCTCCGCCGGAGGGGCGCGTCGGCGAGATATCGTCGACGCTCTCGCGAATCAGATCGGCCATCGAACGTCCCGCGGCGGCGGCCGCCTCCCGCAGCTGCGCCGCCTGTTCTTCGGTCAGCTGGATCTGGGTCCGGATCACCACAGCATGATAACGCTTCAGTCAGCATGTAATCGCACTCCTTGGCTGAATTCGCGCATCGCGATGAGGAAGTTGCGGTCGTTCCCGTCATGGACGATAATCGTTCACGTCATGGACGATTATCTCAGCCGGGCGGCATCTCCCGCTCTCGAGCGGGCGATGCGCGCCTCGCCGGTGGTCGTCCTGATGGGGGCGCGCCAGACGGGCAAGAGCACGACCGTGCGCGAGGAGCGGTTCCTCCGGGATCACCTCTATCTCACGCTCGACGCTCTCGACGTCCGCGAGCGGGCCGCTGCGGCGCCGGACGAGCTGGTGCGGGCGGCTCCGCGGATCGTCCTGGACGAGGTCCAGCGCGAGCCGGACCTGATCGTTGCGATCAAGCGCGCCGTCGACGCGGACCGGCCGCGCATTCCGGGACGATTCGTGCTCACCGGCTCGGCGGATCTCCTCCGGATGCAGAAGGTCTCCGAGACCCTCGCGGGGCGCGCGACCTACGTCACGCTGCATCCCCTCACTCGGCGCGAGCGGCTCGGCGCGGGGACGACCGGAATCTGGAGCAGCCTCGTCGAGGCTCCGCCGCGGGAGTGGTATGCGCTCGCGCGAGAGCAGCACGCTCCGCCGGCGGATTGGAAGGCCGAAGCGCGCGCCGGCGGCTACCCGATCCCCTCCGTCGAGATGGCCGACCCCGCTCTACGCGAGATCTGGTTCGACGGGTTCGTGCGCACGTATCTCGAACGGGATCTGCAGGAGCTCGCGGCGATCGACAACCTTCTCGATTTCCGGCGCCTCATGCGGGCCGCGGCGCTGCGCATCGGGAACCTGCTCAACCAGGCGGAGCTCGGCCGCGACACGGCGATTCCGCGTCCGACCGTCCATCGCTATCTCAATCTCCTGGAGACCTCCTTCCAACTCGTCCGCCTCGAGCCGTACGCCGTGAACCGAACGAAACGCCTGATCAAGACGCCGAAGCTCTACTGGAGCGACACGGGGCTCGCGATGCACCTGGCCGGGGGCGGCGACGCGTCGGGCGCGCATCTCGAGAACCTCGTTCTCGCGGACCTGCTGGCGTGGCGCGACGCGCAGATCCCACGCCCGGAGGTGCTCTACTGGCGGACGGCGACGGATCTGGAGGTGGACTTCGTGATCGAGCATCGGGGGCGGCTCGTCCCGGTCGAGGTGAAGGCGACCCGCCATCCTTCGCACAGGGACCTGCGCGCGCTCCTCGCCTTCCGGGAGGAGTATCCGGAAGAGTTTCTCGGCGGGCTGCTTCTCCACGACGGCGCGGACACGCAGTGGCTGTCCGACCGAATCCTCGGCGTCCCGTGGCACCGGATCGTGTAGCGCCCCGGCGGTTCCCGCTTCGCTCGGCAGCGTTCTCCCGATCTCTCACGCGATGCCGATCGAGCGCCGCAGGGCCGCGCGCCGCGCGGCTGTTCCCTCCCTTCGCGCCGCCTCGCTCGCTTCGGCGCGACGTGTCGCGATCGTGCGACGACCGTCGGTACAATCGAACGATGACGGACCCTCCGGCGAATCGACCCGTGAAGTGGTTCCTCGAAGGAAAAAGACTGACTAAGCGACTGAGGGTCAAATCTACGAAGTTCGATTGGCAGGGGTCCGGGCCAACGAGAGTAGCGCCAAATAAGCCTTTCGGCGATCCGCGCTTTCTGGGCCCGTCTCAAACAACGGCGCAAACCAGTCACCCTCAGGCGGTTAGACCGCGACCGGAAATCGAAGATGTGACCCCCACTTCCCACTTCCCACGACGCTCTCGACGTCCGGGAAAGCGGGCGACCGGCGGGATCGGTGGAGTCAGCGGCTCTTTCGCTCGCCGACAGAACGACTTGACTCGCTGCGTTGACGCTCCGAGGATGTGCAGGTGATCGACGAGACCCGAATCAGGTCGGAAGCGATCCAGTATGCACTCGCCGCGCGCGAACGTTGGTGCGCAGTTCCTGCGTCCGAAATCTCCCAATTCGAAATCGAGAATCAAAGAATCTTCCTCAAGGGACAGCAGGGAATCTTTAAGCCGAAGGAGCTTTCGCTCCCTTTGTCGATCACATCCACGTTGGACTCGCCTTATGCGGACCACGTGATCGGCGGAACAAAGATCCTCTACGACTTCGCCCCACCGACCCGCGAGTACGAGAACGACGGTTTAAAGAGATGCGCCGAGGGTGAGCTACCGCTCGTTTACCTGCTTCAAGTGAAGCGGAAGCCAAATCCCGAGTACATCGTCTTCGCACCGGCATATGTCGTCGACTGGGACGATGTCGGGAGGCGGTTCCTGATCGATCTCTCCGAGCAGCAGCCCGCCGTTTCAGCGACGCACACAGGATCGCCCGAGCAATTGCTGATTCCTACCGTTGACGAAGTACGAGATTTCGCGAAGACCTACGCCGTCACTTCGGTGGAGCGTCGCCTCCATCAGGCGAAGTTTCGAAACGAGGTCCTGTCCGCGTATCGGGAGCGCTGCGCCGTCTGCGTTCTGAGACTACGGCCGCTCCTCGATGCAGCCCACGTCGTTCCAGATCGCGACCCGAAGCCCACCGTGAATGTCACTGAAGGCCTTTCTCTCTGTGCAACACATCACCGCGCGTTCGACGCTCGGCTTTTGCTTTTCGATTCCGCGTACAAGATACGAATCGAGCTTCCGGAAGGGTTTCGCGCCGGCGAGGGAGAAGAACGGATTCTCCTGCCGTTTGACGGAAGTCCGCTTCATCTGCCGAACAACCGCGCCCTTTGGCCGGTCGTTGCCTAGAGCGCCGATTGGCGGGGCGGATCGATCCGACCCGGCGTCCTCGTCCCGTAATGCCTTGGCAAGCAGCGACTTGCACGCCGAACCGAAAATC
>CAWCBB010000005.1:0-5835 GCA_963793695.1 uncultured Acidobacteriota bacterium | reverse complement strand
AGCCGCTCGGCGATCAGCCGGTCGGCGCGCGCGAGGTCGACCTCATCGAGGCTCGCCGCCCTGCTCGTCAACTCGTCGAGGATTTCCTCCTGAATCGCTCCCCGCCGCTTTGCCTCGGCGTAGGGAATCGTGTGGAACATCACCATCGAATAGCGGGGGATGAACCGGCCGGGGTGCCTCTCCTCGAGGCGGAAGGAAAGATCCTTCTTCAACTGAAACTTCGGCTCCCGGACGGTCGACCGCATCTCGACGTAGTTCTCCAGGGCCATGTCGGCGATCGCGTCGGTATTGGGCCGGCGGCGCTTTTCGAATTCCGCGAAGATCTCGTTCCACGGCCGATCCGGATCTTCGAGACATCGATCGAAGGCGCTGCAATCTTCGAACGCCGCGTTCATGCCCTGCCCGTGAAAGGGAACGATCGCGTGCGCCGCATCGCCCAGGACGAGCGCATGATCCTCGAACGACCAGGGCTCGCAGCGGATCGTCTCCAGATGGCCGGTGGGATTTCCGAAGAAGTCCTCGCCGAGGCGGGGCATGAGCGGAATCGCGTCGGCGAATCGGCGCTCGAAGAGCGCGTCGACGGCCTCGGGCGTCGTCAGGGCCTGGAAGCTTTCTTCTCCCTGATTCGGCAGAAACAGGGTCACGGTGAAGCTGCCGTCGACGTTGGGGAGCGCGATCAGCATGTATTCGCCTCTCGGCCAGATGTGCAGGGCGTTCTTCTCCATCCGAAATCCGCCGCCGGCCGCCGCGGGGATCGAGAGCTCCTTGTACCCGTGGCCGAGCGGCTCCTCGTCGAGCCGTCCGCCTGTCCGTTCCAGGATCGCGGCGCGAACCGCCGAGGCGCTTCCATCCGTCCCGATGAGGACGTCGTAGGGTGTCGCTGCGTTTGCGGCTCGGGATCCTCTCCGGCCAGGAAGCGCACCTTGCGGTCCGCGAAATCGACGCCGCAGACCGTCTCTCCGAAGCGGATCGAGACTCTGCCGGTCGATTCGGCGGCATCCAGGAGGAGCGTGTTCAAGCCCGCGCGCGAAACCGAGTAGATGACTTCATGCGGCTTGTTGCCGTAGGGAATCAGCCGGAGCCGTCCTTCCTCGTCGTGAAGCATCCTCCCGGCCATCGGAATGAGCGCGGACCGGAGGCTCTCCATCACGCCGACCTCTTCGAGCGCCGCGATGCCGCGATTGGCGAGCGCCAGGTTGATGGAGCGCCCGGCTGACGCAGGCGCCGCCGTCTTCCTGGGATCGAGGCGGCGCTCGAGGAGCGTCACGCGGTACCCGCGCCTGGCCAGAAAGATCGCCAGGAGCGAGCCGGCGAGACCGGCGCCGACGAGCGTGATCTCGGGGGTGTCGCGGGGTGTTCTCACAGCGTGCGCGATCGGCGCACTCCTCACAGCGCGCTTCCGAAGAATCTCGACGAAGCGGTGGACCTCCTCGTACCGGTTGTAGAGGGGGACGGGTGCCACCCGAATCACGTCCGGCTCGCGCCAGTCGCAGGTGACGCCGGATGCTTCGAGTTTTTCGAAGACGGTTCTTCCCGAGCCGCTCGACTTCACGCGAAACGAGAGCTGGCATCCCCTCCGACGCGGGTCTCCGGGGGTGAGGATCTCGACCGAATCGCCGATTTCCCGCTGAAGCAGCCATTCGAGGTAGGCCGTGAGGCGGAGCGATTTCTCCCGCAGCGGCTCCATTCCCCCCGCTTCCATGAAGACGTCGAGCGAAGCGCGAATCGCCGCGAGCGAGAGGATCGGAGGGTTCGAGAGCTGCCATCCCTCCGCGCCGGGGATCGGTCGAAATCCGGGCTCCATCCGGAAGCGCGATTCCTTGTCGTGGCCCCACCAGCCGGCCAGACGCGGCAGATCCTGCTGCATGCCGTGCCGCTCGTGGACGAAGCAGCCGCCCACCGAGCCCGGGCCCGAGTTCAGGTACTTGTACGTGCACCACACGGCGAAGTCCACGTTCCACTCGTGGAGGCGCAGGACCAGGTTTCCCGCCGCGTGAGCCAGGTCGAAGCCGACGACGCACCCCTTCGCGTGCGCGAGTCGCGTGATCGCCTCGATCTCGAATGCCTGGCCCGTGTAGTACTGGACTCCCGGAAGCAGGACCAGGGCGATCGACTCACCCTCGCGTTCGAGGACCTGGGCGACGTCCGCGGTATCGATCGTGTGCTTTCCCTCTGCCGGGCCGCAGCCGCACGAGCGCTTCGGCCGGGTCGAAGCCGTGGACGATGGCCTGAGACTCGACCGCATAGTCGTCCGAGGGGAACGCATGCTCCTCGAGGAGAATCCGATGCCGCTCGCGGGTCGGCCGGTAGAAGCTCGCCATCATCAGGTGAAGGTTGACGGTGAGCGAGTTCATCGTCACGACTTCGCTCGTGGACGCCGAGGCGCCCACCAGCCGGGCCATCGGCTCGGCGAGGAGCTCGTGGTAGGGCATCCACGGGTTCTCCCCCGAGAAATGCGCCTTGACGGCGAGCCGCTTCCACTTCTCCAGCTCCTCGTCGACGTACTTCGGAGTTCTCTTCGGGAGGAGCCCGAGCGAATTGCCGACGAAATAGATTTCTTCCTCGCCGTTTTCGCTCCTGGGAATGTGGAATTCGTCCCGGAACCGCCCGAGCGGGTCGCCTCGATCCAGGGCGACCGCGAAGTCGCGTCCGGGCTGGAACGGCTCGTTCGGCTCGTTCACCGAGCTACGGCCAGCCGAAGCGTGCGGCGGGAAGGTCGAGCCACTCGAGCGCCGTGCCGTGCAGCAGCCGCGCACGGGTCTCCTCCGGGAATCCGCACGAATCGATCAGCTCTCCCGGGCGAGGCCTCGCCGAGCGGGAAGGGATAGTCGCTGCCGAGGGCGATCCGATCGGGGCCCATCAAGTCCACGAGGTAGCGCAGCATCAGCGGATCGTGCACGAGCGAGTCGACGTAGATCCGCCGCAGGTATTCACGCGGGGAAACGTCGTTGGAAACGGCGCACAGATCGGGCCGCGCTTCGAAGCCGCGGACGATTCGCCCGATCGTCGCCGGAAAAGCGCCGCCGCCGTGCGCGAATGCGATCCGCAGGGCCGGCAGCCTCTCGAGCACTCCGCCGAAGATGAGCGAGCAGATCGCGAGCGAAACTTCCGCGGGCATCCCGACGAGCCAGGGGAGCCAGTAACGCGTCATCCGATCTCTGCCGGCCATCTCCCACGGGTGGACGAAAACGGCGGCGTCGAGCGACGCGGCCGCCTCGAAGATCGGAAAGAGCTCCGGGCTGTCGAGATTCGCTCCGTTGACGTTCGAGCCGATCTCGACACCCGAGAGCCCGAGGTCCCGCACGCAGCGCTCGAGCTCCCGAATCGCGAGGTCGGGGCTCTGCATCGGGATCGTTCCGAGACCGGCGAAACGCGTCGGGTGCGCGGCCACGACCCCGGCGATGTGGTCGTTCAGGCGCCTCGCGAGCTCGAGCGCAACGATCCGGCTCCGCCCAGTAGCTGAACATGACCGGCACCGTCGAGAGAACCTGCACGTCGACGCCCGCCGCGTCGCATTCGGCCAGCCGCGCCTCGACATTCCAGCTGTTGCTTTCGATCTCGCGGAACAGGGAACCGTTGACGATCATCCGCGCGCGGCCGGGCGCGTGATGCTCGATCTGAACGAACCGTTCGCCTCCCGGCACCTTCCGGAAGTCGGGCAGCCTCTCGGGAAGGATGTGAGTGTGGACGTCGATCTTCAGCAAGTCAGCGCGACCGGCGCGGGCATCACCGTGCCGCACTTCTTGCAGGTGCGCTTCTTCTCGTCGGCGAAGAACCGGTCGAAGATGGGCGGAAAATCCTTTTCGACGTTCTGGAGAGTGAAGAACTCTTCGTACAGCAGAGACGTGCAGTTGTCGCAATACCACTGGAGCCCGTCCTTCTCGTGCGGGAGCCGCTTGCGTTCGATGACGAGACCCACGGAATTCGGCATCCGCTGGGGCGAATGGGGGATGCGCGGCGGAAGGAGATAGATCTCGCCGGCGCGAATCGGGATGTCCACGACCTTCCCGCCCTGGATCGTCTTCAGGACCATCTCGCCTTCGAGCTGATAGAAGAACTCGGGTCCCTCGTCGATGTGGTAGTCCTTGCGGTTGTTCGGCCCGCCGACGACCATGACGATGAAATCGTCTTCCTCGAAGACCTTCTTGTTGCCCACCGGCGGCTTCAGGAAGCTCCGGTGCTCGTCGATCCACCGCTGGAAATTCAGCGCCTTCGATTCCATGGCGTTCCTCCCGGGTAGTATATCGGCGTGAATCCCTCCCCGAAGAACCCGGCCGTCGTCTCCTCCCGCGCGCCGCGGCCCCTCGGCCCCTATCCGCACGCTCGCCGGCTCGGGAACCTGCTCTTCCTTTCCGGGATCGGCCCGCGGCATCGGGAGACCGAGCAGATTCCCGAAGGCATCGAGGCTCAGACGCGCGCGTGCATCGAGAACGTGAAGGCGATTCTCGAGGACGCCGGGAGCTCGCTCGAGAAGGTGGTCGACGTGACGGTCTTTCTGACGAACATCGACCGCGACTTCGCCGCGTTCAATCGGGTCTACGGAGAGTACTTCGAGGCGATCCGGCCGACGAGAACGACCGTGGGCGTCGTCGCGCTCCCGGTTCCGATCTCGGTCGAGCTGAAGATCATCGCGGAGAGTTGACGACTCACGCGAGCCGGTCGAACCGGAATCCCATCCGGCTTCTCACGTCGGGAGGAAGCTTGGGAAGCGCCGACCGGGGAATGAAGAAGCTCGCAAGAGCCGAGAGGTCCGCGAAGACCTTGTGACGCTCGGCCGCCCGGTCGAGATACTCGTGACCCGACGTGCCGCCGGTGCCGATCCGGGTGCCGATCATCCGCATCGCCATCTGGGCGTGGCGCTGGCGCCAGGTCGTGAAATTCCTTTCGATGTCCGCCAGGAGCGCCAGCAACCGGAAGGGCAGGTGCAGAATCGGCTCGTCCCGATAGAGATTGATGAGGAGCGCCGCCTGGAGCGCGCGCCGGGAAAAGTGGCGTCCCGGCGCCGACGCACGGGTTCGCTGGCCCCCTCTTCGAACACGTCCGCGAACCGGCGTGCCGTCGCCTCGACTCCTGCCAGCTGTGTGGCTTTCTCGTCTTCCGTCAGGGTCGGGTTGCTCCGGATCGAGGCGCGGTCGGCGGCGAGCATGGCGTCGACCGCCCGTCGATACTCCCGCCAGAAGTCGAAATCGCCGAAGTTGAGGAAGGGCGTTCGCTCGAGCCAGCCCTCGATCAGATCGAAGAGAGAAGGCTCCTTCTCCGAAGCCTCGACGCGCGCGGCATCTTCTTCGCTGAAGCGCGACGTGTAGGGAGCGTCGTGGAGCTGAAGGCGGTCCCCGCGCCGCATTCCCAGCTTGTTCTCGATCAGGCGAAATTGAACGCTCTGAAGGCCCGAGGCCGGGATCAGGACGTCCCGGAAATCGAGGAAGTCGAGAGGGGTCATGGTTTCCAGAACGTCGACCTGTTGAATCAGGACGCGCTGGATCTCGACGATGCGCCCGCAGTCGCAGGACCGCTTGCCCGAGCTCCTCCTCCGGGACGGGAGAGCTTCGAAACGTCGCGAGCACCGCGTCGAGCTCCCACAGGATCTGCTTGAACCACAGCTCGTAAGTCTGATGAACGATGATGAAGAGCATCTCGTCGTGGGCAGGCCGGCCATGGAGGGCGCTTTGCATCTGCTGGCATCCGAGCAGCCGATCGAGCTGGATGTAGTCCGCGTAGTAAAGAGGACCGCGGGGCTTTTCGTTTTCCATCTGAGCTTGCTTCGTACCATGATGCCCGGAGCGATTCAAACTGTGGAGCGCGGTCATTGTGGCGGCGCCGCCGCGGAGATCCTGT
>CAWCBB010000004.1:0-631568 GCA_963793695.1 uncultured Acidobacteriota bacterium | reverse complement strand
TGCTTCTCGCTTTTCTCCAGCGTGATGAAAGAAGTAGTCGGCGTTGGTCGCGGTATCCACAGGGATGCTGCCCTGAGACGGTTCCAGATCGCGACCCGAAGCCACCGTGAATGACGGGAAGGCCTTTCTCTCTGTGCAACACATCACCGCGCGTTCGACGCGCGCGTTCAAAGGCGACACCCCGCGGGGGCGCTCCACAAGACCCTTCACGAAAGCCCCTGAATGCGACGGAAAGGAGCGAGCTGATGGCGCGACCCTCGGGGACGATTTGCCCACACGTGCTGGATCTGATCCATATGCTGATGAGGACCAATCAAATAGCATAGTCGAGCTTCCTCGCTTACGTCTTCAGGGACGGCGATCGCGCGGCCGCCCAGCAGGACGTATTGGCCGCCCGGGCCCCAAGGGCCATGCTGGTCGAGGACGAGTGTCCCGAGGGCTATCACCTGCAGAACGGAGTCTGCGTTCCCAATTGACGATGTTGGGGGAGAGAGGCGCCGGCCGGATTCTCGAACGCTGTGCGAGACTGCAAGGGGTGACCGCGTCTCGCTTTTGTCGCCGCGAGGAAGACCAGGTCCGGCTCTTAGGGAGCCGCCGGTGAGCCGGCGGGCGCGCGGGAAACGCGCCGAGGGAGGCTGGCACATCGCCGCGTGACGGGAGAACGGGCGCCGCGCACAGCGCGGCCCTACGGCGCGTGATGTCGGATCTGCGATGGCGGGAGGACGGCCGCAACGCGCCCGCGGCCCCGCCCCGGCCGGGTGGGACGCCCATATGTGCTCACCGTCGGGGCACCGACGCTGACGTCATTCCGAGCGTAGGCAGGCTCCGGGCTGCGCCCGACCGCCGATGACGGGATCGGTGCGCAAGGGGCGCGGCCGTCCCGGCCGCCGTTGGCGCCGCGTCCCGCGGCGCCCGGTGGCGGCGGCGAGACGCCGCCGCAACGGCGGGCGACCCGCCCGCGCCCCAGCCGATCCCGAGAGCAGCGAGGAATCTTCTTCTTCTGGGGCGGGTGTGCGGGGCGGAACCGAAGTTCTACGCACCTCCCGACCCCCCAGATCCCTCGCTAACGCTCGGGATGACACCTCGCGAGTGGCTAAGTTCGCGCGTAACGGCCGGGACGCCCGCACCACACGGGCGCGGGCGTCCTCGGTTGTCATTTCGATGCGTCGTTTTTATCGAGGCGAGCGTTCCTTCGAGGGTGGCCATGAAGTCGGCGGGCATCTGGCCGCGCGCCATGGCGAGCGATTTCTCGATCACCGGGATTCTCTCCTTCGCGCGCCCGAGCTTCTGCAGGAGGCGCGCCTCGGCTCCAGAGGTTCGCTATACGCCCTCCCCGCCACGCGGAGCTCGATCGCCGTATGAGTGTTCTCTAAGAGAGCCACCGACGTTGGAAGAATCGGTCGCCGATCTTATCCCCCGCGTTCAACGGCTCGAATCGTCGACACCGTAGTCTCGGTTCTCCCGGCTTTCCCCGCGCCTCTGGAGAAACGCGGCACGCTGTGCGGCCCTACGGGCACTCGAGACTTATGCTGGTCACAGCCGCGCAACCGCCCCGCGCACTTCTTGAATTTCTTTCGGCGCTACACGATCCGGTGCCACGGCAGAGCGCCGAGGATTCGGTCGGACAGCCACTGCGTGTCCGCGCCGTCGTGGAACTTCCCCTGCTGAGAGCCCCTTCCGGATACTCCTCCCGGGAAGGCCGAGGAGCGCGCCGAGGTCCCTGTGCGAAGGATGGCGGATCCGCCTTCACCTCGACCGGGTCGCGCTGCCCCTGATGCTCGATCACGAAGTCCACCTCCAGATCCGTCGCCGTCCGCCAGTAGAGCACCTCCGGGCGTGGGATCCTGCGCGTCGCGCCACGCGGCAGCAGGTCCGCGAGAACGGAGGGTCTCGGAGACCCGCGCCCGACGCGTCGCCGCCCCCGGCCAGGTGCATCGCGAGCCCCGTGTCGCTCCAGTAGAGCTTCGGCGTCTTGATCGAGGCGTTTCGTTCGGTTCACGGCGTACGGTCTTGAGGCGGACGAGTTGGGAAGGAGGTCTCCAGGAGATTGAGATAGCGATGCACGGTCGGACGCGGAATCGCCGTGTCGCGGCCGAGCTCCGCCTGGTTGAGCAGGTTCCCGACGGCGCAGCGCCGCGGCCCCGCACGCCGCGCCGGAAATCGAGAAGGTTGTCGGATCGCCGCGAGCTCCTGCAGATCCCGTTCGAGATACGTGCGCACGAACCCGTCGAACCAGATTTCGCGTAGAGCGGGGTCGGCCATCCTCGCACGGAGGGGTCCGCTAGCCGCCGGGCGCGCGCTTCGGCCTTCCAATCCGCCGGCGGGAGCGCGCAGCCGCTCTCGCGCGAGACCGCATACCACTCCCGCGGCGGAGCCTCGACGAGGCTGCTCCAGATTCCGGCCGTCCCCGCGCCGAGCCGCTCGCGCCGGAGCGGGCTAGGGGATGCAGCGTGACGTAGGTCGCGCGCCCCGCGAAAATCTCGGAGACCTTCTGTATTCCGGAGGAGATCTGCTCGAGCGGCTAGTACTGAATCGCCCCGGAATGCGCGGCCGGTCCGCGTCGACGGCGCGCTTGATCGCAACGATCGGTCCGGCTCGCGCTGGACCTCGTCCAGGACGATCCGCGGAGCCGCCCGCACCAGCTCGTCCGGCGCCCAGCTCCCGCTCGCGACGTCGAGAGCGTCGAGCGTGAGATAGAGGTGATCCCGGAGGAACTGCTCCTCGCGCACGGTCGTGCTCTTGCCCGGTCTGGCGCGCCCCCATCAGGATCATCCCGCATCCGCGCAACGCGATGGGGGCGCGCCAGACGGGCAAGAGCACGACCGTGCGCGAGGAGCGGTTCCTCCGGGATCACCTCTATCTCACGCTCGACGCTCTCGACGTCCGCGAGCGGGCCGCTGCGGCGCCGGACGAGCTGGTGCGGGCGGCTCCGCGGATCGTCCTGGACGAGGTCCAGCGCGAGCCGGACCTGATCGTTGCGATCAAGCGCGCCGTCGACGCGGACCGGCCGCGCATTCCGGGGCGATTCGTGCTCACCGGCTCGGCGGATCTCCTCCGGATGCAGAAGGTCTCCGAGACCCTCGCGGGGCGCGCGACCTACGTCACGCTGCATCCCCTCACTCGGCGCGAGCGGCTCGGCGCGGGGACGACCGGAATCTGGAGCAGCCTCGTCGAGGCTCCGCCGCGGGAGTGGTATGCGCTCGCGCGAGAGCAGCACGCTCCGCCGGCGGATTGGAAGGCCGAAGCGCGCGCCGGCGGCTACCCGATCCCCTCCGTCGAGATGGCCGACCCCGCTCTACGCGAAATCTGGTTCGACGGGTTCGTGCGCACGTATCTCGAACGGGATCTGCAGGAGCTCGCGGCGATCGACAACCTTCTCGATTTCCGGCGCCTCATGCGGGCCGCGGCGCTGCGCATCGGGAACCTGCTCAACCAGGCGGAGCTCGGCCGCGACACGGCGATTCCGCGTCCGACCGTCCATCGCTATCTCAATCTCCTGGAGACCTCCTTCCAACTCGTCCGCCTCGAGCCGTACGCCGTGAACCGAACGAAACGCCTGATCAAGACGCCGAAGCTCTACTGGAGCGACACGGGGCTCGCGATGCACCTGGCCGGGGGCGGCGACGCGTCGGGCGCGCATCTCGAGAACCTCGTTCTCGCGGACCTGCTGGCGTGGCGCGACGCGCAGATCCCACGCCCGGAGGTGCTCTACTGGCGGACGGCGACGGATCTGGAGGTGGACTTCGTGATCGAGCATCGGGGGCGGCTCGTCCCGGTCGAGGTGAAGGCGACCCGCCATCCTTCGCACAGGGACCTGCGCGCGCTCCTCGCCTTCCGGGAGGAGTATCCGGAAGAGTTTCTCGGCGGGCTGCTTCTCCACGACGGCGCGGACACGCAGTGGCTGTCCGACCGAATCCTCGGCGTCCCGTGGCACCGGATCGTGTAGCGCCGAAAGAAATTCAAGAAGTGCGCGGCGCGTGAGCACGGCTGTGACCAGCATAAGTCTCGAGTGCCCGTAGGGCCGCACAGCGTGCGGCGGTTCTCCAGAGGCGCGGGGGAAAGCCGAGAGAACCGAGACTACGGTGTCGACGATTCGAGCCGTTGGACGCGCGTCTTGAGATCGGCGACCGATTCTTCCAACGTACGGTGGCTCTCTTAGAGAACACTCATACGGCGATCGAGCTCCGCGTGGCGGGGAGAACGTCTTCAACCTCTGGACGAAGGCGCGCCTCCTCCAGAAGCTCGGGCGCGCGAAGGAAGCGGTCCCGGTGATGGAGAAATCGCTCGCCATGGCGCGCGGCCAGATGCCCGCCGACTTCATGGCCACCCTCGAAGGAACGCTCGCCTCGATCAAAGCCGACGCATCGAAATGACAACCGAGGACGCCCGCGCCCCGTGTGGTGCGGGCGTCCCGCCCGTACGCGCGAACTTAGCCACTCGCGAGGTGTCATCCCGAGCGTTAGCGAGGGATCTGGGGGGTCGGGAGGTGCGTAGAACTTCGATTTGCGCCCCGCACACCCGCCCAGAAGAAGAAGATTCCTCGCTGCTCTCGGGATCGGCTGGGGCGCGGGCGTCTCGCCCGCCGTTGCGGCGGCGTCTCGCCGCCGCCACCGGGCGCCGCGGGACGCGGCGCCAACGGCGGCCGGGACGGCCGCGCCCCTTGCGCACCGATCCCGGTCATCGGCGGTCGGGCGCAGCCCGCGCCTGCCTACGCTCGGAATGACATCGGCGTCGTCCCGACAGTGAGCGCATATGGGCGTCCCACCCGCCCCGGGCGGGGGCGCAGGGGCCGTTCGGCCGTCCTCCCGCCATCGCAGATCCGACATCACGCGCCGTAGGGCCGCGCTGTGCGCAGCCGTTCTCCCGTCACGCGGCGATGTCACCTCCCTCGGCGCGTTTCCGCGCGCCCGCCGTCGTTCACCGGCGCTCCCCGCGGTTCACCGACGGGACCTGGTCTTCCTCGCGGCGACAAGAAGCGAGACGCGGTCACCCCTTGCAGTCTCGCACAGCGTTCGAGAATCCGGGCCGGCGCCTCTCTCCCAACATCGTCAATTGGGAACGCAGACTCCGTTCTGCAGGTGATAGCCCTCGGGACACTCGTCCTCGACCAGCATCGCCTTCGGGCCCGGCGGGCCGAATACGTCCTGCTCGGCGGCCGCGCGATCACCGTCCCTGAAGACGTAGGCGCCGAGGACTCGGTACTGCTGTTGATTGGTCCTCATCAGCATATGGATCAGATCCAGCACGTGTGGGCAAATCGTCGAGGGTCGCGCCATCAGCTCGCTCCTTTCCGTCGCATTAAGGGGCTTTCGTGAAGGGTCTTGTGGAGAACGTCGACCGCAGTGTCGCCTTTGAACGCGCGCGTCGAACGCGCGGTGATGTGTTGCACAGAGAGAAAGGCCTTCCGTGACATTCACGGTGGGCTTCGGGTCGCGATCTGGAACCGTCTGCAGGGCGGCGTCCTCTGGGATCCCGCGACCAACGCCGACTACTTCTTTCATCACGCTGGAGAAAAGCGAGAAGCACTACTCGCCGAACGGTGAGCGCTCATCCGACGGTGTCTACGGTTCGGGGCGTGCGGAGCGAGCCTCGCTCTCCTCGAACCACGCGATGATCTGCGGGTACAGATCCGCGATCGTCCGTTCTTCCCGCCCTCGATAGAGCTCGACGAGGAATGCGTCGAACGCGGCGAACTGCAGGAAGCCGCGCCGCGTCATGAATGCGTCGATCGCTGCGATGAGCGGCTGCTGCTCGGCGGCGGGAAGCGCGTCGACGATCCGAAGGCTGACGAGCCCCCAGTTCATGTACTCGTTGAAGAGGGCGGTCCCGCCGTAGTAGTCCGCTCCGCGCGCCGGGTCGACCCAGCGGTCGCGGTCGCGCGTGGCGTCCAGGATCCGCGCGTTGTATCTCTCCGCCTCCGGGTTGATGTAGCCGTGATTCAACTCGGTGAACACCGTCGCGCTTCGAACGAGGGTCTCCGCCTTCGGCGAGAGGGATCCGTCGATCATCCGCTTCACGTCTGCCGGGTAGGGAAAGTTGACGTGCGCGTGAAGCTCCCGGTAGCCGTTGCTCTCCACCCACGTCGCCGACTGATAGTAGGCGACCAGGGGGGAGAAGACGATCCTGGTTCCGTCGTAGGCACGCTCCGCGGGGAACCGGCGGCCCAGCCACGTCAGCATCTCCGCGACCGCGGCCTCGTCGCGGTAGAAGGAGATCTGTCTCGCGTAGAGAGCGCGGTGATCGCGGTAGAAGGCGCGGAACGTCGACGCGTCCGCGAACGCCTGAAGCGCGGGAATGAACGGGCGCAGCGAGCTCCGTCGCTGCTCCGGATAGGCGGTGTGATCGTACACGCTGCTCTGCACGATCGTCCCGTCTTCGTCGAACTCGAACGCGTAGGCATCCATCTTGAGGGTGTTGTACGCGAGCAGCCGCTTCTTCAGCTCCTCGTCCAGGGCCGCCACGGCGGGACGGTCGCGATACGGATCGAATCGGCGGCGCACTTCCTCGTAGTACGGCGACTTCTTGTACACGAGGTTCGGATCGGCCAGCGCCGTCGGGGTCATCGCGAGCGCCACGTTCACCAGCTCGTACACCTCGGGGACTTCGACCGTGATCGTTCCCCGGTTCGCGCGGCGGTAGGCCTCGTCGAACACCGCCGCCGGGATGGCGCGAATGCCGATGATGCGCGTCACGCAAAGAGCGTCGCCGTACTGGATGAGGAAGTCGTACGACTTCCCCTCTTCGACGACGAAGCTCAGAGAGCCGACGTCGCTGAAGAACGTGACGGTATGAGGCGCCCCGTCCTGCAGCTCGGCCTCGTAGACGTCCGGACTCACCTGCGGGGCGAGCTGCCAGCCGTCCCTGCGCAGGGTCTCGCCGTCGCGGATGCTGACGACGGGGCGCGTCGACTCGAGGACCGGAAGCTCGTCCTGGGCCGCGACGGCGACGGCCGACAGCAGAATCGCGAAAACGACCGATGTGACGCGCATCGTGCCCTCCCCGAGCGCCATCTGAGCCGAGGTGCCCGGTCCGATGGGTCCGATGTCCGGCGTGAGCGGTATCCTGCTTCAAATATACATCCCGGGACCGTGACCGACGAGCCTCGACTCACTGTCGTGAAGTCGCACGTCACAGAGACACTGGCGCCCTCCCCCGGTTCACGACATCGCGGTATCCTCGGCTGCGGATTTCCGCCTACATCTCCGACGATCACGAAGGACGAACAGCGACTGGTTCTTCATCACCCTGGAGAAGAGCGAGAAACATTACTCGCCGACGACGCGCTACCGCGACTACGCGATCTCACCCGATCTCTTCCACTGGGAGTCGCAGTCGACGACGACCGAATCGAGCCCCACCGGCCAGCGCTACATCCACCACGCAACCCGCGGCTCGAACGCGATCCTGCGGGTCCGCGAATCGAACAAGCGCGACGGCCGCACGATGCCGTTCACCCTCCTCGGCCCCGCCACCTACGTCCGCCACAGCGGCGAGAAGCCGATGGGCATCGTCTGGCACCTCCACCGCGCTATGCCCGACGACCTCTTCAAGATCGCCCGAGTCGCGGCCGGGTAGTGCCATGCGGTCGACCACCGAGCGAGAGCATTCCGCTCAACCCGGCCAGATTCGCTACGGCCGCTGACTCTTTCATGGAGAACGCAGCACGGGACCGCACTCCGTTGAAAAGTTGCTTTTCCAGACCTGGCCCCAACTTTTCCCAACTTTTCCCGTCTAGGAAGCCGATCTGCATCGTTGAAAGGTATGCAGCGTGTACGTACTTCAGCGGCCCGAAGGTCGGGCCGTCGGGGCCCCACTGCTGCATCTCTTCATCGGGTGACTTCCGGCCGTGATACAGGCGAAGGAAGAGCCCGGGCTCGTACGGTCCCATTCAAGCCTCCGCGCGCTAGTCGAAGTCCACACCCGCTTCGTCCGGAAGCGGAAAGTCGCCGAAGCACTGCATACATTCGAGACGAAGGTCGCTCCCGCTTTCCCAGTCGACATCGTCGGTTTCCACGTCCGCGACGAGAGAAAGGCCCCCGTCCGGATCCTTCGTCCCCGCGAACGCGAACGAACGGATCACGTTTTCGACAAGCTTGAACGGTACCCAGGCGTTCGTGGTCCACCCGCCGTCCGCATCGCCTCTGTTGCCGCAGTAGGGGCAGACGATACCGAGATCGATCCAGCGAGTCGCCTCCACGCTGCCACGGTTCATCGGGGCCTCCTTCTGCTCGGAAAACGATACCTCGGAACGCGAGCGGTCAATGCTGCTACGGGTCCCATGCGGAACACGTGCGTGATGTGTCTACGGGACGTAGGCACGCTCCGAGTTGGCAATGCACGATGAGCCTGGCATGATCCGTCCGTGGGTCCAGATAAACCCGGTCCGCCGCGGTTGCTGCGCAGCTGGTATCAAGATTCATTAGACGAGTTTCGGAGCGCGTCGCCCACCGCGATCCTTGGCACCCTTGCGGATCACTGCGAGTTCACCCTGCTGCAGGACCAGCGTGACGCATGGCGCGTCCAGATCGAGTTCCTTCGCCCGCGCCTCGATGGACTGAGCGGCGACGTCTTCTTCGAGTTCAGCATCCCCCGCATGGGGCGCCGGGCCGACGTGATTCTCCTGATCCGTGGCGTGATCTTCGTTGTCGAATTCAAGGTGCACGCGACGGGGTTCGACACTTCGGCAATCGACCAGGTGTGGGACTACGCGCTCGACCTGAAGAACTTCCACGCAGCCAGTCACGAGCGTCCGATCGTGCCGATCCTCGTCGCGACAGACGCGGCCGACGCGCCGCCAGCACGGCTCCACAAGGATCCAGATGGCGTGTTCAGGCCCGTCGCGGCCAATCGCGCGACGTTTCGCGAGGTCATGGATCTCGCGCTCCGCGAGGCGGAGGGTCTTCCGATCGACGGCGACGACTGGTCTTCGGCTCCCTATCGGCCCACACCGACGATCATCGAAGCGGCCCGCGCGCTGTACGCGCAACACTCCGTCGAGGAGATCGCTCGGCACGACGCGGGCGCCGAAAACCTCGCGGTCACATCGCGCCACATTGAGGATCTGGTCGTCGAGGCGAAGGAGAACAAGCAGAAGTTGATCCTCTTCGTCACGGGCGTTCCGGGAGCCGGCAAGACGCTGGTCGGACTGAACGTCGCGACGCGCCGCCGCGACGCGGATCTGGCGGCTCCCGCCGTCTATCTTTCAGGGAACGGCCCGCTCGTCGCTGTTCTCCGGGAAGCCCTGACCCGCGACGAGTTCCGCCGTCAGCGCGAGACCGGTAAGCGCCCAGGAAGGGCGAGATCCGCGAGAGCGTGAAGGCGTTCATCCAGAACGTCCATCACTACCGCGACGAAGCGATTCGAGACCGGATCATGCACCCGCGGAGCACGTGGCGATCTTCGACGAGGCGCAGCGCGCGTGGACCCAGCGTCAGACCGAAAGCTTCATGCGCCGTAAGAAGAACCTCCCCGGGTTCGACCAGTCCGAACCCGAGTTCCTGATCTCGTACATGGACCGGCACAAGGACGACTGGGCCGTGGTCGTCTGCCTCGTTGGCGGCGGCCAGGAGATCAACACGGGCGAGGCCGGGATTGACGCGTGGCTCCAGGCGGCGAACTCCAGCTTCCCGCATTGGGGAATGCACATCTCGTCGCGGCTCACGGACAGTGAGTATGCGGCCGGCCACGCGCTGGATGCAGTCCGAGGGAGGGCCAACGTAACCCTTGACGACTGTCTCCATCTCGCCGTCTCCATGCGCTCATTCCGAGCCGAGAACGTCTCCGCGTTCGTCAAGGCGCTGCTCGACCGGGACGAACGGGCGGCGGCTGCGGCACACGAGCGTCTCGCTGAGCGTTACCCGATCGTCGTCACGCGCGACCTCGATGCAGCGAAGGAGTGGATCCGAGACCGCTCGCGCGGCTCGGAGCGATACGGTCTTGTCGCGTCATCGAAAGCGATGCGCCTCAAGCCGCACGCGATCGACGTGCGCGTGGAAATCGACCCGGTCAAGTGGTTCCTGAAGGAAAGAACGACACGCGATCGAGCTTTTACCTCGAGGATGCCGCGACGGAGTTCCAGGTACAGGGACTGGAGCTCGACTGGACCTGCGTGACGTGGGACGCCGACCTTCGCTATAGCAGGAGCGGGTGGGGGTACCACGACTTCCGAGGAAGCAAGTGGCAGAACGTGAACAGCGCGGATAATCAGAAGTACCTGCTCAACGCCTACCGCGTCCTTCTGACCCGTGCGCGGCAGGGAATGGTCATCTTTCTTCCACCTGGCAACACGTCCGACCCGACACGCCCGCCTAGCTTCTACGCTGGAACGGCCGACTACCTGCGCGGAATCGGAGTCCGTTTTCTAACATGATGTCTACAATCGCGCGGGACCTGACCCCAAGCTTTCAATGTCATGCCAGATCATTTTGGCTTCGGTTGCCCGAGGTACACTTGATCCCCGATGAACAGAAGGCGTCTCCTTGCGCGCCTCGCGGCAGGCCATCTAAACAACGTGCGGTTCGCGGATATGGCGGATCTGATCGCAGGATTCGGGTTCGATCTGGCCCGCGTCTCGGGAAGCCATCACGTTTTCGTTCGTGCAGGGATGGACGAACAGCTCAACCTTCAGGACGTTCAGGGAGAGGCCAAGCCTTACCAGATCCGGCAGTTTCTACGGCTCGTCGAGCGTTACAATCTTCACTTGGAGGAGCGCCGTTGAGCCGCTACCACATCAATCTCTTCTACAGCGACGAGGACGAGGGGTGGGTCGCCGACATTCCGGACCTCGAATCCTGCTCGGCCTTCGGCGCGACGCCCGAAGAGGCGCTCGCCGAGGTGAAGATCGCCGAAGAAGCGTGGCTCTCGGCAGCGCGCGAGGCAGGGCGTCCCGTTCCCGAGCCTCGCTATCGCCCGGCCATCTACCAAGCTCGTTGAGTCGCTCCTCTGCGTCCCCCCAGGAGCAAGCACGCAGACCAAACTCTTCTCTCCGCATCTCGCATAGCGCGGCTCTTGGGAAAGGTTGGAAAGGTTGGGGTCAGGGCCGGAAAACCAACCGATTGATACTCATCGTAGAGTTTGGTTGGTTTTCCGGCCCTGACCCCAACCTTTCCTGACGGATGGTATGTCGTCGATGAAACATACGACACCCGTCGCTGTGAGCATCGGTGCGCCGTCCTGGTAGAAAAACGAGCTAACGGGCTGGTATACGATTTTCCCACTTGCGGGTAAAGCCTGTTCGGCCGCGATGCGCAACATCTTTTGCAGGAGTGTCGCGAACTCGTACGCGCCAATTGGAACGACAAACTGTGAGTCGGGCAAGATAGCCGAATACTGTTCACGGAACTCGGCCGTCTTCTTTTTTACTTCATCGTTTCCTCCAAACACTCGGTTGAACGACGCATCGAGCGTGATCTTGATCATGCTTCCCCTGCCTACCTTCTGAAGAAGCATTTGAAAATCGTCAAAATGCGCGTACTTCAGTCCTATGTTGTCTAGCCAGAAGATGCTCTTCGCATCCTCCTCCGAGTGCTGAGAAATGAAGGACCTGAGATCGGTATGTTGCAGCGTCAAGCTTCCACAGGGCCATGAAGAGTTGGGGTCAGGGCCGGAAAACCAACCAATGTCCCACCGCTCGTAGAGAAAGGTTGGTTTTCCGGCCCTGACCCCAACCATTCTCGACCATTCTCGAGGTCGATCCGGAACGTGAAAGTTGGGGCTAGGTCCGGAGAAGCAACCATTCGACGTGTCGCCAGTCGGGACGGGCGTTAGTTTGGTTCCATTTCTGGCCTGGCCTCAACCCATACGGAAAACCAACCATTCGCGTTTGATAGGTTGTTGTGTCGGGGCATCGGACCTGAACTGCGTTCGCGGGTCGGTAATTACGCCGTCATACCGATGCCGAGCGAGCTCTCGCGCGCTCTGATACTTCGAAGAGAGATTTCAACAGCCGGGACGCTTTCCGGGGATGACAATTCTTGAGGAATTGGAGCCTCCCCATTATTGATGGAACGTTTCCGCCTCGGCCCGAAGCGAGTTCGTGGACGGCGGCCCTCAGCTGAGCGCGTTTGGCACGCGGAATTGCCGCGCGCCGGTTGATGGTGAGCCCCAAAGCGCTCTGGCTGACTGCGCCCCGCATAATCCGGCGCTTGTCTCGCTTCCGGTGAATTTCTAGGTCGAGGGGTGTCAATGCGCTCGTAACTATTTCCAAGATGTCCGCTGGGTCCGCATCTCCTGAAAACAGCAGATCGTCAACCCACCGAGTGTAAGTGACGTCGCCGAGGTTCTCTATCCCCCGAGCGATCTCGAGATCGGCAGGAAGAAGGACGGCGTTGGCTATTGCCATCGACGTCGGGGCTCCCTGCGGAAGATGACCTCGGAATGTGGTCAGCCGCGTCAGCATGCTCGAGACGTCGTCACCATTGCCGAGTAACTCTCGCCACATTTTGAACACCGCCTTATGGCGAACCGATGGATAGAAATCTCGAATATCGACTGCGACGACCAAGTTGCGGTGGACGTGAGGCTCCACCGCGTTGAAGATGTTCTTCCCCCGTACTCCCCCCAGAACGTAGGGCGGCAGGGGATAGTCTCGAAGAAAGAGTTCGTAGAGGGACCTCTGGACGCGCTTGAGAGGATCAACGGGTCGATCGATCTCACGCGCCTTGCCCCTCTTGTAACTCACGTACGGCCGGTAGAGAGAATCACGATGGCGGTCGATCTCGTTCAACCAATCCAGCGGAGTGTTGAGGAGTTGAGCGAGGCAGCGCACTGAGACCACGGCGGAGTACATAACGCCTCGATTTCTCACTCGTCTCGAGGTTCGCTTTCAAGGAGAGCGCTCGCCAGTCGCTCAAGTAAGAACGACAGTTGGTCCCCGCCCTTTTGATTTATCCGTTTGAAATCGATGGCGGTCAGAAGAAGGACGTCATCAGAAACCCCGATCCCTTCTGCGATCCGACGGACCATTGAAAAGCTAGGCTCCTTGCGACCTGACTCCAGCAAGGAAAGATACGATGCCGAGATTCCTATTGTCTCCGCCAGTTCGTGCTGACTGAGCCCACGGGCAACCCGAGTCAACTTGATCGCGCGTGCGACGTTCATGGTTTGTGTTTTAGCGAACCGTTGTCCTCACATCAGGATTCAAGGAACCCACGAAGCGATCAGCTCCATGAGCCTTCCGACGCAAATCGCCAAAGCTACGAGGTCCTTCGTTTCGATGCCCTTACTACTGGTGAGCACCGATTGAAGTTCAACGAGCTCTTCGCGAATCGACGTCAGCTCCCTCCGCTCCGACGACTTCAGCCTTCCGCGTGACAGTCGCACATCGATTCTCTCGATGGCGCTGTCTACTCTCCGAGCTACCCTACTCATAGGGTCTCCCTCCTTTTGTCGGGGCATACCGCCCCTGCCCACTGGCGAGCATTCCCGACAAAGAGGAAGGCTTCCACCCGGTTCGCTAACACAATTGGCCCACACCTGCCCATTGCCAGCTGACGCCCGCGAACCTCCCATCGACTAGTCATCGACTAGTCGATCGGTGTCCTCATTGGGCGAGGCTGACCCGTCGGCATTCGTGCGAGAAGTACTACGGCATAGCCGCGGCCGTATTCC
The DNA here is from genome assembly GCA_963793695.1 of uncultured Acidobacteriota bacterium. GTDB lineage: Bacteria > Acidobacteriota > Thermoanaerobaculia > Gp7-AA8 > Gp7-AA8 > CAWCBB01. Next base: position 617,960 of record CAWCBB010000004.1, on the reverse strand, counting down.
GGCCATCAAGGTGTGGCTCGGCGCACCGAACCACCTCGGGTCTCGACAGTGGAGGAGAGATTTTCAAAGAGCCGCCTGGGCGGTACGCCCAGTCAAGATCAATCTACGGTTAGTTTATCCAAAAGTCAATCGAATTTAACTGTCGGATCAAGAGCACCCGCTCGTGCTGCCGCAGTTCAGGCATTTGTAGCACGCGCCGTTTCTCACCATGATCGCGCCGCAGTCGCTGCAGGAGGGGGCGTCGGCCTGGGCGAGGAACGTCGTCTTCGGGCGGGGGGCGTCGGCGTTGCGCTCGGGGAGCATCACGACCGCGTTCTTCGGGGCGCCTACCTGCGCGAGCGGGAGGCCGGCCGGCGTCGCGAGGGTCTTCACGAAGATCTTGTCGTCCTTGTTCAGGGCGACGACGTTCTGGGAAGGCGCCTTCGGAGCGGAGGTCTTCGCGCCCGAGGTACCTTCGCTCGGATCGTTCGTTTGGGTTGCGCGGCGGGACGCCGCGCCCACATTCCCGCCGCCCGACCCTTCGGTGCCGCCGCCGTCCCGGCGGATCACGCCGGCTTCGTCCTGGCTGTCGCGGCTGAGGAACTTGATCGCCAGCCACTTGAAGATGTAGTCCATGATCGACTTCGCCATCGGGATCTCGGGGTTCTTCGTGAAGCCCGAGGGCTCGAAGCGCGTGTGCGTGAACTTGTCGACCAGCAGCTGCAGCGGCACGCCGTGCTGCAGCGCGATCGAGGTCATCGTGGCGAACGAGTCCATCAGGCCCGAGATCGTCGACCCTTCCTTCGCCATCGTGATGAAGATCTCGCCCGGCGTTGCCGTCCTCGTACTTGCCGACGGTGATGTAGCCCTCGTGGCCGCCGACCGAGAACTTGTGCGTGATCGACTCGCGCTCGTCGGGAAGCTTGCGGCGCACCGGCGCCGTCGGCTTCGTGCGCCGACCGCTTCGCCTTCGCGTCTTGTCCCTCTTCGTCGAGAGCGGCTGGCTGCGCTTGCAGCCGTCGCGGTAGACCGCGACCGCCTTCAGGCCGAGCTTCCACGCCTCGTAATACGCCTGCTCGATGTCCTCGACCGTCGCGTCGGTCGGCATGTTGATCGTCTTCGAGATCGCGCCCGAGATGAACGGCTGCACCGCCGCCCATCATCTTGAGGTGCCCCTGCCACTGGATCGACCGGCGTGCCGTTCGCCGGCTTGAAGGCGCAGTCGAAGACCGGCAGGTGCGAGTCGAGCAGGTGCGGCGCGCCTTCGATCGTGTCGTTCTCGTCGATGTACTCCACGATCTCGTTGATCTGCTTCTGCTCGTAGCCGAGGCGCTTGAGCGCGATCGGGACGGTGTTGTTCACGATCTTCAGCATCCCGCCGCCGACGAGCTTCTTGTACTTCACCAGAGCGATGTCGGGCTCGACGCCGGTCGTGTCGCAATCCATCATGAAGGCGATCGTGCCGGTCGGCGCGAGCACCGAGATCTGCGCGTTGCGGTACCCGTGCTTCTCGCCGAGGGCGTATGCCTCGTCCCAGACTTTGCGGGCGGCGGCGAGGAGGTCCGCCGGCACGCGTGCGGTCGTTGATCAGATACGCCGCGCGGCGGTGCTTGTCGATGACGCGGAGGAACGGCTCTTCGTTCTTCTCTGTAGCCGGCGAACGGGCCGACCTTCGCCGGCGATCCGCGCCGACTGCGCGTACGACTCGCCCGACATGATCGCGGTCAGCGCCGCCGCGTAGTCGCGCCCCTCGTCGGAGTCGTACGGAAGCGCCGCGCGCCATGAGGAGCGCGCCGAGGTTCGCGTAGCCGATGCCGAGCGGGCGGAACTCGTGCGAGTTCTTGCTCGATCGCCGGCGTCGGATAGGACGCGTAGTCGACGACGATCTCCTGCGCCGTGATCACCGTCCGCAGCGCCGCGCGATACGCCTCGACGTCGAACCCCTTCTCCTCGGTATAGAACTTCATCAGGTTCAGCGATGCGAGGTTGCAGGCGGAGTCGTCGAGGAACATGTACTCCGAGCAGGGGTTCGACGCGTTGATGCGCGCCGAGTTCGGGCAGGGATGCCAGTCGTTGACCGTCGTGTCGAACTGCATGCCCGGATCGCCGCAGAGCCACGCGGACTCGGAGATCTGGCGCATCAGCCTCGCGCGCCTTCATCGTGTCCATCGGGTGCTTCGGCTCGGTGACCGACCAGGTCGACCAGTCGCCGTCCTTCTCGTAGGCGCGCATGAACTCGTCGGTCACGCGCACCGAGTGGTTCGCGTTCTGGAACTGGACCGAGTCGTAGGCGCCGCCGACCGCGTTGAACGCGCCGTCGTAGCCGGCCTCGATCAGCGCCCACGCCTTCTTCTCTTCCTCGGCCTTGCAGTTCGACGAAGTCGACGATGTCGGGATGGTCGGCGTTGAGGATGACCATCTTCGCGGCGCGGCGGGTCTTGCCGCCCGACTTGATGACGCCGGCGAACGAGTCGTAGCCCTTCATGAAGGAGACCGGGCCCCGAGGCGGTGCCGCCGCCGGCGAGGAGCTCGCGGCGACGAGCGGATCGACGAGAGGTTCGATCCCGTTCCCGAGCCGTACTTGAACAGCATCCCCTCGGTCTTCGCGAGGCCGAGGATCGAGTCCATCGTGTCCTGGACGGAGTTGATGAAGCAGGCCGAGCACTGCGGGCGTCGGCTCGATGCCGACGTTGAACCAGACGGGCGAGTTGAACGACGCCATCTGATAGAGGAGGATGTGGGTCAGCTCGTCGCGGAATGCATCGCCGTCTTCCTCCGTGGCGAAGTAACCGCCCTCGCGCCCCCATCCGCGTCATCGTCCGGACGACGCGGCCGATCAGCTGGCGGACCGACGTCTCGCGGTCGGAGCGTCCCGAGGTGCCCGCGGAAGTACTTCGAGACGACGACGTTGGTCGCCATCTGCGACCAGAACTTCGGCATCTCGACGTCACTCTGCTCGAAGACGACCTCGCCCTTCTCGTTCGTGATCGACCGCGGCGCGGTAATCCCACTCGCACGGTGTCGTAGACGTCGACACCCTCGGTCGTGAAGTACCGCGGAAACTGGATCCCGCCCGTCTTCGTCTCCTTGCGGGAACGACGAATCGGGACGTTGTGGTGGCTGACGTCCATCGTGGTCATGGCCCTCTCTCCCTCTAACAGCGAAACTCGCTCGACTCGTTCGGGGGCGCGTTACCGCCCGCCCCCGTTGAAGCACGGTCCCCCCCGCCCGGGGGCGGGCGAGACGCCCGCACCACACGACCCGGGGAACGGCCGCGCGCCGCGCGGCCCCACGCGTCCGGCGATTGCCGGCCGCGACGAAAGAAGAAGTATTTTGGGCAAAAAAAAAGACGCGGTCGATGTGGACGGCTCAGCCGAGCCGGCAGCGGGCCCCATCCCGGGATGCATCCGCCTGACACCGAACGAGCTCATCTTTCTTTCTTCGCCCTTTCTCCCCCATCCTTTGGGGGAACGGCGCACGCTGTGCGCCGCTACGTTGCCCGAATGCGGAGCGCGAGAGGTTTCGGGGTCGAGGGGACCGGCCCCCGGATCTTCACCGTCACCTGGTAGTCGCGGATGTGAAGCGACACGGCACGCAACGGGGAACGAATCGCAAGGCGCTCTTGACCCTTCGAATTCTTCATCGACCCCTCCCGTGAAAACACCGTCTGTTGTGGGCAGGATGTCGAGTGTTATAGACCTGTGACAGGCCCCTGTCAATAGAGCACCACAAGATATTGTGGTCGGCCCCCCAAAGCACTACAACAAATGGGTAAACGCCCACAGGTCTTCAACTTACGATCCGCCGGAGATCCGAAGCTTCTCCTCCGCTTTTCCTCCATTTCCCATCAGGAAATCCGCAGCGATTTCAACAGAAATCGCCCCGGTTTTCCACAGGAAAACCGCGCCGGCTCCGCAATGTTTCCCGCCGATTTCCTCACCTTCACGGGCGGGTTTCTTCGCAGGATCCGGAGTGGAATTCGACAGGTTTTCAAGCGGGCTCGAGTGATCGGAATCACCGGGATTCCCCGGGAGGGAGGAAGGCTGCGGAAATCGAGAGATTTTTCATGGAGGGGGAGATTTCCGCAAAGGGCGCCGTGCGCGGCGGGGAACCATGCACGCGCGATCGCGTTCGGCCACGCCCGAAAAACGAAGCTCCTCCTGCAAGAGTTTTTGCTCCTCCCCCACGAAGGCAAGATTTCTTGACATCCTCGCTCCCCTCTCATCCGCACTCAAGGCCCGAACCCTGAAGACGTTGAGCGGATCGTTCCGCCGTGGTCTTCAACCCGCTATGGGACCTCCCGCGCCCGGAGGGCGCCGGCCAATAGCCGGTGGCGCAAGCCACCGGACCCGGATCGGTGCCGAATGAAACGGGAGCCCCGCAAGGGGCGACGGAGGAACGATGGGATCGACCTTCTTCAAGATCTGGATGCACATCGTCTTCGGAACGAAGGAGAGACGCTCGCTCATCGACGATGAGTGGCGCGCTCGGCTGCACGATTATCTCGGCGGGTGTATCCGGACCGCCAAGGGGGTGAGCGAGGCGATCGGCGGAACTCGGGATCACGTCCATATCCTCGCGAGCTTGCGGCCGGTCCATTCGCTGTCCGACTTCATGCGCGAGGTCAAGGCCGTCTCGTCGCTCTGGGTTCACGAGGAAATCGGTTCACGGGACTTCGCGTGGCAGGAGGGATACGGCGCGTTCTCCGTCAGTGAATCGAACGTGGGTGCGGTGCGGCGGTACGTCCAGAATCAGGAGGAGCACCACCGGGTGCGGTCGTTCGAGGAGGAGTGGGCGACGTTGTTGGCGAAGCACCGGATCGAATTGAAGCCGTTCGACACGCGCGGTTGATGCTACGGGCGCACACGTTTCGATTGGGCATTCGTCATCCGGTGGCTGGTGCCACGTCCGGTGGCTTGCGCCACGTCCGGTGGCTGGCGCCACGTCCGGTGGCTGGCGCCACCGGCTATGGGCCCGCGCCCTCCGGGCGCACGCGTTTTGATTGGGCATGGATCGTCCGGTGGCTGGCGCCACGTCCGGTGGCTTGCGCCACCGGCTATTGGCCGGCGCCCTCCGGGCGCACACGTTTCGATTGGGCATTCGTCATCCGGTGGCTGGTGCCACGTCCGGTGGCTTGCGCCACGTCCGGTGGCTGGCGCCACGTCCGGTGGCTGGCGCCACCGGCTATGGGCCCGCGCCCTCCGGGCGCACGCGTTTTGATTGGGCATGGATCGTCCGGTGGCTGGCGCCACGTCCGGTGGCTTGCGCCACCGGCTATGGGCCCGCGCCCTCCGGGCGCACACGTTTTGATTGGGCATTCGTCATCCCGTGGCTGGCGCCACGTCCGGTGGCTTGCGCCACCGGCTATGGGCCCGCGCCCTCCGGGCGCACAAGGTAGACTCTCTTGGTGCTCTCACTCGAGCGGGAGGTTCTGGCGGCGCCGATCTCGGATGACGCCCGGGCGCGGATCGTGGCGCTCGAGCGGCGGGAGATCGTCTCGCTGCGCGTGGAGCTGCGCGCGCTGCTCTGGATCGGCGTGGCGCTGATCTCGGGCGGGGTCGGCGGGCTGCTCGCCCGGAACGTCGAGCGGATCGGGCACGTCACGCTCATCGTCGCGATCGGCGTTGCCGCGGCGGCGTGCTACGCGGTCGCGCGGCGGCTGCGAGGGCGCGCACCACACGTCGCGGGCGAGTACGTTCTCCTGCTCGGGGCGATGCTGCTCTCGGCAGACCTCGCGTACGCCGAGGCGCAGCTGCACCTGTTCGGGACGGCCTGGCGGTGGCATCTATTGATCCTCGCGGCCGTGCACGGCGCGACCGCGTACCTGTTCGCCTCGCGCAAGGTCCTCTCGCTCGCGATCGTCGCGCTCGCGGGGCTCTTCGGCGTCGACCGGAGCGGGGAGGTCTTCTCGAGCGGCGCCGGCGACGCATCGGCGCGCCTGGCGATGGCCGCGGCGTCGATCGCCCTCTGGCGCGTGGCTCACGAGAGGCTCTCGAACCTCGACTCGTTCCGCTTCCCGCTCGAACAGGCGGCGTTCCATCTCGCGATGATCGCGTCGATCACGGCGATCTTCGACCGCGGCCTCCTCCTCTGGGGCGGCCTCCTCGCCGCCCTCGCCCTGGCGATCCTCGGAGGGCTCCACGCCTGGCGCACGCGCGAGGAGTCGTTCCTCGTCTTCGCGATTCTCTACGGCGTCTTCGCGATCGACGCCGCGGTGATCCCCGAGATCGACAACTTTCAGCTGGCGATGGCGTGGCTGATGATCACGACGCCCATCGCGATCGCCGCCCTCTATCTCGTCCACCGGCGCTGGAAGGAGCGATTCGAATGAGGTGGCTCCCGGCGGCCGCGGAGGAACGCCTCCTCGAGCTGCGCTCCCGCTCGCGGCGGTGGAAGCGCGCCGGGTGGATCGACGAGAGCGAGCGACAGGGAGTCGAGGCGGCGACCGCCACGCCGTGGAAGGTCTTCTCGCTCCTTCCGCGGATCGGGCTCTTCCTCCTCTCGTCTCTCGCGGCCGTGGCCACCCGCTTTTTCTTCGAGAACCAGATGGACTCGGACTGGTACATCGTCATAGGGATCGCCCTCGTCGCGGCGGCCGAGCTCCTCATCGCGCGACGAGGGTTCTTCCGCACCGGCATCGAGGAGGGGCTCGGGTGCGCGGGGCTGCTCGTCATCCTCTTCGACGGCTTCCGCCTGGCAGGGTCGGCGATGTCGATCTTCGTCTGGATCGGCTTCGCAGCCGGCCTCGCGTTTCTTTTTCTCTCCTTCCGCCTGCTTCACACGCTGCTGCTGCTCGCCGCGGTCGCGACTCTCGTGAACTGGATGGCGGAGTTCTACGCCTCGCCGGCGATCGCCGGATGGGCGCTCCTCTCCGCCGGCGCGATTGCGCTCGCCATCCACCTCGGCGAGGCAGAGCGTCCCTTCCGCGAGCACGCTTCGGGGTGGCTCGCCCTGGGCGCTCCCGCGGTCGCGTGGGCACTCGTGCGCGGGGAGTCGCCTCCGGCCGCGTACGCGATCGCTCTCGGATGCGCGGCGGTCTGGATCCTGGCCGGGGTCCGCCGGCGCGCGCGCTTCGCTCTCGCGGGAGGGGCGCTCGCCGCGATGGCGTTCGGCTACGAGATGCTCGAGCCGCGGCCGTGGGCGATCGAGTGGAAGCTGATCGCGGGCGGGGCGGGGGCGTTCGCCGCGGCGGTCGCGATCGAGCGCTGGCTCCGGACGCCGCGCCGCGGGTTCACGTCGCGCGCGATGGACGCCGACGCGGAACCGGCGCTCCTCGAAATGGTCGCGGTTGCGGCGATCGCGCCGGCCGCACCATCGAACGAGCGATTCGACGGCGAGGGAGGGAAGTTCGGCGGAGGCGGAGCCAGCGGCGAGTATTAGAGCGTCTGGGCGTCTCGGCGTCGGGAGTCCGGGCGTCGCGCCCGAAAAGGGCGATCCCGCGCATGTCACCCACGGTCCCTCGCCTTCGGCTCGGGATGACGAAACTGGGGACAGCTCCGCGATGAAACGCCTGCGCCTGGACTCCAAGACGCCTGGACGCGCGGACGACTACGGATGCTGCGCGAAGCCCGTGATGACGTAGCTTCCCGACTTGACGTCGCGTCTTGATCTTGATGAGGCTCTTGTTCTGGGCGTCCTCGAGCAGGTCGCTGAAGGTGTCGTAGCCGTAGTACTCCTCGTTGAAGGTCGGCTTCTTCCGCTGCATCGTCTGCTTGACCATCGACCCCCAGAGGATCTCCTTGTTCTCGCGCATGAGCGCCTTGATCGAGTCGATGAGCAGCCGGAAGCACTCCGCCTGCTTCTTGTCGGCCTGCGGCACCTCGGGCGCCGCCTGGACGCCGCGGACGAGGTCCTCGTAGAAGATGAACTCGTCGCAGTTGTCGATGAGCAGGTCGCTCGAGGAGTTCTTCACGCCGACGCCGATGACGTACTTGTCGTTCTCCTTCAGCTTCGAGACGAGCGGCGAGAAATCGGAGTCGCCCGAGGCGATGACGAACAGGTCGATGTGCTCCTTCGAGTAGGACATGTCCATGGCGTCGACGGCCATCCGGATGTCGGCGGAGTTCTTCCCGGAGTAGTTCCGCGCCCGGGATCTCGATCAGCTCGATCGCGGCCTCGTGGAGCTCGCGCTTGTACTCGGGGAACTTGTCCCAGTCGCAGTAGGCGCGCTTGACGACGATCTTCCCCTTCTCGAGCAGCCGCTCGAGGAGGAGGTCGATGTCGAATTTCTTGTACTTCGCGTCCCGGACGCCGATGGCGATGTTCTCGAAATCGATGAACAGGGCGATCCGGCTCTCGCCGGAGCTGGTGTGTGACGGCACGATTTCGTCTTCCTCCACGAACGGGTGGCGGCGGCGGGGCATTGAGCTAGTGTCTGCCGACATCGGGGGCAGCGCAAGACCCTGTCAAAGACGAATGCTGCAAATGCAAATGTAAGTCCAACAGGTGCGACCGAAGCGTCGCACGACCCCGCGCAGATCCATCGCCACGCTTCTAATGAACCAGCCGCCCCGAATGCGATGTCATCCGACGTTCGAGATCCGCGCTGGCGCTGCGTGCCAGTTTTCGCAGCCCAAGATCCTGCTACGCTGGGCGACATCAGCCGGCTCGCGTCTCCTGCATCGCATTTTGCATTTTCGTCTTACAATCAGCTCCTTGAACCGCTGGATCACCCTCGCCCGCCCCTTCACCCTCCTCCCGCCGCTGCTCGGCATCATCTCCGGGGCGATCTGCGCGTGGGGGTCGGTGCACAATCCCGATCCCGACCGGGCGGTCACGCTCGCGGTCATCCTGACGGTCGCCCTGGGCTCGCTCTGCGCGTCGCTGCTCAACGCGGCGAACAACGCGCTCAACCAGATCTACGACCTCGAGATCGACCGGATCAACAAGCCGAAGCGGCCGCTCGTCACGGGGGAGATCCCGCTCCGGCGCGCTCGCGCCGTGACTGGCGTGGTGGTACGCCCTCGCCCTCGCCCCGACGTGGCTCGTGGTCGTCTATCCCTACGACGGCTCGGCGCGAAGCTCTTCGCGCCGCTCCCCTACCACGAGTGCTTCTTCATCTACCTCGCGGCGACGATCTTCACCCTCGTCTACTCGGTCCCGTCGTGGGGGCGCACCAAGCGCGAAGGGACGCTCGCGAACATCACGATCGCCATCCCGCGCGGCTGCCTGCTGAAGGTCGCGGGCTGGTCGATGGTCGCCCACGTCTACTCGGTCGAGCCATGGTTCATCGGCGGCGATCTTCATGCTCTTCCTCGTCGGCGCCGCCTCGACCAAGGACTTCTCCGACATGGAGGGCGACCGCGGCGGCGGCTGCATCACCTGGCCGATCCGCTACGGCGTGCGCCGCGCCGCATGGATGATCGCGCCCTTCTTCGTCCTTCCCTGGCTCCTCATGCCGCTCGGAGCGCTCCTCGACGACCCGTTCCACCCCGGCATCCCGATCCTCACCGGCAACGCCACCGTCCTCACGATCCTCGGCGTGATGCTCGCTCTCTGGGGCGCCTACACGTCCTGGCTCCTCGTCCGGAATCCCGACGAGCTCACCGCGACCGAGAACCATCCGTCCTGGAGGCACATGTATCTGATGATGATGGCGGCGCAGGTGGGATTCGCGGTCGCGTACGTGGTGTGAGGGACTTCACCGTTTCTCGCGCGACCGTCAGCATTGAGACCGAGGACGCCGGCGGCGTCCAAGAGGGTAGCCGGGGCGTCGCGCGCCAGCGCGACCCCCGGAGAGGAACGACGCCAAGAAGAAGCCGCACCCCGGAGGGGTGCCAGAGCGGTCGATTCTCTAGCACCCCTCCGGGGTGCGTCATCAAATACGTCATCATTATCCGGGGGTCGCGCTGCGCGCGACACCCCGGCTACCGTCTGAGACGCCTCCGGCGTCTCGTGGGCTTCGCTACGCTCGGGATGACAGCGGCGCGATTCGCGCGGCTGCCACGATCGCCTGCCCCAGGCTCAGGCCTCCGTCGCCGCAGGGGACCTCGGCGTGCGAGAAGACTTCGAAACCTGCTTCGCGGAGGCGCGATTCGAGGTGCTCGAAGAGGAACGCGTTCTGGAACGTCCCGCCGCTGAGGCAGACGCGCCCCAACGCGGTGCGGTCGCGGAGCCGGCGAGCCACGTCGAGAAACGTCTCGACGAGTCCGAGATGGAAGCGGCGGCTGATGGTCCCTGGTGGCACGTCGCGCCGGAGGTCGCCCGTGAGGGCCTCGAAGAGCGGTCGCGTCCCGATGACGATTCCGTCTTCCTCGTCTCGCAGCTCGAGCGGGTACGGGCGCGCGTCGCTTCCCGAGATCAGGTTCTCCAGCTCGATCGCGGCCTGCGCCTCGTAATTGATCGTCGCGCGGACCCCGATCAGCGCGGCCACGGCGTCGAAGAGGCGTCCGCAGCTCGAGGTCAGCGGCGAGTTCACGCCGCGCTCGATCATCCGGATCATCGTCTCCGCGTCCCGCCTCCGAAGCTCGCGCGCGAACGGGATCGGCAGATCGAATAGCCGGTCTCCCCAGTGGGCGTGCAGGTAACCAAGCGCCATCCGCCACGGATGCCGCACCGCGGCCTCTCCGCCGGGCATCGCGACGTACTCGAGATGAGCCGCGCGCAGGAAGCTGGTCTCGTCCGCCACCAGCACCTCGCCTCCCCAGATCTTTCCGTCGGTGCCATAACCGGTGCCGTCCAGAGCGAACCCGATCACGCGCCCGTCGATCCCGTTCTCGGCCATGCAGCTCACGACGTGCGCGTGATGGTGCTGAACGCCGATCGCGGGGAGGTCCTGCCCCAGTGCCCAGCGGGTCGAGGCGTAGTCGGGATGCAGATCGTGCGCGATCGCGACCGGCTCGATCTCGAGGATCCGCCGCAGGTGCTCGATCGCTTCGGCAAAGAAGGAGGTCGCCTCGGCATTCTCGAGGTCGCCGATGTGCTGGCTGAGGAACGCCTGGTCGCCCCTCGTGAGGCAGATGGTCGATTTCAGCTCTCCGCCGACGGCGAGCACGGGCGCGACTTCCCTCGCGAGGAAGACCGGCGCCGGGACCCAGCCGCGCGCGCGACGGATCTGGCGCACCTTTCCGCCCATCCGGCGCACGACGGAGTCGTCGCACCGCAGAAGGATGTCCCGGTCGTGCACGAGAAAGGCGTCGGCGAGCCGGCCGAGCCGGCCGAACGCTTCCTCATTGCCGATCGCGATCGGCTCCTCGCTCAGGTTGCCGCTGGTCATGACGAGCGCATCGAGCCCCGCCGCGGCGAAGAGGAGGTGATGCACGGGCGCATAGGGCAGAAAGAGGCCGAGATTGCGGTTCCCCGGCGCCACGCCCGGCGCGACCGGGGTCCCCTCGCGCCGCGGCAGCAGGACGATCGGGCGCCGAACCTGCCCGAGCGCCGCTGCATCATCGGGGGCGATGCGGCACAACTGGGCCGCCAGGGCCGCGTCGCGCACCATCACGGCAAAGGGCTTCTCGACGCGACGCTTCCGCTCGCGCAGCCGCGCGACCGCCTCGGCGTTCGTCGCGTCGACCGCCAGGTGAAAGCCGCCGAGGCCCTTGACGGCGACGACCATGCCGCGCCGCAGCGACTCGGCGGCGAGCCGCACAGGGTCCGCTCCTTCGACGGGCGCTCCAGTGCCGTCGTGAAACTTCAACCGCGGCCCGCAGTCCCAGCATGCGTTCGGCTGGGCGTGGAAGCGGCGATTCCCCGGGTCGTCGTATTCGGCGCGACACGCGTCGCACACCGCGAACGACGCCATGGACGTGAACGGCCGGTCGTACGGAATGGTCCGGATGATCGTGAAGCGAGGGCCGCAGTTCGTGCAATTGATGAACGGGTAGCGATGACGCCGGTCGGCCGGATCGAACATCTCCCGCAGGCAGTCCTCGCAGACGGCGACGTCGGGCGAGATCAGCGTCGCAACCGGCTCGCCGCGGCTCGTCTCGACGATCCGGAACTCGCGATCGTCGGCCGCGGGGAGATCCGAGACGCTGACGCGAACGATCCGGGCGAGCGGCGGCGCGTCGCGGGGAAGCGCGGTCACGAAATCGTCCACGCGCTGCCGAGCCCCCTGGATCTCGATCGTGACGCCGCGGGAGGTGTTCCGGATCGTTCCGGCGAGGCCGCGCTCGGTCGCCAGCCGGAAGACATACGGCCGGAATCCGACGCCCTGGACGATGCCGGATACCTCGATCGACTTGCGGATCGTCGCAGCCTCGGTCACGAGGCCGCCCCTCGCACGAATGTCATCCCGAGCGTGAGCGAGGGATCCGGGCGGGCGGGCGGCACGCAGACCTCGATGGATGCACCGCACCCCCTCCCGGATCCCTCGCTGCGCTCGGGATGACATGCTGCCGACCGGCCGGCATCCCCATCGGGCGCCATGATCACCCCGATACGGCCACGCCGCGCGCGCGAATCCTGGCGAGGCGGGCCCGGACCCAGTCGACCCACTCCGAGAGGCCTGCGCCCGTCTGGCAGGAGACGTCGAGGATCTCCATGCCGGGATGCACGCGCCGGGCGTTCTCGCGCGCCAGGTCCGCCTCGAAAGGAACGTAGGGCAGAAGGTCGATCTTGTTCAGGATCATCAGCTCGGACTTGAAGAAGATGGAAGGGTACTTGAGCGGCTTGTCCTCTCCTTCCGTCACGCTGAGAACGACGATCTTCGCCTCTTCACCGAGATCGTAGCTCGAGGGGCAGACGAGGTTTCCGACGTTCTCGACGAAAAGGACGTCGATCGCCGCGAGATCCCATCCTTCGAGCCCCTTCTCGATCATCCGCGCGTCGAGGTGGCAGGTGCCGCCGGTCGTGATCTGGCGGACGGGGAGCCCCGAGCGGGCGAGGCGCGCGGCGTCGTTGTCGGTCTGAATGTCGCCCGTCAGCACCGCGACCCGTTCCGAAGGGGCGAACGAGGCGAGGGTTCGCTCGAGCAGTGAGGTCTTTCCCGCCCCGGGGGAGCTGATCAGATTCAGGCAGAGGGTTCCGCTCTCCGCGAAGCGCGCGCGGAGCTCGGCGGCCTTCTTCTCGTTTTCGTTGAGGACTTTCTTCTCCATGATGACGCGGCTCATGATTCCTCCAGTTCGAGAAAGGCGACCTCGAGCTCGGTTCCGCCGACGCAGGCCGGCTGGAACGTTCCACAGCCTGGGCAATCGAAGTCGTAATCGTGGACCTCGAAGGTGGATTCGCACGCGGCGCAGTAGTGGCGGCGGGGAGTCGGCTCGATCTCGAGAGCGGCATCCGCGAGATCGGTGTCGCGCGTGAGAGCTTCGAAGCAGAACGAGAGGGCGTCCGGATTCACGCCGGCGAGGGCGCCGACCCGCAGGCCGATCCTGACGATGCGGGCCTGCGGGCGGAGCGCGGCCTCGGTCCGGACGGCTTCGAGCACGGCGCTGGCGATTCCGAGTTCGTGCATCGGACTCCTCAACAGATCCGCGGGAGCTGGTCGCCCGCGAGCATTTCCACGAGGCGTGTGGTCCCGAAATCAGTCCGCATCATCACGCATCCGGGAGCTCCGTCGGTCACGGTGCCGATGATGGCGGCGTTCCGCCCGAGCGGATGCGCGCGCATCGCGGCGAGGATCGCGTCGGCGGCTCCGGGGGCGACGATCGCGATCAGCTTTCCTTCGTTCGCAACATAGAGCGGGTCGAGCCCGAGCAGCTCGCAGGCGCCCCTGACTTCCTCCCCGACCGGGATCGCCGTCTCGTCGAGCAGCATGGCGACCCGCGAGGTCTCGGCGATCTCGTTGCACGCGCTCGAGAGTCCGCCTCGTGTCGGATCGCGCATGCAGCGGATCTGCGGGCTCGCCTCGAGCATCGTCGCGACGAGGGTGTGCAGAGCCGCGCTGTCGCTGACGATCGCGGTCTCGAACTCGAGGCCTTCGCGCTTGGCCAGGATCGCGATGCCGTGATCGCCGATCGATCCGCTCAGAAGGATCCGGTCTCCCGGACGCGCCCGGTCCGCGGAAAGCTCCACGCCCGGGGGGATGATCCCGATACCGGACGTATTGATGAACAACCCGTCACCGCTCCCCTTCTCGACGACCTTGGTGTCCCCCGTGACGATCTCGACTCCCGCCTCGGCGGCCGCCGCCCGCATCGAGGCGACGACCCGAGCGAGCGCGTCGAGCTCGAAGCCCTCTTCGATGATGAACGCGGCGCTCAGAAACAGCGGTCGCGCGCCTCCCATCGCGAGGTCGTTCACCGTCCCGTGAACGGCGAGCGATCCGATGTCGCCACCGGGAAAGAAGAGCGGCTTGACGACGAACGAGTCGGTCGTGAAGGCCAGACGCGTTCCGCCGATGCTGAGCACCGCCTGATCATCCAGCCGCTCCAGAGCCGCATTGCGGAAAGCCGGGAGAAACACGTCGCGGACGAGGCGCGCGCTCAGCGTCCCTCCGCTCCCGTGTCCGAGAAGGATCCTCTCGCCGGCGCCGAGCGGAGCCGGGCAGGCGAAGGCATCGAGAGTGGCCTGCTTCGACATGACGCCTTTCATCCCACGCGAGCGTGACGGCGGTAGAGGTAGTAGGCGGCGCACGCGCCTTCCGCGGAGACCATCGGAGCGCCCATCGGGTGCTCGGGAGTGCATCGATCCGCGAACACGGGACACTCCATCGGTTTCCTCAGTCCCTGCAACACCTCGGCGCTGATGCATTCCGGCGGCTCGTCCACGTGGAGCGACGCGACGTCGAAGATCGCTTCGGCGTCGAACGCGGCGTACTCCGGCCGCAGACGGTATCCGCTCGCCGCGATCGACCCGATCCCCCGCCACTTGCGGTCGCACACCTCGAACACCTCGTCCATGCGCCGCTGCGCCGGTACGTTGCCCTCGTGCGTCACGGACCGCACGTACTGGTTCTCGACCTCCGCGCGGCCTTCCTCCAGCTGCGCCACGAGCATCGCGATCGCCTCGAGCAGGTCGACCGGCTCGAACCCTCCGACCACGATCGGCACGCGGTACGTGCGCGCCAGATCCTCGTACTCCTCCATCCCGACGACCGTGCAGACGTGCCCCGGCGCGATGAATCCCTGGACGCGGTTGCGCGGCGATTCGAGCAGGAGACGGATCGCCGGCGGCACCAGGACGTGCGAGACGAGGACCGAGAGATTCGTCAGCCCTTCCCGCTTCGCCTGCCACACGGCCATCGCATTCGCGGGAGCCGTCGTCTCGAACCCGACCGCGAAGAAGACGATCCTCCTGTCCGGATTGGCGCGAGCGATCTTGACCGCTTCCATCGGCGAGTAGGCGATGCGGACGTCGCCGCCCGCCGCCTTGACCCGGAACAGATCCGAGCTCGATCCAGGGACCCGAAGCATGTCGCCGTACGAGACGAGAATCACGTCCGACCGCGAGGCGAGCTCGATCGCGCGATCGATCATCTCGAGCGGCGTCACGCACACCGGACATCCCGGACCGTGCACGAGCTCGACTTCCCGCGGCAGCATCTCGTCGATCCCGTAGCGCATGAGCGTGTGCGTCTGGCCGCCGCAGATCTCCATGAGGACCCACGGCCGCGTCACCCGCTTCGCGATGTCCGCCGCGAGCGCGCGGGCGATCCGGCGATCGCGATACTCGTCGATGTACCTCATGCCGCACCCCCGCTGCCGGACCCGTCGTCCGGCCCGAGCTCGGCTTCGAGCAGGCCCATCGACTCGAGGATCGCGTACGTCCGCTCGGCCTCCGCCTCGTCGACGCGGCTGATCGCGAAGCCGACGTGGACCATCACGTAGTCGCCGACGACCGCCTCCGGAACGAAGTCGAGGTATGCCTGGCGCACGATCCCGCCGAACTGGACGCGCGCCGTACGGGTTCCGTTCTGCTCTTCGGTATCGAGGATCTTCCCGGGGACGGCCAGGCACATGAGTCGCGCTCCTCCGCTCTGCAGTCCCCGCCGTCCGCCGCCGTCCGGCCCGGGGCGTGGTGCTCCCTGTGTTACGCGCCCTCGCCCTCCGGCGAGCCGGCGTCATTGCCCGAGGACCGGACGCGTTTGCCGTGGTAGAAACAATTCCTGTTCGCCAGCCGTCTGACGATGCACTTCTGCCGGTAATAGATGCCGCACTGAAGGCAGAGCTCTTCGGGATTCGCGCCGTGATCGACGATGCCCACGGAAAGGCGATCGAGAAGGTCGGCGCATCGTTCGAGGTCCTGCCGCGAGAAACCCTTGAAGACGCCCGCGAGCTTCTCATCGCGCCGTGCGTCGTAGGCCTCGAGGATCTTCCGGCTCGCGTCGGTCAGCGCCAGCCGGATCTCGCGGCGGTCGACCTCGGCTTCCGTCCGGCGAAGGAACTTGCGGCGGACGAGCTTGTCGACCGCCTTGCTCGCCGCGGCGTTGCTCACGCCCAGGAAACGCGCGACGTCTCCGATGGTCTGCGCGTCGGTCATCGCGACCATCTTCAGCAGGCGGAACTGCGAGAGCGTCAGCTCGGGCCGGACGACCTCCTCCAGGAGCTTGCGCTCGATGACTTCCCTCACGGTCGAGGCGAACACGGTCGCGCTCCCGAGGAAGTCCTGGATCAGATCCGCCTGTGAACCGGCCATTCGGAGCTCTTTCCTCGCTAAATTGTTTACTCGGTTAAACGTTAATCTGCAGACGCTATCCTGTCAACCGAGCCATGGTGCACGACGCCATGGCACCAGTCGCACCCGATGCCCTTTCCGGAAACGTGTTTCTCGTGAACTGCATCCGGCGACGCGAGGCTGAGCGAGCTCGCCCCCCTCCTGATGGCAGTGGCGGCACCGCCGGACCTCGACCGCCGTCGTCCCCGTCGACATCCCCTCATGGCACCCCAGACACGTCGCGTCGGTCGCCTCGACGCAGGCGTCGGCGTGATCGAACGCCGCGGCCTGCGGAACGCCGTGACATGAGATGCATCCGGCGCGTCCCACGGGCGCCGGCGGGCTCGCCGTCTTGAAGTGACACGTGAAGCAGGCGTTCGTATCGACCGCGAAATGCGCCTCGGCGCCCGTGTCCGTGTGACAGCTCGTGCAGCGGAGCTCGGGCCCTCGCGCAATCGGACCGAGATGCGTCGAGTGATCGAACAGGTACCGGTTCCCGACGAGAATCGAGCCGCGCAGCGCTTCGGGCGCGTGACACTCATTGCATCGGCCGTCGGCGACTTCCGCAATCGGCTTCGCCTTCTGCCTCCCCGTCAGCATCGCCACGAGCTCGGAGGTGCCCTCGATCTTGGCTTTCACGAAGCCGCCGACGCCCGGCTCGTAGTGGCAGGAGTCGCACCCCACTGCCGCCTGGGCGTGCGCCGATCCATTCCAGTTCGCGAAGTACCCCTGCATGTCGTGGCAGCCGCCGCAGAAATGGGGGCTCGAGCTCTGCGTCACCCCCCAGCTGCCGAAGGTGACGATGGCGAGGAACGTCACGGGAAGGATGTAGAGACCGCGGCGATACCACTGTTTCGGCTCGCGGATCCGGATCGGCTCGCGGAAGGTCATCCACCGCCGCCCGCCGGCTGCGAGGAAAACGAGACCGAGAAGGAGCATGCCTCCGACGAAGAAGGCGACGACGTGCTGCGTGAAGATATCCGCCGAGGTCTGGACGAAGTTGTAGACGAGCAGGGCGAGCGTCAGCGTCGCGAGGTAGACGAACGCCTCTTTCCGCGTCAGGACGAGCAGGAAGACCCACGCGGCCGTCGCGACGAGCAGCACGGCGCGCGGCTCGGCGAGCGAGGCGGGACTCGGCCAGACGGAGAAGACGCTCGAAACGAGAGCGACGGCGATCGCGGCGGAGTAGAACCCCCACGCCGAGATGCCCTCATCCGGCTCCCTTCGAGTGCGCCCGAGGAGGATGAGAATGAGCGCCGCCGGAACGAAGATCGCGAGGCGGTTCGCCTCGGTGACTCCGTCGATGATCGGAAGGGTCTGGTAGAGAGCGAAGGACCCCGCGAGGGCCGCTCCTGCGACGAAGATCGCGCGATCGCGCGAGACCAGAAGCGCGAAGAGGGCGAGGTAGAGAAGTCCCGTGACGACGCCGGCTGCAGCGGCCGCGCCGAACGGTTGCGCAAGGAAGAGAACCGTGCCCACCGCGGCGGCGATCGAGGCCGAAAGGTCGAGCGCGCGCGCCCTCCGCGTGTCGCCGTTCGACCGGAGCCACTCCGCCGCGCCGAAGTACGCGCATGCCAGCGGGAAGAACCATGAGAGGAAGAGGCGCTCGCGATCCGATGCCGCGTTGAGCGCGAGAAGAGCTCCCGCCCCGGTGAGCGCCGCGGGATAGACGTAGATCCACGCGCGCCCCAACCCGTAGAACGCGTAGGCAGCGGCGTGGATCAGAAGCGCGAAAGCCGCCGGCAGAAAGGCGTGATTCCAGAGCAGCGTCCCCGTCACGGCGACGGCGAGCACGGCGCTGACGACCTCGAGGACGAGCGCCGCGGCGAGATCGCGCCGCGCCGCTTCCGTCCGCGCGATCCCCAGATAGACGACTCCCCAGAGCGCCGCCGCGTACGCCCCCTCCGCGCGGAGCGGGAGAAAGAGCGCGAGCGAGACCGCGGTGCAGAGGAACCAGATGAACCAGGCGAGCTCGTACCAGCGGCTCCCCTTCCTGCGCAGCCACC
The DNA here is from genome assembly GCA_963793695.1 of uncultured Acidobacteriota bacterium. GTDB lineage: Bacteria > Acidobacteriota > Thermoanaerobaculia > Gp7-AA8 > Gp7-AA8 > CAWCBB01. The sequence goes on along the minus strand of CAWCBB010000004.1, from coordinate 599,442 downwards.
ATCCGCCGAACGCGCTCGCGATGCCGACGATGAGATAGATCATCCCGAGCGGCTCGCCGCGCACGCCGGCCATCCACTCGCCCGCGTACACCCAGTATCCGAGGACGACCGGGACCGCAAAGAGCGCGGCGGGCTTTCGGGTCCAGGCGAACGCGATCCCCGAGGCGGCGATCAGGCTTCCGCCGATCAGGCCCGCGCGCGCGATCGCATCGGGATGCTGCAGCGACTCGATCACCGCGGCGGCGATCGCCGGAACGGCCGCGGCCTCCAGAATCGTCCTCTCCGCCGCTTCGGTCAGACGTCCGCGGAGCAGGAGCACCACGCCCGTGAACGCCAGGAGGAGCAGCGCGCCGGAATCGAGGATCGAGCCGGCGAAGCCGCCGATCGCTGCGCGGTGGACGCCCATGAACCAGGAGGCGGTCGCGAAGAGTCCGGCGAAATAGATCCAGACGTTCCGCCGCGGAAGAATCCGCGGTGCCTGCCGCCATGCGGCGAAGGCGGCGAAGGCGGCCGCGGCGAACGTCAGCAGAGCGATCCGGTATCCCGCCGGAAAACCGAGCCACGCGAGATAGACGAGGAGCGCGACGGGAGCCATCCGGGCGATCACGGCGAAACCGCGCGTGACGCCGACGTTCACGAGCGTCGCGGAGCTCTTGGCGAGCTCCCGCCCGACGATGAAGAAGACGATGGAGAGAACAAGGAGCTGGCTCGCCGTGATCATCGGCGCGCGCCAGGGGTGGTCGAGCGCGAGAGGGAAGAGCGCGAGAACCGTCCCGCCGGCGAACAGAGGAAGAATCCGCGGAAGCGACGCCGGGAGCGGACCGGTGATCTGGACGGGCTGGCTCCGGCGCATCGCGAGCGCGAGCGCGAGCCAGGAGACGCCGACCGCCAACCACCCCGCGGTCCGAACCAGGTCCGGCGATCGGCCCAGAAGCATGAGCGCCAGCCAGATCGCCGCCGCGGTGAACGTCGAGAGCTCGATCAACGTCAGGGCCTCGCTCGCGGCGAGCCAGCTGATCGCGACGACGAGGGCGATCGTGATGACGAACGCGGCGACGGCGGGATGGCTGTAGAGCAGCAGGATCGCGCCCGCGCTCGCGAGGACGACGGCCATCGCCGACTGTGACGGAAGCTCGCGGTCGAGGAAGCGGAGCCACGCGTACACCGCGAAGCCGGCCAGAGCCGCCGCGATCGCACCCGGCTGCTCTCGGTAGAACCAGGACGCGCGAACGAGGACCCAGAGCGACGCGAGCGCGATCAGGACCGCGTTGACTCCGTAGAGCGCGCGGTGGCCGTCGGGGACGGCTCTGGTGATCCGCCACCGGGCCGCGATCCAGAGGAGCGCGACCGGGACGAGAAGCGCGAGCGGGTGCAACTCGAGCGGAACGCCCCAGGCGTAGATGGCGAGGTGGTATGCGAGGACCAGCAGGAGCGCGGCGGGATAGAGAAATCCGCGGTCTCCCATCACCCGCGCGGCAGCCCAGTAGGCGGGCGCGAAGAGCGCGAGGAGCCCGGCGGCGACGAGCGGGTGCTCGCCGAGAAAGCCGCGCGCGCCGAAGAGAAGCAGAAGCACGAAGACGCCGGCGAGGAGGTGCCCCGCCTGAATCACGCGCTCATTCTTCATGCGACACCTCCACGGGAGGACGAACCGGGGGAAGCTCCGCCAGCCAGGCCGCCGCGCGCCCCACCGCGTCGCGCACCGGCTCGGAGAGCCCGGGCGCGACGGACTCGGGAAGCGGGCCGGCCTGACAGGCGAGAATCCTGACGTCGACCCCGCAGAGCTGCTTCAGCTCGCGAAGAAGGTTCGACGTCGGAAGCTGATGCATCGAGAAGTCGTCGAGCTTGACGTGCGGAATCTCGTCCGGATCGATCTCGAAAATCTCCCCGGGCGTCCGTCCCGCGTCGATCGCGTCGACGATGACGACGCGCCGCGGCCGCACGGGGCTGAGGCAGAGCGTGAAGAGGATCTTCCGAACCGAGGTCCCCGCGTCGATCGCGCAGACCGAGTCCGGGAGCGTGCGACGCTCGAGCTCTTCGGCCACTGCACAGCCGAACCCATCGTCGCCGAAGAAGATGTTGCCGCATCCGAGAATGAGCGTCTCGGCGAGGCAGAACTCGGGGATCGTGGATCTGTCGATGGCTTCCATCGTGGGTTCTCAGTTCTCAGTTCTCAATGGCGGTGGCGTGTCATCCCGAGCGTAGGCAGGCGCGGGCTGCGCCCGACCGCCGATAACCGGGATCGGTGCGCAAGGGGCGCGGCCGTCCCGGCCGCCGTTGGCGCCGCGTCCCGCGGCGCCCGGTGGCGGCGGCGAGACGCCGCCGCAACGGCGGGCGAGACGCCCGCGCCCCAGCCGATCCCGAGAGCAGCGAGGGATCTGGGAGGGCGGGCGGTGCGCCGGCTGCGGTTCGTGCACCGCACCCCCACCCAGATCCCTCGCTACGCTCGGGATGACATCGTCGCGAGTGGCAAGAGGGCTCCACATGGCCTCAACGTCTCCCTGACCCCTGTCCAGCGATCCTCGTCTGTCTTTCGGGCCCGGGCCCGGGCCCGGGCCCGGGCCCGGTTTCTTCTCCCAATCCGACGGCTAATTCGCCATCGTGTCGATGACCTTGCCCTCGCTGTCGACGATATCCAGCCGGACGGACATCTTTCCGTCGAGGCGGTGCGTCGCGCAGGAGAGGCAGGGATCGTAGGCGCGGATCGACATCTCGACCGTGTTGAGGATCCCCTGATCGTATTTGCCGTTCCTGATCAGGCTCTTGGCGGCCTGCGTCACGGACATGTTGATCGGCGCGTTGTTGTGCGTGGTGCCGACGATGAGGTTGACGTTGGTGACCATCCCGTCGCCGTCGGTCTCGTAATCATGGATGAGCGTCCCGCGCGGAGCCTCGGTATGTCCGACGCCCCGTGCCGCGCGCGGCGTGACGGGGACGCGCGTGTTCGTGCTCGTGATCTCCGGATCCGCGAGCAACCGGATGGTGTTCTCGGCGTTGTAGAGGAGCTCGATCAGACGCGCCCAGTGATAGAGGAGCGTGAGCTGCGCGGGCCGCCCGAACGCATTCCGGAAGATCTCGAGCTCGGCCTGCGCGAGCGGGGTCGGGATGTAATCGCAGACGTTGATGCGGGCGAGCGTGTTCGCGCGGTAGATCCCCTGCGGATTGTTCTCGTCCATGGAGAACTCGCTCGTCCACTTCTTCGCATAGGGGAACTTGAGGTAGCTCCACGGCTCGATGTGCTCGGCGATGTAATCGGCGTAGCGCTCGACCGGGAAGTCCTCGTACGCCCCGTCTTTATCCATGAGGCGGATATTGCCGTCGTAGAGATCGAGCGCGCCGTCCCCTTTGACCGTCCCGATGAAGCCGGTCGTGATGACGCCGAGCGTCTTGACGACTTCCAGATACTTCGGGAAGACGTTCTCCTTCGCGAACGCGATCGAGAATTTCGCGAGCTCGAGGGCGTCGGCCGCCATCGTCTTGAGCTGGTCGCGCTCGCCGCTCATGAGGGGCTTGGACCAGCCGCCCGGCACCGCCGCCTGCGGGTGGATCGACTTCCCGGCGAGGATCTCGAGCATCTTCGCGCACATGTGGCGGACCTTCACGACCCGCTGCGCGACCTCGGGAGCGGCCTTCAGGATCCCGATGACGTTGCGGACCGAGTAGTCCGCATCGGGACCCAGGAGGAAGTCGGCGCCGGCGAGGAAGTAGAAGTGGAGGATGTGCTCCTCCATGTACGCGATGCTGTTGGCGAGCTCGCGCAGCTTCTTGGCCGCCGAAGGGATCTCGACGCCGAAGACCGCGTCGGTGGCCTTCGCCGAGGCCAGATGGTGGGACCAGGGGCAAACGCCGCAGATGCGCGGCGTGATCCGCGGCATGTCCTCGACCGGGCGCCCCATCGCGAACTGCTCGAAGCCGCGCAGCTCGATCACGTTGACGCGCGCGGTATCGACGTTGCCTTCCTCGTTCAGGTTGATGGTGATCTTGGCGTGGCCTTCGATGCGCGTGACCGGCTGGATGACGAGGGTCTTTCTCGCTTTCCCTCCAGCTTCGGCTGTCGGAGTCATGACGGTGTCGCTCATCGCTTACCTCCCGGGACGGGGCGCAGACGCCCTGCGCCGGCGAAGCGGTTGAACGTCGCCGCGCGGTCGGGGATCTGTTTCGGATCGAGGCCGATGGACGCGAGGGCGCCCATCATGTCGACCATCGGGTTCGACTTGGCCGTGAGCGGGCCGAAGCACCCTTCGCACGGCATGTGCGCGCGCACGCAGCGCGGCACGCCGCTGTCCTCGGCGCAGCCGGCGAGCGTCGCGGGGCCGAGGCAGAGGAAGCCCTGCTCCATGAGGCAGCGCATCTCGGAGAGGGGCGCGCCCACGTCGAACTCGGCCTGCTCGAAGCGGCGTTTCAGAGCCGACCCGGCTTTCTTTTCGCGCTTCGTCGGGCACTCGTCGCAGACGCTCTTGGTCGGCGGGTTGAACGGCTTCCCTTCGAGGAGCGCCATCAGCGCCTGGGCGACCATCGTCGGCGTCGTCGGGCAGCCGGGAAGGCTGATGTCGACCGGGACGACTTCGCTCACGGCGTAGACGCGGTCGGTGAGCGGCGGGATCTGCTCGTGCGGAATGCCGTTGCCGTCGGTGGTCCTGCTGCCGTGGTAGACCTTCTCGAGGAGCTGGTCGGTCGTCGAGAGGTTCGCGAGCGCCGGGATGCCGCCGTGCGTCGCGCAGGAGCCGAGGGAGATGAGGGTCTTGACCTTCTTCCGCATCTCCATGGCGATCTTCTTGTGCTCCTCGTTGCGGATTCCTCCGGTGATGATCCCGATGTCCGCTTCCGGGATCTCCATCTCGGCGTTCTCGCCCGTCTGCCCATAGAGCTTGTGGTCCATGAGGACGGGCATGTGGACGATGTCCACCTGTTTGAGCACTTCGAGCAACGGTTCGCCGATGTCGAGGACCGTGACCTCACAGCCCCCGCATATCGCGAACCATTCCTCCGCGAGTCGGGCTGCCATACTGCACCTCCTTCTGTCGTCCCTGCGTTTGTCTTTGGAACCGGAGAGCGGCCGCACGGCTGTGCGGCCCTACGGCCCAACCTGTCATGCCTCATCCCATCGCGTACGGACTCGGTCCGAGCTTCCTGACTTGTTCGACCATTTCGGTGACCACCTGAGCGAAGCGCGACCCTTCGGAGGCGGAGACCCACTCGAGGCGGAAGCGCTCCGGCTCGAGGCCGAAGTCCCCGAGCATCAGTTCGATCGCTTCGGCGCGCGCCTTCGCGCGGAGATTTCCTTCGAGGTAGTGGCAGTCGCCCGGATGGCATCCGAGCATCAGCACGCCGTCGGCGCCTTTCGTGAGCGCCTCGACGACGAAGTTGGGGTGGACCATGCCGCTGCACTGCACGCGGATGATCCGGATGTTCGGCGGGTACTGGAACCGCGAGGTGCCGGCGAGATCGGCGCCGGCGTACGCGCACCAGTAGCAGCAGAACGTGACGATGAGGGGCTCGAACTGCTCTTCCATCGCGGGCTGCGTCATCGTCATGCCTCCAGGCTCAGCGCCGCGTGGATCTGCGCCATGAGCTGCTCGGGGCGGAAGTGCCAGACGAAGATGCCGTTCTTCGGGCAGGTCGCCTCGCACGTGCCGCATCCCTTGCAGAGCGCTTCGTCGACCTTCACGCGCTTCTTCGTCGTGCCGTTCTCGTCGTATTCGATGACCGCGATCGCGTGGTACGGGCAGGGGTCGACGCAGTAGGCGCAGCCGTCGCAGTTCTTCTCGACGACGTGCGAGATCGTCGGCTCGAGGTCGATCACCCCGCGCGCGAGGATCGTCGCCGCGCGCGCCGCGACGGCGGCGGCTTGCGTGGTCGTCTCGCGCAGGCCGAGCGGCGAGTGCGCCGCCCCGCAGAGGAAGATCCCCTCGGTCGCGAAGTCGACCGGGCGGAGCTTCCGGTGCGCTTCGAGGAAGAACCCTTCCTCGCTGAGCGGGACCTTGAGCAGCTGCGCGAGCTCCTTGTTGCCGGGGTTCGGGATCGTCGCCGCGGCGAGGACGAGGGTGTCGGCTTCGAGCTCGACCGTCCGCTTCGACATCTGATCGTCGACGGAGATGGAAAGGCGGCCGTTGTGCGGCGCGACCTCCGGGAGCGTGCCGTCTGCGTAGCGGATGAAGCGGACGCCCTTGTCGCGCGCCTCGCGATAGAACTTCTCGCGCACTCCGTACGTGCGGATGTCGCGATAGAGGACGTGAACGTCCGCGTCCGGATTCTGCTCCTTGATGCGAATCGCGTTCTTGACGGTCTCGAGGCAGCAGGTCCGGCTGCAGTACGGTCGCTCCTCGCTGCGCGACCCGACGCACTGGACGAAGACGACCGAGTCGCTCTTCAGCTTCCGGTCGGCGATCATCTCCTCGAGCTCGAACTGCCGGATGACGCGGGGGTCCTTCCCATAGAGGAGCTCGGTCGGGACGTAGCGCTCCGCGCCCGTGGCGACGATGACGACGCCGTGCTCGACCTCGATCCGCGTCTCCCCTTGCGCGATCGTCGACCGGAAGTTCCCGAGCGACCCCTGCACCTCCTCGAGGTTCGCGCCGATTTGAAGATCGATTCTCGGGTGCATGCGAACGCGCGACATCAGCTCCCACAGCCCCTGGCGCGGGTCCTCGCCGGTCAGCAGCGTGCGATGCCCGCGCGCGTGGCCGCCGAGCTCCTTCTCCCGCTCGACGAGGTGGACGAGGAACCCCTGGTCCGCGAGCTCGAGCGCCGCGGTCATGCCGGCGGGCCCGCCGCCGACGACGAGCGCCGCCTGCGAGACCTTCAGCGGCCGCTTGTAGAGAGCCGAGTCGAGGCGCGACTTCGCGAGCGCCATCCGAACGAGGTCCTTCGCCTTTTCGGTGGCCGCCTCTTTCTGACGCATGTGGACCCAGGAGCATTGATCCCGGATGTTCGCGAGCTCGAAGTAGTACGGATTGAGCCCCGCCTCGCGGATCGTCTCCTGGAAGAGAGCCTCGTGGGTTCGCGGCGTGCAGGAGGCGACGACGACGCGGTTGAGTCCGAGCTCGTCGATCTTTTCGCGGATCCGCTTCTGCGTGTCGTCCGAGCAGGTGTAGAGGTTCCGCTCCGCGTGAACGACGTTCGGCAGCGTCTTCGCGTACTGGACGACCTGCTCGACGTCGACCGTTCCGGCGATGTTCGTGCCGCAGTGGCAGACGAAGACGCCGATCTTCGGCTCCTCGGCGGAGACATCCTTCTCCGGTGGGTACTCCTTGGGCCGGACCATCGTGCCGCGGCTGTCGGCGAGGAGGCGCATCGCCTCGGCCGCCGCCGCGCTCGCGCCTGCGACCGTCTCCGGGATGTCCATCGGATCGGAGATCGGGCCACAGACGAAGACCCCGCCGCGGGAGGTGTGGGCGGGAGAGAACGAGCGGCTGCGGACGAAGCCGAACTCGTCGATGTCGACGTGGGTCGACCGGGCGAGCTGGCGCGAGGAGTCGGAGGGTTTGAGCGCGGTCGCGAGAACGACCATGTCGAACCGTTCCTGCTGCTGGCCGTTCTCGTCCGCGTATTCGACGAGAAGGGCGCCTTCGGCCTTCGATTCGCGGACGGCCGAGGGGCGGCAACGGATGTAGCGGACGCCCTCGCGCTTCGCGCGGTCGATGTACTGCTCGAACCCCTTCGATCCGGAACGGATGTCGATGTAGAAGACCGTGCAATCGAGGCCAGGCTCGTGCTCTTTTGCGATCACCGCCTGCTTCGCCGTGTACATGCAGCAGACGGACGAGCAGAAGTTGTTCTCCGCCTCGCGCGAGCCGACGCACTGGATGAACGCGACCTTCTTCGGAGCCGAACCGTCGGAGGGGCGCCGCACCTTGCCGCCGAACGGACCCGTCGGGCTGAGGATCCGCTCGAACTCGAGGCTCGTCACGACGTCGCGGTAGCGGTGATACCCGTACTCCGGCTTCGACTCCGGGTTGAAGGTTTCGAGACCGGTCGCGAGGATCACGGCGCCCACCTCGAGCGTCTTGAACTCCTCGTGCGGGAGCAGGTGATCGATCGCGTGCGCCTGACAGGCGGTCACGCACTGCAGGCACTCCGAGCATTGTCCGCACGAGAGGCAACGGTTCGCCTCGGCCGAGGCGGCGGCCTCGTCGAAGCCGTGCTCGATCTCCTCGAACGTCTCGACCGCCTCTTCCGGCGTGAGGCGCTTCGGAACGGCGCGCGCCTTCTTCCTGATCTCTCCCTGCCGTAGCTTCCGGCGCGCCTCGTCGGGCTCGAGGCGCGCCGGCTTCTCCTTCGTGGCGGGACGCTTCAGCGGCAACCCGTCGAGGTATCGCTGAATCGACTCGGCGGCCGTGTGCCCCGCGGCGACGGCGTCGACGACGAACGCCGTGCCGGTCACGACGTCGCCTCCCGCGAAGACGCGCAGGCGCGGCTCTTCGTAGATGACGTCGCCTCCGGCGAAGACGCCCGGATGCGCCGTGGCGAGCGTCTCAGGATCGACCTCGATCAGACCGCGCCGGCTGACGCTGATCTCGTTCTTGGAGTCGACGTACGAGAGATCGGGGGCCTGTCCGATCGCGACGATGACGCGGTCGGCCGGGATCACGAACTCGCTCCCCGCGATCGGGTCGAGCGCAAGGCGCCCCTCGCGGTCGAACGACATCGACCGGATCTTCTGGACTTCGACGCCGCTCACCCACCCGTCGCCGTTCCCGAGGTAGCGCTTGAACGTGACGTCGTTGACGATGTCGATCCCTTCTTCGATGGCGTCGCGAACTTCCCAGCTGTGGGCCGGCATCGCGTCGCGGCTCTCGAGGCAGGCCATGACGACGTCGCGGATGCCGAGGCGGCGGACGGAGCGGGCGACGTCGATCGCGACGTTGCCGCCGCCGATGACGAGCACCCGCCCGTCGAGCCCGAGCGGCTCCGCCTCGCGAACCTTCCGGAGAAAGTCGATGTTGAAATCGATTCCCTTCAGGTCCTTGCCCGGGATCGGCAGCACCTTCGGCTTGAAGGCACCGGTCGCGAGGAAGACGGCGCTGAAGCCGTCGCGCTCCAGGGTCTCGAGCGTGAAGTCCGTGCCGAGGCGCATCCCGGTGCGGACGTCGACGCCGGGGTAGAGGAGAAACTCGATGTCGCGGTCGATGTAGGTGCGCGGGAGGCGGAACTCCGGAATGCACTGGCGGAGCATGCCGCCCAGCTCGGAGCTCGATTCGAAGAGCGTGACCGGATAGCCGCGCTTCGCGAGGTCGTGCGCGCAGGTCAGCCCCGCGGGCCCGCCGCCGACCACCGCGACGCGTGCGGACTTCGTCTTCTCGACCGGGGGAGGAAGCTCCGGCCGGTTGCGGTGCTCCCAGTCGGCGAGGAATCGCTTGATCTGCATGATCGCGACGGGCTCGTCGACCACGCCGCGGTTGCACTCCTGCTCGCACCGGTGAAGGCAGATCCGCCCGCAGACGGACGCGAACGGCATCCTCTGCCGCACCACGTCGATCGCCTCGGCGAATTTCCCCTGGGCGGCGAGGGCGACGTACGCCTGCACGTTCGTGCCGGCGGTGCACGCCGACTGGCAGGGAGGGCGCTCCTTCTTCGAGATCGTGAACGCGGCGGGGACCGCCTGCGGATAGCGCCGCGAGATCGCCTTCCGACTTCCGAGGCCGAGGTTGAATTCGCTCGGAAGCTCGACGGGGCAGGAGGTCGCGCACTCGCCGCAGCCGGTGCACTTCGACGGATCGATGAAGACGCCGCGCCGGCGGAGGTGCGCCTCGAATCTCCCCGCCGCGCCGTCGAGGCCGAGGAGCTGCGTGTTCGGCATCATCTCGATGTTGAGGTGCCGCCCGACGCTCACGAGGCGCGGCGCGAGGATGCACATCGCGCAGTCGTTCGACGGGAACGTCTTGTCGAGCTGCGCCATCGTCCCGCCGATGCTGCTCTCCTTCTCGGCGAGGTAGACCTTGAAGCCGGAATCCGCCAGATCGAGTGCAGCCTGCATCCCGGCGACGCCGCCGCCGACCACCAGAACCGAGCCGATCGTCGCTGACTCTGCCATCGCGATCACCTCGCTGTAGGGTTGGCCTGCGGCCGCCCGGCTCCCGTCTCAGGGGCCGCCTTCGGCGGCTCGTTTCCGGCCAACAGTGGGGTCGGATCGACGACGTGGCGCCAGAGGCCGAGACCTTCGGCCGGCACGCCGAGCACCCATCCGAGCAGCTGCGAAAAATAGAAGACCGGGATATTGAAGCTCGTCCCGAACTGGGCGTTCACCTCGGGCTGGCGCGCGTCGAGATTGAGATGGCAGACCGGGCAGGCGACCGCGATCGCATTCGCTCCCGATTCGACCGCGGCCTCGAGGATCGTGCGCGTCAGCTCGAGCACCTTCGTCGGATTCACCATCGCGTAGAAAGCGCCGCAGCAGTACGTCTTGCGCGACCAGTCGACCGACTCGATTCCGACGCGGCCGAGGAGGCGTTCCATTGACTGCGGGTCCTCGCAGTCGTCGAACGAGACGATCTTCGGCGGGCGCGTGAGAAGGCAGCCGTAGTAGCAGGCGACGCGGAGCTGCGGGAGCGGGTTCTTCGCCGGAGGGGTCCGGCCGTTCATCTCCCGTTCGAGCATCTCCAGCGGATGAAGCACGCCCACGGACGAATCGAGCGGCTCCTCGACGATCTTCTCCAGCTCTTCGCGCAGTTTCGGATTGCGTTCGATCTCGTGGAGCGACCGCTTGAACTGCGAGTAACAGGCGCTGCACGGAGAGACGAGCTCGCCGGCGCCTTCGCGCCTCACGATCGTGAGATTCTTGAGCGGCACCGCGAGCGCGAGCATCGGCGAGAGGCTGCCGAGCATCCCCGCGCCGCAGCAGAACCAGTCGTCCGGCTCGTCGAGCCCGATGCCGAGCAGATCGCAGAGATTCCGGAACGAGGCGTCGTACTCGCTCGACATCTTCTCGAGCGAGCAGCCGGGATAGTAGGCGAATCGCTTCATGCGGTTCCCCCTTCCCTTTCCCGGACCTTCTGGTAGAGACGGCGGTAGGTGGCGCCTCCTTTCGGGAGGCTGAGGAAGTTGAGCCGCCCGCGCGCGATCAGGCGGATTCCCAGGAGCGTGTCACGGAAGTAGTCTTCGCTCTTGAGCTTGCAGATGATCGTCAGCGGAAGCTCCGCCGACCGGCCATATAGATAAAGGTTCTCGACGAAGGAGGCGAAGTAGGCGACGATCGGCTGATCGGGAGCGGCCTTGCCGTCGCGCCACGCCTGCACGCGCGCGGCCTGAAAGAGGCCGGAGACATCGACCCCTTGAGGGCATCTCGCCGTGCATGTCTCACAGTGGACGCAGGCCCAGATCGCCCCTGATGTCAGCACGGGGTCCCACTCCCCAAGAAGGAGGTGATGGACGACCTGCGCGGGCGTCAGATCCATCTCCGCGAGAAGAGGGCAGCCTGCCGCACAGCGATTGCATTGGAAACAGGCGTCAGCCGAAATGTTTCGGGGAAGTGCGAGACTTCGAGTGGCCAGGAGCGGGAGGTCCATGGCTTCCTCCGCTGAACAACACCACGTTGAAAAGCTCAGCGCGCGACTGTTGAGAACTCGATCACCCTAGGCCAAAACGGCGTAGATTGTCAACGAGGTTTAATGTTAATGTCGTTAATCATCCCCGGACGTTGAGCGGGACGGACTGCGAGGTCATCGAATGAGCTCCGGTGAGCCTGTTCTCTTCGCCGCTACGATCGCCGTCGCGTTCGTCCACACGATCCTCGGCCCCGACCATTACCTTCCGTTCGTCGCGATCGGGCGCGCCCGCGGGTGGACCACGACAAAGCTGCTGGCCGTGACGACGGCCTGCGGCGCCGGGCACGTCCTGAGCTCGGTGGCCCTGGGGCTGATCGGCGCGGCGCTCGGATTCACGGTGGGGCGCTTCGAGTCGATCGAGGCGTTCCGAGGAACGATCGCGGCCTGGGGTCTGATCGCATTTGGTCTGCTCTACATGGTCTGGGGCGTCCGCCGCGCCACGCGAGGGCACACCCACTCCCACCCTCACGAGCACGCCGACGGCGGCGCGCACGTTCACGAGCACGATCACCGGTCCGAGCACCTCCATCCGCACGTCAACGGTCGGTCGGCGACTCCGTGGGTGCTCTTCACGATTTTTCTTCTCGGCCCGTGCGAGCCGCTCATTCCCCTCCTGATGCTTCCTGCGATGCGGGGGGAGTGGGGGACGGTGTGGTGGGTGACGGCAGTCTTCTCGTTCGTCACGCTCGCGACCATGGTCGGCGCAGTGCTGGCGATCGAGCGGGGAGCGCGGCGGCTGGCGCTCGGCCGCCTCGCGCGGTGGGCCCACGCGATCGCAGGCGCGACGGTTCTCGCCTGCGGGCTGGTGATCGAGGTCCTCGCCCTCTGACGCCGGATGAAAACGCGCTCAGGATCCGGGCGGCCGCAGGCCGCGGTCGGGATCCGGGCGGCCGCAGGCCGCCCCTACTTGATGAAGTGGGCGCCGCGGGACTCGGGGTTCCGGATCGCGGCATTCGCGATGATCGAGGCGGTGTTCTGGCCGTGGAAGAGCTCGACGATCTCGCGGCTGATCGTCGACTCGTGGTAGAAGCGCGTGAGGCGGTTCCCCAGCTCGCGCATGTCCGCGACGGCGCGCTCGAGGCGCTCGGACGTCCGCACGATCCCGACGTAGTTCCACATCGTGTTCTGGATCGTCGTCCAGTCCTGGAGGATGAGCGCGGGGTCCTCCTTGTTGACGTTGCCCGGCGGGCGCCAGTCGGGGACGGCGCCGAGGATCGACTCGTCGAGGGCGCCGACTCCGGCGACGCGCGAGGAGGGAGCGCGGCGGACGGGCGTGCCCCCCGGCTCGCTCCCGGGGCCGGGCGAGCTCGGCGCGCGCAGCTTTTCGTGGATGGAGCGCCGCGGCGAAGTATCCCCAGGTCAGCCCTTCGAGCAGCGAGGTCGAGGCGAGGCGGTTCGCGCCGTGGACGCCGGTGCAGGAGGTCTCGCCGATGGCGTAGAGGCGGTGGAGCGTCGTCTCGCCGAAGTTGTTCACGAGGACCCCGCCGCAGAAGTAGTGCGCCGCGGGGACGACGGGAATCGGCTCCTTCTCGATGTCGATGCCGATCTCGCGGCACTCCTGCGCGATGGTGGGGAAGCGCTGCAGGATCGGCTCGTCGCCGTGGTAGAAGTTCGCGAGGTCGAGGTAGACGAACTCTTCCTTGCGCGTGGTCATCTCCTCGACGATCGCGCGCGTGACGACGTCGCGAGGCGCGAGGTCGCGGAGGGTCGGCTCGTAGCGCTCCATGAAGGACTCGCCGTCCTGGTTCTTCAGGCGCGCCCCTTCGCCGCGCAGCGCTTCGGAGATGAGGAAGTGATTCGTCCTCTTCTGCGCGAGCGCCGTCGGGTGGAACTGGACGTACTCGGCGTTCATGATGCGCGCGCCGGCGCGGTGCGCCATGACGACCCCGTCGCCGATCGTGTGGCGCGTGTTCGTCGTGTGGAGGTAGATCTGCCCCACGCCGCCCGTCGCCAGGACCGTGAAGTCGGCGAAGACGGTGAAGACCTCGTTGGTCCGGTTGTCGAGCAGATAGGCGCCGATGCACTCATTGTCGAGGCGGTAGCGCACCTGGACGTCGAGCGGGTGATGGTGCGTCGTCAGCAGGTCGACCGCGGTCAGCTCGGTCGCGAGCGTGATGTTCGGCTCCTTGCTCACCTGATTGAGGAGCGAGATCTCGATCGCCCGGCCCGTCGAGTCCCCCGCGTGGATGATCCGCGAGACCGAGTGCGCCCCCTCCTGCGTGAGATCGAGCTCCCCTTCCCGGTCCTTCGAGAAGGGGACGTGCAGCTCGTCGAGCAGGATGCCGCGGACCGCCTTCGGCCCCTCGACGGCGAGGAACCGCACCGACTCCGCGTTGCAGAGCCCCGCGCCCGCCTGCAGGATGTCCTCGACCAGGCGCGCCGGCGAGTCCTGGTGCCCCTCGTAGATGATCCCCCCCTGCGCCCAGAAGGTGTTGCAGTCGGAGGGATCGGCGGCCTTCGTGACCAGCAGCACGGCGACGCCCGCCCGCGCGAGACTGAACGCGACGGTCAGCCCGGCGATGCCGGTGCCGATGACGAGGACGGGGTAGTGCTTGCGATGTTCGAGAGGCATAGGACGTCCTTCATTCAACATTCAACATTCGACATGCAACATTCAACCAGCCGAAACCCGACGAAATCGCCGCGTAATGTGGTCTCAATGTTGAATGTTTAATGTTGCATTTGGATCTGCTTCTAGAACAGTCGGCCCAGGTCCGCCCGCGGCTGATACCCGAGATGCTGGTACGCCTCCTTGCTGGCCACGCGGCCGCGCGGGGTGCGCTGGAGGAAGCCGATCTGCATCAGATACGGCTCGTAGAGGTCCTCGATCGTTCCTTTGTCCTCCGCGATCGACGACGCGATCGCGTTGAGTCCGACCGGGCCGCCGCCGAAGCGCTCGATGATCGTCGAGAGGAGCTTGCGGTCGATCTCGTCGAGGCCGAACTCGTCGACCTCCAGCATCCGGAGCGCCTCGTTCGCGATCTGCGAGTCCACCTTCCCCTCGTGGCGCACTTCGGCGAAGTCGCGGACGCGCCGCAGCAGCCGGTTCGCGATCCGGGGCGTGCCGCGCGCCCGCCGCGCGATCTCGTCCGCCCCATCCTCGGTCACGGGAATCCCGAGGATCTCGGCCGAGCGGCGGACGATGATCCCGAGGGCGTCGAAGTCGTAGAAATCGAGGCGGTGAACGATGCCGAACCGCGAGCGCAGCGGCGCGGTCAGCAGCCCCGCGCGCGTGGTCGCGCCGATCAGCGTGAACCGGGGGATCTCGATCTTCACCGTCCGCGCCGACGGACCCTGCCCGATGATGATGTCGAGGTTGAAGTCCTCCATCGCGGAGTAGAGGATCTCCTCGACCTGCGCGGGAAGGCGGTGGATCTCGTCGATGAAGAGGACGTCCCCCGCCTCGAGGTTCGTCAGGATCGCGGCCAGGTCGCCGGCCTTCTCGACGACCGGACCGGCGGTCGACTTGATCCCGGCCTCCATCTCGTTGGCGAGGATGTTCGCGAGGGTGGTCTTGCCGAGGCCGGGAGGGCCGAAGAGCAGGACGTGATCGAGGCACTCGCCGCGCTTGCGCGCCGCCTCGACCGAGATCCCGAGGTTCTCCTTCACCTTCGTCTGGCCGATGTACTCCCGCAGGTAGCGGGGGCGCAGCGAGAGCTCGATCGTCAACTCCTCGTCGGCCGCCTCGGGGGAAAGGATCCGTTCGTCCATCGGGATGTAGTCTAGCGTGTAGGGGCGCCCTGCGGGCGCCCGGAATCACGTTCCGCGCGGGGCGAAAATCCGGGCGGCCGCAGGCCGCCCACTACCTCGACGTCGCGGGCGGGCGCAGCAGCAGCCCTCCGGCGATGCCCGCGATGCCCTCTGGATCGCCGGCGATCGGCAGCACGACCGTGATGGTCGTGCCCACATCCGGGATGGACTCGGCCTCGATGCGACCGCCGTGCTCCTGGATGATCCGGTAGGAGATCGCCATCCCGAGCCCGGTCCCCGAGGCGACGCTCGTCCGGAAGGGCTCGAAGAGCGAGCGGAGCTCGCGCTCGGTCATCCCTCTCCCCTCGTCGACGAACCGGATGACGAAGCCGGCGTCCTCGACGGCGGAGTTGACGCGGAGCGTCCCTCCCTGCGGCATCGCCTGGATCGCGTTCCGCGCGAGGTTCCAGAACACCTGTCGGATCTGGTCGGGATCGCCCGAGACGATGAACGACGACGGATCGGCGCTCCACGTGACGCGGTGGCTCTGGCCGATCTCCGCGGAGTTCGAGAGAAGCTCGAGCGTCTCGACCAGGCTGGCGGCGATGTCGAACTCGAGCTCGCGCCGCTCGTGCGGTTTCACGAAGCGGAGGAACTCGGCGATCGTCTGATTCAGCCGCTCCGACTCCTTGAGGATGATCGACATGAGCCGCTTCTCCTGCGCCGAGAGCTGATCGGAGTTGCGGAGCACCTGGACCGATCCCGCGATCGCGGCGAGCGGATTCCGGATCTCGTGCGCGATGCCGGCGGAGAGCTCGCCGACCGCCGCCATCCGGTCCTTCATCCGGACCTGCGCCTCGAGTTTCTTCATCTCGGTCAGGTCCTGGAAGATGAACGTCATCCCGGCCGGCGCCCCCTGCAGGGTCCGGAGCGGCGTGACGGCGTAGCCGAGGACGATGATGTCTTCGCCGCGGCGGTAGCTGCTGATCTCTCCCCGGACGGTGGGCGAGTCCGCGAGGCCGCGCGCGCGCGTCTCCCATTCCTCGCGCGTGAAGAGCTCGAGCTCGACGATGTGCCGACCGACCATCCTGTACGGCTCCCGCCCGAGGATCTCGGCCGCGGCCGGGTTCGCGAAGGCGACCTCGCCGTCCGCGTCCAGCGTGAGGAGGCCCGAGGGGATCGAGGCGACGACGTTTTCGTTGAGCGCCCGGAGCTGGGCGAGGCTCTGCCGGTTGACGTCGAGCTCCTCGTACGTCCTGCGCAGCTTCTCCGAGATGTACGAGGTCAGCAGCGCGGTCGCATAGAAGCCCGCGACGTTCGTCGCCAGGTTCACGTACAGCCGCATGAGCGACCACTGCGTGGAGGCGAAAAAGCTCTGCGGCGGCAGAGGGAGAAACCCGAAATAGATCAGGTCGGCCAGGCCGACGTAGAGGATGACGCTGCCCGAGGCGGTGACGAGTCCGCCTCTCCGGTAGAGCAGCATCGAGGCGGTGATGATGGTGACGAGGTAAAGGAACGAGAAGGGGGAGTCGAGGCCGCCCGTGAAGTAGACGAGCATCGTCTCGACGAAGACGTCGCCCGCCATCTGAATATAGAGGTTGACGGCGCGGCTCGCGATGCGGCTCCCGAGGATGATGTAGATGACCGAGAGCGCGTAGCAGGTGCCGGCGACGAGATAGATGTAATTGATCGGGAGGACGAGCTCCGCCGTGAACTGGATGATCAGCGCCGCGAGGAGCAGGGAGGTGATGACGACGATCCGGACCGCGATCACCATTCGCGGATCGGCCTGAGGAGACACGGGCACGAGGCAGAGTCTAGGAGTCTAGGGCGTCTAGGCGTCTAGGAGTCGGGTCTGGGCGTCTCGGACGTCTTGGGCGTCGGCGCGAGGCGCGCAGCGGCGCAACAGTTGCACAGCACCGGGCGTCAGCCCGGTGTTCGAATGTCGCGAGGGAAGGTTGGAGCCGCGCCAGCGGCTGCTGCACACCGGTGCCGCCGCTGCGCGGCTCGGTCATTACCGAACCGTCTCGTTCACCGGGCTCACGCCCGGTGAGGTGCAACTGTTGCGGCGCTGCGCGCCTGAAAAAGAAATCGGGAGCCGGGCTAGAAACCCGGCTCCCGTTCGATTTGCCCGACGACGCTCTAGACTCTCTAGACGCCCTAGACGCTCTAGACCCGCCGTTATCCGATCTTGTTGATGAGCGTGAACATCGGCAGGTACATCGCGATGACGATGCCGCCGATGATCGACGCCGAGGAAGACGATCATGACCGGCTCGATGAGCTTCATCAGGCCCGCGACCGCGGTGTCGACCTCGTCCTCGTAGAAGTCGGCGATCTTGGTGAGCATCGCGTCGAGGGCGCCGGTCTGCTCGCCGACGCCGATCATCTGGACGACCATCGGCGGGAAGACCTCGGTCTCCGCGAGCGGCTCGGCGATCGTCTTGCCCTCCTCGACGCTCTTGCGCGTCGCCATGATCGCGTCCTCGACGATCGCGTTGCCGGCGGTCTTGGCGGTGATCTCGAGGCCGTCGAGGATCGGGACGCCCGAGGAGGTCAGGGTCGCGAGGGTGCGGCAGAAGCGGGCGACGGCGATCTTGCGCGAGGATGCATCGCCGAGGACCGGCGACCTTCAGCATGAGCCCGTCGATGACGCGCCGGCCGTTGTAGGTCTTGTAGTAGCGCTTGATCGCGAAGATGACGCGCCGCGATGCCGATGACGATGAAGACGGAAGTAGCGCGCGAGGAAGTTCGAGCGGCGATGACGACGCGGGTCGGGAGCGGCAGCTCGGCGCCGAGGCCCGTGAACAGGGCGGCGAACGCCGGGATGACCTTCCAGAGGATGATCGCCACGACGATGGCGGCGATCGAGATGACCGCGACCGGGTAGATCAGCGCCGACCTGACCTGGCGCGTTCAGCTTGACGGCCTTCTCGATGTAGGTCGAGAGGCGCTGGAGGATCGTGTCGAGGATACCGCCCGCCTCGCCGGCGGCGACCATGTTGACGTAGAGGTCGTCGAAGGCCTTCGGGTGCTTGCGCATCGCGTCGGCGAGCGTGGAGCCGGCCTCGACGTCCTGCCGGACCTGCGAGGAGGATCTTGCTGGAAGGCCTTGTGCTCCTGCTGCGTCGCCGAGGATCTCGAGGCACTGCACGAGCGGCAGGCCGGCGTCGATCATGACCGAGAACTGCCGGGTGAAGATCGCGAGGATCTTCGGCGGGACCTTGCCGCCCCACTTCGGGAGGGCGATCTCCTTGCCCTTCTCCTTGACGGCGGTGACGACGATCTGCTGCCGCCGCAGGTCGGCGAGCGCGGCGTCCTTCGTGTCGGCGACCAGCACGCCCTCCTGGACATGACGCCCTGGCGCGGTTCTTCCCCTTCCAGACGAAACTCGGCATCGTTCACTCCTCGTGCGCGTCAGGGCCGGCGCGCCGCGGCGCCCGCGGCCGACGTCGGCGGCGGCTGTCCGAGCGACGCCCGCGCCGCGGGCGATCATCTCCTGCAGCTCGTCCGGGATGGGACGAGCGGCGTGAGCGCGAGTCTGCAGGCGTGATCATGCGGCGGTGAAGTAGAGCGTGGCGAGCGACTGGTTGAACGTCTGCATGCCGTACTTGGCCTGGCCGGTCTGCATCATCGAGTAGATCTGGTGGACCTTGTCCTCGCGGATCAGGTTGCGGATCGCGGCGTTCGGGACGAGGATCTCCATCGCCATGCACGCGGCCCTTGCCGCTCGCGCGCTCGGCAGGAGCGACTGGCAGAGGATCCCCTCGAGCACGAACGAGAGCTGCGCGCGGATCTGCGACTGCTGGTGGGCCGGGAAGACGTCGATGATGCGGTTGATCGTCTGGCGGCGCTGAGTTGGTGTGCAGGGTGGCGAAGGTCAGGTGGCCGGTCTCGGCGATGCGCAGCGCCGACTCGATCGTCTCGAGGTCGCGCATCTCGCCGATCAGCACGACGTCGGGGTCCTCGCGCAGGACGGACCGGAGGGCGTTCGGGAAGGAGTGCGTGTCGGCGTGCAGCTCGCGCTGGTTGACGATGCAGCTTCTTGTGGCGTGTGGAGGTACTCGATCGGGTCCTCGATCGTGACGATGTGGATCGTGCCGCTCGCGGTTGATCTTGTCGATCATCGCGGCGAGCGTGGTCGACTTGCCCGAGCCGGTCGGCCCGGTGACCAGGACCAGGCCGCGCGGCTTGTCGCAGAGCTCCTCGACGACCGGCGGCAGGCCGAGCTCCTTGAAGCCGAGGATCTCGTAGGGGATCTGCCGGAAGACCGCCGGCGACCGCGCCGCGCTGGATGAAGATGTTCGCGCGGAAGCGCGCGAGCCCCTTGATGCCGAAGGAGAAGTCGAGCTCGAGGTTCTCCTCGAACCGGTGCTTCTGGGCGTCGGTCAGGACCGAGTAGGCGAGCTGCTTGGTCTCCGGGCGCCGTCAGCGGCGGCAGGTCGAGCGGCACGAGCTTGCCGTCGACCCGGATCTGCGGCGGCGAGTTCGTCGTGATGTGGAGGTCGGAGCCGCCCTGCTCGACCATCGTCTTCAGCAGCTGATGCAGCGTTACTGCCATCGAGCCCCCTGTCGCAGAGTGCCGCGTCATGCGAGGAGACGCCCGCCGGGCCGCCTACAGGACCGTCTCCCGGACGACTTCTTCGATCGTCGTGACGCCGTCCCGGATCTTCTGCAGCCCGGACCGGCGCAAGGTGATCATGCCCTCCTCGATCGCCCTTCCGCTTGAGCTCGATCGGCCGACGCGCCCGACAGGATCATCTCGCGGATCTCGTCGTCGATGGTCCATGACCTCGACGAGGCCGACGCGCCCCTTGTAGCCGGTGTTGTTGCACGTGCTCGCAGCCGCGCCCCTTGCATGACCTTGACGGTCTTCGACCTCCTCGGGCGTGAAGCCGACGCTGGATCAGCGCCTGCGGCGGGACCTCGATCGGCCTCCTTGCAGTTCGTGCAGACGCGCCGGACGAGCCGCTGCGCGGCGATGAGGTTGACCGAGGTCGCGACGAGGAACGGCTCGATGCCCATGTTCATGAGCCGGTTGATCGTCGACGGGGCGTCGTTGGTGTGGAGGGTGGAGAGGACGAGGTGGCCGGTGAGCGCCGCCTTGATCGCGATCTCGGCCGTCTCGAAGTCGCGGATCTCGCCGACCAGGATGATGTTCGGGTCCTGCCGCAGGAAGGAGCGCAGCGCGGCGGCGAAGTTCAGGCCGATCGGCTCCTTCATCTGCACCTGGTTGATGCCGGGCAGGTTGAACTCGACCGGGTCCTCGGCGGTCATGATGTTGACTGTCGGGCGTGTTGACCTGCGCGAGCGCCGAGTAGAGCGTGTTGGTCTTGCCCGAGCCGGTCGGGCCCGGTGACCAGCACCATCCCGTACGGCTTGAAGATCGCCTCCTCGAACTTCTCGCAGCGCTCGACTGCTCGAAGCCGAGCTTGGTCATGTCGAGCATGCAGGTTGTCCTTGTCGAGGAGCCGCATGACGATCTTCTCGCCGAACAGCGTCGGGAGGACGCGAGACGCGGTAGTCGAGCTCCTTCGTCCTTGCCCTCGAGCTTCATCTTGATCTTGATGCGGCCGTCCTGGGGCAGGCGCTTCTCGGCGATGTCGAGCTTCGCCAGGATCTTCAGGCGCGAGGTGATCGCGTCCTTGCAGCTTCGAGCGGCGGGTTCATGATCTCGTGGAGGATGCCGTCGATCGCGGAAGCGGACGCGGTACTCCTTCTCGTAGGGCTCGATGTGGATGTCGGAGGCGCCGCGCTTGATCGCGTCGGTCAGGATCAGGTTGACGAGCCTGACGACCGGCGCCTCTTCGGCGGCCTCGGCGAGCGTCGGCGATGTCGAGCTCCTCCTCCTCCTCGAGCGACCTCGAGGTCGGCGCTCGTCCGAGCGTCTGACAGGTCCTCCATGACCTTCTTCAGCTCGAGCGGCGTGGGTGGTGCCGTAGTACTTGTCGATCGCCGCGCGGAGCGCCGACCTCGGAGGCCACGACCGGCTCGACGTTGTAGCCGGTCATGAACTTGATGTCGTCCATGGCGAAGACGTTGGTCGGGTCGGCCATCGCGATGGTGAGCGTGGCGCCGGTCTTGTTCACCGGGAGGATGTTGTACTTGCGGGCGACGTCGGCCGGGATCAGCTTGATGACGCTCGGGTCGATCTCGAAGTGCGCGAGGTTGATCGACGGGACGCCGAACTGCTGCGACAGGCATCTCGGTGATGTCCTCCTCGGTGACGAAGCCGAGCTTGACCAGGGCCTCGCCGAGCTTGCCCCGCCCATGTCCTTCTGCGACTTTCAAAGCGTCCTTGAGCTGATCCTGGGTGATCAGCTTCGCTTTGATCAGAAGCTCGCCGAGGCGCACGCTCATGGATTGGGGAGTCTCCGAAGTCGGGATTCCCGCCCGAACGGACGGGGTCGCCCCTCCCGGCTGAAAGGAGAGGCTCTCAGACAAATGGTTCTTTCCGTGTGATTTAGGACACTGATTCGTTGCCGCAGTCTAGCACCCGAGGAGGGGACGGTCAACGAATAGCGAGAGTTATTGGAACCTAATCGCCGGAGGCGGGCGCGTCCGGTTCCGCCGGGAAGGGACCGAGGCGGCTCCGGCGGAGCGTCGCGATGATGTGGCCGAACTCGAGCTCCGAACGGATCCGGACCGGGATGCGCCGATCGTCGGCCGTGAACCAGATGAGCAGCCGGGTGCTCTCGTCGCGGAAGATCCCCCCCTTCGTCATCTTGGGCTCGACGAGCCAGGTGTCGAAGGTCGCCCCGTCGATCCGGAGATTCTCGCGCCGGAGGATGACGGCCTCGATCTCATAGTCCTTGCCGTCGGCGAGGATCCGCATCGTGTGGCGTTTCCCCGGCGTGAGGTCGAGCGTCCGGAGGTAGTAGATCGTCGAGAGAGGATCGAGGACGGGAGCGCGGTAGGCGAACTCCTTCCCCTTTCGCTTCCCGGTCCCCGTGCCGGGGTCGAGCTCGGTCAGCTCCTTCTTGGAGCGGCCGCGCTCGTTGAGCGTCTTCTCGAAGCGGAGCGTCGAGAAGCCGGCCCGCGCGATCAGAGAGCGGATGACGTCGCGTACGGGGTAGAGCTTCCCGAGCGCTCCCTCCGACTTCGCGATCGACTCGATCCGGATGACCTCGCCCGCGGGCGCCACGGTCATCGTCGCGCTTCCTCCGACGATCCCGAGCCAGGAGAGGGAGTACTCGATGCGCTCGCCGTCGCTGAATACGCGCTCGAGGTAGGGAGTCGCTTCGAGGTCGGCCGGCTTCCCCGCGCCGAGAGGGAGCGCGGCCAGGGCGATCGTCAGCCATAGGGCCGCCGCCTTCAACCGAGAACCTCCGATACGCGCTGTATGACCCGATTCACGTCGATCCCGTCCATCGTCCGACTGCCGCTGTATGCCTCGACGCAGCGCTCGATCTGTCCGTAAGGGCCGTTCCGCTGCGGATTGGTCGGCCCGAAGAGGCCGATCACGTCCGATCGGAGGGCCGCCGCGAGGTGCAGCGGGCCGGTGTCGCCCGCGACGACGAGCCGGGCGCCGGAGAGGAGGAAGGCGAGCTCGCGAAGCGTCGTCTGCGGCGCCATCGTCCCCTTCCCCCCTTCCGCAATCCCCGCGGCGAGATGCCGCTCGCCGGGTCCCCACGCGAGGACCACCGGCAGATGCAGCCCGTCTTCGATGAAAGCTGCAAGGGTTCGAAACCGATCAATATTCCATTGTTTTCCGGGACGTCCCGCTCCGGGAACGAGCACGACCGGACGCTCCCGCACCAACGGCGCGAGCGCGCCGGTGGGATCCGCGGGCCACGCGCTCAGGTCGGCTTCCGCC
This sequence comes from uncultured Acidobacteriota bacterium, assembly GCA_963793695.1. Taxonomy (GTDB): domain Bacteria; phylum Acidobacteriota; class Thermoanaerobaculia; order Gp7-AA8; family Gp7-AA8; genus CAWCBB01. The sequence goes on along the minus strand of CAWCBB010000004.1, from coordinate 576,396 downwards.
GCAGAGGCCGCCGAGCCGCCCAGCGAGGCCGCGGCCGCGCGCGCGAGCATCCGGTTGATGTCGACGACGTGGAGCCCCTCGGGAACCGCGATCCTCCGATTGAGAAACAGGAGCGCGGCCTTCTCGCGGATCGCCGCCGCATCGAATCCGAAGCGGAGCCGCGCGCCCGACCACCAGCCGACCATCGCGGATTTCACGAGGCCCTGGAAGTCGACCGCGTCTCCGCGTCCGACCGCGGAGCGCAGCTCGAAGGCGAGGGTACGGACGCTCGAGTGCGTGGGCGCGGCGAAGGGAGAGCGCCGCCATTTCCGCGTCGAGAGCGCGATGACCTGATCGACCGGCGCGACGCTCTCCACCAACTCGCGATACGGCGCTTCCACCGCCCAGATCAGCTTCCGGTCCGGAAGCGCGGCGCGCAGCTCCGCGACCGCGGGAAGCGTGTGGATCACGTCGCCGAGGGCGGACAGCCGAAGGATGAGAAGAGAAGACATGTCGAGAGTCAGATTGCAAATTGAGGATGCAGCGTTCCGAGTTGAACGCAGCTGCAGTCTGGGGAGTGGCTTCAGGCGTCCTTCAATCCCAGCGTATACCCCATTCTGCATTCTGCATTCTGCATTCTGCATTCTTCAGCTTCGAGCGGCGAATGAGCTCCGTGGTCGAGTGGTCCTTCGAATCCCCCACGATCACCACCCGCCCCCCGTACGCTCTGACGATCTCCCCTTCCGGAACGTTCTCCGCCGTGTAGTCGGTCCCTTTGCAGTGGAAGTCGGGGCGGAGGGCTTCGATGAGGCGCCCCGGGCTGCGCTCCTCGAAGATCGTGACGTAGGCGACGCCGCGGAGAGCGGCGACCAGCTCGGCGCGCTCGGCCTGCGGAACTACGGGCCGCCCTTCCCCTTTCAGCAGCCGGGTCGAGGCGTCGCTGTTCACGCCGACGACGAGGAGGTCCGCCACCGCGGCCGCTCCCTGCAGGTAACGGAGATGGCCGACGTGGAGGAGATCGAAGATGCCGTTCGCGAACGCGATCGTCCTGCCGGCCTCGCGCTCCCGCGCGAGGGCTTCGAGAAGCTGCGCTTCGGAGAGGACGGGGGCGTTCATGGCTGGAGAATCCGGATGTATCTTCAGCATGTCATCCGAGCGCAGCGCTCGCCTGGTTACGCTCGGAATGACGACGCGATCCGAACGCGAGGCGCAGGGACCGTCGCCGACCCGTTTTCGTCGTTTCGAGAAACGGGAAACGGACCGCCGCAGGCGGTCCCTACGCATCCAATTCCTCGTCTTTCCCGATCGCCTCTCGCAGCTCTTCCACCGACGCCGTCGCCGTCCCCATCTTCATCACGACGATGCCGCCGCAGTAGTTCGCGATCTTCGCGGCTTCGGGGAACGAGGCTCCCGCGGCCAGAGCGAGCGTGAAGGCGGCGATCACGGTGTCGCCGGCGCCGGTCACGTCGGCGACCTGATCGCCTCCCCAGACGGGGATCTCGAGGGGGCTCTCCGCCCCGCGCTCGAAGAGCGCCATGCCTCGGCTCCCGCGCGTGATCAGCAGCGCGTCGGAGCTGAGGCCGTTGAGGAGCATCAGCCCGGCGGTCGTGAGCTTCTCGTCTCCATCCTTCTCGAAGAGAGAGACGCCGGAGGCGACCGCCGCTTCGTCCTCGTTCGGCGTGGCGGCCGTGACGCCGGTGAAGTCGAGCAGGCGATAGCGCGAGTCGAGCGTGACGGGACGCTCGGCGCGCGCCGCGTTGAGGCCGCCGGCGAGCTCGGGGGAGACGCTGCCGTAGCCGTAATCCGAGATCAGCGCGGCATCGGCGTGGGCGATCCGATCCGCGAGCGAGCGGGCGATCGACTCGCGCTCTCCCTCGTCGAGCTCGACGAAATCCTCCACGTCGTAGCGGACGATCTGCTGGCGCGCGGCGTGCGGCATGCCGCCGAGGATCCGGGTCTTCGTGGGCGTGCGGTAGCGCTCGACCCGGAGGATCGAGGTGCAGTCGATGCCGCTCTCGCTCATCCGCGCGAGGAGAGCGCTCCCTTCGAGATCGTCGCCGAGGACGCCGACCGGGAGCGGGACGCCGCCGAGAGCGGCGATGTTGTGGATCGCGTTTCCGCCGCCGCCGAGGAGGACGTCCTCTCGGTACTGGCGGAGGATGAGGACGGGAGCCTCGCGGGAGATCCGCTTCGGGGTTCCGTAGATGAAGCGGTCGGCGACGATGTCGCCCCAGACGACGACCCGCCGTCCCTGCATGACGTCGGCGATCTCGAGAAGGCGGGCGCGGCGGAACATGCCGCGAAGGATAACGCGTCTCGGTGCCGGAGCGTCCAGGCGTCGTGTGGCTCCGGCCGTCCTCGCCCGCCCCCGGGTGGGTGGGAACGGCCTCACCCCCGCCCGAGGCGGGCGAGGACGCCCGCACCACACGGGCTCCGCTCTACGGTGTTTTCGCCTCTCCCGCGTCGAGCTTGAAGTTCACCGTCAGATTGAACACGACCGGGACGGGCTTGCCGTCTTTGGTCGCGGGCTCGAAGGTCCACTGGCGCACCGCGTCGACCGCGGCCTGCCCCAGGCCCATCGGAAGGTCCTTGATGACCTTTGCGTCCCGAACGACGCCATCCTCGCCGACCAGAGCCTCGATGATCACGATTCCCGCGATGCGCGCCGCCTTCGCCTCTTCGGTGAAGGCCGGATCGACGCGGTTGAGGACCTTCGGCGCCTTGATGTCTCCGCCGACGCGCTCGTAGCCGGGGGGCGGCGGCGGGAGGGGGGAGCGTTCGATCATGGCGCCGGCCGGAACGATCAGGATCTCTTTCTCGCGGAAGACCGCCTTCAGGCCGAGGGGCGCGATCGCCTTCGCGAGCGCCTCGTCCCACGGCATGTCGTCGACATCGATCGTGATCTTGCCCTGCGCGGAGTCGGCCAGATTCACCGGAATGCCGGTGATCTCGGAGAGCGTGCGCGTCACGTCGCGCAGGTCAGCGCCGGCGAGGTGCAGATCGATCGGCTCTCTCAGCTTCGGCGCCTCGACCGACTTCACGACGGTGTCGATCACCGTCTCCCCTTCGAGCACTTCCAGCTTCGCGAACCCGCTTCCGTCGGCCGCGGGCGTGATGACCAGCTTGTACGTCCGCCCCCCGACGCTCGTGCTGATCTCGGCGGACTCGCCCGCCAGCGCCATGAGCCGTGGGGCCGACACGAGGGTGCCGTCCGGCTTCCGAATCTCCGCCTCGATCAGGATTCGACCCTCGGTCTGAGGCCGCATTCTGATGCTTACGGGATGTTCTCCCATCATCAACTCGCTGTCGCCCGCCTGTCTCGCTTCGGCCGCACCGCCCGGAGCGAATCCTGCGATGGCGATTGCGAGAAGTGCGACGGCGATGAGGCTCGCGGCGCCGACCACGCGCTCCGGGATCCACCTCGGGTGATTATTGGCGTACGTCATGATCGACTCCATCCTTTCGCGGACTCGAAATCCGCTCATGCAGGCGACCGCGGGAGATTCGAATCCCGCGTGGGAGGTCTTGGCCAGGGCCGACAGGTAGGCGCGGGCGGGAAGGCCGCGCGCGAGGACGCTCTCATCGCAGGCGCCTTCTCTGAGCTCGAGCAGGCGCCGCCGGGCGATCCAGTGAAACGGATCGAACCAGAAGAGCGACGCGAGAAGATCCGCGCCCGCCGCCGTCAGATTGTCGCGGCGCCTCACGTGCTCGGCCGCCCTACGCCTCGGCGGGTGCGAGGTCCGCGGCCTGCAGCTCGTCCTTCTCGCCGGGGCTCAGGATCGTCTCCGGATCGAGCAGCAGGTGGATGTCGTCCTTTTCCTGGACCACGCCGATGAAGAGCTCTCCCCGCAGGCCGCGGACGAGCGGAGGCGCGGGAAGGATGGTCGAGGTGTCGACCGTCAGGATGCTCCGCACTTCGTCGACCTTGAAGCCGATCGTTCCGACGGAGGTCTTGAGGATGAGGACGAGCGGGATCCGCTCGACGGGGCCGAGCTCCGGGCGAAGGCGCGCGCGGAGGTCGACGATCGGGATGACCTCGTTCCGCAGCACGATGATCCCCTCGATGAACTCGGGCGCCTTCGGGACGCCGGTCGACCCGGCGTACGCGATGATCTGGCGGATCGACATGATGTCGAGCACGAACGAGTCGAATCCGACCCGGAAGGTCATCAGCCGAATTTCGCGCGCGCCGTCCGTCATTGGTTCTCCGTTCTCCGTTCTCCGTTCTCCGTTCGCCGTGGCGAAGAGCTCGGACCTCGAAAGAATACAAGAGATGTGCGGGAGAGGACGAAAGTCAACGGCCGGGCGCGGGCACGGGCACGGGCGCGGGACGGCGAGGGAAACCCGAGACGGAGAACGGAGAACGGAGAACGGAGAACGGAGAACGATTTACCGTCGCACGCGCAGATGCCGCACTTCTCCCTCGAGCGAGCGCGCCGCCTCGAGGAGCTGGCGCACCGCGTCCGCCATTTCGATCGCGGCGACGCGGTTGGCGTCCGCGATCTGACGGATCGTCTCGATCACGCGCACGATCTTGCCGCTCTCCGATCCCTGCTCGGACCCCGCCTCCTGGATTCCGTGGACCATCTGCATGTTCTGATCGGCGCTCGTCGAGAGCATCTGCGACCCGGAGCGCTGCTCGGCCATCGCCTGGCGGACGTAGCGCGTCGCCTCCCGCATCGTCTCCACGGCGTTCTGGATGTGGTCCGACCCGGAGGCCTGCTGGGCCGTCGCGGTGTTGATCTGCCGGACGAGCTCCTGGAGCTGCTCGATCGAGCGGGCGATCCGGGTGCTTCCTTCCGCCTGCTCGCGGGTCGCCGAGGCGATCTCGCGCCCGCGGTCGGCCGACTTGTTCGCCGCCTCGAGGATGTTGTTGAGCGCCTTGCCGGCGTCGTGGGCGAGATCGACGCCCGACCCGACGCTCTTCGCCCCCTCGCTCATCGAGCGGAGGGAGTTCTCCACTTCCTCCTGAACGCTGTGGATCAGCCCGGCGATCTCCCGCGTCGAGCGGCCGGTCCGCTCGGAGAGGTTGCGGATCTGCGCGGCGACGACGGAGAACCCCTTGCCGTGCTCTCCGGCCTGGGCGGCGAGGATGGCGGCGTTGAGGGCGAGCAGGTTCGTCTGCTCGGCGATGTCGTCGATCACGTTGAGGATCTTCCCGATCGCGGCGGAGCGCTCGCCGAGGCGCGAGACCACGACGTTGGAGTCGAGGACGGCGCGGCGGATGGTCTCCATCGCGTCGATCGTCTCGCGAACGGCGCGCATGCCGCTCTCGGCGGCGTCGGCGGTCGCGACGGCGAGCTCGGAGGAGCGCGCCGCGTTCTGCTCGACCTCGGTGATCGAGGCGTTCATCTGGAGCATCGAGGCGCCGGTGTCGGTGACGAAGCTCTGGAGGTGATCCACGCTGCGGTCCACCTCGCGGATCGAGGAGACCATCTGGGCGGTCGCCGAGGAGGTCTCCTCGACCGACTCGAAGAGGGCGTCGGTCTGCTTGGAGACTTCCTCCATCGAGGCGACCATCTCGAGGATCGAGGACGACGTCTCCTCGGAGGAAGCCGAGAGCACCTCGACGTTCTCCGCGATCCGGAGCACGCCCGCGTTGAAGCGGTCGATCGAGGCGTGCGCTTCGCCGAGCACCCCGACTCCCTCTTCGCTGCTGCGGATGATTCCCCGCGTCCTCCCGTCGACCGCCTCGGCGACCGAGCGCGTCTTTTCGGTCGCGGCGGTGATCTTCGCGACGGTCGACTCGAGGTTCGCCGCCATCGCGTTGAACGAGTCGGCGAGGATGCCGATCTCGTCTTCGCTCTCCTTGACGGCACGGTGGGTGAGGTCGCCCGCGGCGATTTTCTGGGCGGAGCCGACCAGGTCGAGGATCGGGCGCGCCATGCGGCGCGAACCGAGGAACGCGATCGCGAGGCCCGCGGCGAGCGCGATCGCCATGCCGATCACGTTGAACCAGAACGCGCGCCCGACCGCGTCGCGCACGGCGCGATCGTTGAGCGCGAGGCGGAACCATCCGCCCGGCTTCGCCGCCGCCCCTTCCTCCCCCGCCTGCATCAGAGGCCGCACGAAGAGTTGGAGCTGCCTTCCGTCGGCCGAGCGCCCGGCCGCCCTGACCGCGGCGCTCCCCGTGGGCGGCGCCGCGAACGCGGCGGGTCGACGGGCGGGATCGCTCGCGACGAGCACCTCGCCCGAGCCGGAGACGAAGTCGGCGTACTCGATCGTCGGGCTCGACGTGAGGTCCTTCACGATCGGCCGCAGATCATCGGTCAGACCGAAGAGCACGTAGTAGGAGGAGGTCGACTGGATCGCGTCCGCGATCGCGCTGCCGCGCTCGACGATCTGCTCGCGCACGGCGCGGCGGACGCCCCACTGCCCCACCAGGACGAGGACGACCGCGACGAGGACCGTCTGCAGCGCCAGCGCTAGGATGAACTTCGTCCGCAGGTTCGTTCCCAGTGCGCGAATCATGCGGCGGCCGAGCTCCTCACTTCTGCTGCTTTTCGAACGCGACCGTCAGATCGGGACCGAACACGATCCTGACGACGTCGGAAGGCGACCTGTTGGTCATGAAGGTCGCGTTCACCACCACGCCGGACGTCTTCCCTTCGCACGCGACGGGCATGGGCCGGACGACTTTGAGCTCGCCGACCTGTTCGGCGACCGTCTTTCCCTCCTCGGTGACCCAGACGAGCGGTCCGTGCGCGCCCGACGCGATCGCCTCGGCGAGCTTCGTCGCGTCCTCGAAGTCGAGCATCCCGGTCAGCAGCGTGAACGTGTACTTGATCCCTCCGCTCTTCTTCGCGACGAACTTGTTCACGCAGGCCGCGCTCGCCGAAACCGGGAAGGCGAGGAGAAAGGAGATCGGGAGAGCCAGCAGGAGGATGCGCTTTCGAGTCATGGGGACACCACCGTGGAGGTTTCGGGAGGCCGACGCCACCCTTACGGAAGGAGGGTACACGTTGCGATTCCGCACGGCAATGCTTGAGACTATGATCGAACCGTGCCGATCCTCCGCTGCCAGAAGTGCGATCAGGCGTACGACGTTCCTCCGGCCGTCGCCGTCCATCTCCCCTCTGCGCTCGCGCGCTGCGGCTGCGGGGAGCTCCTGATCGGGCTGCGCGAGGTGCTCGCGGCTCGGCTCGCCGCCGAGGGGCAGAGCGACGAGCTCGACCTGGCGCCCTACAGGATCGCCGACGCGGGCGACCAGACGCGCGTGGCGGCCGAGGAGCCGCCGGCGCGCGCGCTGCGGACGCGAAGCGTGCGCGTGATCGCGCGCGCCCGCGACGCCACGATCGAGAAGGTCTTCACCGTCTCGGATCACCCGCTGATCGTCGGCCGCCGCGGAGCTCACATCGAGCTCGACGACGCCGAGCTTTCGATCCGCCACTTCGAAATCGCCGTCCGGGGAGAGCAGCTCTTCCTCCGCGACTGCGACTCGCACACGGGGACCTTCCTCGACGGCGAACCGGTCACCGAGGCGCCCCTCGGCGAGGGGATGCACCTGGTCCGGGCCGGGTCCGCGCTCATCTGCGTCGAGCCGACGGATCTCCCCGGCGTGCCGGTCGAGCCGATCGAGCTTCCGGCCGAGGCGCTCCGCGAAGCCTCTCCAGCGCTCATGAAGAAACTGTTCGAGGAAGGAGCGCGGAGAATGCACGCGGGCGGCGAGCCGCGCCGGCGGTTCCTCGTCGCGGTCGAGGGGCCCGCCCTCGGACGGGAGTACGAGATCCCGCAGCAAGGCCTGATCGTCGGGCGCGAGGGCGACGTCCGCCCCCCCGACGAGTTCCTCTCGCGGAAGCACTTCAGCATCCTTCTCGACGAGGAGGGAAACGTCCGCATCAAAGACCTCGGCAGCCGCAACGGAACGTTCCTCAACACTCTCCCGGCCCGCAATACAAAGGTGCAGGCGGGCGACCAGATCCGGGCCGGGACGAGCGTGTTCCGGATCGAGGAACGATAGGGGCGGTCTGCGTCTGGGGCGTCGGGCCCTAGAGGCTTCTTGAGCGTCGGGCGTCTCAGGGCGTCCTGAGCCTCACTCGCGCTTCGCGTCTCAAGACGACGACGTCCTCGAGCGCCAACGCCCCAACACCGTTCACCCAAGGCTCCCAGACTCTGCTACACTTTTTACGCCTCATTCCCGCCTTCCCTCTTGACTTCCGCTCCATTACCGCCTATCTTGTCTCCATCGAGTACGGGAGGCGGCACGGTGACGTATCTGACCGAGCGGCAGCGGGACATTCTTGAGTTCATCCGCGAGTACCAGCGGCAAAAGGGCGTAGCTCCGACGCAGCGGGAGATCTGTGAAGCGTTCGGCTTCTCCTCCTACGGGACGGTCTACAAGCACCTCTCCCTGCTCCAGAAGAAGGGACTGATCCGCCGCGACTGGAACCAGAAGCGGGGGGTCGAGCTCGTCGAGCCGCCGGCCGAGAAGGCCGAGGAAGGGCTCGCGCGGGAGCTTCCGTTCTTCGGGTACATCGCGGCGGGCCGCCCGCTGGAGGTCGAGCAGGGGAACGAAACCGTGGTCGTTCCCGAGCAGCTGACCTGCCGGGGCGAGAACTTCGTGCTGAAGGTCCGCGGCGATTCGATGATCGAAGACGGGATTCACGATGGGGATTTCGTGATCATCGCGCGGCGCCAGCAGGCGGAGAACGGCGAGATGGTGGTCGCGAACGTCGCGGGCGAGGTGACGCTCAAGCGGTTCTACCGCGACGGGAAGCGGGTGCGGCTGCAGCCGGCGAACGCGGCGATGGCGCCGATCTTCGCCCGCGCCGAGGATGTCGCGATCCAGGGAATCGTCATCGGCTTGATGCGTCGGTTCTGAGAGCACGACGCGAGGGGGACATCATGGACGTGGTACTCAGGCTGAGAGAACTTCGACGGACGCGCGGGCTGAGCCAGCGCGACGCGGCGCGGCTGGCGGGCGTCGGGGAAAAGTCGATCAGCTCGTTCGAGACCGGCGAACGGCTGCCGTCGATGAAGCTCGCGCAGCTCGAGCGGCTGCTGCACGCGTACGGGGTCACGCTCAAGGAGTTCTTCAGCGAGACGATGGAGCGGAAGCTCGCTCCGTGGGACGCCTCGCACGAGGAAGAAGAGCTCGAGGAGCTGCTCGGGGAGCTGCGGCACCTGCCGCGGAAGACGCAGCGCGCGCTCGTCTCGAAATTCAGGATGATGGCGCAGACGGCGACCGAGATGCCGCACATCGCCAAGGCTCCTCCCGAGTCGCGCTCGCAGATGCACCACGAGTGGGAGATGCTGACCTCGCGGAACTGAAGGGTCGTGCGTGTGGTGCGGGCGTCCTCGCCCGCCTCCGGGTGGGGGGAGAAGAAGCTACCTGGCATGGGGCCCTACGGCGTCCCGCCGTAGATCCGCCGCAGCGAGTCGCCGAGCTCGCGCAGCTCGAACCGGAATCCCTCCTGCTCGGCGCGGCGCGGCATCACGCGCTGGCTCGCGAGAAGGAGCTCGTCGGCGGCTTCGCCGAGCAGAAGGCGCAGCGCCACGGCGGGAGTCGGAACGACGGTCGGCCGGTGAAGCACCCCGCCGAGCGTCGCGACCAGCTCCTCGTTCGTGACGGGGTTCGGGGCGGTGAGGTTGAACACGCCCGCCGCGCTGCTCCGCTCGATCGCCCACCGGACGAACCCGACCGCGTCATGCAGGTCGATCCACGACATCCACTGGCGGCCGCTCCCGATCTTCCCCCCCGCGAAGAAGCGAATCGGAAACGCCATCTTCGGCAGCGCGCCTCCATCGGCGCCCAGGACGATCCCGAACCGGGGGATCACGAGGCGCGCGACCCCTTCGGCCTCGCGCGCGGCCGCTTCCCACTTCCGGCAGATCTCCGCGAGGAAGCCTCCGCCCGGCTCGGAAGTCTCGTCGAGGACTTCGTCTCCGCGGTCCCCGTAGATCCCGATCGCCGAGGCGCTGACCAGCACGCGTCCCTCGCGGGGGTGACTGGCGATCGCGCCGGGAGCGCGCGTGTCGCTGCGATGCGGCTGTCGAGGAGGCGCCCCTTCCGCTCGGGGGTCCAGCGGCCCTCTCCGATGTTCTCGCCGGCGAGGTTCACGACGGCGTCGGCGCCGGCGATCTCCGTTTCCCACGCCCCGCCCGGGGCCGCCGTCCAGCGCACGCCTCGGCCGGCGCGGACGTGCGACGGGTCGCGCGAGAGGACCACGACCTCGCCCATCCGGAGGAGCTCCCTGACGAGCGGTTCCCCGATGAAACCGGTTCCGCCGGCGATCACGGTCTTCATCGCGGCCTCCTGACGAACGGCCACTGTACCACCGACAAATTGGGGAAAAAGGAGAAAGCCCTGCGGGGTCGCAGGGCTTTCCGTGTAGGAGGGGTGGAGACGTTCTCAGGCGGCTCCGTATCGCTTTCAAGAATGGGACGAACGGGTGCGGGGGAAGGTTTCGCGGACACCGGCCTCGGCCGTGGAACGAGGGTGCGGCCCCTGGGGGAGGCGGATTCCCCGGGCCGCGATGCCGGGCGCGCGCCGCGCGCGCCTACACCCACCGGCCTTCACTGAACGCGAGTTGCCCGCGAAGCTGTCATCCCGAGCGTAGCGAGGGATCTTCTGGGCGGGGGCGGCGAAAGAACGCGGCGCCGGTGCAGGGCAGGAGGATCGGCAGCTTCGTGATCGCAGGCGAATCTCGATCCTGCCGCCGTGCTTCGGTGCCGCGTCACGCGTAACCCACCCGCCCAGATCCCTCGCTACGCTCGGGATGACATCGTCGTCGAAACCATCGCTTACAGTAACTTAACGCGAGTTGCCCGCGAGCTGTCATCCCGAGCGTAGCGAGGGATCTGGGCGGGGGCTGCGCAAGAACGCGGCGCCGGTGCAGGGCAGCAGGATCGGCATTCGCTTCGTGATCGCAGGCGAATCTCGATCCTGCCGCCGTGCTTCGGTGCCGCGTCACGCGTAACCCACCCGCCCAGATCCCTCGCGGAGCCTGCCCTGAGGAGCGCGAAGCGCGACGTGAGGGCTCGGGATGACATCGTCGTCGAAACCATCGCTTAAGTTAAGGCCATTGCGCCTACACCGCGCCGACGGCCATTCGCGAGGCGGCCTTCTGCCGCCGCGGGTCGGCCGCGCTCTTCCCACCGCGGAGGCGGAGTCCCGCGAACGCGATCATCGCGGCGTTGTCGGTGCAGAACCGCTTCTCGGGAAGCCGCGGCGTGATGCCGCGCTCCTCGCACCAGGCGGACACGCGCCGGCGCAGCATTCCGTTCGCAGCGACCCCTCCCGCGAGGCCGAGCTCGGCCGGCACGCGGGATTCCGCACGGAGCTGCCGGTAGAGGCGCTCGAGGCGGTCGAGGATCTGGTCGCCGATCGCGCGCTGAAACGACGCGCAGAAATCCGCGAGCGCTGCCCCTCCCTCCTCCCCCCGGCCGGCGAGCTTCTCCTGCCGGGCGAGGCGGATCGCGCTCGCCTTCAGGCCGGAGAACGAGAAGTCGAGCGTCTCGTCCTTGAACTGCGCGAGCTGGAACGGAAAGCGGGCGTCGTCGCCGTCCCGGGCGACGCGCTCCACGTTCGGCCCGCCGGGGTACGGCAGGCCGACGAACTTCGCGACCTTGTCGAACACTTCGCCCGCCGCGTCGTCGCGGGTGCGGTTGATCATCCGCGCCTCCGGAGGATCGCCGTCGAGCACTTCGTAAATCGAGGAGTGCCCTCCCGAGACGACCAGCGAGAGAAAGCGCGGCGGCAGAGGGAGCGCGTCTCCCTCGAGCTGCAGCCATGGCGAGACGATGTGTCCCTCGAGGTGGTTCACCGGGATCATCGGGACGTCCAGGCCCCATGCCAGCCCCTGCGCCGCGGCGACGCCGACCAGGAGCGCACCGATCAGGCCGGGGCCGACCGTGACGGCGATCGCGTCGATGCCGTTTCTCTCGAGTCCCGCCGCGGCGAGGGCCTCCTCGATGAGGGGCATCAGATGCGCGAGATGCTCGCGCGAGGCGATCTCGGGGACGACCCCTCCGAACGGCCGGTGCCGCTCGATCTGCGAGGCGATGAGATTCGCGAGCACGCGCCCCCGCTCGTCGATCATCGCGACCGACGTCTCGTCGCACGAGGTTTCGATTCCGAGCAGGCGCATTCGGGGGGAGGAAGACGCGGGAGAGAGGCCTTTATTCCGGAGTCCAGGGCGTCTGGGGAGTCTGGAGCGTCTAGGGCGTCTCGGGCGTCTCGCTCCCTCGCGGGGCGAATGCAGAATGCAGAATTGAGAATGTAGAACGTCTCGAACAGGATCGGCACTCCGACGGTCGTCCTAGCGAATCGCCCTTTGAGCCTTTCGGATTCTTCATTCTGCATTCTGCATTCTGCATTTCAGCCTGCCCTGGTGAACGCGGCGTGCCGTGCCTCAGACGCTCGAGACGCCCCGGACGCCCGAGACGCCCCGGACGCCCCTATAATTGGCCGCCCTGCGCGGCAGTCAGACAGATGGAAAAAATCGAGCTCCCCACCCGATTCGACCCGAAGGATTTCGAAGAGCGCCTCTATCGCTCCTGGAAAGAGGCCGGATACTTCACGCCGGAAGCCGACCCGGAGCGCCCGCGCTTCTCGATGGTCATCCCCCCGCCGAACGTGACGGGGCGGCTGCACATCGGGCACGCGCTCGTGAACACGCTCCAGGACATCATCGTCCGCTGGAAGCGGATGAGCGGCTTCAACACTCTGTGGCTGCCGGGGACGGATCACGCCGGCATCGCCACGCAGATGGTCGTCGAGCGGGAGCTCGCCCGAAGAAGGGGTGCGGCCGCCACGACCTCGGGCGCGAGCAGTTCGTCGAGAAGCGCGTCTGGGAGTGGAAAGAGGAGTACGGCAGCGCGATCATACGAGCAGCTCGAACGGCTCGGCGTCTCCTGCGACTGGACGCGCGAGCGCTTCACGCTCGACGAGGGGCTCTCGCGCGCGGTCCGTCACGTCTTCGTCAGCTCTACGAGGACGGCCTGATCTACCGCGAGCCGCTCGATGGTGAACTGGTGCCCGCGCTGCCACACGGCGATCTCCGACATCGAGGTGGAGTACCGGGAGAACGAGGGCAGCCTCTGGCACGATCCAGTATCCCGCTCGCGGACGGCAGCGGATCGCTCACCGTCGCGACGACGCGTCCCGAGACGATGCTCGGCGACACGGCGGTCGCCGTGCATCCCGACGACGAACGCTACCAGCGCGCTCATCGGGAAGCAGCGTGCGGCTCCCGCTCGACCGGCCGCGAGATCCCGATCATCGCGCGACGCGATCCTCGTCGACCCGGCGTTCGGCACCGGCGTCGTGAAGGTCACTCCGGCGCACGACCGAACGATTACGAGAGCGGGGCATGCGCCACGAGCTCGCCGAGCATCCAGGTCATCGACGAGGCGGGGCGGATGACGCCCGCCGCCGGCGCCGAGTTCGCGGGTCTCGACCGCTTCGAAGCGCGAAGCAAAGTCCTCGAGATGCTTCGAGGCGAGGGGCTTCTCGGCGAGGTCCGAGCCGCACGCGAACGCCGTCGGCTATCACGGCAAGTGCGACACGATCGTCGAGCCGATGATCTCGCTGCAGTGGTTCGTGAAGATCGAGCCGCTCGCGACGCCGGCCATCGAGGCGGTGCGCAACGGGAGCGTCACGCATCACGCCGTCCGACCTGGGAGTCGACCTACTTCAACTGGATGGAGAACATTCACGACTGGTGCATCTCGCGGCAGCTCTGGTGGGGCCATCGCATTCCCGCCTGGTACTGCGACGGCTGCGGCGAGGTCATCGTCTCGCGAGGACCCCGCCGGAGCGCTGCACGAAATGCGGCGCGGCGAGCTCCGCGGCAGGAAACCGACGTCCTCGACACGTGGTTCTCGTCGGGGCTCTGGCCCTTCTCGACGATGGGCTGGCCCGACGAGACGACGGATCTCCGCGCCTTCTATCCGACGGACACGCTGATCACCGGCTTCGACATCCTCTTCTTCTGGGTCGCGCGGATGATCATGATGGGGCTCCGCTTCACCGGCGACGTCGCCGTTCCGCGAGGTCTACCTCCACGGCCTCGTGCGCGACGAGCACGGGCAGAAGATGTCGAAGACGAAGGGGAACGTGATCGACCCGCTCGAGGTGATCGACGAGTTCGGCGCCGACGCGGTCCGGTTCACGCTCGCGATCCTCTCCGTCGGGGCGCGACATCCCGCTGGCGAAGAACCGCATGCAGGGCTACTCCGCCTTCGCGACGAAGATCTGGAACGCGTCGCGCTTCGCGATGATGCACGTCGACATCGAAACTGGCGGACGCCGACCCGATCCACCGCGAGGACCTGAGCCCGGTGGAGCGCTGGATCCTCTCGCGCCTGAACGCGGCGACGGCCGAGGTGAACGAGGCGCTCTCGGTCGTTCCGCTTCGACGAGGCCGCGAACGCCATCTACCAGTTCTTCTGGCACGAGTTCTGTGACTGGTACATCGAGATGGCGAAGCCGGTCCTGCTCGAGAAAACGGGAGACCGGAAGGCGCATCGGGCGAAGCGCGGCGCGTCCTGCTCGAGGTGCTCGACCGCTCGCTCCGGCTGCTCCATCCGTTCATGCCGTTCATCACCGAAGAGATCTGGCTCAAGCTCGGCGGCGTGGAGCCTTCGATCATCGTCGCTCCCTATCCGGTCACCGAGGAGGTTCTCGAGGATCCGGAAGCGGAGCGCCTCGTCGGAACGATCCAGCAGGTCGTGACCGCGGTCCGCAACCTGCGCGCGGAGCGCGGCTACACGCCGAAGGACCGCTTCCGCCTTTTCATCACGACGGCCGACGAACGGGAAGCGCGCGGCTTCGAAGCGAACGCGTACCTGCTCACCGGCATGGCGCGCCTCTCGGAGGTTCTCGTGAATCGGAGGCTCCCGAAGACGCGCACCGCGATCACATCGGAACGATCTCGATCGCGGTCGAGCTTCCGAAGAAGGAGATGTCGGAAGAAGAGAAGGCGAAGCTCGCAAAGCAGATCGAGCAGGTCGAACGGGAGATCGCCTCGACCGAGGCGCGCCTGGGGGACGAGAACTTCGTATCGCGCGCGCCGGCGCACGTGGTCGAGCAGTCGCGCACGCGGGAGACCGAGCTGCGGCAGCGGCTCGAGAAACTGCGCCAGAACCTGAGCGCGGGAGCCGCATGACGGTCGACGTCCGCGCCCTCACGAACCGTCTCGAGCGCATCGAATCGGTCGCGCTCCTCGCGCGCGCGGACTCGACCAACCTCCTCGCCCGGCGCGTCCTCAACGAGTGCATCGAGAACCGCCTCAACCTCCCCTCCGCGATCATCATCGCCCTCGAACAGAGCGCCGGCCTCGGGCGCTCCGGCCGCTCCTGGTACTCCCCCGCCGGCCGCGGGATCTGGGCGACCACCCTTCACACGCGCGAGGCCCGCGAGCTTCCCCTCCTCCCGCTCCAGGTCGCCGTCGCCGTCGCCCGCTTCGCGCGCGTGCAGTTCGGCATCGACGCCCGCATCAAGTGGCCCAACGACATCGTCGTCGATTCTTCCAAGCTCGCCGGCATCCTCATCGAGGCCCGCGCCCACAACGGGAACGCGCTCGTCCTCATCGGGACCGGGATCAACGTCCTCCCCCTCGGCAAGGACGCTCCCCCGCAGACGAGCTCCCTCGCCGAGGCGGCCAACCGGGAGATCGACCTGGGCGAGGCCATCGAGAAATTCGTCGAGGCGATCGATCGGGAGCTCTTCCGCCCCTACGATCCGGACGCGATCCTCGCCGCATGGCGCGAGCTGACGATCCACCGCGAAGGTGACCGGATCGCCTTCGCCCTCGGCTCGGAACGGATCGACGGAGTCTGGGACGGCATCGACGACTTCGGCCGCGCCCGCGTCCGCGTCGGCGACCACGTCCGCGAGATCTCCGCCGGAGACCTGATCCTGTTTCACCGGTAGGGGCGGCCTGCGGCCGCCCGGATTCTCGATGCTGCAGGATGCAGCGTCTGGGGCGTCTCGGGCGCCCTGCGATACACTCCCCGGGTCATGCCGACCGAGCGCCTTCTCGCCGTCGACGTCGGAAACACGAACGTCGTTCTGGGGCTGTGGGAAGGAGACGAGCTTCGCGCCTCCTGGCGCCTGACGACGCTCCGCGACCGGACCGCCGACGAGTACGGCATTCTCGCGAAGGAGCTCCTCGGCGAGCACGCGGCCGGCGTCGGCGCCGCGGTCGTCGCGTCGGTCGTTCCTCCGCTCAACGGAACGATCGCCTCGATGCTCACGCGCTACTTCGGAGTCGAGGCTCTCTTCGTCGAGCCGGGCGTGAAGACGGGCCTGTCGGTCAGGACGGAGAACCCGCTCGAGGTCGGCGCGGATCGCATCGCCAATGCGGTCGCGGCCCACGATCTGTTCGGCGGACCGACGATCGTCGTCGACTTCGGCACGGCCACCACGTTCGACCTCGTCAGCGCGCGCGGCGAATACTGCGGAGGGATCATCGCGCCCGGCTTCACGATCTCGTCCGAAGCGCTCTTCTCGCGCGCCGCGCGGCTCCCGCGCGTGGACTTCAAACGCCCCTCGCAATTGATCGGGACCAATACCGTCGCGAGCATCCAGTCGGGCATCTACTACGGCTATCTCGGGCTCGTCGACGGCGTTCTGACCCGCATGAAGCAGGAAATCGCCGGCGTGCGGACGGTCGTCGCGACGGGGACGCTCGATCCCTCGATGATCGAGGAGAGCCCCGCGATCGACCGGTGGGAACCGGACCTCACCCTTCGCGGTCTCAAGCTCATCCACGAGCGAAACGCGAGGCGGAAGGAGCGGAGGCCGCGATGAGGCGGCTCGCGCTCGCGCTCGCGATCCTGGCCGCCGCGCCGGCCCTCGCCCAGACCGAGGTCGTGGTCGAGAAGGCCGCGCTCTCGACGGTCTCTCCGGAAGCGACCCGGGTCGGTCTCGGCGTCCTCTCGGCGGGGGGCAACGCGATCGACGCCGCGGTCGCCGTCTCGTTCGCGCTCGCCGTCACCCATCCGCAGGCGGGCAACATCGGAGGGGGCGGGTTCCTCGTCTATTACGACGCGGCGCGGGGCGACGTCTGGACGCTCGACTACCGGGAGACCGCGCCGGCCGCGGCGACGCGGTCGATGTACGTCGACGCCGAGGGCAAACCGAAGACCGAGGCCAGCACGGTGGGCCCGCTCGCCTCGGGCGTTCCCGGCTCCGTCGCGGGACTCGCCGAGGCGCACGCGCGCTTCGGATCGATCGACTGGCGGAGCCTCGTCGAGCCCGCGGTCGCGCTGGCGACCGAGGGATTCGTCTGGCGTCCGATCGACGCGGTCCATCTCGAGGACGCGCAGAAGAACCGCCGCATCGATCGCTTCCCCTCGACGGCCGCGCTCCTCTTCCACGAAGGGCAGCCTCCCGCGCCGGGAGAGATCTTCCGGCAGCCGGATCTCGCGCGGACGCTGCGCCGGATCGCCGAGGGGGGGCCGCGCGAGTTTTACGAGGGAACGACGGCGAAACTGCTGGTCGAAGCGATGAAGCGCGACGGCGGAATCATTTCGGCGCACGACCTCCGCGAATACCGGCCGACCTGGCGCGCTCCGATCCGGATCGACTACGGCGACTATCGCATCTACACCATGGCCCCCCCCTCGGCGGGCGGGCTTCTGCTCGGCGAGATGCTCATGATCCTGCGCTCGTACGGGCTTCGCGAGTTCGGCTTCCAGACGCCGGCGTACCTCCACCTTCTCGCGGAGGTCGAGCGGCGCGCCTATCTGGACCGGAACCGCTACCTCGGCGACCCCTCGTCGACCCGCATTCCGTACGCGGCGCTCTTCTCCGAGGAGCGCGCGGCGCAGTGGCGGTCGTCGATCGCTCTCGACCGCGCCACTCCGACGCGCGAGCTCGCCGATGACATGCGCGAGCTCGAACCGCGCGACACCACGCATTTCTCCATCGTCGACTCGTCGGGAAACATCGCGTCCGTCACCACGACGATCAACACGTTCTTCGGATCCGGCTATCTGGTCCCCGAGGCGGGCTTTTTCCTGAACAACGAAATGGACGACTTCACCACGGCGCCGGGCGCTCCGACCGCCTTCGGCCTCGTTCAGGGAGAAGCGAATTCGATTCAGCCGGGAAAGAAGATGGCGTCTTCGATGACGCCGGTGATCGTCTTCGATCGCGAAAAACCGTTCCTCGTTCTCGGGAGCCCGGGGGGCGGGACGATCCCGACGACGATCCTGCAGGTCTTCCTGAACGTGACGACGTTCGGCATGTCGCTGGGAGACGCCGTGGCGGCGCCCCGCTATCACCATCAGGCGTGGCCGGACGAGATCCGGTGGGAGCGGGGCCGGGCGCCCCTCGATCTGCTCGACGCGCTCAACCGGCTCGGCCACCCGACGAAGGAAACCGACCCGATCGGGGACGTTCACGCCATCCTGTTCCGCGAAGGAAGAATTCACGTCGCCGCGGACCCGCGGCGGGGAGGTCTCGCCGGTGGCTTCTGATCCTCGCGCCCTCAAGATCGACGCGGCGCGCGCCGCCCTGGAGAGAGTCGAGAGCGGCATGCGGCTCGGGCTCGGGACGGGAAGCACCGCCGAAGAGTTCGTCCGCCTTCTCGGGGAGCGGCTCGCCAACGGAGGCCTTCACGAGGTGCGCTGCGTCTGCACCTCGGCGCGAACCGAGGAGCTCGCGCGATCGCTCGGGGTGCCGGTGGCGTCGCTCTCCGAGCTCGCGCCGCTCGATCTCACGGTGGACGGAGCGGACGAGATCGACCCGGCCCTGCGCCTGATCAAGGGACGCGGCGGGGCGATGCTGCGCGAGAAGATCGTCGAGCAGGCCTCGCGGCGGTTCGTCGTGATCGCCGACGAAGCGAAGCTGGTCGAGCGGCTCGGCGCCGGCCCCCTCCCGGTCGAAGTCATCCCTCTCGCCGTCGACGTGCTGCGCCTTCGCTTCGAGGCGCGCGGCCTCCGGCCCGAGCTGCGGAAGAGCGCCGGCAATCCCTTCATGACCGACGAAGGGAATCGCATCCTCGACATCCTCGTCCCTCACGAGCGCGACATCGCGGATGTGATCGACGAGGTCCGCCGGAACGCCGGCGTCGTCGAGACGGGATTTTTCCCGGACGAAGCGTCGGAGGCGGTGATCGCCGGGGCGGGCGGGGTGAGGGTGATCCGCCGCGATCGCTGACCTCGACAAGGCGTTCCCGTTCTTCGTTCTCCGTTGTTCGCGGCGAGGCCACGATCGCTTCCACTCATCTCGAGACGCTCGAAATCTCGAGGCGGCAGGCCGCACGTCCTGCCGCGGAGAACGAAGAACGGAGGCCGGAGACCGCCTCTGAACGCCCGCAGCGCGTCGAGATCAGCGATCATCGATCAACGACTTACGGCTCCTGCCTCCACCTTCACCGCGACGACGCCGAAGTGCCACGCCCCCTTTTCCCAGCGAAACGAGACGAGCGAGGCGAACGGCCTGCCGAGCGGTTTGTCGATCTTGGTTTCGAACATCTCGTAGAAGCGCGTTGGGTTCTCGTAATGCCACAGGACCTCGGCACGCGCGATCGTCGGCTCGGACGGGTGGCGGACGAACCCTTGCATCCCATCGAGCTTCTTCTCGCAGATGCGCGCACGGAACGCGGGGCCGCGCGCGCTCGGCACGGTGCCGAGAACGAGAAACCCCTCCCGCGTCGTCCTCGCGGTCAGCGCGTACGTGCCCTCAGGCGATCCTTCCTCGACGATCGTGACCAGGCCGGCGCGCTCCAGGTTCCGGAGCGTCCGCACGGACCGCTCGTCGTAGGCGTCGCGCGGTGAGGAGGGGCTCCAGCGGACGGCCTGCGGGACCTCCGCGTAGACCGGCTCGACCTCGAACATCACGCCCGCGAGAATTTCGCGCGCCTTCGGCTCGGTGAGCTCCGCGGGAGCGCGGCAGCCGGCGACGGCGAAGAGCAAGAGCGCGAGAACCGCGCGCGGCATCGTCCTTGACTCCCTTCCGGGCGCATGGTATCAGGCGCGCGACTCTCCGCGAGCCGCTCACGTCGCCGGAAGTTCCCGCCTCGCGCGGAGCCCCCAACAAAGGACTGACCCCGACTTCATGATCCGGCTCGTCGTTTCCGGCATTCCATCGCGTTTCCACACCAGTGCAGCGAGCGTGACCCGTGGGTGAGCGGATCGCTCGCGCGGTCGCCTCCATCGCGCTCCGGCACAGCCGCGCCGTCCTCTGGACCGCCGCCGCTCATCACGGCTCTTTCTCTCGCCGGCGCCTCTCTCCTCCGGTTCGACCCCGACATTCTGAATCTCGTCCCTCAGAAGAACCGGGAAGTGAAC
Source organism: uncultured Acidobacteriota bacterium (assembly GCA_963793695.1). GTDB lineage: Bacteria > Acidobacteriota > Thermoanaerobaculia > Gp7-AA8 > Gp7-AA8 > CAWCBB01. Next base: position 556,173 of record CAWCBB010000004.1, on the reverse strand, counting down.
GAGTTCAAGAAGGTGCTCGGCGATCTCGGATCGATCGATTACCACATCGCCGTCGTCCGCGTGCCTCCCGGCCGCGACGCGTCCGATTACCAGCCGTACGTCGACGCGCTCGGCGAGCGGTTCGCCGCGTCGGAGCGGATCGCCAGCGCGACTTGGCGCCTTCCGGATCCGCTTCAATACCTCGACGCTCTGCTCCCCCACGCACTCCTTTTCCTCGACCCTCCCGAGCTCGAGGCCGTCGGGGCGAAGCTCTCCGACGCGCGAATCGCCGAGAGCGTCGCGCGCAGCCGTGCGCTTCTCCAGACCCCGCAGGCGCCCGCGATCGAGTCGCTCGTTCGCTACGATCCGTTCGACCTGCTGCCCATCTACCTCCGGCGGTTCCAGAAGGCCGGCGGCGGCTTCCGCATCGACACGGCCAGCGGCTACTACCTTTCCGAAGACGGCAGCACGTTCCTGATCCTGATGAAACCGACTCGGCCCGCGCAGGACGTGCCGTTCGGGCGGGAACTGCTCGCGGAGAGCCGCGCGACGGTGCTCGAGACGCTCGCCGACTTCCGCAGGAGCGCCCCGGCGGAGCTGGCGCAGCCGCAGGTCGACTTCACGGGAGGGTACGCGATCGCGACCGCCGACGCCGATCTGATTCAGAAGGACGTCATCTCGAACGTTCTCTTCTCGTTCTTCGGCGTTCTCGCGCTCTTCATCTACGGGTTCCGGCGGGCCGCCGCGATCGGCTACGCCGCGATTCCGATGGGCGTCGCGCTCGCGCTGACGTTCGGGATCGCCGGCCTCGCCTTCGGAGTCCTCTCTTCCGCGAGCGCCGGGTTCGCCGCCCTCCTCGCGGGTCTCGGGATCGACTTCAACACGGTCCTCTACGGCCGCTACGTCGACGAGCGGAACCGGGGCGCCTCGATGGCCGACGCGCTGACGACCACTCTGCGCACGACGCTTCCGTCGGTGACGATCGCGGCGGCGACGACGGCGGCGACGTTCTTCGCGTTCCTCCTCACCGATTTCCGCGGGATGACGGAGATGGGTTTGCTGACCGGGATGGGGATTCTCCTGTTCCTCGCCAGCGTCGTCTTCCTTCTTCCGGCGCTGATCGTCGCGAACGAGGGGGGCGCGCGGGACAAGCGAAGCCCGACCCTCTACCATCACTCCTTCGGGTCCGAGCGGCTGGTCGCCGTCTCGGTGCGCCACCCGAAAACCGTGATCTGGATCTGGGCCGGCTTCGTCGCGGTCGCCCTCCTCCTGTCGACGCGGCTCCAGTTCAGCGACAACATCCAGAACCTCCGCGCGACGGGCAACCGCGGGGTCGAGGTCCAGGAAGAGCTCACCCGCAAATTCGGCCAGTCGTTCAACTCGATGATGCTCGTCTTCTACGGCGACGACTCCGACGAGGTCCTCGCGCGGACGAGCCGCGTCCTGCCGGAGCTCGATGCTCTCGTCGCGCGGGGCGTCATCGGCTCGTACCAGTCCGTGGCGACGTTCGTTCCGCCCCTCGAGCGGCAGACCCGGGCGATCGAATACATCCGCGCTCATCCCGGGGTGTTCGACGCCGACCGAATCGAGGCGACCTTCCGCGCCTCGATCGCTGCCGAAGGGTTCCGCACCGAGATCTACGACGGTTATCTCGACTCGTTCCGGCAGGCGCTCGAGCCGCAGCGGCCGCTCCCGGTGGGCGATCTGATCGGGCAGGATGTCTCGAACGTGAGCTCGCGGTTTCTCCACCGCAGCGGCTCGCGATGGATGTCGATCGTGTATCTCTACCCGGTCGGAGGCGTCTGGCCGCGCGAGGTGCCGCCCGAGCTCGTGCGCCTGGGCCAGGATCATCCGGAGGCGATCCTCACGGGCGTCAACCTCGTGAGCGGCGCGCTCCGTCGGATCGTCCGGGCGGATGCCTTCCGGGCCACGGCCATCGGGACGATCGCGGTCGCTGCTCATCATGTTCGCGGGTTTCCGTCGCGTGGGGACGACGCTCCTCTCGTTCGTGCCCTTCCTGGCGGGAGCGAGCGGCATGATCGGGCTGATGGCTCTTCTCCGGCTCCAGTTCAATTTCATGAACGTCTTCGTCGGGCTCATGATCGTGGGCGTGGCGACGGACTACGCGATCTACATGTTGAAGCGCTGGCACGAAGACCCCGCGATGTTCGCCGACGGAGCCGCCGCGGAGACCGCGAAGTCGATCTCGATGGCCGCCGTGACCACGGTCGTCGGCTACGGCTCGTTCGCGCTGTCGCACTATCCCGGCCTCCGCTCGATCGGATACGCGTCCACGTTCGGCATCGCGCTCTCGGCCCTGGCGACGATGTCGCTCCTGCCTGCGATCCTTCTGCTGACCGCGCGGAGGCGGCAGGGGGTCGACAGCGCTCCGCCCGGATAACGTAGAATGCGGCTGCCCGACGGGCACTGGAGTTCGAGACGGGGCCGCAAGCCCCTGACGGAGATCGAATGCAGAACGTTCAGAGCACCTCCATCCCCTTCCCGCGCGCGGTGGCGGGCCGACTCGCGGGCGACTCTCTCCTCCGGAGCTCGCTTCTCGTCCTTGCAGGCACGTTCATCCTCGCGGTCTCGGCGCAGATCGCGATCCCGATCCCCTTCTCGCCCGTGCCGATGACGCTCCAGCCGCTCGCGCTCCTTCTGATCGGAGCGGCATTCGGGCCGATGCGCGCCGCTCTGACGGCGACGGTCTACCTGCTGGAAGGAGCCGCCGGGCTCCCGATCTTCGCGCAGGGACACGGCGGGGTCGCGGCGCTGATCGGGCCGACCGCGGGCTATCTGTTCGCGTTCCCGCTCGCGGCCGCGATCGCCGGATGGGCCGCCGAGCGCGGATGGACGAAGCGCCCGCTCTCGACGATGCCGGGGATGGCGCTCGCCCTCGCGGTGATCCACGCCGGCGGATGGTCGTGGCTCGCCGGAGCGATGGGCCTTGGCGCTTCAACGGCGTTCGCGGTCGGCGTCGCTCCGTTTCTCGCGGTCGACGCGATCAAGGTCGTCCTCGCCGCGGCGATCCTCCCGGCGGCGGAGCGGATCGTCTCACGCTTCGCGCGGTGAGACGGCGGCGCCGTTCGATCCGTCGAGCAGCATCCTCTCGAAGTAGCGCGCGCACGCGATCCACACGACGATCGCGAGCAGGATCCCCGCCCACGAATCGATCAGATAGTGGTAGCCGGTGATCACGGACCCCGCGACGATTCCCGCGACGAGAAGCAGATTGACGTGGAACCAGCGGCGCGACACGCGCCTGCTGGCCGCCGCGTAGAGCGTGACGATCGCGGCGTGAAGGCTCGGAAACGCCGCGACCGACCCGAACTGCACGTAACGCAGCGCCTCCGGATTCCTCACGAGCGAGGAGATCTCCTCGTAGAGGACGCGCTGCACGGAGACGGTTATCGGCATGTACCGCAGCGTCGGCGCGAACTCGCTCGAGAAGACGAACACCGGGCCCCACGACGGCAGAGCGACGTAGAGGACCGAACCGATCACCCAGGTCAGCGTGAACGCGGCGCCGAACGCCAGCTTGAGGCGGAGCGGCAGGACGGCGAGCAGGACGGCCGCGTAGCCGATGACGACGAAGTAATAGAGGCCCGAGTAGAAGAGATCGACCCCATGGAGGAAGAGGGGCGCGCGGAAGAGAGTCGTCAGAAACGCGCTCGGGCTGAACCCGAAGTGGAGCCGCTGGTCCCAGATGGCGAGTTGCAGGTCCCACGTGCGCGAATTGATGACGAAGACGAAGCTCTTGAGGAGAAAGTGCGTCGCCCAGGCGACCATCAGCAGCAGGCCGATCCTCCCGATCGCCCACGACGCGTCGCGGAGTGAATCGCCCGCTTCGGGTGCGAGGCGCCGCCGGATCAGCATCACGGCGAAGGCCAGCCCGGCGATCAGGAAGACCGGTCGCGCGTAGGCCAGAAAAAGCGCCGCACGCGGATACGTCACCGGCATGCGCTCGAGGAGCACGACGCTCAGGGCGACGTACGCGAGGACGATCCACTCGTGCGGAAACGGGCGAGGGGAGCGGATCCGCCGCAGGAGGGCCCCGTCGCTGGAAGTCTCCATCGCCCGCCATTCTAGACGCAGACCTCGGACCTCGGTCGAATCGCGGGACGCCACGCGCGCGATCGAGGTTCCGGCGGGGTCACCGACGGTCCTTCGTCGCGCTCACGCGCTCCTCAGGATGACGCGGGAACGGGCCCGGCTCCCTCTCTCACATCTGCTGGACGATGGGACGTTCCTTCTCTTCCTTCTTCGGCTCGGCGAGAGGGTGAGCCTCGCGCCCCTCGCGATCGACCGTCTTCTCGCCCGCGGCCTCCTTCTGGAGGAGCGCGATTCCGAGGACGTCTTCGATGTGATCGACGAAGTAGAACTTCATGTCGCGCTTGATCGGCTCGGGCACCTCGACGAGATCGCGCTGATTGAGCTTCGGCAGGATGACGGTCGTGATCTTCGCGGCGCGCGCGGCGAGGACCTTCTCCTTGACGCCACCGATCGGAAGGATCTCGCCGCGGAGCGTCACCTCTCCCGTCATCGCGACGTTCCTGCGGATCGGGCGCCCGGTGATCACCGAAATGATCGCCGCGGTGATCGTGATGCCGGCCGAGGGGCCGTCCTTCGGGATCGCTCCCGCGGGCACGTGGATGTGGATGTCGTGATTCTCGAAGAAGTCGGCCGGGATCCCCTGCTCCTCGGCGTGCGCGCGCGCGTAGGTGAGCGCGGCCTGGGCGGACTCCTTCATCACCTCGCCGAGCTGTCCGGTCAGCTGGAGCTTTCCCTTGCCGCGGACCGCGATCGCCTCGATGAAGAGGATGTCGCCTCCGACGGCGGTCCAGGCGAGCCCGGTCGCGACGCCGACCTGATCCCGCTCGAGAAGCTCTTCCGCGAAGTGCTTCATCGGGCCGAGGTACTTCTCGATCGCCGCCGTCGGCGATGCGGTACGCCTCCTGCGGCTTTCCCTCCCGCGACTTCGACGGCGATCTTGCGGCAGATCGTCCCGATCTCGCGCTCGAGGTTCCGCAGCCCCGCTTCCTTGGTGTAGCCGGTGATGATCTTCATGATCCCGGAGTCGGTCCAGGTGACGTTCGACTCGTTCGATCCCGTTCTCTTCGAGCTGCTTGGGGATGAGGTGGCGCTTGGCGATCATCACCTTCTCCTCGTCGGTGTAGCCCGAGAGGCGGATGACCTCCATGCGGTCGAGGAACGCGGGCTGGATCGTCTCCAGAACGTTCGCCGTGACGATGAACATCACGTTCGAGAGGTCGTAGGCGACGCCGAGGTAGTGATCGCGGAACGTGAAGTTCTGTTCCGGGTCGAGGACCTCGAGCAGCGCCGACGAGGGATCGCCGCGATAGTCCGCTGCCGATCTTGTCGACCTCGTCGAGCATGAAGACCGGGTTGGACGTCTGCGCCTGGTTGATCCCCTGCACGATGCGGCCCGGGAGAGCGCCGACGTACGTGCGGCGGTGGCCGCGGATCTCCGCCTCGTCGCGGACGCCGCCGAGCGAGAGCCGCACGAACTTGCGATCGAGCGCGCGCGCGATCGAACGTCCCAGCGAGGTCTTGCCGACTCCGGGAGGGCCGACGAAGCAGAGGATCGGCCCCTTCATCTTCGTCCCCTTCAGTTTGCGGACGGCGAGATACTCGAGGATCCGCTCCTTGATCTTCTCGAGGTCGTAGTGGTCCTCGTCGAGGATCGTGCGGGCGCGCTCGAGATCGTGGTTGTCCTGCGACATCACGCCCCAGGGCAGTCCGGTCATCCAGTCCAGGTACGTGCGGATGATCGAGGTCTCGGCGGAGTCGGGATGCGACCGCTCGAGTCGCTTGAGCTGCTTCTCGACCTCCTCCTTCGCTTCCTCCGGGATGCTCTTCTCCTCGATCTTCTTCCGGTAGTTCTCGACCTCCTCCTGGAGGTCTTCTCCCTCGCCGAGCTCCGATCTGAATCGCCTTGAGCTGCTGGCGGAGGAAGTACTCGCGCTGGCTCTTGTTCATCTCCCCCTGCGCGGCGGTGGAGATCTCCTGCTGCATGGTGAGGAGATTGATCTCGCGGATCACCAGCTCGTTGACTTTCCGGAGACGCTCGATCGGGTCGATCGTCTCGAGGATCTGCTGCGCCTCCTCGAGCTTGAGCTCGAGGTTCGACGCGGCGAGGTCCGTCAGGCGCGCCGGGTCGTCGAGATTCGCGGCGATGACCATGACTTCGGGCGAGATGTTCTTCCCGAGCTGAACGGACTTCTCGAGGTTCTGCTTGACCGAGCGGATCAGCGCCTCGACCTCGAGCGGCCGCTCCTTGAGGCATCGGCTCCTCGATGCGCGTGATCTTCGCTTTGAAGAAGGGCGCCGTCTGGATGAAGTAGTCGATGCGCGCGCGCGAGAGCCCCTGCACGAGGATGCGGATCCGCCCGTCCGGGAGCTTGAGCATCCGCATGATGATCGCGACCGTGCCGACCCGGTAGAGATCCTCTTCGCCCGGGTCCTCGTTCTGGAAGTCCTTCTGCGCGGTCAGCATGATCACGCGGTTCTCGGCCAGCGCCTGATCGACCGCGTTGATCGATTTCTCTCGCGAGACCGAGAGCGGAACGATGATGAACGGAAAGATGACCAGATCCTTGAGCGGCAGAACCGGCAGAACGTCGGGGATCTTGATCGGCTCTTCTTTGGCGGCTTCGTTCGGTTCGGTCATCGTTCGCCTCTCGAGTTCGGCGCTATCCAATCACGAGTCCGGTCCCGTCAACAACCGCGGGGGTCGGAATTGGGAGGGCGGGCCGCAGAGGCCGATTGTGCAATGGCTGTTCCTGAGGGTGCGCGGCGTCGGGGCGGCCTGCGGCCGCCCGGATTCCATTTCGCGCGCGCCGAGGTCCGGGGCGCGCGCAGCGCGCCCCTACCCGTCCTGGTCGCGGAGCTGGATCAGCTCCGTATGAGTCGTGTCACAGCGGCTTGTGGCCGTTTGTCACAGGAGCGGTGTGCTCCCCTGGATTAGGCTGCCGACAGCGTGAACGCCCACCAGCCCAAGGAAGACAAGCCGATGTTGGACAAATCAAGGCCCGTCGCGGCGACGTGGCGAGTCGTCGCCGCGCGATGGATCACAGCGTTGTCCCTCGCGGCAACGGCGGCAACGGTCTCCGCCCAGACGAGCGCCGACTGCCTCGCCTGTCACGGTGACAAAGACCTCGCGACCGAACGCAACGGGCAACCGGTTTCGCTGTTCGTCCCCGAGAAGGCCTTCACCGCCTCGATCCACGCCAGCCTCGATTGCATCGGCTGCCACGCAGATGTCGCTGGGGCGGACGGGGGACACGACACTCCGCTCGAGAAGGTCGACTGCGGTCCCTGTCACGATGAGCAGGTGAAGCAGCACGCCTCCTCGCTCCATGGCCGCACCATGAAACGTCCAGGCGCTTCCGGTTGCACGGCATGCCATGGGAAACACGACATCCGTCCCAAGGCGGTGAACTGCGCGTCCTGTCACCAGGTGGAGTCGAAGCAGCACGCCGCATCGCTCCACGGCCAGGCCTTGAAGCGAGGCGACCCGCTCGCTCCCACGTGCGGATCCTGCCACGGGAGCCACGACATCCGAGCCGCGGCCGACCCGGCATCGCCCGTCTCCCCGATGGGCGTTCCCTTCACCTGCGGCAAGTGCCACCAGGAAGGCGCCGTGGTGGCGCGCGAGCGGCGCATTCATCAGGACAACATCCTGGAAAACTACTCGGAATCCATCCACGGCGAGGGCCTGCTCAAAAAGGGCCTGGTCGTCTCTGCGAACTGCGCATCCTGCCACACCGCGCACAACATCCTTCCCCATACGGACCCGAATTCCTCGATCGCGCGCGGCAACATCGCGCGAACCTGCGCGAAATGCCACGGCCAGATCGAGGCCGTGCACCGCAAGGTGATCAAGGGCGAGCTGTGGGAGAAGGAGGCCCACATCCTACCCGCCTGCGTCGACTGTCACCAGCCCCATAAGGTGCGGAAGGTCTTCTACACGCAGGGCATGGCGGACAAAGACTGCCTGAAGTGCCACGAACAGAAAGACCTCGTGGGCAAGACGGGCGATCGATGTTCGTGGACGAGAAGGAGCACCAGAGCTCACGGCACGCGAAAGTGTCCTGCGCGCAGTGCCACTCCGGCGTCAACGTATCTCTCGTCCGGCCATGCGCAGCGATCACTCGCAGCGTCGATTGCGGCACCTGCCACACCGCAGTCGCTCAGGAGTACGGGCGGAGCCAGCACGGAAAGCTCCTGATCAAGGAAGACCCCAACGCGCCGAGCTGCAAGGAATGCCACGGCACGCACGGAACCCTGGGCCGGCTGCAGAGCGCCTCCCCCACATTCCCCACGAACGTTCCGCTGCTTTGTGCCCGCTGTCACCGCGAGGGTCAGAAAGCGGCCTTGAGGTACAAAGGACCGCAGCATCAGATCATCGAGTCCTACTCCGACAGCATCCACGGGAAGGGGCTGCTCAAGAGCGGCCTGACCGTGACCGCCACCTGTACGAGCTGCCACACCGCACACGGGGTCCTCCCGCGAAACGACTCCGCCTCGAGCGTGAACCGGGCCAACGTGCCCTCCACCTGCGGCCGCTGTCACCACGGCATTCAGGAGGAGTTCGAGAAGAGCATCCATCACCAGATGGCGGGCAAGACCAAAGCGCAGCTGCCGGTCTGCAACGACTGCCACACCGCGCACACGATCCGCCGCGCCGATATCGATGGGTTCAAGCTCGAAATCATGCAGAAGTGCGGCCGCTGTCACGGAGAGATCGCCAAGACCTACTTCGACACCTACCACGGCAAGGTGAGCCAACTCGGCTACACGAAGACGGCCAAGTGCTACGACTGCCACGGTGCCCACGACATTCAGAAGGTCAGCGACCCGCGCTCCCATCTTTCGCGCGACAACGTCGTCGCCACCTGCAAGAAGTGCCACGCAGGGGCGACGCGCCGGTTCGCGGGGTACCTCACCCATGCCACACACCACGACCCCAAGAAGTTCCCCTGGCTCTTCTGGACCTTCTGGGCCATGACCGGCCTGCTCGTGAGCACGTTTACGGTCGCGGGAGCCCATACGCTGCTTTGGCTACCGCGGGCGTTCCAGATGCGCAAGGAGCTGATTGAAGCGGAGAAGGCCGAGGAACGCGAGTACGAGGCTCAGGCGCGCGCCGCGGACAAGTTTTCGACCAGCAAAGACGACGGGACCAAGCCCGAGGAGAAAGGTTGACCGATGGAAGCCACCGTCAAAGCCATGGAAGGCGGCGTCGGGGCCAGCGAAAGCACCGTCAGGGCGCGGCCTCTGCAGTACCAGCGCTTCACGCGGCTCAACAGAGCGCTCCACGCGCTGATGATCGTGAGCTTCATCGCGCTGGCCATGACCGGGATGACCCTGAAGTTCTCGTATACGAGCTGGGCGTCCTCCCTGTCTCGCATGCTGGGTGGATTCGAGACGGCTGGCTATATTCACCGGTTTGCAGCTGCGGTGATGTTCGGCGTCTTCGTCACCCACCTCTGGGACCTCAACCGGCGCCGGAAGACAGACCACGGCGGATCGCTCCTCGAGTTGATCCTCGGCCCCGGCTCCCTGATGTTCAACAAACGGGACCTGCAGGATCTCATCGGAACGATGAAGTGGTTCGTCGGGGCCGGTCCGCGCCCGCGCTATGGGCGCTGGACGTACTGGGAGAAGTTCGACTATTTCGCGGTTTTCTGGGGAATCTTCGTGATCGGCTCGACGGGGCTCATGCTCTGGTTCCCTGTGCTCTTCACCAGGGTATTCCCCGGCTGGCTGATCAACGTGGCCACCATCATCCACTCGGACGAGGCACTCCTCGCGACCGGCTTCATTTTTACCGTGCACTTCTTCAACACCCATCTGCGGCCCGAGAAGTTCCCGATGGACACCGTCATCTTCACCGGGCGAATGCCGGTCGCGGAGTTCAAGCGCGACAAGCCTGCGGAGTACGAGGCTATGGTGGCTGAGGGCAAGCTCGAGGAGAACCTGGTCGAGGCCTATCAGCCGGTGGTCATCCGGACCATCCGCGCGTTCGCCTGGACGGCGCTCACGCTCGGCACGCTGATGGTGTTGTGGATCATCTACGCGATGGTCTTCGCCTACCGGTAAGAGTCTTGGGGCGTCTTGGGCGTCTTGGGCGTCTTGCGAAGGTTGTCGCGGAACGATCGCTCGAGAAGACCAGAACGTTCTGACCCGACAGACGCTCTAGACGCCCTAGACTCCCTAGACTCCCTAGACTCCCAAAGGCCGAAGGCCCGAGGTCCGGGCCGGGATCCCATTACGTTTCCTGATCGCGGAGGTGGGTCAGCTCCTTGAGGAACTCCTCGACGTCCTCGAACCGGCGGTAAACGGATGCGAAGCGGACGTAGGCGACCTGGTCGAGCTGGCGGAGGCGGCTCATGACCATGTTTCCGAGCTCGCCGCTCGAGATCTCGCGATCCGCGGAGTCCTGCATGGCGGCTTCGATCTCGTCGGCGAGCGCCTCGAGCGTCGTGGCGGAGACCGGCCGTTTCTTGCAGGCGATCCGGAGCCCGCGCATGAGCTTCTCGCGGTCGTAGGGCTCGCGCCGCTCGTCGCGCTTGACGACGTGAAACGGCATCGACTCGATCTTTTCGTAGCTCGTGAAGCGGCGCTCGCAGCGAATGCACTCACGCCGCCGGCGGATCACGTCGCCTTCACGGCCTTCGCGCGAGTCGACGACCCGATCCTCCATGTGGCCACAGTAGGGGCAGCGCATGTCGTCAAGCCGCGCAGGCGTTCTCGTTCGGAATGACCGGAGAGCGGCCGCACGCTGTGCGGCCCTACGGGTTCCGGGCGCCCGCAGGGCTCCCCTACGCGCGCGGCACGACTTCATTATCGCTCATCGGCAGGTTCGACGATGTCCGCGGTGGCCGATTCTCCGATCCGCGCGAGCTGCCGCACGCTCATCCCTTCGCGCGCGAAGAGCACGAACCCCGTCATCACGACCGGCAGGGTCCCGACCAGGTGGAAGACGATCGCGACCGCGACCGAGCTGCTCACGTCGAACCCGTAAAAGTTCGTCAGGGCCATCTGCGCCGCCTTGTGAAACCCGCCGACGCCTCCCGGGGTCGGGATCCAGAGCCCGAGGATCGTCATCCCGGTGACCAGAAAGCTCGAGACGTACGGGAGGGGACGGTCGAGCGCGTAGAGGACCAGGATGAACTGGCCGGTCAGGCAGGTCCAGATGCCCGCGGTGAACAGGAGGACGCGCGCGAGCAGGAGCGGCCGCCCCAGGAGCTCGATCACCGCGCCGAGGGAATCGAAAAATCCGACCCAACCGCGGCGGAACCGCTTCGGGAGCATCGCCGAGATGCGCATCTGCACCTTCCGCGCGCTTCCCCGGAAGAAATAGAGGAGCACGAGAAGAGCGAGGACGCCCGCGAGGCCGAAAGCGGCCATCGTCGCGCCGCTGTGGATGAGCAGCGCCTTCCGGGCGGTCTCGGGATTCGCGCTGAGCCTGCGGCCGCCGGTCAGCGAGAAGATCACGATCATCGAAAGGACCGCGACCAGGTCGATGAGCCGCTCGCTGACGACCGTCGCGAGCGCGTTCGCGAAGCGGACTCCCGTTCTCCGGCTCAGCAGGGCGGGGCGCACCAGGTCGCCGGCGCGGATCGGGAGAACGGCCGACGACATGAAGCCGATCGCCGTGGCGAGGAACGTGTCATAGAGCGGCGTCGGGCGGCCGGCGCTCGCCGTCAGGATGGCGCGCCACCGCGCGGTGCGGAACAGGAGCGCGCAGAAGTTCGTGAGGAGCGCGGCGGCGACCCAGGGGACCCGCGTCGAGCGGATCACGGCGAGGACCGCGCTCATGTCGCTGTTGCGCAGAAAGAGTGCGAGCAGCAGGAGCGTGACGGCGGCGATCAGGAGAATCCGAAACAGTTTCCGCAAACCGCGGCGGTTGTACCATATCCGGGGAAAACCGAGGCGCCGCGCACCGTGCACCAGGGACTCATCCGCTCAGCAGTCGGGATCTTCACGGACCCCCGTTTTGCCGACCACGACACCGGCATCATGCACCCCGAGCAGGCGCAGCGCCTCGGTGCGGCGCTCGAGGGGGCGCGCCGCGCGGGGCTCCAGGACCAGATCTTCGCGACGCCGCACGACCACCCCGACACGGACCGCATCATCGCGAAGGTCCACTCCGCGGAGTACGAGCGGGAGCTCGAGGCGGCGGTCGCCCGCGGCATGCGCTACTTCCATTCGCTCGACAACTCCGTCTCGAAGGGAACTCCCGCGGCGGCACGCGCCGCGGTCTCCACCGCGCTCGCGGCAGCCGACGCGATCTGGCGCGACCTCGCGCTCGAGCGCGCGTTCATCGTCGCCCGCCCTCCCGGCCACCACGCCGAGCGCGATCGCGCGATGGGGTTCTGCTTCTACAACACGATCGCCTGCGCCGCCGAGTACCTTCTCGAGCGGAAGGAGATCGAGCGGGTCTTCATCCTCGACTGGGACGTGCACCACGGAAACGGCACGCAGCATCTGTTCGAGTCGCGCGAGGACGTCTTCTACGCGTCCCTTCACCGGTTCCCGTTCTATCCCGGCACGGGCGCGCGCGAGGAAACCGGGGAAGGCCCCGGGACCGGGTACACGCGCAACATTCCTCTGGACGGAGGGGCCGGCGACGCGGAGCATCTCGACAGGATCGAGGAGGAGATCGTTCCACTGCTGCGCGAGTACGCGCCGCAGGCGATCCTCGTCTCCGCCGGATTCGACTCCTTCCGCGCCGATCCCATGGGCGGGATGAAGGTCACCGAGCGCGCCTTCGCCGAGATGACCCGGCGCGTCACCGAAGTCGCCGACCAGGTCTGCCGCGGCCGCGTCCTCTCCCTCCTCGAAGGAGGATACGATCTCGAGGGCCTCGCGCTCTGCACGGCGGCGCATCTGACGGCGATGAGCGAGGAATAGCATCGCGGATTGCTGATTGCGGATTGCGGATTCCGTCCGCCAGCCTGGGCGTCTGCGAGTCCCGCCCACGCGTCTTGGAGGCTGGGAGCTCGGTCCAGGAGTCCGAGAATCCCGGCTTCTGGACTCTCAGACTCGGACAGACTCCTGGACTCGCTCGACTCCTAGACCGATCCGAGACTCCGAGACTCCTGGACCCCAATCCCTAGATCTCAGATCCGCAATCTCAGACTCCGCAGTCTGCAGACCCCCAGACTCCTAGACTATGATCCGGACCGCCATGGCGCGCCCCTTTCCGTCATCCACATCCTCGAGAAGAACCAGTTCAACACCGGCTCGGTCCATCAGATGTTTCAAGCGGCCGCCGGACTGCGCGAGCGGGGGCATCGCGCCTGGATCATCAGCCGCGACGGGGCGGAGATACGGCAGCGATGCGCCGAGGCGGGCGTCGAGTTCCGCCCGCTGCCGCTCCGCAACGAGGTCGACCTCCGCTCCATCGCCGGAATCCGGAGCGTCGTCGAGGAGGCTCGGGTCGACGTCATCCACGTCCACAAGGGCCTTCCGCACACGCTCGCGCTCGCCGCGACCTGGAGGCGGCCGGTCGGCGCGTTCGTCGTCAACCGCGGCGTCTCGTTTCCCCTCACCCTCTGGAACCGCCCGAAATATCGCACGCGCCGCGTCGACAGGATCGTCTGCGTCTGCGAGCAGATCCGGCAGGAAGTCATCCGCAGCGGCCATCTCGCGCCGGAGAAGGTCGAGGTGGTCTACGCCGGGACCGACACCACGATCTTCGATCCCGCCCGCTGGGACCGCAACGAGTTCCGGCGCGAGCGCGGCATCCCCGCCGAGGCGTTCGTCTTCGCGCAGGTCGGCATCCGCGACTGGAAGGGATGGCGCGAGCTCACGGACGGCTTCGTCGAGGTCCATCGGAGCCACCCCTCCGCGCGCCTGATGCTGATCGCCTACAGGGACCCCGCGCAACGGGACGAAGTCGCGGCGTGGGCGGCAGCGCGCGGCGTGGGCGACGCCGTGATCCCCGTGGAGTACCGCGCCGACATGGCTCGCGTCCTCGCTTCGGCGGACTGCGTCGCGGACGCGTCGTGGGACGGAACCGGGATCACCGGCACGATCCGAGAGGCGATGGCCCTCCAGAAGCCGGTGATCGCGACCGACTGCGGCGGGAACCGGGAGCTCCTCGCCACCCCGGAGGTCGGCTGGCTCGTTCCCGCGAAACAGAAGGACGCGCTCGCGTCGGCGATGCTCGAGGTGATCGGCGACCGCCGCCGCAGCGAGCGCATCGGCGCGCAGGCGCGAGAGCACGTCCGCGCCGGGTTCTCGAAGGAGATCCGGATCACCACGCTCGAACACCTCTACCGGGGGATTGTGGACGCGAAGGCGCGGGAAGCGTTGCCGAGCCGCTAGGCGCGGTGATAAGATCGCCAACTCATTGAAACCTCAAGAGGTTGCAGAACGCGGCGCGCTGGGAGGAGGGTTGTTTGGCTGAGGAGAAGAAACCGGCCCAGTCGATCAAGGTGACGGACAAGCGGCTCTTCACCGCCGACGGAGACCTCCGCGAGGAGTTCCGGGACACCGTCAAGCCTGCCGATCCGATGCAGCCGCGCCCCGAGCCACCGAAGCAGGCCGCGCCGGAGCCCCCGAAAAAGGAACGGAAGCCTCGCGAGTCCGATCCGGTGAGCGAGAGCATGTTCATGAACCTCATCGAGCTGCTGGTCTATCAGGCCTCGGTCGCGCTCGGATCGCAGCAGATCGAGGGCGCGCGGCAGTTGATCGACATCGTCGACATGCTCGCCGAGAAGACGGCCGGAAACCTCACGCCCTCGGAAGCGGAATTTCTCGAGTCGCGGCGCGGCGCTCTGAAGCTCGCCTACGTGCAGCGGACGAAGAGGATCTGATGCCGAGACGAGCTCTCCGCCTGCTGCTGCTCGCCCTGATGGCCTTCGCGGGCCCTCTTCGAGGCGAGGAGTTGCCGGCGCCCGACCTCTGGGGCGAGGCGAACGCGGCGGCGGACTCGGGCGACTACACGGCGGCGAACCAGCGGCTCAACGACATGCTCGAGCGGGGACGGCAGATCGGCGTCACCCGCTTTCCGCTCCTCGCGAAGTCGGCGGCGGCGCTCGCCGGGAAGGCGCAGGACGAGAAGAATCAGGAGCTCTCACGCTGGTCGATCGCGGCCGCGGAGCGGCTCGACCCGGTGAGCCCGGCGATCTCGTTCGCGGCGGCGGATCTGGCGGCGCGCCGAAGCGACTGGGTGGGTGCGGTCCGGCCGGTCGCGATGGGGATGCTCAAGACGCTGAGCGACGATTCGGCCGGCGTTCTCGCGCGAAGCGATCTGCTCCTCGTCCTGTTGATGGCCGTGGGCCTTCTCACCGCCGTGTTCGCGCTCGCGCTCGCGCTTCGGTACGGCAGAGCGGCGGCGCACGATTTCCGCGAGATGCTCGGCACGAGGTTCTCGGCCGGCGTGACGACGGTCCTGGCCTTCGCCCTGCTGTTTCTTCCGATCTTTCTCTGGCTCGGGCCATCCTGGCTGATCCTATGGTGGCTCGCGCTCTTTTTCGCCTACGGAAGCTGGAAGGAAAGGGCGGTCATCGTGGTGCTCCTCGTCCTGGTCGCCGCGATTCCGGTGGCCATGGACCGGACGGCCTCGCGCATCGCGGGCATCCAGAGCCCGGTCGTCCGCGCCGCGGTGTCCGCGGCGAGCGGAAGCTACGATCTCGAAGCGCTCAATCGGCTCCAGGGGCTGCTCGAGTTCCTGCCGGAAGACGCGATGCTCCACCTGCTGGTCGGGAACCTCTACGTACAGCAGGGATCCGACAACGAGGCGCTGATCCACTATCGACGCGCGGTTCAGCTCGACGAGCAGCTCGCGGGCGCGCATCTGAACATCGGGAACCTGCATTTCTTCAACAACGACTTCACCGCGGCGATCAGCCGGTACGAGCGGGCGGCGGCGATCGACACCACGCTGGCGATCGCCCCGTACAACCACTCGGTCGCGGCGGGCGAGCTCTATCGGTTCGACGAGCAGGGGCAGAAGCTCGAAGAAGCGCGGCGCCGCAACCGCTCGCTCGTGAACGACCTCACGAGCCGGGGAGGAGACAAGTCGCTCAAGGTCGAGATGTACGAAGTGCCGATCGCGACGGCGTGGGCGCTCTCCGAGCGGATCGCGCGGACGGGCACCGCGCGGGAGCTCTACGGGAACTTCGCGTTCTTCGACGCGGTGCGGACCGTGACCAATAGGCTCACGATCGGCGCGATCGCGGCGCTGCTCCTCGCGGTCCTCCTCTGGTTCCTGCGCCGCAGGACGGGTCTCGCGGGCTCGTGCATCAAGTGCGGCCGAACGTTCTGCCCGCGCTGCAAGTCGGCGCGCGAATCGGCGACCTACTGCACCCAGTGCATCCACATCTATCTGAAGCGTGACGGCGTCTCCCTCGACACGAAGCGCAAGAAGCTCGACGAGGTCCACGGCTTCCAGGGGCGCTCTCTCGGCGCGCGGAAGCTTCTCGGGAGCCTGCTCCCCGGCTCCTCGCAGATCATCATGGGAGCGACGTTCGCGGGAGTGGGAGCCCTTCTCCTCTTTCTCGCTGTTCGTCTCTCTCGCGATCCTCATCGGACGCCTCGCGCCACTCGGCCCGTCCCTCCAGGTCTTCCGGCTCGCGGTCCGCAGCTCGGCCATCCTGTTCGCGCTCGTCATCTGGGCGGCGCTCGCCATCCCCCTCTATCGGGAACGGGCGGGTCAGTGAGGGGAATGAACGATGGCGCTTGAAGGGACCCTCAGGGATTTCAGCCTCGCCGACATCTTTCAGCTGATCGGCCTGCAGCGGAAGACGGGCGTGCTGACTCTGAAAGGGAAGGACGACACGGTCACCGTGACGTTCCTCGACGGGAAGGTCGTGGGGGCCGACTCGCTGAACCGCAAGCTCGAGAACCGCCTCGGCACCGTCCTCGTCAAGACGGGATATCTCAACCAGGATCAGCTCAACCGGGCGCTCGAGATCCAGAAGGAGACCCTCCAGCGCCTCGGCTTCATCCTCACGCATCACGAGATCATCTCGGCGCAGGAGCTCAAGGACGCTCTCCAGCTCCAGAACATGCAGATCATCTATCGCCTCTTCCGCTGGAAGGACGGCGAGTATCACTTCTCCCAGGAGACGGTGATCGAGTACGACCACGACAACGTCACGCCGGTCAGCTCCGAGTCGATCCTGATGGAAGGCGCCCGGATGATGGACGAGTGGCCCATCATCGAGAAGCGGATTCGCTCGTACTCGATGGTCTTCCGCCACAAGGCCGTCGGCCAGGAGATCGCCGTCGTCGACGAGGAAGACGCCGACGAGATCGACTTCGATCCAGGCTCCCCGTCGAAGAAGGCGAAGAAAAAGGGCGGCGGCGACAAGATCCGGATCACCCCGCAGGAGAAGATGATCTACGACATGGTCGACGGCAAGGCGACCGTGGCCGAGATCATCGAGTCGAGCCGCCTGTCGGAGTTCGACACCGCCAAGTCGCTCTACGAGCTCCTCTCGCGCGACCTCATCGAGGAAGTGCGCGCCGGCGCCGCGAAAGCGGGAGCCGTCTCGATCGACGAGACCGCGCCGACCGAGATCCCGAGCGTGCTTCCCCTTCCCCTCATCATCCTGCTCGCGCTCGCGGCGCTCGCTTCGCTCGTCACCGGGATCCGCAACCCCCTGAACGTCTTCACGACGACCGCCGGACCGAGCCTCTTCACACCCACGAAGAAGGCGATCTCGCTCCAGCGGATCGAGACGGTCGGCGAAGCGATCGAGTCCTACAACCTCGCCACCGGCCAGCTCCCCCACGCCCTCGGCGATCTCGCGCCGAATTTCCTCTCGCCCTCGTTCCTTCGCGATCCCTGGGGCCACGAGTACAAATACATCCAGCGGCCCGAGCGCTACCTCGTCATCGGCTTCCTGCCCGACGGGAAGCCGGATACCGACCTGTTCCTCTCCCGCGGCATCTCCGCCGCGCCTACGGGAGAGGCCAGGCCGCCGACCGGCGGGATTCAGCTGGTCGACTGAACGGCCGGCCTTCCCTCTCCCCGACTACCTCCCCCTCAACGCGATCCCGTGCAACTCCGCATGGACCGCGCCCGCGGGGGAGAGATGGCTTTCGTAGAGCACGATCCGGTCGAGCAGGGCGGCCGGCGAAGCCCAGGCGTCGAAGACGTCGCGCAGCCCGGCCACCTCTCGAGAGCCCCAGGGAGCTTTGATCCGGGCGAGCGTCAGATGCGGGCGGAAGGGCTTTTCGTCGAAGGCCGCGCCGGCGGACGAGAGCCCCGCGCGGATTCGCGAAGCGAGCTCCACGATCGGCTCGGCCGGTTCGATCCCGACCCACGCGACGCGCGGCCGCCGCTCGTTCGGAAAGACGCCGATCCCCACGGCCCGAACCTCGATCGCGGATGAACCGGCGCACGCGTCGAGCGCCGAAGTGATCGCCGCAACGCTCTCGGGCGCCGTCTCTCCGAGAAACGCGAAGGTCAGATGCAGCGACTCCGGCCGGGGCCAGGACGCCGCCGGAAACTGCGTTTTCAGCGGCGCGGCGATCCGCCCGAGCTCACGACGGATCGCGTCGGGGAGCGGCCACGCGACGAAGAGGCGGAGAGGAGCGGCCATGTTTCCTCGAATCGGGCCGGAGAAGTTCGCTCGCCCTCGGCTCGGGATGATGCAGGCGCGAGCCACCCCGCGATCCTATTTCTTCCGGTCCGCCTGGCCCGCGAGGAACCCCGGAGTGAAGATCCTGCCGATCTCGGCCTCCGAGAGGATCTTCTTTCTCCGGAGGAGCTCCGGGAATCGGCTCTTTCGACTTCACCGCTTCCTTCGAGATTTCAGCTGCTTTCGCGTAGCCGATGATCGGGTTGAGAGCCGTGGCGAGCGCCGGGGAGGTAATGTAGTACGCCTCGCAGCGCTCGCGGTCCGCGTCGATCCCGGCGACGCATTTCCGGACGAACACGGGAACATAGTTCTTGAGGATGTCGATCGAGAAGAGGACCTCGAACGCCATCATCGGCATCATGACGTTGAGCTCGAGCTGTCCGGCCTGGAGCGCGTAATCGATCGCGGTCGCGGCGCCGATCACGTGAAAACAGACCTGATTCATGCACTCGAGCATCGACGGGTTGACCTTCCCCGGCATGATCGACGAGCCCGGCTGGACCGCCGGAAGCTGGATCTCCGCGAGGCCCGTGAGAGGTCCGGACGCGAGAAGGCGAAGGTCGTTCGTCATCCGCGTGAGCTCGAGCGCGAGGCCGCGCAGCGCCGACGACACGGCCCCGATCGCGAGCTGGGACTGCATCGCCTCCCGCAGGTCCTCCTGCGAGACGAGATCGAGTCCCGTGAGGGCGCCCAGGTACCGAGGCATCGCGTGGCGGAACCCGATCGGGGTGTTGATCCCGGTCCCCGTCGCGGTCCCGCCGATCCCGAGCTCGCGCAGCTGGTCGGCCGCGCTCTCGAGCAGGTCCGTCGCGCGACGGACGGCCGCAGCGTACGCGTCGAACTCCTGACCCAGAGTCACCGGCACCGCGTCCTGAAGATGCGTCCTTCCCGATTTGATCACGTCCACGAACTCGTCTCCCTTCGCCCCGAGGGCGTCCGCCAGCCCGTCGAGCGCGGGGAACAGCTCCCGGAGAAGAAGCAGGGTCGCCAGGCGCATCGCCGTCGGAAACGTGTCGTTCGTCGACTGCGCCATGTTCACGTGGTCGTTCGGATTCACCGCGTCCCTGCCGAGCGCACGGTTCGCGAGCGTCGCGAGGACTTCGTTGCAGTTCATGTTGAACGACGTCCCCGCTCCAGCCTGGAAGACGTCGACGACGAATTGATCGAGGTACTCCGGCGCCACATACTCCGCCGGAACGAGACCTTGCGCCGAACGGAGGTCGCTCTGCCTGGAGCTCTTCTTCGCGCCGCGGGTCTTCTCCTTCTTGCCGGCCGCGAGGAGCTTCGCGAACGGGTAGCGATCATCGCCGAGAACCGCGTCCGCCGCGTCGGAGATCGCGCTCGCGAGCTTACGATCGAGCTCGCCCAATTCGTGGTTCGAGAGCGCCGCCGCCTTCTTGATGAGAACGAACGCACGGATGAACGCCGGGTGCTCGCGAAGGCCGCTCACGGGAAAATTCTCGACCGCGCGCTGCGTCTGCGCGCCATAGAGCGCGGCGGAAGGGACCTTCACCTCTCCCATCGTGTCTCTCTCGATGCGGAACTTCGGTTTGAGAGCCATCGCGTCTCCCTCGATTCTCGTTCTGAAGCGGGAGAGGCTTATATCAAAGTGGCGTCCCGGCGTCTTGGCGTCTTGGGCGTCTGGGGCGCCTGGGGCGCCTGGGTGCCGACACCCCGGCTCGGTTCATGAATCCCGAAATTCGAAGCGCGGCGACTGCGTTAATGTGAGTGTTGCGATTGTTAGATTTCGATCATTCCCGAATTCAGCTGTGGCCCCGATCGGGGCCGCGAATGAGGTAAGAAATTGAATATCAATAAGTTAACCGTCAAGGCGCAGGAGGCGGTCGTCGAGGCGCAGAGTCTGGCCCGCGAGTCGGGGCATCCCGAATTCACGCCGGAACACCTTCTGGTGGCCCTTCTCCGCCAGGAGGGGGGCATCGTCGGGCCTCTGCTCAACAAGCTCGGGGCGAGCCCGGCGCAGATCGAGATGGAGCTCACGGCCGAGCTGAGCAAGCGCTCCCGGGTCGGGGGGTCGAACGCCGAGCCCCTGACCTCGTCCGCGCTCCGGAGCGCATTCGACGCCGCGTTCGTGTCCGCCTCCGATTTCAAGGACGAGTACGTCTCGACCGAGCACCTGCTCATCGGCATCGCCGAGACGAAAGGGACGACGGCGCAGGAGATCTTCCGGCGCCACGGCGTGACCCGCGACGCCCTGCTCCGGGCGCTGCAGAGCGTGCGCGGCTCCCATCGCGTCACCGATCAGAGCCCGGAAGAGAAGTATCAGGCGCTCGAGCGCTACGCGCGCGATCTGACCGAAGCGGCGCGTCGCGGGAAGCTGGATCCGGTGATCGGCCGTGACGAGGAGATCCGGCGCGTGATCCAGGTCCTCTCGCGCCGCACGAAGAACAACCCGGTGCTCATCGGAGAGCCCGGCGTCGGCAAGACCGCGATCGTCGAAGGGCTCGCGCGCCGGATCGTCGAAGGAGACGTTCCGGACGGGCTCAGGAACAAGCGCGTGGTCTCGCTCGACCTGGGCGCGCTGATCGCCGGAGCGAAATACCGCGGCGAGTTCGAGGACCGCCTCAAGGCCGTCATCAAGGAAGTGCAGGAGTCGGAGGGGAGCGTGATCCTCTTCATCGACGAGCTGCACACGCTCGTCGGAGCGGGGGCGGCGGAAGGGGCGATGGACGCCTCGAATCTGCTCAAGCCCGCGCTCGCGCGCGGAGATCTCCGCGCGGTCGGCGCGACGACGCTCAACGAGTATCAGAAGTACATCGAGAAGGACGCCGCGCTCGAGCGGCGGTTCCAGCCGGTGTTCGTCGGCGAGCCGTCGGTCGAGGACACCGTCGCGATCCTCCGGGGACTGAAGGAACGTTACGAAGTCCACCACGGGGTCAAGATCCAGGACTCCGCGATCGTCGCCGCGGCGACGCTCGCGGACCGCTACATCTCCGACCGCTTCCTCCCCGACAAGGCGATCGACCTGGTCGACGAGGCGGCCTCGCGCCTCCGGATCGAGCTGACGTCGATGCCTCAGGAGATCGACGACTTGCAGCGCCGGATGACGCAGCTTCAGATCGAGCAGCAGGCGCTCTCGAAGGAAGAGACGGCGATCGCGAAGGAGCGGCTCGCGTCGATCGAATCGGAGATCGCCGGGCTGCGGGAATCGATCTCCGGCCTCAAGGCGCAGTGGGAGAGCGAGAAAGGCGCGATCGCGAGAATCACGAAGCTGAAAAAGGAGATCGAGGACGCGCGCGAGGCTGCCAGCCGCGCCGAGCGCGAGGGAGACCTCACGAAGGCGGCCGAGCTCCGTTACGGGACGATGCCCCAGCTCGACCGAGACCTCGAGGAGGCGT
This sequence comes from uncultured Acidobacteriota bacterium, assembly GCA_963793695.1. Taxonomy (GTDB): domain Bacteria; phylum Acidobacteriota; class Thermoanaerobaculia; order Gp7-AA8; family Gp7-AA8; genus CAWCBB01. The sequence continues at coordinate 534,212 of CAWCBB010000004.1, read as the reverse complement.
CCGCCCGCCTTGCCGAGATGCAGGCCAAGGGAGGCCTCCTCAAGGAAGAGGTCACCGACGAGGACATCGCGGACATCGTCTCGCACTGGACCGGCATCCCGGTGACCCGGATGATGGAATCGGAGATCCAGAAGCTCGTCCGGATGGAGGATCGGCTCCGGCTCCGGGTGATCGGACAGGAAGAGGCGGTCGTCGCGGTCTCCAACGCCGTGCGCCGCTCCCGCGCCGGGCTGCAGGATCCGAATCGCCCGATCGGCTCGTTCATCTTCATGGGCCCGACCGGAGTCGGAAAGACCGAGCTCGCGCGGGCCCTCGCCGAGTTCCTCTTCGACGACGAGAGCGCCATGGTCCGGATCGACATGTCGGAGTACATGGAGCGCCACGCGGTGGCCCGCCTCATCGGGGCGCCTCCCGGCTACGTCGGCTACGAGGAGGGCGGGCAGCTGACCGAGGCGATCCGGAGAAGGCCGTACGCGGTCGTCCTCTTCGACGAGATCGAGAAGGCGCATCCCGAGGTCTTCAACGTCATGCTGCAGATCCTCGACGACGGGCGCCTGACCGACTCGAAGGGTCGGACCGTCAACTTCAAGAACACCGTGATCATCATGACGTCCAACGTCGGGTCGCAGTACATTCACGAGTTCCAGCAGTCGATGAAGTCGCCCGCTCAGGAAGAGGAGATGAAGCGGAAGGTCGAGCAGGAGCTCCACCGCCATTTCCGGCCGGAGTTTCTGAACCGGATCGACGACGTGATCATCTTCCACGCCCTCGGGCTCGACCAGATCAAGCGGATCGTCGAGATCCAGCTGCGGCGGCTCGTCCGGATGGTCGAAGAGCGCGACCTGCACATCGAAGTCGGCGAGGGCGCGAAGGAAGTGCTGGCGCGCGAAGGGTTCGACCCCGCGTTCGGAGCCCGGCCGCTCAAGCGCGCGCTCCAGAAGCTCGTCATCGACCCCCTCGCCATCCGGATCCTCGAGGGAGCGTTCGCCCCCGGCGACACCGTCTTCGTCAACGCGGCGCCCGGCGGCGGAGTCGAGCTGGCCAGGGAGCCGGAGGCGACGACGGTGCATTGACCGAAGAACGGCTCGGCAGCGCGGCATCCGAGGGCGCGCCTGCCGCGGCACATCGACTTACGAAGCTGGCGAGCGCGACCGAGGCTCTCAAATGCGAGGCCGAGCCACGTGCCCGAGAACCACCTCCACATTTTGAGATCCTTCGTCGGCGCGCACGGGTTTTGCTGCCGGAGCGGTCTGCCGGCGCCTCCTCAGCATGACTCGATGACCTCGGACTTCAACCCCTCCTCCCTCCCGGCCGTGTTCCGCTGCGACGAGTGCGGCTTCCTCTTCGAGGAGGGGATCGCCGATCCGACTCCCGACGGAAAACCCCGCTGCCCGCAGTGCGGCCTCGCCAGCGCGCGGGAGGTGAATGCGCTCGAGGTCGAAGATTTCGTCCTCCGGCACGGAATGAAGTTCCGCTGAGGGATCGACCGCTAGCGCCGCAGGTCGCGGCGGCCAACGCTTGAGCGGCGGTTCGCGGCCGCCAGCTCGTGCCGAATGACTCCGGGTGCCCGCCGCCGCCCCTACTTGGCCGGCGCCGCGCCGCTTCCCGGCTGCGACGAGAGGTACTGGTAGAACTTCCAGCGCGTGTCGACGTCGCTCTGAGCTTCCGCGAAGAGGGCCTTCGCCTGCTCCGGGTTCGTCTTGAGGACCATGTTGAAGCGGTTCTCCATCTTGAGGAACTGCTCGACCGGAATCTTGATGCCGCGGGAGTCGAGCTTGAGGGCGGCCTCCCCCGCCTTCGCCCGGTCGGGACTGTAGCGGTAGAGGAGCCACTGGCCCGAGTCGACGAGCGCCTTCTGGTGCTGCATCGCGATGGACATGTCGGCGATGCCGTGGGCGATGCAGTGGCTGTAGGCGATGATCAGCGAGGGCCCCTCGTAGGCCTCGGCCTCGATGAACGCCTTGAGGGTGTGCTCGTCGCGGGCGCCCATCGCGACGCTGGCGACGTAGACGTTGCCGTACGTCATCGCGATCAGGCCGAGGTCCTTCTTGCCGGCGGGCTTGCCCGCCGGGCGAAGCGCGCGACGGCCGCGCGCGGGGTGGCCTTCGACATCTGGCCGCCCGTGTTCGAGTAAACCTCCGTGTCGAGGACGAGGACGTTGACGTTGCGGCCGCTGGCGAGGACGTGATCGAGGCCTCCGAAGCCGATGTCGTAGGCCCATCCGTCGCCGCCGACGATCCAGACCGACTTCTTGACGAGCATGTCCGCGACCGAGAGGAGCTGCTGCGCGTCGATCGCGGTCTCGCGACGCATCTGCTGCATCACCGCGACGCGCGAGACGCGTTTCTTCAGTTCCTCGACGCGCTGGCGCTGCTCGTAGATGTCGGACTCGTCGTTCTGCTTCGCTTCGATGATCGCGGTCGCGAGCTCGTCGCCGATCTCGGATGCGAGCCTTCGAACCAGCTCCTCGGCGAACTGCTTCTGCTTGTCGATCGAAATCCGGAAGCCGAGGCCGAACTCCGCGTTGTCCTCGAACAGAGAGTTCGACCAGGCCGGCCCGCGTCCGTCCGCGTTCGCGGCCCAGGGAGTCGTCGGGAGGTTGGCGCCGTAGATCGACGAGCAGCCCGTGGCGTTCGCAACGAGTGTCCGATCGCCGAAGAGCTGCGTCATGAGCTTCACGTACGGCGTCTCGCCGCACCCGCTGCACGCGCCCGAGAACTCGAAGAGCGGCTGCATGACCTGCGAGTGCTTGATCAGGCCGGGCTTGAGGTTCCGCCGGTCCATCTCCGGGATGTCGAGGAAGAACTCCCAGTTCGCCTTCTCCTGCTCGCGCAGGGGCGGCTGCGGCTCCATGTTGAGCGCCTTGAGGTTGGGCTCTCCCTTGACCTTCGCCGGGCAGACGTCGACGCAGATCCCGCAGCCGGTGCAGTCCTCCGGCGCGACCTGGATCGTGTACTCCAACTCCTTCCACTCGCGGTCGATCGGCTTGACGTGCTTGAAGCTCGCCGGGGCGCTCTCGAGGACGCCGGGGTCGTAGGCCTTGATCCGGATGACCGAGTGGGGGCAGACCATCGCGCACTTGCCGCACTGGATGCACGTCTCGGCATCCCATACCGGGATCTCGAGAGCGAGGTTGCGCTTCTCCCAGGCGGCCGTGCCGGTCGGGTACGTGCCGTCGATCGGCATGGCGCTGACCGGGAGCTGGTCGCCGCGGCCCGCGATGATCTCGGCGAGGACGCACTGGACGAAGGGAGGCGCCTGCTCGGAGACGACCGGCGCGCGGTCGAACCCGTCGACCTCGTGCCCCGCGAGGTCGACCTCGAAGAGGTTCGCGAGCGTCTGATCGACGGCCTCGACATTCTTCGCGACGACCTCGTCGCCCTTCCGGCCGTACGTCTTCCGGATCGAGTCCTTGATCGCCTCGATCGCCTCGGCGCGCGGGAGGACGCCCGAGAGCGCGAAGAAGCAGACCTGCATGATCGTGTTGATGCGGCCGCCCATTCCGGCGCTGCGCGCGACGCTCGTCGCGTCGATCACGTAGAACTTCAGCTTCTTGGCGAGAATGACCTTCTGCAGAGCCTTCGGCATCCGCGGCCAGATCTCGTCGGCGCGCCAGGGGGTGTTGAGCAGGAACGTCCCTCCCTCGATCATCCCGTCGAGCATGTCGAACTTCTCGAGGAAGACGGGCTGATGGCAGGCGACGAAGCTCGGCTGCGAGATCAGGTACGTCGCGCGGATCGGGTCGGGCCCGAACCGCAGATGGGAGACGGTGACGGCGCCGGACTTCTTCGAGTCGTACACGAAGTAGCCCTGGGCGAAGTTGTTCGTCTCCTCGCCGATGATCTTGATCGAGTTCTTGTTGGCGCCGACGGTGCCGTCCGCGCCGAGGCCGTAGAAGAGGGCGCGGATGACGCGGTCGGACTCGGTCGAGAACGAGGGATCCCATTCGAGGCTCGTCCCGGTGACGTCGTCGATGATGCCCACCGTGAAGTGGTTCTTCGGCCGCGGCGCCGAGAGGTTGTCGTAAACCGCCTTGACCATCGCGGGGGTGAACTCCTTCGACGAAAGCCCGTACCGCCCGCCCACGACGATCGGGTCGAGGCCGGAACCGGCGGCGCGGCCTTCGTGGAGCGCGCCGAGAACGTCGAGGTAGAGCGGCTCGCCGAGAGATCCGGGCTCTTTGGTCCGGTCGAGCACGGCGATCGCCTTCACGCTCCTCGGAAGAGCCTCGATGAGGCGCCGTCCGTCGAACGGCCGGTAGAGGCGGACCTTCAGGAGGCCGATCTTCTCGCCGCGCGCCGCGAGCGCATCGACGGTCTCGTGCGCCGCTTCGGCACCCGATCCCATGATGACGATGACCCGCTCCGCGTCGGGAGCGCCGTAGTAATCGAAGGGACGATAGTGGCGGCCCGTGAGCTCGCCGAACTGACGCATCGCCTTCTCGACGATGTCGGGACAGGCCGCGTAGAAGCGATTCACGGTCTCGCGCGCCTGGAAGTAGACGTCCGGGTTCTGCGCGGTGCCGCGCAGGACGGGATGCTCGGGCGAGAGCGCGCGCTTGCGGTGCGCTGCGATCAGCTCGAAGGGCATCATCGCGCGCATCGTCTCTTCGCTCGACGAGCTCGACCTTCGACACTTCGTGCGAGGTGCGGAACCCGTCGAAGAAGTGGAGGAAGGGGATGCGTGACTCGAGCGTCGCGGCCTGCGCGATCAGCGCGAAGTCCATCGCTTCCTGCACCGAGTTCGACGAGAGCATCGCGAAACCGGTCGAGCGCGTGGCCATCACGTCGCTGTGGTCGCCGAAGATCGAGAGCGCCTGCGCCGCGAGAGAGCGCGCCGCGACGTGGATCACGGCGGCCGTCAGCTCGCCCGCGATCTTGTACATGTTCGGGATCATCAGCAGGAGCCCCTGCGATGCCGTGAACGTCGTGGTGAGCGAGCCGGTCTGAAGCGAGCCGTGAACGGCGCCGGCGGCGCCTCCCTCGCTCTGCATCTCGACGACCGTCGGAACGGTCCCCCAGAGATTGCGGACGTGCTGGGCCGCCCAGTCGTCGCTCCACTCGCCCATGTTCGACGAGGGGGTGATCGGGTAGATCGCGATCACCTCGTTGGTGCGGTAGGCGACGTGGGCGACCGCTTCGTTGCCGTCGAGGGTGACCCAGGTGGGTTCCGGGGCGGGAGCGGCGGCGGGGGGGGTCTGCGGAAGGGTTGCGGGTTCAATCAGCGCCATGGAAAGACCTCTCACTCATCGGAGCCAAGCTACGCCGGGGGTCGCACACCGCCGTATGACGTGCATCAAGTCCAGGTGTGCGTTCGGTCACAAAAAACCGCCCCCGGTCGGGGCGGTGGGAGAAAAATGGAGGGTTGGTTGCCCGGCGACCGGAACCGAGCGCTTTGCCGTGAGTCGCGAATCAACCAGCAGCCGAGCCGAGGTTGGCGATCATGGTCTTGAGAGCACGAAAGGTAGCAGGGAAACCGACAGTCGTCATCGCAGTTCCACGGGACGTTCGTCGTATCCGGCGTACTGCCGGGCGACCGCTCGAAGCGCCGCTGCTCGACGGAGGAGCCGAGGCGTGCACCGCCCGGATGGCTGGAAGGAGGAGGCACCAGTTCCTCACCTCCACGGGCATTTGGTGCGACGGCGTTTTCGGGCGCAGGTGGAAGTCCAGGCGTCGAAGGATCTGCGTTCCAGGCTCGATTACCCAGCTGTCGCTCTACTCCCGGCTTATACCAACCCTCCAAACCTCATCAAATTTTTCGAGACTCGGGAGTTCCCGGTCTCGAATCCCAAGGTAGTCCTCTGCCTCCGGAAGACCCTATGACTGCGGTCACCCCTCGGAATGACCGGAGTCACCCGGCGCTGTACGCCCGAAATTGCTGAAAACGAAAGGTTTCACACCCACCCACCCGGTTGTCTTGGCGTCTTCGAGTCGGGGGTCTGGAGTCCGTGGCGCAGCGAGTCCTGAGTCGTGAGTCGGCATGCCGAGATCATCGGCAAAGGGCGGGCTTTCGCCGCTCCTGATGGGAGAAACTTCCAGCACCTCTCGACCCACGCTCGACTCTCGACTCCTGGACTCCAAGACTCCAGACCCACGACGGCAGCAGCCGGCGCGGAGCGCCGGCTACTGCATGGCGGCGCCGGTGTGGCAGTCGATGCAGTTGAACTCGGTCATGTCGCCGAGGTCGACGGGGTGCACGAAGGGGGCGGACGTCATCTGGGTCATGGCGCTGCCGGCGAGCTTCTGCTCGACGACCTCGTGGCAGACGTCGCACTGTTTCCGGATCTTCTTCCCGTCCTTGCTGACGTGGTTGTCGTCGTGGCAGCGGAAGCAGCCCGCGTAGTAGAGGTGCCCCACGTTGTTGTAGTGCGTTTTCCAGTCGACCTTCATTTCCGGGAACATGTTGGTCTTGAAGACGTCCTGCGTCGCGGCGATCGCGGCGTCGATGGCGGGGCGGCGCGCCTGGAAGACGTCTGCGTGGCTCGTCTGGTAATACTGGGTGAGATCGCGCGCGATCCCTGCGAGGGCTGCTTCGGTCGACGGATACTCCTTGGAGAGCGCGAGGACGGCCTGCTGCTTGATCCAGGGGATCGACGGGTCGATCTTCCGCATCAGGAGCGCCTGGTCGACCGCCTGATCCGGCGGCGCGTAGATGTGCGAGGGTCGGCTGTGGCAGTCCACGCAATCCATCACGCGCTTTTCCGCCGCTGCGATCTGCTGGGGCGTCATCTCGGCGTCCTGCAGCGTGTACTCGGTGACCTCTCCGGTCGTGCGGTTTCGGAACGAGACCCACGGGATCACCTGCCGCTGCGGATCCGAGGCGACGTAGGCGACCTCGTTGGCGATGTTCATGTGCCAGTGGATGCCGGCGCCGCCGGCCGCGGTGGGGCTTCCGCCGCCGACCTTGAGGAGCATCTGCGTCTCGCGCGGCGTGTTCTGCTCGTCGTACATGAAATGGTTGAAGGTCTTGAGCTGGGAGCCCCAGAACTTGGCGGGCCAGTGGCACTGCTCGCAGGTGTCCTGCGCCGGTCGAAGGTTCGAGACGGGCGTGGGAATCGGCTTTGGGTATTTTTTGAAGAGGGTCGCGTAGACCTGGTACATGCCGTCGAACTTGTAGCGGACGAACCAGGTGGCGCCCGGGCCGACGTGGCACTCCACGCAGGCGACGCGGGCGTGCGGGGAGTTCAGGTAGGCCGTGTACTCGGGGATCATCAGGTCGTGGCAGGTGGTGCCGCAGAACTTGACGCTGTCGCTGTAGTGGTACGCCTCGTAGGCGCCGACCGTGCTGACCATCGCGAAGACGGCGCCGCCGACGATGAAGGCGAACGTCAGCATCCGGTGCCGCCTGTCGTTGAGGTTGAGGATCGGCATCCGCGGGATCTCATCCGGCGCGAGCGCGGTGGCGTCGCCGCCGCTCGAAAAGCACGCCCCCGAAGAGGAGCGCCAGGCCGAGGATCAGAAACGCGGGAATGATCATGTACGCGAGGATCCCCGCGTACTGATTCGTCGATTCTCCGCGCATCTCGATCGCGGCGAAGAAGATGATGTTCGCCAGGGCGACGACCGCGATGATCAGGCCGATGAGGCTCGTGATGTTGCGGTAGAGGCTGGGGACTTTCGGCTGATCGGCCATGAAGATCACTCCTGAAGACGTCGGTCGGAGCGGAATCCTACAACGTCGTGGGCGGGGCGGACAGGTATATCCGCATCATTTCGGTTCAGAGACGGCTCGGATGCCGGGATCGCGATGCGGTCAGAATCGGGACGGTCCTTTGTCCTCTTTCGCGCGCTCGGCCAGCCACCGCTCGTACTCGAGCCCGTGCTCGTGCTCGTAGAACTCGGGAGAGACCTTCCCGTCGAGCCACGCGTAGTTCATCGGATAGACGTCGGGGTCGAAGAGCACGTGGTAGAAGTGCCAGACGAGGATGGAGAGGGTCGCGAGGACGGCTTCCCAGAAGTGAATCGTGAGAGCGACGTCGATCCACCAGCCGGCGACGACACTTCCCACCCACACCTTGGCCCAGAGGGCGAGGCCCGTCACGCTCATCACGATCGTTCCCCAGATGAGCGCCCAGTACTCGGCCTTCTCGCCGTAGGTGAAGCGATCGAACCGCGGCCTGTGGTCGCGGCGCCCGATCATCCAGAGCACCATGTCGCGGACGTCGGTCGCGTCCTTCCACCGCGGCAGGAACGCCCAGAGGCCCGTCCGCCCCTCGCGCGTGGCCAGCATGTAGCCCACGTGGTAGACGCCGACCGCCATCATCACGATCGCCGCGATCCGGTGGATCCAGCGCCGGATCGATTCGTTCGATCCCATGAGCATGCCGATCCAGCTGTCGGGAAACGCGAGCGCGAACCCGGTGAACACGAGCGCGAAGAACGCGAGGAGGTTCAGCAGGTGCTGCGCCCTCTGGTTCCGGTTCATCCGCTCGATGACCCGCCCGGGACGCCGCCTGGCCGCGCGCACCTTCCGGATCCAGATGAGGAGGTTGTGGAGCACCATGCCGCCGATCACCACGGCGACCATCCAGATGTAGAAACTCTGGATGAACCCGACGACCTTCGTCCCCTGGTCCGGCCTGTCGCTGGACACCATGTGGACCTTGGTCTTCACGAAGCTCTCGGAGGCGCCCGGATGGCAGGAGCCGCACGTCTTCGCCAGGTTGCCCGGGTTGATCAGCGACTTCGGATTCGAAGACGGAAGGATGTTGTGGACGCCGTGGCAGCTCGCGCAGTTGGCCGCGGTGATCGAACCGAAGCGGTTCGCGAGGCCGTGGTAGCTCTCGCGGTAGCTCCGCACGCGCTCCTTCGCGATTCCCATCTCGCTCGTGAGGCGGACGCCCGCGTGGCACTGCGCGCACGTGGTGCTCGCGACGGCCTTGAAGGAGACGGACGAAGTCGGATCGAGGTGCGCTTTGATGTTGTGGATGCCGTGGCAGTCCGTGCAGGAGGGAGAAAGCCAGTTCCCCCGCTCGAGCGCGGTGCCGTGAATGCTCCGTGTGAACTCCGCCGCGACCGGGCCGTGGCACTGACCGCACGTGCGCGGGATGTTGAATTTGTTGATCGGCGAGCTCGAGGCTCTCGGCGACTGGATCGCGTGGTACTCGTGGCAGTCGGTACAGACGGCGGCGTGCGCGTCGCCGGCGGCGTTCGCCCTCCCGTGCACGCTCTCCCGGTAGTTGAGGTAGGGCTCGACGCTGAATCCCGAGGGCTCCATGACGAACTCCACGGCGTGGCAGGAGCCGCAGGTCTGCGGAATGTTCCGGTGAGCCGTTCGCGATGCGGGGTCGGAGCCGGGCAGGATCTCATGCGCGTTGCCGTGGCACGAGACGCAGTCGGGAGCGCGGGTGTTTCCCGAGGCGCGCGCCTTTCCGTGAATGCTCTCGTCGTGGGCGGTCACCGCATCCGGATGGCAGGCGCCGCAGTCGACTTTCGCGACCGCTCCGGGGTGCGGGTACTCCGAGATGTCGTTGTGGCAATCCGTGCAGGAGAGGACGCTGTGGATCGACGCGCCGAACTTGTCCGGGGCGACGTGGACGCTGACGGCCTTGCCGCCGACGTCCTTGGTGAGGGTGGCGTCCGAGTGGCAGGCGAGGCAGTCGTCGTTGGTCGCCTGGGCGCGGGCCACGGCCGGAGCTCCCAGCAGGGCGACGAGGGCAACAAGGGGCCAGAGCTTCCGCATCTCGGGTCGTTCTCTCCTTCACGCGGGCCAGACCGAAGCGCGCGGCAGGGCCAACTATAGGGATGCCGCGGTGGCGACCCGAGGGAAGGAGTCACCGCTTCGCGTACCGCCGGTCACCGGAAGATGTGCGGAGCGGCGGGGATGGGCGTGTGGGCAACAAAAAAACGGCCCTCGCGGGCCGCTTTTCATTCGGTCGGATGCGATCGCTATTTCCTGAGGCTCCGAATGTGCGCGACGAGCGCTTTGATCTCGTCGGCGCTCAGCTTGGTCCCGTAGGCCGGCATTTTCTCCTTGCCCTTCGAGACGACGTCGGTCAGCTGCGCATCGGTCTGCTTCTGGACGTCGGCCGAGCCGAGGTCGCGGAGACCCATCTTCTTGCCCATCGGCGAGCTGCCGCTTCCGTCGGCGGCGTGGCAGGAGGCGCACTTCGCCTTGTAGACGGCGGCGCCGTCGGCGGCGAGGCCGGCGAGCGGCAGGGCCAGCATGGCCGCGGTGATGATGGTGCCCACTCCCTTGAAGTTCGATTTCATGATTCTCCCTTTGGTGGCCGGCTTCCCGGGATCGGTCGCCCGTCAGACGCTGACGAGCTTCTCGAGAGCCGCCTTGTTGGTAATGAGGACCGTCGATCCCTTGATCTCGATCACTTTCTTCTTCTTGAGCTCACTGAACAGGCGCGTGATGGTCTCCCGCGTCGTTCCGATCATCTGCGCGATCTCCTCGTGCGTGAGGAGCACCTTGAGGCGCACGCCGCGCGGGGTTTCCTCGCCGCCGGATGCGCACCAGTCGAGAAGGAGCTTGGAGACCTTCTCACGCGCCGACTGCGAGAGGCCGAGCGAGCGGATCTCCTTCTGCGCCGCGTGGTACTTCTCGCTCAGCTGCTGCGCCGTGTGCATGGAGACTTCGGTGTATTCGCTGAGGAACCGGAGGAAATCCTCTCGCTTGATGAAGTTGACCTGGCAGGGCTCGACCGTCTCGGCGGAGACTTCGTAGGGCCGCCCGAGGATCGCCGCGGAGAGCCCGAGCAGCTCGCCCGGCTCCGCCACCTTCAGGATCAGCGTCTTCCCCTGGCTCGAGGACGTGGTCAGCTTCACCCGTCCCGAGCAGAGCATGAAGACCCCGCGCGGCTGCTCCTCTTCGATGAACAGGAGCGACCCCTTGGGATAGACGCCGGTGAACTTCACCGCGTCGAGCGACTGGACCGCCTCCTTCGACAGGTTGCAGAACGTCCGTTCCGGACGGACCTTGCAGTCGACACAGCTGTAGGAGACATCGAGGTTATAGGGGGACGGCATCTGACTTCCTCCAATTGGCACGGCTCCTGGGAACCGCGTTCCTTGCCATCGGAGGCCATCTCATAGGCGTCGGCGTACGAGACTACCTCTTTTCGTCCTCTCATCAGGGCCCGACCCCGGCCGGTCCCCGGACACCTCACAATCTACGGGTCATCACTAAACGTCGTGAGGAATTGGATCACTCCTCCATGTGATGTCGATCACGTGGCGAAGGGCCCCTTTCTGGCGCCTGAACCATCACAGCCCACGGTGTTTATCTCCATCGCCATCGCGCTTCCCCCGCCCTACATTGCCGTCAGCGACGTGGAGGAAGCCGATGACCCGGAAGGAACCCGACGCGAAAGGCGCCACCGAAGCCGACTGCATCACCATCGACTGCATCGACGGCTGGGAGGTCCTGGGCTACCGCGGCGAGGGACGCGAAGAGCACAGCGGCGAGAATGCTCCCGTGGTCTCGCAGGACCCCTGCTGTGAGCTCGCCGACAACCTCCCCGAGCAGGTGATGGAGGACGAGCTCGCGCTCGTGGAGTAGTCAAGGAAGAGTGGGAAGGGGGAGGCGGCGGGCCCTTTCCCCTGACGGACCGGCGGAGCCGGTCCCTACTCGAGAAGGTGCTCGACGAGGATCTTCACGCCGATCCCGATCAGCACGACTCCTCCGAGGATCTCGAGCCGCTCGGCGAAGCGCCCGGCGAGTTTGTCCGCGGCGTAGACCGCGACGATCGAGAGGACGAAGCTCGTGAGGCCGATCGTCGCGAGGGAGACGCCGAGCGGGGTGCCGAGCAGAGGGAGGGTCACGCCCACGGCCGCGGCGTCGATGCTCGTGGCGATGCCGAGGAGAAGGAGCTGCGCGAGCGTGAGCCGCGCGCGCCGTCTTTCCTCGTCCGCTTCGTCGTCGTCCCGAATCCCTTCGACGACCATCCTGCCGCCGATGAGCAGGAGCAGGCCGAACGCGATCCAGTGGTCCCACGCGGCGATGAGCGAGGTGAGGCCGACGCCTCCCGCCCATCCGAGAGCGGCCATCCCCGCCTGCATCGCGCCGAAGGTCACCCCGAGCTTGAGCGCATCCGAGCCGCGCACGCCCTTCATCGCGACGCCGCGCGCGGCGGAGACGGCGACGCAGTCCATCGCGAGACCGACCGCGATGAGGAGGAGCTCGATCATTGCGCGCGTAGTGTAGCGGGAGATCCGCGGAGCGTCATCGCGACCTCGGATCTAGGGGCTAGGGGCTAGGGGCTAGGGGCTGGGGGCTGGGGTCTAGGGGTACGACCGGTACCCTCTTTCCAACCGGAGCCTCCTTCATAGCGCCTGGTCGGCGCCGGCCGGGCGCGGGCGCGGTCGCGGTCGCGGGGTCGGTCGTCGGTCGCGGTTGCCCGCGGTCGCGTGCCGGCCGCGGTACTGGTCGTCGGGTTGTCTGTCGTCGGCCACCGGTCCCGGAGCTGCCGCTCGACGGTCGCGTGCGTCGCTCCTCGCGCCGCGCGCGCACCCGCGCTGGACGCGGAGCTGTCGTTCTCGTCGGCGCCGTCTGGCCTGCCCTCACCGGTACGGCCGGCGGTCCCACGCACGGTCTGGGGGCGTGGCGACGTCGGCGCGTTCGCTCTCGCTGGTCGCCGACCTCGCGAGTGACGTGACCGCAGGCCACTGCCTGGCACGTCGGCCTTCCGCTGACGTGCCCCGGAGCCGCTTCATCTCGCGTCCTACCGCCCTGCGGCGCCCCCCTGAGCGTCCGCGGTACGCTCCCCGCCGTTGCCGCCGTCCCCTCTGGCTCGCGCGCCTTGGGCGGCTTCCCGTCTTCGTTTGTGGTCGCCTGGCGTGCGCCGCTGCGTCCTCCCGGCCCGTGGCAGCACGCACGACGGCTCGACCTGGCGGCCGCGCCGCCGCGCGTCGTGCCTCGGCAGCACAGCGCTCGACGTCTTCCGCGTACAACTCGGCGTCTACGCGTCTACGAGGCGACCTGCGTCGGCTCAAGCCATGGCTCGCAGACCCGCGGCTCCGCCGCTCGCTATCCCGCGCGCGCCGGACGCGCCGCGTCACACACCGCGGTAGTCCCACGACGGCTTCCTCTCCGAGCGCTCGCATGTCGCCTCGGTCGCGACGCATCTTCCATCCGCTCGCTCACCTCGGCTCGCCCGCTACGCGACAGCTCAGCTAGGACAGCGCGCCGCGGTCGCAGTGTAGGAGGTACACGGTCTACTGTGGGAGATCCCGGTTCCAGGGTCTAGGGTCGAGGGTCTAGGGTCTAGGGTCTCGGGTCTAGGGTCTAGGGTCTAGGGTCTGGGGTCTGGGGTCTGGGGTCTGGGGTCTGGCCGCCGCGACTCACCGCGCGCCTCGCGGTCGTCCGCCGGCGGCACGTACCCGGTAAAATCGGGCCACTCCTCGCGCGGGGAGAGAGGAACGAAGCCGGTGAAGTCGAGCCAGAACGGATCGGGCGGCAGCGGCGCACGCGATGGAGTCGGTCCCCTCATGACAGCCAATCTAGGCTCGGCGCCTCGAGAATCGAGAGGAGGAGGGTCACGCGCGCGCGGTGACCTGCGACCCGAATCATGAGAGCCGCCGTCCTCGAAGCGCCCGGCGCTCCCCTCCGGCTTCTCGACCGCCTCCTGCCCGAGCCGGGGGCGGGAGAGATACGGCTCAGAGTTCTCGCGTGCGGCGTCTGCCGGACCGACCTCCACATCCTCGACGGGGAGCTCCCACCGCACGGTGTTCCTCTGGTTCCGGGCCACCAGGTCGTCGGCGTCGTCGACGCCGTCGGCGCGGGAGTCGCGCGGTTCCAGCTCGGCGAAAGAGCGGGCGCGACGTGGCTCGGCTCGAGCTGCGGGACGTGCGGCTACTGCGCTTCCGGGCGAGAGAACCTCTGCGAGCGGGCGCTCTTCAACGGGTACGACCGCGACGGGGGATTCGCGGAAGCGATGATCGTCGATGCCTCGTATGCGGTCCGTTTGCCCGACCGCGACCCGATCGCGCTCGCGCCGTTTCTGTGCGCGGGCCTCATCGGGTTCCGCGCGTATCGCATGGCGGGAGACGCGCGGCGGATCGGCCTCTACGGCTTTGGCTCCGCGGCGCACCTTCTCGCGCAGATCGCGCGGCATCAGGGGCGGGAGGTCTTCGCCTTCACGCGCGAAGGCGACGAGGCGAGCTGCACCCTCGCCCTCCAGCTCGGAGCCGCGTGGGCGGGACCCTCCTCGGAGGCCCCTCCCGTCCCTCTCGACGCCGCGATCCTCTTCGCTCCCGCCGGCGAGCTCGTGCCGCTCGCGCTCCGCGCGGTCGCGCGCGGCGGCTCCGTCATCTGCGCCGGGATTCACATGACGCCGATTCCCTCGTTCCCGTACGAGCTGCTCTGGGGCGAGCGCGTCCTCCGGTCCGTGGCGAACCTCACGCGCGACGATGCGAGCGCCTTCTTCGACGCGATCCGCGAGATTCCGATCGAGCCGCGGGTGACGGTGTACGAGCTGGAGGATGTGCAGAGAGCGCTGGACGACCTCCGCGCAGGGCAGGTGAACGGGAGCGCGGTCGTTCGGGTGGCCCGCGCGTGACGCGCGCCAACCCCTCGGCCCGTACTAGCGGCGAACGCTGCTGAGGACGCCCGCCCCTACATCTTCTCGATGAACCTCTGCAGCCGCGCGCGCGCGTCGCGGGCGACTTCCTCCATCACCGGATTCTCCTCCACGACCCGCGATATCACGCCCGGGTCCATCGCGGAGACCACGATCTTCCCGTCCGTCCCTTCGTAGACGATGACGTTGCAGGGAAGGAGCAGGCCGATCTCCGGCTCGGCCTGAAGGGCCTTGTAGGCGAGGGGCGGGTTGCAGGCGCCGAGGATGAGATAGCGCCGCACGTCGACGCCGATCTTTTCCTTCAGCTTCGCCTTCATGTCGATCTCCGTCAGCACGCCGAACCCCTCCGTCTGGAGCAGCTCGCGCGCGCGGACGACCGCCTCGTCGAAGCCGATGTCGAGAGTCTTGCGGATCCCGTAGTCCCTATTCGTCATGTCGAACTCCTCCGAGAGTAGTCAGGGGAAAGTAGTCAGGGAAACGGGTACAGCGCCATGCACGTAGCGAACCGAGTTGCAACGCAGCAGTCGGGAAAGGGGACTGCGCCGACCCGGGGGCGGGACCCCGGCGCATGGGGAGATCCGCGAGGGGGGGCCCCTTTCCCCCCGACTCCGTCTCCCTGCTCTCTCTCCACTTAAACCTTCCCACTCACGGCTCCCAGAATCAGACGGCCGCGGCAGCGGTTCCGGACACTGGAAATGCGGAGGCTTCTCCATGCAGCTCTGATTCTCGCGGTGGTCACGGTCATCCCGACCTCCGCGATGGCTGCGCTCTGCGGCGGCTCGACCATGAGCTGCTGCAGCAGGCCGGAGAGCTCCGAGCTTTCGTTGACGCGCCCCGGCTGCTGCACCGCACCCTGCATCGAGGCGGCCCCCGACCGGCAGGAGCCGGCGAGCGAGACGCGCCCGATCGGGCTCGATGCCCCCGACCCGCAGCGCACCGAGGCGCCCATCCCCGTTTCGGTCCCGCCCGCGTTCACCGGCGGGAAAGCCGATCCCGCGATCTCCCCTCCCCTGAGCCGGCGGCTCGCGTCTCTCTCGATCCTCTTGATCTGATCTCCCTCCCCGGAATCTCTTCGCCACCGGGTCGACCCTCGTCTCCCGCGCGGCGCATTCTACGTGAGGCAGTCTTCCGGAGGCGACAGTGAAGAAGTCCACAACATCTTCCTTCTTGCGGCGCTCGTGGCGAGCGGCGCATCGCGCAGGATCTCGATTGGCACGATCCGGAGCGGATCGCCGCGGCCGCGGTCGAGGCGAGCCCCGGAGTCCGCGCTCTCGAAGCTGAAGTCGAGGCCGCACGCGAAGCCGCGCGCGGCGCCGGCGCGCTGCCGAATCCGATGGCGATGGCGGGGTGCAGAACCTCAACGACGATCTCTCGAACGACATGTCGATGACCATGTACATGGTCGGCGCGTCGCAGGCGTTCGTCCCCGGCGAGAGGCGGCGGAGCCTCGAGCGCGCTGCGGAGGCCGCGGCGAGGAGCCTCGAAGCGACCCGGCGGACGCTCGCCGCCGAGGTCGGGCGCGATGCCGTCGCCGCCTGGCTCACGGTCGCGGGGATCGACGAGCGCCGCCAGGTGGTCCAGACCGTCCTCGTGGTCACGGATGCGATCATCGCCTCTTCCCGCGCGCGGTACGAATCGGGAAGCGCGATCCAGGCCGACATCCTCCGCGCGCAACTCGTCCGGAGCGATCTGCAGCACACCGTCCTGAGCCTCGACGGAGACCGCCGCATCGCGGAGGCGGCGCTCCGCTCGCTGCTCGGCCTCGATTCCGCGGCGGAGATCCCGCGGCTCCATCTCGAGCACGCGTCTCCCCCGGCGCCGCCGGGCGCGCCGATCGCCGACGACCATCCGGCGATCGCGTCCCTCGAAGCGGACGTCGAGCGCCGGCTCGCCGAGATCGATTTCGCGAAGAGCGCGACGCGCCCCGAATGGAGCGTGGAAGCCTCCTACGGCTATCGGCCCGAGGACAACGGAATGATCTCGGTGCTCGGCCGAGTCGAGCTGCCGGTGCGCAGGAAACAGGTCATCGAGCCGCGGATCCGGGAGGCGATCGCCCGTCGCGACGCAGCGCTGCAGAAGATCGAAGAGCTGCGGCGCTCGCTCACGAGCAGGCCGCGATCGCGAAGGCGGTTTACGAGCAGGCCGTCGCGCAGCTCGAGTTCCACGACCAGGTCCTCGTGCCTCAGGCGAAGCTCGCGTTCGACTCGACGCTCGCGCTTACCAGGCGGCGAGGAGCGATTTCGAAGCGCTTCTCGGAAGCGAGAGCGCCTACGTCCGCCTGGCAACCGACTACTACGACTTTCTCGAGCGCTCGCTCGAGGCGCGCGCCGACCTGATCGCGCTCGGGCAGGGCGCGCGCACGATCCGCGTCGGCGCGGCGGCCGTCCGTTCGAGCGGAAACGCGCCGGCCCGCGGCGGGTCCAGCAGCCCTTCGATGAGCTCGATGTGAGGAGCAGATCATGAATCTCAGAAACCGAAAGCTCGCGATCGCGGTCGCCGTGGTCTTCTTTCTCGCGGCGGTCGCCAGCGGAGTCCTCTTCTGGAAGTTCAACCCGCAGGATGAGCAGCTTCACGCGGCGGACGAAGGCCTCATCTATTACTGCCCGATGCACCCGACGGTCGTCTCCGACAAACCGGGGAACTGCCCGATCTGCGGCATGAAGCTGATCAAGCGCGTCAACGCCGACAACGCAGCGAGCAAAATCGCCGACGCCGGGTCGATGTCCGGCCTCGAGCGGGTCTCCCTCTCCCCGACCCAGCGCGTGATGGCCAACGTCGCGACGGTGCCCGCGACGCTCCTCCCCTGGGACGATTCGTTCGTCACGACCAGGGCGATCGACTACGACGAGACGCGGCTGGCGCAGGTCACCTCGTACACGGCCGGGCGGATCGAGAAGCTCTACGTCGATTTCACGGGCGACTCCGTCCGGAAGGGACAGGCGGTGGCCCAGATCTACTCGCCCGAGCTCTATTCGACCCAGCAGGAGTACCTGCTCGCGCTCGCGAATCGGGAACGGATGCGCGACGCCGGCTTCGCCGAGGCGAGGAGCGCGGCCGATGCGCTGGTCGAATCGAGTCAGCGCCGGATGCAGCTCTTCGGAATGAGCCCGGCCAGATCGCCGAGCTGCGGCGGAGCGGAAAGCCTTTCTACACAACGACGATCTCCTCGAGCGTGAGCGGGATCGTCGTCGAGAAGAGCGTCGTACCGCAGCAGTACGTCCAGGCGGGGCAGCCGCTGCTGCAGGTGGCCGACCTCTCGAAGGTCTGGGTCGAGGCGGACGTCTACGAGAAGGACCTCCATCGCGTCCAGGTCGGCGAGTCGGTCGCGATCTCCTCGCCTGCGTTCCCGGGCGTCTCGTGGAACGGCCGCGTCGCGTTCATCGAGCCGCTGGTCTCCGGCGAGACGCGGAGCAATCGCGTGCGCGTCGAGCTCGACAACCGCGACCTCCGCTTCAAGCCCGGGATGTACGTGAGCGTTTCTTTCGCAGCGCCCGGGAACCGCGGCTGCGGCGCTGATGGTGCCGCAGACGGCGCTCGTCGACCGGGGCATCGAGCAGTTCGTCTGGGTGCAGACCCCGAGCGGCGGCTACGAGCCGCGCCTCGTCGCCGCGGGCGGGAGGAGCGGCGAGAAGGTCGCGATCCTGAGCGGCCTGCGCGAAGGCGAGAAGGTCGTGGTGCAGGGAGGCTTCCTCCTCGATTCCGAATCGCAGCTCCGTCAGATGACGTCGGGGAAGGGAGGGGGCGCGCATGATACGGCAGGTCATTGAGTATTCGGCCCGGAACCGGTTCGTCGTCCTCCTCGCCTACGCCGTCCTCGCGGCGGTCGGCATCTGGGCCACGCTGAGGACGCCGCTCGACGCGATCCCGGACGTCTCGGACAACCAGGTCATCGTCTACGCCGACTGGCCGGGGCGCGCGCCGCAGCTCGTCGAAGACCAGATCACGTACCCGCTCGCCTCGAACGCTCCAGGGAATGCCGGGCCTCAAGTCGGTCCGCGCGCAGTCGATGTTCGGCTTCTCGCTCGTGTACGTCATCTTCGACGACGCGACGGACATCTACTGGGCGCGCACGCGTGTTCTGGAGCGTCTCAACTACACCCAGAACCTGCTGCCGGAAGGCGTCGCGCCGCGGCTCGGGCCGGAGGGGACGGGGGTCGGCCACGTCTTCTGGTACACCGCTCCAAATCCGACCGTCACGACCTCGGGCAGCTCCGCGCGATTCAGGACTACTACCTCAAGCTCGGGCTGCAGGCGAGTCGACGGCGTGGCGGAAGTCGCCTCGATCGGTGGGTTCGTCAAGCAGTACCAGATCAATCTCGATCCGATCAAGCTCGCGCTCGTTCGGGCTCCCGCTCGACGCGGTCGCCAACGCCGTTCGCCGCTCGAACAACGACGTCGGAGGGCGGCTTCGTCGAGATCGGCGAGCAGGAACTACATCGTCCGTGGCCTCGGATACGTCCGCGAGCATCCGCGGATCTCGAGGACATCGTCGTCGGCGCCGACCGCAACGGCACACCCGATCTACCTGGCGCAGCTCGGCACGGTGCAGCATCGGGGGCGACATCCGGCGCGGCCTCCTCGACGAGAACGGCGAAGGGAGAGGTCGTCGGCGGAATCATCGTCGCGCGCTACGGCGAGAACGCGCGCGACGTCATCCAGCGCGTCAAGGCGCAGCTCGACGTCCTGAAAGCCGGGCCTTCCGGAAGGCGTGACGGTCCGGACCGCGTACGACCGCTCGGATCTGATCGAGCGGGCGGTGGGGACGCTCAAGGAGGCGCTCACCGAGGAAGGCGATCATCGTCGCGATCGTCGTGATCGTGTTCCTGTTTCACTTCGGCTCGGCGCTCACGGTCCTCGTCGGCGCTGCCGCTGTCGGCGCTCCTCGAGCTTCATCCTGATGTACTCCTTCGGGATCACGTCGAACATCATGTCGCTCGGCGGGATCGCGCTCGCGATCGGCGAGATCGTCGACGCGTCGATCGTCATGGTGGAAAACGCGTACCGCCACCTGGCCGAAGGGACGCGACTCGATGCGGAAGAACCGGGCTCGAGACGATCATCCAGGTCGGCGCAGCAGGTCGGCCCGCGCGATCTTCGGGTCGCTCCTCGTGATGATCGTGTCGTTCTTCCCTGTGTTTCTCGCTGACCGGGCAGGAAGGAAAGCTCTTCCGGCCGCTCGCGTTCACCAAGACCTTCGCGATGGTCGGCGGCCTCGCTCATCGCGATCACGCTCGTGCCGGCCCTCATGACGTTCTTCATGCGCGGCAGGCTCCGGCCCGAATCGGAGAACCCGGTCAGCCGCGTTCTTCATCCGGATCTACGGCCCGGTCCTCCGATGGTCGCTCCAGTACCGGAAGACGATGATCGCGGCGAACCTGCTGGCGCTCCTGCTCGCGGTGCCGATGATGATGAGCCTCGGGGCAGCGAGTTCATGCCGCCTCTCGACGAGGGGGCGCTGCTCTACATGCCCATCACGCTCCCGAGCGTGAACATCACGGAAGCGAAGCGGATCATCCAGATCCAGGATTCCATCATCGCCGACCATCCCGCGGTCGACGTACGTCCTCGGGAAAGTCGGCAGGGCGGAGACCGCCACGGACCCCGCACCGGTCTCGATGTTCGAGACGATCATCGAGCTCAAGCCGCGGTCGCAATGGCCGAAAGGGATGACGAAGGAAGACATCATCCAGCGAGCTCAACGAGAAGCTCCAGATCCCCGGGGTCACGAACGCGCTGGACGCAGCCGATCATCAACCGGATCGACATGCTGAACACGGGAGTCCGGACGCAGCTCGGCGTGAAGATCTTCGGCCCCGATCTCGCGACGCTGGAGAAGCTGTCGCTGCAGGCCGAGCACATCCTGAGGAAAGTCGACGGCGCCGCCGATCTCTACAGCGGAGAGAATCACGGGCGGCCGCTACGTCGAGATCGAGGTGGACCGGAGGGCGGTCGCGCGCTACGGAATCCCGATCGGGGTGGTGCTCGACGCGATCGAGGTCGCCGTCGGTGGGATGAACGTGACGACGACCGTGGAAGGGCGAGCGCGATTCCCGGTTCAGGTCCGCTATCTGGCGGACTACCGGAGCGACGTCTCCGCGCTCTCGAACCTGCTGATCACGGTCCCGCGCTCGATGGCGTCTCCGCGAAGCTGCGGCGGCGCCGGCCGGCAGCGGCATGAGCATGGGCGGCGGGCTCCCCGCGGCGCCGGGAGGGAGCGGCGGCGCCCCGAGCGCTGCGCCGTCGCGGGCCGGCGTGATCCAGATCCCTCTCGCGCAGCTCGCGCGGATCGAGAGCCGGCCGGGGCCGGCGATGATCAACTCGGAGAACGGCCAGCTTCGCGGGCTCGTGCAGCTCAACGTCCGGGGCCGCGACATGGGATCCTTCGTGGGCGAAGCGCGACGCCTCCTGGACGAGCAGCTCGAGCTGCCTCCCGGCTATTCGCTTCAGTGGTCCGGCCAGTGGGAGAACCAGGTCCATGCGCAGGCGGCGGCTCCAGGTCATCCTGCCGCTCGTCTTCGTCATCATCTTCGGCATCCTCTACTTCACGTTCCACTCCGCGGTCGAGGCGATGCTCGTGATGCTTTCGGTGCCGTTCGCGCTCATCGGCGGCGTCTATCTGATGTGGATCTACGGCTTCAACTGGTCGGTCGCGGTCTGGGTCGGCTTCATCGCCCTCTACGGCGTCGCGGTGCAGACCGGCGTCGTGATGGTGCTCTACCTCCACGAGGCGCTCGACCGCAGGCTGCAGAAGGGAGACTTCTCGAAGGAAGCGATCCTGGAGGCCACCATCGAAGGGGCGCTCCTGCGGGTCCGTCCGAAGCTGATGACCGTAGCGACCACCGTGTTCGGGCTCGTCCCGCTCCTCTGGGCGACCGGGACGGGGTCGGACGTGATGAAACCGATCGCCGTGCCGCTCGTGGGCGGGATGTGGACTTCGACGATCCACGTTCTGCTCGTCACGCCGATCATCTTTCAGATCATGAAGGAGCGGCAGCTGCGGCTCGGACGCCTGGAGGCTTCCGGCCTGCGCGCGGATCCGGAGCTCCTCGCGGAATCCGCGGAGGAAGCGGACCGCGAGCTCGACCCTTCCGAAAAGACCCGATGAGGAGACAACCGCGATGAATCCGATCAAGACAGCGACCTCAGCTCTCTTTGCGCTCCTCCTGAGCGCGGCGCCGGGGATGGCCGGCAACGTGGAAGGCCTCCTCGCCAGGTACGAGTCCGTCAGGGCGATGCTCGCGAAGGACGACGCCTCGGGGCTCCCGACCGTCGCGAGGAAGATCGGCTCGGCCGCCGAGCGGGAGCTCGGCCAGCGGAAGCCCCGAGCCGGAAACGAGCTCGAGATGATCCGCGACGCGGCGCGCGAGCTCGAGCGCGCGAACGGAACCCTCGCCGAGTCGCGCGCCGCATTCGCCTCGCTCAGCCGCGGAGTCGTCGCTCTCCTCGCGGCGGAGCCGGAGCTCGCCTCCGGAAGGTTCGTCTACGCGTGCCCGATGGTGAAGGGCTACGGCCGGTGGGTGCAGGTGAGGAAGGAGATCGAGAATCCCTACAAAGGGGCGGCGATGCTTCGGTGCGCCTCCCGCCCCGGGGCGGCCAGCGGCCGCCCCTACGGAATGTACCGACGGCGCGATTCGTCGCTGCTGTCGGTAACGCTGAGCTGCGCGAGGACCCGGATCATGCTGCGCATCGCGGCGTCCGAGCGCTCGTAGAGCCGGCAGAGGAGATCGAGGTCTTCCGGGTCCTCGCCCGCGAGCACGGTGAATCCTTCGGGCGGCTGCTCGGGGTTGAGGGTCTTCGCCTTCTTCCACCGATCGCCTTCCTTGCGGAAGCAGAGGAAGCCGTTGTCGCGGATCGCGCCCAGCACCGGTTTGAGGCCGTTTCCGCTGGAGGGATCATCGGTCGCGGCCGCGCACTCCGCGAGGGCCTCCCCTCGCGCGTTCGCCCGCTGTTGTTCGATCGCCTGCCGCACGCGAGCCTCGATCATGTTGCGGATCGGGTGCGCGCGGAGCGTCTCGACGTCGAACTTCACGCCGGTCGAGTAGATCGAAGCGCTCTTCTGTCCCGTCACGAACCCGACGAGCTTGCAGCGGAGGACGGTGCAGGGAACGGCGATCGTGTCGCCGGCCCAGCAGAACATCAGGTTCTTCTGGGCGCCGACCGGCACGGAGTCATGGTGCTCGATGCTCGCGCCGCCCATGCTCAGGTCGTTGACCAGCACCTGGGTGCTGCCGAGTTGTGCGTCGATGGGCGCGCGGAGCCGGATTCGCTCGAACCGACGACGACTGCCCTGCCCTTTCACAGAATGAGTGCCTGCCATCCAACCTCCGAACTACGGGGATGCCCCAGGCCAGCGCAACGCGTGCGCCACAACACACGAATGATGGACTCGGACCCAACTCACTGGGCGCGCACACGTTACGTCGAGACGCTCCGGCGCGACATCCTCAGTTCCGTCCAAGGCCGGGACGCGAGGTCCAGATTCGGGACATCCCTGAAGGGCGCCCCTCGTTCCGATCTCGCAGGCGACGAGCCGGTCAGGGGCGAGGGCGCCGTCGCCGCTCGAGCTCAGCCTCGAGCCGCGCGAGCGCGACCGCCATCCGCTCGCGGCTCTCGGCGATCAGATCATCGACGGAATCGAACCGAGCCGGTTCGAGGGGGTCGAGCACTTCGATGAGATTGTCGACCGCGGGCGCTGCCCAGAGGCGCCTCCCGTCCAGCCATCGCGGCTCGACCGCGCACACCATCGGCAGAATGGGAACGCCGGCATTGCGAGCGAGATGGAACGCTCCCTTCTTGAACGGGCGGAGCGTTCCGTAGTTCCGCGTCCCTTCCGGCATGATGAAGACCGAGACGCGCTCACCCTTCATCTTCGCTTCCGCCGTCTCCATCGCGATCCGCGCTTCGTCGGGATCTTTCCGGTTGATCGGAACGTTGCCGCCGCGCAAAAAGATCCTTCCGAGAAACGGGACGCGAAGGATTTCCCGCTTCCCGATGACGATCGTGCGCGGTGGAAGAATCCCGCACAGCGTGACGACGTCGAGATTGCTGCGGTGGTTCGCAATGTAGATGCACGGTTGCGCCGCCAGGATCCTCTCGTGGTTCCGGATCTCGTGGCGCAGGTGAAAGATCCTCGTCCACCCTCCGGAAAGAAGGGACGCGTAGCGATGCGTCAGGTCGAGGTCGATCGCTCCCTTCTTCGGCGCCGTCCGGAGAATCCGCACGCTCGCCGCGGCGAACCAGAGGAGCCCCACCCCGAGACGCCAGAAGAAGCGCAGCGGGCTCGTCACTCATCCACTCCCGGGGCCGGATCGGAGGTGAGCCCCAACTCCGCGGGCGTGTCGCCGGTGATGAGGCGCGCGCCGCGCCGCCGGGTCAGATACGCCCATGCCCACTGAAGGATCACGAGGAGGCGGTTGCGGAAGCCGATCAGAAAAAAGATGTGGATCGTGAGCCACGCCATCCAGGCGATCCACCCGCCGAGGTGAATCCGGCCGAAATCCGCGACGGCCGCGGCGCGACCGATCGTGGCGAGCGATCCCTTGTCGCGATATCGGAACGGGATCGCCTCGTGGCCCGCAGCGAGCCTGGCGACGTTCCGCGCCGCGTGCTTTCCCTGCTGGATCGCGGCGGGCGCGACGCCGGGCACGGAGCGGCCATCCTGCTCGACGAGAGCGAGATCTCCGGCGACGAAGATGCGCGGATCCCCGGGAAGGGAGAGGTCGGGGGCCACGCGCACCCGCCCGGCGCGGTCGACGGGCGCCCCGAGAGAGCGCCCGAGAGGAGAGGCCTGAACGCCGGCGGCCCAGACGACCGTGCGCGCCTCGATCCGTTCCTTCCCGAGGGCGATCCCGTTTTCATCGACGCCGCTCACGAGCGCACCCGTCCTCACTTCGACGTCGAAGCTCTCGAGCTGGCGCCGCGCGCGCGCGGACAGATCCTCGGGATAGGGAGGAAGCACGCGGTCCATGCCCTCCACGAGGATGATCTTCGCCTGTCCCGGATCGATGTTGCGGAAATCGCGCTTCATCGCGTGGAGAGCGATCTCCGCGAAGGCCCCGGCGAGCTCGACTCCCGTGGGACCGGCGCCGATGACGACGAAGGTGAGCCACGGCTTGCGCCGCGCCGGGTCGCTCTCCCGCTCCGCCGCCTCGAACGCCACCAGGACCCGGCGCCGGATCTCCAGGGCGTCCTCGATCGTCTTGAGGCCGGAGCGAAGCGCTCCCATTCGGGATGGCCGAAGTACGAATGCGTCGCCCCGGTGGCGACGATCAGATAGTCGAAGGCGATGTCGTGGCCGCTTCGCGTCCGGACCACCCGCTCGCCGGGAAGGATTCGAACCGCTTCCTCGAGAACGACCGTCGCGTTCTTCTGTCTGCTCAGGATCGAGCGGATGGGGCTCGCGATGTCGGACGGATTGAGCGCCGCCGAAGCGACCTGGTAGAGGAGCGGCTGGAAGAGATGGTGGTTGCGGCGGTCGAGAAGCGTCACGCGCACGGGGGCGCGCCGGAGCTCTCGCGCGGCGTACAGGCCGGCGAACCCGCCGCCGAGGATCACGACATGAGGAAGCGCCGGTCCGCCATCCATCGATATGACCTCAGGCATCAGACCTCAGACCTCGGATCTCGGACCTCCGGCGTGCGCTCGTGAGATCCGAGGCCTGGCGCCTCTCGGTCTGCGGCCCGCTCACCGATCGGCCACACTCCAGTAGATCGCGTTGAACAGCAGCGAAAACGTCGCGTGGGTCTGGCCGCGGTGCTGCGGGCGGAAGCCGAAGAGGACGATCTTTCCCTTTCCCCAGGTGAGCGCGACCGCCGCCGCTTTCCTCTCGAGCCTTTCGGCGCCTTCGATCCATCCGGAGAGAAGGATGTCGCGGCGGTCTTCCGGATAGGTGAGAAGGACCCACCGCTGAACGTCGTTCGCCGGAAGGATCGTCTCGAACGCGATGCGGTCATCGAGAAACACGGCCATCTGGTCGGGGAGCCCGCTCGTCAGCGGCGTCTCGGGATCGACGAGCGTGCGCAGGAGCGATCCCGGCACGTCGAACTCCGCGCTCTTCGTACCGGCGAGAACGTTGCGCACGGGCAGCTTGAGTTGCTCGATGGCGTATGCCGTGGCCGAGTCGAGTGCGATCAGCGTTCCCCCGCCCTCCACGAATCCCTCGAGTGCCTGCGATCCCTCGCTTCCGAGTCCTCCGGCGTATTCCGGCGGCACGGGCGGCTGATATCCCTCCTCCCGTCCGGCGCGTCCGGTCGAGATCGCCGCCGGGGAAACGTCGGGGAGGATCACGACATCGAAGGTGTCGCGCAGAGACCGTCCCTTATCCGATGCCCCCTTCTTCAGAGTCGCGTTGTCGATGGTGCCCACCGCGAAGCCGTACTGCTCGAGGAGCCAGCGGGTCCAACCCTCGTCCATCGAGGCGATCCAGGGCTTGTACACGCCCACGCGCGGCCGGCGCAGGGTGCGCGCGGCGGCGGGCGCCCCGGTGGCCGCGAGGAGCTCCACTCCCGAGCGCGCCGCCGCGCCGGCGGCCGCCTTCGCGGCGGTCCGGTCGAGCCAAACGGTCCCCGCCGGGAACCGGACCGGAACCGGCGCCTGCGCGAGATCGTCCGCGGGGGCATCCGAGATCCGGGCGGAGCCGGCGCCCGCGAGCGCGGCGTTCACCGCGCGCGCGTTCTCCGGCGAGCCGGGGAGAATCGCGAACCAGGGAGCCGGCCCGAGTGGCGCGGGCGCCTCCGCCGGAAGGATCTGATCGGAGAGGATCGGCGGGACGACCTTCGCTCCGTCGAGCATCGCCGGCATCGGGCGCTTCAGGGCGACGACGCCCATCATGAGTGGGAGAGTCCAGGTCGCGACGTCGTAGGGGCGGAGGATGTCGCTACCGATCGCGGGACGGATCTCCGGGTAGCGCTGCGGCTCCATCATCTCCCGTACGAAGCGCGCGTACGGCTGGGCCAGCGGGATCCAGTAGTCGCCGTTGTCCGCGCGAACGACCTCGACGCCATGGTCGGCCATGAGGAGGGCGAGCCTCCGCGCCGTGGGCTGGTCGCGCTGATCGCGCGGGATGAGGTAGGCCTCGCGGGGAGAGGCGAGAGCGATCGCCGACCGCGCGCGGCGCGCGAGATTGCGGAGAAAGTCCTCGCGACGGTCCGCCGCGATCTCGTGGAGCGCGTCGGAGGCGATCCGCTCGTAATCCATGATGTCGCGCATCCGCCAGACACCGCCCGGCCAGGGGTTCGGATGGTTGACCTGCGCCTTGTACTCGACGAGGCCCTTCGAGCCGCCGCGCAGCTCGCTCGGGTGAACGTCGATCGGCGTCGCGAGCCGGGCCGACGCGGTCTCGAGCAGGAGCCCCGTGATGTTCTTCCACCATCCGGTGTTCCGCGTCCCGCCGATCCAGTACGCGTCGAAGCTGTATCCGTAGATGACCCCGGCCTTCCGCTGCTGCTCGAGCCGAAGCGCCATCGTCGAGCCGATCAGGTTGATCTCTCTCCAGATGAGGGGATCGACGTCCGGATCGACGGGATCGGAAAAGGGCGGGATGAACATGCGGGGGCCGGTGGAGCCCATCTGGTGCTCGTCGACGAAGACCTGCGGGAACCACTCGTGATAGACGGCGCGCGTGAGAGAGCGCGTCTCCTTCTGCGTCAGCATGAACCAGTCGCGATTGTTGTCGTGGCCCACGTAGTGGTGGTAGAGCCAGGGCAGGCGCCCTCCCTCGTACTTCGTCCCCAGCTGCTTGCGATACCACTCCGTCTCCATCGATTCTCCGTCGGGATTGAGCGAGGGGACGACGAGCAGCACCACGTTCTCGAGACGCCGCTTCGTCTCCGGGTCCTGGGCGGTCGCGAGCGCGTGCGCCCATTCCATCGCCATCTGGCTCGACGCGATCTCGCTCGAGTGGATGTTGCAGGTGACGAGGACGACGGTGCGACCTTCGCGAACCAATTGCTCGAGTGCCGCGTCGTCGAGCCCCCGGGGGTCCGCCAGGCGGCGCGAGATCTCGCGGATCCGCGGGAGGTTGCGGATGTTCGCTTCCGAGGAGATCACCGCCATCAGCATGTCGGCGCCGAGGGTGGTCTTTCCGAGAGTGACGAGCTCGATCCTGTCGGAGGCGCCGTCGAGCATGCGGAAATAGGAAGCGATCTGGCCGTAGTCCGCGAGCTTCCGGTCGGCTCCCACCTCGAAGCCGAGAAACTGCGAAGGAGAGGCGATCGGGGGCGTGGCGGAAGACGGGAAACTCGTCAGGAGCAGCGAAAGAAAGAGAATTCCACGGCGAAAAATCATCCCGATCCTCCGAAGACGGTGGAGTGCGAACCGCGCGATTATAGCGAGAGGCTCCCCGCGGAGCGTTCGGGAGCCCTCGCGAAGCGGCTTCCGCGCTCGATTCTTTGACGGGGCTCTAACGGGGCGATAACGGGAGCCTGACGGACGCCGGCGACCATGACGCTGCGGGAGAACGACCCGCGGAACGTCATGAACGACCTCAGTCGCGGAAACAGAGTCCTCGTCGTCGCGGGCGAAGCCTCGGTCCGAGCGTCCATTCAGCGGACGCTCGAGAGCGTGCTGCTCGAGGTCGAAACCGCGTCCCGGTTCGCGAACGCGATCCTGAAGCTTCGCTCGGGCGATTTCGGGGTGCTCGTCCTCGACCCCACGATCCCGGCCGTCGATGGCCTCGACCTTCTCCGGGAGCTCGGCCGGGAAGACCCCTCGCTCACGCGGCGCACGATCGTCGTCATCGGGCGAGAGAGCCCGATGATCGAGCACCTCGAGGCGTTCCCCTTCTGCCGACGGATCGAGAGGCCCGTCGTCCGGCAACAACTCATCCTCGCCGTATCCGAATGCCTGCGCGAATCGAGTGATTGATCATGATCGAACGAACGAACGACCCGTCTCATCTCACGCTCTTCGGCGGCTTCAGCCTCACCGCTTCCACGGGCGAGCCCGTCGCCGTCTCCTCGCGCAAGGCGCAGGTCCTCATCTCGTATCTCGCGCACCGCTCCGGCCAGCCCATTCCGCGGACCAAGCTCGCGGCGATGTTCTGGAGCGAAACGAGCGAGTCGGAGGCGAGGCACAGCCTCCGGCAGTGCCTCCTCGTGCTGCGCCAGACGCTGGCCACCACGCCGGGGCTCCTGGACATCCGGCCGGAAGCCGTCCGGCTTCGCCGCGACCGCGTCGCGACCGACGCGCTCGAGTTCGAGGGGCTCGTCGCCAAGGGAACCGAGGAATCGCTCGGCCGCGCCATCGACCTCTACCGCGGAGAGTTCCTCGAGGGAATCCATCTGGCGGGCGAGCCGATCGACGAGTGGATTGTGTTCGAACGACGCCGCCTCGCGCATCTCATGAAGCGAGCGCTGCTCGGGCTACTCGAATCGTCCCGGTCCGCGGGGCGGATCGATGACGCGATCCACGCCGCCACGCGCCTTCTCGCCATCGACCCGCAACAGGAAGAGGTGCGGAGCACGCTCGTGCAGCTCTACGGCAATTCCGGGCGCGCGACGCGGAGCGCCATCGTCGCGACGACGGATGCCGCGGCGCGCCGTGTGGCGGTCGACGTCCTCGCCGGCGCGGGCTACGAGATCCGAACCTGCACGGACGGCGCGGACCTGCTCCTCGGGATCGGCGCCGTCGAGCCGCATCTGGTCCTGCTGGACACCGCGCTCCCCCTGTTCGAGGTCGCCGACCTCGTTCGATCGCTCGCGGCGAAGCTCCCCCACATCCCTCTGATCTGCCTCGGCGACCCGGACGAGGAGACGGAATCCGCGATGCTCTCGCTCGGCGCCGCCGACTTCGTCCCCAAGCCACTCGACTCGGAGGTGCTCCTGCTCCGCGTGGACCACGTCGTGGACCTTCGGGGAAGGCGATCGCAGAGGGGCGCCTGAAGACCGGCTGATCGGAGCGAGGACGAGACGCCCGCTCCCGGGATGCATATGATTCCGAGTCGATGGACCTGACCGCGCTCTTCATCCGGCTCGGAATCGCCCTGGGCTTGGGGCTTCTCGTCGGGCTCGAGCGGGAAAAGAGCGCCTCGGAGATCGCCGGCTTCCGCACGGTCCCGCTGATCACGGTCTGGGGAACGCTCGCGGCATGGCTGTCGCTGCGGTTCGGCGGGTGGGTGCTCGCGGCCTCGATCCTCGCGCTCGCGGCGCTGATCGTGATGGCGAACGTGCACCTGCTGCGCAGGGGCGACTTCGACAGCGGCCTGACGAGCGAGATGGGCATCCTGGTGATGTTCGGCGTCGGCGCGCTGCTCGCGTACGGCCCCATGGAGATCGCGATCGCGATCGGCGGCGGAGTCGCGGTCCTCCTCCACGCGAAGGAGTCGCTCCACGGGCTCAGCGCGAAGCTCGACCGGCGCGACGTGACGGCGATCATGCGATTCGCGTTGATCGCGCTCGTGATCCTCCCGATCCTTCCCGATCGCGCGTTCGGTCCTTTCGAGGTGCTCAACCTGCGCGAGATCTGGTGGATGGTCGTGCTGATCGTCGGGATCAGCCTCGGGGGCTACATCGTGTGGCGATTATTCGGCGCCCGCGCGGGGGTCGTTCTCGGGGGCGTGCTCGGGGGCGTCATCTCCAGCACCGCGACCACCGTCGGGTACGCGAGGCGAAGCCGGGGCGCCGCCGAGTCGGCGCGCCTGTTCGCGGCCGTGGTGATGATCGCGAACGCCGTCGTGATGGTCCGGGTCCTGATCGAGATCCGGGTCGTGGGGAGCTCGCTCTTCCCGATCGCCGCGTGGCCCATCGGCATCCTTCTGGCGGTTCAGGCGGCGATCGCGGGCTTTCTCGTTCTTCGGGTGCGGAGCGAGGAATCGACCGCTCCGGAACAGGAGAATCCAGCCGAGCTCAAGTCGGCTCTCGTCTTCGCGGCGCTCTACGCGATCGTCCTTCTGGCCGTGGCGGCGACGACCCACTCCTTCGGCAATCGCGGGCTCTATCTGGTGTCGATCGTCTCGGGGCTCACCGACGTGGACGCGATCACCCTCTCGATCAGCCGGCTCGCAGGGGCAGGATCGATTCCGGCCGCGACCGCGTGGCGGCTGATCGTCGTGGCGACGATGTCGAACCTGGTGTTCAAGGCCGCGATCGTGGGCGCGCTCGGAAGCCGGAGGATGTTCGGAATCGTGGCGCTGCTCTCGGCGATCGCGATCGCAACGGGAGGAATGCTGCTCGTCGCGTGGCCGGCGTGAATCGCTTGCGGTCATCCCAAGGAGGCGCTGCGGACAAGGTGCACCGCGATGCAGGTGGGCGCCGACGAAGGATCTCAAAATGCGTGGACCGCGATCCGCGAATCCGGAGAGAGCCCTTCGGTCATCCTGAGGGCGCGAAGCGACCGAAGGATCTCAGAATGCGACGTCGTGAAAAACGTTGCTCGTGGGCAGCGGCGACGGCATTCGGATCGATGAGTTCCTGTCGCGCCCGGTCACCGACTGGCTGCAACCCTGAGGCCCGGGCGCCCCGCGGCGAACAGGATCGCCCTCACGATTTCGTCCACTCGGTGTGGATCGTCTCGCCGGGGCGGTCGGTTCGCTCGTAGCCGTGAGCGCCGAAGGAGTCGCGCTGCGCTTGCGTGAGGTTCTGCGGAAGCGATTCGGTGCGATACCCGTCGTAGTACGCGAGGGACGCGGAGATCGTCGGCGCGGGAATGCCGTTCGCCTGGAAGCGAGCCAGAGCGCTCCGCCAGCCGTGCTGCGCCTCGGCGAGCATCTCGGCGATCGCGGCGTCCGTCATGGGATTCTCGAGGCGGGCGTTTCCTTCGAACGCGCTCATCAGGTGGCTCAGGAGCCGCGCGCGGATGATGCACCCGGCGGTCCACACCCGCGCGACTTCGCGAAGGTCGATGTTCCACCCCTTCTCCGCGGAGGCCGCGGCGATGAGAGCGAATCCCTGGGCGTACGCGCAGATTCTCGATCCGAGCAGAGCGTCGCGCGCCTCCGAGACGATCGCATCCGCCTCGCCCGGCGTGGCGCGGGGCTTCGGTCCCGCCAGGACGGATGCCGCGGCCGCGCGCTCGTTCCCGAGGCTCGACACGACGCGCGCGAAAACGGCTTCGGCGATCGTCGGCGCCGCGACGCCCATCGCGAGGGCGACCTCGCCCATCCACCGGCCCGTCCCCTTCTGCCCGGCCCGGTCGAGGACCAGATCGACGAGCGGCCGGCCCGTTTCGGCGTCCGTGACGCGAAAGATCCGCGCGCTGACCTCCAAGAGAAACGACTCGAGCTCTCCCTCGTTCCACGCCGCGAAGACGTCCGCGAGGCGAGAGGCGTCGAGGCCCGCGCAGCGGCGGAGCAGATCGTACGCTTCCGCGATCGACTGCATGTCCGCGTACTCGATCCCGTTGTGCACCATCTTCACGAAGTGCCCCGCGCCGCCCGAGCCCATCCAGCCGGCGCAGGGGCCGAACTCGCTCTTCGCCGCGATCTTCTCGAAAAGCGGCCGGAGCGTGGCCCACGCCTCGCGATCGCCGCCGGGCATCAGCGACGGCCCGTACCGCGCGCCTCCCTCCCCTCCCGAGACCCCGCAACCGACGTACCGGACCCCGCGCGCGGCGGCCGTCTCCCCCCGCCGCTCGGTGTCGAGGAAATGAGAGTTCCCTCCGTCGATGACGATGTCGCCGCGCTCGAGGAGAGGGAGGAGCGCCGAGAGGGTCTGATCGATCGGATCGCCGGCCTTGATCATGATGAGGACGCGGCGCGGGCGCTCGAGCGCCTCGACGAGCTCTTCGAACGTCCTCGTCCCCACGATTCGCCGCCGCCGGTTCTCGGCGACGAAGCGGTCGACCCACTCCGTCTCGAGGTTCCAGACGGCGACGCTCGCGCCATGATCTTCGAAATTGAGAGCGAGGCTCTCACCCATCACGCCGAGGCCGATGACTCCGATGTCGTATTTCATCGCGTCACGCCGTGCGGCCGTCCAGCGCCTCTTCGACGGCCCGCTCGAGCTCCGCGAGCCCGCCGTCCGCGCTCGCGAGCCGCACGCGCACCGCGCGGCGGCCGCGCGCGAGAAGCGCTTCGAAATCTCCCTGCGCCTGCGCGGCGGCGAGGACCCCGAAGCCGAACGGCTCGCCCGGAATCGCGACCTCGCCCGGCGCCCCGTCGACGATCTGAATGAAGATGCCGTTGCCGGCTCCCCCCTTGTGGAGCTGCCCGGTCGAATGGAGGAAGCGCGGGCCATACCCGAGAGTCGTCGCAACCTTGAGCGACCGCATCAGGTCCGAGCGGATCCGGGCGAAGCGCTCGTTCCGCTCCGCCGTCTCCGGGAGATACGCGAGCAGAGCCACGTAGTCCCCTTCGCGCGCGCGAGCCAGCAGACGCGCGAGCACGTCCCGCGGAGATTCGCTCCCGTCTCCGTCCGACGCGCCGAACAGCTCGAGGCCGTCCGACCCTCCGATCCGCTCGAGCGAGGGAAGGCTTCCCTTCGTTCTGTACTCCTCGAGCAGGCGTTTCGTGTTGTCCTTCGACTCCTGCACGTTCGGCTGGTCGAAGGGGTTGATGCCGAGAAACCATCCGGCGACCGCCGTGGCGAGCTCCCAAATGAAGAACTCCGCGCCGAGATCGAGAGGGTCGCGAAGAACGCGGCGAAGCAGAGGATGTCCGGCGCCTTCGAGCCGCGCCAGGCGCGCCTCCTCGGCCTTTTTCTCCTCGCCTTCGAGCCGGATGCAGACGAAGAGCCGATCCGATCCGTACGCGGAGGGCGCTTCGATCGGCTCGAGCGCGATCGGGAGGATCCCCTTCCCTTCCTTCCCCGTGCTCTCCGCGACGAGCTGCTCGATCCAGAGGCCGAGCGCGCCGAGGGGGCCGGAGGCGACGATGGTGGCCTTGTCGCGCCCATCGCGGCTCGCCGCGCCGAGCGCCGCGCCGAGAAGGGCGGCGGGATTGTTCTCGAGAGGAGCCGACGGAGAGCAGTGCGCGGCGGCGGCGATCGCCCGGTCGAGCAGCGTCCTGACGTCGATCCCGGCGATCGCCGCCGGGACCATGCCGAAATAGGAGAGCGCCGAGTAGCGGCCGCCGATGTCGGACGGATTGAGGAAGACGCGCCGGTAGCCCTCGCGAGTCGCCTCGCGCTCGAGCTGCGTGCCCGGATCGGTCACGGCGACGAAGCTTCTGCCGGCGCTCTCTCCGCGCGCTTCGCGCACGCGGCTCCAGAAGTACCTCTGGAACATGAGCGGCTCGGTGGTCGTGCCCGATTTCGAAGCGACGACGAAGAGGGCGCGGGAGAGATCGAGGCTGGCGTCGAGCGCGGCGACGGCCCCCGGCACGGTCGAATCGAGGACCCGAAGACGGGGCCACCCCGCGCGCGCCGGAAACGCGGCGCGGAGCACCTCCGAGCAGAGGCTCGACCCCCCCATGCCGAGAACGACGACGTCGTCGAACTCGCCGCGAGCCTCTTCGGCGAAGGTCGCGAGATCGTCCGCGCGCTCGCGCGTCCAGCGCGGCACGGTGAGCCAGCCGAGAGAATTCGAGATGATCTTCGCGTGATCGGGCTCGCTCTTCCAGAGAGCCGCGTCGCGCAGCCAGATCCTCTCGATGACGCGCCCGCGCGCGATTTCGTCGAGCGCGTCCGACGGAGCTCACCGCGAGTCCCCCGCGGCCGCGGCGCCCAGTGCGGCGCGGCGCGACTCGATCGTGCCGATCAGCGATTCGAAGGAGTCGGAAAACGATTTCACCCCTTCGCGCGTGAGCTGATCGGTGATCTCGTCGAGCGAGATCCCGGCGCTCTCCAGCCTCTCGAGCAACGCGCGCGCCTCGGCCGCTCCCTCGGGGAGCGTCGCGCGCACCGTCCCGTGATCCTTGAAGGCCTCGTACGTCTTGGGCGGAATCGTGTTCACGGTGTCGGGCCCGATGAGCGACTCGACGTAGAGAATGTCGCTGTAGGCGGGATCCTTGGTCCCCGTCGAGGCCCAGAGGGGCCGCTGCACGCGCGCGCCCCTGGCCTGGAGCGCCTGCCAGCGGGGGCCGGAGAAGGTCGCGAGAAACCGCTGGTACGCGAGCTTCGCGTTGGCGATCGCGACCTTGCCGAGAAGGGACTCGAGCTCCGCGCGAGCGGCCGGATCGCCCGTCGCGGCGATCTTCTCCCTCAGCGCGGCGTCCGCCTTCGTGTCGATGCGGCTCACGAAGAAGCTCGCGACGGAACGGACACGATCGACGGGCTCGCCGCCGAGCGCGCGCCTCTCGAGGCCGCGTAAATACGCCTCCATCACCTGGCGGTAGACCTCGCGCGAGAAGATCAGCGTCACGTTGACGTTGATCCCTTCCGCGATCAGCTCTTCGACCGCCGGGATCCCCTGCTCGGTCGCCGGGACCTTGATCATCACGTTGTCGCGCCCCAGCTCCGCGAAGAGCCGTTTCGCCTGATCGACGGTCTCCGGGGCGTCGTGCGCGAGCAGCGGGCTCACTTCGAGAGAGACGAAGCCGTCGACTCCTCCGGTCCGCTCCCAGACGGGACGGAAGACGTCGGCCGCGCGGCCGATGTCGTCGAGAACCAGCGCCTCGTAGATCGCATCCGCATCGGCTCCGCCGCGCGCGACCTCCCGGAGCGACGCGTGGTAGTCGTCGCTTCCACCGATCGCCTTCTCGAAAATCGTCGGGTTGGAGGTCAGCCCCCGGAGGTCGTCCTCCTCGATCATCTTCGCGAGCTTCCCCGTCTTGAGAAGCGCTCTTTCCATCTGGTCGTACCAGACGCTCTGGCCGGCTCTTTCGAGCTCGACGAGCGGATTCACCATCATTTCCTCCAATGCGTCCCTCAGGCGGTTGGCGCCGCAGGCGGCGGGACGGCGCGCGGAATTCTATCGCTCGGCCCCCCTTCGAGGGGCACCCGAGCGAAAACCGGCCGGCGCAACGTCAAATTCGCCTCGGCGCCAGACTCCGAGATAATGGCGCGGGGGAAGGTGCCTTTTGGAGAAGATGGCTCTCTGGACGTCGACCGAAGTGGCCCGGGCGCTCGGCGTCGGAGTCTCCTCGATCAAGCGGTGGACGAACGAAGGGAAGCTGGAGTCGACCCGGACAGTCGGCGGGCATCGCCGCTATCCCATCGACGCTGGTGCATCGGTTCGCGCGCTCGCGGGGGCTTCCGACGGACTCCCTTCCGCGGCTGGAGGCCGCGCCCGCCCCGCGCTTCGCGGAGATGGGACCCGAGGATGTTCGCGTCTCGCTGCTCGGGGCGCTGCGCGCCGGAGACGCCGGCCAGGCGCGCGCGCTGATCGGATGGAGCCTGACGGCGCTCGCCGACCGCGCGTCGTTTCTCGATCGCGTCGTGGGCGAGTCGATGCGGCTGATCGGTGAAGGGTGGGCCGGCGGCGACTGGAGCGTCGACGAGGAGCACCGCGCGTCGCACATCGTCTCGGACGTGCTGGACCGGATGCGCCCCGAGACGAGTCCCGCGTCGCGGGCGCGGAAGGCGCTGCTCGCCGCGCCCCCCGCCGAGCTGCACGACCTTCCGCTTCGGATGGTTCGGCTCGTGCTCGAGTGGGGCGGCTGGAGGACGGAGTTCTACGGCGCCGACGTTCCCTGGGGAGCGCTCGAGCGGGCGGTCGCGCGCGGCCGGCCGGAGCTGGTCGCCCTCAGCGCGCGCAGCGGCGAGCCGTTCGGCACCGGCGAATTTCGGTCGCTCGTTCGCGAATGCCTCTCTCGCGGCACGCGGGTGGCCGTCGGAGGAGAGTGGGCGCGCGGCGGCGCCGGGCGGGAGATCGGCTACGCGCGCCTCCGGACGCTCCACGGATTCGAGGGGTGGCTGAAAGGATGGGCGCAACCGGCCTGAAGTTTGCTTCCGACGGAGCACGTGTTCGGAGCGTGTCCTCGATGAGTCTGGTGAATGCCCTCTGTGCGGAGATCGCCGTCTTCCAGGGGATCGGCGAGCCGACCGGAACGATGGTGGAGCGGCGGGACGTCCGGGGAAAGGTGGGGCTCTGCAAGAGCATGCGCGATCTCGCGACGAAGTCGCGCGTGCTCGGCGACGGCTACTACTACATCCCCGTCGACCTCTGGCCCTCGAAAACGGAGCCGGTGACGATCCACAGGAACGACTGGACCGTGATCAGTTCCCTCTCGCGCGCGAGCAGCGAACGCAGGAAGAAAAGTCGGAAGAGCACCTGATCCGCGGATGCGCCGGCGCAGCCGGGCGCGCGGCCGCCGCCGCAATGGAGAATCCAATGAAACGAGTTCTCGCGGGAAGCTTCGCGTTCGCTCTCTTCGCGGTCATGGCCGGCGCGCAGCAGCCGGCCGCGCCGCGGCCGGCTGAAGACTTCACGAACGCGATCTTGATCGAGCCGGGCACCTGGACGGTGCTCTACGAGAAGAACGCCGATCAGCCGGCGCCGACCGCGTCGATGACGAAGATGATGACGGCCCTCGTCGTTCTCGACCAGATCCAGCACGGAAAGGCGAAATGGAACGATCCCGTGTCCACCTCCGCAAAGGCGAGCCAGATGGGGGGATCGCAGGTCTACCTTCGCGAGAACGAGGTCTTCCCTCTCGGGACGATGTTCACGGCGATGATGGTGCACTCCGCGAACGACGCGGCGATGGCCATCGCCGAGCACTTCGGCGGCGAGAAGCGCTTCGTCCGCCTCATGAACGAGCAGGCGCAGGAGCTGGGGCTCGAGAACACGCACTACTACTCGCCCCACGGACTTCCCGCCGAGCCCGGCCAGCAGGACGACGTCTCGAGCCCGCGCGACCTCGCGCGGCTCGGCGCCGAGTTGATGAAGCATCCCGACGTCCGGCGCCTGGCCAAGATCCAGACGATGCCTTTCCGCGGAGGCGTCTTCACCCTGTACAACCCGAACAACCTGCTCGAGCGGTACGCGTACGCGACCGGCCTCAAGACGGGCACCCACGACCGCGCCGGATCCTGCATCACGGCGACGGCTTCGAAGAACGGCATGGACCTGATCGCGGTCTACATGGGGGCGCAGAACCGGCGGCAACTCTTCCAGACCGCGGAAGAGGCATTCGAGGACGTCTTCGGCGTCTACGAGATCGCGCAACCCGTCCGGGCCGGAACCGTCTTCCCGAATGCGCTGCCCGTGGCCGGAGGGCGGACCCCCGAGGTCCGGGCGGCCGCCGCGGGCGACCTCCGCGTCCTCGTGAAGGCCTCGGAGGCGGCGAAGATCGCCACGCAGATCCAGGCGACGAATCCTCCGGCTCCCGTCAAGAAGGGCGACCGGGTCGGATGGCTCGTCGTCACCAGCAGCGGCCGCCCCGCGGGCCGCGTCCCGCTCGTCGCCACGGCGGACGTCCCGACGCGCAGCTGGGGACAGAAGCTCTGGAACGCGGCCTGGCCGTTCTAACTTTCGCAGCCCGCCGCCGTACTCTCAGGTGAGGAGGTTTCGCGAATGCCGCTCTATCGCTCGCGCCGCTACCGGATGCTGGGAGGCGTCTGCGGCGGCATCGCCGAATGGCTCGGCTGGAGCCCGACCCTCGTGCGCATTCTCTACGTCGTCGGCTCTCTCGTCTCCGTCGCATTTCCGGGGATCATCGTCTACATCATCCTGTGGATCGTGATGCCCGAAGCGCAGGCGTGAGCAGGGGCGCCTGCGGCCGGGGGTTCGGATCGCGCCGCGCACGAGGGCAGCTAACTCCAATGGCCTTAACTTAAGCGATGGTTTCGACGACGATGTCATCCCGAGCCCTCCACGTCGCGCTTCGCGCTCCTCAGGGCAGGCTCCGCGAGGGATCTGGGCGGGTGGGTTACGCGTGACGCGGCACCGAAGCACGGCGGCAGGATCGAGATTCGCCTGCGATCACGAAGCGAATGCCGATCCTCCGGCCCTGTACCGGCGCCGCGTTCTTTCGCAGCCCCCGCCCAGATCCTCGCTACGCTCGGGATGACAGCTTCGCGGGCAACTCGCGTTCAGTGAAGGCCATTGCAGCTAACCCGCGATCACCCGCCGCCCTTCGATGCGGTAGTTCCCCGAAATGACGATCTCGAGCGCGTCGACGTACGCGCGGTGCTCCTGTTCGAGGATGCGCGCGGAGAGCGTCTCGACGGTATCGCCGTCGTGGACGGGAACGGCGCGCTGCACGAGGATCGGTCCGCCGTCGAGCTGCTCGTCGACGAGATGGACGGTGCAGCCCGACACCTTCACGCCGTGGGCGAGCGCCTGCGCCTGCGCGTCGACCCCGGGAAACGACGGGAGGAGCGAAGGATGGATGTTGAGGATCCGCCCGGCGAAGCGTTCGACGAAGGAGGGGCTCAGCAGGCGCATGTAGCCGGCGAGGACGACGAGGGCCGCGCCGCTCTTCTCGATCGCCGCGATCACGGCCGCCTCGTGCGCTTCCCGGTTCGGATAGTCGCGGTGGCAGAGCGCGAGGGCGGAGTACCCCCACGCACGCGCGCGCTCGAGGCCGGCCGCGTCGGCGCGGTTGGAGACGACGAGGACGATCTCCGCGTCGAGCGCTCCCTCGCGAATCGCCTCGTGAATCGCGGCGAAGTTCGAGCCGCGCCCCGAGAGGAGAACCGCGAGTCGTCCGCTCAAAGCCGCATGCCCCCCGTGCCGGCGCGGCAGGCGCGCGCCCGGACGCGATCATTCGATCCAGCTCGGGAATCCTTTGGGAGGACGATCGTAGACCACGCTCTTCCGCCCCTTGATCACGTTCCCGATGAAGTAGTACTTCTGCCTCACGCCCTCGAGCCTCCGCACCACACGGTCCACCTGATCGGGAGCGATCACGAGCACCATGCCGATCCCCATGTTGAAGACCTGTAGCATCTCGTCCACGTCGACCTCTCCCTTCTCGCGCAGATAGCGGAAGATCGGGAGGACCTCCCACGAGCCGAGCTTGATGCGGGCGTCGCAGTCGTCCGGGAGGATGCGGGGGACGTTGTCGGTCAGCCCTCCTCCGGTGATGTGCGCCATCGCGTGGAGCGAGCCGCTCTCGACCAGCGGAAGCAGGGGACGGAGGTAGCTGATGTGCGGGGCGAGGAGGACCTCGCCGACCTTTCCGCCGATCTCCGGCACGATCGTCTGGTAGTCGTAGCCGAGCGTCTCGAGCAGGATCTTGCGCGCGAGCGAGTATCCGTTCGTGTGGAGTCCGACGGAAGGGAGCCCGAGGAGGATGTCTCCCTCGCGAACCTGGCGGCCGTCGATGAGAAGCTTCTCGTCGACGACGCCGACGATGAACCCGGCGACGTCGTAGTCCCCCGCCTGGTAGAAGCCCGGCATCTCCGCCGTCTCTCCGCCGATGAGCGCGGCGCCGTTCTCCCTGCATCCGCGCGCCATGCCGCGGATCACGTCGACCATCACCGGCGGCTCGAGCTTTCCCGTCGCGAAGTAGTCGAGAAAGAAAAGAGGGCGCGCCCCCTGGACCAGGATGTCGTTGACGCAGTGGCAGACGAGGTCGTAGCCGACCGT
Organism: uncultured Acidobacteriota bacterium; assembly: GCA_963793695.1. Classification (GTDB taxonomy): domain Bacteria; phylum Acidobacteriota; class Thermoanaerobaculia; order Gp7-AA8; family Gp7-AA8; genus CAWCBB01. The sequence continues at coordinate 494,341 of CAWCBB010000004.1, read as the reverse complement.
GTCGTGGATCCTGGTCGCCTGCGCGACGCGCAGCTTCGTTCCGACGCCGTCCGCCGAGGAGACGAGGATCGGGGTTTCCATGCCGCTGAAGTCCGGCCGGAAGAGGCCTCCGAAAAGGCCGAGATCCGAGACGACCTCCGGGCCGAACGTGTCGCGGACGATCGTTCGCACCTGGCCGAGCGCTTCGTCCTGCGCGCCGATATCGACGCCCGCGTCACGGTAGGAAGACTTCTTCATCCGGCGCGGAAGTCTATCAGGGACGATTGCAGATTGCAGATCGCAGATTGCAGATTTCGTAGGGGGGATGGACCCGCCGATCCGCGCCACTGCGTCATGCGCTGCCCCCGCCCAGATCCCTCGCTACGCTCGGGATGACATTCCCAAAAGGTTCGACGATTCCCTAATCAACGAGCAACGAGCAACGAGCAACGAGCACCACCGAGCAACGAGCAACGAGGGCAGGTTTCAATCTGCAATCTACAATCTGCAATCTACGATTGGTGGTGCCGGTAGAGCGCCGCTCCCCAATGCAGCCCGGAGCCGAGGGCGGTGAAGGCGAGCAGCGACCCCTCCTGGACCTTCCCCTCCTCGAAGCATTCGTGCAGCAGGATCGGGAGCGTCGCGGCCGTCGTGTTGCCGTAGCGCTCGATGTTGTGGGGCACCGTGTCGGCGTCGAGGCCGAGCTGTTTCTGGACCCCTTCGACGATCCGGAGATTCGCCTGGTGGATCAGAAGGAGATCGAGGTCCGAGAGCTGAAGGCCGGCTTCGCTCAGAACGGTGCGCACCGCCTGGGGCATGAGCGTGACCGCCTGCCGGAAGACCTCGCGCCCTTCCATCACCGGAACGGTCTCGTACGCTTCGATCTGCGCGGCCGTCACGAACGGGCGGTTCAGGAAGCCCGCGCCTTTCATCGAGAGGCACTCCCACGCATTCCCGTCCGTGTAGAGATCGATGCGGAGGAACCCGCAGTCGGCCTGGGGCGTCGCTTCGAGAACGATCGCCCCCGCGCCGTCGCCGAAGAGGACGATCCGATCGCGGAGCTTCGTGTTGACCGCCCGGTCCTGTTCGGTGATCTCCCGGTCGCTCTCGCCGATCGTCGTGTCCCATCCGCAATGCCACGGCATGAACGGCGTGTGAACCTCCGCGCCTACCAGAAGCACGCGCTGATACTTTCCCGCCTTGATGAGCGAGTCCGCGAGCTCGAGGCCGTAGAGAAAGCCGGAGCACTGCTGCCGGATGTCGAACGTCGGGACGGTCCGCAGGCCGAGGTCGCGCTGGAGGAAGGGGCCGTTGCCGGGGAGCACGTGGTCCGGCGTCATCGTCGCGAAAACGACCGCGTCGATGTCCTCCGGCCGTCTCCCGGCGCTCTCGAGCGCCGCGCGCGCCGCGGCCGTGCCGAGAGCCGCGGAGCCTTCGCCGGCCGACGCGTAGTACCTCTGCTGGATCCCGCTGCGCGTCCGGATCCACTCGTCGGAGGTATCCATGATCCGCACGAGCCGTTCGTTGGGGACTACGTTCCGCGGGAGACCGACTCCGGTCCCGGTGATCAATGCGTTCATCCGCTCACCTCTCGTGTGTGCTTCGCGGCCCGCCGCATCATGCTTCAGGCGGACTCGTGAGGGCAAGCAGATCGTCGGACGAGAAGCGGTACGTCTCCCCACAGAACTGGCAGACGACCTCGGACCCTTCTCCGGCCGCAATCAGCTCTCCCACTTCCGCGGGAGGAAGGAACCGGAACTGCCGGAGCGCCCGCTCGCGCGTGCAGGAGCAGCAGAAGCGGATCGGGACGTTGAAGCTCGGGTCGATCGCCTTGTAGTCGATGCCCGCGAGGACTTCCTGAATCGCGTCCTCGATCGACATCCGTTCGAGAAGGGTGCTCAGAGGGGGCGCCCGCCGGAGGCGCTTCTCCATCTCCTCGCGCGCGGCCTCGCTCGTGTGCGGGAACGCCTGCACGACCATTCCGCCGGCGGCTTCGATTCCCGTCCGCCGCACGACCTGGCCGAGGAGAACCGCCGAGGCGATCTGCTCGGAGTGGCCGAGGTAATGCGCGAGGTCCTTCGCGATCTCGCCGCTGACCAGCGACACCTGGGAGGTGTACGCCGAGCCTTCCGGCGGGACCGCGCGAATCACCGTCAGCTTTCCCTCCCCGCCGACGGCGGCGCCCACGTCGACCGCGGTGTCTTCGACGTGAGGGTTGCTCACGAACGCCCGCACCTCGCCGCGCACCGTCCCCTCGGCGACGAGAAGCCCGAGCGGCCCTCCGCCGTCGAAGCGGAGCGTCACGCGCTGGTACGGCACGTCCTTGTCGAGGAGGCGCGCGAGCAGGACCGCTCCCGTCATCGCGCGCGCGGCCGCGGCCGCGGCCACGGGAGAGAGGTCCATGCGCGCGCGGGCCTCGTTGGCCGCCGCCGTCGTCTGCGCCGCGAGAATGCGGAATGTCCCGCCCCAGGCCATCCCCTGGATCAGTTTGTCTTCATCGTGCATGCGGCCTCACAACCGCCGGCGGGGGAGGTTTTATTTACGAAGCGGACAGAACTGGCAGGTGTTTTGAAGTCGGAGGACCTCGACTTCGATAGAATCCGGCCGCGCGGCCGTGGACGTCGCGCGAGCTACTGCGAGGAGGAATCCCAATGGCAGTCAATGCAGGAAGAACCTCCAAAGCCTCCGAGACGAAGACGCTCAAGGTCGGCGACAAAGCGCCCGACTTCGAGCTTCCTTCGCATCGGGGCGATGAGAAGGTTCGGATGAGCAGCTTCCAGGGGAAGAAGAACGTGGTCGTCGTCTTCTATCCGCTGGATTGGACACCCGTCTGAACGGTTCAAATGCCCTCGTACGAGGCGGAGTACGCCGACTTCGAGCGGTATGATGCCCAGGTTCTGGGCATTTCAGTCGATAGCATCCCCAGTCACGTCGCCTTCGCGAAGTCCCTCGGCGGGATCGAGAAATACCCGCTGCTGGCCGACTTCCATCCGAAGGGCGAAGTCGCCAAGAAGTATGGCGTGTGGATCGAGCAGTCCGGGATCTGCGAACGCGCGATCGTCGTCGTCGACAAGAAGGGAATCGTCCGCTACATCGACGTCCACGACATCGGCGAGCAGCCCGAGAACAATCAGATCCTCGATGTCCTTCGCGACCTCCAGTAGCGTCTCGAACGGGCGGGCCGTCCACGGGCTCGCTCGTTCTCCTTCTCGCGCCCCTCGATCCCCTCAGGAGCCCTCATGTTGAACATCTCGCGTCGCGCGATCCCCTTCACTCCCTTCGACAAGGAACTGTCGAGCTCGATCGTGACCCTCGCCACGGCGACCGGGATCTACGGCGCCTCGCAGGAGGCGTTCCCGACCGAAGATCCGGGCGACGCCTCCTACCGGATCATCCCGGGCGAGGCGCCGATGGAGGATCTCCGGATCGCGCACCATCATTACGACCACTCCGAGGCCGACACCGATCCGAACATCGTCTTCCCTCTGCAGACGCTTCGCGAGCTCGCGGAGGAGGGATTCATCGGCGGCGTGAACGACAAGCACTACAGCTACGGGTTCACCACGCGGCTCAGGGAGCTGTACGAGACGACGTTCCCCGAGATCGCCGATCTGATCGAGCGCTCGCGCACGCGCCTGGTCCTGCTGACGGCCGGATGCCCGGAGACGTGCCACCGCTCGATCGCGAACCTCGCGCGCGAGATCGAAGCGCGCGGCGTGCCGACGCTGATCATCTCGGCGAGCCCCGCGGCGACCGAGTCGATCCGGCCGCCGCGCGGCATGACGTTCGAGGGAGCGGCCATCGGCCGGATCGTCGGCCCCGCCGGCGATCGCGAGACGCACAAGAAAGTCGTGAAGGCGGCGTTGTCGATGTTCACGCAGGATGTGCCGCCGGGGCGGGTGGTGAGGAAAGAGATCTGAAGTGAGAGAGTCGGGGGAAAGGGAAGGCGCACTCCTTCTCCCTGACTCCTTTCCCCTGACTCCTTCCGGCGCTCTGGACGCTCCGAACGCTCCGGCGCAGAATGGCTGGCGCCGCGCCGTTGTTCGGACGGGATCTGTTGCGCGAAGGAGCGACGCGTTGGACTCAACCGAAGCCGATATTGAAGAGACGACCTGGACGGCGGACGATGCGATCGAGCTCTATCGGATCGACCGATGGGGAAGCGGCTACTTCGGGGTCGACGGGGAGGGGAACCTCACGGTCGCGCCGCTCAAGGAAATGGGAGCGACGATCCCGATTCCGGCCGTCATCGAGGAGGCGCTCGAGCAGGGGCTGAAGGCGCCCCTGCTTCTCCGCTTTCAGGACCTTCTCCGCCACCGCGTGGAGAAGCTCAATCGCTCGTTCCAGAACGCCATCGCCGAGAACCGCTACCAGAACGAGTACCGCGGCGTCTTCCCGATCAAGGTCAACCAGCTCCGCGAGGTGGTCGAGGAGATCCTCGACGCGGGCGCTCCGTACCACTACGGGATCGAGGTCGGCTCCAAGCCGGAGATCTTCGCCGGGCCTCGCGATCCACTCCGATCCCGAGTCGCTGATCATCTGCAACGGCTACAAGGACGACGCGTACATCCGCACGGCGCTGATCGGACGCAAGCTCGGCAAGAAGGTCATCCTCGTCGCCGAGAAGCTCTCGGAGGTCCGCGCGATCATCTCGCATCGCGACGGAGATGGGCGTCGAGCCGTGGATCGGCATGCGCGTCCGCCTCCTCGCGAAGGGCGCGGGCAACTGGGCCGACCTCGGGCGGCGAGCACGCGAAGTTCGGCCTCTCGACGAGCGAGATCCTCGAGGCGATCGACGCTCCTGCGCGACGCCGGGATGGAAGGCTCGTTCAAGCTCCTCCACTTCCACATCGGCTCGCAGATCCCCGACATCCTGATCGATCAAGCGCGCCGTGCGCGAGGCGGCGCGCTACTACGCGAAGCTCGTCAAGACGGGGCATCCCGCTCGACTACCTCGACGTCGGCGGCGGCCTCGCCATCGACTACGACGGCTCGCGCTCGACCTTCCACTCGTCGATGAACTACACGGTCGAGGAGTACGCGCGCGACATCGTCTACAACATCATGGACATCTGCGACGAAGAGCAGGTGCCGCACCCGCACATCGTCTCCGAGTCCGGCCGCGCGATCGTCGCCCACCACTCCGTGCTCGTCGTCGAGGCGTTCGGCGCGATCGAGAAGACGCCCGTCGTCCGAGCCGGGCGCGCAGCGCGCCGCGATCACAAGCTGGTCGACGAGCTCCTCGACATCCGCGAGCCACCTCAGCGACCGCAACCTCGGCGAGTCGTGGCACGACCTGCTCCAGATCAAGGAGGAGGCGCAGAAGATGTTCGAGCTCGGCCTCCTCGAGCTCGACGTGAAGGCGCGCATCGAGACGCTCTTCTGGCAGATCGCCGAGGAGATTCACGAGCCGATCGCCAGCAGATGGATCCGGCCGAAGTCCCCGAAGACCTCGCAGGCGCTCCGGCAGCGAGCTCGCCGACCAGCACATCTGCAACTTCTCGGTCTTCCAGTCGCTGCTCGATCACTGGGCGCTCGGCGCAGCTCTTCCCCATCGTGCCGATCCACCGCCTCGACGAGCGGCCGACCGTCGAGAGCACGCTCGTCGACATCACCTGCGACTCCGACGGCAAGGTCTCGCAAGTTCATCGATCTGCGACGACGTGCGCGACACGCTGCCGCTCCACGCGCATCGACGAGCGGCCCGTACTACCTCGGCATCTTCCTGACCGGCGCCTACCAGGACATCATGGGCGACATCCACAACCTCTTCGGCCGCGTCAACGAGGTCCACGTCTTCCTCGACGACGACGAGGAGAGCGGCTACTACCTCGAGGAGACGATCGCCGGGAACACCATCGGCGAGGTCCTCGCGCATGACGCAGTACGACACGCACGACCTCGCCGCGAAGATGAAGGCGCAGGTCGACGCCGCGATCAAGCAGGACCGCCTCAAGCCGAACGAAGGCATGCGCCTGCTCGCCGACTACGAGAAGGTCTCCACGACCAGACCTATCTGACGCTCGCGCCATAGCGTCTCGGAGTCTCGGCGTCTCGGAGTCTTGGCGTCTCGGAGCCATAGCGTCTCGGAGTCTGGCGTCTTGGCGTCATGGAGTCTTGGCGTCGCGGCGAGGCGGGTCCACCCCCGCGTCATCCTGAGGAGCGCGTGAGCGCGACGAAGGACCTTTGGCGCCACCGCACGGACCTCGATCGCGCGCGTGGTACCGAAGTTCCCTCGCCTTCGGCTCGGGATGACGTACTCACCCGCTACCCTACGCGAGATGTTCGAGCCGCCCCAGACGCCCGACGCCGTCACCCTCCCCCTGTGATCCCGCCCCCCGAACGGCGCGGAGGCTCTGCGATAAGATCCGGATGCGGCCGCGCTCGAGGCGGCCAAGCCGCTGCAAACGCGAGCGCTTGAAGGGCCGCTGAAACAGCCAATAACTCTGAGTTACCGGAATGTCACCCCTTCTGATTCCGTTTTGAGGAAGGTGGGACGAACCCGCAGGAGAAGAAAACATGAGGAAATCTGTGGTGCTGGCTCTCTTTCTCAGCACGTTCACCGTCAGCGCCTGGGCCATCGGTGAAGCCCGCCTCACGGGCAAGGTCGTCGATCCGGAAGGAGAGCCCCTCGCCGACGTGACGATCCTCGTCTCCTCCGCCTCGGCGGCGAAGACGATCAACGAGACGTTCAAGACGGACAAGAACGGGAGGTTCACCGTCTTCATGCTCGACGGCACGATCCCTTACAAGTTCAACTTCCAGAAGGAAGGCTACGCAACCTTCGAAGAGACGATCAAGCTCAAGCTCCTCCCCGAGCGGAACGAGCGGGCGATCACCCTCGGCCCGCCCGTCGCGTCGGTCGGAGAGCCGGTTCCGGATCCGGGCATCGACGCCTATAACGAGGGCGCCGAGCTCGCGAACCAGGGGAAGAACGCGGAGGCGGCCGCCAAGATCGAAGAAGCCGTCGCCGCCAAGCCCCAGCTGACGGTCGGCCACATGGCGCTCGCGAAGCTCTACGCGCGGATGGAAGCCTGGGACAAGGCGATCGTCTCCGCGAACAAGGCGCTCGCGATCTCTCCCGACGAGCCCGACATGTTCGCGATCCTCGGCCAGGCCTACGAGAAGACCGGCGACAAGGCGAAAGCGAAGGAGTTCAAGGCGAAGGCTCCCGCGAATCCGCCGGGGCTCTTCAATGACGCGGCGAAGCTGATCAACGCCGGCAACGACAAGGAAGCGGAGCCGCTTCTCAAACGCGCGGTCGACGCCGACCCGTCGTTCGCTCAGGCGCACTACGAGCTCGGCATGGTGTACGTCCGGATGGGCAACGTCGCCGGCGCCAAGGAGCACCTCAACAAGTACCTCGAGCTCGAGCCGACCGGCAAGGACGCGCCGGTTGCCAAGGAAATGCTCAAGTACGTCAAGTGAGAAGACGCGAGTCGCTCGCATGAAAGCCCCCGGGTCGCCCGGGGGCTTTTCTTTGCGGGAGAGCGCGCCCTTTCCGAGGCTCTCTCCGCGAGGGCCGCCGGACGCCGCTCGCGGTGCCGGCGAGACGCCGCTAGGGCAGCACGCTCACCGCGATGCCCGACTCCATTCCGGGCGCGTGGTAGACCCGCTGCGTCGCCTTCTGGAAATCTCCGACGCTTCGCGCGGTAGATGTTCGGACGAACGTCTGCGGGTTGCGGTCGACCAGCGGGAACCACGTGCTCTGCACCTGCACCATGATCCGGTGGCCGCGGCGGAACGTGTGGTACACGTCCGGCATCGTGAACTCGACGGTCGTCGACCGCTTCCCGGCTCGAACGGCTCGGGCTTCTCGAAGCTGTTGCGGAACTTGCCCGCGGATCGACTTCGCCGCGCACGAGCTGCTGGTAGCCGCCCATGCGCACGCTCGCGCGGGTTGGGGTCGGGATCGGGCATAGTCGTCCGGGATAGACGTCGATCGAGCTTCACGACCAAGTCGGCGTCGGTGCCGGTCGTCGAGACGTACAGGTCGCCTCGATCGGCCCGGCGACCGTGACGTCCGCGTCGAGCGACCTCGGTCTCGTAGACGAGCACGTCGGGCCGCCGCGCGGCGAAGCGCTGGTCGTCGACCATGTACTCGTGCGTCATGCCGATGGCGATGTCGTCGCTGTACGGCACGGGCTTCGCCGGATCGCTGAGTACTCGTCGTAGCGGCGTCGGCGTCGCCCGGCTCGTCCGGCGCGGCGGCGTCGCAGCCAAGCCGGCCGCCGGCGCTGGAGGTACAGCGGTCTTCGGCTGCGCGCTCTTCGGCGGCCAGGCGTCGTAGCGCTGCCACTCGTTCGTGCCCGTCTCGAAGACCAACGCCTCGGGCAGCATCGAGCGTCGCCCTTGCCCTTGAGGTGGTACTCGAAGAACGGCAGCTCGATCTGCTCGCGGTAGAACGCCGAGGTCTTCTGTCGAAGTCGACGTCGCCGAGCGGTCGCCGTCGGTCCGCGCCCAGCCGCCGTGCGACCACGGGCCCATCACGAGGATGTTCGACGCGCCGGGGCTCTGCGCCTCGATCGCCTCGTACGTCTCGAGCGCGCCGTAGAGGTCCTCGGCGTCGAACCAGCCGCCCACGGTCATCACCGCGGGCTTGATGTTCTTGCAGATGCGGCGCGGAGGTTGCGCGCCTTCCAGAACTCGTCGTAGTCGGGGTGCTCGCATCGATCTCGTTCCAGAACGCGATCCGTCGTCCTTGAAGTACTTCGCGTTCGCGTTCGGCGAGCGGGCCCATCTGCAGGAAGAAGTCGTAGCCGTCGGGCGTGCCGTGGTCGAAGCCGCCGGCGCTCTTCCGTCGTCGGCTCCGGCCGCGGCTGGCCGAAGCGTAGCATGAAGTTGAACGCGTGCGGCGAGGAAGAACGCGCCGTTGTGGTGGAAGTCGTCGCCGATGAACCAGTCGGCGATCGGGCGCCTGCGGCGAGACGGCCTTGAGCGCCGGATGCGCGTCGATCATGCCCGCCGCGGCGTAGAAGCCGGGATAGGAGATGCCCCACATGCCCGACCCTGCCGTTGTTGTTCGGCACGTTCTTCACCAGCCAGTCGATCGTGTCCTAGGTGTCGGTGCTCTCGTCGATGTCGGTCGCGCCCTTCGCCGGGTCGTGCGGGCGCACGTCGACGAACTCGCCCTCCGACATGCACCGGCCGCGCACGTCCTGGTAGACGAAGATGTAGCCCTCGCGTGCGCGAACAGCTGCGCGACGGCCCGAGCGTCGTCTTGTACTGGTCGACGCCGTAGGGCGCCGACGCTGTACGGCGTGCGGTCGAGCAGGATCGGGTACGGCTGCGCCGAGGCGTCCTTCGGCACGTAGACGGACGGTGAAGAGCCTCTCGCCGTCGCGCATCGGGATGCGGTACTCGTACTTCGTGTAGCTCGCGAGAATGAATTCCGCGAGCTCCTTCTCCTTCGGGGTCTGCGTCTGCTGCGCCGCGAGAGGAAAGGCGGCGAGCGCGAGAAAGAGGGAGATGACGAGCTGCGGCAGGCGGGAGGGACGCCGGGCTGTATGCATGGAGCAGTGTTCTAGAGGAGACGAGGGTGGGTCGTCAAGGCGCGGGCCCGGAAGTGCCGGGGAGCTTTCTTTGATACGCTTCCCCGCCGAATCGAACGCGCCGCCGCAGGAGAAACGATGCGAGCTCTCACTTCCCCGCTCCCTCCGTCCCGCCGCCTTTCCGTCCGCGCCTGGCCCCTGCTCGCCGCGGCGAGCCTGATCGCCGCGCTTCTCGTCCCCGGCTGCCGCACCGCTCCTCCTGCGTCGGAAGCCCCCCGCCCGCGGCCTCCGCTCCGGACGAGCCCGCGCCGACGCTCCGCCTCGACGAGCGCGCGCGGCCCGTGTCTTACGACCTGCGGCTCGCGATCGATCCTGCTCAACCCACGTTCGATGGCGAGGTCGCGATCGAGATCGACGTGCGCCGCCCCTCGCGGACCTCTGGCTCAACGGCCGGGGCCTCGAGGTCACGAGCGCGCGCATCATCGAGCGGCTCGCGGAGCACGCCGCCACCGCCGTCCCCGGCGGGCCGAGTTCATCGGGTTCGTCTTTTCCGAGCCGGTCCCCGCGGGCCGCGCGTGCTTCGCGTCGCTATCGCGGGAAATTCGCCGAGACCGAGACCGCGGGCGCGTTCCGCCAGAAGGACGGCGATCGCTGGTACGTCTTCACGCAGTTCGAGGCGATCGTCGCGCGGCGCGCGTTCCCGTGCTTCGACGAGCCCGCCTTCAAGATGCCGTGGCAGCTCACGCTCGACGTCGCCGGACGGCGACACGGCGCATCGTCGAACACGCCCGTCGAGTCGACGAAGCGCCGGCGGATCGCGCGGCTGGACGCGCTCGACGTTCGCGCGCTCGCCGCCGCTGCCGACGCTACCTCGTCGCGTTCGCCGTCGGACCGTTCGACGATCGTCGACGCCGGGCACGCGTCGGCACGACGCCGCTGCGCATCGCTCACGCTCGGCGGGCAAGGCCGCCGCAGGCGCGCGTACGCGCGCAGAGTCACGCGCGCCGATCGTCGTCTGCGCTCGAGGACTACTTCGGCATGCCCTATCCCGTACGGGAAGCTCGACTCGATCGCCGTCCCGCGACCGTCGGCTTCGGCGCGATGGAGAACGCCGGCGCTGATCACGTACGGCGAGCGCCTGATCCTGGCGCCGCCCGGCGAGGAGACGCGTCGGCGTTCGCAGCGCGGCGTAGCTCGCGCGTCGCCGCGCACGAGATCGCGCACCAGTGGTTCGGCGACCTGGTGACGATGGAGTGGTGGGACGACATCTGGCTCAACGAGGCGTTCGCGACCTGGATCGGCAGCAAGACGATCGCGGCGCTCGAGCCGACGTGGGACGCCGGAGCTCGACGCTCGTCGAGCGGCGCGCCGGCGCGATGGCGGCGGACGCGCTCGACGACGGCGCGCCGGATCCGCCAGCCGATCGAGACCGAGGACGATATCGACAACGCGTTCGACGCGATCACCTACCAGAAGGGCGGCACGCTGCTCTCCGCAGTTCGAGCGGTGGCTCGGCGAGGATGACGTTCCGCCGCGGCATCCAGGCTATCTGCGCAAGTACGCGCACGCCAACGCGAATGCGGCCGATTTCCTCCAGCTCACTCGAAGAGGCGACGCGCCCCGGCGTCGCCGCGGCATTCTCGACCTTCCTCGACCAGTCGGGCGTTCCTCTCGTGAGCGTCCGTCTCGAATGCGACGCTGGCGCGACCCCGCGCCTCGCGCTCGCGCAGACGCGCTATCTCCCCGCCGGATCACGCGGCGACACGAACCGGCTGTGGCAGATCCCGGTCTGCGCTCGTTGGGGAGGGTCCGGGGATGACGGCCGCGCGTGCACGCTCCTGACGCAGGCAGAAGGAGGCCTCGACCTCGCCGGCGCCACCCGCTGCCCCGACTGGGTGTTCGCGAACGACGGCGGCGCGGGCTACTACATCCCTCGCTACGAGGGCGGCCTCCTCGGAAAGCTCCCTGTTCTCCCGCGGCGCGATCACCACGGCCGAGCAGCTCTCGCTCGTCGAGGACGTCGCGCGCCTCGCGAACGGCGGACGGCTCCCCGCGTCCGAAGCGCTCGATCTCGCATTCGAGATGGGCGCGTCTCCCTCGCGGCAACTGACGAGAGCATCGCTCGGTATCGTCGGGGGGATGCGCCGCTACCTCGTCCCTCCGGAGCTCCTGCCCGTCTACACAGCGGATGATCCGCGACGCATGGGGGGAGCGCGCACGTGCGACCGGCCTCGTTCCGCGCGCCGGAGAATCGGAAGACGAGACGCTCCTCCGCAGCGACCTCCTCTTCGCAGTCGCCGGCACGGGCGCCGATCCGGCGCTGCGCGCCGAGGCGCGGCGGCTGGCGCTCGCGTGGCTCGAGGACCGTTCCGCGGTACCGGCGGAGTCGATCTCGACGGCGCTCGTCCTCGCCGCGCTCGGCGGCGACGAGGCGCTCTACGACCGCTTCATGAGCGCCCTCGAAACGGAGAGCGACCGCCGCAACCGCCGGCGCCTCCTGGGAGCGCTCTCCGCGTTCGACGATCCGGAGCTCGTGGGGCGGACTCTCCGTCTTCTCCTCGATCCACGGTTCGACGCGCGCGAAGTCCTCACCTCGTTCGAGACGCGGTTCTGGAGCCCTGCGGAGGAGCGCGAGGCCGTCGTCTTCGTCCGGGAGCATTACGATCAACTGGTCGAGCGACTTCCGGCGCAGCAGTCGCCTTACCTCATCTACATCGGCGGGATGGGATCGTGCAGCGCGGCGGACGCCGCGGATCTGGAGCGATTCTTCCGTCCTCGCGTCGAAGCGCTTCGCGGAGCGCCGCGCATTCTCGACCAGTCGCTCGAGCGGATTCGCCTTTGCGAAGCGCGGCGCGCGGCGCAGATGCCGGAAGTGCGGGCGTATCTGGAAGAACGGAAGTAAACCGTGGACTTGGACCTCGGATCTCGGACCTCGGATCTCGAGTTCGATTCGGGGCCGGGTCTACGGTCGAGGTGGCACGCCTCACTCATACGCAGAACGCCATGCCGTACACCGTGCAAACGGATCCCGTCGAACGACTCACGCGATTCCTCACCGAGCTGATCAGCGAGACGAACGGCCTCTCCCTCGATCAGACTCTCGAGCTGGCGGGACACTCGACCGTCGGGGAGACCGACCCCGAGGTCGCCGCGCTCGCGCGGGAGTTTCATGCCCTTCTCGCGGGCTTTCGAATCGATCAGGTGCCGATCGCGAAGCTCCTCGCCCATCCCTTTTCCACCGCGCTCCGGGAGTTCTTCAGGCGCTACCCGGCTCCCTTCCGCGACGAGCACACGCACCTGACGGGATCGCTCGACGCGGACTTCATCTTTCCGCGGCTCCAGGAGCTTCTCAGCGGCCCGCGGCGCGAGGTGTACGAGCGGAAGATCGCCGAAGTCTACGGGGACGAGAGCCTGCCGATCCGGAGCGCCACGGACGTGGACCGGCTCATCCGACTCGGCGACGAGGACCGATTCGACCGTTACCTGCGGATCCTCTATCTGCCGAAGCTGATCCTCACGAGCCGCCAGGTGCACCGCGACGCCGCCTACCACATGGCGAACCGGATCTACCGGCAGTTCAACGTCGGCGCGCTCCGGCTCAAGTTCACGCTGTTCCGCGAGACCACCGACTGGAGCGAGCAGGTTCCCGGCCTCGAGCATCTCACGCCCGAGGACGTCCTCCTCGGCCTCCACGACGGCTTCCGTGATTTCCAGCAGGAGGTGCCGGGGTTTCAGTTCATCCTCTCCCCCAGCTTCCGGAAAGAAGCGACGTTCTACGACGCGAGTCGGTACCCGTCGAAGCGCGCGCATTTCAACGACCAGGTGCGGCAGATCGTCGAGCTCGTCACGAGGGCTCCGGAGCTTCGGCAGACCGTGACCGAGATCGACACGGTGGGCGACGAGCGCGGCTTCTACCGGAAGGCGCATTTCCAGGAGATGCGGATCGGAATCCGCAAGCTTCAGGCCTACGGGTTCCGGACGCGCAGCCATCACGGCGAGACGTGGCGGACGCTCCGCCAGGGGGTGCAGGCGGTCGACAACGCGATGAACATCTGGCACGTCGACGCCGTCGAGCACGGGCTGAGCCTCGGGATCAACCCCAACTACTACTTCCACCGGCTGCTCCAGCAGGTCCTGGCCGCGAATCTGCGGCGCGAGCAAGTCCGCCCGCTCTCCAAGCACTTCGACGAGCTGATGGAGATGGAGTGGAACGGGCGCGAGGACATCCGCGAGAAGCTGCTTCGCGGGGAGCCGCTCTCGGACCGAGAGGTCACGCTCTTCACCAAAGCCAAGTTCCATGTCGCGCGGGAAGTCGAGCACTACCAGCACGACGTCCTCAACCGGATGATCGACAAGAGGCTCTCGCTCATCTCCCTTCCGTCGTCGAACCGGAAACTGACCGGGGAGCTGGAGGACGACAAGGATCATCCCTTCTCGTGGTGGGAGAAGAAGGGGCTCCGGCTCGGCGTCGGGACCGACAACTACGTGACGCTCGGAACGGACCTGATCCGCGAGATGCTGATCCTGCTCTACACCGACCCCATGGAGCTGAAGATCACCAAGCTGCTCATGGTCACGACCGGCGAGACCCGGCGCCCCTGGATCAGCCACCTGCTCTGGCAGATGAGAAAGGCGTCTCGGGCGTCTTGAGCGTCTGGGGCGTCTTGGGCGGGGCCCGTGAGTGCGCGCGTCATCCTGAGGAGCGCGTGAGCGCGACGAAGGACCTTGGGTGACACCGCAGAAAACCTCGATCGCGCGCGTGACACCCAAGGTCCCTCGCCTTCGGCTCGGGATGACGAACCGCGGGGCCTGGGCGGGCTCAACGAAACCTCCCCGGACGCTCGAACGTATTCAAAGTGTTATTAAGAGCACACGCACCAAGACGAGGAGATCCGAATGAACGTGAAAAAGATCGTTTCGATCGCGGCGGCAGCACTCATGAGCACGGGAGCCCTGGCGCTCGCTGCTCCCGGCCAATGCGAGCACGACGGGAAGTCGGGCCTTGCGATGCACGGCCAGATGGCCGAGAAGCTGAACCTCTCCGAGGCGCAGAAGACCCAGATGCAGGAGCTCATGACGGGCTTCGAGGCGGAGAATCAGGCGCTGATGGACGCGATGAAGCAGACGCGCCAGCAGCTTGCCGACGCCCGCAAGGCGAATGACACCGCGCGCGCGACCTCGCTCGCGGCCACCGCCGAGCAGCAGCGCGCGGACATGAAGCAGCGCCGTGAGGCGCAGCACGAGAAGATGCTGCAGTTCCTCACGCCCGAGCAGCGCACGCAGATGCAGCAGATGCGCTCTCAGATGGAGCAGGATCGCTCGGAGCGCGGAGAGCGCGGCGTCAAGCGGATGAAGGGGCACGCGCACCAGGGCGGCGCCGCCAAATCCCGGTAACCCGACGACAGATCGAGGATGAGGAAAGGAGGCCCATGAGGGCCTCCTATTCTTTTCTCGCAAACCAGAGCTGGATCACGAGCCGGCGTGATTCGAGAGCTCCGCTCTCCTACTGCTGCGACGGAACGTAGATCGGATCCTGCGTGGTGTTGTCGACGACCGACGCGTACGCCGCCACGGTGCCCTGCCCATCCTTCACGCGAATGCTGACGCGCGCGTTGTACGCCGGGTCGAGACCCATCGACTTGAGCGCGCCGACCAGCTGCGTGAACTCGTACGCCTGGAGGGGCACCGAGAGCTTTGGCGTCACGCGCGACTCCGGAATGACCGCGGTCAGCTCCACGGTCGCTGCTTTCCCGCTCATCTCGAAGAGGCCGATGTTGGTCCGGTAGCCCTTCGAGAGCTCGAGCTGGAGGATCTGGAGGGGCGGATCGCCTTTCGCGATCCCATTCTCCTCGCGGAACGCCGGGATGAACTGGCCATACGTCCCGCTCGTGGTCTCGTTGTAGGTGCGGGCGCTGGCGACCAGTTTCGCCGCAGCCTGCGTGGTCACGTGGATCACCCCGCCGACGTTCGTCAGGCCGAAATGCGATGCGAGCACGTCGTCGAGCTGTTCGATCTCGCCCGGCTGGAGCGTCACCTGAATCGACTTCGAGCTCGCGGGATCGAGCGTGGGGTAGAACGTGAGCGTCGCGGCGATGGAGGTCTTCTCGGCGTTGTAGAGCCGGACATCGGTGCGCCAGCTCGCGATCCCCGTATCGAGGTCGGCGACCCCGGCGAGCACCTGGTGATCGGTGGACGCGTCATCGAGATTCACCGCGTGGATGAGCATCGGATCGTTCGTCTGGTTGTCGACGACGGACGCATACGCGAAGACCTTCCCGGTGCTCGACGTGACGGCGATCTCGAACCGGCCGTCGTCGAGGGTGAGCCCCTGGAGGACCGAGTTGAGCTGCATGTGCTCTCCCGGCTTGAGCGACTTGGTGAAACTGCTCTGGAGCTTCCCATCGCCGTCGTACGCCGAGACGGCCACGTCGGCGCTCTCGCCCGCCCCTTCGACGATCCCGAGGTTCGTCCGGTACGAAGACGAGTGAGCGATCTGCTGGATCGAGAGCGTCGTCGAGGTGGCGCCCGCCGTCTTCGGGCCTCCGACGAAATCGCGGAAGGGGATCGCCGGGATGAACTGGCCGAACGTTCCGGTCGACGCCTCGTTGTAGGTGCGGCTCGATCCGATGATGGCGAGCGTCTTTTTCGCGCTGAGCGGTCCCGACGAGGTCGTTCCTACGGAGAGCGGACGGATTTCGAGGGAGCCGGAGACGGCTTCGCCGAGCGCTGCGAGGCCGAACCACTGCTTGAGGACGGCGTCGAGCGCGATCGTCTCCCCCGCATTGATGCTCAGCGACGTTCTCGCGCCCGAGTCGCGGTCCCGTCGCTAGCGGTCGGCGTGAAGCTGACCTGAACCTGCGTCGCCTGTGCGGAGCGCGTTGAAAACGCGCACATCGGAACCACTGAAGTTCGCCCCCAGCGCTCCCGGCGCGTGAATCACCGCCGGAATGATGAGCGCCTCGGGTGGAGGAGCGCTCTTGCCGCCTTTCGTCACCGGCGTCACCAGGGTGAGGCTGACCGGGACCGTGACGCTCGGCGTTCCATCCTGCGCTCCCCGCTCCCCGTCCTTGCCGGTGCCGCCGCCGAGAAGCTCGACGGTGATCTCCCCCTGATTCGTGCCGAGGGGAAGCGCCGACGGATCGGCCGTGAACGCGAGCGTGAGCCCTTCGACCGGGATCGTTCCGCTCGTCACCGGAAGCGAGATCCAGGGCGATGTTCGACCGGGCGCGGTACGTCCCGGCGCTGCTTCCACCCTGAATGAAGATGCTCTTGAGGAGCGGCTCGTACGATCCGGCGTCGGCGGTCGCCGCGGCGCGCTCGCGAAGAGGAAGGCCCGAGGACCACGACCCGCGCGCCGCGGAGGGTCTCGCTCGTCTCGCTGTTGCAGGAGCTCGACGCGCGGACGCGGTAGTAGTACGCCGTGTCCGTGGCGACGTCGTGCGAGAACTCCGCCTCGGGCGTCGAGGGCTTCACCTTCGTCGCGCTCGTGAAGTCGGGTGTCAGAGATTCTTCGACTCTCGTACGAGCCCGCGTTCGGAACGGAGTCCCACCGGATGCGATACGGATTTTTCGAGGACACCTGCCCGGGGGCGGCGAGATTCGGCCGCGTCGGGCGTGCCGCATGCGGGCGTGTCGACCACCACGAAGGCGCTCTCGGCCGAGCGCACCTTCGCGCATCCCTCGACCGTGGCGATCACCCACCAGACGACTCCCGCCGCTCGACGGGTTCGCGAGAAGCCCCGGCGCGGTGCGGGTGCCGAGCGACTCGGGAGGCGCCCCGTCGCGGCTGCGAATACCTCGTAGCTCGTCGCGTCCCTTACCGGAGTCCAGAGGAGATCGACCGGAGGAGAGACGCGCGCCCCGGCGCGGGGGTTCGCGAGAAGCGGCGGCCGCACGTCGCATCCCGTCAGCGATGAAGGGGGCGGGCTCGACGAGCCGGCGGACATCCGCTGAAGATCGCTTCCACGAACCAGACCGACTCGCCCGGGGGAACATCGGCGGTCAGCGACGTTCCGTGATCAGCTCACCGGGATGCTAGGGATCGAACAGCGGCGTCGGCCGCCCTCCCTGATTCGAGAGCCACACGTTGTATCCGACCGCTCCCTTCGCCCCTTCCCAAGAGAACTGAACGGGCGAGGTGAGGTTCGTATCGCCCGGCGCCGGACGGACGCCTCTCGGAGGAGGCGCATCGCATTCGGCCGACCGCTCGATCGTGAAGCGGCTCGGCTCCGAGCGCGCCGGCGGGCACCCTTCGCGGAACGCTTCGACGAACCAGTCGATGGCGCCGAACTCGAGAACGATCTCGATCTCCAGCGCCCCCTGCGTCACGGCCGCGACCCGGGGTTCTCTCCCGTCGGGCGAGACCCAGAGGCGATACTCCGCCGCGCCCGGCGAAGCGCTCCAGATGAAATGCGTAACCGGCGAGAACGTCTTCGAGCCGGGTGTGGGAGCGACCGGCGCAGGCGCCGCGAGCGCGCACGCCGCGGGCGTCGTGACCGTGAACCGCCGATGGGCCGATTCGACCGGCGGGCATCCCTCGAACACGGCGCGCACGAACCACTCGACGGAGGTGTTGCGCAGATCGACCGGCCCGCCCGCGACGAAGATCGGCTGCTTGAGACCCGCGATCGTGAGCTGATTTCCGCTCACCGTCAGCTCGAGCGTGTAGCTGACGGCTTCGGGCATGGCCGTCCAGACCAGCTCCAGAGGCGGATCCATCGGCTCCCTGCGAGATCGACGCGCCGTCGGGCGGAATCGCCAGCTGCGGCGGTGTGCTCGGGCATGACGGCGTGCCCGAGACCGTGAAATGAAAGACGGGAGAGGCCACGGGAGGGCAACCTTCCGGAGCCGTGTCGACGAACCACTCGATCGGTTTCTCGGGAAGGAGCACCGTCGCCGTGCGGTCCTGCGTGACGCGGGGCTCGGAGGGCGCGCCTGCGACGGAGATCATCAGTCGGTACGCCGGAGCGCCGAGAACCTCTCCCCAGCTGAACGTGACGGGCGAAGCGATTCCGGTCGCCCCGTCAGGCCGGAACGAGGAGTGCGGGTCCCTTGCCCGGGCAGGCGTGCTCGGAGACCGTGAACCGGTTCTTCGCGGAGAAAAGAGAAGGGCATCCAGCGAGGACAGCCTCGACGAACCACGAGTGCGTCCCGGCGGGAAGCGGGGCCACCGCGATCGCCTCCTTCGTTTCGGCGATGACGACTTCCTCTCCGTCGGAAAGTATGACGCGCACGCGGTACGCGAGCAGCTCCGCGCTGCCCGCCGAAATCGCGTTCCAGCGGAACTCGACCGGCGAAGGAACGGCGGCCGCACCATCGGAAGGAGCAAGGAGCGCCGGGGGCGCCGAGGGGCAGACGGTCTGTGCCTGCGCGCGGAGTCCGAAGAGAAGGACGATGCGAACACGAACGCCAGACGTGACCCCGCAGCGCGGGACCGCCGGAAAGACTGCATGAGCTCCTCCGTAGGGACCTTCGCTACTCCGATGAGGTGCGCGCGTCAGCGATTCCGGTCACCCGCCCGGGTGATGCGTGCCGGCAAGCGGTCGAGAACACGCCATAAACGACCGCAGGCGGAAGGGAGTAATCTCCGATTTCCGGGCTGCGGGTGAGTCGCTCCGCGCGCCCGAGGAGGTCTGCCATGTCCAATTCGCATCGTTCGGTCACGGATGCCCGGCCGACGTCGACCAGCGAATCGCCGCGTATCGCGACGCCGCCGTCGCGCTCCGCCTCGGCAAGTTCCCGGTTCACGTCCCATTCGAGGGAAGCGACGAGATCGCCAGCCTCGGCGCCGAGATCAAGCAGCTCGCCGAGGCGATCGAGCGGAAGTTTCGCGAGATCTCCGAGCTCTCGCGGGTGACCGAGCGGGTGAACGCGGGGCTCATCCTCGACGAGGTGCTCGACTACGTCTACGTCTCGTTCCGCAGCATCATCCCGTACGACCGGATCGGCTTCTCGCTCCTCGAAGACAGAGGGCGCGTGCTGCGCGCGCTCTGGGCGCGCTCGGAGGCTCCGGTCCTGAGGATCACGCGCGGCTACTCGGCGCCGATGGAAGGAAGCAGCCTCCAGACGGTGCTCGAGAGCCGCAGGCCGCGCATCCTCAACGACCTCGTTGTTTACCTGCGCGCGCACCCCCGCTCGGAGTCGACGCGCCTCATCGTCGACGAAGGGGTGCGCTCGAGCCTGACCTGCCCCCTCATCAACGACGACAAACCGATCGGATTCATCTTCTTCTCGAGCTTCCAGCCGGATACCTACAAGGACGTTCACGTCGAGCTCTTTCTGCAGATCGCGGGACAGCTGGCGGCGATCGTCGAAAAGAGCCGGCTCTACAAGGAGCTGCTCGAGCTGAACGAGGCGAAGAACCGCTTCCTGGGGATGGCGGCGCACGATCTGCGGAGCCCCATCGGCATCGTGCAATCGTTCGCGACGCTGCTGCGCGAGCAGACGTTCGGACCGCTCGAGGCGCGCCAGAAGGAAATCCTCGAACGGATGGAGCTCTCGTGCGGCCTGATGCTCCAGCTCATCGACGATCTCCTCGACGTCAGCGCGATCGAGGCGGGCCGCGTCGATCTCGTTCCCGTCGAAACGCCCCTCGGCGCGTTTCTGGAGCGTGTCGTCGACGTGAACCGGATGCTGGCCGCCGGCAAGGCGATGGAGCTCGATCTGGAGATGCCGCCCGGGCTTCCCGCGATCGCGTTCGATCCGAGGCGGATCGAACAGGTGATCAACAACCTGCTCAGCAATGCCGTGAAGTTCTCTCGGCCGGGAACGCGCGTGCGGATTCGCGCGCGGGTCGAAGGGGAGCGCGCGGTCGTCTCGGTCGCCGATGAAGGGCCGGGAATCCCGCAGGCCGAGGCCGACCGGCTGTTCCACGATTTCGTCCGAACGAGCGTGCGTCCCACGGGCGGCGAGAAGTCCACCGGCCTGGGTCTCTCGATCGTCCGGCGGCTCGTGACGGCTCACGGCGGAGACGCGTGGGTCGAGAGCCGCGTCGGCAAGGGATCGACGTTCAGCTTCTCCCTCCCCACCCACCCGGTCTAGGGGTCTCGGGGTCTCGGGGTCTAGGGTCTACGGGTCTGAGGAGTCTAGGGGTCGCGAGGTTTGGCTCGGGTCTTCGGATTCCTGGACAGGTGTCCCAGGCGAACCTCGAGTTCGGAGCCGGACTCCTAGACTCCTAGACGCCTAGACCCCTAGACCGTCCTTACCCCCGCCAGCATCCCGCACGCCGCGTGCTTGGCCGCGCCGCCCGAGTAGCGGCGAACGATCGGGACGCCGAGCGTCCGGAGAGCGTCGCGGAAGGAGCCGAGCTCCTCGGCCGTCGCGCGGCGAAAGCCGTCGGGGCCGAGGATCGTTCACGTCGATGAGGTTGATCCGCAGCGGGACGCCCTCGAAGAGGCGGCGGAGGGCGTCGACCTCGTCCGCGCCGGTGTTGATGCCGCCGAGCAGGACCCAGGCGAGCGTCGCGCGCTCGCCGACCGCGGCCTGCCAGCGGCGAACCGCGTCGGCCACTTCCTCGAGGGGCCATTTCGATGCGACGGGAAGCAGCGCGCGGCGGCGCTCCTCGACGGCGGAGGTGAGCGAGACGATGAGCCGCCACGGCCGCCGCTCGCGGGCCATCCGAAGGATCGGCGGGACCAGGCCGACGGTCGAGATCGTGATCGCTTTCGCCGCGATCCTTCCGCCGCACGGGTGCGCGAGGATCTCCGCCGCGCGCGCGACCGCGTCGTAGTTGTGCAGCGGCTCTCCCTGCCCCTGGAAGACGGCGCCCGTGACCCTGCCGGGCGCCTCGTCGCGGATCGCGACGAATTGCGCGACGATCTCCCACGGCTCGAGGTTGCGGGACAGGCCGAGCCGCCCGGTCGCGCAGAAGACGCACCGCATCGCGCACCCGACCTGACTGGAGAGGCAGATCGTGAAGCGCCCCGGCGCCTCGAGCGGGATCCGCACCGCCTCGGCCAGCGCGCCGTCGGGCATCCGGAAGAGGTACTTTACGAACCCGTCCGTGGGATCGGTCGCGCGTTCGACGATCTCGAGAGGCCGACGATCGCAGATCTCCTCGACCGCGGACTGTACCGTGCGCGGCACCGGATTCCGCTCGGAGAAGCCGGCCTGCGCCGCGCCCGATCGCGTGCGCGAGGACGCGGCGCGCTTCCGCGTCGCGCATCGCGAACCCGCGCGCGCGGAGCAGCGATGCGAGGTCGCCGGGGAGCATCCCGAAGAGGTGAGGGCGCGTCACGGCGATTAGCGCAACCGGCCGCGCGGCGCGCGTCTTCCCGTCACAAGGTGCTGTGCGGCGCTCGACGTTGCGGCCCCTCCGGGCCGGTGCTACGCTCACCGCACGTCAATCACAACGTCGCGTCCTGAGGGAGGACTCCTTGAATCGCATGACTCTGTTCGGTCTCGCACTCCTCGTCGTTCGCGGCCTCCATCCTGGCCCAATCGATGCCGACGGCAACGCTCAGCGGAAAAGTCACGGCCGATGACGCCTCGCTTCCAGGAGTGACCGTCTCCGTGTCGTCCCCGAACCTGCAGGGCGTGAGGACGGCGATCACCTCCACGGCCGGCGACTACATCTTTCCGCTCCTCCCGCCGGGCCCCTACACGGTGAGCTTCGAGCTGGCCGGAATGCAGGAGGTCCGCCGGCAGATCGTGCTGACTGCCGCGCGCCCGGATCGGATCGACGTCGAGATGAGGCCTGCGGCGGTCGCCGAGGCGATCACGGTGACCGCGGAAACGCCCGTGACGGCCGTCCTCGAGTCGCCGAGCGTCAGCTCGAATTTCAATCAGGACCTGATCGAGTCCCTTCCCGTCGCGCGGAATCTCCAGTCCGTCACGCTCCTCGCGCCGGGCGTCAACTCGAACGGCCCGGGCGGGAACGTGGTCATCTCCGGGGCGATGTCGTACGACAGCCTCTACCTCGTAAACGGGGCGATCGTGAACGAGAACCTCCGGGGTCAGGCGCACAACCTCTTCATCGAGGACGCCATCCAGGAAACGACCGTGATGACCGGCGGGATCTCCGCCGAGTACGGGCATTTCACGGGCGGGGTGGTGAGCGCGATCACCCGATCGGGCGGAAACGAGTTCAGCGGGAGCTTCCGCACGAACTTCACGAATGAGAGCTGGACCTCGAAGACGCCCCTGACGCTCGAGCAGGAGGACACGATCAACAACATTTACGAGGCGACGCTCGGTGGACCGTTCCTGCGCGACCGCCTCTGGTTCTTCGGCGCCGGGCGGTCGGCGGAGACGAGCGACATCCGGCAGACGACGCTGGGCGCGGCGCGCACGGGCGACCAGGGCGTCGTCCCGATCACCTATCCACACGCGCTCGAAGAGACGCGCATGGAAGGAAAGCTGACGGGCGCGATCACGCCCCGGCACAACATCGTCGCCTCCTACATCGACGTCGCTCCGACGGAGACCAACCAGCATTTCGACGTCATCATGGATCTCGACAGCCTCAACCCCTCGCGCGAGACGCCGAACACGATGCTCGCGCTCAACTACAACGGCGCGCTCTCGAGCCGCTTCTTCGTCGAGGGGCAGTACTCCAGCAAGGAGTACGCATTCCTCGGTTCGGGATCGCGCTACTACGACATGATCCAGGGGACGCTCATCCTCGATCGTGCGCGCGGCACGCGGTACAACTCTCCGACGTTCAAGTACAAGCCGGAGGGAGAGGAGCGGAACCACGAGCTCTTCACGGTCAAGGGAACGTGGTTCCTCTCGACCCAGGAGCTCGGAACGCACGACATCAAGGTCGGCTACGAGGATTTCAGCGAAGTCCGCGACGTCAACAACTACCAGTCGGGCAGCGACTGGCGCCTGAGCATTCCCCAGACGATCATCCGCGACGGCCAGATTTTCCCGAGGATGCCGGGCGGCTCGTCCGGAACGCTCACCCGCATCTACTGGACTCCGATCTTCGTGCTCAGCAAGGGGTCCGATTACGCGTCCCAGTCGATCTTCCTGAATGACCGCTGGACGTTCGACGAGCGGTGGACCTTCAACATCGGCGCGCGCTTCGACAAGAACGACGCGATCAGCGGCGACCATACGTTCCAGATCGCCGATGACTCCGCGATCAGCCCGCGTCTCGCGGTCCATTTCGACCCGTTCGCCAACGGCCGCCTCATTTTCAACGCCGGGTACGGCCAGTACGTCGGCCGGCTCGCCGAAGGAATCGGCAACGACGTCGACGCCGCGGGCCGGAACGCGTCGTTTCAGTGGAACTACCGCGGCCCGCACATCAACAACGACGTCAACGCCCCGACGAGCTCCCTCATCCCGACGCACCAGGCGATCCAGATGATCTTCGACTGGTTCAACGCGAACGGCGGCATCGACCGGCGCCCGTTCCGCAGCGTGTCGGTGCCGGGGACCGATTCGATGCTCGACCCGAACGGCCTCACCTCCCCGAACGTGAAGGAGTGGGTCCTCGGAGTGGGAAGCGCCTTCGGGAACAACGGCTTCGCGAGGGCTGACCTGATCCTCCGCAACTGGGACGACTTCTACGTGAGCAGAATCGACCAGTGCGACGGGAAAGGTGAGCGACGAGTTCGGCAATACGTACGATCTCGCCGTCGTCGGCAACGACAGCGATGTGTACGACCGGGAGTACACGGGCGTGCAGACGCAGTTCAGCTACCGCTTCGCGCCCCGGATCAGCCTCGGCGGCACCTATACGTGGTCGCGGCTCGTCGGAAATCTCACCGGCGAGACCAGCGGCAGCGGTCCCGTCACCGGCGTCGCCACCGAATACCCCGAGTACCGCGAGGAGAGCTGGAACTACCCGACCGGGTACCTCAACGCCGACCAGCGCCACCGCCTCCGCGCCTGGGCGACGGCCGGCATCCCGATTCCATTCGGCGAGTTGAATGTCAGTCTGCTTCAGAACTTCGACTCGGGTCTCCGCTCCTCCTATGACGGAAGCGTCGACCCGAGGCGATTACGTCGGCGACCTCGGCTACGAAGTCCCCCCCTCGTCGGTCAGCTACTTCTTCGGCGGGCGGGGCAACGTCAAGGGCGAGGGCCTCACCCGCACCGATCTGTCGCTGAACTACTCCGCGAAGATCCGGAACTTCGAGCTCTTCTTCCAGCCGGAAGTCCTCAACGTCTTCGACGAGCAGGAGATCGACGGCTGGAACGAGGAGGTTCTGACTTCCCTCGACGAGGATTACCTCGCGGCGTTCAATCCCTTCACCGACACGCCCGTCATGTGCCCGCAGGGCGCCTCGGCCTCTGCGTGCGAGGACATGGGCGCCAACTGGCAGCCGGGGCAGAACTTCGGCGAGCCGACGAGCGAGTCGAGTTACCAGACGCCGCGGACGTTCCGCTTCTCCGTGGGACTCCGCTTCTGATTTTCAGGCGGGCGGGCGCGCATCGGCGCGCCCGCCTGGCTCCTCAAAAATAAGAAAAAGGCACGGCCGCGAGGCCGTGCCCTTTCGTCAGTCAGTGTAACGGCCGGAGCTATTTCGTTTCCTCGACCGGGAACCCTCGCTTCTTCATGAGCGCCTCCACCTTCGGGTCGCGGCCGCGGAATCCACGGTACCCCTCGGCCGGATCGATCGTGTTCCCCACCGAGAAGACGTAGTCGCGGAGCCGTTTGGCCACGGCCGGGTCGTACGGTCCGCCCGCTTCGACGAACGCCCCGAACGCGTCGGCGGTGAGCACGTCCGACCAGAGATAGCTGTAGTAGCCGGCCGAGTAGCCGTCCCCGGAGAAGACGTGCATGAACTGCGGCGTGCGGTGGCGCATGACGATCTCGCGGGGCATGCCGAGCTCGGCGAGCGTCTCCTTCTCGAACGCGTCGGGATCGATCGGACGATCGCCCGCGAGATGGAGCTTCATGTCGACGAGCGCGCTCGCGAGGTACTCGACCGTCTCGAATCCTTCGTTGAACGTCGCCGCGCGCTCGATCTTCTCGACGAGCGCCTGCGGGATCCGCTCGCCGGTCTGGTAGTGCACGGCGAACTTCTGCAGGACCTCGGGCGTGGAGAGCCAGTGCTCGAGGAGCTGGGAGGGGAACTCGACGTAGTCGCGGAACACCGCGGTGCCGGAGAGCGATGGATAGTTCACGTTGGAAGAGAGGCCGTGCAGCGCGTGGCCGAACTCGTGAAAGAGCGTCGTCGCGTCGTCCCACGAGATGAGGATCGGCTCGCCCGGCTTGCCCTTCACGAAGTTCGCGTTGTTCGAGACGATCGTCTTGACCTCTCCCGCGAACCGCTCCTGGTTGCGGTAGGCGTTCATCCAGGCGCCCGAGCGCTTTCCGTCCCGGGCGTACGGATCGAAATACCAGACGCCCACGTCGCGGCCCGTCGTCCTGTCGGTCACCTGCCAGACGCGGACGTCGGGATGGTAGACCGGGACGCTCGTCACCGGCGTGAACTCGAAGTTGAACAGCTCACCCGCGACCCAGAACATCCCTTCGCGGAGCTTCTCGAGCTGCAGGTACGGCTTGACCTGGTTCTGATCGAGGTCGTATTTCGCCTTCCGGACCCGCTCCGCGTAGTAGCGGTAGTCCCACGGCTCGATCGTGATCTTCGCCCCTTCCTTGTCCGCGACCGCCTGCATGTCGGCGACTTCCTCGTGGACGCGGGCGACGGCCGGCTTCCAGACCGCTTCCATCAGCGCGAGAGCGCCCTCGGGCGTCTTCGCCATCGTGTTCTCGAGCCGCCAGTGCGCGTGCGTCCGGTAGCCGAGCAGCTTCGCGCGCTCCGCGCGGAGCCCGAGGATCTCGGAGATGATCGCGTTGTTGTCGTGCGCGTCCCCGTTGTCGCCTCGGTTGACGAACATCCGCCACGCCTTCTCCCGGAGGTCGCGCCGGTCCGAGTACGTGAGGAACGGGTCGACCGAGGAGCGGGTGTTGGTGACGACCCATTTGCCCGGCTGCCCCTTGGCGGTGGCTGCCGCCGCGGCCGCGTCGCGGAGCGACGGCGGGAGCCCCGCGAGATCCGCTTCGCTCTCGAGCACCAGGAACCGGTCGGTCTCGTCGGCGAGGACGTTCTGGCTGAAATCGGTGTAGAGGCCGGCGAGCTTCTGGTTGATCTCCGAAAGGCGCGCCTTGGAAGCCGCGTCGAGCCGCGCGCCCGCGCGGACGAAGTTCGTGTCGTAGCGCCACGCCAGCCGCTGCTGCTCGGGCGTGAGGCTCGCTTTCTCCGGCGCGTCGTAGACCGCCTCGATCCGACGGAACAGCGCCTCGTTCTGCGTGATCTTGTCGGAGAACGCGGCGAGCTTCGGCTCCATCTCGCGCTCGACCGCCTGGAACTCCGGCGTGTTCATGGTCGAGCTCCAGATCCCGTAGATCGTCGCCACGCGGTCGAGCGTCCGGCCGGTGCCCTCCAGCGCCGCGATCGTGTTCTCGAATGTCGGCGGCGGCGGGATCGTTCGCGATCCGGCTCGATCTCGGCGAGGTTCTCCTCCATCGCCGCTTCGAGCGAAGGCTTGAAGTCCTCGACTCGGACCTGGTCGAACGGCGGAATGCCGCCGTAGGGCCCCGTCCATGCGGCGAGAAGCGGAGTCGCCGGAGCAGCTTTCGCGGCGGCGGGAGGCGTCGTTGGTGTCGTGCTCATGTCAGCTGTCCGGATGGCGCAGCCCGCGACCAGTACCGCGATCGCGAGAGCGCCGGAAAGTCGCGTGAATTCGCGCATCGGCAGATCTCCATTCTGTAGCCTGTCCCGCGCCGGGATGGCTGCGGGAAGCGGATGCTACAACAGCAGCGATCGCCAGTTCTGTGGCCGATGGTGTCACGCTCGTGTGACGGCGGGGAAGGAGGGGGCGGACATCGGACCTTCGTCGCATTCGACCTTCCCGACCCTGCTGCGCGCGCCCTCGAAAACAGCGGTGATCCCCGCCCCTCCCCGCCCAGTCCGGTTCCGCGATACGCTTCCGCCCGGAGGTCCTCTGATGCGCCTGCTTCTGGCTCTTCTCCTCGCCGCGCTCGCTCCCTCCTCCCTGATCGCCCAGCCGAAGAACGTCGAGCCGTTCTTCCCGATGGCCGTCTGGTACGGCGGCGGGAAGGCCCGGGCGCCGATGCTCGAGGAGGACCCGGAGGCGAAGGTCGAGATCTGGAGGAAGGACGTCAAACAGATCCGCGCGCTCGGCTTCAACACGATGCGCGCCTGGGTCGACTGGGCGAGCGCCGAGCCGCGGGAAGGGAAGTACGACTTCCGGCACGCTGGACGTCCTCGCGCGCCTGGCGGAGGAGGAAGGGCTGCGGCTGGTGATCCAGGTGTACGTGGACTCGGCGCCCGACTGGGTCGGCAGGAAGTATCCTGACTCGCACTTCATCTCGATCAGCGGCCAGGAGATGCCCTCGCACGCGGCGCCCGGCTACTGTTTCGACCATCCCGGCGTCCGCGACGCGATCCTCGGCTTCTACAGAGCGCTCGCGACCAACATGAAGGGGAAGAAAGCGTTCCTCGGGTGGGACCTCTGGAGCGAGCCGCACATCATCAACTGGGCGCAGGCCGACTGGCTCACGAACGCGGAGTTCTGTTTCTGCCCCTACTCGCAGGCGCGGTTCCGCGGCTGGTTGCAGAACAAATACGGCACGCTCGACGCGATCAACAAGGCGTGGTACCGCCGCTTCGAGTCGTGGGACGAGGTCGGGCCGAACCGGCTCGGGACGATCCTCTCGTACACGGATTACATCGACTGGCGCTTCTTCATCCGGCGGAAGCTCGCCGAGGATCTGGAAGCGCGGTTCGACGCGGTCAAGAGCGTCCTTCCCGACCGCGTCACGACCAGCCACGCGGCGATCACGAACCTCTTCACCTCTCCTCTCATCGGCGACGGAGCGCCCGACGATCTGATGATGACGGAGGTCGTCGACTACTTCGGCACGTCGTTCTATCCGAAGCACTCCGGAGCCGGTCGGCCGGGACGTTCCCTGGCGCGGCGCGCTCCTCGACTTCGCGCGGTCGACCGCGTATGCGCGGAGGAACGGTTTCTGGGTCGGCGAGCTGCAGGCCGGCTTCGGAACGATCGCGCTGCGCGTGAGCTCGACCGTCACGCCGAACGACGAGTCGATCTGGATCTGGAGCGCTCTCTCGCGCGGCGCGAAGGCGATCAACGTCTATGCCTACTACCCGATGAGCTCCGGCTACGAGTCGGGCGGCTTCGGCCTGATCAACCTCGACGGCACGATCACCGAGCGCGCGAAGGCGGCAGGCGAGGCCTCGCGCATCGTCGACCGGAACCAGAAGCTCTTCCTCGAGTCGAGGCCGGTGCAGGGGGACGTCGCGATCGTCTACAACCCGCTCTCGTACATGGTCGGCGGCCGCCGGCCGCAGTACGTCGCGCAGGGACAGGGCGAGCTCGCAAACATCGAGCGCAACGCGATGCTCGGTCCCTACCGCGCCCTCTTCTCGACCGGCGTGCAGATCGACTTCATCCACGTCGACCAGATCGCGAAAGGGGAAGCATCGAAATACAAGCTGATCTATCTCCCCTATCCGCTGATGCTCTCGGCTCCGGTGGCGAAAAGCCTCATCGAATACGTCCGCGGCGGCGGTCATCTCGTGGCGGAGGCGAGGCCGGCGTGGAATGACGAGACCGGTTTCGCGACGGACGTGATCCCCGGCTTCGGCCTCAGCGAGGTTTGCGCGTGCCGCGAGGAGTCGGTCCAGCAGACCGCGAACAACAAGACGGAGATGACGCTCGCGGGCGCTCTCGCGGGGCTGCCCGAGGGAACCGTGCTCCGCGGATCGGTGTACGAGGAGACGCTCGCGCCGACCGGCGATCGCGCGAAGGTCGTCGGGCGCTGGAAGAGCGGGGCGCCGGCGATGATCGAGTCGACGTTCGGAAAAGGGAAGATGCTCACGATCGGAACGTTCTTCGGCTCCGCCTACGAGAACGCGCCCGACGAGACGCTCGACAAATTCTTCGAAGGGCTCCTCGGATGGGCGGCGATCGGCCGACCCATCGCGGTCGAGGGCCCGCCCGAGGTGGAAGCGCGGGTGCTCGAGAGCGGGGACGAGCGCATCGCGATCATCTTCAATCACGGCCTCGCGGCGGCATCGCCGAAGATCCGTTTCGAGAACATGGGCGGACGGACCGCGATCGACCTGGCAAACGGGAAGCCCGTCCAGCTCGATACGGTGGGAAGCGCGCAGCGGCTGGCGCTCGAGATGCCGCCGGAGAGCGTCCGGATCATCCGGCTCACGCCGGGAAAGCGATAGACGCGTAGGGGCGGCCTGCGGCCGCCCGGAACCTCGTCTTGCGCAAATCGAAATTCCGGGCGGCCGCAGGCCGCCCCTACCGAGGAACGAACCATGCGAATTCTGATGCTTGCCCTCTCCCTCCTAGCCAGCACCTCGTTCGCCGCGCCGCTCCGCACGCTCACGCGCGCGGACGAGCGCTGGGTCGAACAGACGCTCCGGAAGATGACTCTCGAAGAGAAGGCGGGGCAGATGCTGATCCCGACCTTCCGCGGCACCTACAAGCCGGAGGACGGCGAGGAGTGGGAGCGGATCCGCCGCGAGGTGACCGAGCTCCACGTCGGCGGCATGCACACGTTCGGCGGCGATCCGGCCGCAGTCGCTCTGCTGATCCGGCGGATGCAGTCGCTCGCGAAAGTCCCCCTGTTCATCACGGCCGATCAGGAGGGAGGCGTCGGCTACGTGTTTCCCGGCGCGACGCGCCTTCCGCTCGCGATGGCGATCGGCGCGACCGGCGACCCGGAAAACGCGCGGCGCGCGGGAGAGATCTCGGCGATCGAAGGGCGCGCCATCGGGGTGCACGTCAACTACTACCCGGTCGTCGACGTGCAGAACAACCCGCGCAATCCGATCATCAACATCCGCTCGTTCGGCGAGAGCGTCGACGCCGTCTCGCGCATGGCGCAGGCGTACGTGAAAGGCTCGCAGGAGCACGGCCAGATCGCGACCGCGAAGCACTTCCCCGGCCACGGAGACGTCGCCCAGGACTCCCATCTCGAGCTCCCCGTGCTCGATCTCGAGCGCGAACGGCTCGACCGCGTCGAGCTCCCGCCGTTCAAGGCGGCGATCGACGCCGGCGTGGAAGCGGTCATGTCCGCGCACATCTGGCTGCCGAAGCTCGAGCCGCAGAAGGGCCTTCCCGCGACGCTCTCGCACAACGTCCTCACCGGCCTCCTCCGCGGCGACCTCGGCTTCCGCGGGATCGTCTTCACCGACGCGATGGACATGGCCGGCGTCCGCCAGCAGTTCTCCAACGAGGAGGCGACGGTCCGCGCGGTCGAAGCCGGCGCCGACATCGTCCTCTTCCCGGTCGACTCGGCCGCGTCCCACCGCGCGATCGTCGAGGCCGTCCGCTCCGGACGGATCCCCGAGTCGCGCCTCGACGAGTCGATCCGCCGCCTCCTCCGCGCGAAAGCGAAGGTCGGCCTCGCCCCCCGCTCCCCGGCGGACGACCCGCTCGCCGTCCCCCGCATCGTCGGATCGAAGGCGCACCGCGACGCGGCGCAGGCGATCATGGACAACGCCGTGACGCTCGTCCGCGACGAGAAGAACGCCCTCCCTCTCCGCCCCTCCGCGGATCTCCGCGTGCTCCACGTGAATCTTCTCGACCGCGCGAGCGGCTGGCGCGAAGGACCCGTCGGCCGGACCGCCGCCGCGGAGATCAAGAAGCGGTTCCCGCGCGCCGTCACGATCCAGATCGACGACACGACCGGGGTCGACGCGATCGCGATGGCGCGGCAGATGGGCGACATGGCCGACGCGATCGTGGTCACGGGCTTCATCCGCGTCGCCGCCTACAAGGGATCCATCGATCTGACCGACGCGCAGCTCGCGCTCCTCAAACAGCTCTCCGCGATGCAGAAGCCGTTCGTCTTCACCCTGTTCGGCAGCCCTTATCTGCTCTCGCACGTCCCGGAGGTCCCGAGCTACATCCTGACGTTCGACACCCACCCCGCGGCGGAGCTCGCCGCTGTTCGCGCGATCACGGGAGAGATCCCGTTCAAGGGGAAGCTCCCGATCTCGCTTCCCGGGTTTTACGAGATCGGGCATGGGTTGACGCGATGACCCCTCACCCGGCCGGGGACCTCGGCGTCTGAGGTCCCCGGCCTGTGGTCTGAGGTTCGAGGTCCCCAGCCCCGAGATCTGTGGTCAGTTGTCGAAGTCTTCCGGTGACCGCCGTCACCGGCGACCGGTAAGCGTGTGGTCGCGCGCCGCGCGACGAATCCCTTGTAGCCTCTCCGGCTGGCGATCCTGCGGGCCGGGTTCCTCTTATTCGTCCGTCCCTTCATGGACTCGCCTGCAGCACACGCAAACCACTCGATGGAGAGACGATGACACGACGGCACCGGGAAGAACACGAAAGCGATCCACGGCGGGCTCGATCCCGCGAACCACCGGGGAGCGGTCTCGGTCCCGATCTATCAGAGCTCGACCTTCGCCTTCCCGTCGGCCGAGGAGGGTGCGGCGCGCTTCGCGGGAACGTCTTCCGGGCCGATCTACACGCGCCTGGGCAATCCGACCGTGCAGGCGCTCGAAGAGTGCGTCGCGGCTCTCGAGAACGGCGCGGGCGCCGTCGCGACCGCGACCGGCATGGCCGCCGTCAGCCTCGTCTTCCTCGCGAACCTCCGTCAGGGCGATCACGTCGTCGGGACCCATCCTCTCTACGGGCCCTCGCGCGGGCTGCTCGACAAGTACTTCTCCCGGCTCGGCGTGGGCTTCACGTTCGTCGGGTGCGCCGACCTCGATGCTCTCGCGGCGGCCATCCGCCCGGAGACGCGCCTGATGTATCGTGGAGACGCCGGCGAACCCGACGCTCGATCTCGTGGACCTCGCCGCCGTCGCGGCCCTCGCTCGAAAGGCGGGGATCCCGCTCGTCGTCGACAACACCTTCGCCGGGCCGCACCTCCAGAAGCCGCTCGACCTGGGCGCGGACCTCGTCCTCCATTCGATGACGAAGTCGCTCAACGGCCACAGCGACGTGGTCGCGGGGATCGTCGTGGCGCGGGAAGCCGCTCTCCTGCGCCCTCTCCGGGAGGCCGCGATCGCCTTCGGCCTCACGATCGACCCTCACCAGGCGTGGCTCGTCCTCCGGGGGATCCGGACGCTCGGCATGCGCGTCGAGCGCGCGCAGTCGAATGCGATCGAGCTCGCGAAGTGGCTCGAGACGCGGCCGGAGATCGCGTGGGTGCGCTATCCGGGCCTTCCCTCGCATCCGCAGTTCGAGCTCGCCTCGCGCCAGATGAGCGGACCCGGGTCCGTCCTCGCGTTCGAGCTGCACGGCGGCGTCGAGGCGGGCCAGACGCTCATGAATTCGGTCCGGCTCATCACCCTGGCGGTCTCCCTCGGCGGGGTGGAGTCGCTCATCGAGCACCCCGCGTCGATGACGCACAAGGGCGTGGGCGACGACGAGCGGCGGCGCCAGGGGATCACCCCCGGGCTCGTGCGCCTCGCCGTGGGATGCGAGGACGTCGCGGACCTGCGGACGGATCTGGAGAACGCGCTCGCGAAAGTGGCCGCGGCGGCGAGCGTCGCGAGCGTGTAGGAGCCGCCCGACACTCAGCCCCGCAACAGCGCCGACGCTCCGCTCCAGAGCTGGAAGCCGCCGAACGCCGCGAGCGCGACGACGGATACGGCGACGAGAGCGCGCGCGACGCGCGGCCCGAGGCG
Source organism: uncultured Acidobacteriota bacterium (assembly GCA_963793695.1). Taxonomy (GTDB): domain Bacteria; phylum Acidobacteriota; class Thermoanaerobaculia; order Gp7-AA8; family Gp7-AA8; genus CAWCBB01. Next base: position 461,262 of record CAWCBB010000004.1, on the reverse strand, counting down.
GCTGGCTCCCGCGACGATGAAGACGATCGCGGCGGTGCCGGCGACCAGCGTCACGTAGAAGCTGCCGATCAGCGCGATCCCGTGCCCGGGCGCTTCCCTCCATCCCTGGAGCAGGAGCGGCCCGAGGACCAGCGACCAGCCGATCCAGGCATTCGGGTTCAGAAAGTTCACGATCGAGGCGTCGAAGAGCGTCCGGCGCGCCGACTGCGCGGGCGCCTGCCGCGGCTCCTCGTAGTGCCTCCAGGTCTTGAACGCGCGTGTGGCGAGATAGAGAAGAAACATCCCTCCCGCGACGTGAAGTCCATGCTGAAAGGCGAGTGGAAGGCGCGAGAGCACGACCAGAACGACGAACGCGATCGGGGCGTCGCTGACGAGAGGCGCGAGCACCGCGGGAAGCGTCCGCCGCCACCCGATGCCGAGCGCCTGCGCGACCAGATAGGCCTGGAACGGGCCGGGTTGCGCCGCGGCGGCGAATGCGTACGTCGTCCCGAAGAGCAGGTACTTCATCATCGCGGGAGCGAGGATATCCGAGATCGCTGACGAGCCTTCCTCAAAAGGCGTGATAGCGTATCGTGCACGAAATTCCGGTCCGGCCCTTTCCGGTGCCTGGTGGTGTGACACGTTCCGCAGGATCGCCCCTCTCGTCTGTGGTCTTCTCCTCGCGGCCGCGTGGTCACGCGCAGCCCAGATGGATCCACGCGTCGGCACGATCACGATCGTGACCGAGGACGTGTTCACCGACGAGGAAGCGGCGGCAGGCCGGGGTTATCGGTGGACGAACGCGCTCCACGTCGCGACTCACCCCGGGGTGATCCGGAAGTTTCTTCTTTTCAGCGAGGGCGAGCCGTTCGACCCGGAGAAGCTCGCCGAGACGGAGCGCAACCTCCGGAAACTCGACTTCCTGAAGGCGGCGACCGTCACCGCGAGCGACCGGCACGACGGGACCGTCGACGTCGACCGTCGTGACGCAGGACTCATGGTCGACGGAGCCCGGCATCTCGGTCGGCAGCAAGGGAGGGAGCAGCGACTGGGGGGTCGAGCTGAAGGAGAGCAACGTCTTCGGGACCGGCAGAGAGATCTCGATTCTCTACGACAAGAACCCGGACCGCAGCAGGCAGGGCCTCCAGCTCCGCGATCCCGCCTTCATCCGCCGCTACTGGAACGCCGAGCTGCTCTACATGGACAACTCGGATGGGGTCCAGTCGCGTTTCGACCTCACGCGCCCGTTCTACTCGATCGAGACGCCATGGGCCGTCGACGTGCTCGCCGACGATCTGGAGCAGTCCGAAAAAATCTACGCAGCGAGCCGCGAGGTCCAGCAGTTCGTTCGCCTCCACAGCCGGATCCTGACCGGATACGGTCTCGCCGTGCGGCGCAGCGCGAGCTCCGCGCACCGCGTCTCCTTCGGCCTCGATTTCGTGCGCGACGAGTTCCGGCCGAACGAGGAGACCGTGGATGGAGGCGAGCTGCCGGAACCGAGAGAGTTCCGCTACGTGTTCACCGGCTACCACTTTCTTCAGAACCGATGGATCAAGCGGCAATGGGTGAACCGCGATATCCACATCGAGGACTTCAACCTAGGGACCGATCTGACGGCGCGCGTCGGCATCTCCCCGTCGGCCTTCGGCCCCGACGAAGACTCGGCCCTCGTTTCGGCCTCCTTCGCGCGGGGCATGACGATCGGCTCCGCGGCGTTCGCGCTGGGCAAGCTCTCGGCCGAGTCGCGATTCGGCGCGCGGAATCGGAACGGGATCGTCCACGCCGAGGGGTGGGTCATCCGGCCTCTCGAGAGCCGGCTGCCTCAGACGACGATCGCTCACGCGAAGCTCGACTACGGCTCGGACCTCGACCGCGACCGGCAGTTCTTCGCCGACGGCGAGACCGGGCTGCGCGGATACCGCCTCCATGCGTTCGAGGGAGACCGCGTGCTGATCGCGAACCTCGAGCACCGCGTCTTCCTGGGGCGCGAGCTGTGGCACGTCCTCTCCCCCGGCGCCGCGGCGTTCGTCGACACGGGCATGGCGGGGCGCGCGGCGTCCGGGTGGGGCGGCTTCAAGACCGACGTCGGCGTGGGCCTCCGGCTCGGCCTCTCGCGCGCTCCGCGAAATCTATTCAGGCTCGATTTCGCGTACGCGCTCGATCCCGACCCTCGCGGCGAACGGGGCTTCATCATCTCCTTCTCGTCCGGTCAGGCGTTCTAGCAATCCAGCGTCAGCCGAGCCATGTCATCCCGAGCGTAGGCAGGCGCGGGCTGCGCCCGGCCGCCGTCGATCGGAATTGCGTCGATCGCGTCGCGCCGCCGCGAAGCGGCGGGAGACCATAGCCGGGGGCGAGCGAAGCGAGCCCCCGGTAGGCGGCGGATCACGAATCCCGAGCCCCGAAGGGGCGACAGAAGACCCGAATCGTCTGTCGCCCCTTCGGGGCTCGACCGCGTTTCTCCGCCACGGTTCCCGGGGGTTCGCTTCGCTCACCCCCGGCTATTCTCTGGCGCCGCTTCGCGGCGCGCATTCCGGCTGATGCGGGAGATTCCGAGAGCAGCGAGGGATCCGGGCGGGGGTGCGGTGCACGAATCGCCGTTATGGCACCGCGCCGCCACCCAAATCCCTCGCTCACGCTCGGGATGACCCAGGAGCGATCCCTCCAGAAATCCGGCGCGATGTATGCTCACGCCACCGCGACTCGAACCGTACGGAAGGAACACCGATCATGCCCTCTGAGCTCGCCGGGAAGCGCCCGTCCGAAGGGATGCTCGTCAACGTGCCGCGGCTCGTCACCGCGTACTACGCCGAACGCCCCGACCCCGCGATCCGCGATCAGCGCGTCGCGTTCGGGACCTCCGGCCATCGAGGCTCCTCTTTCCGGGTGGCGTTCAACGAGCTGCACATCCTCGCGACCACGCAGGCGATCTGCGACTACCGCCGCGCGAAAACGATCGACGGGCCGCTCTTCCTCGGAATCGACACGCACGCGCTCTCCGAGCCGGCGTTCGTGTCCGCGATGGAGGTGCTGGCCGCGAACGGCGTCGAGGTGATGATCGATCGCGATCGCGGCTACACGCCGACGCCGGTGATCTCGCACGCGATCCTCACATACAACCGCGGCCGGAAGGAGGGGCTCGCCGACGGCATCGTCGTCACGCCCTCGCACAATCCTCCCGAGGACGGAGGGTTCAAGTACAACCCGCCGCACGGAGGGCCGTCGGAGTCGGCGGCGACGAAGGCGATCGAGGATGCCGCGAATCGACTCCTCGCGGACCCCTCCTCCATCCGCCGCGTCCCGTTCGCAAAGGCCCTCGCGGCGGCGACGACGCACCGCCACGATTACGTCTCCTCGTACGTGGGAGATCTCGATCGCGTCGTCGACCTCGAGGCGATCCGCTCCTCGGGGATTCGCATCGGCGTCGATCCTCTGGGGGGCGCGGGGGTCGCGTACTGGGGCGTCGTGCGCGAGCGGTGGGGCCTGAACGTCGAGATCGTGAACGAGTCGGTCGACCCGACGTTCCGCTTCATGACGCTCGACTGGGACGGCCGGATCCGGATGGACTGCTCCTCGCCGTATGCGATGGCGGGGCTCATCGCACTCCGCGACCGATTCGACGTCGCGTTCGGAAACGACACGGACAACGACCGGCACGGGATCGTCACGCCGAGCGCCGGGCTGCTCAATCCCAATCACTACCTCGCCGTCGCGATCGACTATCTCTTCACGAATCGGAGCGATTGGAGGCGCGACGCCGCCGTCGGCAAGACGATCGTCAGCAGCAGCCTCATCGACCGCGTCGCCGCGCATCTCGGACGGACGCTCTACGAAGTCCCGGTCGGATTCAAGTTCTTCGTCGACGGCCTGCTCGCCGGGACGCTCGGCTTCGGAGGCGAGGAGAGCGCCGGCGCTTCGTTCCTCCGCCGCGACGGCAGCGTCTGGACCACCGACAAGGACGGAATCATCATGGGCCTCCTCGCCGCGGAGATGACCGCGCGCACCGGCCGGGATCCGGGAGAGCTTTACGCGGAGCTGGCGCGCCGCCACGGCGCACCCTTCTACGCCCGCACCGACGCGCCCGCGACCCCGGAGCAGAAGGCGCTCCTCGGAAAGCTCTCGCCGCAGCAGGTCCGCGCGAAGGAGCTCGCCGGGGAGCCGATCGAGGCGATCCTCACGAACGCGCCGGGAGACGGGAACGCCATCGGCGGCCTCAAAGTGACGACCCGCAACGGCTGGTTCGCCGCGCGTCCCTCGGGGACGGAAAACATCTACAAGATCTACGCGGAGAGCTTCGTGAGCGAGGAGCACCTGCGGCGCATCCAGGAGGAGGCGCAGACGCTGGTGAGCGAAGTCCTCGCGCGCTTGACGCGGCTCCGCGCCGCCCGAGCGATCGATTGTCATCCCGAGCGCAGCGAGGGATCTGGGCGGGGGCTGCGAAAGAACGCGGCGCCGGTCCATGGCGCGAGAGCCGCCATTCGCTCCTCAAGATGACCCGCGAATTTCGATCCTCCGGCCCTGGTCAGTCGCCGCGTCACGCGCTACCCACCCGCCCGGATCCCGCGCTACGCTCGAGGATGACATCTCGCCAGCGCTCGGCCGCGGTTGGATCGGCCCGGCAGTATCGCGGGATCCTCGATTCTATGGACGGCCCTTTGGATCGGCGTGCTGGGGATCGATCCTCGCTTCATCGGCTCCGGACGATGGTAGCGCGGCGACACGAGGGGCTCTCCTCACGCGCGCGTTCGCCGCCCTGGACGCTCACTCGATCCGCACGATCGTGTCGCCCGTGGCGTTGTCGGTCGCGGTCACCCAGACGACGGCCGATCCGTTCCCTTCGACCACTTCGAAATCGACCTGCAGATCGTGCAGGTCGCCCTCGCCGCGCGCGTCGCCGTACAGCGCCGACGCGAGATCGTCGAATGCAATGGCAGATCCCGCGGCGAGCGAGACGTCGCGATAGAGGACCTTCGACACGGGGGAGCGGCCGTCGGCGAGCTTGAGCGAAGCCCTCACTTTCACGGGCGACCCGGAGGTCTCCACCACGCCGAATCCAGTCCTGAAGGTTCCCGCTTTCCGCGCGACGACCGTCGCCGCCGACGGCCCCTCGATCCCCGAGAAGCGTTGCATCTGCCCGGCACGCAGGCCGGATCCCGCGGGAACCACCGGGAGGACCGCGCCGCAGCTGCCACAGGCGTCGCCGATTTTCAGCCGCGCCGTCGCGACGACGGACCCCCGCCGCGGCACGATCTCCAGCGAGCCGGACGAGGACCCGCCCGCGATCGAGCCGACGACGTCCGTGTAGCTCTTCGTCGTCCGCGCGGCGAGCGCGACCTCCGAAGTGCGGCGGTTCCCGCTCGAATCGATCAGCGCGAGCTCGACGACCGCCTCGGTCGCCCCCGGATTGTGGAGCCAGAGCTCGGTCGTGAACGAGGTCTCCGCCGCATTCGCCTCGGTCGCCCCCGTCGATCCGCGTCGGACGAGACGCCGCCGCGACGATCCAGTCGCAGCCTTCGATGAGGCGACCCATGGAATGCGGAGCGCCGCGGTCCGGAAGACCTTCTGCTGATTACGGCTCCAGTCGACGACGCTCCACGAGTCGCCGCTCGCCGCGTCGCTCACCCGGGCATACGCCGCGATTCGCCCGGCTGTCCCGGTGTTCGTGATGATCGCCGTAACCGCTCCGGACGGCGCAGCATCGTTTACCTGGACCGTTCCGAACGCATCGAGAGTCACGTCGCGCGCCGTGCCGACGGCCACCCCCGACGCATCCAGCATCTCGACCCGCGCAGCGCCAGCGTTGCCGCTCGTTTCCTGGATATAGAGATTGGTCGTCGAGCTCGCGCTCTTCGCGACCCCCGTGAGAAGGATCGTTTCCGCGGCGCGCGCGGAACGGTCGGAACGGAGAATCGGCATTTCGCCGAGAATGCTTCCGCCCGAGGTCGCGAGGTTCAGCATGCGGCCGTTCACGACGAGGCTGTCGAGAGCGGCGCTTCGGAGCTGAAGCGTTCCAACCTCGGCCGCGGTGGCGCCGTAGACGTTCGGGATGACGTTCGCGAGCGTGAGGGCGGAATCGGCCGCGATCGCGCCGATCGTCGCGACCGAGACCTGCGACGACCCGAGGCGCGCGTAGTAGACCTTGAGATCGTCGACGGACTTCGTGCCGTATGCGTTCGCGATTGCGACGTCGGAGACCAGCGTCCTCGTCGCTCCGGGCGTCGTCGCGATCCCCGGTGCGAAGAAGGCGACCTCTCCGGTCGAGAGGCTCGGAATCGTCGATAACGCGACCTTCTGCTTCGGGATGTCGACCACGGTCACGAGCGTCTTCGACACTCCCGTTGTGCCGTCCATCGCGCGCTTCGACGATCCCGCGGAGGAACCGTCGACATAGATGAGAGTGAGAATACCGGTGAGAGCGCCGTCGCCCGCGCCCGGAGGGCGGCGCGACCGCATGACCGTGAAACTCACCGCTCCCGTCTCGCCCGGACCGATCGAGAGCGGCTCGGCGGCGGGCACGAGCCAGGCGACGTCGGACACGACGACGCCGGAGAGCGTGGCGGTCCCCGTGTTGCGGAATCGCGCGAGACCGATCGAGTCCGTCCCCGGATCGCCTGTGATCTCGACGCGCGCGATCACCGCCTCGGCGGAGACGGTTCCCGAAGGGCGCGCGACCGACAGCAGGTACACGGAGACATAAAGGTCCTGGGGAACGCCGTCTCCTTCGAACCAGACCGAACCCCAGTACGTGTTGACGGGGCTCGGGACAGACTTGATCTTCACCGTCTGGCTCGCGCCCCCGCCGAGTGTGAACGACTTCGGCTCGATCGTGAAGAACGCGCCGTCGGAGCCGAGCGTCAGCGATGTCGAGGCGTCGCCGAAGTTCGTCAGTGTGAACGAGTCCTCGTTCGCCGGAACACCGTCGATCTGGATCAACCCTTTCGCGGCGGCGGTGATGGCGATCTCGGCGGGCGCGAGGACCGCCGGCCCGGTCGTGCCGGTCACCGGCGCGCTCTCGGGGCTGCCGACCAGATTCTTCTGCCAGCCGTTCGGATAGCTGAGCGCCGCGATCGTCACCGAATACGTCGTGGCTGCATTGAGGCCGCGGATGATCACTGATTCGACTTCCTTCGACGTGGTCATGGTCACCGTCGAGGACGAGGCCCCATGCGGCGTCGCCGTCAGGCGATATCCCCCTTCGCCGTCGACGAACGCGATCGGCGTCCATGTCGCGATCATGCTCCTGTCCGTCGCCGAGGCGATCCGGAGACCCGTCGGCGTCACGGTCTGCGAGCCGCGAAACTCTCCGTCGTACTGCTTCGAATCGATGAACGCGGCGATCGAGGCGTCGGTCGTGTAGAGCGCGTTGTAGTCGAAGTCCGAGTTCGCCGCCTGAAGGGCCGTGAGCTGGGTAATCTCGCTCGGGATCGGCCCGCTGATCGCGTTCAGCGACAGATCGAGCGAGAGGAGCTTCGAGAGCTTTCCGATCTCGCGCGGGATCGTGCCCGCGAACCGATTCACGTCGAGCGACAGGTATTGAAGGGCCGCCAGGTTCCCGATCTCCGGCGGGATCGTGCCCGAGAGTCCCATGTCGCCGAGCTCCAGGACCTCGAGCTTCGTGAGATTCCCGACATCCGCCGGGAGCGATCCGGAGAGATCGAGTCCGTCGAGCCTCAGATCGATCAGGTTCGTCATCGTCCAGAGGCCGGTCGGGATCGTCCCGTCGAAAAAGTTCGCGCCAAGCGAGAGGTAGAGCAGGTTGCTCAGCGCGCCGATGTCGGAAGGGATCGATCCCGTGAGGCGATTTCCGTCCGAGTCGAGATTCTCCAGCGCGGTGAGCTTCGTGATCGAGGACGGCAGAGCGCCCGAGAACTGATTCCCGCCGAGCACCGAGATCCCGGAGCGCGCGTGAGATTCCCGATCCATTCCGGGATCGATCCCGCTCAGGCGGTTGTCGCCGAGGTGCAGTCCTGTGAGCAGCGTGAGCGCCGCGAGCTCGCCGGGGATGCTTCCGTCCAGGTGGTTACCGCCGAGGTAGAGCATATCGAGTTTCGTCAGCTGCCCGAGCTCGCGCGGGATCGAGCCGGTCAGGTCGTCGTGGTAGAGATACAGCTCCTCGAGGTTCGTGAGATTTCCGATCGCCGGCGGAATCGATCCCGACAGCGGATTGCCGCCGAGACCGAGCCCTCGAAGATTGCGCAGCGTCATGAGCTCCGCGGGGATCTCTCCGGAAAGCCGGTTGTCGCCGAGCCAGATCCCCTCGAGGGGCTCGATCGAGCCGAGCTCTTTCGGGATCGGCCCGGTCAGCTGGTTGTTCTCCAGCACGAGGTAGTGCAGCGATTCGAGACCGCTGATGCCGTCCGGAATGGCTCCCGAAAGGGAGTTCGACATCAGCCAGAGATCTTCGAGCACCCGGAGCCGGTACAGTTCGGCCGGGATCTCGCCTGTCAGATCATTCGCGTACAAACCGAGCCGCAGCAGGTTCGTGAGATTCCCGAGCTCTTTCGGGATCGATCCCGAGAGAGCGTTCTCCGAGAGGTCGAGCGTTTCGAGCTGCACCATCTCGCCGAGCTCCTTCGGAATCGACCCGCTCAGATCGTTGTACGAAAGCTCCAGCTCCCGGAGCGACGTCATGCCCCGAAGCTCGGCCGGTATGCTTCCCGTAAAACGATTTTCCTGGAGGTACAGACCCGTGAGCGCCACGAGCGACCCCAGCTCCTTGGGGATGGTGCCCGTGATCTGGTTTCCGGCGGCGTCGAGGACCTCGAGGTTCAGAAGCGAGCCGATCGACGATGGCAGCGACGTGAGACGGTTCTGATCGAGGTAGAGCTCCTCGAGCGCGGCGAGCTGACCGATTTCCGCCGGAATCGCGCCTTCGAAACCGCTCTCGTCGAGCGCGAGAACGCGAAGCTTCTTCAGCGAGCCGATGGCGGACGGGATCGCGCCGCTCATCGGGTTGCGCGTCAGAAGCAATCCCTCGAGATTGGCGAGAGACGTGATCTCGCTGCCGATCGAGCCCGTCAGCGCGTTCTCGCTCAGATCGAGATAGCGGAGGTTCGTGAGGCCGCCGAGCTTCGCCGGGAGCGATCCCGTGAGATGGTTCGCTGAAAGCGACAGCGTCGTGACCGTCGCGCCCTGGTCGTCGCAGCCCACGCCGAACCAGGAGCACTCGGTTCCCGGAGCGCCGAGCCATCCGGTGCGATCGGTCCACGCGGCCCCGCCGGTCCCCTCATAGACCGCGACGAGCGCATCGCGTTCGGCCGTCGGAATCGCGGCCGCTGCGTCGATCGGGACGAGGGCGAGCAGACAGACGACGAGCCGCGGGACGCGCATCGACAGCCTCCGGTCCGGACGGGGACCTTCTCACACGTACGCCCGCCCCGGGCTGCTGTCAAGCGCAGGAAAGGGCGAGCGCCCGGCGTGGGCGTCGCCGGACGCCGCGCGACATTCGCCGGCGGAAGCCGGGAACCGAGAACCGGCGCCGCGGACGGCGACCGTCTACGGATGGGCGTAGGCCGGAGGGAGGGGCCGCGCGAGATTCCGATATCGGTCGCGCAGTTTCGTCTGCCGGTTCTCCATCGGGATCTGCTCGCCGCGGATGAAGCCCGCCGCTCTACCTTCTACTCTCTCTTACCCCCGCGCCGAGTCCGTACGTCGCCACTCTCGGCTCTCCATGGGATCTCTCCCCACCGCCTCGGCGACGGTGGCCAGCTCCAGCGGATCTCCGCTCCAGATCACGACATCGGCATCCTTCCCCGGCTCGAGCGTTCCGTAGCGGTCCGCGATTCCCCAGATGCGCGCCGGCACGGACGTCATCGCCGCGAGGGCCTCCTCCCACGGCATTCCGTACGCGACCGCGTTCCCGGCGGCCTGCCGGATGTTGCGCGCGTTGTGCGCGTCGCCGGTCATGAACGCGACGGTGACACCCGCGCGCCGGAGCCGCGCCGCGTTCTCCAGCGTGGCCCCGATCCGCTCGAAATTCGACGGGAGGTTGTCCATCGGGTTGAGGAGGACGGGGACGCCGGCTGCGGCGATCCGCCCGGCGGCGATCCATCCTTCGTCGACGCCCGAGAGGATCAGGCGGAGCCCGAACTCGCGGGCGAGCGCGAGCGTCGCGAGGATGTCGCTCGCGCGGTGGACGGTCACGACGAGCGGCCGCTCGCCGCGCACGACCGGAACGAGCGCTTCGAGATCGAGCCGCGAGAGCGCGTACGCGCGCCTCTCCCCCTGCTCGAACGCGCGGCGGTTCGCCGCGTAGTCGAGCGCGTCCTGGAGCGCTTCGCGCAGCCTCATCATCGCGGCGCCTCGCGCGCCTCCGCTCAGCCCCGCTCCCCGCTCGCCGAGAACGGCGAACATCGCGGCGCGCCTCGCGACGAGGTAGTCGTCGCCGCCGCCGAGGTGGATGATCGCTCCCTCGCCGGCGATGAGGCTCCCTCCCGCCTCCGGCGCGACGACGGCGCGCGTGAGCCCATCGACCCGGTTCACCGGGATCACGATCGAGCGGGGGTTGATCGCGTAGGCCACGTCGAAGGCCGCGGTGATCCGGTCGCCTTCGGTCGAGACGTCCTCCGACCCTTCGACCGAGGAGACCTCGACGATGCCGAGCCTGGTGAGCGAGTTGAAAAGGCCGGGCGTGACGATCTTTCCGCGCGCGTCGATCCGGCGCGCGCCCTCCGGCACCGCGCCGGAAGCGGCGACCGACACGACTTTCCCGTCGCGGATCACGATCGTCCCGTTCTCGACGACGCCCTGCGAGCCCATCGTGTGCACGCGCGCGCCGGTGATCGCGATCGTCTCCGCGGCGGCGGATGAAATCGACAGCGCCGCGAGGGCCGTGAGGAGCAGGAAGCGGGCGGCGCTCATCGGTTCCCCTCCGCGGGCGCCATGCCGACGCTGAAGTCGGTCTGCGGCCTCCGTCCCGGGTCGTCTCGGTCCAAGACCAGCGCGCCGTCGATGAACACCTTCTCGGCGCGGCTGTAGACGCTGAACGGATTGCCGCTCCAGATCACGACGTCGGCCATCTTTCCCGTCTCGAGCGATCCGGTCCTCTCGGCGATCCCGGCGGAGCGCGCCGGGTTGATCGTGATCCAGCGGATCGCGTCCTCTTCGCGTCAGGCTCATCCCCATCGCGTTGCCCGCCGCCATCGCCTTGGCGGCCTCCTGGTTGAGCCGCTGGATCCCCTCGGCGTCGTCCGAGTGGATGACCGCGCAGCCGCCCGCCGCGTGAACGAGCGCCGCGTTCTCGCGGATGCCGTCGAACGCCTCCATCTTGAAGCCCCACCAGTCGGCCCAGACGTCGGCGCAGATGCCTTTCGCTGCCAGCACGTCCGCGATCTTGTAGGCCTCGACCGCGTGATGGAACGCGCGATCCGGATAGCCGAACTCCTTCGCGATGTCGATCATCTGCACCATCTCGTCGGCGCGATAGCAGTGGTTCTGCACGAGGATGTTGCCCTCGAGCACGCCGGCCAGCGTCTCGAGCTCGAGATCGCGGTCGGGACGTTTCGCGTCCGCCCTCGCCGCTCTCGGCCTTCCGCGCCACTTCTCCCAGTCGCGCCGGTACTTGTCCGCCTGCATCCAGGCCGCGCGGTAGCCGGCGACGTTGCCCATCCGCGTGGACGGCGCGCGGTTCCTGTCTGCCGTAGACGCGCTTCGGGTTCTCGCCGCACGCCATCTTGAGCCCGTACGGCGCGCCCGGAAACTTCATCGCCTGGACGTCGCGCGCCGGGACGTTCTTGACCGTCACGCCGCGCCCGCCGAAGAGGTTCGCCGAGCCGGGCAGGATCTGCATCGTCGTGACGCCGCCGGCGAGAGCCAGCGGGAACTGCGGATCCTGCGGCCAGACCGAGTGCTCGGCCCAGACCTCCGCCGTGTTCGGATCGGTCGCCTCGTTGCCGTTCGAGAGTCCCGCGACTCCCGGCGCCGGGTAGACGCCGAGGTGCGAGTGCGTGTCGATCATTCCGGGCGTCACCCATTTGCCGCGCGCGTCGATCACGGTCGCGCCGGCCGGCGGCTCGAGCGTCGCGTCTCCGACCGCCTCGATCACCCCGTCGCGCAGAAGAATCCGCCCGTTGGGAATCCGCGGGCCCGCCGCGGTGAGGATCGTGGCGTTCGCGATGAGTACCGGGCTCGAGGGAAGCGGGCGATACGTCGATGCCCACGCCGCGTCATCGCGCCACGGCAGCGTGACCTTCTCCCGGCCCGCAGAGTCGCGGGACTCGGGCGGCGCGGCGGGAGCCGCTCCGCTGGCGCAGCCCGTCACGACGGCGCAGGCGAGCAGAGGCGGAGCGAACAGGAAGGTGATGCGTCGAATGCGGTGCATCGGTTATCCTCGTGACCTCGATCGACAATTGATTCGACCCGTGCGGACGAAGGGTAGACGAAAGCGGCCGCCGATTTCCATCCGGCGGAGCTGTCACCTTCCCGTTCGGCACCGCTCTAATGGACCGTACCTCTGATCGCGGGGCGATCAGCCGAGGATATCGATGGTTCTCCCGTTTCTCGCGATTCTCATGGCCACGGCGGCGGTTCAGGCGCCGGCGTGGCACGTCACCGGCTCGTCCGTGACGTTCGTCGTCAAGAACGCAGGGCATCCCGTGAAGGGGACGATGAGCGGCCTCAAAGCGGAGATCCGCTTCGACCCGTCGGCGCTCGACGCGAGCTCGATCCGCGCCACGGTCGACGTCGCCACCGTCAAGACCGGGATCGGGCTTCGCGACCGCCACCTCCGCAGCGGCGACTATTTCCACGCCGAGAAGTTCCCCACGATCCTGATGGAGTGCGACCACTTCGAAAGCCTCGGCGACGGACGCTATCGCGGCGCGTTCGAGGTCACCATGCACGGAACGAAGGAGCGGGTCGACGTGCCGTTCACCTTCCGCAGCGCCGGCGAGACCGGCCGGTTCGCAGGGACGATGACGATCGACCGCACCGAATTCGGCGTGGGAGGACGGAGCAGGTTCGTCGCGAGCGAGGCCGTGGTGAACGTCGAAGTCGACGTGAAGCGGGCGGGGCCATGAGGGCGCTCCGCGGAAGATCACAGGGCGGTCATCCCTCGCTACTTGCTCTCGGAATAGCGGGAAGCTCACTCATTCCGTCATCCTGAGCCCTACGTCGCGCTTCGCGCTCCTCAGGGCAGGCTCCGCGAAGGATCTCAAGATGCGGAAATCACGGCTCCGGCATCTCGAGATCCTTCGGACGCTTCGCGTCCTCAGGATGACCCGCGATTCCGATCTCCGGCGGTCGGACGCAGCCCGCGTCTGCCTACGCTCGGGGCGACAAAGCCGCTTCTCTCGTGGCGGCCGCCTTCCTTGCCACGCTCCTCCTCGCCTCCGTCGCTTCGGCGCAGCCGGTGGTCGAGGAGACGATCGACCTCGAGTTCGATCGCCCCGAGTCGTGGGCGATGAAGTTCTTCGCCGGGGTGACGCTTCCGATGGCGAGCGCGCTCGATCGGCCGCTCCCTCCCGGCGCGATTTCCTTCGAGGTCGAAGCGATCACCGTCCCTTCGCTCTCGCTCCGCCAGCGGAGGGTCGGCTTCGACGGCATCAAGGAAGAAGACCTCAACAAGGTCCCTCTCCTCGGGCGCGGCCGGATCGTCGTGGGTCTGCCCGCCGGCCTTCACGTCATGGCGGGATGGGTTCCTCCGCTCGAGATCTCGGGGGTGAAGGGCAACCTTCTGTCGGCCTCGATCGGCCGCGAGATCCGGCTCGGCAACGGCTGGAGAGCGGCCGTCCGCGCCTTCGGACAGGATGGCGCGATCGAAGGGGCGTTCACCTGCTGGGACGAAGTCCTCGAGTTTCCTCCGGCTTCGCCCGGCAATCCGTTCGCCTGCGAGGATCTCTCGCAGGACGAGTACAGGCTGACGGTCACCGGCGGCGAGCTTCAGCTCGGCCGCTCGATCGGCGCCCCCGGCGGCCCCGAGCTGTACGCAGGCGCCGCGGCCGCCTCGATGGACGCCGAGTTTCAGGTGAGCGCCCTCCGGTCGGGGTTCCTCGATCGAACCCTGCTCCGGTCGGACGGGACGATCGTCACCTGGAACGCCGGCGCACGGTGGCGCCTCGCCTCCGGAATCACCGTCGGCGGCGAGATCGTCTACTCGCCGCTCACGGTCGACAGGAACGACGGGCGGGGCTCGATCAACGACCCGCTCCTGAACTTTCATTTCGTGCTGGGCCTCCGCGCCCGGTAGGCACCGACCCGGGCAGTCTTGGAGGCGAGTGTCACCTTTCCTCCGATGCTGCCTCCAATCAGAGAAAGGGAGGCACCATGTTCCGGAACAGCACCACTTCAGTAATGGTCTTTCTGCTCCTCACGGCGACCGCAGCGATCGGCGCCGGACATGAGGTTTCGGTCGGCGACAACTTCTTCAGCCCCAAGACGCTGACGATCGCCGTCGGCGACAGCGTCACCTGGACGAACAACGGAAACATGCCGCACAACGTCCGCGCCGACGACAACAGCTTCCGCAACGGCAACGCCTCGGCCACGGATTGGTCCTTCACCCAGACGTTCGCGACCGCCGGCGACGTCCGGTACTACTGCGAGCTTCACGGCGCGCCCGGCGGGCTCGGGATGGCCGGCACGATCAAGGTCGTCGGCAATCAGACGCCGCCTCCCGGCGAGACGAGCGTGGTCTTCCTTCCGGTCGCCGGAAGCGTGCGGGGCAACAACAACTCGTTCTTCCGCACGTTCGTGCGCGTCTTCAATCCCTCCTCGACCGCCTCGGTCGACATCGGCGTGGCGTTCCTTCCCGCCGGGCAGAACAACAGCGCGGCGCCCGAGGTGAAGATCACCCTCGCGCCGCGGCAGGTCGGCATCTACGAGGACATCGTCGGGGGCCTTCTCGGCGGCACCGGCCTGGGCGCGATCCGGTTCCACGCGGGGGCGCCGTTCGAAGTCACCGCGCGGATCTTCACGGACTCGAACTGCGCGTCTCCCCAGGGGGGAACGTTCGGCCAGTTCCTCCGCGGGTCGGACGCCTCCGAGAGCCTCACCAAGGGGATCGTGCTCAACCTCGAGTGGTCGCCCGAGTTCCGGACGAATGCCGGATTCGCGAATCCGGGCACGAGCGACGTCACCGTCACGGCGACCCTCATGGGGCCGAACGGCGTCGTCGCCGGGCCGATTCCGGTGCCGCTGGCGCCGCGGAGCGCCACTCCGCCCGGGGCGATCCGCGATCTCTTCGTCGTCCCCTCCCTTGCGGAAAAGAACCTTTACATGCTCTTCGAGGCGCCGCAGCCGGTCTTCGTCTACGCGTCGGTTCTCGACAACACTACGAGCGACTCGGTGTACATCGCCGCGCGCCCGCTGAACTGATCCCGCCCCGGGGGCCGGGCCCGAGCCCGCCGCGACCGGCGGCGGAAGGCCCGGCCCCTATCGGCGGAAGGGAGGCACCATGTTCCGGAACAGCATTCGTTCAGCGATTCTCTTCCTCATCGTTGGCGCCGCGGCGGCCGTGGCAGCCACCCATCAGGTCCAGGTCGACGACAACTCCTTCGACCCTCGGACCCTCACTATCGCCGTCGGCGACAGCGTCACGTGGACCAACAGCCGGCTACATGTCTCACAACGTGCGCGCCGACGACGGTACCTTTCGGAGCGGAAATCCCTCGAGCTCGACGTGGAGCTTTTCCTGGACGTTCGAAACCGCCGGCGACTTCCGGTACTACTGCGAGCTTCACGGCGCGCCCGCCGGGCTCGGGATGGCCGGCATGATCAAGGTCGTCGGCGATCAGACGCCGCCTTCCCCCGGCGAGACGAGCGTGGTCTTCCTTCCGGTCGCCGGAAGCGTGCGGGGCAACAACAACTCGTTCTTCCGCACGTTCGTGCGCGTCTTCAATCCCTCCTCGACCGCCTCGGTCGACATCGGCGTGGCGTTCCTTCCCGCCGGGCAGAACAACAGCGCGGCGCCCGAGGTGAAGATCACCCTCGCGCCGCGGCAGGTCGGCATCTACGAGGACATCGTCGGGGGCCTTCTCGGCGGCACCGGCCTGGGCGCGATCCGGTTCCACGCGGGGGCGCCGTTCGAAGTCACCGCGCGGATCTTCACGGACTCGAACTGCGCGTCTCCCCAGGGGGGAACGTTCGGCCAGTTCCTCCGCGGGTCGGACGCCTCCGAGAGCCTCACCAAGGGGATCGTGCTCAACCTCGAGTGGTCGCCCGAGTTCCGGACGAATGCCGGATTCGCGAATCCGGGCACGAGCGACGTCACCGTCACGGCGACCCTCATGGGGCCGAACGGCGTCGTCGCCGGGCCGATTCCGGTGCCGCTGGCGCCGCGGAGCGCCACCCCGCCCGGAGCGATCCGCGATCTCTTCGTCGTCCCCTCCCTCGCGGAAAAGAACCTTTACATGCTCTTCGAGGCGCCGCAGCCGGTCTTCGTCTACGCGTCGGTTCTCGACAACACCACGAGCGACTCGGTGTACATCGCCGCGCGCCCGCTGAACTGATCCCGCCCCGGGGGCCGGGCCCGAGCCCGCCGCGACCGGCGGCGGAAGGCCCGGCCCTTTCCACTTTCGAGCGCGGAACGGTCGTTGCAGCCCTCCAGCGCATTTCGAAAGGAGAAGCACCATGGCTGTATGCGAAGTCTGCGGCAATGACTACGACAAATCGTTCGAGGTGCTCAAGGGCGGAAAGCGTCACGTGTTCGACAGCATCGAGTGCGCAGCGCACGCGATCGCTCCCACGTGCGACCATTGCGGCTGCCGGATCCTCGGCCACGGGATCGAGGCGGACGGAATCTTCTTCTGTTGCGCCAACTGCGCGAGGCACTCGGGAGAAAAGGGCGCGCGCGACCGCATCTGAGCCGCGGGAGTCGCGCTCGCGCGCTCCTCAGGATGACGCGGGGGGGGAGCCCGCTGGTCGATTGCGAAATCCTCACCCGCGCCGCAGGACGATGCGCAGAATCTCGTTCGGATACCACAGCCGCATCGCGGGTCCCCACGTGCCGGTCCCGCGGCAGACGATGATCGGCATGCCGCCGACCTCGTACCGTCCGCCCACGTAGCGATACGCGAGACGCACGAAAAGATCGAAGGGCCAGATCTGCCCCGCGTGCGTGTGCCCCGAGATCATCAGCCCGGCGCCGAGCCGCGCCGCGTCCTCCACCTGCTGGGGATAGTGCGAGAGGAGGATGGTCGCCGCGCCCGCCGGCCTGCCGGCGAGAGCGCGCGCGACGAGTCCGCGCCCCGGGACGGCGCGATGCCCCGCGGTATCGACGCCCGCGATGAGGAGCCCCGGCGCGATCTCGCTCCACTCGTCGCGCAGCACTCGAATGCCCGCCTCGCCGAGAAGAGCATCCGCGCCCGGCCGGTCGTGATTGCCCGCGACGGCCCAGACCCCGCGCGGCGCGCGCAGCCCCCGGAGCCGCGAGATCTCGCTCTGCGGCGGGGCGTCCCCTTCGGCGATGTCCCCGGCGATCGCGATGATGTCCGGATGGAGGGACTCCACCTGCGCGACGCGCGCGGCCACCCAACGGTCGCTGACGAGCCGGCCGAGGTGCAGATCGGAGATGACGACGAGCACCGACCCGTCCAGGGACGGAGGAAGGTTCGCGATCGAAACCTCGTGCTCTCGAACCGCCGGCGCCCGTAGTGCATTCGCGGCCGCGATCAGAGTCAGGGCGAGCGCCGCCACGAGCGCCGCCGTCCGGATCGTGGGGACTCGGGGCCGCATCAGCCAACCGAAACCGGTGACCATGTCGGCGATCAGAAAGCAGGCGAGCGCGATGAGGAGCGCCCCCATCCACTGCGCGCCGATCCACTCCAGGACGAGCCCGACGAACGACTCCGAGCGGGATTCGACGATGCGGGCCGCGAGATAGCTGAGCGCGAGGAAGGCTCCCCCGGCGACGATCGCGGGCCGCGGCACGCGGCGCTTCACCGCGGGAAGGCCGGCGACGCGCCAGAGGACGTACGCATTCATCGCCGACCAGATCGCGAGCGCGATCAGCAGGAACATGCGGCGATCTTCGCGGGCGCGAGCCCGGCTGTATGTGTCGGCGGACACGCGCCATGCGGCGCGTGTCCCCCGCGAATTACTGGCTTCGAACGATCACGTCGCGCGACGCGTTGTCGATCGACTGAACGAATGCGATGACGCTTCCGGTGCCGCTGATGACCTCCACGTCGACCGTCACGTTGGTCAGGTCGCCGTAGCGCGAGCGCTGCGCCCCGAGAACCGTGCTTACGACGTCGCGCATCAGGTAGAAGCGGTTCGCGCCGAGCGTCACGTCGGTCGCGGCCACGATTTCGGACATGAGGGTCGTCGTGACCGCATAGGACGTCCTGACCGTCACGCGCACGCCCGTCTCCGCTCCCGACGCTTCGATGAGGACGAGATCGGACGAGTACGTCACCGGCGTCTGGGCAGCCGCGGTCGCGTCCGAGGCATCCTCGACTCCCGGGAACCGGATGCTCTCGCCCAGACCGATGGCGGATGACGCCGGGATCGCCGGAAGGCTGCTCCCGACACGCCCGCCTCCCGTCGCAGGCGCGAACTCCATCCGGCCGGCGCTTCGGACCGAGCTCCCCGCGGAGATGACGGCATATCCGGCAGTGCCCTCGGTCGAAACCGAAGAGACCGTCTGGTTTGGAGCCACGGATAGATTCTCCGCCGCGGCGCTGGAAGGAGGAGAGACGGAGCTTGCCGAGCTTCGCGGCTGAATCGGGCGTTTTCTCGGGTGCGTGGTGTGCCTCTCGAAAGAAACGCCGGCTGTCGCGCTTCCGCCGTTGAGGAAGAGCAACTCCGTCTCCGCGCCCGCGACGCGCTGGAGTCCGCCCAGGAGCGGCACGAACACGGTCTCGTCGAGAGGGAGCCCCGACATCACATCGACGACCGTCCAGATGTCTCCCGAAACGGCATCCGTCACCATCGCGGCCGCGGCAACGCGAGCCGAGCCTGCCGACGTGTTCCGAACGCGCACCGAGGCCGCGCCGCTCGGAACGGCGTCGGCGAGCTCGAGGAGCCCGAACGCTCCGATGGACGCCGTGCGCGCCGTTCCGACGCTCGCGCCCGCGGCGGTGAATGCGTCGATCTGGACGGTCGCGGCCGAGCCGGTCATCTCCTGAATGAGGAGAGCCGTCGTCGCCGCGCTGCTCTGTTCCACACCCGGCAGGATGATGTCCTCACCCGCGTCGGCTCCCCGATCGGAGCGGAAGATCGGAAGCGCGGTCACGACGGGCGTGTGCTCGGCCGACGTGTCGACCTCGGTCCCCGTCACGGCGATCTCGTTGAGCGTGGAGCTTCGCAACTGGACCGTTCCCGTTTGCGCGTCCTTGCCGAAGACGTTTTTCACGAGCCCCGGCAACGCGACGGCGGAGTTCGCGACGAGATTCGAGATGCTCCCCGCCAGCCATGACGGAGTGCCCCCCGTCGCCGAGTAGTAGATCTTCAAATCCGAAATGGCCTGATCGCTGCGGCTCGAGATGAGCAGGTCGCCCGTCTCTCCCGGATCGGAGGACATGCCCACGACGAACATCGCGAGCTCACCCGCCGCGAGGGGAGGCGGCGTGCTCGCCGTCGTACCCGGCTTCACGATGTCCACCACGGTGACGAGCGTCTTCGAAACCGGAGTCGTCGCCATCGCCGTCTTGCCCGATGTGCTGAAAGGAGAGCCGAAAAAGACGAGGCCGAATCTCGCCTTCGCCGCGCCGAGAGGCGAGGCTCCGTCCGGCCGCAGGCTGCGCCGGATCGTGAAGGAAACCGAGACGGCCTCCCCCGGAGGGATCGAGACCCGGCGTGCGTGCGGAACGATCCACTCCGCATCGGAGACGGCGATCGCCTCCAGCGTCCCGGTCCCGCGGTTCCTGAAGGAAACGGAGCCGATCGGATCCTGTCCCGCCAGCGCCGCGATTTCCTTCCGCCGCGTGTCCGGCCGCGGATCGACCGGCCCCGACGGCGAGCCGGCCGACAGAAGGACGACCGGGACCGCCGCCCCGGCTTTCACCCCGTCGCCGGAGATCGCCGAGGTTCCCTCGTAAACGCCAGCCGGCTGCGCGATGCCCGTGAGTGCCACCGTCTGACTCGCGCCGGGTTTGATCGTGAACGAGGTCGGCGATTGCGTGAAGAACGTTCCGGTCTGGGTGAGGGTGACCGCAGTCGCCGCCCCTCCGACGTTCGTGAGCGTGTAGGAATCGGTCGCGCCCGTCTCGCCCGATCTCTGGAGCATTCCTTCCGGGTGCGCGGAGAGGATCACGACCGCGGGCGCGGCCGTGACCGTGACCGTCGCCGTGGCGGTCACGGTGCCTCCGGCGCCTTTCGCGGTCAGCGTGTACTGAGTCGTAGCCGACGGGGAGACGCGGACCGAGCCGGTCGTGGGTCGCGCGCCGATTCCCTGATCGAGCCAGACGACGTTCGCGTTCGAGGTCGCCCACTTGAGGATCGCCGACCTGCCGGGCTGAATGTTGAGCGGCTCGGCCGCGAAGCCGAGGATCACCGGCGCCAGGGACGTCGAGGTCCTCGAGAGCGTGAACGTCCAGGGATTGCCCTGGCCGGCCGCCAGACTGCCGCCGGAGATGGTCGTTCCGCTGATCGTCGCGGAGAACGGCTCGGGTTCCTCGATGGCGCTCCCTGCGAATCCCGTGATGGAGCTCCCGCTGATCGTCCCGGAAAGGATGAGGACCGGCGAATCGGTCTCATCGACCACCGTGCAGATCCGGTTCGCGTCGGGGCGAGCGACTTTCGACCCCTGCACGATCATCTGCCCGCTCAGCGCATTTCCCACCTGAATGAAGTTTCCTGCCATCGACCCCGAATACGAGATGCTGCTCATGTTCGAGCACTCGCCCGACACGTTCTCGGTCGCCGAGTATGTCCCGCTGTAGGAGCCGGTCAGGTCCGAGGCGGGGGGGGCGCTGCTCGTACGCGTCAGGGTTCCGGCCAGCCGGATATCGCCGCCGACCAGGGCGAACGTCAACACGTCACCCTCCAGCACGCCGCCGATGAACGTGGGGCCGAGGCCCGGCGCCGTCGCCGCTGCGGAGAACCCTTCGGCGGAAACCATGCCGTCGAGAGACGCTACGATCGTGAACGACCGGCGCTGACCCCCGCAGCCGAAATCGGCAAAGTTGAGAGCCGCAGTCCCCGTGAGCGTCGTTCCCGACTGGAGCAGGGAGAGCGTCGCGGTGCCGCTCGAGATCTCCGGAGTCCCGCTGCAGTCGGAGACGGCGTTGAACGTGCCGCTCCACGTCCCGGTAAAGTCGGCGACGGCGATCGAGGGAGCACCCGCGACGAGAAGAGCGAGGACGGCGGCGGTGCGGACCAGCCGATGCGTCACGGCCGCGGAGCGGGAGAACGTGCTCATGGCAAACCCCTTTTGGTGAGACCGGTCTTGAGGAAGCGATGGGGATGACTATGGTACCGGTGGAACGGGACGTCAACCGGGCGGACCCGTTTCGTCGCAAGCGTGTGCGCGCAGTCACACGGTTTGATTCTCGGGGAACCGACGGCCGAGAACGGCGGCCGCGGCGCCGCCCTACCCCGGCCGGGGCGCGTCCGCCCCGCGGCGCAGCGTGTCGAGAAGCTCCGCTTCGGCGGCTGCGTGAAGCTCTCGTGCGCGGGTCCAGGCCGCGTCGGCGCGGGCGAGTAGCGGCGCGCGCCTGGGCGCGTCGCCGAGCCCCGCGAGGTTGATGCAGACGTTCTGATACGCGCCCGCGGCGGCGGCGCGCGCGACCTGCGCGCCGACCCCGGCGTCGGAGAGCGAGGCCTGCAGCCCGATGCGGCCCACCTCGCGACAGAGCTCGATCACCTCGGGACACGCTTCGAGGACCCCGAGCGGGACTTCGCTCGCGTGCACGGTCGCATCCGCGAGAGCGGTTTCGCGCGCGCGGACCTCTTCCGGCGTTCCCTTCGGCATCCGCATCGCGTCGAGGAGCCGGTCGAACGCGGCGGTGTCGGCGTCGACGGCGGCGAGCAGCTGCCTCTTGAGCTCCTGCGCGCGCACCGCGATCCGGTCGAGCGCCTCCCGCTTCTCCTCGAATCCCTTCTTCGTGTGCGAGAGGACCGCGACCATCGCCGCGAGCCCCGCGCCCATCGCCGCCGGCGAGCGCGGAGACCGATCCGCCGCCGGGCGCCGGCGACTCGCTCGAGAGCTCGTCGACGAACGCGCTCACGCTCATCGCGGCGAGCGGCGAGCCGGAGGCGAGCCGGTACTCGATGACGCGCTCGTTCGGATCGAACGGCTTGACCTCCGAGAGCCCGAGCGTGCGGATCGCCGTCCGGACGAGCGCCGCCTCCGGGACTCCCGTGGGGCGGCCCATCCGCGCGAGATAGTGACGGCCGGCCTCGAGCAGCACCGAGAGCGGCACCAGGCCGACGAGCTCCGATCCGGTCACGCGCAGCCCGCGCTCTCGCGCGCGCTCCTCGCAGGTGTCGAAGACCAGATGCAGCGGCGTGACGTCGAGGTCCGTCAGGTTGATCGAGACCTGCGCGCAGCCGAACTCGGGGATCGCCCACCCCACGGCCTTCACCGACTTGAGGAGCCCCGGCTCCCAGACCGGCTCCCCTTTCGCGTCGAGGATCGGATTGTCGTCGGCGTCGCGCTTCATCCGGCCGCGCTCGCGGATGTCGAACGCGACGCGGTTCGCGAGCCGCTTGTCGAGCGTGTTGAGATTCACGTTGTACGCGACGAGGAACTTGCGCGCGCCGATGACGGTCGCGCCCGAGCGCGGCACGAACGCCGCGGGTCCGAAATCGGGCTGCCACCGCGGGTCGCGCAGCTTGCGCGCGAGGCCTTCGTACTCCCCCTCGCGAACGTCGGCGAGGTTGCGCCGGTGCGGCGCGCTCGCGGCATGCTCGTAGAGGAAGACCGGGATGCTCGAGCTCGCGGCCGACGCGCTCGCCGAGCCGCCGCGCGAGATCCGCGCACTCGTCCATCGTGACGCCGGAGACGGGGACGAAGGGAACGACGTCGACCGCGCCGATGCGCGAATGCGCGCCGCGGTGCGCGCTCATGTCGATCAGCTCGACGCCCTTCCGCACCAGCTGAAACGCCGCCTCGAGCACCGCCTCCGGAGCGCCGACGAACGTGATGACGGTGCGGTTGGTCTCCGCGCCGGGATCGACGTTGAGCAGCGTCACGCCCTCGACCGCGGCCGCGGCCGCGGCAACCGCCTCGTAGATCTCGCGGTTTCGCCCTTCGGAGATGTTCGGTACGCATTCGACGAGCTTCATGGGGGGATCGTATCGCAGGCGCGCATCGTAGGGGCGCCCTGCGGGCGCCCGGGCCTTGGACCCCGGAACCCGGGCCGCGCGAAGAACGAAGTTCCGGGCGCGCGCAGCGCGCCCCTACAGCCCCAGCCAGTAACTGACTTTCACCATGAACACGTCGTCCGACGGCAGGCCGGCCAGCGCGTCGAGATCGCGGCCGAAATCGAGATCGCCGTCGATGATCCTCGCGGCGCGGTTCTGCGACCAGACGAAGTAGGCGGCCGAGCCGGGGCGGAACTCCCACCGCACGACGGCGTTGCCGCGGAGGCTGCGGTCCTTGAAGTCGGGATTGCGGAACCAGAAGGGGGCCGCGGCGCCGGCGGCGTCGGGATCGATCGTGTAGAGATTCGTCGCCGGGTCGAAGGCGACCGTGCCGCCGTCGATGCCGTACTCGAAATAGTCGAGCGACGCGGGTTGCGCGAGCTCGCGGAATCCTTCGTAGTCGCCGCGCGCGACGAACGGCTGGACGTAGAGCTGCACGGTGAGATTCCGCGTGACGGCGAGATCGAATCGCGTCGTGAGATCGAGCTCGTTCGTGTCGACCGGCGCGAAGACGTAGCGCGCCCCGTACGTCGCGCCCGCCGCGGGATCGGCGACGCGCCGGACGAACTGCCGCGCGACCCGCGCGTCGCTCCAGCGGGGGGAGAACTCGAGGCTCGCCCGCTCGGAGGGCTGCCACTGGATCCGAAGCTCGACGTCGCGATCGGACCCTCCCAGCTCGTCGCTGTCGTACGTGAGCTCGAGCTGGGCGTTCACCGCCTTCCGGTGATCCGTGCTGACCTCGAGCTCGTAGAGCGTCAACGCCGGCATTCCGGCGAGCGGGCCACCGCGCGTGGCGCGATCGTCGATCGCGCGGTTGTGCCGCCGGACCCGAAACCCCGTCCGCCAGTAGTTCGAGAACTCGAGATCGCCGCTCGCGGTCCAGCGGTCGAGCCGGCGGTCGCTGCCGAAGTTCCAACTGTCTTCCTTGTGGAGCTCGACCTCGCGGGAACGGATCTTCCCGCGCGGCTCCGGATCGACCCACCCCGCCGCGAAGGTGGACGAGATCACGTCGATGCGCGTGCGGAATCCGATGTCGTTGATCTCGAGCTCGGGCGACCCGGCGTTCCCCCCGGCGGCGTAGCGCCACTTGCCGGTCTGCTTCTCGAAGTACGCGTTCGCACCCCATCCGGATAGCGACGTCCGCGACGGATCGAGGTCGAGGTAGTCGGCGTCGGGCCGCTGGAAATAGTGGCCCGGTGATCTCTGGGTCAGCTCGATCGCGGCCGCGGCACCGGACACCTGCGACCCGAACACGCCCCAGTCGACGATGTAGTCGCGATCGCCGAAGTAGTGGTAGCCATCGATGCCCGCCGTGTAGGCCTCGTCGTGCAGAAGGAGGCCCGCTCCGTCAGAGCGCTGGGTCGCGGTGACCATGCCGCCGATGGCGCCCGACGAGCCGATGTCGCGCGCGAGGCGGCCGACGAAATAGTTCGTGGCCGGCTCGACCACCGCGGAGGCGCGCGTGCCGTCGAGCTCGTAGTGGGCACGCTCCTCCTGCGTCCATGCGTCGAGAACGCCGACGCTCCACCCGCCGGCCGTCTTCCCCGAGAGCTTCACGGCGCCGGCGATCGTCGTCTCCTGCGGCGCATCCTGAAACATCGCGCCGGGCGGGACGCGCCCCTGGGGCGAGCGGCCGAGCCGGCGCGAGTAGAAGAGGTCCGCCGCGCGGAAGGAGAAGAGCTCGGCCCCTTCGAGAAAGAACGGGCGGCGCTCGTCGTAGTAGAGCTCGAACTCCGAAAGGTTCAGCTGCGCGGGGTCCGCCTCGACCTGCCCGAAGTCCGGATTGAGGGTCGCCGAGAGCGTGAGGTTCGAGGCGAGCCCGTATTCGAGATCGATCCCGCCGTCGAGCTCCACGTCGCCGTCGGCGGCGAACGGGTTGCCCGGATCGGCGCTTCCGTCGTTCCTCGATCGCGTGATTACGTAGGGAAGGATCTCGAGCCGGCGCGGAGGGGCGATCCCCTCGATCCCGACGAGATGCGCGAACCGCGCGATGAAGCCGGACTCGTTCCGCGGCACGTGAACGAGCCGGTCGTATTCGTTGTTGCGCGTGATCTCGCGATGGAAGTTGATCCCCCACACCTGCGTCGGAAGATCGGGGAAACGCAGCTGCGCATACGGAATCCGCATCTCGACCGACCACCCGGTCGGCGTCGATGCCGCCACGCCGTCCCACACCGGATCCCAGCTCCTGTCCTCGCCCTGGAAATCGTCGCTCTCGACGATCGAGTCGCGGATGACACCCCCGGCGCCGACGCGGAACATCCGCACGACCCGGTGGTCGTGATGCGTGTCGAGATAGACCGCGAACCAGTCGGCTGCGAGGAAGGAGTCGCGGCGCGCGAGCTTCCTCGTGACCGGCTGCGAGTCGTCGAGCTGCGCGCCGATGTAGAGCGCGTGATCGTCGAAAAGAACGCGGACCGTCGTCCTCTCGGTCGGCGGGGCCCCGGTGTCCGGCTCCTGCTGCGTGAAGTCGGAGATCGGGGCCGCGAGCTGCCACACCTCGTCGTCCAGCTTCCCGTCGAGGTGCGGCGGCGCCGGCGTGCGGACCGCGCGGTACTCCCTTCCCGTGCCCGGAAGTCCGGCGAGCGCCGCGGACGCACACATCGAAAGGAGGATGAGAACGAGAGGGAAGAACGCGATTCGGTCTTTGGGTGGGCTCACGATGATGTCAACCCGGCACGGGCCGGCGGACGGGAATGGTACCCGAGATCGCGCTTCGAACGTAGGGCCCGGGAACCGAGAGCACTAAGCCTTCCATGGCCGGAAGAAGAGCGCTTCCCGTTTCACGGGCTCCGCCTTCACGGTGAGCGCGGCCATCTGCGCTTCGGAAAGGGGCGTGAAGGCCCGCGCGATCCGGACGTTCTCCTCCAGCTGCGTTACCGAATCGCATCCGATGATGACGGTCGAGACGGGAAGCGTGAGCGTGTAGCGCATCGCCTCTTCCATGGTCACGCCTCCGGGACTGCCCGCGGTCGAGAGGATCCGCCCGCGCGCCGGGATCTTCATCCCGATGATCCCCATCTTCTTCTCGACGGCGAGGGGGAGGAGCTTCGCGCCGAAGCTCATGTGGTGCGGGTCGGCGGCGTTGACCGCCATGAGGATCGTGTCGAACGGAAAGCGGCGGATCGCCTCGAGGAGCACGTCGGGATCGGCGTGCCCCGAGACTCCGATGAACCGGACGATCTTCTGGTCGCGCGCTTCGGCGAGCGCTTCGACCGCGCCCCCGTGCGCGAAGATCTGGTCGACCTCGCCATGTTCGAGAGGTTGTGGATCTGCCAGAGATCGACATGATCCGTGCCGAGGAGCTCGAGCGAGCGCTCGAGAAGGCGCAGCGATCCTTCGCGCGTCCGGTCGTGCGTCTTCGTCGCGAGGAACGCCTCCCGGCGCCGCCGCTTCATGACTTCACCGATGTACCGCTCGCTCCACCGCGCCTCCGCGCCGCCGTAGCGGGCGGACGTGTCGATGTAGTTCACGCCGAGGTCGAGCGCCCTCTCGA
The DNA here is from genome assembly GCA_963793695.1 of uncultured Acidobacteriota bacterium. GTDB lineage: Bacteria > Acidobacteriota > Thermoanaerobaculia > Gp7-AA8 > Gp7-AA8 > CAWCBB01. The sequence goes on along the minus strand of CAWCBB010000004.1, from coordinate 434,546 downwards.
CGATCGGGACGGCGAGGTCCGCGTTGTCCGGCTTCTCGATCGCCGCCTGCCCGCCGAGCGAGAAGATGCCGACGCGATAGCCGGTGCGGCCGAGATTCCGCGTCGGCATCGCCTTCGGCGTCGCGACGTTCTCGGGCATCGGCGGCACGGCCGCCTGCGCGGGACGGAGATCGCCGGCGAGGAAGCCGACGGTCGCCGCGGCTCCGAGCTTCAGAACGTCGCGGCGCTCGATCTTCTTTTTCGATTCGCTCATCGTCTCCTCCTCGAAGCGACATGCAGGAACGGGGTGCAGGGACCTTTCCGGGCGCCCGCAGGGCGCCCCTACGTCAGTTTACGTCCGGCGCCGGATCCTCGGCACGATGCAGGGATTCCGGGCCGCCGCGCGCCGCCCCTACGGTTCCTCGGCCGGCGCGCGCTCCGGCGCCTCGAGCGCGACCTTCAACCGCCGCGCGACCCGCGCGGCGAAGACATCGTTCGGGAGGTCCTCTGCCGGCGCCTCGAACGGCACGTCCTTTACGGGACGACGACAGCGTCCTTCTTGTCCCTCGCGCCGATGATCGCCACGAGGATCGCGATCATCGCGGCGCCGATCAGCGGGAGGACCATTCCGGCGCGGATTCCCCACGCCTGCGAGATATGTCCGAGCGCCCAGGGAAATCCCATCCCTCCGAGCAGGCCGACGGCGAACAACAGGCCGAAGATGCTCCCCGCGTTCTGCTGATACCGGTCGCCCGCGATCGCGAGCGTCGTCGGATAGATCGCCGCGAAGGAAAGTCCGATGATCGCAGCGCCGACCGCCATCATCGCGATCGAGCCGGAGGCGAGGAGAACGAGCGCTCCCGCGGCGGACCCGATCGCGCTCGCGAGGATCAGCGCCGGCTTCGTCATCCGCTCGAGGAGCTTCGCGCTGAGGATCCGACCGAGCATGAGCGCCGCCCAGTAACCGGAAAGCACCCACGTCGCCGCCCGCGGATCCGCGCCCATCGATCCGACGTACGTCGAGGTCCAGCCCCCGATCGCCGACTCGTTGCCCGACTGGAAGAAAAGGAGAAACGCGAGCAGGAGGACCCCGGGGTGGCGCGCGACGCGGAAGATGCCCATCGGTGAGAAACCGCCGCCCTCCCGCGCCGCCGGAAACGGCAGAACCAGATAGACGAGAAAACAGATCGCCGAGAGAGCGCTCGCGACCCAGAGGAGCTGGACGGGGCCTACGTAATCGAGGATGACGGCCGTCAGCAGGGGGATGAACAGCGCCCCGAAGCCGAAGAACACGCCGAGGAGGTTGAGCATCGCGCCCCGCTTTTCGGGGTAGACGTCCGAGACGAGCGCGTTGGTCGACGTATTGAGGCCGCCGCCGCCGAGGCCGAGGACGAACGCCCCCGCGAGGGCGGGGAGGAACGACACGGCCGCGGCGATCAGGAGCAGACCCGCGGTCACGAGCGCGGCCGAGACGGCGAGGACCGATTTGTTGCCGAACGAGTCGATGGTCGGCCCCGCGAAGACGGTCGCGAGAAAGACGCCGAAGAAGAGGGCCAGAAAGATGTCGCCCTGCTGCGCGAGGTCGATGGCGAGGCGCTCGCGCATGGCCGGCAGGCCGAAGAGCGCGCCGAGAATCGCCAGCACGATGCCGAACACGAAGATGCCGCCCGCCGCCGACCAGAAGAGTCCCGCGCGTTTTCCCGCCGTCTCGCTCATCGCTTCAGCCCCCGCTCATATGCCGCGAACACCTGCAGATTGTTGTCGGCAGGGATCCCCTGCACGTTCGGCGAGACGAAGACCGGTGGCGCGATCCCGCGGGCGGCGAGCTGCGCCGCGACCTCCGCGACGATCGCCATCGCGATCGTGATGAACGCGACCGTGGATCCCGCGGCGACGGGCGCTTTCCACCCGTCGATGTCGACCTGCGCGTCCTGCGCGTCGACGCAGTTGTCGATCACGATGTCGGCAACGTCCGCGAGCTTCTTTCCGCTCGAGTGCGTCGCCTCGCGCGTCCGGTAGTTGTCCATCGAGGTCGCCGCGACGACTTTCATGCCCCGCCGGCGCGAGATCATCGCGACGTCGATCCCGGCCGCGTTGAGGCCGCCGTGGGAGAAGATCATCATCACGTCGCCGGCCTTGACCGGCTCGTTCTCGAACACGACCTCGGCGTATCCCTCGCGGCGCTCGAGCCAGATCAGCCCGCGCGCGCCGCCCGATCCGATGACGTTCTGCCACATGAGGCGCGCGTCCATCATCGGACGGAAAACGGGGTAGCTCCCGTAGCGGGGAAAGATGTCCTGGACCGGGAGGACGGAGTGGCCGCTTCCGAAGAGGTGCACGAGCCCCCCGTTCGCCGCGGCGTCGGCCATCATGACCGAGGCGTTCCGGATGGCGTCCGCCTGCGTCGACCAGATGCGGTCGAGGACTCCCGAGATCGCGGTTCTGTACTTCTCGAGACTCACGTGGATCTCCTTTCGTGCTACGAGGCGAGCGCGAGGCGCGCGGCGCCGAGAAGGTTCGCGTCGGCGCCGAGGCTCGTCACGGTGATGTCGACCCTGGGGGCGGAGAGGGGTTGGCCGAGCTCGCGCGCCGTTCTCTTCGCGTCCTCGAGGAAGAGGTCCGCGGCGCTCGAAACGCCGCCGGTGAGAACGATCGCTTCGGGATCGAAGAGGCTGATCAGGTTCGCGAGCGCGGCGCCGAGCCGCTCTCCGACACGCTGGAAGATCTTCCGCGCTTTCGCGTCACCGCGGCGCGCCGCTTCCGCGAGATCCACGCTCGTGCTCGATCCTCCTGCGATGCGGCCGATCGCGGGACCCGCGATGAGGGATTCGAGGCCGCCGACGCGCTTCGTCATCTCGTCGCGCTTCTCCTCGATCACCATCCAGCCGGCGCAGCCGGAAAGCTCGTGCGCGCCGCGGATGAGCCGGCCGCCGCTCAGGATCCCGGCGCCGATCCCCGTCCCGACGATGAGGACGATGACGTCCTGCTTCCCGCGCGCGGCTCCGCGCCACGCCTCGCCGAGAACGGCCGCATTTCGATCGCTCTCGACGGTGACGGGCACGCGGAGGCGGGCCCGAAGGAGGCGGGCGAGCGGCATCGCGTCCCATCCCGGAAGATTCGGAGCCCAGACCGTACCGTCCCGCCTCACGAGGCCCGGGATCGCGATGCCCGCGGCGGAAAACTCGGAGCGACCGCGAAGCGCGCGCGCGATCCGGATGATCTGCTCGACCGCGGCTTCGGCGGACGAGGTATCGACCGGCTCGTTGACCCGGACGAGGATGCGCCCGCGCACGCTGACCAGCGCGGCGGCGACTTTCGTACCGCCGAGATCCACCGCAAGCACCGGGAGAGGAGAAGGAGACGGCTTCCTGGTTTTTGCCATCGGACCAGCTCGGTGGATTCTGAGCACGAATGTGCCAACTTTGTCGAGTACGGCGAACCTCCGCCGCGGCGGAATTGGACTTGAAATGAGACCGGCCTGAACCGCACCTTCCTGTACGGGAAGCCCCCTGGGACCAGTGGGCCCACCGATCCCACCACCACAGACTCACTCAATCCAGGGGATCTTCCTCCGGCGGGATCCGCGCGAGGAGCTCGCGCGCGAGATCCTCGCCGTGGTGATCGCGGCAGCAATGGCAGAGGATGGCGCCGAGATCCCGCCGCGCCTGAACGATCGCGCGGCTCCAGAGCGGCAGCCACGAAGGGGGAACGCCTCCGGGGTGACGCCGCGAGAAACCCGACGATCTCCCGAAATCGCGGCTGATCCTCCTCAGCCACCTCCGGGAAGAGCCGGGTCATCCGATCGAGCGACCGCGCGGTTCGCATTGCCCTGCGATAACGTCGGGCCGCCCCATGGAGCCGCCCGTGCGCGACGTCGCACGAAGGTGTGCGCGGCGTGACAGCGCGTTCGACGCGCGCGCGGATGTCATCCCGAGCCCTCACGTCGCGCGCGCCGCGAAGCGGCACCAGAGAATAGCCGGGGGTGAGCGAAGCGACCCCCCGGGAACCGTGGCGAAGAAACAGGGCCGAGCCCCGAAGGGGCGACAGACGATTCGGGGTTTCTGTCGCCCCTTCGGGGCTCGAGATTCGTGATCCCGCCGCCTACCGGGGGCTCGCTTCGCTCGCCCCCGGCTATGGTCTCCCGCCGCTTCGCGGCGGCGCGACCGCGCCACTCTGCAGGTCACGTCGTTACTTCCTCGTCAGCGCCCCCACGTGCTCCCTCCCACACGCGCACGCCGCGTCGGGATCGAACGATTCCGGTTCGTAGCCGAGGTTCGGCGCGAGCCACCGCTCCACTTCGCGGAGCGGAAGATCCTTCCGGAGGTGATAGTCGAAGACCTGGTCCTTCGCGAGCTTTCCGACGGCGAAGTACTTCGCTTCCGGGTGCGCGAAATAGAGGCCGCTCACGGATGCGGGCGGCCAGACCGCGAACGACTCGGTCAGCTGCATGCGCGTCGCTTCTTCCGCGCCGAGAAGGTCGAAGATGTGGCGCTTCTCGGTATGGTCGGGCTGCGCCGGATACCCGGGAGCGGGGCGGATCCCGCGGTACTCCTCCCGGATGAGCTGCTCGCTCGTGAGCGCCTCGCTCCGCCCGAACCCCCACGCGATCCGCGCCTCGCGGTGGAGCCACTCGGCGAACGCCTCGGCGAGGCGGTCCGCGAGCGCCTTCACCATGATCGCGCTGTAGTCGTCGTGGTCCTTCTCGAAGCGCTCGACGAGCTCGCGCGCGCCGACTCCGGCCGTGACCGCGAACGCTCCCACGTAGTCGGCGATCCCGCTTTCCTTCGGCGCGATGAAGTCGGCGAGCGCCAGGTAAGGCTGATCGACCGTCTTCTCCTGCTGCTGGCGGAGCGTGTGGAGCGTCGCGAGCGGTTTCCGGGCGGCGGAGAACGGCCGCACGCTGTGCGGCCCTACGGCGCCGGCCTCGGCATATACCTCGATGTCATCGCCGACCGCGCTCGCGGGGAAGATGCCGTAGACACCTTCCGCCGTGAGGAGCTGCTTCGAGACGATCTCGTCGAGCAGCCGCCGCGCGTCGTCGTACAGCTCCTTCGCCCGGAGCCCGTAGACCTCGTGCTGAAAGATCCGGGGGTACATCCCTTTCATCTCCCACGCGTGGAAGAAGGGGCTCCAGTCCATGACCTCGACGAGCTTCTCGAGCGGGACGTTCGTGATGAGCTTCGCTCCCGTGAACGAAGGAACGGCGATCTCCGAGAAGTCGAGCTTCGGCTTCCGGGCGCGCGCTTCCTCGAGCGAGATCATGGGCCGATCGCCCGCCGCGGCGGCATGCCGCTGTCGGAGCGACTCCTGCTCGATCTTCTGCTTGCCGACGAAGGCGTCCCGTCCCTCGCCGAGGAGCGACGAGACGACCGTGACCGCGCGGGAGGCGTCGAGGACGTGGACCGTCGGGCCCGCGTACGCCGGCGCGATCTTGAGGGCGGTGTGCAGCTTCGAGGTGGTCGCGCCTCCGATGAGGAGCGGCCTGTCGAATCCGAGTCGCGTCATCTCGCGCGCGACGTGGACCATCTCGTCGAGCGAGGGCGTGATCAGCCCACTGAGGCCGATGACGTCGACGTTCCGCTCCTTCGCCGTCTGAAGGATTTTCTCGGCCGAGACCATGACGCCGAGGTCGATGACCTCGTAGTTGTTGCAGCCGAGAACGACGCCGACGATGTTCTTGCCGATGTCGTGGACGTCGCCCTTCACCGTGGCGAGAAGGATCTTCCCCTGGGTGGAGATGTCGCCCGCCTCGGCCTTCTCGGCCTCCATGAACGGCAGGAGCCACGCGACGCCCTTCTTCATGACGCGCGCGCTCTTGACGACCTGCGGGAGAAACATCTTGCCGGCCCCGAACAGGTCGCCGACGATGCTCATCCCGTCCATGAGCGGCCCTTCGATGATCGACAGAGCGCTCGGATACTTCGTCCGCGCCTCGGCCAGGTCCGCCTCGATGTAGTCGACGATCCCCTTGACCAGCGCGTGCGAGAGGCGCTCCTCCACGGTCCCGTGTCGCCACGCCTCGTCCTTCGCCTCGTGAGCTTTCTCTTTCCCTTTCACCCCGTCGGCGAACGCAAGCAGACGCTCGGTCGCGTCGGGCCGGCGGTCGAGGAGCACGTCCTCGACGAGGTCCCGCAGCTCGGGGTCGATCTCTTCGTAGATTGCGAGCTGCCCCGCGTTGACGATCCCCATGTCGAGGCCCGCCTCGATCGCGTGATAGAGAAACGCGGCGTGCATCGCCTCGCGGACCGCGTTGTTGCCGCGGAACGAGAAGGAGACGTTGCTGATGCCGCCGGACGTCTTCGAGAGCGGGAAGAGGCGCTTGAGCTCGCGCACCGCCTCGATGAACGCCTTGCCGTAGCCGGCGTGCTCCTCGATCCCCGTGCCGACCGTCAGCACGTTCGGGTCGAAGATGATGTCCTGCGGCTCGAAGCCGATCTCCTCGGTCAGGATCCGGTAGGAGCGCGAGAGGATCCCGATCTTCCGCTCCACCGTGTCCGCCTGCCCCTTCTCGTCGAAGGCCATGACGACCACGGCCGCGCCGTAGCGCTTCACCAGGCGCGCCTGCTCGCTTGAACTTCTCGTCCCCTTCCTTGAGGGAGATCGAGTTGACGACCGATTTCCCCTGGAGACGCTTCAGCCCCTCCTCGATGACGCTCCAGCGCGAGGAGTCGACCATGATCGGGAGCTTCGCGATCTCGGGCTCCGCGCCGAGGAGGTTGAGGAAATCGACCATCACCTTCTCGGAGTCGAGCAGCCCCTCGTCCATGTTGACGTCGAGGATGTTGGCGCCGCCCTCGACCTGCTGCTTCGCGACGCGGAGAGCGCCTTCCATGTCGCCGTCGAAGATCAGCTTCTTGAACTTCGGCGAGCCGGTGACGTTCGTCCGCTCGCCGATGACGATGAAGTTCGAGTCCTCGCGGACGGTCAGCGGCTCGAGCCCGGAGAGGCGCAGGTAGGGCGACGGCGCCGCCGGCTTCCGCGGAGCGATGCCGCGCACTTCCTCCGCGATCGCGCGGATGTGATCGGGCGTGGTCCCGCAGCACCCCCCCACGATGTTCAGCCACCCTTCCTCGGCGAACTCCCGGAGGATCTTCGCCATCGACTCGGGCGTCTCGTCGTAGCCTCCGAGCTCGTTCGGCAGTCCCGCATTGGGGTAGCAGCTCAAATACACGGGAGCGAGGCGCGAGAGCTCTTCGACGTAGGGGCGCATCTCGGCCGCGCCGAGAGCGCAGTTGAGCCCGACCGAGAGCATCGGGGCGTGGGACACCGAAGCCCAGAACGCCTCGACGGTCTGGCCCGAGAGCGTGCGCCCGGAGAGATCGGTGATCGTCGCCGAGACCATGACGGGAAGGCGGACGCCGCGGTCGTGGAAGAGCTGCTCGATCGCGAAGAGCGCCGCCTTGAGGTTCAGCGTGTCGAACGTGGTCTCGGGGATGAGGATGTCGGCGCCGCCGTCGACGAGCCCGCGCGCCTGCTCGTAGTACGCGTCGCGGAGCTGGTCGAACGTGACGGCGCGGAACCCGGGGTTGTTGACGTCGGGCGAGAGGGACGCGGTCCTGCTGGTCGGGCCGAGGGACCCCGCGACGAAGCGCGGGCGCGAAGGGTCCTTCGCCGTCACCGCATCGGCCGCCGCGCGCGCGACCCGGGCCGCGGCGACGTTGATGTCGTAGACGCGGTGCTCGAGGCCGTACTCGGCCATCGAGACCGACGTCGCGTTGAACGTGTTCGTCTCGACGATGTCCGCGCCGGCCTCGAAGTACTGCCGGTGGATCTCCTCGATGATCTGCGGCTGCGTGATCGAGAGCAGGTCGTTGGCGCCTTTCAGGTCCTTTGCGTGATTCGCGGAACGCCTCGCCGCGGAACGCCGCCTCATCGAGGCCGTAGCGCTGGATCATCGTCCCCATCGCGCCGTCGAGGATGAGGATTCGGCGGTGGAGGAGTGCGTGAAGCTCTTCGGTCCTGCGGCTGTTCGTCATTCGAGTCGTCCCTGTTGCGGCCGTAGGGCCGCGCTGCGCGCGGCCGCTCTCCGGCGATCTCCGCGAACGTCATGCAAACAAAAAGCCCCACGAAGGATCGTGGGGCGCGACCAGCAAACGCACGGCTTCCGCGGCAATTTAGCTTTTTTTAGGCTGGTTGCAAGCGGCCCCAAATCAATCCAGCGAGCCCCCAGAGTAGCGGAGGGGCGCCCCGGGGGTCAACCGGGCGGAAGGGCGCGCCTGAGGACCACCACGGGGCGGCCGCCCTCGGAGAAATCCCGCCACGGCGCAAAGCCGAGCTGCCCGAGCTCCGCCCGTCGCCGCGGCGTGGCGTGCGACGCATAGAGCGAGACGAACTCCGCCTCGCCCGCGCGGCCGAGGTCCGCCGGGGAGGGGTCGACGGGGAGATCGGTGACGGCCGTTTCCGGAAAGTAGAGATGATCGCCGTAGGCCCATGCCTGCTCGACCGCGACCGCCCGCGGCCCCGATTCGGCGATCGCCCTCGCCGCGGCGACGGCCGACGAGGAGCGCTTGTCGAGCCGGTTCACGCCCCACGCGCCCCAGAGAATGGAGAGGGCGAGGAGGGCGAATGGGAGCACGCCGGAGGATGGCCGCACGATCGCGGGGATCCGCCGCTCGCCGGAGGATGGCTGCACGATCGCGGGGATCCGCCGCACGCCGGAGGATGGCTGCACGATCGCGGGGATCCGCCGCTCGCCGGAGGATGGCTGCACGATCGCGGGGATCCGCCGCTCGCCGGAGGCGTGCCAGAAGGTAGCCGGGGTGTCGCGCGCAGCGCGACCCCCGGAATCGAGATCGCCGTCTCCGTCACCGGACCCCGGCAGGGGTCCCACAGGGTTCGCGCGCGAAACGCCCGCCGCGATCGCGATCGCCACGAAGGGAATCACGTTCTGCAGATACCGCAGCTCCTTGTGGTGCACGACCGAAAAGACGAGCAGCGGCAGCGCGACCCAGAACAGCGCATTGCGCCGCCACCTCCTCCAACCCCAGACCAGCAGCGGAAGCGCCGTCAGCGGAAGCCACTGGTGGAGCCGCGCGAGGTACCACCAGAACGGCTGCGCGGCCTCCGCCGAGGACGAGCCGCCGGCGAGCGTGAAGCGAGCGAACTCGACGAGGCTCGAGAACGCCCCCTCGCCGGAGACGAGGTCGTAGAGGCCGACGACGCATGCCCCGGCGACGAATCCCGTGACGGCGAATGTGAGCCGCGCGGCCACTCGCCTCGCGCCGTGTGGTGCGGGCGTCTCGCCCGCCTCGGGTCCACGCAGGTCTCCCCCGCCCGGGGGCGGGCGGGACGCCCGCACCACACCGCTCGCGACCATCGCGAGCAACGGGAGCAGGAACATCCATTCGCTGTACCGCGCCGCGCCGGCGAGGCCAACGAGGAGCCCGGCGGCAGCGAGATGGACCGTCCTCTCGCGCGTCGCCAGCAACGCCGCGCAGAGAATCAGCGGCGTTACGAGCACCCGCGGAAACCCGCCGATGCCGTACACCACGGGGATCGCGTGGACCGCGTAGAGGACCGCGGCGGCAACCGCGTCGCTCTCCGCCAGGCCCCACGCGCGCGCGAGGCGAAACACCAGGAGCGTGGTGACCGCGCCGGCGACGATGAACGGAATCGACGCGGCGAGGAGAAGCCCGTCGATTCCGACGTCCGCAAGCGCAGCGACGAGTCGCAGGAGCGGCGCGACGATCAGCTCCGGCAGAAGGTGTGAGCGGATCTCCCAGTCGTCGTACTGGAGCCCGAACGCCGCGCGGAACGCGGACTCGAGGGTCTCGACGTCGTCCCCCTGCAGGAATCCGGGAATCGTCGCCTGAAGGAACATCTTGACCGCCGCGACCGCGGCGATCAGTAGCGCGAGGGCGGTGCGAGGAGAGGCGGCGCGCATAAGTCAAAGGCGAATGAAAAGGCGGCCTCGCTGGGCCGCCTTTTCCTGGAACCGAGAGCCGAGAACGGAGAACGGAGAACGGAGAACGAATCAGTACTCGTCCTCATCGTAGTCCGCTTCGATGATGTCGCGGTCGTACGTCTCCGCTTCTTCCTCTTCGTAGACTTCTTCCTCTTCGAGATCGGTGGCCGGGGTGCGGGGGCGGAACGTCCGGCGCGGCTCCTCGTCGAGCTCCTCTTCCGGCTCTTCGCCCCACTCCCGCTCGGGAAGGAGCGATCCCTGCGCGCCGAACGAAGACCCGAGGCCCGTCGGAGCACCCTTTCGGGCCGCGCCTCCCGCGGGGGCTTTCTTCGCGGGCGGCTTCGGCGGGGCGGAGGCCTGCGGCGCTTTCGGGAGCCCCCGTTTCGCGGGCGCCTTCTTCGCCGCGCCCTTCTGCGGGGCGGCTTTCTTCGCGGGGGCTTTCTTCGCCGCGGCCTTCTTCGGCGCCGCCTTCCCCGCGGGGGCTTTCTTCGCTGCGGCCTTCTTCGGCGCGGCCTTCTTCGCGGTTCGCTTCAGCGCCGCGCCGCGCTTCGAGGGAGCAGCCTTCCTGGCGGCGCCCTTCTTCTTCGCTGCTTTCGCGGCGCCGCGCTTCGGCGCACTCTTCTTCGCGCCCGTCTTCCGGGCGCCCTTCTTCGATGCGGACCTGGAGGCGGATTTCTTTGCGGACTTCTTGGTCTTCCGAGTGGCCATTCCCGGACTCCTTTCTGGAGGCGAACTGCGCCCCAAGCGATTTCAGTTTCGTTCTTTGAAATCGAGATTACCACAACAATTTTGTGCCGGAACGCCCGCCCGTCACGCTCCCGGATCGCTCCTCCGCCACTCGATCGTCTCCCCTTCCGCGGGAAGATCGAAAACCGGCGAGAGCGTCCATGTTCCGTCGGGGAGATCCCGCCGGATCCGGAACTGCTGGCCCGGGGTGGGAGCGGGAATGCGGAGCGAGCCCACCGGGGGAATCCCGTAGTCGTCGTACTCGGGAAGCGTCAGCCAGGTGAATCTCGAACCGGCCGCCGGCGCGAGATCCCACGACACGGCGAGCTCGCGAAGGCCGACGCGCAGCGCGATCGGAGCCGCGGGATCGAAGCGGGATCGCGCCTCCATCACGCGGAGGAGCGTCTCGGAATCGAGGTGCCGCGCCGCGGGCGGCTCCCCTTCCATCCGGACGACCTCCTCCGGCTCAGCCGCCCCGGCGTCCACGCCCTCGAGAGAAAGGACGAAGCGCGGCGATGCGCCTCCTCCGGAGAAACGCCGCAGATCCCGCAGTCCCGCGAGATACCACCCCGGCGAGCCGGCGAGCAGCGGCGGCGCCGCCGGCGGCGCCTGCCAGACGTACAGCCCCTCGGCGCGTCCGCAGGCGTCCGTCCGGTCGCTGTTCCGGTCGAGCGCGATCCCTCCCCACGCGTGGAGGGCGAGCAGCACCGCGCCGCCCGTCAGACCGACGCGAGCTGGAAGGCAAGCCAGGCCGATCCCGGTCAGCGCGACCGCGACGATCACCGGCGCGAACCCGTACCGCGCCTCGGCGAGACCCCCGACACCGACGAAGGGAAGAAGGACCGCGATCCCGAGGGCCGCGATCAACAGCGCGCCGGCTCGCGGCTTTCGCGCGATCAGGACGGCGAGCGCCGCGAGCGCGAGCAACAGAGTCGCGAGGAAGACGAGGGGCGGATCCGATGCGAAGAGCGCTTGAACCGAATGCCATGCCGCGCCCGGCAGGTCCGCCGGGGAGACCGCCCCCCCGTATCCGCCGAACGAGCCGAGCATCCAGCGCCGCCACGCGAGATAGACGAGGGCCGCGGCGGCCGAGGGGAGAAGCCGGAGAGCGATGCGGCGGAGCGGGACGCGGCGAATGAGGGCGTCCGCGACGAAGAGGAGCGGCAGCGGCGCGTAGATCTCCTTTGCGAGCGCCGCGAGGAGATAGAAGATCGCGGCCGGAACGTCGCGCCCCGGCGAGAACGACGACGCCGGCCGGAGGCGCCAGACGATGAGCGCGGCCAGCGCGAGCGCGAGCCCCTCGACGTAGTGGCGGATCATCAGCGACTCCGCGGCGAGAGTCATCGCGGGCCCGGCAACGGCGCCCGCCGCCGTCAGCAGCGCGAGCCACCGCCCGCAGATCGGCTCGAGCAGAATGAAGAGCAGCAGCGTCGCGACCGCGATCGCGAGGAGTTGGTGCGCGTAGAAAAAGAGCGGGCTGGACGCCCGCGATCGCCAGGTCGAGATCGAACGAGAGCGTGACCAGTGGCGTGAATCCGACCGAGAGCGTCTGCCAGTCGCACCGGCGAGAAGAGCGTCTCCGCGGGAGAGTTGCGAATCGCGTGCAGGACGATCTGCGGGTCGTCGGTCTTCCACCACTCGCCGAGGGCGTCGCGTGGAGGAGGGCGATCAGCGCGAGGAGGAGGAAGGGCGCGAGGAGGGTGAAGAGGCGGTCGCTCGGCGTTCTCCGTTCGCCGTTCTCCGTTCTCCGTGCTCTGAACTCACGAAGACAATCATCGCAGATACGAGAGCGCGAGTATTCGAGCAGACCCTTTACCCCTCTCCCCGGCGGGAACAGCGCTGAAAGCTCGGGGTCGTGTTCCGGGGAGAGGGGCAAGGGGTGAGGGGTCATCCAGGTGCCGTCGAGTCTGTGCAGCCGGGAGCTCCAACCCCTCACCCCTTCCCCTCTCCCCGAAATGATGAATTCTCTTCCAATCGATAAGTCCCCGCCGGGGAGAGGGGTTTTGAATCCGCGGACGTCGCAGCGTGACAACGGAGAACCCAAGAACGAAGAACGGAGAACGAAGAACGGAGAACGGAGAACGGAGAACGGAGAACGGAGAACGGAGAAAATGTACACTCTGGGCCGATGATCGCCCCCCTGCGCATCGCCTATCTGATGGAGGACACCGACCTCTCGGGCGGGGTGCGCGTGCAGCTCGCGCAGGCGGACGCGATGATCGCGCGCGGGCATCGCGTCACGATCTTCACGAAGGGGCTTCCGCTGACGTGGAGGAGCTCCGAGGCGGAGTGGGAGTACGTCGACGATTTCCGCGGACCTTCGTACGACGAGTTCGACTTCGTGATCGGCGACCTTCTGGACGACGGTCGGGCCGGCGTTCGAGAAGGCGGGCGCGCGCGCGCTCCATCTCTGCCAGGGTCTCGAGTTCACCTTCACGGCGTACCAGCCGATCCGCGCGGAGATCGACGCCGCGTACCGCCTGCCGATCCCCAAGCTCGTCGTCAGCCCGCATCTTGAGCCGCTGCTCGCGCCGTTCGGCCAGGAGATCTTCGTCATCGGCCAGATCGTCGATGAGGCGTTCTTTCGAAAGGGACCGGCCCCGGAGCATGAGCCTCCGCGGGTGCTTCTTGCGGGCGCCACGCAGATCGACTTCAAAGGAATCGACGTCGGATATGACGCCGTCTTGCACGCGCGCTCGATGGGAGGCGAATTCCAGCTGGTGCGCGTATCACCATGGGCGCCAGCGGCGGACGAGCCGAAGGAAGCCGCCGCCGAATTTCATGTCGGGCTCGACACCCGAGCGATGGCCCAACTGGTCCACTCTTGCGACATTCCTCCTGGGTCCCTCGCGCAAGGAGGAGGGATTCGGCCTCCCAGCCGCGGAAGCGATGGCTGGCGGCGCGGCCGCCGCCCTGTCCCGGATTCCGTCGTTCGTCGTTCGATGGCCCCGCCGGCGCGACTATGCTGTTTGGGCCGAGGAGGATGACGCGATCGCGCTCGGCGATCAGCTCCGACTTTTCGAGGACGCCGACCTCGAGAAGTCGCGAGCCGGGGACCAGAAGGTCGCAAAGCAGTACCGGGCGGCGAATGCGGCCGACTCGGCTCGAAAGGTTCCTCATCGAGCGCCGGGGGCGAATCGCTCCTGCTTAGGCGCTCTTTCTCGATCGTTCGTACAACGGTTCCCCAGATGCCGTGAACTTCTCGAGCCACATCTGCAGGAGCACGCCGAGATCGTCTGCGGCGTCGTAGCCCGGCTCGCTCCTCGGCTTCAGTTCGTCGAGAACTTCGAATTGAACGAGTCCGCTCCCGCTTCGTTCCAGTCCTTCTGCAGCTCGCGATCCGCGTGCGAGCCGTGCTCCAGCTGGAAACGCTCCGTTGAGCATCGCAGGCAGTCCGTCGTCGATCCGAAGACGATTTTCCCGTCGCGGCGTTCCGCACCCGAAAATCCCCGCCGTCGCGCCGTCTCCTTGTACTGCCGGGTTATTTCCTTGCGATCCATCGTCGCTCCTCAACGGGGGAACGGCCGCGCGCTGCGCGGCCCTACGGCAAGAACACCATATCGCGAAAAGAAAAGCGCCCGCGGGGATCGCGGGCGCGGTGGAGAGTCCATTGGTGGAGGCGGCGGGAGTTGAAAGCCGACTACATCTGTTTGATGCATAATGACTTATCGACTCGCAAACATCGCCATACCCCCAAGTATACCCCCAGCGGTTTTAGGCTCGCCAAGTCTTGAAAAGTTGCGGCGAACAGCGGGGTTCTGTCGCGCTCAACGTTGCTAGGCGGCGCGAATTGGAGCTGAGTATTGCTTCAGCGTCGCGCAGCCGTGATCAATGTGGACGATACGCCAACGAATCGTCTCGACATCGCGGTGTCCACTGCCATTCACGCTTGAAAATGTCTTCAACCTGTAGGACCTCACCGCGGCTCTTTCGGCCCGCCGGAGCGAATTCGCCGCCGTCCAGCCGAGTATGGGATTGTCACTTGTTATTGCAGCGATCATCTCGCGATCGGATGGTGCCGGTAAAGATCGTTGCCATTCCGTGAACCATTCCTGCGTGCCCGCCTTCGTGCCCGCGTATTCGATTACCCCCGACAGTGTAATCTTCGCGTTCACCTCGCGAGCAATAGGTGTTTCGAATTCGCACAGGCCCCGGTTCGCTCGCATTCGCGTGTGCTTGATTGGATCAAACTTCTTCTCAGCGATCAGACACGCGATTGCGAGCTCCAAGTCGTCCGTGCATCGACGTGGGCTCAGGCCAGCAGCGTGAGCCGTGGTCGACTCCCGACCTCCGCGTGATCTTCGCACAAGCGCGTCTACGTCATCTGCAGTTTCAAGTTGCTCGACCACCAAGTTCAGAGTTGTCAGCGACAGTGTTTCGAAGGTCAGAATGTCAAACGATTCATCGTTCCATGCCGAGGAATTTCGCGCGAGGTAGCGGGCTGCAAGAAAATCGTGATGAAGCTGATGGAGGAAGGAAGTTCTCCCGCCACTGCGGGCGCGAGGATCGCTCCGTCTCTCAGAATCTCTTCGATATCCTCGCCAATAGACTCAGCGAAGCGCATCAGGCGGAACGTCCGTGACCGGTCGCTCTCATACGCACGAAACGCCGCCACATCAAGCGGCTTCTTTGGTGCTCCGAAAGGTGAAGGTGCTTCCCGAAGAACGCCGATAACGCTTCAGCCGCAGTTCCAAAGTGCGGATTCTTCGCTTGGACGGCTACGTTGAGAAAAAACGGGAGCCGGAGAAGCTCCAGTTGAGGAGCGGTGACATCATTGAAATCGGACCCGATTGCTTCCAGCTGCTCGCGAACAACGTAGGGCGACACCAGATTCAACTTCGTGATTTTCCATGACGACGACAAATTCCGTCGCTGCGTCGGACGATCAGTAACAACGACACTCGTGTTAGTGGCTGCCGCCAAGTAATCCTCCACAACGTCGAATACCCATTGCGCTTGTTTCTCACCATATAGTTCGTTCATCCCGTCGAGAAAGAGAATGCGCTTCTGTTCGTTCGGAATCGCCTTCAAGACGGTAGTGGTCGTTGGAGGCGTCGCGCTGCTAAGCAAAGCGTCCATTTCAGAGTAGACATCGTTGTTCGGAGCATCGATGAGTTCGTCAAGATAGAAGGGATCGACGTCCTTCAAATTCACCACGACAGGAAGCGAGTTCTCGTCGAGCGCCCGGAGGGCCGCTCGATAAACTTCGACGCTTTTTCCAGCGCCCGCACCTCCCTGAAGAAGGACTCTCCGACTGTCCGACAGCAATTGCAGTACATCGGTGCTTTCGTCTTGGCCGACAGAAAGGGTGAGGTTGAAGTCCTGTCTGGGACGAACAGCCCCAGCGAGAGCTTGTCGCACTCGCTCAAACTCCGCGGCCAGGAGCCTGTCAGCGTCAGGACTCGCCATCAACTGCCTAACCAAATTAAGCGAAAACGCGGCGGCGGAGGCTGCAGCGTACTTCCTCCATTGCTCCCTCGTCTCCTGATTACCTTCGCGGTTGCAGTAATCAGAGATGCCTCGAATCACGATGAACTTAAGCGGCTTGGGAACTTCGCTCAATATTCGAGGACGGCGCGAGCGACTCCCGCGGATTCCATTCAACGCACAACGTGTTGTCGAAGCGTTCAAGCAACTTCGCCAGCAGTTCTGACTCGGGGTCAGCTAGAAGCTTCTCTCCACAAAGGATGTCGCCCTTCAGCGCTTTCGGCGCCTCGTCGGGAGCGCCCGGTGGCCGACTCTCGGTTATGTCCCGCCACCGCTAAATGCGGTCATCTGCATCTGCTCGGCGACCCTTTGGGCTCCTCTTTACGCCGGCTCAATAGAAAACCTTCGCTCCTTTTCGTCGCCACCGGATACCTTGACAACCTCAGTAGTACGAAAGGTTGTCTTGGTACACCACATCACCAAGCGAAACACTGTCGTGAGTAGTCTTATTAGAAGCGACACCACCGGCAATGTCGACGAGAAACAGGTAATCAGGTTGCTTCAAGTTGAGCAGGTCGAACGTCAGCAGAGCGGCGGGTATATTCGAGCGCGCAGCGCATCTCGCGGTCAGAATCGGGAACTCCGCTCCTTCCGGGCCAAGGAGTTTCCCCTGTGTAGAAAACGCGGTGGCCGTGCCGTTGCGAGCCTTTTAGGCCAAAGTAATCCCTTACTTTTTCCTCGGCTTCCCGAATGACTGTGATAATCGCAAACTGCGGCGGATCAGTTATATGCGATTCAGCACTTTCCATAGGTCTGCTTTCGCGATTCCTCGGTTTCTTCCAACCGTAATGATGGAACCGCTCCCTCTCTCTCGCGCATTATCGCGGGGCCGGAGCTATGGCTTGAGAGTCTTTCGGCGGCAGTTCAATCGCCGGAGAGAAACTTCAGGATATTCGCGTACACCATCGCTAGGTGCGGCCTACCGCAGGACGGTGGTACCGGCACTGAAGCGAGCGATCTTGCGATTAAGAAGTTCCTTCGGTCGAATCGCTTTTACGTGCTGACATCGCGTCACGGTTGGGTACCAGTGCTGCTCGGCACCCTCAGCCCCAAGCCGTCCAGTCCGAGCGTGTCCATGACTTGAACCGCCCCTAGTATTCGAACGTGTGCGTACGGTCTAGGTGGCGTTGTCCCCGACGGCACAGAACTCTCAGGCGGGCTCCCCTTGCAGACAGTGTCATCTTTGGGCATTGCGCGAGGGTCAGAACAAATGTTCCACGGATTGAACGCTACCGTCGCGCGATCAAGAAAAGCACAGGCCAAGTCGTCGCTCGGGTCGGCGGCAGTCATCACTCTGCTCTTGAGTGGGCAGCCTTTCACGCATCGCCGTCGCTTCGTCAATCACGCCTTGCCGACAAGTCTGATCACCATCAGGGCCAGGGTTAATAGCCCAAGTTGAGACGCATCCATTCTTCCGTCGCAGGAACTCGTTGCACTCGGAACCCACGCGATCCCAAAGTCCGTCCTGTCGCACTCAGCCTTGAATCGTTCCCATGCTGCTTTTCGCGACGCACACGATGTGTACGGGATTCCCTCGAGTTGCCCTTCGCCTTCACTCGCTGAACCGGATGATGGTTGCTGCTGACGCCTGTTTCTTCTTGGCCGCCTCCCATTCCGCGCAGCTCATACCGCTCAGTCGCCGGCACTCTGCTTCCGCCGCTTTTCTCTGGGCCGCCGCTTGCGCCTCTTCGGCTTCCTTCCGCTTCTTCGCTGCATCTTCCTCAGCCTGTTGTTTCTTCTGTGGATCGGTCTCGGCTTCAGCTTTCTCCTCAGCAGCTTTCGCTGCCTGATCAGCGTCGTCAGCCTCTTTTTTTGCTATTTCAGCATCCCTCTGAGCCCCTTCGACTTGGAGGCGAAGGTTTTCTAGCTCTCCTTCTGCCGTGACTCTACCCTTCTCTGCTTGTTGTTGTTCTTGGCGGCATCCGGAGCCGAATCCGAAGTGTTGTTGAGGACGTCGGAGCAAGCCGATAGTTCCAACCCTGCTGTGACGCCCAAGCTCATCCAGCGCGTCAGCGAGAGGGCCGGACAGTTCCCACCCGGCTGCCACCGCTGAGCCGGGGCCCTCTTTGCAGTCGGAGACTTCACTGTCGATCATCTCAATTGTGTTGTTCGCCCAGTCTGAGTTTCCGCCGCCGTCGACCTCCCGGAGCGGACCGGCACGCGCCGCTGGTCGCCCATGTACGAGCGGCGGCGTGTCGGCATGAATGACAAGTTCGCCGACCGAAGGCATGTTCGGTTGTGTGGGTGCCGCAGCTGGCGTGGTGATTCCGTATGTGTTTGCGGCAAACCAACGCCCGTCCGCGCACGCAACCATCGTGTCTTTCCGAGGGTCAAGTTGAAAGCGACTCACGATTCGGTCGAGCGCGTTCGCGCGGTTCTGACCTACCCTCGTCGAACCAGTCCTGAACCCAGCGCGTACCTTCCCAATGACCGCGGACGAATGCGCTGAGAAGGGCGCTCTCGGGGATGCATGTCGTCAGTCCGTCGGAGTCCAAGTAACAGATGACTCGACCCCTCCATCCTGACCGCTGGGCGATGCGTAGCAATTCTTCGCTGTGTTGGGCCATCTCGGCCCGAAGGCGCTGATTTATCTTCGATTCGATTCGTACCGCGCTACATCGGAAGCGGTACGCTTCGATCGGGGACGCGGACGCCCTCATGATGTTCTTGCAGCGCCTGGATTCTAAGTTTGTGATCCTTGAGTTTCGCCGCGATAAATGGCGCACCCCCCACTCCATACCAGACGTCGCGAGCGTCCAGTACGTCAAGGACATCGCTCATCAAGCGGCGCCGATCGGCGGAGCTGATAGGGCGCTTACGGTCAACCTTGTAGCGGGTCTCGTTCGCGTACCCGGCGGCCGTAATCAGCAGGATCATCGCCACCCAGAGCTGGCTTAACAATGATCGCCATGGAGAGACGCGGGGGATTCGGATCTCTCAGTCATGATCTTCCTCCTAAGCTGGAAGTGAAGCCGTTGCCGCCACCGTGTCGCTTCGTTTCGCTAATACGGAGTTGCCCGACGGGCCAGCATTCCTACCCACAATTTTGGTAAATGCGGCCAGAGGGTTTGAACGGGGCTATGTCGGCTTGTGACGAAGGACGACGATAAGGCGGCGCGAAACTGCCGAGCAAGCAAAACGTATATGTGGTGTAAGATTCGCTGTAAAGTTGCGCATGCGTCGATCACTGGAAGCACTGTTCCTACCGCGCTCGCCCCTCGTGGTCGTTCTGGACAGGTTCGTTCTCTCCTCTTTACGCTGCAGCCGAGGAGAGCCATGAGGATCTAGCCGAGGGTTTAGGATTGACAGGGCCCGTCGGGAGCGAATGACGCATGCCTGCCTCCCCGCCGGTCAGATCCGTTTTCTCGAGCGCGCGTAAAGCGCTTCACCCGACGCCGTGAGCTTTTCGAGCCACATCTCGTTCCCCGTTCGGCGCTCATCGCCGCTCTTTCTACTGCGCGAGCGTCTGCATGTCACTCGTTACTCCGATATGTCGACCTATCCATAGCCCGGCGGTCGTTCGCTGACTATTTGCATCCGAGCTTTCTCGGCGCGCTGCCGATGAATCGGCCTTCGCGATGCTGCTCCCTACATCCAGTTCGAGCGAACCGATTCAGATTCATGGTGATACGCTGCTCTACCTAGTACAGGCAAGCGTACCCCCCGATTTGGTGGATCTCGACCTGCCAATCAGGCGCGAAGTTCCCGTTGACGTCTTGTGCACTTCTTGACTTCGATCATTTCGCGCCCGTCCGAGCACCTTTCGAAGTTGGCGACACGTTAGAACGATTGGGGTTACTCCATCACACGCTCGATCTAGCATTTCGAGGGTCAGTGACGTCAACCGCCCTGCTCCGATGGCGCGACGGAGCTCCTCCGCTTCGCGAGGAGCACGCCGAGATCGTCCGCGGGGTCGTAGCCGCGGCTCGCTCCTCGGCTTCAGTTCGTCGAGAACGTTTCCGAATTATGTCATTGGCACCGGAACCCCTCTCTGAAATCATCGAGGGAGCGACTGCGATCTTTCGTGCGCGCCCTCGTCACATTCGAGCCATCTCGACCGCATTGCTGAGATTCGTCACTACTTGTCGCTCAGCATCAGCGATTTTGCACGTGTCACCGGGGTAGAGCGCCCCACGGTGACGCCGGATGGAGGGAACGAGTTCTCCACGACGCGCCAACCAAGACGCCTAACTTCAACGCGGCCGATCTGAAGCATCCGCGCCGGCTTCGTTCCAGTCGTTTCTGCAGCTCGCGGTCCCGGTGCGCTGTTTCGAGCCGTGCTCCGAGCTTCGGAATCGCGTGCCGGCCTCGAGCATGGCGGGAAGACGGTCCGTGGTCGAGTCTGACGAACGACTTTCCTGCGGCGGCATTCCGCACCCAGGACGAAAGCAAGGTTTGTTGCGCCACTCCGGAGCTTCGCGCCGGGTGAGCAGCGCGAGTTGTTGCGTCCGGCGCGGGTGCGCCAGGCACGGTGGCCTCGGGTCGCTCCGCGTCGCTCTAGTGACAGTGAGCCGGGACCTCCTTGTCGTACTAACCCTGACTGCGATCTCCTTTCCAGCGACTTTCGGACCCAACGTGGAGGTTCTGTCGCCCGTCGTCGCAACGCCGCTGTCGCGTGGCAACTACTTTCGGAGAGCCCGCGGACTGCATTCGAGGTTGCGCAACTCTGTATGGTCCGTGGGGGAAGTTCACGATCTCGCGAGCGCTGCTCGCGGATCACAGTCCGACCGGCTCGGTCGCTACCCGTTGAGATCCGGGCCTGCTGCCGTGGCGGCGAACGTACGAACGCTCGGCCCTGCCGGACTCCTTTAACGGATCACCCGAAGCTCAGGGAGATCCGGAGCGGTTGAGAACGGCAGCGAGCTCGTTACTGCGATCTTCGTGATGCTCTTCCGGCGCGTGAGCTCGAACCAACCGATCGTACGACATCTTCGTAACCGTTCTAGCCGAGGAGCCAATAGATGACGACCTGGAGCAAGCGGCTCCTACGGATGACGGATGCAATCGCCCGCTCTCTCGACGATGCTCCTCGCTGACGCTGAGAGATTGTCGGCTGGTCCGTGAGGAAGAGTTTAGTTTCGCGACCAGCGAAGCACCATTGAATGAATGTTTGGATGATCTGAGCTACAGCCTTGAATAGCCGACGGCGATGACTGTGATTGGAGATGTTCGTCCCGTTTGCTATGAGGATCCGAGCATGCGTCGCGCATGTCGACACCTGAGACTCGCTCCGAACTAGAGCGTCACCAAAGCGCCAAAATTGCTTGCCCGATTCGACGACCCCACCTATCAGATCTGAGACGGCGATCTCCACCTCGTCAGTCTGCTACCGACGGAAGAAAAGCGCCCGCGGTGCGCGGCGCCGGTGAGTATTCAATTGGTGGAGCGGCGGAGTTGAACTTCACACTCCCCTCTAGTGCTATCCGCTATAGAGCAGAGGCTCTGAGCCTCTAAACCACGCCAACCAGTACATATTGTACACGGCTACTTCTTTTTTTCAGGTCTCTCGAGCCGCTGAAGAATGTTTGTGCCTGCACCTGAGATTCTTATTCCCCCACTACGACTTCCCTGCGGTCTTCGAATTCTTCGACAGGCGATGATTAGAAGGTTGACGCCCATCACATCGCAGAAATCAAGAGGCTTCGAGTTCTTCGGTGTCTTCGCCATTCGCTTCTCCTACGTTTCGGATTCCAACCCAGCCTTCGTTGCCCGCATTGAAACCATGTTCTCTTTTTCACGCCATCTTCCGCATCCGGACATTGCCCCCGGTCACGATCGTCTCCTTGCGCCGCAGGTTTTAATGCCTGCCCGCCGGCCGCGGCGTCTCCTTGTACTGCCGGGTCAGGTTCCCCTTTGTTGCTCGCCGTGTTCAGCACCTTACCCCGCCCCGCCTCTTCCCACCGTCGTTCGCGTTACCCTTCCCTCACTCCTTTACACCTCGCCCTTACCACTCTACTCTCGCTCCTTCTCTTTGCGATCCATCTTACCTCACGCTTACCTTCCTTTGCGTACATTACTTAACCACACGTAAAGTTCGCCCGCGACATTCGAAATCTTTCAAAGCCGTAATTTCATTCACTTCTAACTGCTCCATCGTTACATCACATACCGCGATCTGCTTACACAGCTACAGCATTTCCCAAACATTCTTTATCCCAATCATTCTCTTAGCGAATCGACGAGTGCGCGAACACCTGCCATCTGCTTGGCAGAAACTAACCAACTCTATCTGACGCAAAAAGCCTAGCTGCTACGATCGCGCCCACGAAGTTCTAACACCTTACAACGAGCTCAAGATCTACAATAAACCAGTTGAAGCTTCTTCAATCCAAGCTTGATCGAATCAGTATCGAATGTTCATGAAGTACCTTTAATTTAAATACATTCAAAAATATCCTACCACCTTACAAGCAAAGTGCATCGAAAAGCAACCTAAACGCCTACGTACGGCTCGCCTCCGAAACTAAGCACTCAAATCGCCGATTTCGATCTTTCGCGTCTCATACCCTTGCGAAAACTAATATCGCTTCGAAATGCTCACCACCAACGCATGCTTCCGCGCCATCATATCACGTCCCGCCAATCTTCGACATCGTCGTTTCCGTCAGCCAATTACGCTCTCTCGTTCGAACGCCATAAAGCTTAATCACGCTCGAAAAATTGTTAATGCTCACCTTCACACCAATTAAATCAACGCTACCTACAACACAAGCGAACTTCTCCCAACCGCTCGACTTTAAGTTTCAAATCCCGCATCTTATCACCACCACAATTAAGCGAAGCCCCTCCAGCGTCGCATTCAATCTCCACAACCAGATGCGATCCATCTTCGCTCCTCACAGCGAACGCGACGCCGCGCGCCCCCCCTTAACTCCAAACACCCTTCTCCCTGCGCGGCCCTGCGGCAGAAACACCATATCGCGAAAGAATGCGCCCGCGGGGATCGCGGGCGCTGGTGAAGATTCAATTGGTGGAGGCGGCGGGAGTTGAACCCGCGTCCGAAGAACGTGGAACCGGGCCACTACATGCTTAGCTTCGCATTTAATCTCGCCTGATCCTCCCGGGAAGCGCGGAACGGAATCAGGCCAGCCCCGATCAGTTTTCGAATCCTCCGTCGAGACACCCGGAAGACCTTAGCTCACAGCATGACGCCTGACGCGCGGACGTGAGCATTCCGCGCGGGGCGTGACAGGTTATTACGCTGCCAGTGCGAGTTCGTTATTCGCAGTTGCGTTTGTTGGACCAGTTTAACGAGGTCATCCAGCTCGGCATGCGACCACGGCACCGACGAGTCCCCGTCGAAGCCGGTACGCCCCCAATTGTCAAAGAACGGATATGTAAACCGTGCGGACCGCGTGGGTATTTCGCGTAGGGGCGCGCTGCGCGCGCCCGGATTCTCCTGTCCGCGTGATCGGAATTCCGGGCCGGAATTCCGGGCGGCCGCAGGCCGCCCCTACGGCGTCCCCACCCGCATCGAAACATCCAGCGCCTTCACCGAATGCGTGATCGCGCCGACGGAGATTCGGTCGACCCCGGTATGTGCGATCGCTTTCACGGTCGCGAGCGAAACGCCGCCCGAGGCCTCGAGCGGAACGCGGCCGGCGGTGATTCGCACGGCCTCCGCCATCGTCGCGCGATCCATGTTGTCGAGCAGGACCAGGTCGGCGCCCGCCGTGAGCGCCTGCTCCAGCTCCGCGAGGTCGCGCACTTCGACCATCACCTTTTCAGGCCGTCCCGATCGGCGCGCGAGCTCGACCGCGCGCGCGATCGAGCCCGCCCGGTCGATGTGATTGTTCTTGATCAGGAACATGTCGTGGAGCGCGTAGCGGTGGTTCTCACCGCCACCCACCGTCACGGCGTATTTGTCGAGCGCGCGCAGCCCCGGCATCGTCTTCCGCGTGTCGTAGATCCTCGCCCCCGTCCCCTGCACCGCATCGACGTATCGGCGCGTCTCGGTCGCGATCCCCGAGGCGCGCTGGAGGAGATTGAGCGCCGTCCGCTCTCCCGTCAGGAGCGCCCGGACGGTCCCCTCGATCGTCGCGATCACGGCTCCCGGCTCGACGCGATCCCCATCGCGGAGCTTTTCCTCGAACCGCGATCCGGAGTCCAGGACGGTGAAGACCGCCCTCGCGAATCGGAGCCCCGCGAGCGTCCCCCCCTCCTTCGCCAGAAACCACGCGCTCCCCTTCTCTTCCGCCCCGAAGATCGCCTCGGTCGTGATGTCGGGAAGGTCCTCGGCGAGCGCGCGCTCGACGATGTCCTCGATCTGGGCGGTGGAGGGTCGGTTCATGGGGGGATCATATTCGGAGTAGGAAGTCGGAAGTAGGAAGTAGGAAGTAGGAAGTAACCTACCGGAAACCCAACCGAAGCGAAGATCTCCAACGCCCCGACGTCGCCGCTCCTGCATTTTGAGATCCTTCGGCCGCTTCGCGTCCTCAGGATGACCCGCGGGATGCCGGGTCGGGCGGGCCCTTCCTACTTCCTACTTCCTATTTCCTACCTCCCCGTTAACCGCTGTCCGCAGACGGCGCCACGCCCGGGCAGGGTTCCGGAACCGTGCCCCCCGCCCATGGCATCGAGTTTGCGCCGCCTTCCACCACGGCTCGCCGCGAGGCCCTCATGACGGAAACCAGAGAAGATCAGACGATCGCAATCGTCGACGACGACCGCGCGATCCGGAACCTCGTCAAGCTCTTTCTCAAGCGCGCCGGCTACCGCGTGCTCGAGTTCACCACCGGCGAGGAGGCGCGAAACCGCCTCCCGGACGCGCAGTGGGACCTCGCGATCCTCGACCGCCGCCTTCCCGACATGGACGGAATCGATCTCGCGAACGAGCTCAAGACCGACCCCGCGCTGCGCAACCGCTACGTGATCATGCTCACCGGCGAGGCGGACCAGCGCGACAAGATCGAAGGGCTCGACCTGGGCGCCGACGACTACATCACCAAGCCGTTCCACGCTCCCGAGCTGATGGCGCGAATCCGCGCGGGGCTCCGCATCGTCTCGCTCCAGAACGATCTGATCGCCGCGAACCGCCGCCTCGAGCGCCTCTCGATCACCGACGGCCTCACGGACCTCTTCAACCACCGCCACTTTCAGGACGAGCTCGCGCGCCACTTCAGCGAATCGGCCCGTTATGACCGGCCCCTCTCGCTCGCGCTCATCGACCTCGACTTCTTCAAGAAGGTCAACGACACCTACGGCCACGCCGTCGGCGATCAGGTGCTCAAGACCGTTTCGCGGATCTTTCTGGAGTCGATCCGCTCGACCGATCTCGCCGCGCGCTACGGCGGCGAGGAGTTCGCCGTGGTCATGCCCGAGACCGAGATGGAGGCGGCGCTCTCGTTCGCCGAGAAGATCCGGAGCCTCGTCGAGGAAACCTCCGTCGAGACCGACCAGGGGAGCATCCGCGTCACGGTCAGCATCGGCATCTCCTCGGCCCCCCACCCGGACATCGCCACGCCGAAAGCCCTCATCGAGGACGCGGACGGCTGCCTCTACCGCGCGAAGGAGGGTGGACGGAACCAGGTGAGAGCGGAGCGGAGAAAACGGGAACGGGAGTTTCCGCCGCGGACGGCGTGACGGGCCGCCGGCGCGGCGCTCGGCGCGCCCCTACGCGAGCGACTGGCGGCTCTCACGGATGACCTCGCTGAGATGCGCGATCCGTCGCTCGATCGTGGCGGGGTCGGGCGGGATCTTCTCCAGGTCCTTCTCGAGCGCGGCCGCCTCCGTCGAGATCGTGGCGAACCCGTAGCTGCCGCCCGCCCCCTTCAACTGATGGGCGAGGTAGAAGGCCCGTTCCCGTGCGGAATCGGCCATCCCCTCTCCCTGGATCAGCGAGGCGATCTCGTCGACCTTCGACGTCGCTTCCAGGAGAAACTCACGCTTCAACTCATCGAATTCGAAATCCATGGCGTCAGACGCCTCGACTGCACGCAATGTGCCCGCTCCCTGCGTTAAGATCGCCCGCCGTGCCGCCCCCAACCGCAGTGAAGGTCCCGCTCCGGAAGTTCGACTCCACCGAGCCCTGGAACTTGCAGGAGGGGTGCCCCCCTCTGCCTCTGACGCGATCTCACGACGCGTCTCCGGCGCGCCTCGCGACGCTCGTCCACCTCTTTCGCGACCAGGAGCGGCTCTACGTGCTCTACTCCGGCGTCGACGCGTCGATCCTCGCGACGCGCCTCGGACGCGACGAGCCGCTCTGGGAAGAAGACGTCCTCGAGATCTTCGTCGCTCCGGAGCGGATCACGCGCTATTTCGAGATCGAAGTGAGCCCTCTCGGCACCCTCTGCGACGCGGCCATCGACTCCCCCGACGGCCAGCGCGCGACCATGCGCGCCGACTTCTCCTGGGACAGCCCGGGCACATGGGCGGCGATCCGGCGCGTTCGGCGCGGACGCGAGGGCCTGTGGCGCTTCGAGACCCTCCTCGCGATCCCGTTCGCCGACCTCCGAGTGCCGACCCCCGTCGCCGGCGAGAGATGGCGGGCCAACTTCTACCGGATCGACCGCGACGCCGCTCTCGGCGATGAGTACTGCGCCTGGAGACCGACGGGAAAGAACCCTCCCGATTTTCACGTCCCGGAGAGCTTCGGCGAGATCGTGTTCGTGTGACCCCGGACCTCGGACCCCGTCGCTCCCGGGAATCCCCCTCGCGCTTTTCCACTTTTGTAACTCGGAACGCCTCCGCCCAGGGCGCGAACGTCCTATAAAGCTCCTCGACGGATGCTGAAGACCCTCATTGCACTCCTCCTCACTTCGGCGATCCCCACGGTGGCCCTCGCGGGAGACGCGTGTCCCCTGCCCGCGCGCGAGTGCGAGGCTCAAATCCGGCAGATGCTCGGCGGACGGCGATACCTCGGCGTCCGCTTCGAAAAGACCCGGTACGGGATCATGATCCGCTCGATCGTCGAGGGAAGTCCCGCGCAGGCGGCCGGCTTTCTGCGGGACGATCTGATCATCTCGGTCAACGGGCGCGACGTCACGCGCATCGAGATCAAGGGGTTGAAGGAAGTCTTCCGGCAGTCGAGCGGGAAGGAGGGGAAGCTCACGTTCATCGTGACGCGGTACGGCCAGATCCGGCGGGTGCAGGCGCGGCTCGGGACGATGCCGAAGGAGGCGATCGAGAAGATCGTCGAGGCGCACCTGCGCGACGCGCACGCGGAGGCACCGCCGCCTCCGAGGCCGTAGCGAACGAGGAGCCTCCCCACCGTGATGTCTTCCGGCTCCACGCGACTTCTGACACGGACCCGTTTCGCGCGGGCCCAGCTCCGGCCGTACCTCGTGATCCCGTTTCTTCTCGTCGCCGGCGCTCTCGGCGTCCTCTCCTGGCACTCCTATCAGCTTTCGGCGCGCGCGGAGCGCGCTCTCGGCGCGCTCTCGGTTCAGTACCTCCATCACGCGGCCGAGATCTCGGCGAGCCGCGCCGACGCGGTCGTCAGAGCGGAGACGTTCCAGGCGGCGGAAGAGTGGCAGATGGTCGAGCGGGGGGCGTCTCCCTCGCGCGCGTCGATCGAGCAGTGGCTGGCGAGGAACCGGTGGATCGTGTCGGCGCTCTACCTCCCCGACGAGGACCCGGCGGGCGCGATCTTCGTGGCGCAGGATCTCGAGATCGAGCCCACGCGCACGTTCCGCAGCGAGTTCTTCACGGCGAGCGGCTCGATCCGCTACTCGTACGATCCCTCGCGACTGCTCCAGATCGTCCGGCGCGCGATCGAGCAGGAATCGCAGGTCCACATGGCTCACCTGCCGGAAGCGATGGAGGTGCGGCGCCGGACCCAGATCGGCGTCGTCCGCCGCGGCGCGCAGATCGGCTTCGTCGACACCGCGCTCGGCCCGTCCGTCATCGTGCCGCTCGCGCCTCCGCTGCACGACTACGCGATCCGCGCCTACATCGACTCCTTCTTCGACGACTCGTGGTGGCAGAACCCCCGGACCGTGAGCCTCGGCTACGCGATCCTCGCGCTGATCGTGGTCGCCATCGGCGGCGCGTTCGCCGTGCGCGGCCTCCAGCGTGAAGCGGACGCGCTCCGCCTCCGCAGCGCGCTCATCGCGAACGTCTCCCACGAGCTCCGCACGCCCCTCTCGATGATCCGGATGGGGGCGGAGACGCTCAAACGGGGGACGCGTCTTCCGGAGAAGGACCGCGACGACATCCAGAACTCGATGCTCCGGGAGGTCATCCACCTCAGCCACCTCGTCGAGAACGTGCTCGACGTCGCCCGCCTCTCCAAGAGCGCCCAACCCCTGGTCTTCAGCCCGGTCGACCCGGTCGACCTCGTCGAGTCGGTCGTCGCTTCGTACGATTCGTGGGCTCGAAGCAGGGGATTCGAGCTCGAGGTCGAGATCGACGCGGATCCGGAAGAGCAGATGTGGGATCGCGAGGCCGTCTCGCGCGCGCTCCTCAACCTGATCGACAACAGCATCAAGTACTCCGGCGAGCGGAAACGCCTCCGGATCCTCCTCGCCGAGGATGCCGAGTTCGTGAGCATCGCGGTGCAGGACGAGGGAATCGGGATCCCGCCCGAGGACCTCCCTCACATTTTCGAACCGTACTACCGGGCACAGTTCTCCGACACGCAGACACGACGGGGCGCCGGCCTGGGCCTCACTCTGGTGCAGCAGATCGTGCAGTCGCACGGCGGGAAGGTCGAGGTCGACTCGCTCTTCGGCGAGGGCTCGACCTTCCGGCTCCTCTTCCCGAAGGGCCACGCCCGGCCGGAGCCGCGCAGGAACCTTCGAGCGCGGGAAGCGTGACGAGGTGGAGCAGGTCCGCTGGCTGCCGCGGGCCCCGGATCGCGAAAAGAGAGAACGACTTGGAACCGATTGCCGAAGCGGAAGGGACGTTTCCTCCATGCGTTTGGCGCTAAACTGATGCCCGAACGGAGCGATGGGCGCATGAGCAAGATCCTGATCGTCGAAGATGACGCCGGCCTCCGCCAGGGGCTCGACATCAATCTTCGGCTCGAAAACCACGAGACGGTCCAGGCCGCCGACGGCGAGCAGGCGATCGAGATGTTTCACGCCCACAACCCCGATCTGGTCCTGCTCGATCTGATGCTTCCCAAGAAGAGCGGGTTCGAAGTCCTCGATCACATCCGGAAGTACTCGAAGGTCCCGGTGATCCTGCTGACCGCGCGCGGCGCGGAGACCGACAAGGTGCGCGGGCTGCGGGGGGAGCGGACGACTACGTGACCAAGCCGTTCGGCCTCCAGGAGCTCTTCGCGCGCATCGACGCGGTCATCCGTCGCAGCGAGGTCCAGCAGAAGGCCGTCTTCGAGGATGAGCTCATCCAGCTCGATCCGTCCACGCGCGAGGCGAGCGCGAACGGGCAAGACCTGAAGCTCTCGCCCAAGGAGTTCGACCTCCTGATGTATCTGTTCCGGAACCGCGACCGCGTCGTCCCGCGCGACGAGCTCCTCTCGCGCGTCTGGAACTACCGCGTGGACCTGAACCTGAACAGCCGCACGGTGGACACGCACGTGACCCGCCTCCGCCGCAAGCTCCAGGGCGCGATCGGCACCGACGCCGAGATCATCTTGGGCGTGGCGAAGGTGGGCTACCGATATGTCGGGGTGCCGGGGGCGACGCCAAGCGTCTAAGGGCGTCTTGGGCGTCTTGGGCGTCTTGGGCGTCCGCGAGGATGGCGGACGTCTACGATCGGTATCGTTCAGGTAAACCGGCCGGGTAGAGAGCTCCCGATGAGGCGATCGTCTCGCTAATCTCTCGTCAGGAGGTTGGCAGTGGCGACAGTCGGCCGTTTCGAGGATCTCAAGGCGTGGCAACAGGCCCGGGTTCTTGCCCGGTCGCTTTATCGAATCAGCCGGAGACCAGAAGTAAGTCGCGATTTCGCGCTGGTGACTCAGCTTCGCAAAACGGCGATGTCACCGATGTCGAATATCGCCGAAGGATTCGCTCGCCGTAGCGACCGCGATTTCGCGCATTTCCTTTCGATAGCACACGGCTCCGTAGCCGAGGCACAATCGCTCCTGTACCTGTCGCTGGATGAGGAGTACATCGACCTCGAGACTTTCGAGGCGGGCTATGAAGAAGCCGATCACTGCTCGCGATTGATCCAGTCGCTCGGCCGCTATCTCGGCAAGCGGCTTTCCAAAAAGGTGACGGCGTTCCGAGCTCGCCCGACGCTCGAGACGCCCTAGACGCTCGAGACGCCCTAGACGCCCTAGACGCCCTAGACGCTACCGTGGCAGCGCCCTCACCACGTCCGCGAGCGCTTTTCGCCCCTTCTCCTTCTCTTCTTCCTTCTCGCTTCGGAGGAGGGCCTCGGCTTCCCGGAGGCGGGTCACGATCGTGGTGAAGGGAGTTACTTCGACGCCGGGGAAGAGCTGGCGCTCGAGGCGAGCGATCTCGAGGTCGATCGCGGACGGGTCGGCGGCGTACTGGAGCCGCTTGAGGGCCTCGACCCCCTCGAAGTTCGGGTTCGACGGATCATCCTGCGCGACCGCCTGGCGGAAGTGGACCTCGAGGAGCGACTGTCCTCGGTTACCGCTCTTCGTTCCGGTCTCCACGCTGACCTCCGCGCGGTCGGCGATGACGCCGAGATCGATCGTGCGGGAGTTGTCCGGCATGAGCCACGTGTCGACGCGGCGCTCCATGGTCTTCATCTTCCCCTCCGTCCAGTAGCGGATGTTGACCGTGCCGACCCAGAGCTCTTTGTTCGCTTTCGTCAGGGAGCGCTTGCGAGGAGCGACGATCCGGACGGCATACGGGACGGTGGCGTCGGCCTCGAAGAGCTCGAGCTCGCCCGAGGCCTGGTCGGCCTGAACGAGATGCTCCCGCTTGACCACCGGGCCGTCCCCCGCGGGGCGCGTCCAGCGCACCCACCGGTATCCGCCGCTCGGGAGCGGATCGCGCAGGCGGTCGAGGCTCGTCTCGATCGCGCGGTCGACCGCGTAGCTGCTCGGGCTCGCGACCATCGAGAGCTGGCGGATCTCATAGAGCGCCTGCAGCGTCTGGAGCGCGGCGCAGTCGTCGCTCTGCGCCCGCGCGGCGACGGGAAGAAGGAATGCGAAGATCGCCAGAGCGACCAGGGAACGTTTCATGGGGAGGACCTCCGGAAATGATTTTACCGTAGGGGCGGCCTGCGGCCGCCCGGACCTTCGATCCGCACGGGACGGAAATTCCGGGCGCCCGCAGTGCGGCCCTACGGCGTGATCGTCGTGACCTGCTGCGTCTCGTTGTTGGTCACCGTAACGAAGGCCCAGATGCGCGAGCGGGGCGCCAGCGGCTCGATCTCCACGTGCAGGTGATCCTGGGTCATGTTCGGAGGGAGCGGCAGGTCGAAGAGCGAGCACCGCGAGCCCGCGGGCTCCGGGAGCCAGCAGGGGGCGGCGATGCAGCGGCCCACCGTCCTCAGGACGAGTTGCATGTCGCCGGCGTACTGCGTCCCGTCGTCGAGACGCCAGCGCATCACCACCCGCGTCCCGTCGATCGCCGCGAGATCGTAGACGCGCAGCATTCTCCGGAAACGCGGATCCAGCGGAACGTCGAGGAGCACGATCGGGCTGCGCGGGAGCTCGCGCTCGCGAACGACGGGAATCTCCGTTCCCAGCGACTCCGATTCGCGAGAGGCGTCCCGCATATGAAGCGTGAAACGAAGGTCGTCCGCCTGCTCGCGGGGGACCGGGAACAGGTAGCCATGGATCCAGCTGAGCATCGTCGAAGGCTGGAGGTGGAGGGTCGCTCCGGGGGGAAGCTGCGGCCAGCAGCGCGTTCCAGGGCCGCAGCGAACGAAGGCCATCCACGGATCGACCGGCGCTTCTCCCGCGTTGTGCACCGACAGCTCGGTCGTCCAGCGCGATCCGAACGCCCCCTCTCCCTCGAACATGATCGGAACGAGGATCGTCTCGAAGGCGTCCTCCGGCGGCCCGTCGCTATGATCGTAGTAGCGGAACGCCGCGGGGAGCGTGAACGACGGGCCGAGGCCGGATCCGAGGATCGTGACGTCGACGCGCCCGGGAGCGTGCGGAGGGGGGACGGCTTCGATCTCCGAAAGGTTGACGACCCGCACCGACGTCGCTTCGCTTCCGCCGAAGAGAACGCGGGGACACGGTTCGCACGATCCGATCCCGCCGGCGCGGAGGCGGACGGGCGCCCCTCCTTCCATTCGGGAGCTCGCCGGGATGACGACGAACGGCGCCTCGGACGGGGCGACGATCAGGGGAACCGCGGCGACGACCCTATCGCCCTGCGGCGTGGCGACGACCGCGCGCACATCCCATTTCCCCGCCGGCAGCGCTGGAACCACCACGGTCGCGCTCCATGGAGGGAGATTCGCGGTGCATGGGACATCGGTCCGAACGGAGAAGCGGAGCATCAGCTCCCGGTCATTGCGATCGAAGGCCGAGAACCGCGGCACACATCCGCTCGTCCAGACGCCGCTGACCGTGATCTTCAGCGGATCGGTCGAGCTGGGATTCCCTGGCTCGATCCGAATCGTCTCATCGAAGGCGAAGAGCGGCGCGGCGATCGCGAGGAGGACGAGGAGCGCGCGAACGGACGGTTTCATGGCCGAATCTCCCGAATTGCGATTCTGACAGAAGACATACGTCCGAAGAGCGACGGAGGGTAGCCGAGGGGAGCGCGCGAACCGCAAGGCCCCGCAAAGCGACACCGATTCGCAACGCGCCATGCCCTCCCCCACCCGGAGGCGGCGGGACGCCCGCACCCCACGGCCACGGCGCGTGCCGGGCGCGATTACGACAACTGCACTGTCGCTCCTCGCAGCGCCTTGCGCAGGTACTCCCCCGTCGCCGTGTCGGTCGCGGCGATCTGCTCCGGCGTTCCCTTCGCGATCACCAGCCCGCCGCCGTCGCCCCCCTCGGGGCCGAGGTCGATGACCCAGTCGGCGGTCTTGATGACGTCGAGGTTGTGCTCGATGACGACGACGGTGTTCCCCTTGTCGACGAGGCCGTGCAGGAGCTGGAGGAGCTTCGCGACGTCGTCGAAATGGAGGCCCGTCGTCGGCTCGTCGAGGATGTAGAGCGTCTTTCCGGTGCGCGCGCTTCGCCAGCTCGCGCGCGAGCTTGACGCGCTGCGCCTCGCCGCCCGAGAGCGTCGTCGACGACTGGCCGAGCGTGATGTACCCGAGGCCGACTTCGTCGAGCGTGAGGAGGATGCGCGCGATCTTCGGGACGTTGCGGAACACCTCGAGCGCCTGCTCGACCGTCATCGCGAGGAGCTCGGCGATCGAGTGCCCCTTGAACGTCACCTCGAGCGTCTCGCGGTTGTAGCGCTTCCCGCCGCAGACGTCGCACGTGACGTAGATGTCGGGAAGGAAGTGCATCTCGATCTTGATCTGCCCGTCGCCCTTGCACGCTTCGCAGCGCCCGCCCTTGACGTTGAAGGAGAACCGCCCCGGGCCGTAGCCGCGCATGCGCGCTTCCGGCGTCATCGCCATGAGGCTCCGCATCTCGCCGAAGACCTGCGTGTAGGTGGCCGGGTTCGAGCGCGGCGTGCGGCCGATCGGCGACTGATCGATGTCGATCACCTTGTCGAGATGCTCGAGGCCGCGGATGGCGCGATGGGCGCCCGGGTCGGCGACCGACTCGTAAATCTGTCTCGAGGCGGCTTTGTAGAGGATGTCGTTGACGAGCGTCGACTTGCCGGACCCCGACACGCCGGTGACGGCGATGAGAACGCCGAGCGGGAAGCGGACGTCGATGTCGCGCAGGTTGTTCGCGCGCGCGCCGAGGATGTCGATCGCCTTCCCGTTGGGCTTCCGCCGCGCGAGGGGGATCGCGATCGAGCTGCGCGCCCCGCAGGTACTTGCCCGTCAGCGAGCGCTCGTACCGTCCGATCTGCTCGATCGTCCCCTCGGCGACGATTTCGCCCCCGTGAACGCCGGCGCCGGGACCGAGGTCGATGACGTGATCCGCCGCTTCGATCGTCTCCTCGTCGTGCTCGACCACGATCACCGTGTTGCCGAGCTCGCGTGAGGCCCTTGAGCGATTCGATGAGGCGCTTGTTGTCGCGCTGGTGCAGGCCGATCGACGGCTCGTCCAGGACGTAGAGGACGCCCATCAGCTTCGAGCCGATCTGCGTCGCCAGGCGGATGCGCTGCGCTTCCCCGCCCGAGAGCGTCGCCGACGGCGCGGTCGAGCGTCAGGTAGCCGACGCCGACGTCGTTGAGGAAGTGCAGGCGCTCGCGGACCTCCTTCAGGATCTTCCCGGCGATCTTGTCGTCGCGAACGCCGAGCGAGAGGTCGCGGAAGAAGACCTCCGCATCCTGGAGCTGGAGCCGGACGACCTCGTCGATCGGCTGGCCGCCGACGGTGACCGCGAGCGCCTCCGGCTTGAGGCGCCGGCCGTCGCAGGCGGCGCACGTCTTCGCCGTCATGAAGCGCTCGATCTCGTCGCGCGCGTCGTCGTCCTCCGATCTCGCGGTAGCGCCGCTGGAGCATCGGGACGAGCCCCTCGAACTTTCCTTCGTACTCGTAGCCCCCCTCGCCGCCCCAGACGAAGCGCATCTCCTTGTCCGTGCCGTAGAGGATCGCGTTGCGTCGCCTTCTCCGGAAGCTTGTTCCAGGCCACGTTGACCCGGAAGCGGAGGTGCTTCGCGATCTGCTGGATCTGGCGGATGCGCCAGTTCTCCGATCCTTCCTTCCAGATCGCGATCGCTCCCTGCTCGATCGACTTCGACTCGTCGGGGACGAGCTTCCGCGGGTCGACCTCGAGAAGGACGCCGAGACCCGAGCAGCCCGAGCAGGCGCCGTAGGGAGAGTTGAACGAGAAGAGGCGCGGGGCGATCTCGCCGACCGAGACGCCGCAGTCGGGGCAGGCGTAGTTCTGCGAGAGGAGCTCCTCGCGATTGTCGTCCGCGTAGAGGATCTTCACGAGCCCGCTCGGCGACGCGCGCCGCGACCTCGAGCGAGTCGGCGAGCCGCTGCTCGATCCCTTCCTTGACCACGAGGCGGTCGATGACGATGTCGATCGTGTGCTTCTTCTGCTTGTCGAGCGTCGGCGGGTCGGAGAGCTCGATCATCTGGCCGTCGACGATCGCGCGCGTGAAGCCCTCCTTCACCATCTGCAGCATCTGCTTGCGGTACTCCCCCTTCTTTCCGCGGATGTAGGGGGCCAGCAACGTGTAGCGCGTTCCGGCGGGGAGCCGCATGAGGCGGTCGACCATCTGCTGGATCGTCTGCGGATGGATCTCCTGGCCGCACTCGACGCAGTGCGGGGTGCCGACCGAGGCCCAGAGGAGCCGGAGGTAGTCGTAGATCTCCGTGACGGTGCCGACGGTCGATCGCGGATTCTTCGAGGTCGTCTTCTGCTCGATCGAGATCGCGGGGGAGAGCCCCTCGATCGAGTCGACGTCGGGCTTCTCCATCTGCTCGAGGAACTGCCGCGCGTACGCCGACAGCGACTCGACGTACCGCCGCTGCCCTTCGGCGAAGATCGTGTCGAAGGCGAGCGACGACTTGCCCGAGCCGCTCACGCCCGTGATGACCACGAACGAGTTCCGCGGGATGACCACGTCGATGTTCTTGAGATTGTGCTGCCGCGCGCCGCGGATGATGATGGAGTCCATGGTCGTAGGGACCGGCTGCGCCGGTCCGTTTTCGAATGGTTGCAATCAGGGACCGGCTGCGCCGGTCCGCTCATCGGAGTTGGTCTTCTGTTTACCGGGAAAGAGGGGCGCGAACTCCTGCGCGCGTCACACAATTTCGCTCCGGCAGGTGCTCAAGTCCAAACAGGGGGCGGCACCTGCGGCATTTCAGGGGGAGGGTTCTACCGATTGTAGGGTCGGCAGAGCTCATGTCGGGCGCTTTTCCCCTCTCCCCGGAACCCGATTTTCAGTTTCAGAGCAGTTCCCGCCGGGGAGAGGGAGTTTGATTCGCGCAGGTCCGCGCGCTCGCACGAATTTCAAACACCGACCACCCCAGACACCACGACGACGCCCCGACGCCCGAGACGCCCCAGACGCGTCACGACGGCCGTAGGCTCTCGACGATCCACTCGCGGTACCGCGGCGAGAGCCGCTCCGGCTCGACGACGACGAACTCAGGCAGATCGTACGGATGGATGTCGGCGAAGCGAACCTGCAGCGCCTCGACCATCGTGGCCGTCGTCTTGATCAGCAGGAGCAGCTCGCCGTCGACGTTCACCCGTCCTTCCCACCAGTAGACCGACTGCACGCCGGGAATGACGTTCACGCAGGCGGCGAGACGCTCCTCGACGAGAAGCCGGGCGATCCTGCTCGCGTCTTCCGGAGCGCCGACCGTCGTGAGAACGAGGAGCGGAGCGTCAGCGGGCATCGGCGAGCGGCTCTCCCCGGCGTGCGATCCTCTCGTGGATCTGGATCGCGAGCGCTCCGGCGGCGCGGGAGTACGGCAAGCGCTGCCCCCACGGAAGGGCGACCCAGAGCCACGACCAGCGGCCGCCGACGCCCAGCCCGTTCAGCGTCGGCATCGTCGCGCGGGAATCGAGCTGGAAGCGGTCGAGCATCTCGAGCGACCGCGCATCGTAGAAGTTGACGTCGGCACTGAGCCACGCCGTCACGACCGCGACATCGCCTCCGACGACCCCGTCGCCGACCTCGCCCGCCGCCCCGCCCGCTCCCCAGGTGTGGGCGCGGCCGTCGCTCCATTCGATCTCGACGATCCACTGGCGTCGACCGCCTCTCGAAGGCCGTCCTCCACGAATTCATCCACGGAGCGCGGCAGGACCACCGTCGCGAAGCCCTCCTTTTCGAGACGGCGCGCCGTGACGCGCGCGATGAGATCGCTCAGGTCGTCGTTCATCCTCCGGCCGTCGTCCCGCGGCACGGCGAGGATCGCGATCCGGTCGCCGGCCACCGGGCCCAGATCGACCGCCGCCAGCGGCGACGCTGCGACGAGGAAGAGAATCACTGCGAATGCGAGGCGTTTCATGGAAGTCTCCCGGTTGTATCCTTCCATAATCTTAAGTCCCGGCACCGCAGCCGCAACGGGTCGTCGATGTTGAAACGGATTCTCGCGATCGTCGCCGTGATCGTCCTCGCCTGGATCGGCTGGGAATGGCTCACGTTTCCCGATGTGGCCGGCCTCAGAACCGACAATCCCGAGACGACCGCGTTCATGGAGCGCCGGCAGCGGGAGCTCCGCCGCAAGGGGAAGGACGACGCGCTCGCGTACCGCTGGGTCTCCTACGGCCGGATCTCGCGAAATCTCCGCCGGGCCGTCCTCGTGTCGGAGGACAACACGTTCTACGAGCACGAAGGGCGTCGACGTCGAAGGGATGAAGGAAGCGCTCCGGCGGAACTGGGAGGAGCGGAGGATCGCCGGACGGCGGCTCGACGATCACCCAGCAGCTCGCGAAGAACCTCTATCTGTCTCCCGTCGAAGAATCCGCTTCGGAAGATCAAGGAGTACCTGATCGCGCCGCGAGCTCGAGAAGAAGCTGAGCAAGAAGCGCATCCTCGAGCTCTATCTCAATGTCGTCGAGCTGGGAGAGCGCGTCTACGGCGCCGAGGCGGCCGCGCGCCACTATTTCGGGAAATCGGCGGCCTCGCTCACTCCGTCGGAAGCCGCCCTCCTCGCGGGAGCGCTTCCGAATCCTCGCGTCATGGACCCGGGCGACCCGAACGGACGGCTGCGCGCGCGGCAGCGGATCATCCTCTCGCGCATGCGGCGCTGGGGACACCTCGCCGAGACGGAAGTGCTCACGCAGCGGAAGCCGGTGGAGGCGCCGGCGCCTACCGATACCGTCCAGGAAGTCGAAGCGCCGGAGACGGAAACGGTCGAGACGGAGACGGCGATCGAGGAGACACCGCCGCCGACCGAGACGGCCGCGACGACGGCAGAGCCGCCACCGACGGAAACGGCGCCTCCGCCGCGGGAAGAGCCGCCTCCGACCACGACCGCGCCGACGGCCACGTAGCCCCCGCCCGGGGGCGGGCGGGGACGCCCGCACCACACCGCGCGCCGACGATGACGCCGACGTCGGGGCGCCCTGCGGGCGCCCGGAATTACACCACGCGCGACGCGATGTTCCGGGCGCCCGCAGGGCGCCCCTACATTCGATATAGTTCGGCGCACTATGTTCAAGATCTCCGAAGTATTCGCGCGCGAAATTCTCGACTCTCGCGGCAACCCCACGATCGAGGTCGACGTCGTTCTCGATTCCGGCGCGATCGGCCGCGCCGCCGTCCCCTCGGGAGCCTCCACCGGCTCGCGCGAGGCGCTCGAGCTGCGCGACGGGGACAAGAAGCGCTACGGCGGGAAGGGCATCCTCAAGGCGGTCGAGAACGTGAACGACACGATCGCCGGCGAGATCGAGGGGATGGACGCGCGCGAGCAGTCGATGATCGACCTGCTGATGAAGCAGCTCGACGGAACGCCGACCAAGGAGAAGCTCGGCGCGAACGCGATCCTCGGCGTCTCCCTCGCCGTCGCCCGCGCGGCCGCCGAGACCGCCGGCCTTCCGCTCTTCGCCTACCTCGGCGGCCCGGGCGCCCGCACGCTCCCCGTCCCGATGATGAACGTCATCAACGGCGGCGCTCACGCCGACAACAATCTCGACATCCAGGAGTTCATGCTCATCCCGGCGGGCTTTCCGAGCTTCTCGGACGCGCTCCGCGCCGGCGTCGAGACGTTCCACCAGCTCAAGAAGCTGCTCCACGACAAGGGCCTGACGACCTCCGTCGGCGACGAAGGAGGCTTCGCGCCGAACCTCGGCTCGAACGCCGAGGCGCTCGAGTTCATCGTGAAGGCGATCGAGAAGGCGGGCTACAAGCCGGGCGAGCAGATCTGGCTCGGAGTCGACACCGCCGCTTCGGAGTTCTTCGAGGACGGCAAGTACGACATGGCCGGCGAAAAGAAGACGCTCTCGAGCGCGGAGATGATCGGCTACTACGAGGACCTGATGAAGCGGTACCCGATCCTGTCGATCGAGGACGGCCTCGCCGAGGGGGACTGGGATGGGTGGGAGTCGATGACGAAGACGCTCGGAACGAAGGTGCAGCTCGTCGGCGACGACATCTTCGTCACGAACCCCGAGATCTTCGCGCGGGGGATCGAGCGCGGCATCGCGAACGCGATCCTGATCAAGGTGAACCAGATCGGCACGCTGAGCGAGACGCTCGAGGCGATCGAGATGGCGAAGCGCGCCGGGTACCGTTCCGTGATCTCCCATCGGTCCGGAGAGACGGAAGACTCGACGATCGCCGACCTGGCGGTCGCGACGAACGCGGGACAGATCAAGACCGGATCGGCCTCGCGGAGCGACCGGATCGCGAAGTACAACCAGCTCCTGCGGATCGAAGAGGACCTGTGCGACGCGGGGATCTTCGCGGGGAAGGGGATCTTCCGCAAGATCTAACGCGAAGCGCGCCCTGGGGCGCGCTTCGCGAAATGCAAAATGCAAAATGTAAAATCCAAAAAGAGCTCGACCGTCAGATCAGATTGAGTTCAAGGCCGCACGTTTCCGCCGTCGTTCTTTTTTTGGATCTTTCATTTTGCATTTTGCATTTTGCACTTTTCTTTCAAAAGAAAACGCGGGCCTCGGGGCCCGCGTTTGTCGTTACCGATGGCGACGCCCGTCACGCCATCTTCGCCATCGCCTCGTCCACCTGTTCCGGCGTGGGTGCGAGCCCCTGGACCAGGTCGCCCTCGAGCCACTGGTACTCGCCCTCGAGGAACTTGAGCGCGATCCGGTAGCCGAACTCGTCGTGGTTCGCGAAGAGCGTCTCGAAGTTCTTCTCGATGCGCATGCGCGCCTCGCGGCAGAAGAGGTCCGCGAGCTCCATGGCGTTCTTTTCCGCGCCGGCGCGCTTCGCGAGAGCCGTGGCGTAGCTGATCGTGGCGGACATGGCGAACAGGTCGGTTCCGATGTCGACGATCCGGAACAGGACGCGCTGCTTCCGCTCGAGCTTCGCCTGGTACTTCATCATCGCGTGGAAGATCGAGCGGGCGAGGCGTCGCGAGGTGCGGTCGACGAACGCCATGTGCGGCGCGAGGCGGCCGAATTCGCCGTATGCCGGCTTGCGGGACCATCCGGCGTAGAGCGACGGATACCAGACGGCGTAATGCGCGCCCGCCTTCGCGCCGGCGGCGGCCTTGGCCGCGGCGGGCGTGTCGCGCTGGAGGATGGCGCCCGCGCGCTTCATGTGCGGGTCGACCGCTTCCCGCGCGATGAAGAGGTGCTGGATCTCGCTCGTTCCCTCGAAGACCCGGTTGATCCGCACGTCGCGCATCATCCGCTCGACCGGCCACGGCTTCTCGCCGCGGGCCGCGAGGGACTGCTCGTTCTCGTAGCCGCGGCCGCCGCGGATCTGCATCAGCTTGTCGATCACCGTCCAGGTCACTTCCGTGTTGAAGAGCTTCGCCATCGCCGCTTCGAGTCGCAGATCGACGTCGCCGCGGTCGGCGAGCCCCGAGGTCAGCCAGACGATCGCTTCCATCGCGAGGGTGTGCGAAGCCATCCAGGCGATCTCGCCGGAGATCGCGTCGTGCTTGCCGATCGCCTGTCCCCACTGGACCCGCTCGTTCGCCCAGTCGCGGACGATCTCGAGCGCGCGCCGCGAGGCGGCCGCGCATCCGGCGGGAATCGTGAGCCGCCCCGTGTTGAGCGTGGTGAGCGCGAGCTTGAGGCCGAGCCCTTCACCCCACAGCAGGTTCTCCTTCGGCACGAAGACGTCCTTGAAGCGGATCAGGCCGTTCCCGATGCCGCGCAGGCCCATGAACTGGCAGCGGTGGACGACTTCCACCCCCGGCCACTCGGTCTCGACCACGAAGGCGGAGATCTGCTTCCGCTCTTTCCCCTTGACGACCTTCGGCGGCGTCTGCGCCATCACGACGATCAGCTCGGCCTTCGTCCCGTTCGTGCACCAGAGCTTTTCGCCGTTGAGGATCCACCCCTCGCCGTCGGGGCTCGGCCTCGCCGTGGTCGCCATCCGCGCCGGGTCCGAGCCGACGCCCGGCTCGGTCAGCGCGAACGCCGAGATCGCACCCGGCGGCGAGCCGCGGCAGATATTTCTTCTTCTGCTCGGCCGTGCCGAACATCTTCAGCGGCTGCGGCACGCCGATCGACTGGTGCGCCGAGAGCCACGCCACCGACGACCCGCACCACGTCGAGACCAGCGCGATCGCGCGCTTGTAGTTCACCTGGCTGAATCCGAGCCCGCCGTACTCCTTCGGGATCTTCATCCCCCACGCGCCGAGCGTTCTGAATCCCTCGAAGATCTCCGGCGGATACTCCCCCGTCCGGTCGATCTCGGCCGCATCGACGTTCTCGGCGAGGTACCGCTCCAGCTTCCGCAGGAACTCGTCGCCGATCGCCTTGTCGTCCTGGCTCTGCTCGGGGAACGGGTGGATCAAGTCCAGCCGCAGGTCCCCCATGAAGAGGCCGCCGACGAACGAGGGTTTTTCCCACTCGGTCTCGCGGCTCGCCTCCGCGACTTCCATTGCTTCATCGCCCGCTTGGGTGCGGATCTCTTCCATGGATGCTCCTCCTGCGACCGCCGCTCTGGTGCAGCGTTCCTGAAAACGTCCGTTTGCACGGGCTAAGCCCGGCGCCGCGAACGCTCTCGGGGGTGCTTCGCTTGGTCTGCGAGGCG
Source organism: uncultured Acidobacteriota bacterium (assembly GCA_963793695.1). GTDB lineage: Bacteria > Acidobacteriota > Thermoanaerobaculia > Gp7-AA8 > Gp7-AA8 > CAWCBB01. The sequence continues at coordinate 392,896 of CAWCBB010000004.1, read as the reverse complement.
ATTCTGAATGAATGCTCATTCAGGTGTCAACGGGAGGGACGCCCGGACCCTCGGCCGCGCAGGTCGAGGTTCCGGGCGCCCGCAGGGCGCCCCTACGGCGAGAACCTCACGGTAGAATTCACCGCGGGAGACACTCGATGAAGGACCGAAAGCGCAAAGGCGGCAAGATCGTACGGATGGAGACCGCCGCCGAGTTGGCGAACGCGCGCGAGCTCGACGCGTTGACCGATGACCGCGGGCTGCTCGTCGGTCCCCGCCCGTCGGTCGACGTCGAGAAGCTCGAGGAGCACCTCCGCGAGGCGCTCCGGCTCCTGCACGTCGACCTCGACGACGAGAACCTCGTCGACACGCCGCGCCGCTGGACGCAGTCGCTCGTGACGATGACGAGCGGCTACGACTTCACCGACACCAGGAAGCTGACGACGCTCTTCCGCCAGGCCTGCACCGCCACCGATCAGAACTGCCAGAACCTCGTCGTGATCGGCGGGACGTACAAGACGCTCTGCGCCCACCACATCCTCCCCTTCTTCGGCCACTTCATCGTCGGCTACATCCCCGACCGGTGGATCATCGGCGCCTCGAAGATCCCTCGCATCGTCGAAGTGCACATGCGGAAGCTCCAGAGCCAGGAGCACCTCGCGCACGACGTCGCCGACACGATCGAGAAGATCCTCGAGCCGCAGGGGCTCGCCGTCTGGATGGGGGGAACGCACCTGTGCATGGTCATGCGGGGCGTCGAGCAGGAGTCGTCCTTCATGGAGACGAACGTCCTGCGCGGCAACTTCCTCCGCGACGAGCGGACGCGCCAGGAGTTCATGTCGATCGTGAACCGCAGAGGGGAAAGGACTTAGAACGCCTCGCTGCGCTCGGCAAATGCAAAATGCAGAATGCAGAATGTAAAATCCAAAAAGAGGATCCGTCTTCCCTTTTTCTTGATTTTTCATTTTGCATTTTGCATTTTTCTTCTGTTTCCCCTGAGCATGAAACCTGCTCAACACAGACCAGGAGGAGTGATGAAAAAGCTCATGATCATCGCGCTCGCGCTGCTGCTGCCGATTGCGGCGTGCAGCCGCGAGGAAGCCACGCCATCCACGACCGCCGCGGCAACCGAGGAAAAGACGTACGACTTCGAGGGAACCGTCATCGGCCGCGACCCCGCGACGAATCAGCTGACCGTCGACCACAAGGAGATCCCCGGCTACATGGCCGCGATGACGATGCCGTACGAGGTCCGCGGCCAGAACGTCGCGGATCTCCCGGCGGACGGAACTCCGGTCACCGCGAAGGTCCACGCCACGGAAGAAGCCTACTGGCTGACGGACGTGCAACCCGCCGCCGGCGCCGCGCCGCCGACCGACGCGACCTCCACGGATGCCGCGCCGACCACCACGAGCGGAACGACCGACACGGCGGGGACCTCGACGGGCATCTGATTCACCCGCGGGCGTGGGGCGCGGGCGTCCCCGCCCGCCCCCACGAAATCTCAGCGCACCACGGCGAGCGAGCGCTCGGCCGCGGCCAGGAGCGCATCCGGCCCGACCGGGGCGCCGGTCGCCTGCTTCATCCACAGGTCCGGAAGCGACGTCGCCGATCACCGCCATCCGCGCGAACTCGGGTCCGACCTTGCCGCCCTTCTCCATCTGCTCCTTGATCTGGAACGCGATGAGATGGCCGATGGGATAGTCGGGCAGGTACAGGGTCGACGAGATCATGTGCGAATAGACGCCGAGCAGCACGACGTCCTTCTTCCCGAACACGGGAGCGTAATAGCGGTTCCAGACCTCGCGCGAGATCGCGAGGGTCGCGTCGCGCAGCTGTTCCGGCGTCGCATCGGGATGGTCGTACATCCAGTGCCACACGCCCATGTCGACCAGCGCCACCCCGCCGATCTCGTACGCCCCCCAGAAATCGTCGAGCGCGCCGAGAGCCTTCGTCATCTCGTCCGGCTCGGAGAGGCCGAGGAGCTCGAGGTCGCGGTCCTGGAAGACGAATGCGAGCGCCTCGGTGAACGCCGTGTTCGGCACGCCCTGCAGCAGCGTGTAGTCGATCCGGTTCATCGAGAGCGTCTGCTCGACGTTGTGACCGAGCTCGTGAACGGCGATGTTGTAGCCCTTGTAATCCATCCCGTTCGCGCCGACGCGCGTCCGGAGGTACGCCTTGTCGCCGGGGCGCCCCGCGCCGAACGCATGGCCCGCGCCGCGGGAGGGATCGACCTCGATCATCGAGGAAACGTACGCCGTCGTCTCCGGATCGAACTCCAGCTTCCGAAGGATGTTCGGGATGTCCTTCGCGAACGCCTCGGCGGTCGGGTACTTCCGGCGCGTGATCTCGTCGAGCTGCTGCTCGGTGTACGTCCCGCGCGGTTTGAAGCCGTTGTACCAGATGTCGAACGGCTCGAGCTTCCGCCCCAGGCGCTTCTCGATGAGCTTCGCGACGCGCGGGACGAGCGGCGAGCCGACGACCTGCTCGAGCATGGAGCGGACGCGCGCCTCCGGCAATTCGCGGTCTTCGTTGAAGCGGCGCGCGATGAGCGTCGGCGCGGTCGGCGAATAGCGATCCGCGAGCCGGTTCGCGCGGTAAACATCGAGCAGACGGGCGTAGCGGGTGTTCGGCTCCGGCGCGTTCGTCACCTCGCCCGGCAGAGGGGCGACGGCGCTCTCGTCGTAATCGACGACCGGCGACTTCGCGACCTGATTCGTGAACGGGTTCCAGTCGGCCCGCGGGTTGTCGATGACGACTTCGGGAATGGTCTGCGTGACGATCCGCTCCATGACCTGCTGGATCGCCCTCTGTTTCGCGAGCCCCCCTTGTCGCTGTAGTTCGCCTTCAGCTCGTCGCGGAGGTTCCAGTGCGTGATGAGGCGGAGCTTCTCGGGGAAGAGGCGGTTGCCCTTCGCGTCGACCAGGTGATGCATCCAGATGTTGTAGTCGGCGATGTAGGCGTCGCCCGCGGACGAGGCGTTCGCGATCGCGAGGTTGACCTCGGCGGGCACCCTGCGGCTGAACTGCTGCGCGAGCCGCGCTTCCGCCCACTGCCGCCTCGACCACGAGTCCCCCTGCGCCACCCTCTCGTCGAGCGTCGTGAGGGGGAAGTTGAGGAGGACGACGAACGCGACCTTGTTCTCGAAGAGGTCGTCGTTCAGGTGCGCCGACGGATCGTATCCGGCGAGCAGCTGATCGAACGGCAGGATCGGGCCGCGATCGACGTCGGCGTGCATCCGGAGCTCGCGCACCGCCTCGACCATCAGGCCGCCCAGCTGCTCGAAGGCTCGCTGGAGTCGCTCGAACATCGCGTCGCGCACCTTCGGGTCGGCGGCGAAATTCTCCCGGACGAACGCTTCGAACGCCGCCGCGTCGCCGTCGGAGGCGCGCCAGAAGGCGGAGGCCTGGGTCAGTCCGCGGTGAAGGAGTGGACGAATCGTCTCGCCGCGCTTCGCGACGAGCTCCACCTCGAGCTTCTCGATCGACGGCTCGAGCTCGACCTTCATTTGTGTCTCCGGCGCCGCGGTCTGCGCGCGCGCGCCCCCGGCAATCAGGATCATCGAAAGAAAGAGGACGTGGAATCGCTTCATCGGACCCTCCGGAGGGGATTCTATCGTCTGGGGAAACCGGGCGTCGGCGCGTGTGGTGCGGGCGGCCGCAGGCCGCCCCTACCCCCAATGGCCTTCACTGAACGCGAGTTGCCCGCGAAGCTGTCATCCCGAGCGTAGGCAGGCGCGGGCTGCGCCCGACCGCCGATGACCGGGATCGGTGCGCAAGGGGCGCGGCCGTCCCGGCCGCCGTTGGCGCCGCGTCCCGCGGCGCCCGGTGGCGGCGGCGAGACGCCGCCGCAACGGCGGGCGAGACGCCCGCGCCCCAGCCGATCCCGAGAGCAGCGAGGGATCGGGGCGGGGGCTGCGAAAGAACGCGGCGCCGGTGCAGGGCAGCAGGATCGGCATTCGCTTCGTGATCGCAGGCGAATCTCGATCCTGCCGCCGTGCTTCGGTGCCGCGTCACGCGTAACCCACCCGCCCAGATCCCTCGCGGAGCCTGCCCTGAGGAGCGCGAAGCGCGACGTGAGGGCTCGGGATGACATCGTCGTCGAAACCATCGCTTCAGTTAAGGCCATTGCCCCTACCCCGCCTCGATCGGCCCGAACAGGACGATGTCGATCGGCTCCCCCGCCGCGATCTCGCGCGTTCCCGCCTCCACGACCGCGAATGCGTTCGCGCCGATCATTCCTGTCGACTGCCCCGAGCCCTGGCCGGTCATCGGCGTGACGAGGAGCGCGCCCTCGCGCGCGGCGGCGCGGGCGCGGAAGTACTGCCGGCGGTCGCCGCGCGAGCGGAGAGGAGCGATCAGGGTCGCCCGAACCGACGGCGGGGTGAGAGTCCCGCTCTCCCCCATCGCCTTCCGGATCGCCGGGGCGATGAAGAGGAGGAACGACACCATGCACGAGACGGGATTTCCCGGGAGGCCGAAGTAGAGCCGCTCGCCGAGGCGCGCGAGGACGAGTGGCTTGCCGGGTTTCATCGCGACCTGCCAGAACCTGGTCTCGGCTCCGAGCTCGTCGAGCGCGTCCTTGACGAAGTCGTACGCGCCGACCGAGACCCCGCCGGACGAAAGAACGAAGTCGCTGTCCGCTGCCGCCCGGATGGCCTCCTTCGTCTCCTCGAGCGTGTCCGCGACGATCCCCATCTCGCGCGGGACCGCTCCCGCCGATCGCGCGAGAGCCGCGAGCGACCAGGAGTTCGAGTTGACGACCTTCCCGGGCTCCCAGGCGCCGTCGATCGGAATGATCTCGTCGCCCGTCGAGAGAATGGCGAGCCGGGGCCGCCTCCCCACTTCCACCGTCGCCTTCTGCACGCTCGCCAGGACGCCGATCTCGCCCGGTCCGAGCCGGCAGCCGGAGCGGAGGATGACGTCTCCCTCACGCATGTCCTCGCCACGCGCGCGGACGTTCGCTCCCTTCCGTACCGGCGCGGCCACGGCCACGGCATCGGAGCCGCCGTCGGTCTGCTCGACGGGGACGACGCAATCCGCGCCGTCGGGAAGAAGCGCGCCGGTCATGATCCGGATGGCGGTCCCGCGCTCGAGCCGCCGATCGGCGACGCGCCCCGCGGGAACGTCCTCGATGACGCGAAGCGATACGGGCGCGGTCCCGCTCGCGTCCGGCGACATCGCCGCGATCACCGCATAGCCGTCCATCGCCGAGTTGTCGGAGCTCGGGACGTCGCGCACGGCGCGAACGTCCTCTCGAAGGACCCGGCCGAGCGCCTCGCCCAGCGGCACGACTTCGGTCCCGAGGATCGGGGTCTCCTCGAGGACACGCCGCTGCGCCTCTTCGACGACGATCATCGTCTCGCCGCTGCGGACTTTCTGAAAGGTCGCCATGCTCGCGCTCGACCGGCTCAGCCGCCGCCGAACGCGACGAGGATCTCGACCTCGTCGCCGTTCGCGAGCGGGTGATTCCGCTCTCCCTGCAGCAGCATGACGCCATTCACGGCGAAGTTGAAGAGCGAGTCGTCACCGTGGAACCCGTCGACCCGCTGCTCGAGGATGGGGATGAGCTGTCCGAGCGTCGCGACCGGCGTCTCGATCGAGTAGGACTTCGTCGTTGCCGCGACGGAGCGGCTCGGGGAGGCGAACGGTGAGGAAGGGAGTCATGTTGTCGGATTGCAGATTGCAGATTGCAGATTGCAGATTGCAGATTGCAGATTGCAGATTGGCGTTGCGATGGTTGCCGCGCCGATTACCGCTTCCGCGTCACGCGCTTCCTCCGCCCAGATCCCTCGCTACGCTCGGGATGACATCAACCCGCATTCAACATTCAACATTCAACATTCAACATTCAACATTCAACATTCAACATTCAACATTCAACATTCAACAAGGGAGCCTAATCTGCAATCTGCAATCTGCAATCTGCAATCTGCAATCTGCAATCTGCAATCTGCAATCTGCAATCTGCAATCTGCAATCTGCAATCTGCAATCTGCAATCTGCAATCAACTCACGCCTTCATCCCCAGCACCGCCACCAGCTCCTTCCGGAATTCCGGCACCGGCGTCCCGTCCTCCCCGAGCCGCGAGATCGCGTAGAACCGCGAGAGCATCGCGTCGAATTCGCCGCGGTCGATCTTCTCGCCCGCGAACGGGCCGACCGTGACCGGCTCCTCGAACCAGCGGCGCGGCAGCGTGTCGTCCGCGCGCGTGACCCCGAGCTCCGCGTTGATCATCCGCTCGACTCCCGTTGATGTTGAGGCCGATGCGGTCGAGATCGTCCGGCGAAGCTCGAGGCCGGCGACGTTCAGGAGTCTGGTCGGCGAACTCCTCGAGCCCCGGCAGCGACGGGCGAGTTGAAGAGCTTCGTCGTGAAGCGGCACATCCCCACCGCGTCGCCCACGCGCGAAGACGTTCTCGCACCGGCGCACCGCGATCTCCTTCCCCGCATAGCTGTTCGGCTCGGCGCGAGACGTCCCCGCCGTACAGCTCCCGCTTGAAGCCGGGCTCGTCGTTGATCTTCGCGTTGATCTCGAGCGTGACGCGGTTCCGCAGATGGTCCATCCCGCGCGTCGCGACCGCGAGCCCGAGCGCGAACGCCTTGAGGATCCGCGCGTCGTGCGGGTCGCTCTGCATCAGCCCCTTCACCGCCATCAGGTAGTCCAGCGCCTCGGGCGGGTACTTCCCCTTCTCGACGGCGCGCGTCGAGTCGGCGACGACGTCGCCGAATCCCTCGCGCCGCGCGATCATGAACAGCAGCTTCTCGATCGACCTCGTAATTGCCCCAGCCGAGGTCGACCCCCGCCTGCTCGCGCGTGAGAATTCCGCGCTGGAAGAGCTCCATCGCCCACGCGATCGCCGATCCCGTCGACGCGGTGTCGAGCCCCAGGTCGTTGCAGATGTTGTTGAGCCGCAGGACCTGGGGCGACCTGAGAGATCCCGATGTTCGGCCCGAACTTGCCGAGCGTCACGTACTCCGGCCCGTCCCCTTTGACGTAGCGGTCCTGCGGCACGTGCTCGCAGCCGGTCATGTCGTTGAGCGGCCGGCAGTTCACCGGACAGGCGAAGCATCCCTCCATCCCGGGGCGGAACGGATCGATGTTCTCCGCGTCGAGCGCCGTCGGTCCACGTCGTCTCCTGATTGTTCTTCGTGCCCATGGCGCCGAGCATCCGCGAGGGCTTGTAGAGGAACGGCGTGCCGCGCCGCTTGAGCGCGTTCTTCACGACGGACGTCCCGAGCAGCTTGACCGCGATGTCGCGGTTGCGCGTCTTGTGGGGACGGAACGTCTCGAGTCTGCGCGCTGCGCCCTTCCACGAGGACCGCCTTCAGGCTGAAGCGATCCCATCTTCGCGCCCGGCCCGCCGCGCGCGAAGATCGCCTTCGGCCCCGCCATGATGCCGGAGCAGAGGACGAGGTTCTCGCCCGCGCTCGTGATCGCCGCCAGGCCGAAGTCCTTCCCTTCGACGTCCCCCCGTGTCCTCGGAGATCGCTCGCGCGCAGGTCGATGTTGTCGAGCCCCGCGTACCGGCGACGCGTCGACGAACTGCGACCTGCCGGTCGCGGATCCGCAGCAGCGTCCACGCGGGAGCGCGGCCGTAGAGGACGATGTGGTCGACCCCGTCCCAGCTTCATGAACGAGGGGAAGTAGTCGCCGGCGTTGCAGTCCATCAGGACTTTCGACTCGGGCGACCACGAGGTGACGTTTCCTCGCGAAGCGCGACGGAACGAGAGAGGTCAGCGTGCCCGTCCCGAAGATCAGCGGGATGTCGGGGTGCAGCGGCTCGAGGGAGGCGTCCAGAAGATTCCAGAGGAGGTACATGTTGACGCCGCGCCCGCCGAGGAGCTTTTCGGCGACCGCGCGCGGGATGAACCCGCGCTGGACCTGCTGGCGCTCGAGATCGACGAAGAGCGTCTCCCCCTGCGTCGGGATATTGCGGCGCCGCCGCCAGCCGCGCGACGAGCGCGTCCACCTTCTCCCGGATTGCCATGGAAGCGACCATTCTAAACTCATGTCCCGGCGGGTTCCCGGTGTAGCATCCCCGCTTCCACGTCCTCCATGCTCGAGGGCCGTCAGAAGCAGACCGAGGGAAAGACAAACGCACTCACCCGTACCATCCCCTCGCGCCTAAATGATCCCACTCGTCCCAGGTGATCCTCGTCGTCCTCGCTGTCCTAGTCGTCTGCGCCGATCGGCCCCGCGGGTCCGCACGCGCCGGCCGCGCCGCCGTGATCCTCCCCTACCCGCTCGTTTTCGCGGCGCGATCATCGTCATCGCCGTCTTCGCGGTCTTCGCGCAACGCACACCTTCCCGTTCATCTGCCCAATCGCCGCCCCCCATCTCAGCCCCACCCTCCCGCCCCACGCGACCCCAAAGGTATCAGACTCGCAAGCGGACCCTGTCAGCGACCATCACCGACCTTCAAGGACGCACCCATGGTTTCGGAATCTGCCGAAAGCGTGTCCTCCGCTCACACCGCGCCGACCTGCGCGGCTGATCGATCTCCGCCCCGACCCGGGCAGCTTCCGAGACGACGCGCTCCGCGGACTGACCGCGGCGCCGAAGAGCCTTCCTCCGAAGTACTTCTACGACGATCGCGGATCGCGACTCTTCGACCGCATCACGCGGCTGCCGGAGTACTACCCGACCCGCACCGAGATCGGCATCCTCGAGTCGCACGCCGCGGAGCTCGCGTCTCTGATGGGGAGGCGATGGGAGCTCATCGAGCTCGGCAGCGGCACGAGTCGAAAGGTGCGCATCCTCCTCGACGCCGCGTCGGGCGCCGGCACGTACGTCCCGATCGACATTTCCCGGGAAGCTCTTCTCTCGGCGGCGAACCGCCTGGCGCGCGACTACCCGCACGTCCGCGTCGTCGCGGTCTGCGCGGACTACACGAAGCCCCTCTCGCTGACGCGGCAGGATCCGATCGCGAAGCGCATCGTCTTCTTCCCCGGGTCGACCATCGGAAACTTCGACCCGAAAGAGGCCGTCACGTTCATGCGCAACGCCGCAGCCGTGCTCCGCCCCGGCGACCTCTTCATCGTCGGCGCCGACCTCCAGAAGGATCCCGCCGTCCTTCACGCCGCGTACAACGACGCCTCGGGCGTCACGGCGAAATTCAACTGCAACCTGCTCGGGCGGATGAACCGCGAGCTCGGCGCGACATTCAATTGGCGCGCGTTCGAGCACGTGGCGTTCTACGATGTCCCGCAGGGCCGCATCGAGATGCACCTGCGCAGCCTGCAGCGATCAGACGGTGCGGGTCGCCGGGACCGAGATCAGCTTCCGGGCGAAAGAAACGATTCACACCGAGAACTCCTACAAATACACTCGGGAGGGATTCGGGGGGCTGGCCGAGGAGGCGGGGCTGACCGTGCGGGAGGTCTGGATGGATTCCCAGCGGCTCTTCAGCGTCTGGGTCCTCGGACCGGCGTGAAGCGAGCAGCCCTGAAGCAGGCATGAGCGAGCGCGAGCCATCACCGTCTCCCGCCCCTGGCGGAAGGATCCCCGTCGCGGTTCTCGGGGCGACCGGATCGGTCGGACAGAGATTCGTGCAGCTCCTCGAGGGGCACCCGTGGTTCCGCCTCCACGAGCTCGTCGCTTCCGAGCGCAGCGCCGGGAAGACCGTACGCGGAGGCCGCGGACTGGAAGCTCGACACGCCGCTTCCCGCGGAAGCCGCATCGCTCGAGGTCCTGCCGCTCGACGCCCCGCTCGAGTCGACGCTCGTCTTCTCGTCGCTCGACTCGTCCGTCGCGGGCGAGACCGAAGAGATCCACGCCTCGCGCGGATGCGCGGTGCTGTCGAACTCGAAGAACCACCGGATGGATCCCGACGTCCCGCTGCTGATCCCCGAGGTCAACTGCGAGCATCTCGATGCGCTCGACGCGCAGCGGAAGCGGCGTGGAGGCAAGGGATACATCGTCACGAATCCGAACTGCTCCACGATCGGCCTCGCGATGGCGATCGCGCCGATCGAGCGGCAGCACGGGATCTCGCGCCTGCACGCCTTCACGATGCAGGCGATCTCCGGGGCGGGATACGCGGGCGTGACGTCCTGGGCGATCCTCGACAACGTGGTCCCCTGGATCTCGGGCGAAGAAGAAAAGGTCGAGACGGAGCCCCGGAAGATTCTGGGGCGCTGGAACGGCCAGGGATTCGAGGACGCGCCGATCGAGATCTCCTCGCACACGAACCGCGTCCCCGTGATCGACGGCCACACGATCTGCATCTCGCTCGCGCTGCGCAATCACGAGGACCTGCGGCGCAGCTATCCGATCGAGGCGATCCTCGCGGACGTGCGCGCGGCCTTCGAGGGGTTCCACGGCGAGCCGCAGCGCCTCGGGCTTCCCTCGGCGCCGCGGAAGCCGATCCACCTGCTCGAGGAGCAGGACCGCCCCCAGCCTCGTCTCGACCGCGATCGCGAGTCGGGGATGGCGGTGAGCGTGGGCCGCCTTCGTCCCTGCCCGGTGCTCGACATTCGCTTCGTCGCCCTCGTTCACAATACGATTCGAGGCGCGGCGGGAGCGGCGATCCTGAACGCGGAGCTTCTGAAGGCGCGGGACCTTCTTCCGTGAGGCTGGGATGATCGTCATCAAGTTCGGCGGAACGTCCGTGATGGATGCCGACAGGGTCCGTCGCGCGATCGAGATCGTCGCCGCGAGGCAGGACCAGCGCCCGGTGGTCGTCGTCTCCGCGCTCGCGGGGGTGACCAATCAGCTCGTCGACGCGACGCGGCTCTCGGCCGCGCGGATCGTTCGACGAAGCGCAGGCGCTCGTGGACGCCATCCGCGAGCGGCACGAGGCGATCGGCCGCCAGCTCGTCGGACAGAAAGCGGACTTTCTCCAGTCGTTCGAGTCGCAGCTCCGGAGGCACACCTCCCAGATCACCGACATCCTGCGCGGCATCAGCCTGGTCGGCGACGTGAGCCTTCGCGCGAAAGACAAGATCGTCGCCATCGGCGAGAAGCTCTCCTCCGTTCTCTTCTCCTACACGATGCGGACGCAGACGCTCGCGAGCGTGCACGTCGACTCGGAACACGTGATCGTGACCGACGCGCGCTTCGGCGAAGCGACTCCGGACATGGAGGCCACGCGCGCCGCCGCGCGGAAGGTCCTTTTGCCCGAGCTCGAGCGCGATCACATCCCCGTGATGGGCGGCTTTTTCGGCCGCTCCCGCAACGGCGGAACGACCACGCTCGGACGCGGCGGATCCGACTTCAGCGCCGCCATCGTCGGCTCCGCGATCGACGCCGACGAGATCCAGATCTGGACCGACGTGGACGGCATGATGACCTCCGACCCGCGGCTCATCCCGGCCGCGCGCGTCATCGACCTCATCTCGTACGTCGAGGCGGCCGAGCTCGCGTACTTCGGCGCGAAAGTGCTCCACCCGAAGACGATCGCGCCCGCCGTCGAGCGGCGGATCCCGATCCGCGTGCTCAACTCCCACAACCCGGACGCCAGAGGAACTCTCATCACCATGGAGGGCACGAGCCGCCCGGGGCCCCGCGCCCTCGCCCTCAAGCGCGGCATCACCGTCGTCCACGTCACCTCGAGCCAGATGCTCGGCGCCCCCGGCTTTCTCGCGAAGATCTTCAGCGCCTTCTCGAGCCACGAGGTCTCGGTCGACCTGGTGACGACCTCGGAGGTCTCCGTCTCGCTCACGGTCGAGAGCGACGCGCGCCTCGAGGAAGTCCTCGCGGAGATCTCGGCGTTCGCGACCGTGCAGCTCGAGCGCGAGCGGGCGATCCTCGCCCTCGTCGGCTCGGATGTCATCCGCGACCGCTCGATCGGAGCGCGGACGATCGAGGCGCTCGAGGCGATCCCGATCTCCATGCTCTCGATCGGATCGTCCCGGCTCAACTTCAGCATCGTCATTCCGGAAGAGGCGGCCGAGCGGGCGCTCCGGGAAATCCACCGGCGGGTATTCGAGAGCGGAACGGAGACGGCGTGAAGATCGCGATTCACGGGTACGGAAGGATGGGCCAGACGGTCGAGCGGATCGCGCGCGAGCGCGGACACGAGATCTCCGCGATCTTTTCCTCGGCCGCTCCGGTCGCGCGGGAACGCGTCGAGGGGACGGACGTCGTGATCGACTTCTCCAGGCCCGCGGCGCTCGACGGCCTGATCGACGCGGTCCGGGGGACCGGAGCCGCGCTGGTCGTGGGGACCACGGGATGGAGCGAGCGTCGCGAGGCGATCGAGGCAGCGTGCCGCCACTCGGGGATCCCGATGGTGCACGCCTCGAACTTCTCGCCCGGCGCGAACATCCTGTTTCTTCTCGCGCGCGTCGCGGCGAAGCAGTTCGCCTCGATCGCCGGATACGAAGCCGGAATCGAGGAGCGCCATCACTCCGGAAAACTCGACGCGCCGAGCGGCACGGCCCTCCATCTGAAGGCGGAGGTCGTCGCAGGAAGCGAGCGCGCGTTCGATCCGCCCATCGCCGCCTCGCGCGTGGGCGCCGAGTTCGGCGTCCACACGCTCTTTTTCGACTCCCAGGACGACGTCCTGGAGATGACCCACCGGGCGCGGAGCCGCGACGGCTTCGCCCGCGGCGCGGTCCTCGCCGCCGAACGGATCCACGGAATGAGCGGCGTCTACCGATTCGAGGAGCTTCTGCAGCTTGGAGAGTGAGGATGAATCGAGAAGAACGGTTCCGCGGCGTCGGCGTCGCCCTCGTCACCCCCTTTCGCGACGACGGATCCCTCGACGAGGCGACCTTCGAGCGCTTCGTCGACTGGCAGATCGAGCAGGGCACCGATTTCCTCGTCCCCTGCGGCACGACCGGAGAGAACCCCGCTCTCTCGCACGAGGAGCACCTCCGCGTCATCGAGCTGACCGTGAAGACCGCGAAAGGGCGCGTGCCCGTCCTCGCTGGCGCGGGGTCGAACTCGACTCCCAAAGCCGTCGACTTCGCCCTCGCGTCGATCGACCTCGGCGCCGCCGGCATCCTCACGATCACTCCCTACTACAACAAGCCGAACCCCGACGGGCTCCTCCGCCACTTCGGCGCGCAGGCGGACGCGATCGATCACGCCGGGGGCCGATGCCCGATGATTCTCTACAACGTCCCGGGGCGCACCGGCGTCAATATGACCGCCGAGACGACCCTGCGGATCGCGCGCGAGATCCCGAACGTGATCGGGGTCAAGGAAGCGTCGGCCAACATGGAGCAGATCCTCACGATCCTGCGCGAGCGGCCGGGCGGCTTCCTGGTGCTCAGCGGCGACGACGCGTGGACCCTCCCTCTCGTCGCCGCGGGCGCGGACGGAGTCATCTCCGTCGCCGCCAACGAGATCCCGGCGCAGATGAAGGCGCTGGTCCGCGCCGCCCTGGCGGGAGACTTCGCCGCCGCGCGGCGCGTCCACGAAAAGATCCTCCCGCTGATGACCGGCAACTTCATCGAATCGAACCCGGTCCCCGCGAAAGCGGCTCTCGAGGAGATGGGCATTCTCCCGAACGACGTCGTCCGCTCGCCCCTCGCGCCCATCGGAAAAGCGAATCGCGAGAAGCTCGTCGAACATTCTGCGGGAAGTGGGAGCGATGCAGAAAGTACGAAGTAGTAGTAGGGTAGAAGGAGTTCGATCGACGAACGAAAGGTCCGGATGCGACGATCGCGCGCATCGCCTTTCACGCTGAGCGTCCTTCCACTTCCGACTTACTCTCCAAGGAGTACGCATGAACATCCAGCAACGCATCGAATCGCTCTCGACCATGCACGATCGCTCGGAGATCGTGAAGACGATCGGCCTGTTTCTCGCCGAGCTCGAAAAGGGAACCATCCGCGCCGCGACTCGGGATGAGGACGGCCTCTGGTCGGCGCAGACCTGGGTGAAGGAAGGGATCCTCGCGGCGTTCCGCCACGGCGTGCTGGCCGAGTACGCATCCGGGTCGCTCTCGTTCGTCGACAAGGACACGCTCCCGCCCCGGCGCTTCAAGGCGCAGGATGGGATCCGCATCGTCCCGGGCGGCTCCTCCGTGCGGCGGGGGGCGTTCGTCGCGGCCGGCGTGGTGATGATGCCTCCCGCGTACATCAACGTCGGCGCGTTCGTCGACGAGGAGACGATGGTCGACTCGCACGCCCTCGTCGGCTCCTGCGCGCAGATCGGAAAGCGGGTCCACCTGAGCGCCGCCGCGCAGATCGGCGGCGTGCTCGAGCCGGTCGGGATGCTCCCGGTCGTGATCGAGGACGACGTGATCGTCGGAGGGAACGCCGGGATCTACGAAGGCACGATCGTCCGCTCGCGCGCGGTGATCGGCGCGGGCGTGGTCATCACCGGCTCGACGCCCGTCTACGACATCGTGCGCCAGCAGATCTACCGGCGCACTCCCGATCGCCCGCTCGAGATCCCGTACGGCGCCGTCGTGGTCCCCGGCTCCCGCACCACCGGACGGGGAACGTTCGCGGAGGAGCACGGCCTCGCGCTCGCGACGCCCGTCATCGTCAAGTATCGCGACGAGAAGACCGACGGCGCGACCGCGCTCGAGGAAGCCCTGCGGTGACGATCCGGCGCGCGGCGCGTCTCGACGGCGTGGAGATCTCCCTCATCCGGCAGATCCATGCGCTCGCCACGCCGCTCTCGATCAACCTCGGAATCGGCGAGCCGAACGTCGAGCCGACCGCCGCGCTCCGCCGACATCGCCGCCGAGGTCGCGGCCGCGGAGCCGTGGCGATATTCACCGAACGCCGGTTTTCCCGAGCTCCGGCGCCTCATCTCCGACGAGGAAGCCCCTCAGTACGACCCGCAGCAGGAAATCTGCGTCACGGCGGGCACCGAGGAGGGGCTGTATGCGGTGATGCAGGCCTTCATCAATCCCGGAGACGAGGTCCTCGTGCCCGATCCCGGCTTCGTCTCCTACCCGATCCTCGCGTCGCTCGCCGGCGGAAAGCCGGTCCCGTACGCACTCGACCCGGACGGATGGGACGTCGATTTCGACGACCTCGAGCGGGCGTGGACGCGCCGCGCGAAGGCGATCGTCGTGAACTCTCCGTCGAACCCCACGGGAGGGGTGCTCGCGGAAGGGTCGCTCCGGAGGCTCGCCGCGATGGCGGAAGAGCGCGGGGCTCTCGTCATCGCCGACGAGGTCTATCGCGACATCCATTACGGCGAGCGCCCGCCGTCGTTCGCCGGACGGAGCGCGTCGGCGGTCGTTCTGAACGGGATGTCGAAGAGCCAGGCGATGACGGGGCTGCGCCTCGGATGGGCGCTCGCGCCGGCCGACCTGATGCGGGAGATCGTCAAAGCGCACCAGTACATCGCGACATGCGCGTCGGTCTTCTCGCAGCAGCTGGCGATGCGGATCCTCGCGGACGGGGCCGCGCGGCAGGAATGGCTGGACGGGTTGCGCGCGACGTTCCGCCGGCAGCGCGACGCAGCCGCGGCCGCGGCTGCCCGCGCGCTCGGCGCGGAGATCCCGCTTCCCGGCGGCGCCTTCTACCTGTTCGCGCCCGTGCCCTCCTGCGACACGCTCGACCTCGCGCGACGGCTCGCCCTCGACGCCGCCGTCCTCACCATCCCCGGATCGGCATTCGGGCGCCGCGGCGAGGGCTTTCTCCGGATCTCCTACGCCGCCCCCGTCGAGCAGATTCAAGAGGGATTCGAGCGGATCGGGAGATACCTGGAGCAGACGGAAGGAGTCAGGGAAGTAGTCAGGGAAATGTAGTCAGGGAAAAGGGGAGCGAGGATGCGCGCCCTTGCCCCTGACTCACGTCTCCCTGACTCAGCTCCGTGCGCGCCCCTTGCAGACATAGATTCCCGCCGATGACGACGAACCACGCCAAACGCGAGACGATCGCCGCCGCCGAAGTGTCGCTCTACGGGGACCTCCTGAGAGAGCCAGGGGAGCACGAGCTCGAAGATCTCGGCATCGCGTTCTACGACTACGAGATCGACGTTCAGTGGTGCTACAACGCCGACGCCTGGTTCCACGCCGCGTCGACGATGAAGCTGGCGGTGCTGCTCGGCGTCTTCCGGCAGATCGACGCGCGGCGAGCTCACGCTCGACGCGCCCGTCCACGTCCGCAACCGCTTCACGAGCATCGTCAACCGCGAGCCGTTCATGCTCGAGCTCGGCCGCGACGCGCGATCCCGACGTCTACGAGCAACCTCGGGCGGAACATGACCGTCGCGAGCTCGCGTACTGGATGATCACCACCTCGAGCAACCTCGCCACGAACCTCCTGGTCGAGGTCGCTCGGCATCGGATACGATCCAGAGGCGCTCGACGAGCTGGAGATCGACGGCGTGCAAGGTGCTGCGCGGGGTCGAGGACCAGGCGGCGTTCGAGGCGGGGCTCAACAACGAGGTCACCGCGAACGGCCTGCTGAAGCTCCTCCGCGTCATCGCCGACGGAAGGCGTATCTCGGGAGGCCTCGCGAGCAGATGCTCGAGATCATGCTCGACCAGCAGCTCAAGAGCGGCATCCCGGCCGGCCTGCCGGAGGAGGCGCAGGTCGCCCACAAGACGGGCAACATCTCGACCGTCCACCACGACGCCGGGATCGTGTATCATGGAGGGGCGGAAGCCCTACGTCCTCGTGATCCTCACCCGGTTCGCCCTGCCGATCGGCCGCGGCACGGCGGTCGCCGAGATCTCGCGCGACATATACTCGGCACCTCGCCGGAGACTCAGCCATGAGCGGATGACGCGAGACCGGGTCTGAAAGTCGTCGACGCGTTCGACCTCGCCGGACGAGCGTGCGCTCGCTCCTGCGTCCGGGCGAGATGGTCCGGGACGCGGCCGGGACGGCGGCATCGCCTTCCGCGCTACTTCTACGAAGTTCCCTCGCTACGAGGAGGCGAAGACGATCCAGCCTCACGCCGCACTTCGCCTCAACGAGTTCATCCTCGTCGACCTCCAGGAGGCGCTCGCGCCTCCAGGACTATCCCCGCTACGTGCCGTGCGCGGTCCGCATCCTCGCGTTCTATCTCGAGCGGTTCCGCGAGGCGTTCGGCGCGTCCCTCCACATCGCCGTCAACGGCGGCTATCGCTCGCCGGCGCACAAGCTGTACGCGCCCGCGTCACTCGCACATGTGGGGAACCGGCGGCCGACATCTACCGCGATCGGCACGTCGATCCTGAACGACCAGGAATCTGATCGAGCAGCTACCGGAAAGCGGCCGCGGAGGTCAGCCGACGAGCTCAACGTCCTCCCGTACGGCCACGATGTCGGCAAGGCCGACGATCACCTCCACTTCGACCTCGGCTATCATGACCTACGTTCCGCGCGAGATCAGCGAGGACCGGATGGAGATGCCGCAGGAGAAGTCCCCGGTTCGCCTGCGAGGAGCGCCGGACGACAAGCGGCGATCGGCGGGGCCCGGAGGAGTAGCGAAGCCGCCCCGCCGCACCCGTCGCGCCCAGCCGGTCTCGACCGTAGATTCCCGCGCAAAATCCGGCCCGCCGTTTGCTATCGACATGAGGAGCGATTGCGGTAACTCCGCGCTCCCCATGCGTCAGACGATCCGCTCCTGAAAGTGGCGTTCACGGACGGCTCGAGTCCGTGACGATCCGAGGAGACTCCTGTGCCGGACGACAGAAAAGCGATTTCGCGAAGCGAGCGAAAGCCCTCCAGCCAGGTCCTCGACGATGCCCGCCATCGGGATGGAGTCGGAGTTCAACGTCTGGATCGACGAGCAGGAGATCATCCCCGAGAAGTACTGGAACATCCGAGGCTTCATCGCCGATCCGCTGCTGGCAAGCGGAGGAGAGCTCGTCCGCAGACCCCCGCCGGGGGCGCCGTCTATTTCGACCGCGGCGTCATCGAGGTCGTGACGCCGCTCATCGAGATCGCGCCGGGCTGCACGGCGCGCGTGGTCCGGACCTGTGGGAGCAGATCGCGTTCGTGCGCGACCAGCTCGACGAGTGGGAACGAGCGGCACGACAGCCGGATCCGCCTCAAGGCCTACAGCACCCACTACAACGTCTCCTTCGAGATCCCGAAGTGGCAGCAGAACCGCGTATCGCAATATCAAGCGGCTCGCGCTGCTGCTCGCTTACATCCTTCCGATCCCCGCTGATGCTCGTCGGCGCGAACCGCCGCTCGACCGGCATCGGCGTCCGCCCGCGCGGCAACCGCATCGAGATCACCGCGGACTTCACGCCCGATCCCGGCGACTGATGATCGCGACCGCGACGCTCGTGATCGGCATCGTGCGCGAGGTGATGCGCTGGCCGTCGCTACCGACCTCGTCGCTCCTTCGAGAGCTTGCCGCATCCCGATCGATCGCCGGCGTGATCCCCGGCAAGCACACGACGCGCAAGGGGTGGCTGACGAAGGACTTTCACTATCCGCAGAGCCCTTTCACGGCGAACATCGACGCGGCGCTCTGGCGCGACGCGCGACGGCCGCGCTCTCTCGCTGCGGCAGATCGCGTCGCGAGACTCGCCTGGTTCTTCCGCAAGTCGATCCGACGAGATCTCCGACCCGTTCAGCTATCCGGCTGCTCTTCGCGATCCTGGAGGGGCTGACGCGCCGTCGCTGCTCGAGCTGGTCGACCGGCCGGCCGCGTACGAGGACGTCGGGCGGCTCTGCCGCTGGGGGCATGGTCATCCACGAGCTCCGCCACTTTCGAGACCGGCTCGAACTGCCGCACCCGCAGGATCCGTTGGAGGATTTCATCCGCTCGCGAGAATCCGAGCGGGGCAGAGCGCTCCGCGAAACGCTCGAGAGCGCCCTGCAGAGGAAGGGGGCCGCGCTGTCGCCGCAAGCGGCGCCGAAGCCGGCCGACGCGCCCCCCGCGCGGCCCGCACGCGCTCGCGCGCCTCGCCCGCAGCAGCTCCTCCCTCCTGAGTACGTCGACCGGCGACGCCCCGGCAATTCCCGCGGCCGCGGCGCCGACCGCCGCTCCGGGGGGCCGCGGAGGACTCGCCTGATCCCGACCCCCTTTCCCGACCGGCGCCTCGACCGCTCGGCCTACGAGCAGGTCTTCCTGCGGCTCGTCTCGGGCAAGAAGCTCAAGATCGGGGCCCTGACCTTCACGCCGATCGGGATGAAGGGGTGGTACCACGCGCTCTTCCGCTGCGAAGAGGATGGCCGACAGCGCCTGCTGACGATCGATCAGCTCGTGCGGAAGTCGAACGACTGGATCTGAGCCCCCTTTCTCGCCGCGCGACGGATCGGAATTCCGGGCCCGCGGGGCGCCCGCCCCCACGTTCCCTATCCTGGCAATCCATGCGCATACTCTGAGCTCCGCATGCGCAGGATCGTCATCCCGGAAGACGCGAAAGATCTCGAGATCCGCTTTCCCGGCGGCGTGCTGCAGCTCACGAACCTCCGAAAGCCTTTCTGGAAGACGCTGAAGATCACGAAGCGCGATCTTCTCCAGTACTACGCCGACGTCGCGCCGGTGCTCCTGCCCCACCTCGCCGGGCGCGCGATGGTCATGAAGCGCTATCCCAACGGAGCGGAGGGGGACTTCTTCTACATGAAGCGGGCGCCGGAGCATCGGCCCGACTGGATCCGGACGTGCCTCATCCCGCACGACGCCGGCGACGTCGATTTCCCGATCGTGCAGGACCTCCCCTCCCTGCTCTGGATCATCAATCTCGGCTGCATCGACCTCAACCCCTGGTACGCGCGCTGCGACGACTGGACCGCCCCGACTTTCTCCACTTCGATCTCGATCCGGGCCCGGGAGCGGATTTCGCGCGCGTGCGCGAGATCGCGCTCCGCCTGCGGGAGTTTCTGGACGATCTCGGAGATCCCTTCGTGGCCGAAGACGACGGGCTCGCGCGGCATCCACATCTACATCCCGATCGTGCGCGGCCCGCTGCAGAAGGAAGTCTGGACGTTCGCGAAAGCGGTCGCGCTGCGGATGGAGGCGCGCCATCCCGACGATCGTCGACCGCCGAGTACCGGAAAGTGAAGCGGCCGCACGGCCGCATCAACGTCGATTACAACCAGAACGCATGGGGGCGGACGCTGGCGTCGATCTACTCGGTTCGCCCCACGCCCGCGGCGGCCGTGTCGATGCCGGTGACGTGGGAGGAGGTCGAAGAGGGCGTCGAGATCGACGACTTCACGATCTTCAACGCGCGCGAGCGGATCGCGGAAGTGGGCGACCTGTGGAAACCCGTCCTCGCGAAGCGCGGCCGGGTCGACCTCGGAGCATTCCTGCAGCCGAAAAGCCCGCCGGCGAAGAAGAAGGCGAAGGCCTCTGCGGCGCGGTCGCGGCCGTCGAATCGTTCGGCGTAGGGACCGGCTGCGCCGGTCCGTTTTTCGTCAGGCGCACACCAGGAAACGGACCGCCGCAGGCGGTCCCGACGCGCACCCGATCGTGACCAGGCGCCGCCTCGCGCTGGACGCCGTCGACGGCGGGCACGCCTCGCGATCGTCCGGCACACCGTCGCCGTCGCGATCGGTCATCACGAAGAGAACGGTCCCGTCGTGATCGGACGCTCCGGCCGCCGCCGGTTCCGACGAGACTGCGGCGGGCGCGTCGGCGTTCGCGCGCGCGAAGGCGAGCTCGCGAATGAAGCGGACGAGCGCGGGGCTCGAGAGCGCGTGATCGAGGACCTGTGCCGTCCCTTCGTGGACGTACGAATAGCGGTCTTCCGGGCGCACCGTCCACGTCTCGTTCGCAGTCCGGCGTACCCCTGGACCGGCTCGACCGGAATCATCGCGCCGCGCGGATCGGGCGCGCCGGTGATCTGCCCCATCACGTCGACGAACCCGTCGGTCACCTCGAACGCGTTGAAGTCGCCGGTCACGACGAGCCGGAGCCCCGGTTCCGCGGCCAGAAGGTCCCGCACTTTCTCCGCGAGGCGGAGCGCACCGAGGTGGCGCTTGACGCGCGCGAGCTCGCTCGTCTCGACGTCGTTGAGCGAACGGAGGTGGACCGCGATCACCGCGAGCGCGAACGGCGCGCCGTTCGCGACGTAGACGCGCGCAGAAGGAGCGGCGGACGGTCGAAAAGGAGATAGCTTCGCCCGCCGACCGCGAACGTCTCGGCGGGAAGGATCTGCTCGACCGAAGCGATCGATACGGTGGCGCGGACCAGGAACCCGACGTCGATCGAGCTCGGGTCGTTCCCTTCGAGTAGCCGCGGCTCGTAATCGAGCGAGGGGTCGTCGGCGCCGATCCGTGCGGCGAGATCTTCCAGGACCTTCAGGTTCTCCGCTTCGGCGACGGCGAGAACGTCGGGCGCGCGGAGGACCTCCCGGATCAGACGCGAGAACTTCCCGAGGCGAAGCGCGTAGGCGCCGGCATCGTCGTCGACCAGCCGGAGCAGGTTCTGGCTCGCGATCGTCATCTCTCCCGCGACGCGCGAACGCACCGGCCGCGGATAGACGGGATTCACGAACGAAAGCTCGGTCGCCCAGATCTGATAGTCGCCGAACGAGTAGCCGAGAGGGCCTTCGGCGCGCTCGACGACGGCGCCGCCGACGACCGCGGCGCGCGCGCCCGCGCGGTCCGTGTCGATCTCGAAGATCTCCTCGTTTCCATCCCACACCGGAAGGCCCGTGACGCCCAGGGATTCGATGCCCGCCTCGCGGAACGGGCGCGGCGTCCCGACGACCGCGCTGAATTCGCCGAACTCGTCGGTCCCCGAGACGGCGAGCGCACCCGCGACGCGCACGAGCATCCCCTCGAGCCGCTCCATCGCGAGCGCCGCCCGGGCGGGATCCGACGAGGGGACGAGATCGACCGGGGCGGGGACCGGGTGATCGCGCGAGATCAGGGTCACGCTCCCCGGCTCGATCTCCGTGAAGCCGAAGTACTCCTTCACGATGCCGGTCACGTCGACGCGGTCGCCGGCGGCGACCGAGGGTGCCCCACTCGTGAAGACGAAGATCCCTTCGGAGGTCTCCGGGTCGGAGTCTCCTCCCGGCGCCGGAGCCTGGAGAAAGAAGCCGTCGCTCACGACCGCGGTCACGACGTTTCCGCGCGTCGTGACTTGCTGTCCCTCGAACGGCGACTGGAGGCCGCCGCCCTGAATCTGCCCGATGGTGGCGTCCGCCGCGGATGCCGCGGCCGCGAGGAGGGCGAACAGGAAGAGGGGAAGGAAGGCAATCGCGCGGTGCATCGGACTCGCTGCAAAGGATAATCGACGCCGGTGATTCCCCGGGCCCTCTCTAGTTCCGTCACTGGAATGAATCGAAGTGCAGACTGTTGAATCCGGAAGTATTCGGGTTGCCAGATCGTCCTTCTTGCGTTTTCTGGGATTCTCTCCTTCTGCATTCTGCATTCTGCATTCGACCTGCATTCGGATTGAGACGTTCCCGAAATCCGACCTGAGGTCTGAGGCATGAGGTCCGTGGCCTGGGGTCCGTGGCCTGGGGTCCGTGGCCTGAGGTCCGTGGCCCGAGGTCCGTGGCCCAGGTGAGAAATTCTCTTCGGCAACGGTTGGTCTCCCGGCGAATTTGACGTTGACGCGCGATGTTTGGACCGCACGATGCCGCCGAGGTCCCTGCGAATCGCCGCAGCCATTCTTCTGTTCGGAGCGACGCTCGCGCTCGCGGGCGACTACGACGTCTCGATCACGCTCAAGCCGCGCGGCCTCTCCTGGGGGGACGTCACGGTTCCCGTGACCGTCGGGCCCGCGGTCGAGGCGATCCGGCTCTACGTCAACGGCGTCGCCTCGGGCGAGGCGCGCGGGCGGTCGGTCGTCTTCCACGTACCCGTCGGCAAGTACCTCCGCAGGCTCCGGATTCGCGCCGTCGGGCTCGACGCTTCGGGCGCCATCGTCGGCGAGGACGAGATGACGGTGAACGATCCGCAGCCTCCTTTCCGCGTGCGGCTGACGGCGCCCCAGGCGGCCGGCGCGGGCGTGATCGAGTTGAGCGCGACGGTGCTCTCGCCGCCCAACCTTCCGGTGCTCGGCGTCGATTTCTTCGCCGGAGAGGCCCTCGTCGGGCGGGACGAGACGCCGCCGTACTCGGTGTCGTTCGATGCTTCGATCTTTCCCGATCTCAGGTACGCCCGCGCCGTCGCGCGCGCGGCCGGAGCGCTCGAGGCGAACGACGTCTTCTTCTGGGGCGACGCCCCTCACGAGAGCGTCGAGGTCATCGTCAAGCACATCCCGATCTCCTTTTTCGGTAACGGCGCTTCCGCTCCGCCGAAGGAGGCCCTCACGCTGATCGATTCCGGGGGCCCTCGCGAGATCGAAGCGATCGTCCCGGCGACGGATCAGCCGCTCAACGTCATCCTCCTGATCGACTCCTCCGAGAGCATGCTCGACGAGCTCCCGATCCTGCAGCGGGCCGCCAAGGAGTTCGCCCGCTCCGTCATCCGGCAGAACGACCGGATCGCCGTCGTCGCGTTCCACGAGAGGCTTTTCTGGCTCACCGGATTCACGTCGAACCACGACATGATCGACGCTGCGATCGATCGCCTCCGTCCCCGCGGCCGCACGCACCTGTACGACGCCGCGATCTCGACCCTGTACGAGCTCCAGAAGATGCCGGGGCGGAAAGCGCTCGTCGTCCTCACCGACGGGATGAACTCCGGGGGCGTGTTCGAGCTCGATCACCTCGTTCACTACGCGCGCTATGCGGGCGTCCCGATCTATCCGATCGTCAAGAACAAGTGGCTTTCGCGGTTCATGCGCCTCCAC
Source organism: uncultured Acidobacteriota bacterium (assembly GCA_963793695.1). Classification (GTDB taxonomy): domain Bacteria; phylum Acidobacteriota; class Thermoanaerobaculia; order Gp7-AA8; family Gp7-AA8; genus CAWCBB01. Next base: position 369,359 of record CAWCBB010000004.1, on the reverse strand, counting down.
CTCGGCCTCATGGAAGCGAAGCGGTTCGCCGAGATCGCGCGCGACTCCGGAGCGAGCTACTTCATCATCGAGCGCCCTTCGCAGCTGCCCGGCGTCTACCGGGCGATCACGGACGAGCTGCGCAAGCAGTACCTGCTGGTCTTCCGCACCGAATCGTCGGGAAGCGACGCCTGGCATCCCCTCGTGATCCGAAGCCGCGGGCGCGGGAACATCAGAATTCCCAGCGGGTATTTTCCGTGAACCCCGGACCTCGGACCCCAGACCTGAGGCCTCAGGCCTCGGAACCCCGATTCCGAAACTCGGCCCCGAGACCATTCAACATCCTCTGCGTGGAAACAGAGAAACGACTGCCGGCCACCGGAGGTCTGGGGTCTGAGGTCTGGGGTCTGAGGACCGGGACCCGCGAGCCTCCCCCGGCATGTGATGTGAAGTTCCGGAGTCTGCAATGCAGGAGCAGGCCCTTTTTCCCAGGAGGTTCGAGCGGCGGCGATGGCACTCGGCCGGACTCGATCCGCGCCATGAGAGGACATTCCGCTGGCTCGCGGCTCTTCTGATCCTGCTGGTCGGCTCGGGATGGGCGTGGGCGATCTGGATCACCTACGCCACGGCCGGCGAGGGAGCCGCGGCCGGGGAGGCCGCAACCGGATTGCCGGCGCCTGTCGTCGCCAGGAGCGTCGCGGCGACGCTCACGCAGCCGAGCGCCGCCTCGATGGCGTTTCTCAACGAGGCGGCGATGACCTATCTCACGCCGCTCCGGGGCCACAGCGGAGCCCTCCGCACCGTGTTCGGCCTGCCGGGCGAGACGGTTCTCGAGACGAGGGACCCCCAGATCGCGGTTCGCGTGGGCGAAGACCCCGGATCCAGCAGGGCGGCGCGCGCGCCCGGCGAGGCGGGGGTCTACGAGCTCGCTCTTCAGTTCGAGCGGCTGAGCCGCGCCCTCGACGAGATGAGCGTCATCACGCTCGTGCCATTCAGCGAAAAGCGGCGCGGGCGCATTGGGAGCTACATGCTCGGAACGTGGCCGTACGAATCGGGAGGAAAACCGCGCAGTCCGGCGTACGCGACTCCGCGAGGGTTCGTGAAGGTGATGCCGGAGACGCGGGACCTGTACGTTTCGGAGCACTTCCGCCTCGGCGATTTCCTGACGAAGGGCCAGCGCGAGGTCTGGCCCAAGTACGTTCTGATCGACCCCCGCCTCCTCGACAAGCTCGAGCTCGTGATTCAGGAGCTCGAAAGCGAAGGAGTCGACATCCGGCACGTGACGGTCATGAGCGGCTTCCGCACGCCCCATTACAACGAGGGGGGCGGAAATACGGCAGGCCGCGCGAATCTGAGCCGGCACATGTACGGGGACGCCGCGGACGTCTTCGTCGACAACGACAGCAGCAACTGGACCGACGACGTCACCGGCGACGGCAGAGTCACGCTCGCCGACGCGGAGAAAATCGCGCGCGCCGCCGAGCGCGTCGAGAAGCGGTTTCCCGAGCTGGTCGGCGGAATCGGGATCTACTCCGCGTGCTGCGGCCATGGGCCGTTCGTCCACATCGACGTCCGCGGCTATCGAGCCCGCTGGCGCGGAACCGGCACTGGATGAGCCGGCCGCCGCGTCACCGGTGGTGCAGGAGGTTCTGACGTGACCGACAACGCCCTACCCTGTCCCGAATGCGGCACCCCGGGCAAGCTGCCCGACCATGTCTGCGAGGCGTGCGGCGCTCCGCCTGCCTCGCTCTCGGGCGAGCCGCCCCACGCGACCGCGCCCTCCGCCGGGAGCCGGCGCGACCGCTCCGGCATCCGCACCACGGACCTCGAGCCCTACGTCACCCTTCGGTACATCGCGAAGCTCTTCAAGGTCCTCGCCGCGCTGATGGTGCTGATGCTCTTCGGCGAAGTCGGGACGGGCCTGGTCACGCACGGGACCGGATCGGTCGTCGCCCTCATCGGCGAAGCGACGCGGTTCCTCGTTCTCGCCGGCCTGCTCTGGGCCGCCGGCGACCTCGCCGTGCTTCTGATCGACCTCGGCCACGACATTCGCGTTTCCAGGATTCTGCTCGGCCGGATCAACGCCGAGATGCATCGCCGGGCGCAGGAAAGCGACGCGCCCCGCACTCGCCCGTAAGGGAAGCGCCTGCGGTGGGCCGCGCGCGCTTCTCGCGGGTCGAGGTCCTCGAGATGGGGCAGACCTTCTGCCGCGCAAAGCGCCAGGTCTCGAAGGCGTGATCGAGGGGCCGCGCGGTCAGTCGATCGCGCGGCTCATCATCGTCCGGATCTCCCGGAAAATATCCTCGGGCGGAATCCCGTGGTTGCGGTACGTCGCGGCGCGCTTGACGAGCGTCTCGAACGACTTCTCGTCGAGGATCCGGGTATTGACCGAGCGCTCGTTCAGCTCGCAGAACGCGAGCAGCGAGGCGAGCGCGAGACGACGGTTGCCCGTCTTGAACGGAAGGTTCTGGAGAAGCGCGAAGAAGAACGCCGCCGCTTTTTCGTAGAACGCCGGATACGCATCGTTCCCGAACACCGTCGTCTTCGGCCGTTCGACCGCGTTCGTGAGCCCGAACGGTGAGTCGACGATGCCCGGCTGCGCTGTCCGCCCGCCGAATTCCGTGGAGATCGCCCGATGCAGCTCGATCAGGTCCTGCGTCGTCAGGTAGTGGACCGACCGGCGATCAGTCGGTGAGCCGCTTGAGGGCGGCAGGGTATTTCTTGACGGCGCGCTTGAAGGCGGCGGCAACGGCGGGGTTGCTGAACTGGACTTCGCCGTTCCACCCGTCGGCCGCGCGGGGGGCTGCGGTTTTGGCCGCGCTGCCTTTCGAGCCGGGGGACGGGGCGGGGGAGACTTTTTTGACGGCTTTTTTTTCGCCGCCTTTGTTGCTGCGGACCGGACTGGGGGCCGCTTTTTTGGCGACGGCGGCTTTGCCGCTTTTCTTGCTGGGGGCTTTTTGTGACTTTGCTTTTTTGCCATCCTTCATTCTCGAACCCCGCCCGCCATCGTAAACCCGTTAAGTAACTGAGTCAACGGATCTTACAACGCCGGGGGCCCCTCCCTTCCCGATTTGAGCGGTTTTCGGCAGCCTCAGCCTCGTTCGTAGTACGGCAAATAGTCAGTCCCCGCGAGCGCTTCCCCTCTCGGCTCGATGTCGATCCGGCCATCGCTGCCGCGGCGCACGTAGCCTCTCGCGAGGAGAGCCTCGAGGGCGGCGGGACCTCCTCCGACCGGGTGGCGGATCGCGGCGACCTCGTCCCCGGTCAGCGAGCCCGCCTTCCTCCGACGGAACTCCTGGAGGATTCGAATCTGATCAGCCGCAAGGCCGTCCGGAAGTTTTACACCCATCAGGATCTATCTGGCCCAAAGGGTAGCAACCCGCAGGGCGGCTGGCAATGGATGTTCTCCGATCCATTGCGACGCGCCTCGGCTGATCACGTCGTGGCCCGCGGCCGTACTGATTGCAACGTCCCCCGGCACCGGGCGGGCTGGGGAGCTCAGATCGTCCGGATGCTCCTCGTCCGCAGCGCGAGCCAGACCTGCTTTCCGGGAGCGAGCGCCAGATCAGCGGCCGCCCCGGCGGTGATCCTGACGCGCAGGGGCGTCGGGGTATCGACCAGGATCGTCACGCCGTCCCCGGAAGCCTCGAGGCTCCGGATCGCCCCGCCGAAGACGTTGCGGGCGGAGAGGGCCGTGGGAGGCTCGGTGAAGACGACCACATCGTCTCCGCTCGCACGGATCATCAGGGGCCAGTCGGCTCCATCCGCGAGCTCGAGAGGGATCGAGATCGTCATCCCCTCCGCCGTGTCGGCGAGGACGACTCCCCGTTCCGGGAGGGGCCGCGGGCTCGACATTTCCAGCACGTTCTCGACCGTTTCGCGCCCGGCGACCTCGGCGCGGTGGAGGACGTCGGCGGCGAGCCCGCGCGCCACGACCCTCCCGTGATCGAGCGCGAGGGCCTCGTCCGCGAGCGCCAGCGCCTCGACGGGATGATGCGTGACGTAGATCATCGGGATGTCGACCTCGCGCCGGATCCGCCGCAGAAAGCGGACGATCCGTTCCTTTCGCGGCGCATCGATCGCGGCGAGGGGCTCGTCGAGCAGGAGGATCCGCGGGCGGGCCATGAGCGCGCGGGCGATCGCGACGCGCTGCTTTTCCCCTCCCGAGAGAGACGACGGCCGCCGGTCGAGGAGCGGCTCGAGCTCGAGCACCGAGGCGAGGTGCGCGAGGCGCTCGGGGTCCTTCCCTCCGAACTCGATGTTGCCGCGGACGGTGAGATGCGGAAAGAGAGCGCCTTCCTGCGGAACGTAGCCGACGCGCCGCCGCTCCGGCGCCAGATGGACGCCCCGGTCGCTGTCGAGGAACGCCTCCCCCTCGACCTCGATGCGGCCGCGCGCGGCGCGCAACCCGGCGATCGCCTCGAGCAGCGAGGTCTTCCCCGAGCCGGACGGCCCGACGACCGCAGTCACCCGCGCCCCGATCTCGGCGCGCACGCGCAGGAGGAACGAGGCCGTCGGCAGATCGATGTCGATCCGGATCACGCGCGGCGCTCCCCGGATCTTCGCTGCAGCATCTCGCTCGCCGCGATCGCGACCAGAGCGATCGCGATCGAAAGGAAGATGAAGGGAGCCGCCTCCCACTCGCGTCCCGACTGCACCGACTGATAGATCGCGAGCGCGAGCGTCTGCGTCCTCCCCGGGATGTTCCCCGCGATCAGGATCGTCGCGCCGAACTCACCGAGAGCGCGACACCAGGCGAGGACGATTCCGGAGATGAGCCCGGGCCAGGCGATGGGCAGCGTCACGCGCACGAACGCGCCCCATCGCGTCGCGCCCAGCGTCCGGGCGACCGCCGCGTAGCGCCGGTCCACTCCGCCGAGCGCGATGCGAAACGCGCGGTACATCAGAGGAAACGACATCACGCCGGTCGCGATCACGACCGCGCGCGGCGTGAAGAGGACCTCGATTCCCCATCGGTCGAGCTGCCTTCCCATAGGGCGGTAGCGCGAGAGGAGCTCCAGGAGCAGGAACCCCACCGCCGTGGGAGGAAGGACGAGCGGCAGCGAGGCGATCGCGTCGAGCAGAACCCGCCAGCGCCGCCCCGCTCGCTCGACCAGCGTCGCGAACCCGATCGCGATCGGAATATTGATCAGCGTCGCGATCGCCGCCATCTCGATCGTGAAGAGGACGATGGACGAGGTCGAGACCATCGGGCGATATATATCATGGGAGATATCGCGATTGCAGATTGCCGTGGCGTGACGACGCGATTCGCGAGCGCGATCTGGAGCGTCCGCGCGATGCGGTAGATCGTGTCGCCTTCAGGCATCAGTCGCCCGCGCCCTCGTCGCCGTCTTGCTCTTCCTCCGCCGCGTCGGCGGCCGGGGCGCGCTCGCCCCGAAGATGCATCCCCGTCGCCGTCGGCACGAACCCCGCCGCGGCCAGCTGCGCCGCGAGAGGATGCCCGGTCGCGGGAGCGCCGTCGATCGTCTCGATCAGCATCGCGCGCCGCCTCCCCTCCCTCACCTCCCGCGCGAGCAGGCGCGCGAGTTCCCGCTCCGCCCGCGAGCGCTCCGGCTCCTCGGATGGAAGGAACGCCGTCACCTGCCGGGCTCCGCGCGAGAGATGCGCGACCAGCGCGCCGTCGACGAGCGCGACCATCGTCCCGGCCGTCCTCGACGCGCCTCCCGATCCCTCCCCCTCCGGCCACCGGAACCCCGCGCCCCACGGGTTGGCAGGATCGGCCGACGACAGGAGGGCGCCGAGCGGCTCGTCCGCGGGGTCGCGATACGAGCGGAGCAGATCGAGCGCCGCGGGAAACGCGAACTGCATCGCGGTGAGTCCCGCGACGAAATACCCGCGCCGGATCTTCCCTCCCTCTTCGAGTTTCCGGAAGATCGGGTAGACCGCGCTGAATCCTCCGGAGATCGGCTCGTTCACCACCGACTCTCTGCTCACGATGCCATGGCGTGTCAGGAGCTGCTGAGCGAGGGCGTGAGCGCGCTCGGTCGCGGACCCCGCCGCGGCCGGGACGAGCGTCCACCGCCCCTCCGTCGCCGGCGGAGCCGACCGCCGCGATCGGAACGCTCCCCCTCTGCGCCCTCGCGGCGCGGATCCTCTCCGAAGGAATCCTCGAAGCGCGTGGAAGGAATCGTTCGTCGCGAGCCCCCGCCAGACCAGATTCCAGATCGCGTCGACCGTGTCGCCGGGAAACCCTCCGCCGCACGCGTCGTGGATCGAAGCGAAGAACGAGGCGCCGTTCTTTCCGAGGAACTCGACGATCGCCTCCTCGCGCGGATCCGCGACGGCCGGATCGGCGGGGCGGTGGAGGAGCGGGGCGCGGTCGGCGAGATAGAGCGCGATGCGCCCGTCCCTGCCGCCCAGAGGCTCGAGCCCGGCCCAGGAGATCTCCCCCGCCGCGAGCAGCGTGTCGAGCTGCGAGGGCCGGTACCCTCGCACGCGCGCCGGAAGGATCTCGCTCTCCACCACGGATGCGGGAAGCGGATATCCCTGCAACGTCTCGACCGCGTCGAGGAGCGCGTTGAGCCCCTCGCGCGATTTTCCGACTCCGTGCCACGACAGCAGGAGTCTGCCGAGGGCCGGCGCGCCGACCGGCTCGATTTCTCTCCGGAGCTTCGCGAGCGATTTTCTCCGGATGATGTCGAGCACTTCCGAGTGGCACCACTCGCGCTGCGTTCCGCCGGGACGGAAGTCGCCATGGAGCAACCGCCCTTCCGCCGCGACCCTCCCCAGCTCCCCTTCGGCGATGGCCGGTCCCAGCCCGTACCGCCTCGCGAAGTCTCCGGTCGTGAACGGACCGCGGCTCCGCGCCCAGCGCGAGATCAGGACGCGCATCGGATCGTCATGCGACTCGAGCAGCGCATCGGGGAGTCCCGGAGGGAGCTGCGCTCCGAGCGCGTCGCGATAGCGTGCCGCCTCCTCCGCGGCGACCAGCCGCCGCTCCCCCGCGATCGTGAGCTCGACGATCCGGCGCTCGCGAACCAGGCCGGCGAGGGCCGCGACCGGCTCGAACGCGCTGCGCACCGCGATCTCCTCGCGAGTCAGATCGCCGAGACGGAGGAGAAGGTCGTGGATCGCATCGGGTGTCTTCGCGAGCGTCCGCGGCAGGAGATGCTGGAGCTGGAGCTCGGTCTCCTCGACGGCTCCCGGATCGAGGAGGTGCCTGAGGTCCTCTTCGCCGAGAAGCTCGCGCAGCTGGTCGCGATCGATGGTGAGCGCCTGCGCGCGCCGCTCCGCGAGCGGCGCGTCCCCGTCGTAGAGGTAGTTCGCCACGTAGCGGAAGAGAACCGACGACGCGAACGGCGAGGGCCTGTCCGTATCCGCGGTCACCACGCGCTGCGTTCTCCGTTCGATCCCGCGCATCAGATCGACGAGGCCGGGCACGTCGAAGACGTCGCGGAGGCATTCGCGATACGTCTCGAGGAGGATCGGGAACGAGCCGAAGCGGGAGGCCACCTGCAGCAGGTCGTACGCGCGCTTGCGCTGCTGCCAGAGCGGGGCGCGCTGACCCGGCCTCCGGCGCGGCAGCAGGAGGGCCCGCGTCGCGGCCTCGCGGAACCGCGCCGCGAACAGAGACGTCGACGCGAGCTGGCGGACGACCAGATGCTCGACCTCGGACGGTCGAGGGAGGAGCAGACCGATCTCCGGCGGCTCCGGCGTGTCGGGAAACCGGATCACGAAGCCGTCGTCGCTCCACATCGCCTCGACGTCGATCGCGCGCTCGTCCCGAACCTTCGCGAGGACCGCCATCGCCCAGGGAGCGAGCACGCGCCCGCCGAGCGGAGAGAGGACGCAGACGCGCCAGTCCCCCAGCTCGTCGCGCACGCGCTCGATGAGGATCGTGCGATCGTCCGGGACCGCTTCGGTCGCCTCGACCTGATCGGCGATGAACTGCACGAGGTTCTCGGCGGCGAGGCGGTCGAGCTTCGACTCCTTCGAGAGCAGGCGGAGGGCCTCCGGCCGCTTCCGCTCCCGGATCGCCCTGGTGAGCGACCCGATCCTCATGCCGAGCCCGGCGGTGCGCCCGGCGGCATCTCCCTTCCAGAACGGCATCTTTCCCGGCTCGCCGGGAGCCGGGCTGACCAGGACGCGGTCGTGCGTGATCTCCTCGATCCTCCAACTGGACGCGCCGAGGACGAAGACTTCGCCCGGCGAGGACTCGAAGACCATCTCCTCGTCGAGCTCCCCCACGCGCACCGGCTTGTCCGCCCCGGCGAGGAAGACTCCGTAGAGGCCGCGATCCGGGATCGTTCCCGCGTTCGCGACCGCGATCTTCTGCGCGCCGACTCGCGCGGCGATCCGGTTGCCGATCCGGTCCCAGTTGATCCGGGGCCGAAGCTCCGCGAACTCATCGGACGGATAGCGCCCCGAGAGCATGTCGAGCACGCCGTCGAAGATCGCGCGGCTGAGCGAGGCGAACGGCGCGGCGCGGCGGACCATGTCGAAGAGCTCGTCGGTGTCCCACGCGTCCATCGACGCCATCGCGACGATCTGCTGCGCGAGCACGTCGAGCGGATTGCGCGGATACGCGATCGGCTCGATGTCTCCCTCGATCATCGCGGGAACGAGCGAGGCGCACGCGAGAAGGTCCGCGCGGTGCTTCGGGATGAGGACACCCCTGCTCGCCTCGCCGACGTGATGGCTCGCGCGGCCGATCCGCTGCATGCCGCTCGCGACCGACGGGGGCGCCTCGATCTGGATGACGAGGTCGATGGCTCCCATGTCGATCCCGAGCTCGAGCGAAGAGGTCGCGACGAGCGCCGGGAGCTGACCCGACTTCAGCTTGTCCTCGATCTCCACCCGCTGCGGGCGGGCGAGCGAGCCGTGATGCGCGTGCACGATCGTCTCCCCCGCGAGCTCGTTGAGCGCCGCGGCGAGCCGCTCCGCGAGCCGGCGGCTGTTCACGAAGAGGAGCGTCGAGCGATGCGCGCGGATCAGCTCGAGCAGCCGCGGGTGGATCGCCGGCCAGATCGAGGGGCGCGAGGGCCCCTTCGCCGCAGGCCCGCTCGAGATCTCCACCGGCTCGGCCAGCCTCGCCATCTCTTCGACCGGGACCTCGACCGTCAGCGAAAGCCGCTTCCTCTCGCCCGTCTCGACGACCGTCACGGCGCGGTATCGCGCCTTCGCTCCCTCGGCCTCGAACTGCCGCTCGAGATCCCCCTCCCCGATCCCGCCGCCCACGCCCGCCGCGGTCTTCCGGACCCCCCGCTTCCGTCCCCTCTTCGCCTTCGGGGCGGCGGATGGCCCGCGACGCCCCCGAGAAAGCGCGCGACCTCCTCGAGCGGCCGCTGCGTCGCCGAAAGGCCGATCCGCTGGGGCGGGGCGTCGCACAGCACCTCGAGCCGCTCGAGCGAGAGCGCCAGGTGCGCCCCCCGCTTGCCCGGCACGAGCGCGTGGATCTCGTCGACGATCACCGTGTCGACCCCCCGGAGCGTCTCCCGCGCCCGGGAAGTGAGGAGCAGAAAGAGCGACTCGGGCGTGGTGATCAGGATGTCGGCCGGGTCGCGGCGGAACTTCTCCCTCTCGGCCGACGGGGTATCGCCTGTCCGGATCGCGATCGACGGCACGCGAAACTCCGCCCCCTGCTCCTGGGCCGCCCGGGCGATCCCGACGAGGGGGGAGCGGAGGTTTCGCTCCACGTCCACGGCGAGCGCTTTGAGCGGAGAGACGTAGATCACGCGGCAGCGGCGGTCGCGCGGCGGCGGGGAGGAAAACACGAGGCGGTCGATCGCCCAGAGGAACGCCGCGAGGGTCTTCCCGCTCCCGGTCGGCGCGCTGACCAGCGTCCACGCTCCCGCCGCGATCGCACGCCAGCCTTCGACCTGAGCCGCCGTCGGCGCCGCGAACGAGGCCGAGAACCAGTGGCGCACCACCGGATGGAACGAGGTCAGGCTCTCCTGGCGGAGCGTCAAAGCGGCATCTCCCGTGGTCCGCGGCGCATCGGGAACGCCGAAGGGCCGCACAAATCCGCCTTTCGTCTCTGGACAGGGGGCGGATCCGGCTGCAAGAATAAGGCACTCCGGCGCGCGACAGGTTTCGCGAACGAAGCGACGCTATGCGATTGAAAGTACTGGGCGCCTATGGAGCGTCGGATGCGACCCATAACCTCACCGGCTATCTGATCGAGGATCGGATCGCCGTGGACGCCGGGACGCTCACGTCGAAACTCACTCTTTTGCAGCAGGCGAAGATCGAGACCGTCTTCATCACGCACTCGCACGCCGATCACATCCGCGACCTCCCGCATCTGATCCAGAACCGCTTCGCCCAGAACGCGCCTCCACTCACCGTAGTGGCCTCGAAAGAGGTGATGGACCGCCTTCGCGGCCACGTCTTCAACGGCGAAGTCTGGCCGGACTTCGAGCAGTTCGTCTCTCCGGAGACCGGAAAGCCCGCCGTGCAGTACCGCGCGCTCACGCCCGGAAAGAGGACGATCATCGGCGGAGCAGCGTTCACGGCGGTGAACGTCACGCACTCGGTCGTCGCGGCGGGCGTCATCCTCGAGCTCGACTCGCAGTCGATCGTGTTCACGGGCGACACGGGCCCGACCCGGGAAATCTGGAAGCGCGCGAACAAGACCCCGGGCGTCGTCACGATCATCACCGAGGCGTCCTTTCCGAACGACTATCAGGCGCTCGCGGCCGACAGCGGCCATTTCTCGCCCGAAACCCTGGCCGCCGAGCTCCCGAAGATCGAGCTCGACGTGCCGGTTTACGCCAGCCACCGCAAGCTCCCCTACGAGCGGAAGATCGAGTCGGAGATCAGGAACATCCGGGACCGGCGGGCGCGCATTCTAGTCGAGAAGCAGTACACGTTCTGAGTCTGGGGAGTCTTGGGAGTCCAGGGCGTCCAGGGCGTCTGCGCGAAGACTCCAGTTCGCCTTCAAATGCCAGACGCTGTGCCCGTGCGTAACGCTCTGAAACGCAAGCACGAGACGCCCTGAACTCCCTAGACGCTCGAGAGCGCCCTAAACTCCCTAGACGCTCGAGACGCGTCGAGCCGTTCTCCAAGTTAGAATGGCGCGCGCCCGCCGGGGCCAGTCCGATGTCATCGACCCCCATCAGCGTCCTCATCCACACATTCAACGAGGAAGACCAGATCGCGGAATGCCTCCGCTCGGTCGCCTGGGCCGACGAGATCTTCCTGCTCGACGGCCTCTCCACCGATTCGACCCTCGAGATCGTCCGCCGCGAGTTCCCCCGGGTCCGGATCGAGAGTCGGAAGTCTCTCGGCTCCGCGGCCCAGAAGAACTTCGGGATGGACCGCACGAAGAACGATTGGGTCCTGGCCATCGACGCGGACGAGCGGGCCACCCCGCAGCTGGCGGAGGAGATCCGGAAAACGCTGGAGGACCCGCAGCGGTGGGCGTACTCGATCGGCCGGCGCAACTTCGTGCTCGGCGAGGAAGTCCGGTTCAGCGGGCTTCAGCACGACCGCGTGACCCGCCTCTTTCACCGCGGGCACGCCCGCTATCCGAACCGGCGGGTCCATGCGGACCTGGCCGTGGACGGGACGGTTGGCGCGCTGCGCAACCGGTTCGACCATCTCTACGTCCGTTCGCTCGGCCACATGGTCGCCAAGATGACGCGGTACGGGTTCTGGGCCGCGGCGCAGCTCTGGGTCGACGGCAGGCGCGCCGGGATGCCCGAGATCCTGCTGCGGCCGATCGGCCGGTTTCTTCGCGAATACATCCTGCAGCAGGGAATCCGCGACGGAATCCGCGGCCTGGTCGTCGTCGGCCTCCACACCTTCTACGTGTTCTGGAAGTACGCGCGCCTCTGGGAGATCGGATGGCGGGAGCGGAACGGCCTGCCGCTCGAGCTACCCGAGATGGAGAGCGATCCGGAGATCTGGCGACGGCCGTGGCAGTGAGTTGATTGCAGATTGCAATCTGCAATCATCGATCGCCCCCGCCCTTCCCCTCTCCCCGCGATTGCGCCACGTCGATCTCGCGGATCGCGCGGGCCGGAGTGCGATTCTCGAGGCGACGCCTCTCGAGGATTCGAGCCGCGAGATCGGCGATCCCCCATCCTAGAAAACAGGTCGCGGCCGTCGCGAAGAGCTCGCCCATCGAACCGAGCTCCAGGACGAAAAAGAGGGTCGCCGGGACGGCGATCCCCATCACGATGAAGCCGACCAGCAGGCGAATTCCCCTCATCGGATCATTTCAGCACAGCCGGCGCCTCGCGCGCTATCGCGTGAGCGCGACCGCGGCGTCGGTGAGGACCTCCTCCGCTCGCTCCATCGTCGACGTGGCGTGCCCGCTCACCTTCTGCTCGAAGTCCTCCTGCGCCGAAGTGACTTTCCTCACGTAATTCCGGGTCTCCCGAAACGGCGGGACCCCGCCGAAGCGCCGGACGTTCCCCTCGCCCGCGTTGTACGCGGCGAGGACCTTCGCCGCATCGCCGTCGAACCGCTGGTTGAGGTACTTCAGATACTTGGCTCCGGCCCGCACGTTCTCCGCCGGGTTGTCGAGGTTCTTGGCCCCCATCCACCGCCCCGTGCGCGGCACGAGCTGCATCAGCCCCTGCGCTCCCGCGCCGGAACGGGCCGTCGGGCTGAAGTTCGACTCCGTCTGCACGACGGCAGCGAGCAGCTCGGGCGACAGATCGTTCTTCTTCGCTTCCCTGTAGATGATCGAGCCGAACGGCACCTCCGATTGGAAGAAGTCCTCGCGCGCCTTTTCGGTGACCAGATCCAGCTGCTGTTCGGACATCCCCAGACTCGCTTCGACCGAACGTCCGATCGGGATCGCCTCGTCCACGCCCGCTGCCAGGCTCCGGGCGACCTCCTGAAAAGCGCTCGTGGGGGCTCGCGCGGCCGAGTCGGCCCCCGTCGAGGTCCGGTGCGCCGACATCGGGAATCCGATTCCCCCGACCGCCAGAGACGCCCCGAGAACCATGGTGCCGTACCGCTTCCGCAGCCGGCTGAACCGCCTGCGGCGGATGCTCATCGCTTCCCGGCGGATCCGGGATCGGTCGAACCCTTCGATCACCCGCTCCCGCCACGGCCGCGAGGTTAGGATCGGCTGCTCGGTCATGCGCGTCTCCTTATCCACTCCAACCCCAGTTGCAAGGACGGAGCCGGAAAGTCATATTTATTTTGAATACGTTCTCACCGGAAAAACGGACTCCATCTATAAGGAATTTCAATGAGTTAGCCGGAGCGCCGCAGGCCCAGCAGAGCGAGTGAGTTAGAATCGATGAGTGCGCATGGCGGCTCCGCTCTTCTCGTTCCTGCTCGCGCTCGCGAGCCCCCCCGGGCGGCTACGATTTCTGTCCCACGGTTTTCCCGGAATGGTTGGTCCCGACTCCCCAGGTCGCGCCCCCGCTCGTCACGCTCACGGGTACCGCCTCCTACTACTCCGACTTCTTCGAAGGGCGCAGGACCGCGAGCGGCGTGCGCTTCCGGCAGTCGGGGATGACCGCGGCGCACCGGACGCTTCCGTTCGGCACGGTCGTCGAGGTGCGCTCTCGCGCCACCGGAAGATCAGTGCGCGTGACGATCAACGACCGCGGCCCGTTCAAAGGAGGGTTCGAGATCGATCTGACCCGCGCCGCGGCTCGCGCGCTCGGCGTCGATCGCACGGCGGATCGTTTCGTCGAAATCACGATCCTCGAAGAATGAGCCCGCGACGGTCGCCGCCCCTCGCTGAATTCGGAACTCCGAAGACGCCCCCGCCCGCGGCTGGCGGAGCGGACGGCGAGCTGGGGGAGCTCGCGGATGCGTGGAAGAAGCGCGCGGAGAGAGCGCGCGGGCGGTCGTGAAAAACCGAAGTCGCGCCTCTGGCGCCCTACGCCGGCAGCCGCAGGCAGAACCGGCTTCCCTCGCCCGGCGTCGACTCGACCGTGATGTCGCCCCCGTGCGCCTGCGCGATGCGGCGCGCGAGAAAGAGGCCGTAGCCGGGGCCCTCTCCCCTCTGCTTGTCGAGCTTGAGCCCGAGCTCGAAGATCTGTTCCACGTACCGCGGATCGATGCCGATTCCGTTGTCTCTCACGCAGATCCGGGCCATCTCCCCTGTTCGCTCCGACTCGATCTCCACGATCCGCTCGCCGGCCGGGCGATCGTTGAAGGCCAGGGCATTGCTCACCAGCGCCGCGAGCGCCTCTTTCAGCTTCTCGGGGTCCGCGGTGATCGTCGGCAGCTCACCCTCCACGTGGAGCTCCACGCGATGCTCGTCGAAGCGGTTCGCGAGCTTGAGCCGGATCTCCTCGACGACGTCCGCGAGGTTCACGGCGCGCGGGCTGTTTGGCCGCGCCACGAGCCTGATCAGGTGGGACATCTCGTCGACGACCCGTTTGATCTGCCCCACGCTCGAGCGGATGCGCGCGAGGAAATCGCGTCCGTCCTCGTCGAGCCGGTCGGCGTAGTCGGACTGCAGCAGCTCGCTGAATCCGTCGATCGAGAAGATCGGGGACTTCAGATCGTGCGCGAGCACGCTGAAGACCTTGAGCAGCTCCTCGTTCGTGATCGTGCCGTCAGGCTGGCTCGAATCGCTCACAGATCCTCCACGAATCTCATCCAAGGTTCTCGACATGCCCGCTTCCCGGCCGTATCGCCGCCGCGACGAATTCTCCCGCAAGAATGGTCCCCTCGGGGTATTGGACCTCCGGGAGCCGCCGGCAGACGAGCGCGCCCTCGATCACCGACCCCGCGGGAACGGCGACTCCCCGGCCGATGATCGCCCCCGTGACGCGCGCGCGGGACGCGATCGACGCGCCCTCCCAGAGCACCGAGCCCTCGACGCTCGCGCTTCGTTCCACCACCGCTCCCTCGGCCGCCACGCTCGCGCTGAAGTCGCCTTCGATCCCCGCGCCGCGAGCCACGATCGACCCTCGCGCCGCCGCTTCCGACCCCCGGGGCAGAGGGAGCGCTCCTTCCAGCATCATCCGCCGGATCGCCTCCGTCGCTTCCATGTAGCGGGCCGGCGTTCCGATATCGAACCAGGGGCCGTCGTAGAGGACCCCGGCCAGAGGAGGCTCCCCTCTCCCGGCAGCCGGAGCGTAGACGTCCTCGGTGATGCCCGAAAACTCCCGATCCGGCAGCAGGTCGAAGATCGCCGGAGAGATCGCATGGGCCCCGGCGAACATCAAGGGTTCGCCCGATCCCTCGCCGAAGCCCGTGACGCGGCTGCCGTCGAAGAAGACGCGGGTGAAGCGGTCGTTCGCCGGGGGACGGCGCAGAAGGAGCGCCGCGAGCGCGCGCCGCTCCTCGCACGCCGCAGCCAGCTCCGCGAACGGAGGGACCTGCACCGTGTCGCCGTTCGCGAGCAGGAACGGCCCGTCGCCGTCGAGCTGCTCGCGCACGCGCCGGATCCCCCCTCCGGTCCCGAGGATCTCCGCTTCCCGCGAGAAGAAGAAGTCGCACTGCGAGCCGTAGCGGGCCCGGAGGAACGCCTCCAGCTCGTCGCCGAGGTGATGGAGGTTGACGATGACGTCGCCGGATCCCGGCCCCGAGCATCGCCTCGAGCGCCCAGCCGATGAGCGGCCGGTTGCAGAGGGGGATCATGGGCTTCGGGATCTCGTACGTCGCGGGGCGGAACCGCGTTCCGAACCCCGCGGCGAGGATCATCGCCTTTCATGCGCTCGGAAAGAGTTGCGGATCGAATACCATGTGCTCGGGAAGGTCGGGGCGCGTCCGGCGCGCCTGCCGGTAGAGCTCCGCGTAGGTCGCCGGATCGCCCGGTCCATCGCCAACCCCAGCTCCCCGGCGACGGCGCGGATCGTCTCGACGCTCCCCTCGATCTCGAAATACTCGCCGATCGGCGTGCGGTCGAGGACGACCTCCGCGCTCGCCGACGCGCCAGACCTCGCGGAACTTCTGGTAGCGGAAGACGGGCTTGAAGCCGAGCGCGTCGAAGAGCGGCGACGCCCCGCTCGAAGCTCTCGAGACCCGTCTGCACTTCCTCGCGCGTCTTGATCCGTCCCGTCGAAAGAGACCGGGCCCTTGTACGTGGCGAGGACGTAACCTGCCGAACTTCCGGACGCCGGAGAAGCGCTCCCTTCGTGCGCAGCTCTCCCGCGCCGATCGAGGACGATGTTGTCCTCGAACGTCTCGGGGAAGAGCTGCTCGGCCCCGGCGCGCCGAAGCCGCTCGACGATCGCCGGCCGGTCGTTCAGCGGAAATTTCAGCTCGATCTCTTGCGCCATCGGGTCGCTGCCGGCGCGGAGTGGCCGCCTCAGCTCCGTCCCGGCTGGAGAGCCTGGATGCCGGGAAGCGTCTCGCCCGAGATGAACTCGAGCGAGGCGCCGCCGCCCGTCGAGATGTGGCGTGATGCGGTCGGCGAACCCCGAGCTCGTTCACCGCCTCGACCGACTCGCCGCCGCCGACGACCGACGTCGCGTCCGCCTTCGCGACCGCCTCCGCCATCGCCATGCGTTCCCGTCGCGAACTCCTCCTTCTCGAACACGCCCATCGGGCCGTTCCAGAAGATCGTCTTCGCCGTCTCGAGCCGCGCGTCGAAACGCTCGATCGTCCGCGGGCCGATGTCGACGGCGAGCAGCCCTTCCGGGACCCCGCCGTCGGCCGCGACCGTCTCGATGCGCTTCGTCGGCGCCTCGAGCGAGTCGGTCACGACGAGATCCGCCGGGAGCACGATCTCGCGCCTTGCTCGCCGTCGAGGATCCGCCGCGCGACGTCGAGCGAATCGCGTGTCGACGAGCGATCCGCCCATCGCGACGCCCTCGCGCCGCGAGAAACGTGTTCGCCATCCCGCCGCCGATCAGAAGCGCGTCGGCGAGCTTCACGAGCACCTCGAGCGGCTCGATCTTCCCGGCGATCTTCGCTCCGCCGAGAACGGCGACGAACGGGCTTGGCCGGGACGTTGGTGATCTTCTGCAGGAACTCGAGCTCCTTCGCGACAGCAGAAGGCCGGCCGCGCTCTCTCCGTCGGCGAAGAGCTCGGGGAGCGCCGACGATCGAGGCGTGCGCGCGATGCGACGCGCCGAACGCGTCGTTGACGTAGCAGCTCCGCGAGGCGGCGAAGCGGCCTTGCAGAACTCGGGATCGTTCTTCTCCTCCTCCGGCGTGAAAGCGGAGGTTCTCGAGAAGGAGCACCTCGCCGTCCCGGAGCGCGGCCGCGGCGCCGCTCCGCCTCGGCGCCGACGCAGTCGGCCGCCCACTGCGACGCGGCGCCCGATGATCTCCGGCGAGCGTCGTCCCGCACCGGCGCGAGCGAGTACTTCGGGTTCGCGCTGTCCCTTCGGGCGGCCGAAATGGCCGCGAGGATGATCCGCGCGCCGCGCTCGCGCAGGAGGCGGAGCGTCGGAAGCGTCTCGTCGATGCGGGTCGTGTCGGTGATGACGCCGTTCTCGATCGGGACGTTGTAGTCGACGCGGCAGAAGACGCGCCGGCCGCGGACGTCGAGCGAATCGACGGTCGGGATGCTGATCATGGTCACGCTCCTGGTACCGAGCACGAGGCTCGGGGAGTCAGGGGCGAGGCGCCCGTCCGCCGGGCGCCTCGGGAGACGTCTACGGCTTGCGCGCGCGCGATTCGCTCTTCTTCTTCGCGACCCAGGCGATCAGGTCGAGGACGCGGTTCGAGTAGCCCCACTCGTTGTCGTACCACGAGAGCACTTTGTGCATGTGCGGGTCGACCGAGCGGGTGTAGGACGTGTCGACGATCGACGAGTGCGCGATTGCCGTTGAAGTCGATCGAGACGAGCTCCTCGTCGCGAGTACGCGAGGATTCCCTTCATCGGGCCGTTCGCCGCTTCGCGGAGCGCCTGCGTTGATCTCTTCGACGTTCGTCTCCTTCTCGGTCGTCGAACACGAGGTCGACGAGCGAGACGTTCGGCGTCGGCACGCGAACCGAGATGCCGTCGAATTTCCCCTTGAGCTCCGGCAGCACGAGGCCGACCGCGGAGGCGGCGCCCGTGCTCGTCGGAATCATCGACATCGCCGCGGCGCGCGCGCGGCGCAGGTCCTTGTGCGGGAGATCGAGGATCTCCTGGTCGTTCGTGTAGGAGTGGATCGTCGTCATGATCCCCATCGTGATGCGGAACTTCTCGTGAAGGACCTTCGCGACCGGGGCCAGGCAGTTCGTCGTGCAGGAGGCGTTCGAGATGACCTTGTGCTTCGCCGGATCGAACTCCTTCTCGTTGACGCCGATGCAGATCGTGAGGTCGGCGCCTTTCGACGGGGCGGAGATGATCACGTGCTCGACCTTGTCGCGCAGGTGGAGCGCCGCCTTGTCCCGCGTTCGTGAACCGGCCGGACGATTCGACGACGATCTCCGCGCCGAAGTCCGACCAGGGAATCGAGCGCGGGATCCGGATTCGAGAAGACCTTGATCTTCTTTCCGTCGATGGTGATCGAGTCCTCGCCGGCTTCGATCCGGTTCGGGATCGTGCCGTGGACCGAGTCGTACTTGAGAAGATGCGCGAGCGTCGCGGGGCTCGTCAGATCGTTGATCGCGACGAACTCGACGCTCGCCACCCTGCTGCTGCAGCGCCGCGCGCAGAACGTTGCGCCCGATGCGGCCGAAACCGTTGATTCCTACGCGAATCATGAATACACCCCCTGAAGGTCGAGCGTGGAGGCTTCCTGATGCAGGTAGGATTCCACCGCCGTTGCTGTCGAGCTGCGGCTCGCGAGCGCGGCCGCGCAATTCGGGCGCTAGTATAGTGCGATTGTCCGCGCCCTGACCGGCCCCCGGGCCGGTCGCGGACCCGGCCGGCTCGAGACTCCAGACCCCGATTCCCGACCCCCGACACCCATGCCATCCGTGACGCCTCTCCGCTGGTATTCCGACCGCCTCGACCTGCTCGACCAGCGGCTGCTCCCGCATCGAATCGAATGGGTTCCGGTCCGCGACGCCGCCGAAACGGCGAGGGCGATCGCGCTCGATGATCGTCCGCGGCGCGCCCGCGATCGGCGTCGCCGCCGCCTACGGCCTGGCGCTCGAGGCGCGAGTCGCAGAGCGCTCGCGGGCGGAGCCGCTCGCGGCGATCCGGACCGGCGCGGACATCCTCCGCGCGAGCCGTCCGACGGCCATCAACCTCCCGTGGGCCCTCGAGCGGATGCTCGCCCGCGCCGCGGTCCCGCCCGGCGACGGCGGGCTCGCGGACGCCCTCGAGGAGGAGGCCATCCGCATTCACGAGGAAGACGTCGCCGCGAACCGGCAGCATCGGCCGCTTCGGCAGCGACCTGCTGCCGCAGTCCGCCACCGCTCCTCACGCACTGCAACGCGGGCGCTCTCGCGACCGGCGGCTACGGCACGGCGCTCGGCGTCGTTCGCGCCGCGGTCGAGAGCGGCCGGCGCGTCGCGGTCTTCGCCGACGAGACCCGCCCGTATCTCCAGGGCGCGCGCCTCACGGCGTGGGAGCTCGATCAGGAAGCATCGACGTCACGCTGATCACCGACAGCATGTCCGGCCACTTCTTTCAGCGGGGAACGTTCGACGCGGTGATCGTCGGCGCGGACCGGATCGCCGCGAACGGCGACACGGCGAACAAGATCGGGACGTACATGCTCGCCGTGCTCGCGCAGAAGCACGGCGTCCCGTTCTACGTCGCGGCGCCGATCTCGACGATCGACCTGGCGACGCCCGGACGGATCGTCGATCCCGATCGAAGAGCGGTCGGCCGCCGAGGTGGCGGAGATCGTCGGGCTCGACGACCGCGGCGAGTTGACGCGGGTCCGGTCTCGCGCCGGACGGACGTCGCCGCACGCCATCCCGCGTTCGACGTCACCCCGGCGGAGATGATCACCGCGATCATCACGGAGAGGGGGATCGTGCGCGAGCCGTACGGCGAGTCATTGAGGAAGATCTGCGGTCGTTGATTTCTCGTGGTCACGACGATCTACTCGGAGCGGCGCGAGACCGATCGTCCTTCGATGTCGTAGAGGCCGATCGGATGCTCGAGCGCGCGGAGCGGCTCGTGGATGTCGCTCGCCTTCCCGACGACCACGATCGCCACGCGGTCGGGGTCGAGATACTTCATCGCCACCCGCCGGATCGCCTCCGCGTCGACCGCGAGGATCCTCTCGCGGTACGAATCGAAGTAGTCGTTCGGCAGCCCGTAGAGCTCCATCTCCTGGACGCGCGAGGCCAGGTCGTGCGCCGACTCGACGGTCGCGGGGAACACGCCCTCGAGGTAGTTCTTCGCGGTCGCCATCTCTTCGGCGCCGAGCTCCCCCTCGCGGATCGCGCGAAGCTCCGCGAGGATCTCGCGGATCGCGGAAGGGGTCACCTCGTTGCGCACCGCCGTGCTCACCACGAACGGCCCGGCGGACTTCCGGAACGCGAACGCCGAGCGGATGCCGTAGGTGAACGCGTGCCGCTCGCGGAGGTTGAGATTCAGCCGGGAGGTGAAGACGCCGCCGAGAATGGCGTTCATCACGACGAGAGGAAAGTAGTCTTCGCTGCTGCGCGCGACGCCGACGTGGCCGACGCGCACTTCGGATTGCACCGAGGCGGGGCGGTCGATCAGGAAGATCTTCGCACCGGCCGCGGCCTGCGCCTTGGGGGGCTCGTGCACGGCGCGCTGCTTTCGCTCCCACGAGGTGAAGGCGGTGTAGACGAGCGCGCGCGCCCGCTCCGGATCGAGATCTCCCGTGAGAACCAGCGACGTGTTGTTCGGGGCGTAATGGCGCGCGTAAAACGACTCGACGTCGCTCCGCTCGAACGCCGTGACCGACTCCTCGGTGCCGACCGATGGGTTCCCGTACGGGGTTCCGCCGAAGATGAAACGGTTGAACATCTGCCCCGCGACGACCGCGGGATCGTCCTTCTGCTGGCGGATCGCCGTGAGGCGCTCGCTGCGCATCCGCTCGAGCTCGTGCGGCGGGAACTCGGGCCGGCGCAGCAGATCCGCGAGAAGGCCGACCGACCGGCCCAGGTGCTTCGAGAGCGAGTCGATCGAAACGAGGGAGGCGTCCCAGTCGGCCCCGCAGAAGAGCGCCGCGCCGAGCGTGGCGACCAGCTCGGCGATCTCCATCGACCCTTTTCCCGCAGCCCCCTCTTCGAGCATCTCGCCCGTGAAGACCGCCAGCCCCGATTTGTCGACCGGGTCGTGATCGGCGCCCGCGTGCACCACGGCTCGGACCGTGATGAGCGAAGCGCCGCGAACCGGCGCCATCAGCAGGCGCAACCCGTTGGGAAGCTCTTCCCGGATCACGTCCGGAAAGCGGTACGGCCGGGGCTCGCCCGGTGCGGGAGCGACAGCGCGAAAGCTCGGTTTCGGTTCCGTCATGCCGTTACTCCGGTAGGACCCACAGGGTCGATCGATCGCCTGCGCGAAGGCACCGCTCGGCCACGGCGCGAACCTGCGCCTCCGTCGTCGTCGAATAGGCGCCGATGAACGATTCGAGCTTCGCCGCGTCGCCCTGGAACGTCGCGAACGTGTTCAGCAGATCCGCCCGCGAGCCGAAGCTCTCGACCTCGTGCGCGTAGCCGGTCTCCGCCTGGTTTCTCGCGCGCTCCATCTCCTCCTCGCGGACGCCGTCGGCGATGAGCCGCTCGATCTCGGCATCGACAGCCTGCTCGAGCCGCGCCGGGTCGACGTCGTCGCGCGCCGTCGCGATCATGATCAGGATTCCCGAGGCTTCGGTCTGGAGCAGGAACGAGCCGACCTCCTGCGCGATCCGCTGCTCGTAGACGAGCGACCGGTCCAGCCGGCTCGCCCTCCCCACCGAGAGCACGTACGAGAGAAGGTCCCCCGCGATCCAGTCCGGATCCCCGAAGGGAGGAAGGTGATAGAGGCGGTAGACGCGCGGCAGCTGGACCGGGGAGGTGATCGAGTCCCGCTGCTCGGCCGGCATCGGCGCGCGCGCGCTCCCGAACCGCGGAGGATCCGGGCTCGCGGGAATGTCCGCGAAGTACCGCGCGACGAGATCGCGAGCCTCGCCGCCCTCGAAGTCCCCCACGAGCGTGAGGGCGGCGTTGTTGGGGACATACCACGTCCGAAAGAACCCCTTGACGTCGCCGAGCGTCGCCGCGGTGAGGTCGTCCATCGAACCGATGGTCGGCCAGTGGTACGGATACTCCGGCGCGTAGGAGAGGCGGAGCAGATTCTCGAGGGCGAGCCCATAGGGCGCGTTCTCGTAGCGGAGCCTCCGCTCCTCTTTCACGACGTCGCGCTGCACGTCGAGCTTCTCCTGCGTGATCGCCGGGAGGAAGTAGCCCATGCGGTCCGACTCGAGCCACAGGCCCAGCGCGAGATGGTGCGAGGGAAGCGTCTCGTAATAGTTCGTCCGGTCGAACGTGGTCGACCCGTTGAGGATCCCCCCCACCGACTGGACCCAGCGGAAGTGCTCGTTGTTGCCGACGTTCTCCGAGCCGGAAAAGAGCAGGTGCTCGAACAGGTGCGCGAAGCCGGTCCGGCCCGGGCGCTCGTTCTTCGAGCCGACGTGATACCAGAGGTTCACCGCGACGAGCGGCGCGGCATGGTCCTCGTCGAGGACCACCCTGAGCCCGTTCGGCAGCGTGTACTGTTCCAGTCGCACTCCTCCTCCTCCGCCTCGTGGCGATTCTAACCGCTGCGCGGTTCCGCGCGCGCGCCGCCCTCCACCCCGCCGCCCTGAGCGCTGCAGGGTTCGTGCTATCCTGACGGGCGGACGCAATCAGCTCCGCGGTGCCGCGATCTCCAGCCGATGGGACGGGGACGCAGGCCGACGTTCCGCCCCCAGCATGTCTCTTCCGTTTCGCTATGTCGCCATCGAGGGTCCCATCGGTGTCGGAAAGACGTCGCTGGTCGATCTGCTCGCGCGCCGCTTCCGTGGCACCCGCGTCCTCGAGGACGTCGACAACCCGTTTCTCGCCGACTTCTACAAGGACAAACGGGGCGCGGCCTTCCGCCTCGAGCTCTTCTTCCTTCTCTCCCGGCACGAGCAGCTCAAGAAGCTCTCCCAGCGCGACCTCTTCAGCGAGCTCACCCTGGCCGACTACAGCTTCCAGAAAGACAAGATTTTCGCGCACCTGACGCTCGAGGACTCCGAGCTGACGATCTACAACAAGCTCTGGGACCTGCTCGCCGAGGCGCTCCCGAAGCCCGAGCTCGTCATCTATCTGGAGGCGACCCTCGAGACCCTGCTGAGGCGCATCCGGCGCCGGGGGCGCGAGTACGAAAAGGCGATCGCGCCTGCTTACTTGAAGGAAGCTGAGCGAGGCCTACGCCCACTACTTCTACCGCTATGATGAGACGCCGCTGCTGGTCGTGAATACGACCGACATCGACTTTGTTCATACGCCCGAACACTTCGACGCTCTGGTGAGGCAGATCCAGAGCGCCCAGAAGGGGACCCAGTACTACGTACCGCTTGGATCCTGAAGAAGGACCGGGACGGACGGACGAGGGAAAGACCGGCCCCGCCGGAACCGCACTGCCGTGAGCGACGGCGACCGCCATGCGGCGTCGATCCGATCACCGCTGGCTGCTCGTCCGCTCCGCCCGCCTCTTCACTCCGGCGGCGAGGAGGACCGATGAGCGAGCAGCCGAAACGGATCACCGTTCCCGCCATCCGCGCCACCAAGAAAGTCCGCCGCATCGCGATGCTGACCGCGTACGACTATCCGACCGCGCGGATCGTCGACGGTTCGGGGGCCGACATCGCCCTCGTCGGCGACTCGCTCGCCATGGTCGTCCTCGGGCATCCCGACACGCTGAGCGTGACGGTCGACGAGATGCTCCACCACACGCGCGCGGCGGCGCGCGGCACGTCCCGCGCTCTCCTCGTCGGCGACATGCCGTAGCTCTCGTACCACCTCTCTCTCGACGAAGCGGTCCGCAACGCGGCGGCGTTCATCCGCGCCGGGGCGCAGGCGGTGAAGGTGGAGGGAGGGAAGCCGAGCCGCATCGCGCGGGTCCGAGGCGATCCTCGACGCCGAGATTCCCGTCATGGGGCACGTCGGGCTCACGCCGCAATCGGTGAACGTCTTCGGGGGATTCAAGGTCCAGGGGAAGGGAGCGGACGCCGCGAAGCGTCTGGTCGATGAGGCCATGGCGCTCGACGACGCCGGCTGTTTCGCGATCGTCCTCGAATGCGTTCCCGCCGAGCTCGCGGCGTGGATCACCGACAGCGTCTCGGTCCCGACGATCGGGATCGGCGCGGGCCCCGACTGCGACGGGCAGGTGCTCGTCTTCCACGACCTGCTCGGGCTCTACGACGGACACACCCCGAAGTTCGTGCGCCGCTATGCCGAGGCGGGACGATCGATGAGCGAAGCGGTCGCGAGATTCGTCGAGGACGTCGTCGAGGGACGCTTCCCGGATGCGTCGAGCGAGTCGTTCCACGTGTCCAACGACGAGGACCTGCGCAGCCTCTACGCCTCGCTCGGAGCGCCGGCTTGATCGTCGCGCGTGAGATCGCCGAGGTTCGTAGCGCGCGTCGCGGCGGCGCGGCGCGAGGGACACCGGATCGGCTTCGTTCCGACGATGGGCTTCCTTCACGAGGGCCATCTCTCGCTGATCGACCTCGCGCGCGAACGGGGCGCGTCGCTTCGTCGTCGTCTCCATCTTCGTCAATCCGCTCCAGTTCGGCCCCGCCGAGGACTTCGAGCGCTACCCGCGCGACGAAGCGCGCGACCGCGGGCTGCTCGAAGAGCGCCGCGTCGACCTCCTCTTCATGCCCGCGGTCGAGACGATGTATCCCGCGGGCGCCCTCACCCGGGTCCTCGTCGGCGGGCTCGCCGAGCCGCTGGAAGGAGAGCGGCGCCCCGGCCACTTCGACGGCGTCGCCACCGTGGTGGCGAAGCTCTTCAACATCGTCCAGCCCGACCTCGCCGCGTTCGGACAGAAGGACGCGCAGCAGTGCGCCGTGATCCGGCAGATCGTGCGCGACCTCGACATCCCGGTCGAGATCCTCGTCGGCGAGACGCGGCGCGAGCCGGACGGCCTGGCGATCTCCTCCCGCAACGCGTACCTCTCGAGCGATCAGCGCGCCGTGGCGACCGCCCTCCACGACGCTCTTCTCGAGGCCCGCGCCGCCCTCGATTCGGGTCAAACCGATCTCGCGGCCGTGGAGCGCATCATGATCCGCAGGCTCCAGTCGGAGCCTCGGGTCGAGATCGACTACGTGAGGCTGGTCGATCCCGCGACGTTCGAGACCCCCGCGGATCTCCACCGCGACCTGCTCGCCGTCGGCGCCGTCCGCCTCGGCTCGACCCGACTCATCGACAATCTTCCACTCCCACGCGCCTCCGCCGGCGAAAGGAACCGTTCATGATCCGTACTTTCCTCCGATCGAAAATTCACGGCGCGACCGTGACCGAAGCGAACCTTCTCTATGAAGGATCGATCACGATCGACTCGCACCTGATGCACGCCGCCGGGCTTCTTCCCTTCGAGAAGGTCGAGATCTACAACGTCACGAACGGCAATCGGTTCGAGACCTACGTGATCGAAGGGGAGCCGGGGAGCGGCAAGATCGGCATCAACGGCGCCGCGGCGCACCTCGCCCGCGAAGGCGACAAGGTGATCATCGCCTGCTACGCGCTCCTGCACGCGGGGCAGATCGAGCACCACCGCCCGCGCCTCGTCTTCGTCGACGCGAAGAACGGCATCCGCGCGCTCAAGGAAGCCGAGACCGCGTCCACGCTGGCGGCGACGTAAGCGCGGTGTGGTGCGGGCGTCTCGCCCATACGCGCTAACTTTCCGGACGACGCCGATGTCATTCCGAGCGTAGCGAGGTCTCTGGGCGGGTGTGCGGTGCGCAAATCGAAGTTCTACGCACCTCCCGACCCCCAGATCCCTCGCTAACGTTCGGGATGACACCTCGCGAGTGGCTAAGTTCGCGCGTATGGGCATCACGACGCCCGACGCAGGATCCATCCTCCGCCGACGAGAATCAAGATCAGGACCGGCACCACCGACGCGAGCGATCCCTGCGCGAAGAACAGCTCCCCGAGATTGAAGCTCGCCCACTCCGCCTGGGGAGACCCGGGCGGATAGCGCCGGAACGGTAGGATCTCGTCGACCGTCTGCCGGTTGACCGACGCGTGTCCCGTGAACCAGTCGGCGAGCCACGGCGCCTCCTCCCGCCCTCCCGCCGTTCCGGTCAGCAGCGAGGGCAGCGAGTATTGGAAGAGCGGATTGCGGAGCGTCTCCGGCGGCTGCGGATCGACGGCTGTCGCGGCGAAGTTGAAGACGAGCGAGATCGCGGCGAGAAGTGTGGCGACTCGCGGCACGCTCTCGAGCGCGGGTGCCGCCGCCGCCGCGAGAAGCGGAACGAGCGGGAGCAGATAGCGCGGCCCGATCGTGTAGCCGCCGTGCCACCCGTTGAACGACGCGTTGAAGAGGAGGAGAAAAAGAGCGCTCCCTCCGATCGCCGCGACCTCTGCGCCCCTCGCTCTCCGCACGAGTTTCACCGCCCCCCCAAATGCCAGGAGGAGAACCGGCGCCATGAAGAAGAGCCCTCGATACGGCGAGAAGGTGATGCCCCAGAGAGCCGCGGGCTCAGGCAGGCGCACGATTCCCAGCCACGCGCCCTCGCTGAGGAATGCGGGGTTCGTCGTGTCGATCGGCGTCGCAAACGGAGAACCGAAGGCGCGCCAGTGGTACCACCCCAGAAGCAGGAAGGGCGCGAGCGCGCCCGCCCCGATCGCGAGCGCGTCCTTTCCCAAGCGTGCGCGCCGGAATAGAAACGCGGCCGCGAAGATCGCGAGCAGCGGACCGCACAGGTAATTGACGACGGTCGCGGCGCCGAGAAGAAGACCCGCGACCGCCGGCCGGGCCGGCGCGCTTCGCCGGAAAAGCAGATGGAACCCGGCGAACGAGAGCGCGGCGCTCGGCACGTGCGCGAACAGCATGGTCGAGTAGGCGAAGAGCGGCGTCGCGAACGCCGCGACGAGGGCTGCGGCCCCTGCCGCTCCGCGCGCGGCGCCCGCATCGCGCGCGTGAAGAAAGAGAAGAGCGGGGATCAGGGCTCCGAGGAGCCCGCTGACCGCGACGGTCGTCCCGTACGCGGCGAGCGTTCTGACGAACGGGTCGTCGCGCTCGACCCCTGCGAGACGCAACGCGCGATCGATGACGAAGTACGGCGCGACGGCGAGCAGCGAAAGTCCCGGCGCCTTGTTCGAGTAGAGGTGGCCGCCGTAGAGGGAGAGGTCGCCCGTGTTGTGGCGATACGCGTCCACCGAGAGCGTCCCCCGCTCGACGATCGCCCGCGTCAGGTCGAGATTGACGTTCTGGTTGAATCCGCCGCCCTGAAAAAACCAGGCGTAGACGACCAGGAGAGGAGAAAGAGGTACAGCGCGACGCTGCGGTCGCGTTTTTCTCAGCATCGCCGATGGGAATCGCCTCGATCAACGACGATCAGTCTACCTTTACGCGGCATAGGGGCGCCCTGCGGGCGCCCGGACCCGCGTCCCGCGAGGATCGAGAACCCGGGCGGCCGCAGGCCGCCCCTAGATCCAATGGCCTTAACTTAATGCGAATGATGTCATCCCGAGCGTAGCGAGGGATCTGGGTGGGTGTGATGCGCGTGACGCGGGACCGACGCAGGGCACGAGGATCGAGGTTCGCCTTCGACCACGAAGCGAATGCCGATCCTCCTGCCCTGCAGCGGCGCCGCGTTCGTTCGCAGCCCCCGCCCAGATCCCTCGCTACGCTCGGGATGACATCCTCGCGAGCGCGAAGACTCTTCTACTCAGGTTCGGGGACTCCCGTCCGGACGCTCGGGATGACAAACGCGCGGACGGCTTAAGTTAAGGCCATTGCCCCTAGATCCCGGCGCCTCCGTTCACCGCCGCCTTTCCGTTCCCGTTCCGCGCGCGGAGCAGCTGATGCACGAGATACGCGAGGACGAAGAACCCCGACGAGATCCAGTGCGCGATCTCCATCGCGCTTCGCAGCGCCTCCGACGTCGAGGCCTGCAGCAGCACGCCGGAAAAGACCATCGGCGCGATCATCACCGCTCCGAAGAGGCCGCTCCTTCGCCGCGCCCTCGTGCCCGACCCGACCTTCGGAAGGATGTGCGCGGCCCACAGCCAGCCGAGCGCGAAGACCATCGCGGGCGCGATCACCACGTGCGCGGCGAGCATCCCCGGCTGCCACGGGTGATTCGCGACGGCGAACGGATCGTCGGTCTCCATGAAGTACTTCATCCACGCGAAGACCGTCCCGGTGATCGCAACCGCAGCGACCGAAAGGTGAATGAGGATCACCGAAAGCCGGCTCACCGCGAGTTCGCTTTCCGCGCCGGCAGCACCTGGTGCAGCGCCAGGAGGCGCCTCGATGCGTTCACGATCGACCGGCCGGACAGGCTCGCCCCGGTCATCGGCCGGATCGCGCCGCGCAGCGAGAGCTCTCCGTCGAGCTTCCGCCCGCGGAACTGCTCGAGCCATCGCGGCGCGCGGCAGGTAGTCCTCCGGCTCGGCGAACGAGAGGATCTCGACCTTCTCGATCTCACCAGCGGGCGAGACCACCACCATCATCGTCTCCGGGAGCGTCCTGACCCTGTGCGCGTCGAAGTACGCGTAGCCGGCGAGCGCTCCGCCGCGAAGGGCGACGTAGCGGATCGCGAGCTCCTGGTCGAACTCGCCGCCGCTTCGCTTCGCCGCCTCCGCCATCTGGGCCGCGGAGAGGAAGAACGTCTCCCGCACGAGCTGCGCGCCGGGAAACGCCCGCGCGAGCGCCTGCTCCTGCGTGAGAAACGTCTTCGCCCCCGCCGTTTGCGCGAGAGCGAAGAAGAAGAGGACGAGAAGGAAACGTCGGGTCATCGCTTTCTCAGAAGATGTAGCCGAGAGCGAGGTTGAGCTGATCGACGCCGGTCCCCGCGGCGTTGTCGTAGTCCTGCCAGTCGAGCTTGATGACCGCCTGCGGGAGCGGCTTCCAGGAGACGCCGAGGGTGAGGACCGAGACGTCCTTCGATGGGTCGAGCGCGAAACCCGACGGGACGCTCTCCTGCGAGTTGAGCTCCTCGTAGCGGGCGAAGGGGATGACGGCGGCTTCGCCGAGCGGGAGAACCGTGCCGAGGTCGTAGCCGAGCTTCGCCGTACCAGCCGCCGAACTCCTCGCCGACCGACTTGGGGCCGGTCAGGCCGTTCGCGAGATTGACCTGCGCCGCGTCGCCGATCTCGCCCGTGGTCCAGAGTCCGCGGAGCAGCCAGCCGCGCATCTTCGCGTCCGCATGCAGCTCGCCGATGCGTGACCGTCGCGTCGTACGCGTCGCCCGCCGGTGTCGTCGTCCCCTGATCGGCCCCGCCGGTGAAGAGGGAGCCGCCGACCATGGTCCCCGGCACCGGGTGCCAGTCGAGCCGCCCCACGAGCGCGAAATCCTCCGCCTTCGCCGCGGCGCCCTTCTGCCGGCCGCTCCGGATCCCGCTCGAGCTGAACTTCTTCGAGTCGAGGCCGTTCACCACGTAAGCGCGGTAGGAGACCGTACCGACGTCGCCGAAGAGCGCCGACGCCGTTCTCCCGCCACGTGCTCGGGATGATCGTGCGCTCGACGTCCGGGCGCTTCGCCCCGAGAAACGCGGTCGGCTCATGCAGCTCGTTGAGGAGTCCGATCGGGAGGAGCACCATGCCGGCGCGGACGTTAAACGAAGGCCGCAGCATGAAGTCGAGATAGCCGAACTCGAGCGAGACCTCGCCGACGCCGCCGCCGGTCGTGGCGTGCTCGACCTCGATCTCCGAGTTGAAGACGACGCGGTCGTTGAATTTGTAGCCCGCATAGAGGATCGCGCGGAGAAAATCGAGCTGGTCCGTCTTGCCGGACGCGACGCCGTCGTCGCGGTCGGCGTAGTTCTCGTAGACCATCTCGCCGTAGCCGCCGATCGAGACGCCGCCCTCGCTGCGATAGACCTTCGAAGCCGCGGCGCCCAGACCGTACGCGCCGCTCTCGCCGGCAGTCGGCTCCTCGCCACCGACCTTCAGCTCCTCGATCTGCCGCGTGAGGATGTCGATCTGGCGCCGGATCTCCGCGAGGTCGGCTGCCGGAATGCTTCCCTGCTGTTCGAGTCTTGCGACTTTCTCCTGCAGCTCGCGGACCTGCGCCGCGAGCTCGTCCCGGGTCGTCTCCTGGGCGGACGCCGTCGCGGGGACGGCGAGGACGATCAGTAGGGTCGCAATCAGATTCTTCAGAACGTTCTTCATCTGGATTCCTTCGTCGATGTTTTGAAATCGGGGTGGATCTCGAGTGGCAGCGCCCTCGCTGCTGCGGAGCGGACGACGCGGTACGCGCCATCCCCCTCCGGCACCAGCCAGATCGCTGCGAACCCCTCGCGGTCGGCCAGAGCGAGCCCCTCGCGCGGCCCGAGCACGTAGAACGCCGTGGAGAGCGCATCGGCGACGAGCGCCTCCTCGTGCAGCGCGGTCGCGGAGCCGGCCGGAGGAAGCGCGAGCCCCGAGCGCGGATCGACGAGATGCGAATAGCGCGTCCCCTGGGC
The DNA here is from genome assembly GCA_963793695.1 of uncultured Acidobacteriota bacterium. Classification (GTDB taxonomy): domain Bacteria; phylum Acidobacteriota; class Thermoanaerobaculia; order Gp7-AA8; family Gp7-AA8; genus CAWCBB01. Next base: position 339,032 of record CAWCBB010000004.1, on the reverse strand, counting down.
CGCGAACGATTTCTCCGATCCCGAGCTCGTGGAGATCGAGCCGGACTTCATGGCGAGACGGATCGCGGGGCGCTGGCGGTCCTCCGGATGCGCGATGTCGATCTCGACCGGCTGGCGCGAATCCGTAAAGAGCCACCTGCCCGCCGAAATCGAGGATCGCTCGCGGGACGCCCCTCTCACGAAGCGTCTCGATCGCGCGATCGAGCGCATACCCCTTCGCAAACCCACCCTCTTCGACCGCGACATCGCCGATCTTCGTCGCCGTCCTTCGATCGCGATCGAGGCGGATTCCGCCGCGCGAGATCGCCGCGGCAGCCGCGCGCGCTTCCGCGACCGGAGGAACGCGCCCCTCGCCGCGGAGATCCCACAACTCGATCAGGCGCCCCGCGATCGGCGTGAACGCCCCCGAGGTCTCGCCGGCGATCTTCAACGCGCGATCGAGCAGCGTGAGAACTTCGACGCTGACCGCGACCGCGGCTCCGGCGGGCGCCTGGTCGAGCCGGGAGAGCTCGGAATCGCGCCGCCACGTCGAGACGAGCGCCTCGATCCGCGCGATCTCGGCGAACGCGGCTTCCACATCGGCGTCGGCGCCGCTGCCCGATGGGACGGAGATCGTGCAGACCGTTCCCATCAGATACCTGGCTCGCGATTCGAGCACGGGAGAGGCGTCCCGTCCGGAGGCGCAGCTCGCCAGAAGGAGAGGGACAACGAGGAGGAGGCGGAGGGAAGTCATCGGGTGCCGTCTTGAGACCTTGTCTCAAGAACGGGCCCATTCTCCCGTCTCCGTTTCCCGCTGTCAAGATAAAGATGTCGTCGTTTCGCGCGGTCTCTCACTGATGCGTGACGGCGGTCACTCGAGGAGTCTCGATCGCGACCGCGCGAGCTCAGATGCGCGCGCCGACCGCGATTCCGGCCAGCGCGAGGGCCTCTCGAATCGCGGCCAGGCGCTCGACCGCCCCCTCCATGTCGCCATGGATGCAGAGCGTCTCGAACTCCACCGCGAGCGCGCCCTCCGCCGTGAGCACCGTCCCCTCGGTCGCGAGCCGCACCGACTGCGCCGCCGCCTCGGCCGGATCGAGCAGCAGCGATCCCTCCTGCGAGCGAGGAACGAGTGCTCCATCCGCTGCGTATCGCCGGTCGGCGAACGCCTCCCGGATCGTCGGGGTCCCACGCAAGCGCGCCGCCCGGAGGACCGCCGATCCGGGCTGCGCGACGACGGCCATCGCCGCGTCGACCGCGGCGACCGCCTCCACGATGACCCCCGCGAGACTCGCGTCCGCATGCGCGTCGTTGTAGAGCGCGCCGTGGGGCTTGACCCGCCGGAGCGTCGCTCCCGCCTCCGCTGCCGCGGCTCGCAGCGCTCCGATCTGTTCGATGAGCGAAGCGCGAAGCGCATCGGGCGCGATCGATATCCGCCGCCGGCCGAATCCCTCCCGATCCGGGTACGAAGGATGAGCGCCAAGGACGACGCCGAGGCGGACGGCGCGCGCGGCCGCCTCGCGCATCGAAGGGGCGTCTCCGGCGTGCCCTCCGCACGCGACGTTCGCCGCGGACACGCCTCGCCAGATCTCCTCTTCGATTCGCCGCCCTTCGGCGTCGGAAGCTTCGCCGAGATCGCACGAGATCTCGATCGAACGCCTCACGCGGCGGCCTCCAGGTCCGTCCCGCGAGTCTCCGGCAGCAGCCAGATGAGCAGTCCGGCGACGGCGAAGAAGGCCGCGTTGATCGCGATCGCGACACCGAGTCCGCTCGTGGCAGCCGCGAGCCCGATCGCGAACGGGGCCCCCGCCGAAACGAGCCGCCCGGCGTTGTAGCAGAACCCCTGCGCAGTCCCCCGGATCGCCGTCGGGTAGAGCTCCGAGAGGAGAGCGCCGAAAACGGAGAAGTACCCCGAACCGAAGAATCCGACGAGGGGGCCGACGAACATCAGAACGTTCTCGGAAGGCGCCAGCGCATAGAGCGGCACCGCGATCGTCGCCGCGATCATGAAAAGCGTGAATGCCGGACGCCGGCCCAGGCGGTCCGCGATCCAGCCGAACGTGAGGTAACCGGCGAACGCTCCGAGCTGAATGAGCACCATCCATTTCGCCGATTTCGTCAGCGTGAGCCCCGCCCCGCCCTTCTCGACCGGCGTCGCGAGAAAGCTCGGCAGCCACGAGAAGAGGCCCCAGTATGCGACGAGGACGGCGCTCGCGACGGCGCTGGCGAGAAGGGTTCGCCGGAGAAGAGGCGGACGGAACATCACCGCGAAACCGCCCGCGCGATGGTTCCGGTCCGCCGCATCCGCGCGCTTCCAGATCTCCGGCTCCGGAACGGTCCGGCGGATGACGAACGCGACGACCGCCGGAAACGCGCCGATCAGGAAGAGCACCCGCCATCCGTACGGCTCGAGCAGAAGCGCCGAAAGCCCGGCGGCCGTGAGCGCGCCGATCGCCCAGCCGGACTGCATCAGCCCCATCGCCTTCGCCCGGCTCTCCGCCGGCCACGTCTCCGAGACGAGCACCGAGCCGGACGACCATTCGCCACCCATGCCGAGCCCGAGGATGCTCCTCCAGAGAACCAGCTCGAAGAGCGTGGAGGACGTCGCCAGCAGGGCCGTCGACGCGGAGTAGAGAAGGATGCTCCACGTCATCGCGCGGACCCTGCCGAAACGATCCGCGAGCCGGCCGAAGAGGATGCCGCCGGCGGCGCCCGCAATGAGCGCGACGGACGTGAGCAGCCCCATGACGGAATCGTGGAGCCCGAACTCGGCCTGAATCGAGCGCAGCGCGAACGTGAAGAGGAGAAAATCCATCGCGTCGAGCGCCCAGCCGAGTTGCGCCGAAATGAGCGCCCTCCACGCGTATCGCGGCATGAGCGAAGTATGAGGCAAATGGCAGACGGCGCAACGGCTCCGCCGTCGGAGTGATAGCCTCGTCCCGGGCAGCGATTTCGCAGGCCTGACTGCCACCCATGGTTTCGAGAAATCTGGAGTCGGTCATGAGTCTGGATGCTGGACGACGCCGGGCGAGGCGCGCACCAGGTGGCCTCGGCGAGGTGGCCTGACGCATGGATCGTCTCACTCCTGAATTGCGAGAGCTCGCGCTGCTCCACTCGATCCAGCTCTCGTTCCGGGACGCGACCGGGCAGCGGCGCCGACCCTCGGCGGAAGCGCTGCTTGCGACCCTCCGCGTCCTCGGTGCGCCGGTGCAGCACGAACGCGACGTCGCCGGAGCGCTTCGCGCCCGCCGGGAGGAGATCTGCGCCCGGGGAACCGAACCGGTCGCGGTCTGGTGGGAAGGCTCTCCTCTCACGCTTTCCCTGATCGGCGCCGACGGAGCGCGCCCGAGGACACTCGAGTTCCGCCTCTTCCTCGAGGAGGGAGGCGAGATCCTCCTCACGCCGCTCGACGTCGAGGAACTGCGTCTCTTCTCCGGCGCGCCGACGGCGCGCTACGCGCGACGGCGCGTGCATTTCGCGCCCGCTTCGATCCCGCGTGGATACCACCGGCTCCGCATCTCCGGCCTCGCGAACGGCAACGAGCGGGAGACCCTCATCCTGCGGGCGCCGGCGCGGGCATTCACACCCGCGCGCCGCCGGAGCTGGGGCGTGTTCGCCCCCGTCTACGCGCTCCGTTCCCGCCGTGACTGGGGCGCCGGGGACCTGACGGATCTCGCCGCCCTCGTCCGCGGGATCGCCGGCATGGGCGGAGGCGGGGTCGCCACGCTCCCCCTGCTCGCGACCTTCCTCGAAGAGCCGTTCGAGCCGAGCCCCTACTCGCCGGTCAGCCGCCTGTTCTGGAACGAGCTGTATCTCGACCCGACCCGGATCGCGGAGTTCCATGCCTCGGAGGCTGCGCGGGCCAGGATGGACTCCGCCGAGTCGCGCGCCACGCGCGAAGAGCTCCGGAGGATGCCGCTCGTCGACTACAGGCGCGTCATGGGCGCAAAGCGCGAGGTGCTCGAGATCCTCGCCGAAGAGTTCTTCGAGACCGCGCCGGACGAACGGCGGGAGGAGTTTGCGCAGTTTCTCGAGGAGAAGCCGCGCGCGGAGTCGTACGCGCGCTTTCGCGCCGCGGTCGAAAAGGATCGGTGGCCGGGAGACGCGCCACCGGACGGCCTCATCGGCCTGCGCGAACAGGAGGAGCGGGGGCGCCGCTACCACCTGTTCGTTCAGTGGCAGTGCGAGCGGCAGATGGAAGCCCTCGCGGCGCTCGCGCGCTCGAGCGGCTTCGGCCTCTATCTCGACGTGCCGCTCCTCGTCCACGGCGGCGGATTCGACGCGTGGGCCGAGCGCGACCTCTTCGCGCGCGAGGTCGCGACCGGAGCTCCTCCCGACGCGATCTTCACCGGCGGCCAGAACTGGGGCGCCCCGCCGCCGCACCCCGAGAAAATGCGCGAGAACGGCTACCGCTACGTCATCGAATCGCTCCGTTCCATCATGCGCTACGCCGGCGTGCTCCGCTTCGACCACGTCATGTCGCTTCACCGGCTCTATTGGATTCCGCGCGGGCTTCCGCCGGACGAGGGCGTGTACGTCCGCTACGCCACCGAGGAGAATTTCGCGATTCTCGCGATCGAATCGCACCGGCACCGGACGACCGTCGTCGGCGAAGATCTCGGAACCGTTCCGGAGATCATCCGCGCGCGGATGAAGCGCCATGCGATCCGGAGCATGTACGTGCTCCAGTACGAGATCGGGCCGGACAATCCTCCGCGGAACCCGGCGCCCGATATGGTCGCCAGCCTCAACACGCACGACATGCCGCCGTTCGCGGGCTTTCTCTCCGGCGACGACATCGCCGAGCGGGCCGAGCATGGCCACGTCGAGGACGTCGACGCGCAGCAAGGCGAGAGGGCGAGAGCTCGAGCCACTCTCGCGCGATTCCTTCGCGACCGAGCGCTCGCGACGGGCGACGAACCCGCCGCTCTCTTCGAGGGAGCGACGCGCTTCCTCGCGAACAGCCCCGCCGACGTCGTGCTCGTCAATGTCGAGGATCTCTGGCAAACGACGCAGGCGCAGAACCTGCCGGGAACGCACATGGAACATCCGAACTGGCGCCGAAAGCTGGAGCGGCCGGTCGAGGATCTGGTCGAAGACCGGGATCTCGCCGCCCGCCTCTCTCTCTCGACGCGTGGCGCAAGCAAGGGGAAACCGAATGAACGAACCGAAAGAACCGAAACGACCGAGAGCGCCGCGGGGAAAGAAGAGCGGGTCCGCCCCCCTCCCACCTGCCGCGGAACCGAAGGCCGTGAGCCTCGCTGCGCCTTCCGCCCCGGCGAAGGCCGAGCCGGCCGCGCGAAAAACGTTCTCGCTCCTCTCGAGTGACGACATCTACCTCTTCAACGAGGGAAGCCACCACCGTCTCTACGACAAGCTGGGCGCCCATCAGGCGACCGCGGACGGCGTCGACGGAACGTACTTCGCGGTCTGGGCCCCCAACGCGCGCGAGGTGTCCGTCATCGGCGGCTTCAACGACTGGGACCGGGAGCGCCACCGCCTTCGCCCGCATGGCGGATCAGGCATTTGGGAGGGCTTCGTTCCCGGAGCGCGCAAGGGGGACCTCTACAAGTTCTTCATCCGCTCGCGCTTCCGTCATTACGCCGTCGAGAAGGCCGACCCGTTCGGGATCCGGCAGGAGTTGCCGCCGCGGACCGGGTCCGTCATCTGGGATCTCGACTACGAGTGGAACGATCGGCAGTGGATGCAGGATCGCGGCGGGCGGCACTCGCTTCACGCGCCGATGTCGACGTATGAAGTGCATCTCGGCTCGTGGCGCCGCGTCCCGGAGGACGGCAACCGCTGGCTGACCTACCGGGAGATCGCCGCACCGCTCGCCGAATACGTCAAATCCCTCGGGTTCACGCACGTCGAGCTCCTTCCGATCACCGAGCATCCGTTTTACGGCTCGTGGGGATACCAGACGACCGGCTACTTCGCGCCGACGAGCCGCTACGGCACCGCCCAGGATCTGATGTACCTGATCGACTATCTCCATCAGCAGGAGATCGGCGTCATCCTCGACTGGGTCCCTTCCCATTTTCCGGGCGATGAGCACGGCCTCGCCTATTTCGACGGAACGCACCTGTTCGAGCACTCCGACCCGCGCCAGGGATTCCATCCCGACTGGGCCAGCTACATCTTCAACTACGGACGGAACGAGGTCCGCGCGTTCCTCCTGTCGAGCGCGATGTTCTGGCTCGACCGCTTCCACATCGACGGGCTCCGCGTCGACGCGGTCGCCTCGATGCTCTACCTCGACTACTCCCGCAACCCGGGCGAGTGGATTCCCAACAAGTACGGGAGCCGCGAAAACCTCGAGGCGATCGAGTTTCTCCGGAGGCTCAACTCGGATGTCTTCCGAGCGTTCCCCGACGTTCAGATGATCGCGGAAGAGTCGACGGCCTGGCCGATGGTCTCGCGCCCGACGTACGTCGGAGGGCTCGGTTTCGGCCTCAAGTGGGACATGGGCTGGATGCACGACACCCTGCACTACATGACGCGGGACCCCATCCACCGAAAGTTCCACCACGGAGAGCTGACGTTCCGGATGATCTACGCCTTCAGCGAGAACTTCGTTCTTCCGCTCTCGCACGACGAAGTCGTCCATGGAAAGGGATCGCTCCTCGGCAAGATGCCGAACGACGACTGGCAGAAGTTCGCCAACCTGCGCCTCCTCTACTCCTACATGTGGAGCCAGCCGGGCAAGAAGCTGCTCTTCATGGGAGGCGAGATCGCGCAGTGGGCTGAATGGAGCCACGAGTCCAGCCTCGAATGGCACCTGGCCGAGTTCGCGCCGCACGCCGGAATCCAGCGCCTGATTCAGAACCTCAACCGGATCTATCGCGACTTTCCGGCGCTGCACGACTTCGACACGATCTCCACCGGTTTCGAATGGATCGACGGCAGCGACGCGGAGCAGAGCGTCCTCAGCTACATCCGCCGCGGGCGGGAAGAGCACCCCCCCGTGGTCGTCGTGATGAACTTCACCCCCCATCCCCGCCTCGACTACCGCGTGGGCGTTCCGCAGGCGGGATACTGGACCGAGATCTTCAACTCCGACGCCGTGGAGTTCGGAGGCAGCGGCCACGGGAACATGGGAGGCGTCGACGCCGCCCCGATCACGATGCACGGACGCTCGCACTCGATCACGATCAGCGTGCCGCCTCTGGGCGCGGTCTTCTTCACGCCGCAGGTGCGGACTTGATCGACCCGCTCGAGAGACGCCGGCGCCTCGTCATCGACACCGCCGACCCGAGGTGGCTGGGCCCCGGCGCGGACGCCCTTCCCCAGCTTCGGGAAGCGGGCGCGATATCCTTGGCGCCCCACTCCTTTGCGGCGTGGGTGGAGGATCCCGCGGTTCGATGAGATACGTCTGCATTCACGGCCACTTCTACCAGCCCCCGCGCGAGAACCCGTGGCTCGAAGCCATCGAGCTTCAGGAATCGGCGGTCCCGTACCACGACTGGAACGAGAAGATCACGGCGGAGTGCTACGCGCCGAACGGCGCGGCGCGCATCCTCGACGGCCGTGGGCGGATCACGAAGATCATCAACAACTACGCGAGGATGAGCTTCAATTTCGGACCGACGCTGCTCGCCTGGATGGAAGAGAAGTCGCCGGAGACGTACAAGGCGGTCCTGGACGGGGACCGGGACAGCGCGCGCCGCTTCGGCGGGCACGGCTCGGCGCTGGCGCAGGCGTACAACCACATGATCATGCCGCTCGCCTCGCGGCGCGACAAGGAGACGCAGGTCCGGTGGGGCGCGCGCGATTTCGAAAAGCGCTTCGGCAGGCGCCCCGAGGGGATGTGGCTCCCCGAGACGGCGGTGGATCTCGAGACGCTGGATCTGATGGCCGACGAAGGGATCCGTTTCACGATCCTCGCTCCGTACCAGGCGAAGCGGATTCGCGCAGGGTCGGGCGAGTGGAACGACGTCGGAGACCGGATCGACACGCGGCGCCCGTACTACTGCCGCCTCCCGTCGGGACGGACGATCGCGATGTTCTTCTACGATTCCGCCCGATCGCGCGGGGTGGCGTTCGAGGGCCTCCTCAACAGCGGCGAGGGGTTCTCCGAGCGTCTCATGGGCGGCTTCCATAACGACGCCGCGCCGCAGCTCGTGAACATCGCGACGGATGGAGAGAGCTACGGCCATCACCACCGCTACGGCGAGATGGCGCTCGCGTTCGCCGTCGACACGATCGAGGCCCGCGGCGGCGCGCGGATGACCAACTACGCGGAGTTCCTCTCGCTGTTCCCCCCTCGAGGACGAGGTCGAGATCATCGAGGAGAGCTCCTGGAGCTGCAGCCACGGCATCGAACGATGGCGCAGCGACTGCGGATGCCGCACGGGGGGAGAGCCCTCCTGGAACCAGGCGTGGCGCGCCCCGCTCCGCAGCGCGCTCGACTGGCTCCGCGGCCATCTGGAGCCGGCGTTCGAGCGCGCGGCGCGGGCGACGCTCAAGGATCCGTGGGCGGCCCGCAACGCCTACATCGAGCTGGTCCTGGACCGTTCGACCGACGCGCTCGAGCGTTTCCTCGCCGATCACGCCGTGCGCGAGCTCCAGCCGGACGAGATCGTCCGGACGCTCCAGCTCCTCGAGCTGCAGCGCTATGCGATGCTCATGTACACGAGCTGCGGCTGGTTCTTCAACGAAGCTTCGGGCATCGAGACCGTTCAGGTCCTCCAGTACGCGGCGCGCGCGATCCAGCTCGCGAGAGAGGCGGCGAACGTCGAGCTCGAGGAATCGTTCCTCACCCGCCTCGAGGACGTTCACAGCAACATCGCCTCGGTGGGCGACGGCCGCGCCATCTTCGAGAAAGAGGTCCTGCCGGCGATGCTCGACCTGCCGCGTGTCGCGGCCCACTACGCCGTCTCCTCCCTCTTCCAGGAGTACGCGCCCTCGAGCAGGATCTACTGCTACGCGGTCGAGCGCGAGGACCAGATGGTCCTCGAGTCGGGGCGCCCGCAGGTCGTCGTCGGGCTCCTGCGCGTCGAGTCGATCATCACGCGCGAGGCGAAGCGGTTCTCCTACGGCATCCTTCACCTCGGGGACCTGAACCTGAGCGGCGGCGTTCGCGAGTTCGCCAGCGACGACGCGTACACGAAGCTCGGCGCGGACCTGGCCGAGCCGTTCCATCAGGGCGACTTCCCCGCCGTGATCCGGCTGCTCGACCAGGAGCTCGGCTCGCTGACGTTCTCGATCAAGTCGCTCTTCGGCGACGAGCAGCGGCGGATCGTCGCCGCCACCTGGAGCGCGAGCCTCGAGCAGGCGGACTCGGTCGCCCGCGAGCTCTACGACCGATACATTCCGCTCATGCGCTTTCACGGCGAGCTCGGAATCCCGCTGCCGCGGATCCTCCGGGTCGCCGTCGAGTTCGCGTTCAACATGCACCTGCGGCGCGTGTTCGAGCGGCCGAACCCCCCGGTCGCCCAGGTCCGCAGCATCGTGAAGGAAATCCGCGGGCACGGCATCGAGCTGGATCAGGCGACCCTCTCCTACGTCATCGCGCGCAGACTCGAGGAAGCGATCCGGGAGCTCGACGCCTCCTCCCGCGTCCGTGGCCCATCTCAAGAAGCTCGACGTGCTCCTGGAGATCGCGGCGCTCCTTCCGTTCCCGATCGACATCTGGAACGCGCAGAACGTCTACTACAGGCTTTTCCAGACCGTGATGCCCCAGTACCTGGACCGGACGGGCAACGGAGAGGAACAGGCGCGGATCTGGCTCCGCTACTTCCGATCGATCGGCAACCGCCTCGCCGTCCGAGAGGAATGATGCGGCCGGCCGGGGATTAGCCCCTGCTCCCGAGCACCAGCGCCTCCAGCCCCACATCGATCGGAACGCCGCCGCATCTTGCGGAGAAACTCGAGCTCGGCGAGCTGATCGAGCGCATCGAGCAGGGCGTCCTCCCTGTGAAGCCGCGCCGACTCGAACCGTCTGTGGAGGGCGAAGGGGTGCGGCTTCTGCCGTACGAGCCGATGCTCCTTGAGAAACTCGCCCAGGGAGTCGGCGGCCTTCGCCTTGAACTGGTTGTACTGCATCCCTTTCCGGAGGTCGACGCGGTGGAGCCGTGCCCAGGAGTGAATTCCGAGGAGTTGGCGGACCTCGTCGGCGAAGGCGAAGAGAAAGCGCCCGAAATGGATGTCGCGGCTGGACTTTCCGTCCTCCCGCACCGCTTGCGCGACGAGCTCGCGGAGCTTCGCGACGGCTTCGATCGGCTTTCCTTCCGCGAAGAGGGAGCCGAGCTCCCATCGCATTCCGCCGCCGATCTCTTCGACCTGGCGCGCGACGACTTCGCGCGTGATCTCCCCGCCCCTCCCCACGAACGTCGCGAGGCGCTCGGCTTCGTTGAGCGGGACGCGGAGGTCGGGGACGTCGCGTCCGAACTTGTCCGCGAGCGCGCGATCGATTCCGAGACGGCTCTTGAGCTCGGCGACCGCAGCGCCCTCGAAGGTCACGCCCGCCTCCGCCGCGAGCTCCGAGAGCGCCTCCCCGAGCGCCGTCTCGTACTTCTCGCGCGAGAGGTCGCAGCGGACGACGGCCCCCGCGCGCCCGATCGCGTCGACGGTCGCGGAGTCCTTCGGGATCTCGCCCGTGCGCATCAGGAGGATCGCCCCCGGCGCGCCCCCCTGCGCGGCCGCCTCCGCGAGGAGCGCCGCATCGTCCTCGCCTCGCGTCGGTTTCTTTCCCGTCGCGCGCGCGAGCGTGAGCATCTCGATCAGCGGCCCTTCGCTCTTGCGGAGGCCCAGCGCGTCGACGATCGACCCATCCGACTCGTCGAGCCCGATCGCCGCGAGGCCGAGCACGTGAAGCAGCTTCGCCATCGCCGAGGAGCGCTTGCGGTCCGTCTTCGCGCTCGTCCAGTCGGCGATCGCTTTCTCGAGAAGAGAGGAAAGCTCCTTTCTCGTGACGAACGCGTGGACGTCGGTGACGACGAGCAGCCGCTTCCCGCCGAACAGGGAGCTCGTGCGGAACGAGTCGAGCACCGCCGCGAGATCCGCGCCCGACCCGAACGACTCGACGTCCCGCGGCGGATCGCCTTCGACCAGCGCGCGGCGGATCGCCGCGAAAGCGCGCTCGACGAGGTATTCGTTGTCGCCGCCGACGAGCAGAAGAGGCGGCTCCGCCCCCTTTGCGATCGCGCTCAGGATCTGGGTGTCGGTGCCGTCCATCGGGAGAGTCGAGTCTAGGCGTCTAGGCGTCTAGGCGTCTAGGTGAGGGTCTATGAGTGAGCATGGAAGTCCAGGTCGCCGCGCGTGAGACGTCGCAGGCGATCGACTCCCAGACTCCCAGACTCCCAGACTCCCAGACGCGAAAGGGGCTTCGATGCGGTGATCGAAGCCCCAAAGCGAGTCGATACGAGAACCGCGCTTACAGCAGTCCCTTTTCCTGAAGTTCCTGGCAGTCGATACAGAAGGCGGTCCAGGGGACGGCCTGCAGGCGCTTCTCGCCGATGGTGTTCCCGCAGTTCCCGCAGTTCCCGTAGGAGCCGGCGTCCATCCGCTTGAGGGCGTCGCCGATCGCGACGATGATCGCGCGATCCGTGTCGGAGAGCGAGAAGTTCAGCTCCTTCGAGTAGGCGCTCGCCGCCTTGTCGGCCAGGTCCTGAATGCCGTCGTCCGGCTGCGTGTTGCCCGCCGCGCGATCCCGGTTGTAGGAGTCGAGCATCTCGCGCTGCTTGTTCTCCAGCGCGGAGCGGAGCGCACCGTGGGGATTCGCTTTCGTCTTGGTTCTGGCCATCTCGGGATCGATCTCCTTATTTGTGGTATGGGATGTTCCGGATCAACGTGCACGCGCGGTACACCTGCTCGAGCAGCACGAGACGCGCGAGCTGATGCGGAAGCGTCATCGGAGAGAGGGCCAGCACCTTGTCTCCACGCTTCCGGACCTCCTCGCTGAGCCCGACGTCCCCACCCATCACGAAGCTCACTCCGTGGGGATGTTCGATCGTCAGGCGCTCGAGCCACCGCGCGAACTTCAAAGAACCGATCGACTCGCCACGCTCGTCGAGGATCACCACGAAGCCTTTCGGCGGGATCGCCTCCAGGAGCCTGGCCGAGTCGGAACGAAGCGCGTGAGCCTCGTCCTTTCCCTTCCTCCCCCGCTCCGGCGGAAGCTCGATCAACTCGACGGGATAGAAGTGACGGATCCTCGTGAGATAGCGGTCGAACGCTTCCCTGTAGTCGGGTTCAGCATGGGAACGAATCCAGATGAACCTAAATTTCAACGGCGAAGCCTTTCGCGAACGCGTTCAGAAGCAGTTATTTAGGGCCGTTTTGCCGCATCGGAAACCGGGGCCCGACCGGGTCCCGCCTGGCGCCGTCCGAGCGGGCCGGGCCGCGCGGAGCGCGCTCCTAAAGGGCCCATTTCTTCCGCTTCTCGAGAAGCGTCTTCCGGCTGATTCCGAGAATGAGGGCCGCACGGGACTGGTTGCCGTTCGTCCTTCGGAGAATCTCGGTGATGTAGCGCCGCTCCATCTCCTCGAGGGTCTCCTCCCGCACCGCCGACGTCGCGACGAAGGTATCGGCATCGTTTCCGAAATCGCGCGGGAGCGACTCGAGCGTGAGCCGCTCGCTCTCCTCTCCGATCACGGCCCGGTCCATCACGTTGCGCAGCTCGCGGAGATTTCCCGGCCACCGGTGCTCGGCGAGACGCGCGAGCGCCGCGGGATCGATCTCCTGGACGGAACGCCGGAAACGCCTGGCCGCCTCGCGCGCGAATCCGCGAGCCAGCATCGGAATGTCCTCGGGCCGCTCGCGAAGAGGCGGCAGCCGGATGGCGATCACGTTCAACCGGTAGTACAGATCGCGGCGGAACCTCTTCTCGTCGGAGAGCTCTTCGGCCGCCAGATTCGACGAGCTGACGATCCTGACGTCGAGCGCGATGCTTCGCTCGGCACCGAGCCGCGAGAAGCTCCGCTCCTGCAGCAGGCGCAGCAGTTTGGCCTGCAGGTGCGGCGTGAGCGTCCCCACCTCGTCGAGATAGAGCGTCCCTCCCTCGGCCGTCTCGATGCGTCCCGGCTTCCGCGCCGCCGCGTCGGTGAACGCACCCCGTTCGAATCCGAACAGCTCCGCCTCGAACAGCTCTTCGGGGAGCGTCGCGCAGGTGATCTTCACGAGCGGCCCTGCCGAGCGCGCGCTGCAGGCGTGGATCGCGTCGACCAGGTAATCCTTGCCCGTTCCCGACTCGCCGAGCACGAGGATGCTCGCGTCCGTGGGAAGAGCTTTTTCCGCGGAGCGGAGGATCTCCCGGAACGGTGCGTTCCGCGTGGGAAGGAGCTTCCGGAATTTCCGGATGCCGTCAGCGGCCGGTTTGACGCTCACGCTCCGCCTGCGGGACGAACTCCGCCGTGCTGTTCGGCGCGTCGCCCCAGAGCCGCTCGAGGCTGTAGAAGCGGCGGCATTCCTCCGTGAAGACGTGAATGATGAAGTCGCCGTAGTCCATCAGGATCCACCGGCCGATGTTCGTTCCCTCGACGAAACTGGGGCGCGTCTGATGCTCCTCTCGGAGGCGGTCCTCGATCGCATCCGCGATCGCCTTCGTCTGCCGCTCGTTCGCCGCCGAACAGAGAATGAAGTAGTCGGCGATCGACGTCAGCTTTCCGACCGACAGCACGTCGAGCTCGAACGCCTTCTTGTCGAGCGCTGCTTCCACTGCCGCCTTCACGCGCCGCTGGATGGTGTCCGTCACATCTGCTCCTCGGCTCGATAGAGCCCGTATTTCGAAATGTACTCTTCGACGGCGGGAGCGACCATCCCGCCGATCGAATCGCCTCGCCGCCGCGCCTCCCGGATCTCGGTTCCGGAGACCGGCACGCGCGGGCTCTCGACCGGAACCAGCTTCCCCGAGGAAGGCCTTCCCTCCGGCCGGGCGAGCCGGTCCCGAAACTCCGCCGGGATTTCATGCTCGCCCCGGCGCAGGACCACGAAGTTCGCGAGCTCGAAGATCCGGTCGATCCTCCGCCACTTCCCGAGGAGCTCCAGGTTGTCGTCGCCGATGACCCACTCGAAGGAGATCGCGGGGTTCCGCCGGCGGAGCTCCTCGAGCGTGTCCACGGTGTACGAGATCTCGCCCCTCTGCAGTTCGACATCGGACAGAAGGAGGCGATCATCGCCGCTGGTGGCGAGCGCGGCCATGGCCCAGCGGTGGTGTGCCGGAGTGATCGTCCGTCCCGACTTGAACGGCTGGGTGGCGGCTGGGACGAAGAGGATGCGGCTCCACTCCATCTGCCGGGCGACCGCGAGCAACGGCTCCACGTGGCCGCGGTGGGTCGGATCGAACGTCCCCCCGAGGATCGCGATGCGAGCCGGATCAGCCATGCGAAGCCTCTGCGGCCCGCTGGCTCTTTCCCTCCCGAACGGCTGCCGCGAGGTGCCGGACGAGGTCGCGCACGCCCGTTCCCACGACGGCGGAGATCTCCCGATAGGCATAGCCCTTCTGCTCGGCCCACCGTCTGACGTCCGAGGAGGCCCCCTCGACCGCGGAGTCGAGTTTCGAGCCGACGACGAGCCTCGGCTTCCGCCCCAGCTCCGGCGAGTAGAGCTCGAGCTCCCGCTCGACGACGTCGGCATCCACCGAAGGAGCCTCGCTCGAGGAGAGGTCGACCAGATGCACCAGGATCGAGCAGCGCTCGACGTGGCGGAGAAACCGATCGCCGAGGCCGTGCCCCTCGTGCGCTCCTTCGATGAGGCCGGGGATGTCCGCGACGACGAATGTCTCCTCGTCGTCGCCCTTCACGACGCCGAGGTTCGGAACGAGCGTGGTGAAGGGGTAGTCGGCGATCTTCGGCTTCGCGGCGCTGATCACGGAGATCAGCGTCGATTTCCCGGCGTTCGGGAGCCCGACGATGCCGACGTCGGCGATGAGCTTGAGCTCGACGACGAAGTCGCCCTCTCCCCCGTCTTCTCCCGGCTGCGCGAATCGGGGAGCCTGGCGGGTCGCCGTGGCGAAGTGCTGATTCCCGAGCCCGCCGCGGCCTCCCTTGGCGAGCAGCACGCGCTCGCCGTCGCGCGTGAGGTCCGCCACGATCTCGCCCGTGGCGCGATCGCGCACGACCGAGCCGATCGGGACCTGGATCGTCACGTCCTCTCCGTCGCGGCCCGAGCAGTTCGATCCCATCCCGTGCTCGCCGCGGCCGCCCTTCCACTCGCGCTGGAACTGGAGGTGGTAGAGCGTGTTCAGACCGGCGTTGGCCACGATCCAGATGCTCCCGCCGGCGCCGCCGTCGCCGCCCGAAGGGCCGCCCCGCGGAACGAATTTCTCACGGCGAAAGGCGACGCAGCCATTGCCGCCGTCGCCTGCTTTTACTTTGAAGCTCGCCTGGTCGATGAACATCAGCTCGGTGTCAGTGCCAAGAGCGTACCGGAAAGGAGTCGGAGAGAAATAGTCAGGGGAAAGGGGCCGAGAATCCAGCAGAAGCGCGTTCTGCCGGAGCCCTTCCCTCCGCCTGTCCTGACTGGCCGGAGACAAAGGGAGCAAGAAGGAAACGCAGACCAGGCCGCGCTGGATCGAGGTGGAGGAGCCCTTCTCCCTGACTACGTCTCCCTGACTACTCAAAAAATAACCCCCGGCCGACCATCCGGTCGACCGGGGGCGTCGAAACCTCTGCGAAAACGGATCTCAGCCCTGCTGCGCCGGCTCGATGCTGATGAACCGGCCGCGGCGGCCGCGGTCGCGGAACTGCACGACCCCGTCGATCTCGGCATAGAGCGTGTGATCGCGCCCCATCCCGACGTTCGTGCCGGCGTTGAAGCGCGTACCGCGCTGCCGGACCAGGATCGATCCGCCCGTCACGAACTGACCGGCGAACCGCTTCACTCCGAGCATCTTGGGCTGCGAGTCGCGACCGTTCCGCGACGAGCCCTGTCCCTTTTTGTGAGCCATCTCGAATCCTCCACCGGCCGGAGCCGGCTCAGTATCAGCCCCTGATCTCGTCGATGCGGACCTGGACCAGGTCCTGCCGGTGGCCGTTTTTCTTCTTGGTGTGGTTCTTCCGCTTCTTCTTGTGGAAGACGATGAGCTTCTCGCCGCGGACTTCCCGGACGACGGTCGCCTCGACGCTCGCGCCAACGACCAGCGGTGCGCCGACCTTCGGCGAGTCGCCGCCGATCATGAGCACTTCCGCAAGCTTCACCTTCTCGCCATCGACGTTCGCGAGAACGTCGCGCTCGACGAGGATCGTCGAGCCCTTTTCAACCCGGTACTGCTTGCCGCCAGTGCGGATGACTGCGTACACATTCGCCTCCAGAAAACCGAACCTCGCCTTCTAGCATGTTGCTGAGCGGCGGGTCAACGACCGCGGCAGGGACAAGACGATCCCACCTCCGGATCGAAGCTAAAGCCCAAACGCGAGCCCCCATACCCCTATTCCGGACCCCGGACCCAACCCTCGACGCCGGACGTCCCGGACTCCCGGACTCCCGGACGCTGGACTTCCGGTACCACCACTGATGGAGACTCCGAGGGCTCAATCCCTGGGGGTCCGTCTCGGTCGACGTGCCCGGCGCGACCGTGCGCGCGGCGGAGGGGTTCATCGCGAGGTAGGGGCGCCCTGCGGGCGCCCGGAACCCAGTTTCCGCAGACACGGAGTCCGGGCGCGCAGCGCGCCCCTACAGCGGGATGTTCCCGTGCTTCTTGGGCGGATTGCGTGTCCCGCTTGTTGCGCAGCATGGCGAAGGCGGTGATCAGCTTCCGGCGCGTGAAGCGCGGCTCGATGATCTCGTCGATGTATCCCCGTTCGGCCGCGATGTAGGGGTTCGCGAATTTCGCCTTGTACTCGTCGATCTTCTCCTGCCGCGCCTTCGCGGAATCTTCCGCTTCCTGCATCTCGCGGCGGTAGAGGATGTTCACGGCGCCCTCGGCGCCCATCACCGCGATCTCCGCCGTCGGGATAGGCGTAGTTCACGTCCGCCCGGATGTGCTTCGAGTTCATGACGCAGTACGCGCCGCCGTATGCCTTGCGCGTGATGACCGTGATCTTCGGGACGGTCGCCTCGGCGAGCGCGAAGAGCAGCTTCGCTCCGTGCACGATGATCCCGCCGTACTCCTGTTCGACGCCGGGAAGAAATCCGGGCACGTCCTCGAAGACGAGCAGCGGAATGTTGAACGAGTCGCAGAAGCGGACGAAGCGCGCCCCTTTCCGGGAGGCATTGATGTCGAGCACGCCCGCGAGATACGCGGGCTGATTCGCGACGATCCCGACCGGGCGGCCGTCGAGCCGGATGAACCCGACGACCAGGTTCTGCGCGTAATGCTGGTGCACCTCGAGGAAATGCTCTTCGTCGGCCACCGAGCAGATGATCTCGCGGATGTCGTACGGCTGGTTCGGGTTCTCCGGAACGAACGCGTCGAGCGCCTCGTCGACGCGGTTGACGTCGTCGGAGCTTTCCTTCCGCGGGGGCTCCTCGAGGTTGTTCGACGGCAGGAACGAGAGGAGCTCGCGGATCAGCCCCAGGCAGTCCTCGTCCGAGTCGGCGGCGAAGTGCGCGACGCCGGAGATCTGGTTGTGCGTCATCGCGCCGCCGAGCCGCTCCTTCGTCACGTCCTCGTGCGTGACCGTCCTGATGACCTCCGGGCCGGTCACGAACATGTAGCTCGTCTTCTTCACCATCACGATGAAGTCGGTGATGGCGGGCGAATAGACGGCCCCGCCCGCGCACGGCCCCATGATCGCGGAGATCTGCGGGACCACGCCGGAGGCGAGCGTGTTGCGCAGAAAAATGTCGGCGTAGCCGCCGAGGGAGGCGACTCCTTCCTGGATCCGCGCGCCGCCGGAATCGTTGAGGCCGACGATCGGCGCGCCGTTCTTCATCGCGAGGTCCATGACCTTCACGATCTTTCCGGCGTGCGCCTCGCTCAGCGAGCCGCCGAACACCGTGAAGTCCTGCGCGAACGCGTAGACGAGCCGCCCCTGGATCGTGCCGTAGCCGGTGACGACGCCGTCGCCCGCCACGCGCTGGCTTGTCCATGCCGAAATCCTGCGAACGGTGGACGACGAGCTGATCGAGCTCCTGGAACGACCCCGGGATCGAACAGGAGCGCCACGCGCTCCCGCGCCGTGAGCTTCCCGTCGGCGTGCTGGCGGTCGATCCGCCCCTGCCCGCCACCGAGCTCGCTCTCCCGCTTCCGCTTCTCCAGTTCTTCCAGGGTGGGGTTCGAAGCCATCGCCGTGCCGGGCCTCCTCTGCGGTTCGGCGAGTGTACAACGGGGACCCGCGTCTGGGGCGTCCTGGGGCCTCGGGCGTCCGGTGAGTCCGGAGCGTCCCGGGCGTCAGGCGCCATGGATTCCCGCGCTCCGACTCCCGGGACGCCCGAGACTCTAGAATGGCGGCGACGATGAGGCCCGAGTCGATCCCCCCGCACGAGCTCGCGCTCGAGAGGCTCGAAGAGCGGTGGCTCGTCGAAGGAGGGCGGCCGCGGCTGCTCGAGTTGCGCGCGGAGGGTGGACGGACGCGCCTCGTCGCGGGCGACGCGACCTTCCACGCCGAGTCGACCTCGTTCTTTCCTCGTTCCGACAGTTTCGGCGGTCCCGCGGACCGCATTTTCTCGGCGCTTCTCGACGCGCTCCCACCCGCGGCGCGCTTTCACGTCCGGAGGGTCGCGCTCTCCCGCACCGCGACGCTCGCGGGAGGGAAGACCTCGAGAGACTCGACGAGCTTCTGCTCGATGAAGGGCGAAGGGGGGACGCTGGTGATGCCGCTTTCCCTCCAGGCGCCCGACCTCCTCTTCGAGTCGCTCGACCTGCTCGAGAGCGGCGCGGACGGCCCGCGCGCCGATCTCCACGCGTTGCCGCTCGCGTGGCTGCGAGGGACCGCCGCGGTCCTCTTCCACGAAGCGGCGGGGCATCCCGCCGAGGCGGGCGCGCCCTCGCTCGCGTGGCCGAAATGGCTGAGGGTCCTCGACGATCCTTCGCACGAGGGTCTCGGCGCGATGGCGTTCGACGACACGGGACGGAGCGTCGGGGCGGCCGATCTCGCCCGCGGCGCGAGGCCCGCGGCGCTGCGTCGCGAGAGCTATCGCGACGAGCCTCTCCTTCGAATGACGAACCTGGTCGTATCGGCCGACGCCTCGTCGCTCCCGCTACCCGACCCGCGCGTCGAAGCTCTCCTCCTCGGCGGAGGACGCTGGGATCCCACCACCGACGTCGTCGCGATCCGTGTCATCCGCGCTCGCCGCGTCATATCGGGCGTCTCCTCGCCGGTCGCGCCGTTCACCTGGCGGGCCCCGCGCGCCGCGATCCCCGCGCTGCTCGCGGGCGGCGGCGGTCCGGTCGCGGCATACCCCGGCGTGCTCTGCGCCGACGAAGGGCAGCGGATCCCCGTGGGATCGTTCGCCTCCGCAATCGTGACGGAGGCGCTCCCGCGATGAGCGGAACGTACCGGAAAGAGGGAGCCGCGGCGCGGGTCACCTCGCTGCGCGGGAAGGTCTTCGAATCGACGACGCGGGAGAGCGGCATCGCCGGCTACAGCGGCGGTCGTTTCTTCTCGGCCTCCGGCGAAGCGCGCCACGAAGTTCCGGCCTCGTCGCTCGAGGATGCGCGACTGCTGTATCGGGCGATCGCGACCGCCGCGGGCGAGCGCGGCCACATCGAGCGGCTTCGGGTCGTCTGCGGCGCCGCAACCCATTCGTTCGCGCCGGAGGAAGAGGAGCCACGCAGCTGGTCCGAGGGGCACGCGATCGTTCACGTCACCCTCGTCGCGCCGTCCGGTGCGCGGATCAGCGTGATGCGGGGAGGGACGTCCGCCACGCAAATCGATGCCGCGGAGATCGGCGCGATCTCATCGGCGATCGCGAGAGCCGGTCGTCGGCCTCGAATCGAAGGCGACGCGGCGCTCTCTCTGTCCTCCTCCGCGGCGGCCACGCTGGCGGCGGAGATCGCGCGGCACGGCGAGCTCGCCTCGCACATGCCGCTCGTCCAGGAAACGCATCCCGCCTGGACGTTCGATGGCGAAGGGCTCCCGGTCGCCCGTTTCATCCCGCAGGGACGAACCGCCGCCGGCTGGCCGAACGTCTTCAGGCCGAGCTACCGGTCGCCGGCGGTCGTTGCGCTCATGCACGTCGAGCTGAACGTGAGCGAGGAGAGCGCGAGCGCGCCGGACGCGATCGAAGTGGTCGAGCTGGCTCGTGCGCCCCGCATCGACGAGGAAGTCATCGTCCTCGACGCGCTCTGCTCCCGCGATGGCGAGCCGTTCTTCGCCACGTTCGAGATTCCCCTGGAGAGTCTCGCGGGGGCTCGCGCGGCCGGAGGAGCACGGTCGTGGTATCCGTTCCACGCGGGAGCGTGGGGCCGCCCGACCGTGATCCGCGGAGCGCGCGAGCGCTAGATCATCTCGATCTGGAACTTCTTCGCGGAACGATCGAAACGGACGCGGACTCTGTACGTCGCCGCCGGACCGGAACTCCTGGTCGAACGATTTCCGCTCGGTGATCTTCATTCCGGCGACGACCGCGAAGATCACCAGCTCGTGCTTGCCCGATCGGATCTCCCTGGCGAGGTTCACGGCGCGGGGAGCGCGCCGGCGGAAGACGCCGCGATCCTCGTAGAGAGTCTCGTGCGCGATCTTCTCGCCGTCGAGCTGGACCATCAGGACGCCGTCGGTCAGGTCGCCCGCGTATTCGACGACGAGCGTGGCTGCGCCCGCTCCGGCGAGCGCGGGCGCCGGCGCGACGCGCGTCGCGGCGAGCCGGTCCGCTTCGCGCATCTGCCGGAGGGCGAGCTGTTCCCGGCTCATCCGGAGGTAATTGACCGCATCGATGGATCTGGGATCGAGGTTGAACGCCTCCTCGAAGACCGGAATCGCTTTCGAGTACAGCTTCGCCTCGTAGAGCTTCCGTCCTTCGCTCCAGTTTTTCCTGCGCCTCGCGGGTGCGCTGCTGCACGGAGGCCTGCTCGCCGCGGATCTGATCGAGCTGTGCCATCACCTTGGCCACCCCGGGCGAGGAGGGAGCGATCCGGCGGAGCTCGGTGAATTTCTCGTACGCGCCTTCGACGTTTCCCTGGCTCAGCAGAGCGAGTCCTTCGCGCCTCAGGTCCCCCTGTCTCGCGACCAGCTCCTCGCGCTTCGTGTCGACCCCCGGCACGGCCGTCCTCTGCGACCAGATCCAGCCGGCCGCGGCCCCGAGGGCGGCGAGCAGCAGGATGACGATCGCGAGGAACGCCGTGGCGGGGACGCGCCGCCGCATCGCCTTCCCCAGGGTCCTCTTTCCGGCCGGCGCGGCGCGCGCGCGCGGACTCCCGGCGGCCGCAACCGGGGCCTCCGCCTCGGGAAAGGGGAGCTCCATCGTCGGAACTCTTCCTGAAACCACGGTGGGATCCGCGGCCGGCTCGACGGGCGGGGGAGGAAGCGGCTGTCCCGCCGCGATCGCGCGCAGAGCGGCGGCGACGTCGCGCGCGCGCTGGTAACGATCCTTCGGGTCCTTGGCGAGGCAGCGGTTCACGATTTCGTCGAACTCGATCGGGACGGTGCGGATCGACCTCGTGCGGCGAGGCGAACGGCTCGTGCACGATCCTGTAGGAGATCGTGGTGAGGGAATCCCCGCCGAACGGCTTCCGCCGCGTGAGGCATTCATAGAGGACCACGCCGAGGGCGAAGACGTCCGTGCGGCCGTCGACGCTGCTCCCCTTCACCTGCTCGGGGGCCATGTAGTTCGGCGTTCCGAGAAACTGGCCCGTCGTGGTGAGGTTGACGGCTTCGGACGCGATCTTCGCGATGCCGAAGTCGGTGATCTTCACGCGCTCGTCGCCGGGGAGGATGATGTTGGCTGGCTTGACGTCGCGATGGACGATCCCCTTGCTGTGCGCGAAGTCGAGCGCCTCGGCGACCTGCTCGAGGATCCGCGCGATCGACGCGTGCGCGAACGGCTTGCCCTGCTGGAGAACCTCCTTGAGCGTAGGACCTTCGACGTACTCCATCGCAATGAAGGAGACCGCCTTTTCGTCGTCCTGCCCGATGTCGTGCACGGTGACGATCGCGGGATGGCTGAGGATGCCGGCCGCCTGCGCTTCGCGCATGAACCGCGCCTGGAACTCGCGGACCTCCTCCTCGTCACCGGAATCGGCGAGGCGGATGGTCTTCAGAGCGACGAGGCGGCCGATCAGGGGGTCGCGCGCGAGGTAGACGATTCCCATCGCCCCCTTGCCCAACTCCCGAACGACCTCGTAACGGCCGAGGTTCACGGTTGTGTCACGTCTCCTTCGGACCGGCCCGTATTCGCAGATGGCCGGGCACGGCCCCGCGAGCCGGGGTGTCGCGCCGCGCCCGAATGCAGAGTCCGCCCTCTGGAATCATGATATCCCGGCGGCCCCCGCCGTGCGAGATCCGTGCGGGCGGTCCTTGAATCCGGGCCGGACTTTTCATCTATGATGTGGCCCGGCCGCGGCCCAATTCTCGCCCTCCGGAGGGACCCCCCCTATGAAAGCGTACCGAGGAAATGAGATTCGCAATATCGCTCTCGTCGGTCACAACGACACGGGCAAGACGACGCTCGTCTCGCAGCTCCTGTTCAACGCCGGAGCCGTGACCCGCCTCGGGAGCGTCCTGGACGGCACCACGGTCACCGACTTCGACCCCGACGAGATCGAGCGGAAGCACTCGATTTCCGGCGCCCTCGCCTACGCCGAATGGAAGGATCACAAGATCAACCTGCTGGACACGCCGGGCTTCGGGATCTTCCTGATGGAAGCGAAGAGCGCTCTGCGCGTGGTCGACGCCGCCGCCGTCGTCGTCAGCGGCGTGACCGGGGTCGAGGTCAGCACCGAGAAGGTCTGGAAGTTCGCCGGCGAGTTCGCGCTCCCGGCGATGTTCATCGTCAACAAAATGGACCGCGAGCGCGCCTCCGGAGAACGCGCGGTCGAGTCTCTCCAGCGGAAGTTCGGGAAGGGCGTCATCCCGATCCAGATCCCGGTCGGCCAGGAGAAGGACTTCCGCGGCGCGATCGATCTCGTCTCGATGAAGCTGTACGGGTACGAGACGGACGGGTCCGGAAAATTGAGCGTCGAGGAGATCCCCGCGGACCTGCGCCAGCAGGCGGATCAGGCGCGCGAGCAGCTCATCGAAAAGGTCGCCGAGGGCGACGACTCGCTCATGGAGCGCTTCTTCGAGCAGGGCGGGCTCTCCCAGGAAGAGCTGATCGAGGGCCTCAAGCGGGAGATCCTCGCCCGCGAGATCTTTCCGGTCGTCTTCTGTTCGGCTTCGCACAACATCGGCGGTCACCTCGCCCTCGACACGATCGTGCAGCTCATGCCGGCGGCGGATCAGGGCGCGCCGCTCGAAGGGAAGAAGGGCAACGACACCGTCGAGGTGCCCCGCACCGACGGCGCCCCCGTCACGGCGCTCATCTTCAAGACGATGTCCGATCCCTTCGCGGGGCGCGTCTCGCTCTTCCGCGTCTTCTCCGGCACGCTCCACTCCGACACCTCGTACGTGAACAGCACCCGTGAGACCGAGGAGCGGATCGGAAAGCTCCAGGTCCTGCAGGGCAAACAGCAGACCGCCGTCGGAGAGCTGCACGCGGGAGACATCGGCGGAGTCGCCAAGCTCAAGGACGCGCATACGGGCGACACGATCGCGGCCAAGGAAGCGCCCGATCGTGCTCCAGCACATCGCCTGGCCGGAGCCGGTCATCTCCTTCGCGATCGAGCCGAAGGCGAAAGGCGACGAGGACAAGATCGCGAACTCGCTCGCGAGGATCATGGAAGAGGATCCGACGATCCGCTACGGCCGCGACCCGCAGACCAAGGAGCCCCTCATCTCCGGCCAGGGACAGCTCCACGTCGAGGTCGTCGTCGGGAAACTGAAGAAGAAGTACGGCGTGGAGGTCATCCTCCACCCGCCGAAAGTTCCGTACCGCGAGACGATCACGAAGGCAGCCGACGCGCACGGCCGGCACAAGAAGCAGAGCGGCGGGCACGGCCAGTTCGCCGACTGCAAGATCAAGATGGAGCCGCTTCCGCGCGGATCGGACTTCGAGTTCGTCGACGAGATCTTCGGCGGCTCGATCCCCCGCAACTTCATTCCCGCGGTGGAGAAGGGCATCCAGGAAGCGCGCGCACAGGGATACCTCGCCGGTTACCCCGTGGTCGACTTCCGCGTGCGACTCCTCGACGGCCAGTTCCATTCCGTCGACTCCTCCGAGCTCGCGTTCAAGATCGCAGGCTCGCTCGCGTTCAGGGAGGGAATGGCCGCCGCACGCCCCACCCTCCTCGAGCCGATCATGCACGTCGAGGTCTACACCCCCGCCGATTACGTCGGCGATCTGATGGGCGACCTGACCTCACGCCGCGGAAAGATGGAAGGAATCGAGACGGACGGCGACGCCCAGGTCATCCGCGCGCAGGCGCCGATGTCCGAGATGCTGACCTACGGCTCGACCCTCCGCTCCATCACGCAGGGCCGCGGATCGTTCCACATGGAGTTCTCGCATTACGACGAGGTCCCCCGCCACCTCCTCGACAAGATCGTCGCCGAAGCGAAGAAGGCGGAGACCGAGGAAGAGAAGTAGGAACACGCACTCAGACCTCAGACCTCAGACCTCAGTGGAGCCTGCGCCGGCCGAAAGGCCGGCGCACTCTTTGCTGGACCAGGGACGCCGCTGGCGCAGCGCGGGGCATGCCGATCGAACGCGTTCTTCGGGAAAACCGATGTGAGTACGCGGTCTGAGCCGAGGCTGCGGCCTGGGTGCCCTACTTCTCGCCGGCCGGCTTCTTCCTGAGCGTCGCCTGGATATCGGCGATCTCGCTCTTCGCGTCCTGCCGGACGAGGACCGTGTACTCGATCTCCTCGTAGCCGTCAGCGACGACGCGAATCGTGTACTCCCCCTCCTCGGGGAACTCGTAGAGGTCCGGCCCGGCGAACTGCTCGGCCAGGCCGATCGGCTGGTCGTTGACGTAGATCATCGCCGTGGAGGGATCGACGTGGACGTGCATCGCGCGCTCCGCCGTGAGGCGGATCGACGGGATCACCCCCTCCGGACCTCCCCGGATCACGACCTTCGATGCGTTCTCCTCGTCCGAGGCCGGGCGAGGCTCCGGCACGGTGTCGCCGCCCCCTCCGTGCACGACCCTCGACGCGCCCGCCTGGGGCTCGCCCGGAGGTCCGCCCTCGGACGGAATGATGGTCGAGGCGGCGCGGTCGAACGCGCGCCCGATCGGTCCGCCGCGGAACCGGATCCCCGTATAGACCGCGAGCGCGGCGATGATCACCAGCACGGTCCCGATGAGCACGGGGACCCAGCGCGGCATCGAGGCCGGCGACTCGGGATCTGCCGTGGGATCCGGTTCGGTCATGACTCGTCGGCGTCCACCGTCTCGTCGATCCCCGCCGGCCCTTCGTCAGTCATGACGTCCTCGTCCGCGGTGAGCGTGCGGAACGTGGCCGCGCGCTCGTCGATGAGCTGGAGCGCGCGACTCTCGTTTTCGGCGCCGACGTAGACCCGGATTTCGCTCATCTGGCCGACATTGACCGGCTCCATGTTGAAGCGCAGCGACTCGATCTGGGACGGGATTCCCTCGGCCTCGAGAAACCCCGCGAGAAGCGACGCCTCGTCGTCGCTCCCCACGCCCGCGATCTCGACCCAGGTCGTCGCCTGACTGTCGACCGTCTGGAACGGGAGCTCATCGACCAACGGCGCTTTATCGGTCGGGCACTCCGTGGCAGGAGCATCGAACTGGTGCTTGCAGACCGGACAGTACGGCATGTGGAGATCTCCTCGTGGCGATGGATCGCGCCCTATCCTATCCAAATTTCAGTCCAGCGGTCCGATTCGCCCATGGCGAAAGGGCCCACGCCGCAGGTTTTCGCGGCGCCTCCGCAGCAGAGCCGCGTTCAGGCCAGGATCTCGAGGACTTCCGGGTCTGCGGTGAGCGCGCCGATCTTCCAGACCGGCACTCCGCGTTCCTGCAGGGCGAGCCGGAGCCCTTCCTCGCGCTCGGGCGCGATCGCGATCAGCAGACCGCCGCTCGTCTGCGCGTCCGAGAGGAGCACCAGCTCGCTTTCCGGCACGGAAGAGCGGAGATTCGCTCCGTAGGCCGCGCGGTTGCGCCTCGTGCCTCCGGAGACGAAGCCGCGGGCGAGCCACTCGCGAGCGCCCTCCATCACCGGAACCGCGCCGGCCGAAATCGTGGCGCCCGTCCCGCTCCCGCGACAGATCTCGAGCAGATGCCCCAGAAGCCCGTACCCGGTGACGTCGGTCGCCGCGCTCACTCCCGCCTCGACCATGGCCCTCGCCGCGTCGCGGTTGAGCGTGGTCATCCACCGGATCGCCTCGTCGAGCGAGGGGGCCGGGGCATCCGGCTTGTTCGCCGCCGCGCGGTACGCGGCGACCAGGATTCCCGTGCCGACCGGCTTGGTGAGGTAGAGCAGATCGCCCGGGCTCCCGGTCGAGTTCCTGACGATGCGGTCGAGCGGGACGATTCCGGTCACCGCGAGGCCGTACTTGGGCACGTCGTCGATGATCGTGTGCCCGCCGGCGACCGGAAAGCCGGCCTCGGCCGCCTTCTCCGCGCCTCCGCGGAGGATCTCGGCGAGGATCGAAAGGGGGAGCTCGTTGGTCGGGAACCCGGCGATCGCGAGTCCCAGGATCGGCTCGGCGCCCATCGCGTAGATGTCGGAGACGGAATTCGCGGCCGCGATCGCTCCGAACACGTACGGATCGTCGACGATCGGCGTGAAGAAGTCGACCGTCTGCACGAGCGCGCGTTCTCCGTCGATGCGCAGAACGGCCGCATCGTCGCTCGTCGACTCGTCGACGAGCAGCCCGTCTCCGACGTGCGGAGGAAGAGTCGCCAGCACCTGGCGCAGGTCATCCTGACCCAGCTTGCACGCTCACCCGCCTGTCGTGGCGAATGAGGAGAGCGGAGGGTGCCGCTTGATCGCCTCTTTCATGGACCTCCTGCCGAATGGCCGCGACGCGCGCGGCCCCGTCCCGGTCGCGGCGATCCTCCCACCGCCGCCGGGACGACAGTAAGATATCGGATGTGGACATCGATTACCGAACGATCTCCGACGACCTCGAGAGCGGGGAGTTCCGCCGCCGCCTCAAAGAGGAGCTCTTCGCGGGGTTCCGGGAGATGGCGGCGGCCGGCGAGCGCCTCCCGCCGCCGTCGTATTACGCGACGAAAATCGTCGAGGTGATCCACGCCGGCGCGCCCGTCCCGTTCACCACGGAGGCCGCGTTCGACCTCTATCAGGAAGCGCTCCTCGCGTGCGAGGAAGCGCGGAGCGAGGTCCTCGGCGAAGCACCGCCGGCGTGAGCGGCGCCCCTCGCGCCCGCCTGCGCCGGCGCGAACCAGCGGAAGGAAACGCCCGTTCCCTTCCTGTCGACTCTCGTCCCTCTCACGCTCTTCGCGCCGAGAAACTCCTCGAGAGCGGCCGCGAACTGCGCGGCATCGGCCTCGGTATCCCAGCGGCTCGAGCCCTCGATCTGCATTCCCTTCGGCCGCCGGCTGACGCGGACGCAATCGGAAGCCCACCCTCCGCCCGCTTCGTCGCCGAGGAGAAACGACCAGTGGAAGGCGCCGAGCGTGGTCGCCAGAATCGCCTTCGGCTCCGCGCAGCGGGCCGCGGGGAGAGATTCGGCGCGCGCGAGGTAGAGCTCCGGATCCATGACTTCCTCGGTCGAACGAGGAGGGCTCCGGTGAAGCCGATCCACGCCCGCCCACCCGTCGCGCCGGTACATCTCGACGACGAGCTCGAGGCCCTTCAGATACGGGAACTTGAGGCTCTCGACGAAGTACGGAGGCGCGTCCTCGGGAAATCCTGGGTTCATCGTCCCCATCGTCGCGATCGCCGAGACGACGTCGTCGGTCGCGGTGATCTGATCGAGGCTCACGCCCATGCGGCCGAGCAGGGCGGCGAGCATGACGAAGGTCGCTTCCCCTTCGAGGACGGAGTGGTAGGCGAGCTGCGCATCCCAATCGTTCTCGAGAGCGCGGAGCCGTGCGCCGGCGCCGAATTTCTGATCCTGCAGCGCGTGCGTCAGCTCGTGGACGGCGACGGCCTCGGCCATCGTCTCGTTCATCGCCTCCCCCCCGGCGCTTTGTCGAACGTGTAGTACTTCCGGCTGTCGGGGTCATAGAACGCGAGGACCTGAGACTGGTAGATCTCCATCAGGCGGTCGAGGGCGCCGTCTTCGGATTCGATGAGCTGGAGGGCGCGCAGGATCGACAGATAGTCGCCGACGGGGAGCGTGGAGCTTTTCGCGATCTGCTCCTCGAGGATCCTCGCGAGGTCCGTCCGGGGAACGGTCACGACCTCCACCGGCGCATCGAAAGCGATCCCCCGGACCTTCTCGACTTCGCGCATCTGCTCGTCGATCGGCTGCGAGGCGGAAAGGGGAAGGGAGACCAGGAGAGCCAGAGCGAGCCGGGTGCGCAGCATGCCGGGGGCAACAGGCCCCTCCGGGCCCTGATTCCGACACTTCCCCGGCGCGCCCGCCGGTCCGAACGGGGAAGGCGGCGCGGCGAGAGGGGCCTCGCTTCCGGACGATCGCCTGCCGAAAGCGAGCCCCCGGGAGATCCGCAGTTGTCACGGTGGGTGGGAGTACGTAGAATCGCGCTCTAATCGCCCGATGGAACGCCGCTCCGAACGGATCGAAATCACGATCAGCAGCCGGTTCGAGAACATCGAGCTCGTTCAAGTGATCGCGGAGCATCTCTGTGAGCATGCGGGGCTGGACGACGACGCGTCGCACTGGGTCGGCATGGCCGTCAGGGAAGGAGTTGCGAACGCCATCAAGCATGGAAACCGGCTCGACATCAGAAAGAAAGTCAACGCGACGTTCGACCTGCAGGGGAACCCGGCTCGAGGTCGAGATCGCCGATGAGGGCGCGGGGTTCGACCCGCGCGGAGTGGGCGATCCGCTCAACCCGACCAATCTGATGAAGACCAGCGGCCGGGGTATCTTCTATATGCGGACTTTCATGGACTCGGTCGATTTCGTTTTCTCTCCCGCGGGGGGGACCCGGCTGATCATGATCAAGAATCTGAACGGAACGCCGAAGCAATCGTAGAAAGATCTCCAGGAGATCTGAAGGAGAACGTCATGAAAACCAGCTCTCGGAACGTCAATGGAGTTGAGATCATCAAGCTCGAAGGAAAGATCACGATCGGGGCCGGGGACTCGCAGCTTCGGGATGCGATCACCAATGCGGTGAAGGACGGGAAGAATTCGATCCTTCTGGACATGCGCGAGGTCTCGACCATCGACTCGTCGGGGATCGGTGAGCTGGTCGGCGCTTATACGACGGTCACCAACCGCGGCGGAAAGCTGAAGCTCCTCCGGCTCCCGCCGAAAGTGAGCGATCTCCTTCAGGTGACGCAGCTGATCACCGTGTTCGAGGTGTACGAAGACGAGAACGAAGCGGTCGCCTCGTTCTGAGGCCGCCCTCTCGCGGAAACGAAAAAAGCCCGCCTCCCGGCGGGCTTTTCTCTCATCGGCGCGTCACGTCCGGACTTCCGGGCGTGGAAACCGCGCCCAGCCACTCGATCGGGATCGCGTTGGTGCGGACGGTCTCGTTCGCCTCGACCCACTGAGTGAACAGCTCGTCCGCCTTCTTCGGATCGTACACCGCGTTCTCCGGGATGCCGATCAGCGCCGAGAAGGGCCCGACTTCGGAGAGGAAATTCAGCTTCAGCAGCAGGTACCGGGGCGTGGCGGAGAACGGCCCGGGGGGAGGGAGTCGCAGGACGACCTTGACGAGCCCCTCGAATGTCTTGCGCTCGCCGGACTCGACCCGGACGAGGCGGGGCAGCAGCTCGTTGCCCGGCACCTCCGAGCCGACGTTGACCACGAGCGTCCTCTCGGTCACGTCGTAGCTGAGCGCCGGGACCAGGTCCGCGATCGCGATCGGATCGGGCCGCTGGTTCTCGACTTCCCACACGATCCGGACGCTCGACCCCGTGCCGAGCTTTTCGGCGAACACCTGCGCATCGACACGCACGTTTCCCTCGGTGCCGAGGATCCTCCTCGGCTCATCGAGGTCGATGGCGGTCGTCGCGCAGGCCGCGAGAAGGAGCGCTGACAACGGGAGAATCGATCGGCGCGTCATGAGATCTCCGCGGAGACCGGCCGGATGCGCCGATCCCCCTGCCCACGCCGAAACGTCGCGTCGCTCCGCCGGATTTCCTCGGCTCGCCAGGGGCTCGCCGCGGGAGTGCGATCGCTCGCCGCGTTCGCCACGACCGCTCCCGGCCGGAAGGAGGCAATCAGTCGATCTTCAGCACCGCGAGAAACGCTTCCTGCGGGATTTCGACTTTGCCCACCCGCTTCATCCGCCGTTTTCCCTCTTTCTGTTTCTCGAGGAGTTTCCGCTTTCGCGTGATGTCTCCGCCGTAGCACTTGGCGAGGACGTTCTTGCGGAGAGCTTTGACGGTTTCGCGGGCGATCACGTGGTTCCCGATCGCCGCCTGCAACGCGACTTCGAACATCTGCCGCGGGATGAACTCTCTCATCTTCTCGACGAGGAGCTTTCCGCGCGCGAACGCTTTGTCGCGATGAACGATCAAAGACAGGGCGTCGAGGGGCTCGCCGTTCACCAGGATGTCCAGCTTGACGAGATCGCTCTCGCGATACCCGACGAACTGGTAATCCAGCGACGCGTACCCGCGTGAGATCGACTTGAGCTTGTCGAAGAAGTCGAGGATCACCTCGTTCAACGGCATCTCGTACACGATCATCACCCTGTTGGCCGCGACGTACTCCAGCTTCTTCTGCTGGCCTCGTCGATCCGTCGCCAGAGCGAGAATCGGACCCACGAATTCGTCCTTCGTGAGGATCGTCGCCTCGATGAACGGTTCGTCGATCGACCGGATCCGCGCCGGGTCCGGCATCTTCTGCGGGTTCTCGATCTCGAGCGTCTCGCCCGACGTGGTGTGGACCACATAACGGACACCGGGCGCCGAGGTCAGGAGCTCGAGATTGAACTCCCGCTCGAGCCGCTCCTGGATGATCTCCATGTGCAACAGCCCGAGGAACCCGCAGCGGTAGCCGAACCCGAGGGCGGTCGAGTTCTCCGGCTCGAAGCTGAATGACGCGTCGTTCAGCTTCAGCTTCGCCACCGCTTCGCGCAGGTCTTCGTAGTTGTCGCTGTTGATCGGGAAGATGCCGGCGAACACCATCGGCTTGACGTCCTCGAAGCCGGGGAGCGCCTCGACCTGGGCGTCGCCCACCGTCACCGTGTCGCCGATCTTGGCCTGGACGATGTCCTTGACGTTCGCGCCGATGAATCCGACATCGCCCACGCCGAGCGATTCGACCTCGCGGGGCTTCGGGGCGAAGATCCCGAGGCTAGTGACCTCGTACTTCCGTCCCGTGGAGATGAACCGGATCGTGGTTCCTTTTCTGATCTCCCCGTCGATGACGCGCACGAGGATCATCACGCCGCGGTACGAGTCGTACCAGGAATCGAACAGGAGAGCGCGGAAGGGAGCCGCGGCGTCCCCCGTGGGAGGGGGAATCGTCGCGACGATCCGCTCGAGGACCTCGTCGACGCCGAGGCCGACTTTCGCCGACGCGAGAACCGCGTCGTGGGCGTCGAGGCCGATCACCTGCTCGATCTGCTCCCGGACCCGCTCCGGCTCGGCGGACGGAAGGTCCACCTTGTTGATCACGGGAACGATGTGGAGGTCGTTCGTCGATCGCGAGATAGCTGTTGGCCAGCGTCTGCGCTTCGACGCCCTGGGTGGCGTCCACGACCAGGACTGCTCCCTCGCAGGCTGCCAGGCTCCGGCTGACCTCGTACGTGAAATCGACGTGACCGGGGGTATCGATCAGGTTCAGCGTGTACGTCTCGCCGTCCTTCGCGAGGTACTTGAGCGTCACCGCGCGCGCCTTGATCGTAATCCCCCGCTCCCGCTCGAGGTCCATGTCGTCGAGCATCTGCACGCCCATCTCCCGCGCCTCCACCGCCCCCGTCTTCTCGAGAATCCGGTCGGACAGGGTGGTCTTGCCGTGGTCGATGTGCGCGATGATCGAGAAGTTGCGGGTCAGTTTCGGGTCGGGCATGGCGTCGATCGCCCGGCGTCCGGCCGGGCGGCGCCGGGTGTAACACGATCCGCGCGAATTGTCATCCGGCCGCCCGCGACTCGCGTCTTGGCGTCTCGGAGTCTAGGCGCCCAGGAGTCTGGGAGTCGGTCTGGAGTCCAGGCGTCGGGAGTCGGCAAAGGCTGAACTCCACCGCGTGTTCAAAAGCGCTGAATCCCCGAAGGGACTCCCGACTCTTCGACTCACGACCGCCTCCCAGACTCCTAGACCCCAAGACGCCTAGACCCGATATGATCGGGCCGGGGGGCCCAACAATGAAAATCGCGTTTATCGGCCTGGGGGCAATGGGCTATCCGATGGCCGGCCACCTGGCGCGCAACCACCAGGTCACGGTCTGGAATCGGACGGCGGAGACCGCCGAGCGCCACGCTTCGGAGTACGGGACGACGCGCGCCGGCTCGCTCGCCGACTGCGCCGCCGCGGAGTGCATCATCACGATCGTCCCGACCAGCCGGGAGGTGGACGAGATCGTCGATCAACTGATCGACGAGGCGCGCCCGGGAACGCTCTGGATCGACGCGACGAGCGGCGATCCGATCACGAGCCGCGCGACCGCCGCCCGCCTTCGGGCGCGGAACATCGCGTTCGTCGACGCGCCCGTGACCGGAGGAACGCCGGGAGCGAAGGCCGGCACGCTCACGGTGATGATCGGCGGCACGAAAGAGGATGCCGACCGGGCGCGCGCGGTCTGCGAGTCGTTCGGAAAGAAGATCGTCCACGTCGGAGAGGTCGGAGCGGGCCACGCGATCAAAGCGGTCAACAACGCGATGATGGCTGCGAACATGCTCGTGGCGGCCGAAGGGCTTCTGTCGCTCAAGAAGCTCGGATTCGACATGTCGACCGCGTTCGAGGTCCTCAACGCCGGCAGCGGACGCTCGAACGTGACCGAGAACCTCCTCCCGAGCCGGATCGTCGGCGGAGAATGGCCGCTCACCTTCAAGCTCTCCCTGCTCGACAAGGACGTGCGGATCGCCGCGAGCGTCGCGCACAGCCAGCACCTGGCGGCGCCGATGCTGGCGCTCACCTCGCAGCTCTTCACCGCGGCGCTCCGGAATCTCGGCGACGGAGCCGATTACATCGAAGCGGCGAAGTTCGTGGCGGGGCTCAACAACGAGAGCTGGTGAGGCGTGACGAGCGACGAAAAGGGCCGCGCTCGAGCGCGGCCCTTTTTGTTCATCGAATCCCCGAGCGCGTCAACCAACGGAGACCCTTGCAGCGGCAGAGAGGTTTGCCCAGGAGAGTTTGCCCAACTTCCCAACCGCCCTATTCGCTAGCTCGCAGCTGAAGACTCGAAGATGCCGGCTGCAGGGGTCTCGGCTCGTTTCCGCGCTCAAAGAAGGAAAAAGGGGCGTACGCCCCCTTTCTGAATCGATTCTGTGTCAACTCGTCTTCGCAGCGCGAATGTATGTCCGGGCAGGGCCCCGCTCCGTGAGCTGGCTCACATTCAGCCCTTTTTCTGGTACCACTCGGCGTTGATCGCCGTGAAATGGGCCCATTTTTCCGGGAGCAGATCCTCCGGAAAGATGGCCTGGACCGGGCACGCGGGCTCGCAGGCGCCGCAATCGATGCAGACCTCCGGGTCGATGTAGAGCATCTCGGCCGGCTCGAACTCCCCTTCGTCTTTTCTCGGGTGAATGCAGTCGACCGGGCACACCTCGACGCAGGCGGTGTCCTTGGTCCCGATGCACGGTTCCGCGATGACGTAGGCCATGAACGGTCTCCCTCCGACTATTGTAGTGGACTCGAGCGCGAGTCTGCGAGAGAGTCGCAGGGACCGCCTGCGGCGCAGCCGGTCCCTACCGCCAGGGGCGGATCGCCTCGATCACGTAGTCGTTCCCCATGAAGGTCACGATCTCTTCGGGGCGATGGCCGAGCAGGGCGTGGGCGGCTTCCGACTGGTTCGAATAGATGCCGCGCTCGGGATCCGACTCCCAGGGGCCGAGGATGACGACTTCCCGCTGCACGTCGCCGTTCCGCAGCTGGACGCGCGTTCCGATCCGGACTTCGCTCGTCTCGACCTTTTCGGGATCGATGACGTGGACGCGCCTCAGCTCCTCGGCGAGCTCCGCGACGCGGGCGGCGAGATACTCCTGACGCTGGCGCGCCGCCTTGTACTCGAAGTTCTCGCGGAGATCCCCCATCTCGCGCGCGATCTGAATTGCCTTGAGCGTGGCGGGGATCTCGACGTTCTTCATCCGATCGAACTCCGCGCGCTTGGCCACGAGCGCTTCCGCGGTCGCGAACACCGGCTCGACCTGCGGTTCGCGAAGGGCGGGGTACCCCATGTGAGCCGCGTCTCGCAGGAGGTCGCGCCGGTACTCCTCGAGGGCGCCATGGCGCTCGAGCGTCTCCACGAGTTTCCGCGCCTGTTCGGGGTTGTCGCCCTGCATCATGATCCGGATCGCGAGCCCGCCCCGGTCGAAGAGCTCCTTGATGCGCGCGCGGACCGGCGCGAACTCGTCCCAACCGATCGCGTCGAGCATCTGTCCGACCAGGTTGAGATTCGCCTTGTCCGGCAGCGTCTCCTGCTCCGCCGCGACGCTGCAATACCAGTAGAACGCGCGAGGGTGACGGCGCGGATGGCGCAGCGTCTCGTCGATGAGCCGGTCCCGCACCTCGGGCGCGTCCGCTCCCAGAAGCTCCATGATCGTCGACAGGATCCGCGCGTCGTCGTCGAGGAAAAACGCTTCGCCCAGGACCTTCGGCCACTCCGGATGGGACTCGCGGACGATCCGGATCGCCCTCTCGCGGAGCGTGCGGTCGGAGATCCCCCAGACGACGCGCGCCGCGGCCGGGCCCATCAGGAGCTGATCGCGTTCGATCGTCGGCTCGCTCCTTCCGGGCAGCTTCTCTGCGATCGCGAGCGTCTCCCACGCCAGCGCCGGATCCGTCGGCGCCATCCGCTCCGCGTGCTCGGTCAGGCGCCCCGCGAACCAGTCGGCGAGCTCCGCGCTGCGCGCGCTGTGCTTCTTGGCGAGATCGACGCGGGCGCGCAGATCCTTCTGCTCGAACTCGCGCCGGATCGACCTCTTCGGCATCCCCCTCCGTCTCGCTCCACGAGTACGTCGCGCGCGCGCCGCTTCCGGAGATCAGGATCTGCGGGTTCTTCCGCGCCGCCGTCCACCACGAGCCCCACTTCGCGCCCGGCACGATGCCGGACATCGCGTCCTTCACTTCCCCGACCGCCATCGGGCGGCCGAAGCTCTGGAGGAGCTGCGCGAAGGTGTCCGCCGGCGAGGCGACCGCCCGCCGGCCGAGCCCCTCCGGATCTTCGAACTTCTCGCGCAGCAGGTGCCCGGGAGGCAGAGGTACCAGATTCTTCTGCGCCGCCCCGAGCGGAACGGAGACCCGCTTGTGCTCCTCGAAGTCGAGCCTGCAGATCGCGAGATCGGGATTCAGCTCGGTGACTACCCCAGCGCCGCGCCCCGCCATGAAGAAGTACTCTCCTTCGTCGAAGGTGAGCCAGGTCGCGACTTTCTCGGCCTTGTCGGCCGGATTGGAGTCTTTCTCGTCGAACCGGACCGCGGCGAATACCTTCTGAAACGAGGGACGATCGCCGAGCGCCCGCCGCAGCGCTTCCTCGAGCGGCGCGCGCAGCGTGGAGGGCTTCCGCGAAAGGCGGCCGATCTCGCGGAGCACCGTGAGCCGCTGGGGCCAGGCGTTCCGCTCTTTGAGGGAATCGGCGAGCAGCTCGAGCAGCGCATCCGCGCGCTGCCGCTCGTCCGCTTTCCGCAGGCGTTTGGCGATCTCGAGGAATTCGCCGATCCGCTTCGGGTCGCCCTCGAGCTCCTCCATCCAGAGCGACTCGAGATCGTCCCACGCCTTCGTCTCGATCAGGGCCGCCGCTTTCCGGGTCAGCTCCACGCCTGCATTTCCTCCGCTTTTCTCAAGGGGTGCCTCCGGGGAGCGAACGTTCTACCACTACCGCGCCGCGGGTGCCAGAGCCCGGAGCGCCCGACACCCGTCCAAAACGACTCGAGCGGCCCGCAGGCCGCTCGACGATCTCTTCCGCGATGCTCAGCGGCGCAGCCTGACCAGCGCCTGGAAGACCTCGAACGGCAGGTCCTCCGACCGGACAATGCTCCGCAGATTGTGAAGGGTGTGCTTCCCCTCGCGAAGGTCCTCGAGCCGGAGGTCGTGCTTCCTCATCAGCTCCTTAGCTTTCTGTTCCGCCATGGTTCCACTCCTCTTCTCTCAACGAGAATTCAAAGATCGACTGGGGAACCCGTGGAACGGAGCAGGAGAGGGGAGAATTCCAGCGAAAACCGCGGTGGCGGCCGCGGGCCCCGGAATCCCCCTGGCTGCCCAAAGGGGGCCCATGCGGCAAGAGACCGGGCGGCCGCGGGCCGCTCCTACCCGAGGGCCGTCAGAATCTTCTCGTGAACGCCCCCGAAGGCGCCCGAGGACATGACGATCACGACGTCTCCCGGGGCGGCCTCCCGGGCGATCGTGGAGGCGATCTCGTCGAAGGACTCGATCTGGTCCGCGGGAATCCCGGCCTGGCGGACCGACTCGACGATCCTGTCGACCGACATCATCTTCTCCAGCCCGTAGCGCGTCTCGTAACGCTCTTTGTAATAGATCGGTCCGATGACGACGCGGTCCGCCTCGCGGAATGCCTCCATGTAGCCGCTCTCGAACTCCTTCCGGCTCGAGGAGATCGACTTCGGCTCGAAGACCGCCCAGATGCGGCGGCCCGGATAGCGGCCCCGCGCGCCGCGCAGCGTCGTCGCGATCGCCGTCGGGTGGTGGGCGAAGTCATCGATCACCGTCACCTCGCGCGCGACGCCGCGGACCTCCATTCGCCGCTTGATCCCCTCGAAGGATGCGAGCCCCTTCTGGATCTCCTCCGGCGCGAGCCCGAGATGGTCGCAGACCGCGATGTCGGCCAGGGCGTTGAGCACGTTGTGCTCCCCCGAGAGCGAGGTTCGGAAGCGGAACCAGCGCTCCCCGCGCCGGTGGACCGTGAAGAGAGTGCCCTCGGGGACGTATTCGATCTCGGAAGCAACGAAGTCGCGCCCCGGCCGGAGGCCGTACGAGACCCATCGCGCGCGGGCCGAGGCCTTCAGGTCCCGGACATTCGGGTCGTCTTCGTTCGCGAAGATCGCGTCCTCGGGCGCGACCTGCTCGACCGCCGCCCGAAAGGCGCGGACGATCGCGTCGAGGTCGTCGTAGAGGTCCGCGTGGTCGAACTCGATGTTGTTCACGATCAGCGAGCTCGCCTGGTAATGAAGGAACTTCGGCCCACGGTCGAAGAACGCGGTGTTGTACTCGTCGCCCTCGATGACGAACGCGTCCCCCGCCCCCAGCTTGAAGTTGTTCTGGAAGTTCACCGGGATGCCGCCGACGACGAATGAGGGATCGCGCCCCGCCGCCTCGAGGAGCCAGGCCATCAGCGAGGTCGTCGAGGTCTTCCCGTGGGTGCCCGTCACCACGATCGAGTGCTTCCCGCGAATGAACAGGTGGTGGATCGCCTCCGGCATCGAGGTGTACGGAAGGTCCATCTCGAGGGTCGCGACCGCTTCGGGGTTGGTCCGGGCCGCGACGTTGCCGATTACGACGAGATCGGGGCGAAACGTCTCCAGATGCTCCCGCGTATACCCTTCGAGCACGCCGATGCCGAGCCGCTCGAGGTAGGTCGACATCGGCGGATAGAGGTGCTCGTCGGATCCGCCCACGGTGAAGCCCCGCTGGTCGAGCATTCCGGCCAGCGACGCCATCGCGGTTCCGCCGATGCCGATCAGATAGATGCGTTTCGGGTTGCCGATTTCCTCGACGTGGGGCATGAAGGACCTCAGTTCTCGGGTTTCATTTCTCGGGTTTCAGTCCTCGGGTTTGCGGTCTTCGGGTTTCCGACGCAGCAAGGCTTTTCGGCTTCATGCGGCAACGACTCCGGGATCGGGGAACCGAGGACTGAGAACCGGCTCGAACGGATAGCAAATTACGTGCGCCAGGAGGCACCTGGCGCAGACTACCAAAGGGAATGTGGCTCTGATACCCCCTGTTCGGATCGGGGGTTTTCAAAGCCGAACCAGACACCCAGTTCAGGGTCCAAGGAAGGAGCTCTCGATGTCGAATAAGCGGTTCATGTCTTTGCTGGCGGCGGTTTTCCTCGTTTCGTCTTCAGCTGTCGCGATTGCGCAGGAGGCGCCCGCCGCGGGTGGCCCCCGCCTCACTCTGGTCGATCCGCTCAAGGATTTCGGCACCGTGGCCAAGGGCTCGAAGATCGAGTGGGATTTCACGCTGAAGAACACCGGCGACAAACCGCTGGAGATCCTGAGCGTCCAGCCGACCTGCGGCTGCACCGTGGCCGAGTTCGATCGCGCCATCCAGCCGGGCTCGACCGGAAAGGTCCACGCCGTCGTCGACACCACGCAGTTCTCCGGGCCCATCAGCAAGGGAATCACGGTTACGTCCAACGACCCGACCCAGCCGGCGGCGCAGTTGACGATGCGAGCTATCGTCAAACCGTACGTCGACGTCTACCCGGCCGGCTTCATGCGCTTCATGCTCCTCGAGGGGGACTCCGCGACGCAAAGCGCCATTCTCTACTCCGAGGAGGAAAAGCCCCTCGAGATCGTCCGTGTCGACGTCCCCTCCGAGTACGTCAAGGTCGATTTGGTCAAGATCGAGAAAGTGGAAGAGCGGATCGACAGCGGCCGCCCCGGCCAGAACCAGTACAAGATCAACGTGACCGTCACCGGCTCGGAGAAGAAGCTCGGCCCGCTGGCCGAGAAGATCAAGATCGTCACGAACTCCGAGCATCAGCCCGAGTACTCGTTCAACCTGAGCGGCCTCGATCCGCCCCGGATATCTCGTGATTCCCGGCATCCTGAACTTCGGGGAGATCTCGAGCAGCGACCCCGCCGCGGTCCGCACCATCGCCGTCAAGACCAACCGGACCGCGACGGCCGACCAGTTCAAGGTGACGAAGGTGGAATCCTCCAACGCCGCCGTGACGGCCGAGGCGAAACCGGCGGACGCCCCCGGAACCTACGAGATCACGATCAAGCTCAACAAGGGCGCCAAGGCCGGAGCGATCGATGGCGACGTCAAGATCTATACGACGGATCCCAGCCGCCCCGTATTCACGCTTCCCCTCAGCGGGAGCATCAAAGCCTGACGCGTTCGCTTCGCGAGCGACGAAAAGGGCGAGCCTTGCGGCTCGCCCTTTTTCGTGTCTAGGAGTCTAGGAGTCTAGGGTCTGGGGGGTCTAGGGTCTAGGGGTCTGGGGTCTGGGGTCTAGGGTCTGGGGTCTGGGTCTTGGGGTCTGGGTCTGGGAGTCGGTCTGGAGTCCGAGCGTCGGGAGTCAGTGGACGTGACCGGGCTTCGCGGCCATCGACAGGACTCCCGCCCGACCGACTCCTGGACTCCTAGACCCCTAGACGCCCAGACGTTTTTCTCCCTCACCCCGCCTGCACGACCTCTCTCAGCTTCTCCGCCTGGAAATACCCGATCAGCGGCTCGAGGAGGCCGTCGAGGTCCCCGTTCATGATCGCCGGAAGGTTGTGGACGGTCAGGCCGATCCGGTGGTCCGTGACGCGGTCCTGCGGAAAGTTGTAGGTGCGGATCTTTTCGGAGCGGTCGCCGCTTCCGATCATCCCCTTCCGCTGCGCCGAGAGCTCCGCTTCCCGCTTCACGCGCTCGATGTCGTAGAGGCGGGCCTTGAGGACCTTGAGCGCCTTCGTCCGGTTCTTGATCTGCGACTTCTCGTCCTGACAGGAGACGACGACGTTCGTCGGAAGGTGGGTGATCCGTACGGCGGAGTAGGTGGTGTTGACCGACTGCCCTCCCGGGCCCGACGAGCAGAAGGTGTCGATCCGGAGGTCTTTCTCGTTGACCTGAATGTCGATGTCCTCCGCCTCGGGAAGGACCGCGACCGTCACGGCGGACGTGTGGATCCTCCCCTGGGTCTCGGTGGCGGGAACGCGCTGGACGCGGTGGACGCCCGACTCGTACTTGAGGCGGGAGTAGACCTTGTCTCCCTCGATCATGAGCGTGGCGTCCTTGATGCCGCCGACCGAGGAGTAGTTCGCGTCCGTGACGTCCACCTTCCAGCGGCGCATTTCGGCATAGCGGACGTACATCCGCATGACCTCCGCGGCGAACAGCGAGGCCTCGTCCCCTCCGGTGCCGGCGCGGACCTCGACGATGACGTTCTTCTCGTCGTTCGGGTCCTTCGGCTGCAGCAGCACGCGGAGCTCTCTGTCGAGGGTGGCGGCCGCCCCTTCGAGCTCGGCGACCTCCACCTGCGCCATCTCGCGCATTTCCTCGTCTCCCGACTCGAGGGTGGAGAGCATCTGGCGCGTCTCGACCAGGCGGCGCGAGGCCTCCCGGTGCTCGCGGTACTTCGCGACCAGGTCTTCGATCTCCGAGAGCGACTTCATCGTCTCGCGATAGCGAGCGACGTCGTTGACGATCTCCGGCTCGGCGAGCCTCCTCTGGAGGTCCTCGTACTTGTTTTCGATTTCGATCAGTTTTTCGAACATGGGTCAACCCGGACTTCAGACCTCAGACCTCAGACCTCAGACCTCAGAAGAGGCCGTAACCATCCAACCTCTGGGGCCTGAGGTCCTGGGTCCGATGTCTGAAACAAAAAAGGGAAGGCGCACACGCACCTTCCCTCCGATTTCGAGCGGCTACGCTAGGCAACGGCCGGGCGGTTCTCCTCCACGGCGTCGTACAGGAGCGCTTCCTTGAGGGCGACGATCGCGATCTCGAGCTGTGCGTCGTCGGGCTCCCTCGTCGTGATCCTCTGGAGCCACAGCCCCGGCTGGATCATGGCGCGGCACGCGCGGCTGTCGAGGTGGCGCGCCGAGAACCGGATCACCTCGTAGGCCAGGCCCGCCACGAGCGGAAGGAGGACGAGCCTCGCTCCGAACTTGACGACGAAGGGCGCCGAGGAAGGGACGAGCGAGAAGACGACGATCGAGATCGCCATGACGAACATGAGGAAGCTCGTGCCGCAGCGGGGGTGAAGGGTCGACTTCGGCCTGGCGTTCTCGA
The DNA here is from genome assembly GCA_963793695.1 of uncultured Acidobacteriota bacterium. GTDB lineage: Bacteria > Acidobacteriota > Thermoanaerobaculia > Gp7-AA8 > Gp7-AA8 > CAWCBB01. Next base: position 298,004 of record CAWCBB010000004.1, on the reverse strand, counting down.
CCGTGAGCGGCTCGTTCGCCTCGAAGGTGTAGACCGTCTTGTGCTCCGCCCCGTGGTACTGGAACACCCGGCGGATGTCATCCATCAGCGAGATCGCGAGCACGTAGACGAAAAAGAAGACCGCGCGGATCACTCCGTCGATCACGTTGTAGAGGACGTTTCCCATCTCGGGAGCGATGTAATGGCGGATGAGGTTCGTCAGCCCGAGCGGCGCGAGCACGAAGAGCGCGACGCCCAGCAGCAGCGCCATCAGCATCGAACCGGCGACCGCCCAATTCGACATGTCCGGCGAGCCGTCTTCCCCTTCGCTCGCGACCGACGCCGAGTAGTTGAGCGCGCGGACGCCGAGAATCAGCGACTGGATGAGGACGACCGAGCCCCGCAGGACCGGCGTCTTCAGGATCGGGTAGCGCTTGGTGACCGAGGCGAGGCGGTCCTTCCGGATCGCGATCCCTCCCCCCGGCTGGCGGACCGCGACGGAGTAGCCGGAAAGCGAGCGCATCATCACGCCCTCGATCACCGCCTGCCCGCCGATGAGCATGTCGGCGTTGCGGTCCGCGGCCGCGGCCGGCATCGCGGCCGTCAGGCCGTTCGTGAACGCGTTGAACGCGCCGAGGAACGACCGAGCCGTAGACGCCCACATCCGCCGGAGCACGCGAGCCATCGTCACACCGTCTTCTTCGCGTACCGCTTCTGGAACCGGTCGACGCGTCCCGCCGAGTCGACGAGCTTCTGGCGTCCCGTATAGAACGGGTGGCACTTGGAGCAGATCTCCAGGCGGAGGTCCTTCTTGGTGGAGGCTGTCGTCCATGTCTCGCCGCACGCGCAGTGGACCTGGACGGCCTGATACTCGGGGTGAATGCCTGCTTTCATTGGAAATCCTTCTTCTGATTTGGCCTTGTGGCTTGCTCGGAAACGCGGAGGTACAGGCGCTTATTCTAGGCGCGACCCGGGATCGATAAGTCTAGGCGCCTAGGAGTCTGAGTCTAGGAGTCGGTCTAGGAGTCGGGAGTCTGACCGAGGCCTCCGTCATGCCCGTGCAAAGGGGTCGCTCGACTCCCGACGCTCGACTCTTGAACCGACTCCCAGACCCCGGACCCCAAGACTCCTCGACCCGAACGGTGCCCCGGACGCTACTCGAACGGATAGTGGTTCCGGCTGTCCACGATGAAGAACATCCGGTCCCACCGTGTCTGCGAGTAGAAGTGGGTCACCACGTCCGCGAGCGTGGCGAAGAGGCTCGGGGGGCGCGCCGGATCGGGAGAATCGGTCCGGAACGACCAGTACACGAGGAACGGCCGCCCCTTGATGAGCGGGCGCGGCACCGTCCCCCAGTAGCGGGAGTCGTACGAGTCGTCCCGGTTGTCCCCCATCATGAAGTACTCGCCGGCGGGCACCTCGAACGATTCCATCTGATCCCGCGAGCGGAACGGCTCGGGCAATCCGGGAGACGCGGGGATCACGGTCGGATCCCGGAACGAGACATACGGCTCGTCGAGCGGTCTGCCGTTGACGTAGACGACCTTATCGCGGATGGAGACCCGCTCCCCGGGAAGGCCGATGACGCGCTTCACGTAATCGACCGACGGATCCTCGGGGAACCGGAAGACGGCGATGTCGCCGCGCTGGACCGGACGGAGAGGCGTGAGGTTGGCGAGCGGCTCCGGCCCGGGCACCCCGAAGATGAACTTGTTCACGAAGAGGTGGTCGCCGATCAGCAGGTTGTCGATCATCGACCCGGTGGGGATCTTGAACGACTGAAACGTGAAGATGCGGACGAAATTGAGAAAGATGAGAGCGATGACGATCGCCTCGAAGTTCTCCCGCAATCCCGATTTCTTCTGGCTCTCTTCGGTCATTCGGCCTCTGTGCCCGTGCGGCGTGCAACGCTCCAAACCGCCCGCGCCGCGAATCATTCCTCTCGCGGGGGCAGAAGCGTTCTCCGTTCTCCGTTCCCCGTTCTCCGTTCCCCGCGGCCTGAACTCAGGTGACTGCCGCGGACAACGGACAGCGGAGAACGGGGAACGCCTTGCCAGCCGCTAGTCCTACGAGAACAGCGCCACCAGGCCGTAGGTGACCGCCCCGATGAATGCGGCGGCCGGAATCGTCAGGACCCAGGCCCAGACGATCTTCCCCGCGACGCCCCAGCGCACGGCGGAGAGGCGCCGCGTGGCGCCGACGCCGACGATCGCGCCCGTGATCGCGTGCGTGGTGCTGACGGGGATCCCGAAGAGGGTCGCGATGTAGATCGCGCTCGCCGCGCCGGTCTCGGCGGCGAACCCGCCGACCGGCTGGAGCTTCGTGATCTTCTGACCCATGGTCTGGATGATCCGCCACCCTCCCGCGAGCGTGCCGAGGCCGATCGCCGTGTGCGCGGAGAGGATGACCCAGATCGGCACTTCGAAGACCGTGATGTAGCCGGCCGTGAAGAGAACGCCCGTGATGATTCCCATCGTCTTCTGGGCGTCGTTGGCGCCGTGACTGAGGCTGAAGAGCGCCGCCGACAGGAGCTGGAGCCGCCGGAACCAGTGATCGATCTTCCGGGGCGCGGTGTTCCGGAAGATCCAGAAGATCGCGGTCATCAGGAGCAGGCCGAAGACGAGGCCGATCATCGGCGACAGCACGATGAAGATCAGCGTCTTGGTCCAGCCGGCCGGGATGATGGCGCCGAGGCCCGCCTTCGCGACCGCGGCGCCGGCGTAGCCGCCGATCAGCGCGTGCGAGGAGCTGGTCGGGAGGCCGAAGTACCAGGTGATCAGGTCCCACACGATCGCGCCGACCAGGCCCGCGAAGATCACGGCGAAGGTGACGACCTGGATGTCGATCATCCCCTTGCCGACCGTCTTCGCGACCGCGGTGCCGAACCCGAAGGCGGCGACGAAATTGAAGAAGGCCGCCCAGATGACCGCCTGGCCGGGCGAGAGCACGCGCGTGGAGACGACGGTGGCGATGGAGTTGGCGGCGTCGTGAAAGCCGTTGATGTAGTCGAAGACCAGCGCGATGCCGATCAGCGACACGACGATGAGAACTTCCATCGCGATCTACCCGTGCTTCACGACGATGTTCTCGACCACGTTCGCGACGTCCTCGCAGCGGTCGGTCGCGTCCTCGAGGAAGTCGAGGATTTCCTTCCACTTGATGATCATGATCGGGTCTTTCTCCTGTTCGAACAGGTCGCCGACCGCCTCCTGGTGGATCCGATCGGCTTCGTTCTCGAGGCGGTTGATCTCGATCGCATGCGCGACCGCGTCCGTCCTCGCCTCGAGCGCCTTGATCGCGAGCCGCACCTCGGCCGTGGCCTCGGTCAGGAGCCGCGCGATCTCCCGCGCGCCGTAGCGGATCGTCTCGATCCGGTAGACCGGAACAGCGCCGCCGCGGCGTCGATCGCGTCCATGATGTCGTCGAGCGAGATCGCGAGCGCGTGGATGTCCTCGCGATCGAGCGGCGTGACGAACGTGCGGTTCAGCCGCTGGATGATCTCGTGCGTCAGGAAGTCGCACTTGTGCTCGACCTCCTTGATCTCGTCGGCCTTCTCGAGCGCTGGGCGGCTCGCTCGCCAGCATCTGCTCGAGCAGGCGCGCTCCCGCCTGGATCTGGTCCGTCATCACGAGGAAGTCGTCGAAGAACTTCGCTTCTCTTGGAATCAGTCTGAAAGAGACCACGTGCCCCCCGGCGCCAGATTATTCGGTACGGGCGCTGCCGGACCGGACCGGCAGAAGAACACGAAACGTTGCGCCGCGCAAGGACGAGCTGTCGATCTCGATCCTCCCTCCGTGCAGCACCGTCAGGTGTTTCGCGATCGCCAGTCCCAGCCCCGTCCCCGGAACCTGCTGCGAGCGGCTCTTGTCGACCCGGTAGAAACGATTGAACACGCGCTCCCGATCTCCCTCCGGGATCCCCTCTCCCTCGTCGGAGACGGCGATCTCGACGGTTCCGTCGACCCGGCGCACGTCGAGGCGCACGGTCGACCCGTGGGGGCGAACTTGATCGCGTTGTCGACGAGGTTCGCGACGACCTGCTGCATCCGTTGCGGGTCGACCTCGGAGGAGACCGCCTTCCCGTCGACCTCGAGGACGACGCCTCGCGCCTCGGCGGCGTCGTGGAAGTCGGCGGCGACGTCGGTCAGGAGCGCGCGGAGATCGGTTTCCCGCTTCTGGAGGACGAGATCTCCCGACTCGATCCGATTCAGCTCGGAAAGGTCCTCGACGAGGCGCTCGAGGCGGTCGAGCTGGCGCGCGACGATCCGGCGGAGGTTCGCCTCGTCCTCCGGCGAGAGCCCCCCCGCTCGAGCGTCTCGGCCGCCGAGCGGAGCCCCGCGAGCGGCGTGCGCACCTCGTGCGAGAAATCGGCGAGAAACTGCCGCCGCACCCCCTCGAGCTTCATCGAGCCGCGTGACGTCGACGAAGCAGCGCGACGGCGGCGATGTCGGTCGTCTCCGGCGAAGGGAAGGATCTGGAGATCGATCGTTTCGCTCCGCGCCTCCGCCGCGGAGCGCGATCAGCTCGGACGCGGGCTCGCCCGCCAGGGCGCGCTCGAACGCCTCGCTGACCGCCGCGTTGCGGACGATCGCGTAGAACGGCGTTCCTGACCGCGAGCTCGCGGCACGTCCGAACATCTCGAGAACGCGCGCGTTCGCCAGGACGACGTTCTTCCGCCGCTCGATGGCGAGCACGCCCTTCGCCGATCCCTTCGAGGATCCGCGCGCGGACGAGATCCTGGTCGGCGAGGCCGCGCCTCTGCACGAGTATGAGCTGTCGCGACTCCTCGAGCAGCCGCGCGATCTCGCCGAGGACTCCCCCGTAGCGATAGCGTCCGATGGGTGTCGTCTCGGCGCCGACGAGAGAGGCCCGCGCCTCCTCAGCCAGCGTCTCCGCCTCGCGCGTACGAAGCGCGATCCATCCGTAGATCGCGAGGCCGGGAGCGGTGAAAAGCCCGACGACCAGGATCGCGGCGATGAACGCGTTCTCGGCCGACGGGACGCCGGCGCGATCTCGGCGCCGAGGAAGATGGCGACGCCGACCGTGAGGAGCAGGCTCACGAACGAGGATGAGGGAGAGGACCCGGAGGAAAGCGATCATCCGCGGCTCAGCGGGCGGCAACGCTCGCGCCTCCGCGACCCGGCCGGCTCGAACCGGTAGCCGGTTCCGATGACCGTCGAGATTCTCTGCTTGCCGATCTTCTTTCGGAGGTTGCGGATGTGCGCGTCGAGCGTCCGGCTCTCGACGTCGTCGGCCATGCGCCAGACGTCGGTGAGAATGCGCTCGCGCGAGACGACCGACGGGCGGTTCCGGATCAGCAGCCAGAGCAGCTCGAACTCCTTTTTCGCGAGGCGCACCTCGGCGCCGTCGACGAACACGCGGAGCGTCTTCTCCTCGACCCTGCAGCTCGCCGTCGTCGTAGACCCCGGCCTCGTCGGAAGGAGAGCCGCTGCGCCTGAGGATCGCGCGCGATCGCGCGCGTGAGCTCGCGCATGCTGAACGGCTTGACGAGGTAGTCGTCGGCGCCGAGCTCGAGGCCGGTCACGCGGTCGCGCTCCCCGCTCCGCGCGGTGAGCATCAGGATCGGCAGGTCGCGCGTCGCGCGGTCGCGCCGCAGCTCGCGGCAGATCGTGAACCCGTCGAGATCGGGGAGGTTGAGGTCGAGGATCAGGAAATCGAACGTCGACTGCTGGAGCGCGAGCAGCCCTTCCTGCCCGTTCGCGAAATGCTCGACCCGGTAGCCCTCGCGCTCGAGATTGAGCGCGATCGAATACGCGATGTCCGCGTCGTCCTCGATCAGCGCGATGCGCTTCATGCGTCGGCCCCGGTCAGGCGCCGGCCCTTCCCGGCGTGCTTGATCACTTTTCCCTCGACGAGATAGACGACCATCTCGCAGATGTTCGTGGCGCTGTCCGCGATCCGCTCGAAGTACTTGCCGATGAATGTGAGGCGGATCGCGCGGCGAGACGTTCCGCGAGTCCTCGATCATGTAGCCGAGGAGCTCGCGGAAGAGCGCGTCGGTGAGCGCGTCGGCCTCGTCGTCGCGCGCGATCACCGCGCGAGCGAGGTCGGGGTCGCGGCGCACGAACGCGTCGAGCGCCTGGCGGACCATCTCCTGCGCGATCATCGCGAGCCGCGGAAGGTCGACGAGCGGCTTGAGCAGCGGCTCCCGATTCAGCTCGATCGCCCGCTCGCAGACGTCGACCGCCAGATCCCCGATCCGCTCGAGATCCGGCGTCGACTTTCATGACCGCCGCCACGAAGCGGAGGTCGACCGCCGTCGGCTGCATCTTCGCGATCAGCTCCACCGTCGCCGCGTCGATGTCGAGCTCCATCTGGTCGATGACGTCGTCGCTCGCCATCACCTGCTCCGCGAGCTCGCTGTCACGCTCGAGCAGCGCACGGATCGAGAGGCCGATCGCGTCTTCCACCGGTCGCGCCGAGACGAAGAAGCATCTCCGTCAGCTCCTCGATGTCCTCGTCGAAATGTCTATGCATGTCCCTGCCTTGTACCCCACACACTCCGGGGAACGGCGCACGCTGGGGCGCCGCTACAACCCCGACGCCTAGACGCCCCAACGCCTAGACGCCTAGACACCTCAACCGAACCGCCCCGTGATGTAGTCCTCGGTCATCTTCTGCGACGGCCTCATGAAGATCGTGTTCGTGTCGTCGTACTCCACGACGCGCCCCATCATGAAGAACGCCGTCCGGTCGGAGACGCGCGCCGCCTGCTGCATGTTGTGCGTCACGATCACGATCGTGTAATTGTCCTTCAGCTCCCAGATCAGCTCCTCGATTTTCTGCGTCGCGATCGGATCGAGCGCCGACGCCGGCTCGTCCATGAGCAGCACCTCCGGATCGACGGCCAGCGCGCGGGCGATGCAGAGCCGCTGCTGCTGCCCTCCCGAGAGCGCCAGCGCGCTCGTGTCGAGCCGGTCCTTGACCTCGTCCCACAGCGCCGCCCGCCGCAGCGAGCGCTCCACGACCTCGCCGAGCAGCCGCCGGTCGCGCACCCCGCCGATGCGCAGGCCGTAGGCGACGTTCTCGAAGATCGACTTCGGGAACGGATTCGATTTCTGAAAGACCATGCCGATCCGGCGACGGAGGGCCACCACGTCGATCCCCGGACGGTAGAGGTCCATGCCGTCCACCGCGATCAGCCCCGCGACGCGCGTTCCGGGAATGGTGTCGTTCATCCGGTTGATCGAGCGGAGGAGCGTCGACTTGCCGCACCCGGAAGGGCCGATGAGCGCCGTCACCTGCTTTTCCGGAATGTCGAGCGTGATTCCGTGCAGGACCTTCGCCTCGCCGTAATGGAAGTCGAAATCGCGGATCTCGATCTTCGTGCGCGCGGCAGTGCCCCGGTCGGGAGCGGCCGCGGCGCGCTCGGGAGCCGCCAGGCTGATCGTCGTCATCGAATCATCTTCCGTCCCTAGCCGTGCAGCGCGTCCGCGCGCGGATCAGCACGCCGGTGAGGTTCAGCAGGAACGTCAGCGCGAGCAGCACGAACACCGTTCCGTAGAGCATCGGCTTGGTCGCCTCGACGTCGGGCGACTGCGTCGAGAGGATCAGCACGTGATAGCCGAGATGCATGAACTGATCGGTCACGCTCGCCGGCAGGATACGGCAGGTAGTACGCGGCGCCGGTGAAGAGGATCGGCGCGACCTCGCCCGCGCCGCGCGAGATCGCCGAGGATCGCGCCGGTCAGGATGCCCGGGACGCGCGCCGGGAAGCACGACGCGGCGGATCGTCTCCCACCGCGTCGCGCCGAGCGCGAGCGACGCCTCGCGCTGCTCCCACGGCACCGTCCGCAGCGCCTCCTCGGTCGCGACGATCACCGTCGGCAGCGTCAGCAGCGCGAGCGTCAGCGCCGCCCACAGCGAGCGATCCCTGTCCCCACACGCACCTCGCCCGCGGGCTGCGTCGCGCGGTCGATCGACGCGCCCGACGAACTGGATGAAGAAGCCGAGCCCGAACAGGCCGAACACGATCGAAGGGACGCCGGCGAGGTTCGCGACGGCGCTGCGCGTCACGACTGCGAGCACCGCGGAGAGCGAACCGGACGAAGAGCTTGCTCGCGTCCCCGTGCGCGCTCGTCCGGAAGCGCACCCACGCGAGCCGCGGCCCCTCGGCCGGCGTGTACTCGTGCAGGTAGATCGCCGTCGCGACGCCGAGCGGCACCGCGACGATCGTCATCAGCAGCACGAGCATCACCGTGCCGACGATCGCCGGGTAGATGCCGCCGGCCGTCAGCCCCTGTCGCGGAGCGGCTGCGTGAGGAACTCCCAGGTCAGCTGCCCCGACGCCGTGGAGGACGACGTTGCCGACGATGACGCCGAGGATCGTGAGGATCAGCAGGACGCTGAGCGCCAGGAGGGCGACCGCACCGCGATCCAGAACGGATTCCGGCGGAACGGATGGAATCGTGCGCGGCGCGGCGTTCGCAACGACGCTCATCACGACTCTCCCTGCATCCGGCGCTGCATCCTCCGGATGACGATCTCGCCCGTCGAGTTGCTGACGAAGGTGATCGCGAACAGCAGCGTTCCCATGAAGAACAGCGCCGAATAGTGCGCGCCGCCGAACGACGACCTCGCCCGATCTCCGCCGCGATCGTCGCCGAGAGCGTCCGCAGCGGATCGCCGAAATCGAGCGACGCGATCGCGGCGTTTCCGCCCGCCATCAGCAGGATCATCGTCTCGCCGATCGCGCGCCCGAACGCGAGGACGAACGACGCGAAGATCGCGGGAGTCGCGGCCGGAAGAACGACGCGCACGCGGTCTGCAGCTTCGACGAGCCGAGCGCCAGCGACGCCTCTCGTACGAGCGCGGCACCGCGGCGAGGCCGTCCTCGGAGATCGTGAAGACGATCGGCACGAGCGCGAAACCGAGCGCGAGGCCCGCCGTTCAACGCGTTCAGCCGATAGGTGAACCCGAACGCGGCCTGCATCCACGTCGCGAGGACGATCAGCGCGAAGAAGCCGAGGACCACCGACGGGATGCCGGCGAGCAGCTCGATCACCGGCTTGATCACCTCGCGCAGCCGCGCGCGGCGCGAACTCGGACGAGAAGACCGCGGCGGCGACTCCGAGCGGACAGGCGAACAGCATCCCGACGAGCGTCGCCTTCAACGTGCCGAGGATGAGCGGCCAGAACGACATCTTCGGCGTCTCCGACGTCGGCTGCCAGATCGAAGCGCTCCGACCAGCGTCGGGCCCGCCTGCGCATCGAGGAAGAACGCGCGGAGGTTCGCGACCTCGCGCACATCCGGATCCGTGAAGATCGGCAGCGACTCCTTGAACGTGAAGACGAAAATCAGAAGAGATGAACGCGATCGCCGCGAGGCCGGCGGCCGTGAAGACCGCCGTCATCGCGGCGTCGAAATCGGAGGCGGCGCTCGCTGTCCCGCTCCGAGCTCCAGCTTATCTTGGGGCATCAGTGGATGTCGTTGCCGCGGCGCCCTCGAGGGCGTCCCGCCGGCGCTGTCGCTCGAGCGGGAAATAGCCGACCTTCGACACGAGCGCCTGCGCCTCGGGCGAGAGCGCAACGCTCACGAACTTCGTCACCCGCTCGCGGCGCCCCTTCGAGATAGTAGAAGTAGAGCTTCCGCGCGAGCGGATAGGTCCCGCCGCGACGGTCTCCTCGGACGGCGCGACCGGCGCGATCCCTCCCGCGCTCACCGGAAGCGCCTCACGTCCTTCGCGTACGCGATCCCGCCGTACCCGATTCCGCGCGGGTCTCGCGCCACCGCGTTGATGATCGCCGCCGTTCCCTGGAGCGTCTGGACGCGCAGGCGCGAAGTCCTCTTTCGCGAGGACGTGCTCGCGGAAGTAGTCGTACGTGCCGGACGAGCTCTCGCGCCCGTAGAGAATGATCTGCCGCATCGGGCCCGCCGACGTCCCTCCAGTTCGTGATCGTCCCCTGGAAGATCTGCTTGACCTGCTCGATCGTGAGGCTCTGGACCGGATTCGAGGTGTGGACGAAAACGGCGAGCGAGTCGAGCGCGACGGCCGTCTCGACGACGTTCGCGTTCCGCGTTCGCTTCACCTGCGCCTTCTCTTCGTCCTTCATCGGACGCGACGCCTGCGCGAGGTCGACCGAGCCGTTGATCAGCGCGGCGATCCCGGTCCCGGATCCTCCCCCGTTGACCTGAACGACCGCTCCAGGATGCGTCTTCATGTACTCCTCGGCGAGGCGCTGGCCGAGGATGACCATCGTGTCGGACCCCTTGATGGTGAGCGGGCGGGAGTCGGCGGCGGCGCTCTCCGCTCGCCGCGGGGCGCTCACCGCCACCGCACGCGAGGGCCGTCAGAAGGAGAAGGGCCGCCAGGCTGGTCCCGGCGAGATTGCGGATACGAATCGTCATTTGAGCTCCTGGTCGCTCCGCCAGCGTAGCGGCGCGAAGTGAATTCGGTGTGAAGTAGAGGTGAGAATCGCGTCAGAACTTGAACTGCAGGCGCGCCGTCAGGATGTCGTCGTCCACCTCGTCCGCTTCCCGCTCGGGATGCTCGTACGCGAGCATCAGCTTCGTCCTCTTGTCGAGGTGGTAGCTCCATGCGCCCCCGAGCGTGAAGATCGCGTTTCCGGCGAGGTCGGCGTTCGCGTCGTAGTCGTCTGCGCGGAGCACGAGCTCGTTCTTTTTCCCGATCGCCTGGATCAGATAGACGTACCAGCCGTCGACCTCCGCGCCTTTCTCGTCACCGGTGACGTACTCGGCCCGGGCCGTCAGGCCGGACAGGGGCGTCTTCCACTGCGCGTCGATGCCGGTGCGGTTCTTGTCGTACGCCACGCCCGCCGGCTGCGGCCGCGGTCGCGACCAGAGCTTCGCCTCGATAGAGCGAAGCGCCCATGTCGAGCGTCGGAACACTCCAGCCGATCCGGCCTACGACGTCTTTCGCGGAGTTCGAATCGGACGCCTGATCGATTCCGCTGCCGTTCACGATCGCGAGCTGATAGGTCAGGCGCTTCTCGAAACCGGCTCCGGACGCCATCACGCCTCGATCGCGCTCACCGGGAAAGAGGCTCCGGATGACGCGCGAGCGCTCCGGCATCTCACGGCTCGAAGAGGAGTAGGGAATCTCGAAACCGAACGGCCATTTGAACTGGCCCGCCGTCAGCGTGTGCTTCCACGACGTCCACGGCTCGGTCAGCTCGACGAATGCGTCCTTGAGGTCGACCCCGCTGCTGTTCGCCTCGATCTGAATCGTCGCCCGCGCCAGATCCGAGGCCGTGTAGACGAACTTGAGGCGCCCGCGGCGAATCGAGAACTGGTCGCGGTTCTTCGTTCCCGAGCCGGTCAGCTCGTCGCGCGAGCTCTCGTCATCGACGTACTGCGCCTGGATGTAACCCGAGATCTTCAGCTTCGCCAGCGCGTCCGCCAGAGCGCGCAGCCCCTCATCCCGAGATTCCGTTGCTGGGGGGTTTGGGGGCGCCTCCGCCTGGGCGATCAGAGGGAGAACGCCAAAGGCCGAGATCACCATCGCGAGTATCGCAATCCGTTTCATTTTTTCTCCGGCGTCGTATGCTTGGGTGGCTCTCGAGCCGTCCCGACCGACGCAGGCAAACTCTAGACGATCGTGATGGAGCGGGCGCGCAGGACGCGTGAAGAAGGGGTAAAGAGCTGACGGGACGCCGCGTGCCCTCACCTCGGAGTCGACCATGGATGGACCAGAAGCGGATCGAGCGCCCAGGCCGCTGCCGGACGAGCCCGCCATTCCGAACCCGGCGAACCTTCCCCTTCCGCCGATCGTCCGCGCGGCGGAACCGGTCCCGATGTTCAATCGGGAGCTCAGCTGGCTCGAGTTCAACGAGCGCGTCCTGCAGGAGGCGAAGTCCGTCGACGTCCCTCTGCTCGAGCGCCTTCGCTTCCTCGCGATCGCCTCGTCGAATCTGGACGAGTTCTTCATGGTGCGGGTCGGAAGCCTGCGGGACCTCATCACCGCCGGAATCAAGGATCGCTCCGCGGACGGGCTGACGCCGAAGCAGCAGGTGAAGGTGGTTCGCGAGCGCACGCGGCGGCTCCTCCGGGAGATGTACGCGACCCTCCGCGAGTCGCTCCTGCCCGAGCTGAAGAAGGAAGGGATCCGCATCCTCCGCTTCAACGGATTTTCGAAGCGCGACCAGGCGACCCTCTCGGAGCACTTTCAGGAACAGATCGCGCCGATCCTCACGCCGCTCGCGTTCGATCCGAGCCATCCCTTCCCCTTTCTCTCGAACCTGAACCTGAACCTCGCCATCCTTCTCGGAAGCGAACGCGGCGACGAGCACGTCGTCTTCCTCAAGCTCCCGCCGATCGTCCCGCGCCTCATCCGGGTGCGCGAGACGAGCCGGTACATCCCTCTCGAGCTGCTGGTGACCCACCACGCGCAGCAGTTCTTCCCGGGCCTGAAGGTGCTGCGCACCGTCCCGTTCCGCGTAATCCGCAACGCCGACATCTCGATTCGCGAAGACGAGGTCGAGCAGGACCTCCTTCAGTCGATCGAAGCGGAGCTGCGGCGGCGGGAGCGGAAGGAAGTGGTCCGCATCGAGATGGAGGGGCCGGCGGACGAGGCCCTGATGGATCTGCTCGGGCGCGCCATGCACGTCGCGCCCGAGGACTTCTTCGTCGCCCAGGGCCTGCTGAGACTGAGCGATCTGATCCAGATCTACAACGAGGTGAAGAAGCCGGCGCTGAGGGAGGCGCCCTTCAATCCCCGCATCCAGCCGGAGCTCGCGACTACGGACGACATCTTCTCGATCATCCGGCGGAGCGACATCCTGCTCCACCGCCCGTACGACTCGTTCACGGCGGTCGTCGAATTCGTCCAGGCGGCGGCGAACGATCCCGACGTCGTCGCCATCAAGCAGAGCCTCTATCGCGCCGACACCGCGTCCCCGATCCTCGAGGGCCTCGCCACCGCGGCGCGGCAGGGAAAGCAGGTCACGGCCGTGGTGGAGCTTCAGGCGCGCTTCGACGAGATGAGAAACATCACCTGGGCGCGGCGGCTCGAAGAGGCGGGAGTCCAGGTCGTCTACGGCCTGGTCGGTCTCAAGACGCACTGCAAGATCTGCCTCGTGGTCCGGCGGGAGGAAGGACGCCTCCGCCGCTACGTCCATCTCTCGACCGGAAACTACAACGCGCAGACCGCGGCGGGATATACCGATCTCGATCTCTTCACCGTCGATCCCGATTTCGGTGAGGACGCCGCCACCGTGCTGAACCTGCTCACCGGCTTCAGCCTCGCAAGCGCGCAGGAGATCTTCGAGCGGCGCGCGCCGGAGCTCCGCTGGCGCCGCTTGGTCGTCGCGCCGATGGATTTTCACGGGTGGACGCTCCGGATGATCGAGCGGGAGATCGCCAACGCGAAAGCGGGAAAGCCCGCGCGCATCCGCGCCAAGATGAACTCGCTGGTCGATCCGCTCGTCATTCAGGCGCTCTACCGCGCGAGCGCGGCCGGGGTGACCGTCGACCTGCTGATCCGGGGCATCTGCTGCCTCGTCCCCGGAGTGGCCGGCCTCAGCGAGACCATTCGCGTGGTCTCGGTCATCGATCGCTTTCTCGAGCACTCGCGGATCTTCGAGTTCGCGCAACGCCGGCCAGCGCGAGGTGTGGATCTCGAGCGGAGACTGGATGCCGCGCAACTTCTTCCGCCGCGTCGAAGTGACCTGGCCCATCCTGGCCGAGCCGCTCCAGGAACGCCTCGCGGACGAAATCCTCGAGATCGGCCTCAAGGACGACGTGAAGGGATGGAAACTGCTCCCCGACGGGACTTACAAGAGGAGAGAAGGGGGGAAGGTCCGGAGTCAGGAGAGGTTCATCGAGATCGCGCGCACCGAGGCCGCCGGGATCGGGTCGTACGAGGAGTCCCTCAAGACTCCCTCGAGGACGCGCCGCAAGGCGAAGAAGCCGAAAAAGAAGGACCGCCCCGGCCGGTGAGGCCCGAGCGCAATGTTCCCTTCGACGCGCCGTGGGTCTACTGGCTCACCCGGCGCAGCACGCGCGGGGGAAGAGCCCACTCGAGGATCGGGCTTCCTTCCGCCGGGATCCGGACGCCGAAGCATCCTCCCTTCTTCAGATCGAGGACCCTCGGGTCGATCCCGACGAGCTTCGCCACCGCCGTCGAGAGGGAAGGCTCGTGGCCTACCAGGATCGGCCGCACGGCGTCCATCCGCGAGATGAAGTCGAGCAGGTCGGCCGCGGACGTCTCCGGCGAGAGCACCTCCGCCGTCTCGGGGTGAAGGGCCCCACGGTACGCCTTCGCGATCCAGAGCGCCGTCTGCGTCACTCGAACGAGCGGACTGCTCTGCAGCGCGTCGGCCTTGGGAAAGAGATCCGCGAGGCCGCGCCCGACCTGCTTCATCCGCGCGTGCCCGTCGTTGGTGAGCGTCCGCTCGGCGTCCGGCCGGTCGGGGCTCGGCTCCTCCGCGACCCCGTGTCGCACGAAGACGACGAACTTCTCCTGCGCGGGCGGCTTCGGCGGCTCCCCGGACGGCTCCTTCGAAGTGGGGGTGGAACGTTTTCGTCTTGCGGTCGCCATCGTCACGTCCTTTCCCGATCGAGCGTCACCTCGGTGGCGCGATCGAACACGCGCGCGAAATAGCGCGCCTGCTTGCCTGCCGCCGCCAGCTCGACCGCCGATTCGAATCGCGGCCGCGCCCGGAAGAGTACGCGGTCGCCGTCCGTCTCCACGCCGACGTCGCGAACCGCCTGCTTGCGGCCGCGGTCGAGCGCGTCGGCGATCCTCAGGATCGCGGTCGCGCGCTCGACCGTCTTTCGCTGCCGCGGCGCGAGCTCGCGGAAGTTCTCGTGCTTCTCGCTCGGCGTCGCCTTCCGGTGATAGCGCGCGACGTTCGCGATCAGAGCGACCTGATCGTCCGTGAACCCCTTCAGGCCCGCGTGGCGGATCAGGTAATACGTGTGCTTGTGGTACCCCTCGAATGCGACGTGAAGGCCGATCTCGTGGAGGAGAGCCGCGAACTCGAGGACCTCGCGCTCGGCGGCTTTCATCCCGTGAAGGTCGCGCGTCTCATCGAAGAGCCGCAGCGCGAGGCGCGAGACGTGCGTCGCGTGCGTGCGATCGACGCCGCTCCGCTCGGCGAGGTCGAGGATCGATCGCCGCCGCACGCCCCCGCCCCCGCGTGAAGGCGCGACCTGCTGCTCCTCGAGGAGCCGCTCGATCATCCCTTCCCGCAGCGCGGCCGAGCAGGCGCGCATCCGGCGGACTCGCGCCGCACGGAGGAACTCCGTCAGCACGAGAGCGCCCGCGACGATCGTCCCCGCGCGCTTCGCATCGAGACCGAACCCTTCCGCGCGATCGCGCGCGCTCATCGCCGCCAGGCGCGCCGTCAGATCCTCGAGCGGCTCCCGCTCGATCCAGCGCAGTCCCGCCGCGACCGCCTCTCCCGGCACGTCGCTCGCCGCCAGCTCGGCCAGCGTCATGATCGTTCCCGAGGTGCCGATGCAGAAGTCGAAGCCGGGAGCGAGAGCCGCCGGGACGAGCTTCCGGAGACGCTTGCGCACGTGACGCCGGCAGGCTCGGATCTCCTCGGGAAGCGGCGGGTCGTTCGCGAAGAACCGCTGCGTGAGGCGGAGCGCGCCGAGCGGCTCGCTTCCCGTGAAATACACCTCGCTCTCCGTTCCGGAGATGATCTCGACGCTTCCTCCCCCGATATCGATGCAGAGCGCCGTGCCTCCCTGGAAGTCGACCGCGGAGCGCACCGCGCGGAAGATCAGGTTCGCTTCGGCCTGCCCCGAGATGACGCGCAGCTTGATGCCGCACTCCCGCTCGACCTTCCGAACGAAGGCGCGGCGGTTCGGCGCCTCCCGCACCGCGCTGGTGGCCACCGCCTCGAGCCGGTCGACGTTCCACCGCCGCGCGATCTCCGCCATCGTCCGAAGGGCCTCGACGCCCCGCGCGATCGCCTCGGCCGTGAGCGGCCCGCCGTCGAGGCTCCCCTCCCCCAGTTGCACCATCTCCTTTTCCCTGTCGATGATGCGGCACGAGCGGCCGCGGCACTCGACGATGACCATGTGAATGGAGTTCGTGCCGACATCGATCGCGGCGAGGCGTTGCGGCTTTCGCGGCATGGCAGAGCCCGATTATCAACCCATTCGGTCGCGGCGGCCGCGCGAAGTCGCGAGTCAGGCGCCCGGGGTCGCGGACGGCGGATCGAGGACCCTGTCCGCGCGCGAGAGCAGGCGCGCGAGATCGGGCGCGCCTCCTTCGTAAATGACCTCGCCGAGGAGCGCCGCCTCCCCGTCGAGGGCGTGCCGCCGCGCGGCGATCTCGGCGAAGAGCCGCGGCGCATCGGAGCCCTCGAGCAGATCCGGCTCTGCGCGCAGGAGCGCGTCGAGCACATCGAGATCGTGTCGTTGCCCGAGAACCTCGGCGAGGCGGTCGATCGAGGCTTCCCATCCCGCGAGGAGCGGATCGAGACCCCGAAGGAGCCGCGCGTGATACCAGAGATCCTTCGTTCGCTTCCGCCAGGCGTGCACCGACTCGGCGTCGCCCCTGCGGAGCGCGGTGCGATAGCGGCGGCGCCCGCTCCGGAGAACGCGTGCCGCGCCGGCCGCGAGGTCCGACGGGGCGGAAGGGACCTGGCTCCAGGCGCGGAGGCGTACCTGGACCCCGGAAAGCCGCTCTTCGATCGCACCGAGGATCCGCGCCTCGTCCCCGGTGGACATGAGCCGCGCCCGTGCGCGCTCGCCCATGCGGGTCTCGAGCGCTCGCCACACGTCGGGCGTTTCGCACGTCGAGCGGAGGCGCTCGACGGCTTCGACCATCGCCGCTGCGTCTCGGGCGCCGGCCAGCATGCGGGCAGCGCCCCGGCAGACGTCGTTTTCCCATGCGTACGCGTCCCCGAGAAACGGGCGGAGGAGCCGCAGCAGCGCGCGCGCTTTCTTCAGATGCTTGCGCGCCTCGTGGATCGCGTCGTCCCGCGACCGTGCCTCCGACCGCAGTTCCGCGACCACGCCGGCGAGCTCCTCGGCGAGGATGCGACGGATCTCCCCTTCGAGCGGAAGGCGGAGGTCGATGCGGTAGACCACGATTTGCTCCGATCGTTCAGCGATTCGAGGGAAGCGGGAGGTCGATCCTGAAGACCGACCCGCTCCCCTCGAGGGTCTCGACGGAGATCCGGCCGCCGTGGGACTCGATGATGGCCCGGGAGATGTAGAGGCCCAGGCCCAGGCCGCCGTAGTAGCGGCTCGAGACGTTGCGGGCGCGATGGAAGCGCTCGAACAACCGCGGCAGCTCGTCGGCCGGGATGCCGATCCCCCGGTCCTCGACGTAGGTGAATAGCGTTCCATTCGAGGCGTCGACGCGCACCGTGACGGGAGACTCCTCCGGGGAGTACTTCAGGGCGTTCGAC
Organism: uncultured Acidobacteriota bacterium; assembly: GCA_963793695.1. Lineage (GTDB taxonomy): Bacteria > Acidobacteriota > Thermoanaerobaculia > Gp7-AA8 > Gp7-AA8 > CAWCBB01. The sequence goes on along the minus strand of CAWCBB010000004.1, from coordinate 280,674 downwards.
ATGAGGTTGTCGATGACCTGGCGCATGCGCTGCGGGTCCGCCTTGATCGAGACCCGTTCGATGTCGCTCGTGAACTCGACCGTCCGTTCCGGGTGCTGGAGGGCCGTCGCGGCGGTGAGGGTCCGGACGAACTCGACCCAGTCGAGGTCCTGGGGCGAGACCTGGAGCCGGTTGCGCTGAATCCGCGAGACGTCGAGCAGCTCGGAGATCAGCCCCATCATCCGGTCGATCTCGCCGAGCATGGACTGCAGATACGCCGTCCGCTCCTCCGGATCGATCTCGTAGAGGAGCTGGAGGAGCAGCTGGGTGTAGCCGCGGATCGTCGTGAGCGGCGTCCGCAGCTCGTGCGAAGCCACCGAGAGGAACTCGTCCTTCTTCCGGTCGAGCTCCTGGAGCGCCGAGATGTCCCGGATGACGATCACGGCGCCGACGACGGCCCCGCCGCTGCGGATCGGCGCGGCCGCGACGGAAAGGTCGATGTCGCGGCTGGTGATCAGATGAGAGCCGACGGCGACGAAATCGGGGACGATCTCGCCGCGCAACGCACGCGCGAACGGCAGGTCCGCGGCGGCGATCGGCCGGTGGTCCGGGTACCGGAGGTGAAAGTCCGCGAAGCTGCTGCGCGCGATCGCGTCGCTCTGGGAGGCGAGACCGAACATCGAGAGCGCGGCGCGGTTGACGTCGACGACCGCGCCGTCGGCGTCGAAGACCCAGAGCGCGTCCGTCATCGACCCGAGGATCGAGTCGAGCCGCGCGGTGCGGTCTTCCATCATCCGCACGAGCGCTTCGATCTCCTGCTTCGATCGAACGGACTCGGTGACGTTCTGAACGAGGATCGTCAGGCTCTGCGGAATGCCGGAAAGGCGCCCCCGCACCGGGGAGATGATCCGGTCGTAGAAGAACACGTGGCCGCCCGATCGGATCGGGATCGCCTCGTCGACGACGGACTGATTCTTTTCCGCCGCCTCGCTCAGGACCGGCTCGAGATGCGGAATGATGTCTCCGACCCGCAGGCCGATCATCTCGGTGCCGTCGGTGATCCTCCCGTAGCGCCCGGCGAACTCGATCCACTCCCGGTTGGCGATCTCGAAGCGGAGCTCGTCGGCCGAGACCACGGCGATGCCGACCGGCGCCGTCTCGAGGACGGCCTCGAGACGGGCGCGGGCGTCGACCTCGCGGCGCGCGAGATCCTCGGCGGCCCGGTGGCCCTCCGTCGTAAGCACGCCGTCGGCCCCGTAAATCGCCGCCGCCTCCGGGATCTGGTCGAGGATCGCCTCGAGCGCCGCCGCCTCGGCGATCGCCTTTCTGTGCAGGATCGCGTTGTCGATCGCGAGCTTCGCGTAACGGCCTACCGTCGCAAACAGCCGCTTCTCCGCATCGGACCACGAACGGGGAGCCGCGCAGGCGTGGAGACCGAACGCCCAGCTCCGGCCGTCGCTCGTCGTCAGGATCTGAACCAGTTGCGAGCGCGCGCCGTACTGCCGAAGCATGTCCGCGTCGAGCCCCTCCGCTCCCGGCCATCCTTCCACCGGCCCGTCCGCCTCGAGCACCCGGCGGAGGAACGGGCGCGAGGAGGCGAGAGGGATCTTCTCGCTTCGCGCCATCGCCCCCGGCCATTCAGGACTCGTCGCCTCGCAAGCGATCTCCGCGAACTCGAGCGGCTCATCCACGGGCCCGAGAATCCAGGCGCGGTCCGCGGCGAACTCCTCGAGCGCGATGCGGACCACGCGGCGCATGACTTCGTCGAAGTCGAGCGTGGCCGCGAACGACTCGAGAATCCGCGCGAGCGTCTCGAGCCCGGCCCCTTCGAGCGGATTCCCGCCTTTCGTCTTCACCGCGGCACCTCGCGGCGCACGGAGATTGGGCGAACCGGAAAGGAAGTCGGGGACATGGCGGGTCGAATTCGGAATCTAACCCTTTTCGCCTTGCGTTTCCAGCCGCCTGCACCGGCCGGTTCGCACATCGGCGCGGCGCCGTTAGAATCCCTCCATGGAAACCAGGAAATTCGAAGAGCTCGTCGCTCTCATGACGAGGCTGCGCGGCCCGGGAGGTTGCCCCTGGGACCGCGAACAGTCGATGGAAGACCTGCGCCCCTTCATCATCGAAGAAGCCTACGAGGTGACGCACGCGATCGACAGCGGAGATCGCGAAGGGCTTCGCGAAGAAGTCGGGGACATGCTCCTGCAGTCGGTCTTCGTCTCCGAGATCGCGCGCGAGGAGGGAAGCTTCACGATCGACGACGCGATCACGGCGATCTACGACAAGCTGGTACGGCGGCATCCGCACGTGTTCGGCGACGTGCACGCGGAAGACGCCGAGGCCGTCCTGTCGAATTGGGAGAAATTGAAGGCGACGGAGCGAAGCGAGAAAGAGCAGGGCCTCCTCTCCGGCGTCCCTCCCTCCCTGCCGGCGCTGCTCAAGGCCTCGCGACTCACCGAAAAAGCCGCGCGCGTCGGCTTCGATTGGGAGAAGACCGACGACATCTTCGCGAAGATCGAGGAAGAGCTCGAAGAGCTCCGGGACGCGGTCGCGGCGGGAGATCAGAACGGGATCGAGCACGAGCTCGGAGACCTGCTCTTCACGGTCGTCAACATCGCGCGGCGCCTCGAGGTGAACGCGGAGGGAGCGCTTCAGAAATCGAACCAGAAATTCATCCGGCGGTTCGAGTACCTCGAGCGCCGCCTCCGCGAGACCACACGCAGCTTCGCCGACTCCGATCTGCAGGAGATGGACGAGCTGTGGGAGGAGGCGAAGAGTCTGGGCCTCTAGGAGTCCAGGTGTCTGAGAGTCGGGGCTTCAGGCAGTTTGCGGCGCCCAGACGCCTGGACGCTCAGACCCTCCCCTACGGCGGATCGAGCGTCCCCATCGGGGTCATCGGGGTGCATCGGGCGATCCGCTTCGCGGCCTTCCATCCTCCGCGGAGCGCGCCGAACTTCCGCACGGACTCGAGGCCGTAGACGGAGCAGGTCGGGCGGAAGCGGCAGCGGACGCGCCCCTCGAGGCGTGGCGAGATCCACGCGCGGTAGCCCTCGATCGCGCGGATCGCGGCTCGCGTGGAGACTTCCCCTTCGCGAGGGACCGCCGCGTCGTGAGCCGCAACGCCGCCCAGCAGCGTTGCGGCTCCGAGGAGAATCGCCGCAGGGAGCGACACCTTCCTCATGCCGGAGGCGGAGGAGGGGGCATCGTGGATCCCGGCGCGGATGAGGGGGGCTGCATGTTCTTGCGCGCGATCAGGTAGATCACGAGCCCGAGGATGTTGAAGAGAAATCCGAGGATCGCCCAGAGGGGAGCGCTGGTGATCCCGCGCTCTTTCGCGTCGCGATAGATCCAGAGCGCGATCGCGATCGAGATCCCCAGAAGGATGAGAGGGATCACGATGCCGACCGCGGCGCAGGTCGCGCAGACGGCCGCTCCCTTCTCCGCATCCTCGCCCGCGTCGTCGTCTTCGTAATAGGTCGTGGTCGCCGCCGTTTCCGTCGGCTCGACCTCTTCCGTGGTCACCGTTTCGGTCACGACGTCGGTCGCGGTCGTATCCGTCACCGCCGTGTCGGCCGGGAACGCGGTGTCGGTCGTGTCGGTCGAGGCAGGCGCCTGCGGGGCCGCCCCGAGCGGCAGGGCGAGAAGAAGCAGCACCGCTGCGGGGGCCATCACCTTCAGAATCGATCTCCAACCCATCTCAATCCTCCTCCGTTTCGCCGCTCCTCACGCCAGAGGCTCTCTCGCGCTCGGACAGACGTCGTTCAGAAAACATTCGCCACACTTCGGTTTCCGCGCGACACAGATGGCGCGGCCATGCAGGATGATGCGGTGAGGGTAGGCGATCCACTCGCCCCGAGGAAGGGCCTCCATCAGGTCGGCCTCGATCTTCTGGGGATCGGCGTGGGTGGTCAGCGCCAGGCGCTGGCTGACGCGGGCGACGTGAGTGTCGACCACGACGCCGACGGCGTTCCCGAACGCGTTCCCCAGCACGACGTTGGCCGTCTTGCGGCCGACGCCGGGCAACGCCACGAGCTCCTCCATCGTCTCCGGCACGCGGCCGTCGTGATCTTTGAGAAGGGCCGCCGACGCGCCGATGATCGACTTCGCCTTGCTTCGGAAGAACCCCGTCGCGCGGATCTCCTGCTCGAGCTGGGCCGGCTCCGCACGGGCGAGCGCCTCGGGATCCGGGTACTTCCGGAACAGAGCCTTCGTCACCTCGTTGACGCGGGCGTCGGTGCTCTGCGCGGAGAGGATCGTCGCGATCAGGAGCTCGAACGCGCTGGTGGAATCGAGTGAGACGCGCGCCTTGGGATACATCCGCCGGAGCCGGTGAAGGATCTCCGCCGCCCGCTCCTCCCGCGGGCCGGGCGAGGGCCGCTTGCGCGCCCCGGCTGCTGGTCGTCTCGGCATGAAGCCGCAATTGTATAAGGAGCGAGAAGGAAACAGGCGGAAGGAAGGGAAGGTGCTCCCGCCGGGTCGAGAATCGCGCGGCCGCGGCAGGCTCCCCCTTTCCAGCCTGCTTCTTTCCGCTTCCTTTCCCCGCGATAGAATCCCGCCCGGAGACCCGAGCCATGACGACCACGACCCCAGAGCCGAAAAGCGCCGGACCGCGCGCGGTGAGCGCACCCCGCGGCACGGCGATCACCTGCCGCGGATGGGCGCAGGAAGCCGCCCTTCGGATGCTGATGAACAATCTGGACCCGGACGTCGCGGAGCGCCCCGACGAGCTGATCGTCTACGGCGGCACGGGAAAAGCGGCTCGCAACTGGGAGTGCTTCGAGGCGATCGTCGCCACGCTGCGGCGGCTCGAGTCGGACGAGACGCTGCTGATCCAGTCGGGCAAGCCGGTCGGAGTGTTTCGCACGCACGCCGAAGCGCCGCGGGTCCTGATCGCGAACTCGAACCTCGTTCCCAACTGGGCGACGGCCGACGAGTTCCGCCGGCTCGAAGCGCTCGGCCTCACGATGTACGGCCAGATGACGGCGGGATCGTGGATCTACATCGGCTCCCAGGGGATCCTCCAGGGGACCTTCGAATGCTTTGCGGCCGTCGCCCGAAAACACTTCGGTGAGAGCCTCCGGGGCAAGCTCGTCGTGACCGCGGGCCTGGGCGGCATGGGGGGAGCGCAGCCGCTCGCGGCGACGATGAACGAGGCGACGTGCCTTGTCGCCGAGGTGGATCGTACGCGGATCGAGCGGCGGATCGCGACGCGCTACCTCGACGAGCGCGCGCACGACGTCGAGGCCGGAATCGACCGCGCCCTTCGCGCGCGGGACGCGGGCGAGGCGGTATCGATCGCGGTCGAAGCGAACGCGGTCGATCTGCTCGAGGCGCTCGCGCGCCGCGGCATCGTCCCGGACGTTTTGACCGACCAGACATCCGCTCACGATGAGCTGAGCGGCTATGTCCCGGCCGGAATGTCGTTCGCGGAGGCGCTGGCGCTCCGCGCGGCCGACCCGAAACGCTATATCGAGCTGTCGTACCAGACGATGGCGCACCACATGCGCCTGATGATCGACGCGCAGCGGCGCGGGGCGGTGACGTTCGACTACGGGAACAACCTCCGCGGTCAGGCGAAAAAAGCCGGCGTCGCCGACGCGTTCGAGGTCATCGGGTTCGTCCCGCTCTACATCCGCCCCCTCTTCTGCGAGGGCAAAGGCCCGTTCCGGTGGGCCGCGCTCTCGGGCGAGGAGAAGGACCTGCTCCGCACGGACGAGGCGATCCTCGAGCTCTTCCCGGAAGACCGCTCGCTCCATCGCTGGATCCGGATGGCTCAGAAACGGGTCGCGTTCCAGGGGCTCCCCTCCCGCATTTGCTGGCTCGGTTACGGGGAGCGCTCGAGGGCCGGCCTGCGGTTCAACGAGCTCGTCGCGCGCGGCGAGGTCTCAGCTCCCATCGTGATCGGCCGCGACCACCTCGATGCCGGATCCGTCGCGTCGCCGAATCGCGAGACGGAAGGGATGAAGGACGGATCGGACGCGATCGCGGACTGGCCGATCCTCAACGCGCTGCTCAACACGGCGGCGGGAGCGAGCTGGGTGTCGTTCCACCATGGCGGAGGAGTCGGGATCGGCTACTCGTTGCACGCGGGAATGGTCGTCGTCGCCGACGGAACCGACTCGGCCGCGGCGCGCATCGAGCGCGTCCTCACGACCGATCCCGGCACCGGCGTGATGCGTCACGCCGATGCGGGATACGAGCGCGCCGTCGCCGTGGCGAAAGAGCGCGGCGTCGATCTGCCGATGATCGCCCCTTCGCGCAACCGTCGGTAAACCCTCTGTTTCTAAGCGTTTGAAGAAACCGCCCCCGCCGGAATGTGGTAGGCTCCCCGCGCGCGCCCCCCGCGCACCTCAACCCGTCGGAACAGGAGGCCTCCGTGCTGCTGCGCTCCCTTTTGCTCGTCGCCCTCGCCTTCCCTGCTTTTGCCGCTCCCGAGAAGGTCGCCATGACCTTCGATGCCGTCTATGACGAGAAGGGCGACCTGGCGGAAGGAGGACGGACGCAGTCGCTGCAATGGCTCTCGGGCGACCGACTCGCGTGGCCGGTGGTCGACGCCGGGGGAACGGTCAGCGGATGGCGGATCCTCGACGTGAAGACGAAGCGCGAGAGCGCGCTGTTCGATCCCGAGCGCCTCGAGAAAGCTCTGGCGGCCGCCGGCGTTTCCGCGGCCACCGCGAAGAAGACGGCGCGCCAGACGCGCTACTCGTTCGACGAGCGGGGCGAGCGGGTCCTCATCACGGCGGAGGGGGACCTCTACCTGTTCACGCCGGCGAGCGGAGCGGTGAAGCGCCTCACGCGCACGGCCGCCGACGAGAAGGTACCGACCTTCAGCCCCGACGGCGCGAAGCTCTCGTTCGTTCGCGAGAACGACCTCTGGGTGCTCGATCTCGCCGGCGGAAGCGAGCGCCGGCTCACCGAGGACGGCTCCGAGACGATCCTCAACGGCATTCTCGACTGGGTGTACCAGGAAGAGATCTACGGGCGGGGTGACTTCCGCGGCCACTGGTGGAGTCCCGATTCGCGGACCCTCGCGGCGCTGCGCCTCGACGAGTCCCCCGTGCCGTTCTACACGGTCGTCGATCACATTCCCTATCACCTCGAGCTCGAGGCCTCCCGCTATCCGAAAGCGGGAGATCCGAACCCTCTGCCGCGCCTCCGCATCCTTCCCGTCGAAGGAGGGGCGCCGGTCGAAGCGGACCTGTCGAGCTACACGCCGGCGGACCTGCTGATCGCCGGCGTCTCGTGGAACGGGCGACTCCTCCTCCGCGAGCGTGCAGTTGCAGAACCGGACGCAGACGTGGCTCGACCTGATCACGGTCGATCCGCTCAGCGGGCGGTCGCGGCGCGTGCTGCGGGAGACGACGCCCGCATGGGTCGACGTTCTGGGCAGCCCGGTCGAGCTGGCCGACGGCGGCTTCCTCTGGCTCAGCGAGAAGAGCGGCTTCGCGCATATCTATCGCTACCCGGCGAGCGGCAAGGATCCGAAACCGATCACCGAGGGACGGTGGGACGTGGAGTCGGTGTTCGGAGTCGACGAGGAGACGGGGTACGTCTATTTCTCGTCGACCGAACGGACGCCGATCGCGGCCGACGTCTGGCGCGCGAAGCTCGACGGAAGCGGCCGCGAGCTCCTGACGAAGCGGGAAGGGTCGCACTCGGCGCAGTTCAGCCCCTCGAGCCGGTGGTTCGTCGATCGCTGGTCGGACGCGGTGACTCCGACGGAGGTGCGCGTCCACGCCGCCGACGGAACCGAGTTGCGCCAGTTCACGCTCGAGCCGCGGCCCGCGCTCGATCGGTATCGCCTCTCCACGCCGGAGTTTCTCCGGGTGAAGGCGCGGGACGGCTGCGAGCTCGATGCGATGCTCATCAAGCCTCTCGATTTCGATCCCTCGAAGAAGTACCCGGTCTTTCAGCCGCTCTACGGCGGTCCGGAGGCGGCGCAGGTGAGGAACGGGTGGAGAGGTCAGGCGACGCTCTTCTACCAGCTGCTCGCCGCGAAGGGGTACGTCGTGTGGCTCTGCGACAACCGGACGGCGAGCTCGAACGGAGCCGAGTCCTCCTGGCCGCTCGCCGGACGCTTCGGCGCCTCCGAGCTTCGCGACATCGAGGACGGCGTGGCGTGGCTCGAGGCGCAGCCCTGGGTCGACGGCTCGCGCGTCGCGATCAGCGGCTGGAGCTACGGCGGGTTCATGGTGAGCTACGCGCTCACGCACAGCGACAAGTTCGCGGCGGGCATCGCGGGCGGCTCGGTCACCGACTGGCGCGACTACGATTCGATCTACACCGAGCGCTACCTGGGACTTCCCCAGAACAACCCCGAGGGGTACCGCGACAGCTCGCCGCGGTTCTCGGCCGCCTCGCTGAGCGGCCGGCTGCTGCTCATTCACGGGACGATGGACGACAACGTCCACATGCAGAACACGCTGCAGTTCGCGCGCGAGTTGCAGCTCGCGGACAAGCCGTTCGAGATGATGCTCTATCCGAAAACGCGGCACGGGGTCCGCGAAGCGCCGCTGCGCCGTCACATGCAGCGGCTCATGATCGACTTCCTGGATCGAACGATCGGAGGAAACTGAGTCTGGGTGTCTGGGCGTCTTGGCGTCTTGGCGTCTTCTGAAGAGGACCGCCGGGCGATATCGCAGCCGAGGATTCGACCCAACGCCTACACGCCTAGACTCCTAGACTCCTAGACTCCCACACACCTAGACACCTAGACGCCCATGATGTGGAAGCCGCCGTCGACGAAGATGATCTCGCCGGTGATGCCCGTCCCCATCTTCGACGAGAGAAACAAGGCGGTGTCGCCGATCTCCCGGAGCTCCACATTGCGCCGGAGGGGCGCGTGCTCCGCATGGTGCTTCATCATCCCGGTGAACCCTTTCACCCCGCGCGCCGCGAGCGTGTTCACCGGCCCGGCCGAGATCGCGTTCACGCGTACGCCTTTCGGCCCCAGCTCGGAGGCGAGATAGCGGATGGACGCTTCGAGCGAGGCCTTCGCGACGCCCATGATGTTGTAGCCGGGCGCGACTTTCTCCGACCCGTAGTAGGTGAGCGCGAGGATCGAGCCGATGTCGGACGTCTCCAGCAGAGGGGCCGCGGCGCGGCTCATCGCCACGAGCGAGTACGCCGAAACGTCGTGCGAGATCCGGAATCCCTCGCGCGAGGTCAGAAGGAAATCCCGCTCGAGATCTTCGCGCGGCGCGAACGCGACCGAGTGAACCAGCGTGTCGAGCTTGCCGCCGGACTCCGCGGCCAGCCGCTCGAAGACCGATTCGATCTCACCGTCGACCGTGACGTCGCACGGATAGAGCAGCGATCCCGGAAGGGGGGTGACCAGCTCCTCGACGCTCTCCCGAAGGCGTTCTCCCTGATACGTGAACGCGAGGCGCATCCCGGCGTCGGAGAGCGCCTGCGCGATCCCCCATGCGATCGATCGCTTGTTCGCGACTCCGAAGATGATTCCCGTTCTGCCTTCGAGCAGTTTCATTCGATCCTCCGCTGCGGGCGGCATGATAACAAGGCGTCGGCGGGCCGAGCGCCGAGGACCGGCCGCGTCCGGCTCGCCGGCGCTCCGACGCCTCAGACGTGCGTCGTCGCCGCCCCGGGAGGGGTCGGCGTGGAGGGAGCGATGTGCTGCGCGACTTCCGCATCCATCCGCCCCGCGATCATCAGAAACAGCATCCTGAAGTCGGCCGCGAGCGACCAGAACGGGTGGCCGAACGTCGCGGGGCGATTCCGCTCCACGAAGAAGTGGCCGTACCAGGCGAACCCGTACCCGAGCAGAGGCGCGGCCAGCAGAAACCAGAGGTCGACCGCGAGGCCGAACGCCAGCGCGACGACGGCGAGGGCGGACCCGATGCCGTGGAGCAGCCTCGTCCGTGCTCGCGCGTGATGCCTCACGTAATGAGGCCAGAACTCGGCAAACGTCCGCATCAGCCTGTCCGGGGAACGGCCCCTATTCTCTCCGGAATCTCCCTGCCGTGCCATCCCCGGTCTGCGCCACCGGCACACGCGTTGCGTCCGGCCATCGTGCATGATTCTCGGTCTGAGGGGCGGCACGCGGCCCGCCGCGATCAGTACGCGAAACCGATCGTCAGAAAGTTCGCGTACGGCTCTTCCCACGGCTTCCGGTCGAGCTTCCATCCGAGATCGAATCGGATCGGCCCCACCGGCGTGAGGTACCGGAGGCCGACGCCCGCGCCGTAACGGATTTCCCCGAAGTCGATCGCATCGATCTCACGCCAGATGTTCCCCGCATCCGCGAAGACCGCGCCCTGGAGGCTCCCGATGATCGGGAAGCGGTACTCGGCGCTCGCGAGCACGAGCGCGTTCCCGCCGAGCGGATAGATCTTGCCGTCGTCGGTCTGGATGAGGGTCGCCTGGCAGTCGGGCTGTCCATCGACGCAGAGAATGCCGAGCTCGTCGAGGTCGAACGCCCGGTGGGACGACTCTCCCCCGGCGGTGAATCTCTCGGGGAAGGGAACGATCGAGCCGGGGCCCGTCGTCTCGAGCCTCTCGGTCAGACCGAGCCGCGCGGAGAGCGCCAGCGTCGATCGCTCCGACAGAGGGCGATACCAGGCGCTCTGCGCGAACCCCTTGAGGAATGTCGTTTCCGCCGACGCGAGGGGGAACGCGTATTCGAGAGACGCGCTCGCGAACATGCCGCGGAACGGATTGAGAGGATCGTCGCGATGGTCCCAGAACACGTTCGGCGTGACGCTCGAGATGGTGACTTCCCGTTCCTCGATCGGCGAGGAGGGGTCGCCGCACGGAACTTCGGCCCCGACCAGCTCCGTGCAGTCGACGCGGCGGTACTCGTATCGCGCCGACCAGCGGACGGTCTCGCCGAGGACGCGCGAGGCTTCGACGAAGGTCCCGAGCCGCTCGAACTGCCGTCCCGACCTCTCTTCGTCGCTGCGGAACGCGGTCACCTGCACGGGGATGTCCCATTTGCCGATGAACGGCTCGCGGTAGTTGATGAGGAACCTCTCCTCGCGCTGGAACTTGCGCGCTTCGAGTCCGAGGAAACGCGCGGTGCCGAAGAGGTTTCGGTGAGAGAGGGAGAAGGAGGCGCCCGCCCCCCGCTCTTCGGAGTAACCCACCGACCCGCCGATCGAGAGCGCCTTTCCTTCCTCGACCTCGATCTCGACCGTCCGGTCCCCCGCGGACGCGGCCGATTCGGCCGCGTGGACGTCGACGCGCTGGAAGATCCCGAGGCGATAGAGCTCTCTTTGTGCCGCGAGAAGGGTCCTGTAGCTGAACGGCTCCCCTTCGTCGATCTTCGCCTGGCGGTCGATCACTCCCGATTCCGTGTAGGTGTTCCCACGGACGACGACTTCCTTGATCTCGGCGCTCGGCCCTTCCGTGATGGCGTACGTCACCACGGCCGCGGTCTTGTCCTCGTTGAACTCGTAGCCCGGCTGGACCTGAACCTCGACGTGGCCGCGGTCCGCGTAGAAGGTCCTGAGTGCGAACAGGTCGGCGAAGATCATCGTCGGATCGAGGGGCGCCCCCGGCTCGAGCGAGAGATCCGGAAGCGACTCGGGCTCGAACCGCTCGACGCCCTCGAGCCGGACTTCCGTGACCCGCGTGCGCGGCCCCTCGACGACCGGGAACGTCACCTCGAGCTCATGCTCGGAGATCGCCGCCACCCGGGGCCGTCCGATGGTCGCCTCGCTGAACCCTTCGACTCGATAGAGCGTCTCGAGAGACTCGACGTCATCGGCGAGCGCTTCGTCGTTGGCCCCGCCCGGGCGGCGGAAGAGGTTGCGCAGGAACGTTCGGATCCCTCCCGCCGGCGCGGTCGCAACCGCGTCACGGAGCCGGTCGTCCTCGAGAAGCTCGTTCCCCTCGAACTCCACCCGCGCGAGGTCGTACCGGCGCCCCGTGTCGATCCGGTAGGTGACGACGTATTCCTCGCCGACCATCCCCTCGTCGACCTCGACGTCGCCGAAGTAGAACCCGCGACGCTGGAGGAGGCTCCGGATGTCGTCGAGCGCCCGCTCGATCGCGTCGGCGGAGTAGGGCTCGTCGCCGCGCAGGGGAAGGAGGCGGCGCACGGCGCTGCGCCGGATCCCTTCGACCTCGACGCGGACCGGCGGCCCGACCCGAATGCGGTACCGAATGCGAACCGTATCCGTCGCCTCCTCGTACACGCGCTCGAGATAGCGCACCTCGGCCTGCCTGTATCCCTTGTCGACGAGGAAGGACGCGATGCGCTCCGCGTCGCGGCGGGCATCGTTGAGGTTGAATGCGTCGCCGACTTCCACGCGCATCTTCCCGATCAGTTCCTCCCGCCGGAACGGAGCCGTGGCCCCGTCCTCGGCGCAGCCGCCGTCGGCGGAGCCATCGGCGCAGAACTCGAAAGCGGCGACGTGAGCGAGCGGTCCGGGCGTCACGAAGAAGACGATGTTCGCGCGGTTCTCGGAGCGGATGTACTCCACGTCCGTGTCGACGACGGCCTCGAGCCAGCCGCGCTTCTGGAGCTCGGCCACGATCTCCGCCGCGGAGCGTTCGATCGCGTTCAGGCTCAGCGTGCCGCCGGCCTTGACCGGGAGCCGGCCCGCGACGCGATCCTCGCCGATCGGAAGGCCGTCGAACCCGATCGTTCCGATCCGGTAGCGAACGAAGAGGAGGAACCGGAGCGCGACGGAGCCTTCTCCTGCGGGAGACGCATCGACCTGGATGTCGCCGAACTCCCCGGTGCCATAGAGAGCCTTGATCGCCGCCTGCAGATCGGAGAGAGCAAGCGGCTCTCCCACGCGGATCCCCGCGATCCGTTCCGCGAGCCTCTCCTGATTCACCGCCGAGTCGGCCGCGAACTCGATCGACGCGACGAGGGGCTGCTCGTTCGTGGCCGTGAGTGGAACGATCGCCGGGATGTCGGGCGTCGCGGCCGGCGCCGGAAGCGGCTGCGCCGTCTCCGCGGAGGCCGGGACGACGAACTCGTCCTGCTTGCGCGCGAACCAGTGACCCATGTACCTGCGGCGGAAGCGTCCCTCGACGGAGTCCACGATGAAATCGCTCTCGAGCTTGGAATCGCGGACGAACTGGAGCATCCAGTCGGGGCTGACCTGCCACTCCACGATCTCGATGTTCTCGCGGCTGTTGAGGAAGAAGACCACGATCGCGCGGAGGTTGTCGGAGACGCGCTTCTCGAACGTGACCTTCGGGTCGGAGATCTCGGCCAGAGCGCCGACGTCGAAACGGAACGCGTCCGCGAAGGGAAAGATCCGCGAGCCGATGAGCCCGCCGACCGTCTGCAGGAGCAACGATCCTCCCGCGGCGCCGACGTTCTGCAGATCGAGCCGGCTCGCATCCGCCCGGGTCCGGCCGGCAACCTCCGGTGTCAGGAGCGAGAGCAGCGTGAGGTCGCTCGTGGGCGGATCGCTCGTGATCGTCGGCGTGATGTGCTCGAGCGTTCCCGTGAGATTGACCGTCAGCTCGTACTCCCCGCGGCGGGCCTCCGCCGTGATGTCGAAGTAGGGATCGAGCCGGAACGGATTCTGGAAGTTGATCGTGCCGCGCACGACGCGGTACTCGATGTCCTGAAACTCGATCGTTCCTCCCTCGTCGAGAGTCACGTCGCCGATGACATTGGGGCTGGCGAGGGTCCCGCGCACCTGGAGCTTGGCCGTCGCCGTCACGTCCGCGATGTTGTTCTTCACGGCGAGCGTGTCGACGGGCGTGCAGCCTCCGAGCCTCGAATCGGGACCGCAGATCTCGATCGCGAGCGAGACGTTCTCCTGCCACGAAGCCGCGATCTCGGGGCCGATGATGCGGCGATTCTCGAGGAAGAAATTCAACGCGGTCGTCGTAAGATCGAAGTCCTTGAAGTAGACCGCGCGGTCCACGATGATCCGCCCTCGCAGCTGCGAGTGGTCGAGATCGCCGTTCAGCTCGAGGTCGAAGTTCCCGTCGAGGGTCACCCCCTCGAAGTAGCGGAGCGCGACGTCCGTTCCCTGCAGGTTGATCCCGAAGCTCGAGGGCCTGAGCCCGTCGAGCCCGATGATCCCTCCCGCGACGACGCGCCCGCCTCCGAGCGTCGCGTTGAGCGAGTCGATCTTCAGCTGGTCGCCGCGGAATACGAGCGTCGCCTTGATGTCGCTGATCAGCTGGAACCCGGGGAGCTTCACCTCCGCGCCCTGTACTTCGGCCGTTCCGCTGATGGCGGGACGATCGAGCGTGCCGCCGATCGACGCATCGACGTCGAGCCGCCCCTCGACGCGCGTGTCGGGAAGGAAGAGCTGGAGCAGAGCAGCCTCCACGGTTCCCGCGATCCTCAAGCCGAGCGCGCGATCCCCCGTCACTCCCACGCCACCCGAGACCGTGAATTGCGATCCCTCCGTCCGGACACGGAACGACTCGAACTCGATGCGACCGTTCGCGAGCGCGAAGCCGCATCGGCTCGATCGGCTCGATCGGATTTCCCGAGATCGCGAGCTCGAGCTCCGGGACCGTTCCCACGATGCGCAGAGTCTCGAGCGAGGAGATCGAGCCGCCGAGCTCCAGATCGATCACCGCGCTCCCCGTCGCATCGATCGGGGCTCCCGCCGCAACGAGCTGGATCAGCTTCTGAAAATCGGGGATCGTCACCCTCAGGTTTCCGGTGAGCGCCCCGTCCTCCGCGATCAGACCGGTCCCCTCCACGCGCAGCGCATCCCACGCCGCCGCCGTGATCCGCAGATGGCCGTTGCTCACCGCGACGTAGAGGCGCGGCTGCTCCCCGTCCGGCAGAGGCCTCCCGCGAAAGCGCCCCCCTTCGAGAAGGGTCACATCGATCAGCAGGTCCGGCTGGTCGAACGTTCCCGCTCCCGTCGAGATGACTCGGACCTTTCCCTGAAACAGATCGGCGAGCCCGGCGAGAGCTTTGACCTTCGACAGATCGAGCTCCGTCGGCTCGATCGTGTACGAAAAGGTCTCCGACGTCAGATCGACCGTCGCGACGCCGCGGACGACGCCGGCCGCGGACTGAATCTCGACCGCGCGCGCCGTCATCACGCCTTCGTGAAAGTCGAGCTCGGCGCGCGCGAGGTCGATCGGCTCGCCGAAAATCGTGCCGTCGCGGATCGTGACTGCGCCCGCTCCCTCGAGCTTCGACTTCGGACCCTCGAGGTGAAGCGTCCCCGTCATCTCGCCCGTCACGGGGAACTCCCCGAGCTCGAGGAACGCGAGCACCTCGGACACCGGCATCGCCTCCGCTCCGATGTCGAGGTCGAAGCGCACGTTCCCTTCCCCGGGAGCCCACGCGATCTGGCCGTTCAGGTTGAGGCGACGCCCTTCCCTGACGACGGTCACGCCCTGGAAGTCGGCTTCTCCCGCGTCGGGAGTTCCCTGGACGGCGAGCTTGCCGGTCCCCCGTCCGCCGAGCGCGAGCTCCAGGTCGACGACGTCGAGGATCGTCTCGACCTGGTAGTTGTCGACATCGGCGACGAGATCGAACCGGGGCGTGGGTCCGCGTTCCGGGAAGCTCACCGTGCCGCGCAGAGACAGGCTTCCTCCGTCCAGGCGGAACGTGCCCGGCTCGAAGTGGACCGTCGACGAGGGTCCGTCGTATCGAAGATCGATCTCGGATGCACCGAGAAGGACCTCCGAGAAACGGAGATCGCTCGCGGTGACGTGCGCCGCCACGCGGGGCTCGCTCAGCGGCCCTCTCACCGTCCCGTCGATCCGGCCGGACCCTCCGAGGCCGAGAAGCTCGAAGTCCGTCTCCTCGAGCCCTTGCGCGAAATTGAACGCGAGGTGGTCGAGCTCGCGAAGGTCCTCGCTGTCGATGCCGAGGGCCAGATCCGCGGCGAGGTCCTCGATGCGGAGCGTGCCGCGGAACGCGACGCGGCTCCGCGGCGTCTGCAGCTCCGAGGGGGCGAACCGGATCACGCCCGCGTCGAGCGCGAACTTCGTCCGGCCGGAAACGGGCATCGGGAACTTCGCGTTCCCGAACGCGACCGCGCCCGCTGCGAGGCGCGCGTCTCCCTCTCCGTGCCCGCCGAGGATGTCGTCCTTCTTCCAGGAGTACGCCAGCGTGCCGGTCGCGCGGCCGCGAAGCCCCGTCTCGTCCACGTCCCAGTCCGCGAAGAGCTTCTCGAGCGAGACGCCGCGAAAGCGAAGATCGACGGACATCGGATACGGGTCCCCCAACTGCGCGAGCTCGTAGTCGCCCGTGAGCGTGCCTCCGCCGTATCCGACGGAGTCGATGTGGGCCTCCACCCGATTCTGATTCGCAGTGAGTGTGCCTCTCATGTCGGCGAGCTCGTATGCGTCGGCGAGGAGCTCCGGGACCGCGAACGAGCCGCCGAGAGTGAACGTCCCTTTCTCTCCGCGAATCGCGCCGTCGAAGGTGAGGAGCCCTTCGAGCGCGCGCTCGACCTCGAAGATCTCGCGGACTCGCTCGAGCTCCATCTTCGCGGCGAGGCGGAAGTCGTAGACCGCTTCGGTGAGCGGCTCGACGTCTCCGCTCGCGACCATCTCGATGCCGCGACCCTGGAACAGGGTCTTCCCGATCCGAAGCGCGCCGGGACGGTAGTCGTAGCTCGTCTTCATCGTCAGATGGACCGGCTGATAGTCCATCAGCGTGACCATGACGTCCGGACTCGTCGCCGTGCCCACGTAGAGGCTCTTCTGAATCGTCGGCGTCAGCTCCGACTGGATCTTCGAAGCGAGGATGTGAACGTCATGGCGATGGTCGAGCAGCTCGACCGCGGCGCCGGTGATCCACATCTTGTCCGCGTCGACGCGCGCGATCTGGAACCGCCGCGGCTCCGAACGCCGCCACGACGGGAAGTTGTGAAGGTGGGGACTTCCCTCGGGAAAGATCTCGACGCTGAGCGTCGGGTTCCTGATCTCGATGCGGCCGAGGCGGACTGTCCGCGTGCGGAAGGACTCGATCCCGCCGGTGATCTCGACTTCCTTCACGGTGGCCAGGTACTTCCGCCGCCCTTCGGGAACGTTCGCGATCGTGACGTCGCGAAGGAGGATTCGTCCCTCCCTGCGCAGGACGACCAGCTCCCGGATGGTGACTTCGCGCCCGAGCTTCCACTCGAGGGTCCGCTCGATGCGCTCCTTCACCATGAGAGCGAAACGGTCCGTCCCCGTGTAGTAATAGCCGCCCGCGACGAGGAGGAGGAGAACGGCGACCAGCGCAAGGACGCCGATCCCCAGCGCGCGGATGCAGCCGTACATCGGCCGGCCGCGCTGGCGCTCGAGACTGCTCACCGGCTCGCCCGGTGGAGGCGCCGGCGCCGCGGAATCCTCGCTCTGTGCCATTTCGATGGATGCCCCTGCGTCGATCCGGCAGGGGCCTGGCACGCCCGCCTGCTAACGGCGGGCCATCATCATGATATCGCGGAGGTTATTGCCTGTCGGCGGCATGTGGATCGCCTCGCCGAGCCGCGAGGCGAGAGGATGGGCGTCGGCCGCCGCCAGGGCCTGGCCGATCGCCTCGCGAATCGCGCCCCCGCGCCCGTCCCATGCGAAGGCGTATCCCGCCGCGCCGCTGTTCCCGTCGCGGCCGTCCGACGAGCCCACGAGAGCGGAAAAGGGAGGAAGCGCCCGATCGATCGCGAGGCGCAGCAGCCGCAGCGCGAGCTCGCTGCACCGTCCTCCTTTTCCGCTGCCTCTCACTTCCACCGTCGGCTCTCCTCCCGCGATCGCGACGCCTCCGCTCGAAAGGCGCTCCACCAGCTCCGCGAGCGTGAACGCGACGCTCTCGACGTCTCCGTCGAGCTCCTTCTCGAGGGTCGTCACCTCTCCATCGTTCGATGCGATCTCCACGGCGGCCGCGACGAGCGCGCGGTTGTCGGCGATGACGTCCGCGCGATGATCGATCCGCTTGGGCGTTTCGGGGATCTCTCCGGCGCGGAGTCGGCGCGCGACCGCGGCGGCGACGCCTCCGCCGAGCGACTCGAGCACCATGGCGGCATCCACCGAAGTGGAAGGATCGGCGGACGTCGGCCCCGAGCCCACCAGCTCGCCTCGTCCGACCGGCACGTCCGAGAGGATCCACGACTCCGATCCGCCGTGGAGCCGGAGAGCGAGCCGTCCGCCCTTGATCGCGGAGAGATGCTTTCGCACGATGTTGATGGAGGCGATCGGAAGGCCCGAGCGGATGAGCTGCTCGTTGAGCAGGACGACGTCGCCGCGCGTCACGTGCGGCTCGAGGGGAGCCGCGACGGCGGCCGACGCTCCTCCCGAGAGAAGGACGAGGGCCGGCTCGGCGATGCTGTCGACGAATTGCAGGAGAGCCTCTCCCGCTCGAAAGCTCGCGTCGTCGATATGAGGGTGCGAGCCGAGCACGATCTCGATGCCGGCCGCCGGCTCATTTCCTTCGTACCCCGCCGGCACGATCGCGATGCCGCGCCCCGCCCACCCGCCGCGCGCGAGGCCGCGCGCCATCGGCATCGCGCACTTGCCCATCGCGACGACGGGTCGCCGCATGAGATCCGGGCGCGAGGCGATGCGCGCCTCCACGAGCGCCGCCGGATCGCATCGCTCGAGAGCGCCGAGGTAGATCGCCCGAAGGTCCATGCGGACATTGTCGGACGTGCGGAGCCGGGCGTCGAGTCCGCGCCGTCTGGCGCCGCACGCGAGACGCTCGAGACGCCCCATCCGCGTTATTCTGGTTGCGAGTCATGGCACGCGAGGCGATGGGAGGCGAAGGGACGGAGGATCATCGGGCGGCCGTCGGCGCGGCGGTGGAGCGGCGGACACGTCTTCGCACCCGGATCCTTCTCTTTTCCGCCGGATACGGCATCCTGCTGATCGCGGTTGCCTTCCTTCTCACCTGGCGCGCGCGCGAGTCGCAGAAGGAGCTCGGCCGCATCGTCGAGATCGATCTCCGCGCGACCGCGCGCCTGGAACTGATCGCGCGGAACCAGAACGCCTGGACCGACCGCTGGCAGGAGCTCGCGCGGTCGGGCTCCCCCGACTTCGGCTCCTTCGCGGCGCGCTACGCGGCGGTTCGCGAGATGGCCGACTCGCCCGCGGTCCGCTCCTTCGACGTCGGCGCGGTTCCGCTGCTCGTTTCGCGATTCGACGAGAGCGCGCGCGCCGCGACCGACGAATGGCCCTCCGCGACGCCCGAGCGGAGAGAGGAGATCGATCGCGAGATCCGGTCGCTCTCGGACGGCATCAGCGCCGCGGCCTTCGAGTCGATGCGCGAGATCCGGCGCGGCGCGGACCGGAAGCTCGCCGCGGTGAACGCCCGGACCGACGGGCTGATGATGACCGCCCTCGGCGTCACGTGGATGATCGCGATCGTCACGCTCGCGCTGGCGCGCTTCGCTCTCGCCAAGATCGTCGCCCCGCTCGAGCGCCTCTCCGAGACGGCGGGCGCGGTCGCGCGCGACCCCTCGAGCGCGCATCGAGTTCCGATCTCCGGCGACCGCGAGGTCGCGTTGCTCGCGCTCGACTTCAACCGGATGATCGACGCGGTCGCCGCGCGCGACGCGCGGCTGCGCGACATCTCGAGGACGGACGAGCTGACGCAGATGTGGAACTTCCGCGCGTTCGAAGAGCGCGTGCGAGAGGAGCTCGAGCGGTCCGATCGCTACCACCGGCCCATCGGCCTCCTCGTGTTCGACCTCGATCACTTCAAGCGTTACAACGATCGCTACGGCCACGCCGCCGGAAACGAGGCGCTCAAGGCCGTCTCCGCCACCATCCGCGCCGGTCTCCGCCAGAGTGACTTTCCCGCGCGTTATGGCGGCGAGGAGTTCGCCGCCATCCTCGCCGAAACCGAACCCGCGGGGATGTGGCAGACGGCCGAGCGGATCCGCGCCGCGATCGAGGCGCTCCCACCGATCGGAGATCGCGACCCCATCACCTGCAGCATCGGCGGCGCTCTCTTTCCCGAGGACGGAACGACGCTCGAGCCGCTCTTCGCCGCCGCCGACCGACGGCTCTACGAAGCGAAGGAGCTCGGACGGAATCGAACGGTCACCCCGCGGCCGCCCGCGAGCGCCGCCGCAAAGCCGGCGTGAGAAGAACGACTCGCTTCACTCGGCCTCCCCGAGCGCTCCGATCAGCAGCGCGATCCTCTCCTCCGCGTCGACGGCCCCCGCCCGCCCCACCCACTCCCCCGCCCACCTCTCCATCGCGGGTCGCAGCTGACGCGTCACCCCCGCTCCTTTCCGCGTGAGCGTGAGCCGGCTCGCGCGGAGGTCCGATGGATCTCCCTCCCGGCGAACGAGCCCCGCGTCGACCAGGCGAGCGACCATCCCGGTGATGTTCTGCTTGGACACCGATAGAGCCCGCCCCAGCGCGGCGAGCGTGGGCGGCGGGTCCAGACCCTCCAGCCTCACGAGAATCGCGGCCTGCTGCGGCGTGAGCTCGAACCGGCCGGCGAGAGGGACGAGCTCGCGGATGATCGCATTGGCGAGGCGCATCACCTCGAACGGGAGATCTCCCCGGCTTGACGCCGCAGCCATTCAGGTCAATTTATTGACTAACTCGGCCGCTGTCAACGATCGGTTTCGCTGCGGGGGTCGCGAACGCCGCCGGAACGCACTCCGGATCCCCCTCCGGGCAGGAGCCCGCCTCCAGCTGAATCGTCGTATGGCGGATCCGGTGGTTGCTCTCGAGGATCCCGCTCACGTTCCTCAGGATCTCCCCGCCGCGGCGCAGGGAGACGTCGCCGACGAGAAGGTGGCAGGAAAGCGCCGCCGCAGACGGGCCGATCGCCCAGATGTGAAGGTGATGGACCTCGAACACTCCGTCCGTCGAGGCGATGTCGCTGCGGATCCGGTCGGGATCGATGCCGCGCGGCGTCCCCTCGAGCAGCAGGTTGATCGTCTCGCGCAGGATGCCGAACGAGCTCCAGAGAATCAGCGCGCCGATGAAGAGCGACACGGCGGCATCCCACGCCGTGTTGCCCGTGAGGCGGATCATCACGGCCGCGACGATCACCCCCGCGGAGGCGATCGCGTCGCCCATCATGTGAAGAACGGCGCTCCGTACATTGATGTCTTTCTTTCCTTCCTCCCGGAGCCAGAAGGTGACGCCGAGGTTGTAGAGCAGACCGATCGCGGCGACGACGATCATGATCGTGCTGCCCACCGGCTCCGGATCGCGGAACCGCCGGACGGCCTCGAGGACGACGAGCACCGTCAGGACGATGAGGATCGCAGCGTTGACGAACGCCGCCAGAATTCCGGCCCGCTGGTAGCCGTAGGATCGCCGGACGGTCGGAGCGCGGCGCGCGAGGTGGATCGCGATGAACGCGAGGATCAGCGCCGCGGCGTCCGTGATGTTGTGGAACGCGTCGCTGATCAGCGAGAGGGCGTTCGCCGCGAACCCCGCCCACAGCTCCAGCCCGAAAAACGCGAGGGTCGCGACGGTCGAGACGAGGAGCTTGCGGCTCGTCCGCACGCGTCGCTCCGGTCCGTGATGCGCGTGAGCCATCGTCGGTGCGGCGCCATACGCCAGGCTGCGCCTGCGCTCAATCTAACAAGAATTGCGCCCGAAGTTGCGCCGAAATGCGGTCACGACAGCGTCTGCCGCCGCTCGAGCGCGCTCCGGCCGATGTCCCGGCGGAAGCGGAGCCCGTCACCCTTCACGCTTCGAACCGTCGCCGCATACGCTTTCTTGAGAGCCTCCGAGAGCGTCGCCCCCCGCGCGCAGACGCTGAGAACCCGTCCTCCGGCCACGACGATTTTCCCTTCCGCCTTCTTCGTTCCCGCGTGGAAAACGACCACCGCCGGGTCCTCGCTCGGGTCCACCGCCACTTCCGTGCCCGTCGCGAAGTCTCCCGGATATCCCTCCGCCACGACCACGATGCACGCAGCCGCTTCCTTCCGCCAGGCGAGCTTCGTCTCGCTCAGCTCCCCCCGGGCGATCTGAAGGAGGACTTCCGCCAGGTCGCTCTCGAGCCGAAGCATCTGCGCCTGCGTCTCCGGATCGCCGAACCGGCAGTTGTACTCGAGCACCTTCGGGCCCTCGTCGGTCAGCATCAGGCCGACGTAAAGGCAGCCCGAGTACGGCCGCCCTTCCGCCTCCATCCCCTGGATCGTCGGGAGGACGATCCTCCGCAGGATCTCTCCGCCCATCTCCGAGGGGAGCACCAGCGCCGGTGAATGCGCGCCCATCCCCCCGGTGTTCGGCCCCTGATCGCCGTCGAACGCTTTCTTGTAGTCCTTCGTCGGGGCGAGAGGCGCGACGCGCTTGCCGTCCGTGAGGACCAGGAAGGAAACCTCCTCGCCGTCGAGGTACTCCTCGACCAGGACGCGATCCGCGGCATTGCCGAAGCGCCGCTCATGAAAGATCTGCTCCAGAACCTCTTCTCCCTCGGATTTCGACCCGACGATGAAGACTCCCTTTCCGCCGGCGAGCCCGTCCACCTTGATCACCTTCGGCCAGGGGCCCTTCTTCACCGCGGCAGCCCCCTCTTCATAGGTCGCGCAGGTGGCCGAGTCGCCCGTCGGGATCTCGTACCTCCGCATGAAGTCCTTGGCGAAGACTTTGGAACCTTCGAGGTCGGCCGCCAGCCGGGACGGCCCGAAGATCGGGAGGTCGCGCTTGCGGAACTCGTCGACGATGCCGAGCGTGAGGGGGAGCTCCGGGCCGACGACGGTGAGATCGATCTTGAGCTTTTCGGCAAAATCGGCCAGCTCGACGATATCGGCGACCCCGATCGGGACACAGTAGGCGATCTCCGCGATCCCGGCGTTGCCGGGAGCGGCGTAAAGCTCTTCCACCAAAGGGGATTGGCGGAGCTTCCAGCAGAGCGCATGCTCGCGACCCCCCTGACCGACGACCAGAACTCGCATGTAGTATTTGGCCCCTCAGGTCCCGCCAGCGCCACTGAATCACCGAAACGGGATCTCCAGCGGAGTCGCTTCACGGCCTCGTGGAAAGCTTTCTCCGATTCTAGGGGTTTTGCAGCAGACGGCGCAAGAACGGTTCGGCCCATCACCCCGTCCAAGCCTAAGAGTCCAGGCGTCTCGCTCGGTCTCGGCGTCTGGACGCCTGGCTCCCGACCCCTAGACTCGAGTCGCCATGCTTAGACGGTTAAGACCTCCGCTCCGTACAGCTGATCGATGGGTGCCCTGGTTCGCCTGATGAAAGGCTTCGAGCAGACTCCGGAACCGGATGACCGCGAGCTGGTCCAGCAGATCCGCTCGGGCGATCCCGACGGTTTCGAGACCCTCGTCCGACGCAAGACGGGCAAGGTGTACGCGATCTGCTACCGGGTCCTGGGCAACTCCGAAGACGCGCGGGACGTGGCGCAGCTCTCGTTCGTGCGCGTCTGGGAGAACCTCGAGAAGTACGACTCCGCGTACGCGTTCGACACGTGGATGTACCGGATCGTCACGAACGTGGCGATCGACTGGCTCCGGACGCGGCAGTCGCGTGAGGCGGCCGTCAACTCGAACCTGAGGCTGGTGCGGACCGAGATCGAACCCGACCAGTCGGTCTCGCTCCAGCACAAGGAAGTCGAGAAGGTATTCGACGACGTCTCCTCGGTGCTCTCCCCCAAGCAGAAAACGATCTTCGTCATGCGCGAGATGGACGATCTCTCCTCCGCTGAGATCTCGCGCGTTCTCGGCTGCCGCGAATCGACGGTGCGCAATCACCTGTTCAACGCGCGGAAGCTGATGCAGGAGGAGCTGAAGAAGCGGTACCCGGAGTACGCGAAGCTCTGGGATTCGAGAGGAACGTCATGAACTGCGAAGCGTTCCGCCACGCGACCCGGCAGGGGACGGACGACGCGGCCGTGCGAGGCCATCTGCGCTCGTGCGCGAATTGCCTGGAGTGGGCGGTCTCGATCGACCCCGACGCGATGTTCCGCTCCCTGGGGCTCGAGGAAGCGGAGCCCCCGGGCGGGACCGACGCGTTCGTCGCCGGCGTTCTCCGGCAGGTCGAGATGCGGGACGCCGAGCGGCGCCTGGGACGCCGGACCGTCCGGTTCACGCCTCTGATCCGGTGGTCGGCCGCCGCCGCTCTCGCGGTCGGTGTCTTCGGAACGCTTCTCGTTCAGAGAGAGACCCGCATGAGCACCGTCCCGGCGGCATCGCCGGCCGTGGTCGTCGCGCAGGCGCAGCCGCCCGTCGTCGATCGCCCCGTCATCGAACAGTACGACTCCGCGGGGGCGACGATCGTCGAGGTACCCGCCCAGAACTCGAGTGAAATCCGGCTCGTCATGATCTTCGACGAGTCGTTGCCGGCGGATCTATGAGAAAAGTGGCTTTCGGTGTGATTCTGCTCGCGCTGCTCGGCAGCGCGTCCACGGCGCTCGCGGCGCCTGCCGCGAACGAGAAGCTGACTGCGCGCTCGTTCCAGTTCCGTTTCCGCGATGCGAGCCGCGCCGCCGTCGTGATCAAACCGCTGATCACCGCTTCGGGATCCGTCTCGATCCAGCCCTCGACGAACACTCTCGTGGTCACCGACTCCCCCGCGGCGCTCCGCGAGATCATGCGGGCGATCCAGCAGTACGACGCGCCGCCGAAATCCTTCACCGTCGAGCTTCGGCTCGTGGCGGCTTCGTTTCAGCAGAAGAACCCCCCGCCGGTTCCTGAAGATCTCCGCGAGATCTCCGCCAAGCTCTCGGGCGTCCTCAAGTTCAACCGCTTCGACAAGCTCGGAGAGATCCGCGCCCAGGCGCGCGAAGGCGACCCGGTTCTGACGGATCTGGACGGCTCGTATCGCGCGGACTTCACGGTGGGCGAGTTCGATCCGATCAGCCAGACGCTCCAGCTCTCGGAGTTCCGGATCCTGCGCGTGCCCGAGGGCGGCGGAGAGGTCCAGCAGATCTTCCGCAACTCGACGCTCAACCTCCGCGTGGGCCAGACGGTCGTCCTCGGCGCCTCGCGCCTTCCGGACAGCAACCGGATCCTGATGATCGTGCTGACGGCGCAGTAGGGGCGGCCTGCGGCGGTCCGGACCCTCATCCTGCCGAACCGAAATTCCGGGCGCCGCGCAGGGCGCCCCTACGCCGTCGCGGCGATCGCCCTCTCCCGCCTCTCGCGAAGAAACTCCACGACCTCTTCCACCGGGCGCGTGTTGAAAATGTGCTCCGGGCGCGAGCCCTCCCTTCCGCGCTACGTCGCATCCGGCGAGAACGTGGCCCATCTCGGCGGTCGAGTGGGCATCGGGATGGATCGAGAACGTGACGCCGCGTTCGAGCGCGCGGCGCAGCAGGCGCCAGTCGAGGTCGAGCCGGTGCGGATTGCCGTTGATCTCGATCATCACCCCGGCGCCGGCCGCGGCGTCGAAGATGCGGTCGAAATCGATCTCGTATCCGGGTCGCGACAGCAGGAGGCGCCCCGTCGGATGTCCCAGGAACGTGACGAAGGGGCTGGACAGGGCGCGCACGATCCGGTCGGTCATCTCCTCGACGCCCATGCTGAAACGCGAGTGGATGGACGCGACGACGAAATCGAACCGCGCGAGCACCTCGTCGCCGTAATCGATCGAGCCGTCCGCGAGAATGTCCGCCTCGGTTCCCTTGAGAATGCGCATCGGCTCGAACGCTTTCCGATGGCTTTCGATCTCCGCCTGCTGCTCGACGAGCCGTGCGAGGTCGAGGCCGCGAGCGTAGTACGCCGCCTTCGAATGATCGGAGATGCCCACGTACTCGAACCCGCGCTCGCTCGCGTCCGCGAGCATCTCGCGCATCGTCGCGCGGCCGTCCGAGTACGTCGTGTGGATGTGAAAGACGCCGCGGATCTGCTCGCGCGAAACGAGGCGGCGCGGCGGTTTCGCGCGGTCGACGAACTCGTCGCTCTCCCTCAGCTCCGGCTCGACGTAGGGTGCGCCGATCGCGCGGAAAAGGTCCCTCTCGCTCGTGAGCGCCCGGCGCTTCCGTCCCGCGCGGAGACCGTCCTGCTGGAGCGAGAGGCCCTTCGACGCCGCGCGCTCGACGAGCGCCTCGACGAACTCCTCCGTCCCGGTCTCGAAGAGGAGCACGGTCGGCAGCTCGCGAGGCGAACAGAAACGGATCCGCACCGGAATGCCGCGAGGTCCCGCCCCCTCGACGAGGGTCCCTTCGGAACGGATGTCGTGCAGCACCGGGAGCGAGAGCGCCGCTTCGGCCGACGCCTCGGGATCGTTGCTGGCCGCGCACAGGGCGACCTCCGCGATCGTCTCCAGCCTGCGACGCACGCTCCCGGCCACCTCGATCGATTCGACCCCTTCGATCTTCTCCAACGACTCGCAGACCAGATCCGCGAGCTCGACCCCGTGAGGCAGAAGAAAGCGCGCTCCGGTCGCGGCGAGCGCCTCCATCGCTTTCAGCATCTTCT
Organism: uncultured Acidobacteriota bacterium; assembly: GCA_963793695.1. Classification (GTDB taxonomy): domain Bacteria; phylum Acidobacteriota; class Thermoanaerobaculia; order Gp7-AA8; family Gp7-AA8; genus CAWCBB01. Next base: position 254,461 of record CAWCBB010000004.1, on the reverse strand, counting down.
GCTGCGCCCGCGGTCCGAAGCCGCGAACCTTCGCGAGAGCGCCCTCGCGGCAGGCCCGCTCGAGATCCTCCACGCTCGAGATCCCGAGCTCGTGCAGGATCGCCACCTTCGCGGGGCCGAGCCCCGGAACGCGCGCGAGCGCGAAGAGGCCTTCCGGGTACTCCCGGCGCAGCGACTCGAGGTAGCTGGACCGACCCGTGTCGGCCAGGTCCCGGATCACGCCCCCCGTCGCTTTTCCGATCCCGGGGGTCCGGTCGATCTCACCCGTCGCGATGAAGGCGTCGACCGCCATCTCGAGCCGCTCGACGACGCGCGCGGCGTTCGCGTACGCTCGCGCCTTGAAACGATTCCCTTCCCCGACCTCGAGATAGCGGGAGATCTCGTCGAGGGCCCGCGCGATCTGTTTTCGATCGTCCATCCTGCTGCGCTCTGCAAGAATTCTGCGCCTCCGTGCGGCCGCCTCCCGTTATGATCGCGCCGATGGAGCCTTCCGACCGCCTGATCGTCGCCCTCGACCGCTCGACCCGGGGAGATCTGCTCCGTCTCGTGGGGGAGCTGGCCGGAGTCGTCGGAACCTTCAAGATCGGCCTGCAGGCGTTCCTCGCCAACGGCCCGGAGCTGGTGCGCGCGATCCGCGGCCGCGGCCACCGGGTCTTCCTCGACCTCAAGCTGCACGACATCCCGAACACGGTCGCGCGGGCGGTCGCCGAGGCGGCGCAGCTGGACGTGTCGATGCTCACGGTGCACGCCTCCGGGCGGCGCGGCGATGATGCGCGCGGCCGCCGAAGCCGCCGCCGGGACCCCGCTCCTGCTCCTCGGCGTGACCGTCCTCACGAGCCTCGACGACGGGTCGCTGGGAGAGATCGGCTTCGCGGACGGAGCCGAGACCTCCGTCGTCCGCCTCGCCCGGCTCGCGCGCGCCTCGAGCCTGGGAGGCGTGGTCGCCTCACCCCGCGAGATCGCCGCGATTCGCGCCGCCTGCGGTCCCGATCTCCGGATCGTGACTCCCGGGATCCGCACGGCGGGCGGCGGAGACGACCAGGCCAGGACGATGTCCGCGCGCGAGGCGATCGCCGCCGGCGCCGACTGGATCGTCGTCGGAAGACCGATCACGGACGTGCGCGACCCGCGAGCGGCCGCGCAGGCGATCCTGCGGGAAGTAGGCGGGGCGAAGGGCGCCGTCTAGGAGTCGGCGAGACCGATGCCTAGGCCCCTGGACGCCTAGACCCCAGACGCGAAAACGCCCCGCCGGAGCGGGGCGTTTTGAGGTGGCTGATGGAGACCTCGCTTCAGCGCTTCGTGAAGCGGCGCCGGTTCGTGCAGTTCTGTCCCGAGCCGGGAAAATAGAGGTCGGTCGCCGCGAACTGATAGCGATTCCCCTGAACGTCCGTCGCGACCGCACGCAACGTCCGCGTGCTCCGTGGAATCGCGTCGAGGTTCACGGGGATGCCCCAGGTGAGGACCTCGTTCGAGGTGACGACGTCCGTCCGGGGGTTTCCGATCGTCGCGTTGCCGAGGAACTCGCCGCCGAGAAAGACCTCGACGTTGACGATCTTGGCAGCGCCCGTGACCCAGCCGTGAATCTCGGCTCCTCCGCAGGAGAGGCCGCGCACCGAGTCGAGCTCGATCGCGCCGGCCATCCGTCCGCAGGCGCCCCACTTCTGCGTGCCCGACATCTCGCCGACGACGTAGACGTACGGTCCGACCATGATCGGATCGAAGAGCCGCTCGTTCGTCGTCGTGAGGCTGACGTTTTCGTAGATCCGGTCGTCGAACCCTTCATAGAAGGGAACCGTGAAATCGAACGCGTCGAACGCGATCGTGCGCGCCGACCCGCCCGGACGGAAGGGATCCTTCTCGTCGATCATCGTGATCATCCGCGTGTCGTTGATCCACGCGTCGCGATGGAAGCGGAGTCCGTTCCCGCGGCTCATGATCGAGGGCAGCGTGAAGACCGTGATGTAGTTGAGCGAGCCGTTCGTGTTGATCGTGAAGAGGCCGATGTGCGCCTCCTGCCCGATCGCGAGCAGGTTCCGCCCGTTCGTTGCGAGGAACTCTCCCTGGACGCCGCTCGCGAGGATCGAGCATCGGCGACGTCGGATCCGTCACCGAGAACGCGAACGTGCCGCCCTCGCCGGTCGTGTAGAGGTAGCCGGATGCGAACGCGACGTCGTTGAAGCCGAAGAACGTGTTGGAAGAGAGGATCCTCGCCGTCCGGAACGGATTGGCGGGATCGGTGATGTTGTACAGGTCCACCCAGTTCGGGCAGACCGTCGAGGGGCAGGGCTGATCGTAAGCCGGGAACGTCGCCGCGAGCAGGTTTCCGCTCGCGGCCATCCGCCGGTAATGAAGCCCCGGGATCCGCGCGAGCAATGAGGGCGCCGAGCCCCCGGCGTGGACGCTTCTCAGGTCGAAGACCTCCAGGCCCGCATCGCCGCTCACGAAGAGATACCCGTTATGGTAGAGGGTTCCCCCTTCGTCTTCCTTGTTCGAGAGCTCGTCGACGAAGTCCTCGCGTGCGACCGCGAGGTCCCCGAGCGTCGTCGCCTCGAGCGTGGTCAGAGTCTGGCCGCGCAGCATGTAGACGACCGACCCGTTCTTGAACGCGCCGTGGGGCGAGCTGGTGAACGAGCTGATCGCGGGCGTCGCCCCCACGAGGCTCAGCGGACAATCCGCCGTGAAGTGTTCCGCCTGGACCGTGGTCGAGATGCCGACCGCGAGAAGCGAGAGAAGAAAAACCCGGAAGATCAAGCGCATACGTTCCTCCCAAATCCACCCCGTGCGACTGCGCCGGCCGGGCGCCCCGACCCCGATGCCGGATTGAGAATCCGGCCGGGTCTGCCCCGTTTTTTCGATCTCAGACGCTTGCGAAAGTCCGGCTGGGTTCCGCCTTTCCGATGGGTCTTTGAGGAAACTATGGAGGAAAGCGCTGCCTTTTTCAAGTCGAGCCCGGCCGGAGGCGCCTTTCTGGCGACCGGTGCGGAGAACCCGTACAATCAAGCCGCGTCGACGTTTCTCCGGCCGCGCTCGCCCGGGAAGAGCGCTCTGGAGCAGGGCGTTACGGAGTCCAGATGCTGGACGGGCACGTGCTGGTTCTGAATCGGTTCTTCCAGGTGGTGCAGATCACGACCGCCCGGCGCGCCCTCACGCTCCTCTATAAAGGGCAGGTTCGAGCCGTCTCGGCCGATTACACGACCTACAACTTCGAGAACTGGAGCGACATCCCCATTCAGCCGGCCGATCCGTACGTGACCACCCCCAACCGCCTGATCCTCGTTCCGTACGTGGTCCAGCTCCTCAAGTTCGACAAGGTCCCGCGCCAGGAGGTGAAGTTCTCCCGCGCGAACATCTATCTCCGCGACCACAACCGCTGCCAGTACTGCGGCCGCAGGTTCACCTCCTCGGAGCTCTCGCTCGATCACGTCGTTCCGATCTCCCGCGGCGGGCGCTCGAGCTGGGAAAACGTCGTTTGCGCCTGCCTCCCCTGCAACGTCAGGAAGGGCAACAAGCTTCTGCCCGAGTGCGACATGGAGCTCATCCGCCGGCCGGAGAAGCCGAAGTGGCACCCTCTTCACCGCCTCCAGGGTCGCCCCTATCCCGAGATCTGGAAGAACTTCCTCGACGAGGCCTACTGGTCGGTCGAGCTCTCGCAGTGAGGACGCGCGCAGCGCGGCCTCACCGTAGGGGCGCCCTGCGGGCGCCCGGAATCCACGCGATGCGATAACGAGAGTCCGGGCGGCCGCAGGCCGCCCCTGCGCGGCAATTTCCCCACTGGCGAGATCGTTACCTCCCCGGCATGTTCGACACCCTTCAGGAAAAGATGGATCGGGTCTTCAAGACCCTTCGGGGCGAAGCCGCCCTCAACGAGTGGCACATCGACTCGGCGCTCAAGGAGATCCGCGTCGCGCTGCTCGAAGCCGACGTTCACTTCAAAGTCGTCAAGGAGTTCACCGGGCGCGTCCGGGAGAAGGCGGTCGGTCAGGAAGTCCTCACGGCGTTCTCTCCGGCGCAACAGGTCACCAAGATCGTCCGCGACGAGCTGCAGGAGCTCCTCGGCGGGAATCAGGTCCCGCTCGCTTTGGTCGGCGAGCCGGCGGTCGTGATGATGACCGGCCTGCAGGGCTCCGGAAAGACGACCACGTCCGGCAAGCTCGCGCTCCATCTCAGGAACCGCGGACGCAGGCCGTTTCTCGTCCCCTGCGACGTCTACCGTCCGGCCGCGATCGATCAGCTCCGCGTCGTCGCGCACGACACGAAGACCCCCTTCTACGAGATCGGCGAGGTGCGCGATCCCATCCGGATCGCGCGCGAGGCGCTTCGCGAAGCGCGCACGCTCCTCTACGACACCGTCATCCTCGACACCGCCGGACGCCTTCACATCGACGACGAGCTGATGAAAGAGCTCGAGACGATCAAAGGGGAGGTTCGCCCCTCCGAGATCCTCTTCGTCGCCGACGCGATGACCGGCCAGGACGCGGTCAAGTCCGCGCGCGAGTTCGACGAGCGCCTCGGCGTGACGGGCATCGTCCTCACGAAGCTCGACGGCGACGCGCGCGGCGGCGCCGCGCTCTCGATCAAGTCCGTCGTTCATCGACCGATCAAGCTCGTCGGCGTGGGCGAGAAGTACGCGGACCTCGACCTCTTCTTCCCCGACCGCATGGCGGCCCGGATCCTCGGCATGGGCGACGTGCTCAGCCTCATCGAGAAGGTCGAGGCCGAAGTCGATCAGAAGGAAGCGCGCCGCCTCGCCGACCGCGTCGTCAAGGACAAGTTCACCCTCGAGGACCTCCGGAGCCAGCTCCAGCAGATCCGCAAGATGGGACCGATGTCGCAGGTGATGCAGATGCTCCCGGGCGTGGGTGGCAAGGTCAAGGAGGAGGACGTCGACGAGCACGCGATCGTCCGCATGCAGGCCATCCTCGACTCGATGACGGCCAGGGAGCGGGAGTTCCCTCAGCTCATCAACGGTTCTCGCAAGAAGCGGATTGCCCGCGGCTCCGGGACGAGCGTCCAGGAGATCAACCGGCTCCTCAAGCAGTACCTGGCCATGAAGAAGATGATGAAGAGCTTCTCGCGCGGCTTCGGACCGCGTAAACTGGCCCGCCTGACCAAGGGGCTCCCTCCGGAATTGTTCCAGTGAGCCCGGGGTTACGGCCGGGGTTATCAACAGAGCTCCGGCCGGCCGGGCCGGAGCGTCAAGAGAATCGAAGGAAACCATCGCCTATGTTGAAGATTCGCCTGCGCCGCCAGGGCTCCAAGCACGCTCCGTTCTACCGGATCGTCGTCTCCGACTCGCAGAGGACGCCCGCTGCCGCCACCGTCGAGCAGATCGGCTCCTACAACCCGACCAAGACCCCGAGCGAGCTCACCCTCGACAAGGACCGCGTCAATTACTGGCTCGGCCAGGGAGCCCAGCTCTCCGACACCGTCAAGTCCCTCCTGAAGCGAGCCTGATCGGCCGTGCGCGAACTCGTTGAATTCCTCGCGAGATCGCTCGTCGAAGAGCCTGAGCAGGTCCGAGTGACCGAGCTGCGGCGCGACCAGGCCACCGTCCTCGAGCTCCAGGTCGCCCCCGCCGATCTCGGCAAAGTCATCGGCCGGCAGGGGCGGACGGCCCGCGCCATCCGCACCCTGCTCGCGGCCGCCTCCACCCGCGGCGGCCGCCGCTACATTCTCGACATCATCGACTGACGCGGAGCATCCGTTGTCCCCCACCAAACCCAACCCCGAGCTCGACGAGCTGATCGCCGTCGGCGTCGTCCGGCGCCCGCACGGGGTTCGCGGCGAGATCAGCGTCGAGCCGCTCACCGACTTCCCGGATCGATTCCTCGAGCTCGATCGGGTCTGGCTCGTCCGGCCCGACCGCGCCGCGAGCGACGAGGCGCGCATCGACGCCGCGCGCGTGCACGGCCAGCGGGTCCTCCTCACGATCGCCGGCATCGACACGCCCGAGCGGGTCCGCGAGCTCCGCGACTGGACCATCGAGATCGCCCCCGAGGACGCCCGCACCCTCGACGAGGACGAATACTTCCTCCACGACCTCGAAGGGCTGGCGGTCGTCACTCCCGCCGGGCGCACCGTCGGGTCCGTCTCCCGCGTCGCGGAGGGGGGAGGAGGCATCCTCCTCACCGTCCGAAAGGTCTCCGGCGGCTCGTTCGAAATGCCCTTCGCGACCTCCATCTGCACCCAGATCGACCTCGAGGCCCGGCGGATCGTCGCGGACCTCCCCGAAGGCCTCGAGAACCTCGCCGACGCGGAAGAGGTGGCGGAACGCGCCCCTCAGCCGCAGCCGCCTCCTGAGGCGGCCGGTGGGAGGCTGCGCGTCGATCTGGTGACGATCTTCCCCTCGATGTTCGAGCCGCTCCTGGCCGAAGGCGTCGTCGCCCGCGCGGTCAAATCGGGCATCCTGGCGATCCGGACCTGGGATCTGCGCGAGTTCACGACCGACCGCCACCGCTCGACCGACGACGTTGCGTACGGAGGGGGGGCCGGGATGGTCATGCTCGCCGAGCCGGTCTTCCGGTGCGTCGAAGCCATCCGCAGCGAGGGACCTGCCGGGGCATCCCCGGTGGTGATCCTCACCTCGCCGCAGGGGAACCCCTTCCGCCACGAGACCGCCCGGGAGCTCGCTCGGGAGCAATGGCTCGTCTTCCTGTGCGGGCGGTACGAGGGGTTCGACGAGCGCGTCCGGGAGCGATTGGTCGACCGGGAGCTGTCGGTGGGCGATTTCGTCGTGTCGGGGGGGAGATCCCCGCGATGCTGATGGTCGATGCCGTCGCGCGCCTGGTCGAAGGAGTCGTGGGAGACTGGAATTCCGTCGAGGCCGATTCGTTTTATGGGGGGCTGCTCGACCACCCCCACTACACGCGCCCGGCCGAGTTGCGGGGGATGACGGTTCCCGAGGTGCTCCTCTCCGGTCACGCCGAGAAGATCCGGAAGTGGCGGAAGGAACAGGCACTTCGGGCGACGTTGACGCGGCGTCCGGATCTGCTGGAGACGGCGGAACTCGACGAGGAATCACGAAAGATCCTCGACCGCCTCCGGGGAAGCGGGGAGCCCGAAGCGCCGAAGCGGCGCAAGGGGTTGAAGAAGCAGACCAGTTGAGCGATCCTTAAGGGCTTCGCGGAGAAAGTGGAAGGTAGGGTCACCATGGCCGATTTGATGAAACTCGTAGAAGCCGCAGAGATGCGGAAAGAGCTCCCGCCGTTCGCGCCCGGCGACACCGTCAAGGTGCACGTCCGGGTCAAGGAAGGCGACAAGGAGCGGATCCAGATCTTCCAGGGCATCGTGATCTCCCGTCGCGGCGGCGGCAGTCGCCAGATGTTCACGGTCCGCAAGATCTCCGGAGGCGTCGGCGTGGAGAGGATGTTCCCTCTCTACTCACCCACCATTGATCGGATCGAGGTGGAACGCCATGGCCGAGTCCGTCGCGCGAAGCTCTATTACCTCCGGGATCTCCGCGGCAAAGCGGCACGCATCGAAGAGAAGCGGAAGGGTTAAGCCCCCCCTGGAGCTCCGGGGAGGATGCGCCTCCGAACGCCAGTTCGGCGCCCTCCTCGGCGAGCTCGCACGCCTCGCGGAAATGTCCGTGGTGGAGCGGTCGCTCCGGGAGCAGGGCTTCCGGGCGATCGCCGGCACTGACGAGGTCGGCCGCGGCTGCCTGGCCGGTCCCGTGGTCGCCGCGGCGGTCATCCTCCCGGGCGACGTTCTCCCCGGGGTCAACGACTCCAAGCTGATCGCGGCGCCCGAGCGCTGCCGCCTCGCGTCCATCGTGATGCGCGAGGCGCTCGCCGTGGGGATCGGCGTGGTGGAGGCGGAGGTGATCGACCGGATCAACATCCTGCGCGCGAGCAAAGTCGCCATGCGGATCGCCGTCGAGAACCTCCAGTGCCGCCCCGACGTTCTCCTGGTCGACGCGATCGTCGTCGAGTCCCTCCACATCCCGCAGGTGCCCCTCATCGAGGGCGACAGGCGCAGCGTCTCGATCGCCGCGGCCTCGCTGGTGGCGAAGGTCTATCGCGATCTTTTGATGGAGGCCTATGATCGCTGTTATCCTCAGTACGACTTCGCGAACAACCGCGGGTACGCTACCGAGAGCCATCTGAAGGCGATGGAGCGGTTCGGGCCGAGCCCGATCCACCGCCTGTCGTTCGAAAGGGTCGGCGATCCGCGGCTGTTCGAGGCGAGTCACTGACGTAAACGAATGGCGATTCAACGCGACAAGATCGTCGCCAGCGCTGAGAAGCTCGTGGCGAAGGGAAAGATCGAGCCGGCGATCAAGGAGTACGAGCGCCTTCTCGACGACAACCCGAACGACGTCAATACGCTCAACCGCATCGGCGACCTGTGGGTCCGCGTCAACCGCATCGACGAAGCCGTCAAGGTTTACACGCGCATCGCGGATCACTACGCCAAAGACGGCTTCTTCTTGAAGGCGATCGCGATCTACAAGAAGATCAACAAGCTCGATCCCTCGCGGCTGGAGATCTACGCGAAGCTCGCCGACCTCTATGCGAAGCAAGGCCTCGCGATGGAGGCGAAGGGACAGTATCAGGTCCTCGCCGACTACTACCTCAAGCACGGCGACCCGGACAACGCGCTCAAGACGTACCAGAAGATCGCGGATCTCGATCCGAACTCGATCAACGTCCACGTCAAACTCGCGGACCTCTACTCGCAGAACGGGAAGGTCGCCGAGGCGCTCAAAGAGTACGACCGCGTCGGCCGGATGCTCCTCAAGCGCGGGATGACGGAAGAAGCGGTCCAGGTCTTCCGGAAAGCGCTCAAGATCGATCCGGGAAACGTGGAGCTCGCCGAGTCGCTCGCGAACACGCTTCTCGAGGCGCGCGACTTCACCAACGCGCAGCAGATCCTCGAGGCCGCCACCGACGCGAACCCCGACAGCACCCGCCTCATCGCCCTCCTCGGAAAGGTCTACATCGCCAAGGGGGACCTCCGTGCGGCGGAGAGCACGCTCTCCCAGGGCCTCGCGCAGCACCCGGGCGAGCAGGGGATCGCGGACCTGCTCTCCGAGCTGTTCCTCCGGAGCGGCAACACCGACGCCGCGCTCGGCATCATCGAGCCCTACGTCGAAGCCGCCTCGAAGAAAGGCGACCGCTCGGCCGTCGAAATGCTCCAGCGCGTCACGCGCGTGGACGCGGGCCACGTCCCGACGCTCGAGCGCCTCGTGCAGATCTATCAGGGGCTCAAGGAGGAAACGAACATCCTTTCCTCGATGAACAGCCTCGCCGAGGCGCACATCTCGCGCGGCGACTACCCGGCCGCGACCGGAGTCCTCGAGACGCTGATCCGCCGCGAGCCCGAGAACGCCCAGCATCGCGAGAAGCTCGCGTTCGTTCGCTCGCGGAGCGGAGCGCCGGCCCCTCCTCCGCCCGAGCCTGCGCCTGCTCCCGAGCCCGAGCCCGCGATGGCTCTCGAGTTCGAGGGGGAGAGCCTGGACTTCGACTCGTCCCCTCCGCTCCCGCCCCCTCCGGTCATCGAGGAGATTCAGCTTCCTCTCGCCGACGAAGGCCAGGAAGACATCGACTTCATCACCGAGCAGCTGACCGAGGCCGAGGTCTTCGCGAAGTACGGCCTCACCGAAAAGGCCGTCGAGCACCTGGAGGCCATTCTCGCTCGCTCTCCCGGCAACCTCGCTGCGTTCGACAAGCTCCTGCGGATTCACCTCGACGAAGGGAACGCCGCGGAAGTTCGCGCGATCGGCAGCCGGTACGTCGGCCTCCTCGAGGAGAAAGGCGAGGTCGAGGCGGCGGATGCGCTCCGATCCGAGGTCCTCAGCCGCGGCCACTCTCTCACCGCGCCTGCGCCGGGGGCGACCGAGGTGGATGTGGAATCGGTCCTCGAGGTGACGCTCGAGCCCGAGGCTGAACCGGGCAGCTGGGAAGGTTCCGCGGAAGAACCCGAGATCCAGCTCGCCGGCGAGCCCCTGCCCGCCGAGGAGGAGCCCGAGATCGAATTCGACGTCGAGCCGCCGCAGAAGACGGTCGAGCCGGACATCGAGTTCGCGATCGACTTCTCCGCGGAGGAGCCCGAGCCGCTTCCCGCCGCGCCTCCCGCGCCGGCGCCGGAGGCCGAGCTCGACCTCGAGCTTCCCGAGATGATCGAGGATCTCGGCGTGGACGAGCTGGTGGTCGCGCCGGAAGAGGAACTTCCCCTCGAAACGTTCGAAGTGGAGGCCCCTCCGCCTTCGCCCGAACCGGAAGCGGAACTCCAGTTCGACGAGGAGATCGAGCTCCCCGAGCTGGAAGCGGCCGAGCCGGGACCTTCGCCCGAGCCGCTCGAGAGCGAGATGGCTGCTCCGTTCCTCGCTCCGGAACCGGAAGAGACTCCGCTCGCCGACGCTCCCGCGCTCGAAGAGCTCGGAGAGATCGACTTCTACATCGAGCAGGAGCTGTGGGAAGAGGCCGCCGAACGGCTGGCCCTCCTCGAGTCGCGCTTCACGGGCCATCCCCAGCTCGTGGCCCGGCGCCAGCAGCTCGAGCAGGCCCACCCCGCGGCGGCCTCGGCGGACTCGGAGACGGACCTTCTCGCGGGGATTCGCGAAGAGCTCGGGGAGCTCACCGCGCCTGCCCCGGACGAGACGAACCTGTTCGACGAGGAGGACGACTTCTTCGACCTCGCGGCCGAGCTCGAACAGGAGCTCGCGAGCGAAGAAGAGCCCATCACGATCTCGGAGGAAGAGCAGTCCCTCGAAGAGATCTTCAAGGAATTCAAGAGGGGCGTGGAGCAGCAGCTCGACGCCGAGGACTACGACACCCACTACAACCTCGGGATCGCCTACAAGGAGATGGGGCTGATCGACGAGGCGATCGGCGAGTTCCAGCTCGCCGCGAAGGACCCGAAGCGGATGATCGAGTGCTGCTCGATGCTCGGGCTCTGCTTCCTCGAGAAGGGCATGCCGCAGCTCGCGATCAAGTGGTACCAGAAGGGACTCGAGGCTCCCGAGATCACCGACGAGGAGCATCTGGGACTCCTGTACGACCTGGGGGCCGCCTTCCTCGAGGTGGGCGATACCAAGAACGCGCAGACGACCTTCATGGAGATCTACGGCATCAACAGCAACTATCGCGACATCGTGAACCGCATCAAACAGCTCGAAGACGTCGCGCAGTAATCCCCCGGCCCGCCCGGTAGGCAGGGAGAAGTCGTCAGGGCAAAGGGTAGGAACGCGCCGCTGAGTCGAAGAAAAGGTCGGAAAAAGAAGGCGAACCCTTCTCCCTGCCTACTTCTCCCTGCCTGCTATCCAATGACCGTCGGACTGATCGCCCTACTCCTGCTGGCCGGCTTCGCCGCCGGGACCTTCGGCGCGGTCCTCGGCCTCGGCGGCGGCATCCTGGTCGTCCCGATCCTCGTCCTCGCCGCGGGCGTTCCGATGCACAGCGCGGTCGCGACGTCCCTCCTCTGCGTGATCGCGACATCGAGCGGCGCGGCGGGCAAGAACATCGAGCGTGGATTCGCGAACGTCAGGCTGGGGGTCTCGCTCGAGCTCTGGACCGTGATCGGGGCGGTCATCGGCGGGACGCTCGCCGGAATCCTCAGCGGCTCGGCTCTGACCGCGATCTTCGCGGCTGCCCTCCTCGCGATCTCGGTTCCGATGGCCAGGGGCAACGTCGAGACCGGCCTCGATCGGCGAACAGCGAGCCTGAGGCTCGCCGCCTCGGCGTTCGCCGCGTCGATGCGTTCGGTCTACTTCGATCCCGGGCGCGGCTCGCGAGATCCGCTACGAGCCGAAGCGGCTTGGGCTCGCGATGGGGATCTCCTCATTCGCAGGCGTGCTCAGTGGCCTTCTCGGAATCGGCGGCGGCATCGTGATCGTCCCGGCGCTCGTGAAGCTCTGCGGCGTGCCGATGAAGGCGGCTGCGGCGACCTCGAACTTCATGATCGGCGTGACGGGCGTGGCGAGCGCGCTGATCTACTACGGGCGGGGCGATTTCTCTCCGCTCGTCGCGGCGGCGACGGCGCTCGGCGTTTTCGCCGGCTCGCGCGCGGGCGCCGCGCTCGCGGGACATCTCGACCCCATGCACACGCGCCGCGCGTTCGCGGTCGTCATGGTCCTGATCGCGATTCAGATGATTCTGAAGGCCACCGGCTGGTGGTTCGCATGAAGAAGAACTTCTTCGGAATCGCGGCGACGACTCTGCGCGTGGGCGTCGCGATCAGCGCGACGTTCCTGGTCGCGGCCCTCGTCGATTCGGTCCTCGCCCCCGACGCGGTCGCGACCATCACGCCGCTCGGGCTGGCCGGCGCGTTCGGCGGCGTCCTGCGGCTCGAGACCGGCGCGCTCGTGCATCTCGGAATCGTCGTTCTGCTTCTGACGCCGATCGCGCGCCTCGCCGCAGTCGCGACGGAGTTCACGTTGAGGCACGAGACCTCTTTTGTCCTGATCAGCGTCGGTGTACTCTTGCTTCTGGGCGCGAGCGTTCTGATCGGGTTGCTGTGACGCTCACGGAGGAAGCATGAACCGCGCGGTCGAGTCGATCCTTCGATTCGTACATCTCACATCATCGGGACTTCTGGCCGGCTCGCTCGGCTTCGGAGGCTCCGCGCTCTTTCCGGGATGGGAAGAGGAACTGCCCGCGGACCGGAAGCGGGACGTGGCGCGCAGCCTCAAGGCGTTCAATGCGATCGGACCGGCGGCTCTCGCGAGCTCCGTCGCGCTCATGGTCGCCGGACGCCGCGGCGACGGCCTGCGCAGGATCCTCGACGTGGGATCGGCGGCGAGCCTCGCCGGCGCCATGGGCGCCACCCTTCTCGGCACCGTTCCGATCAATCGGGAGATCTCGCTCGAGCATCCTCGCGACTACGCGAGCGACGACCAACTCTCGAAAACCAGGCTCTGGTCGCGCGCGCACGCCCTCCGCACCACCCTGGGCGTGAGCGCGTTCGTCATGGCCGTCGGCGCCAGCATGCTCGCAAGTCGCAAGAAGTAGGGGCGGCCTACACCCAATGGCCTTAACTGAACGCGAGTTGCCCGCGAAGCTGTCATCCCGAGCGTAGCGAGGGATCTGGGCGGGTGGGTTACGCGTGACGCGGCACCGAAGCACGGCGGCAGGATCGAGATTCGCCTGCGATCACGAAGCGAATGCCGATCCTCCTGCCCTGCACCGGCGCCGCGTTCTTTCGCAGCCCCCGCCCAGATCCCTCGCTACGCTCGGGATGACATCGTCGTCGAAACCATCGCTTAAGTTAAGGCCATTGGGCCTACACCCCGCCGCCCGGCGCGAAGTGGTCCCAGCCTTCGGCGCGCAGCTCGACCTCCGCGTCTCCCCTCTCGAGCACGACGCGGCCGCTCCCGGTCGTCCGCCCGATGCGATAGACGGGACGGCGGAGCGCCGCCGAGAGCTCGCTCTCGCCGCGGTGCGACGTGAAGAGAAGTGCGAGCTCCTCCCCTCCGTGAAGCACGGCGCGCTCGGAATCGATGCCGAGCGAGAAGCCGAGCGACTCGATGTCGGAGAAGCGGGGGATGCGGCGCCACTCGACGAGGGCGCCACACCCGCTGGCAGCGCAGAGCCGATGCAGGTCAGTCGAGAGCCCGTCCGAAACATCGATGCACGACGTCACGCCTGACAAAGCCAGCAGAGGCCCGAGCTCGCATTCCGGTTCCGGAGCGACCTGCCTCCGCACCGCCGATTCGGCGAATTCCTTCTGCGCGTAGCCGGCGTCGGCCGCCAGATCCGGCGGAGGCCCGACCCTCCCGCTCCGATCCAGCGACCACCCCCGCTGCAGGAGATGAAGGCCGGCCGCGGCGCCGCCGATCGGGCGGCTCAGGAAGAGTCCCTCGCCCGGCCTCGCGCCGCTCCGCAGCAGCGGCTCTGCCCCGGGCGCCAGCTCGCCGAACGCCGTGATCGAGATCGTCAGGTCGCGCGCGGCCGAAAGGTCCCCCCCACGAGCGAGACGTCCCACCGGCGCGCCGCATCGGCGAGCCCCGAGGCGAACCGGCCGAAGGAGGCGAGGAGATCGGCCGGCAGCCCGACCGAAAGAACGAAAGAACGGGCCGACGCGCCCATCGCCGCGAGGTCGGACAGATTCACCGCAAGGCTCTTCGCCGCGATGAGCTCGAGAGGGATGGCGCGCGTGAAATCGACGCCCTCGATCAGAAGATCGGTCGTGACGACGGTCTTCCCCGGGGCCCCAGAACCGCGGCGTCATCGCCGATCCCGACTTCGGCGCGTCCCGTTCCCCCGAACGCCTCGACGAGTTGCGCGATCAGCGACTCTTCGCCCGTCATCGTCGCCTCGCCTGCTCCGGCGTCGCCACCGGCACGATCGGCTCGAGCGGCCGCCGCAACTCCTCGTCGTAAAGGACCGCCTCGAGAAAAAGACCGGAGGGGGGCGCGCTCGGCTCGAACCTTCCCCTCTTTCCTCTCAGCGTCGCCTCGATCGCAGACGGGTCGAGCGTGCCGCGCCCGACCTCGGCGAGCGCCGCGACCAGCTTCCGCACCATGCGCCAGAGAAAATGAGACGCCACGAAACGGAGCAGGATCAGGTCCCCCGCCTGCCCGATCTCGACGCGATCGACGACCACGAGCGTCGCATCGTCGCCCACGCGCTTATCCGCAAAGGAAGCGAAGTCGTGCTTCCCTTCGAAAGCCGCTCCCGCTTCCTTCATTCGCTTCACGTCGAGCGGATCGCGGATCCACCAGACGAACGGCTTGGCGAACGCCGAGCGGCGCGTGGAGATCTGATAGAGGTACGCGCGCCCCGTCGCGTCGTGCCGGGCGTGGAATCGCGAGTCCGCCTCGTCCACCCGGAGGATGTGGATGTCGTGCGGCAGCCGGTCGTTCAATCCCTTCCGCAGCTCGAAGGGCCGGATCGATGAGCGGGTCCTCAGGTGCGCGACCTGCGCGGCTGCGTGCACTCCGGCGTCCGTCCGGCCCGCTCCTCCGATGGAGGGATCGCGAACCACCTCCGCGGCGGCGGTCTGGATCAGCCCCTGGACCGTGCGCGAGGTGTTCCCTTGCGCCTGCCACCCCGAGTATCTCGTCCCCTCGTACTCGATCGTCAGCTTGAAAGTCGGCATGTCTCGCGCGGGGCGCGCCGCGCGCGCCCGGACCCGGCGTGAAGTCGGGTCATGTTAGTGAATTTTCGAGGCTACCGTCCGAGTTTCCCCGGACATGAACCCCACCTTCCTCGAAGTCCTCGGAACGGAGCTCGCCGTCGTCTGGAGCGACGGCCACGAGTCGTTCTATCCCCTCGATGAGCTCCGCAAACGCTGCCCCTGCGCCGTCTGCGCCGGCGAGGCGGACCTGTTCGGCCGCCTGGCAAAAGGGCCGGCCCAAAGCCTCTCCCCCCGCTCGTTCCAGATCTCTTCGGTCGAGCGAGTCGGCAATTATGGAGTGCAGATGAACTGGGCCGACGGTCACTCGTTCGGCATATGGACTCTGGACCGCCTGCGCGACGCCTGCCCTTGCCCCGCCTGCGCCGCCGAACATGCCGATCCGTGACGCGGCTCACCCTGCCGTGCGGATCGGGGTCAGATGATCGATAATCTCCGGTCTTGCAGGCTGGACCCCATGCGAATCGCAAATCGGATCGGTTTCGTTCTCGTCTGCGCCATCGCGCTGACGGCGGTGCCGCGCGCCGATGCTACGTCCCTCGTCCTTCCCCGCGACGCGAGCCTCGCGGCGAAATCCGATCTCGTCGTGTCGGGGCGCGCTCTCGGCAGCGCTTCCGTCGAACGGGATGGAACGATCTGGACCGAGACGAGGATCGTGGTCGACGAGCGCCTGAAGGGAGCTTCCGACGGCATCGTCATGGTGCGCGAGCCGGGGGGCGAGCTCGGCGACCGCGCGACGGTCGTCTTCGGCGCGCCGGAGTTCGCTCCGGGAGAGCGCGTCCTCCTCTTTCTCGCGCGCACCCCGGGGAACGGTTACAGGACGATCGATCTCGCGGCCGGAAAGTTCTCCGAGCGCGTCGACAGCCGCGGGACGCGTTTCTGGTTCCGCGATCTCCGCCGCTCCGGACTTCGCCTCCTCGGATCCGCCAAGGCGCCGTCCACCACGGACCTGCAGCGCGAGGCGGTCTCCTTCGAGCGCGCGATCCGGCGCGGGACCCCGGAGGAGAGCGAGTACCTTTCTCCTTTCGCTGCGCCGGACGACGGCGACATCGAGGCCTCGTTCGCGATGGCCGGCCCGCCGAGGATTCACCGGTGGTTCTCGTTCGACGGAGGCAAGCCTTCCCCATGGGCGAGCGTCGGCAAACAGAAGGCCTACCAGGGCGGCGGACTCGAGGAGCTCGCGACCGCGCTCGCGGCATGGAACCTCTGCCCCGGCACGAACGTCCGCTATGTCTTCGCAGGTCCGTCCTCGGCGATCCCGACGGAAAAGGCGCAGGCGAACGCCGCGAACGAAGTCTTCTTCGACGATCCTCTGAATGAGATTCAGGGTACCTGGGACGGCCGGGACGGCGTGCTCGCGGTCGCGCGGTTGCAAGCGGTACGCGCGCCGGCGCCCTGGACTCCCGGATTCGCCGCCGACGCCGCGCATCCGGCCGAATCGTTCGATGCATGGGCCATCGTGGAGGGCGACGTCGTCGTTCAGGACGGGATCGCGCCGTCCCTGGGGATTCGCAGCGGGACGCTCGCGGAAATCCTCGCTCACGAGCTCGGGCACACGCTCGGTCTCGGCCATTCTTCCGAGCCGACGGCGCTGATGTACGCGTCGCTCCAGCACCTCGGCGCGTACCTGCGCGACGACGACCGGCTCGCGGCACAGTGGCTCTATCCCGGCGCGTCCGTTTTCGCCGACCCCTCGGCCCTCGGCGCGCCGGCGAAGCTCGCGGTCGCCCAGGTCACGAGCGAGTTCGTTCGACTCACCTGGAGCGACAACGCGGCGGGCGAAGCGTTCCAGACGATCTACGCGAAAGCGGCCGGCGGACCGTTCGCGAAGCTTCGCGACGTGGCGCCGAACGTCACGGTCGCGAATCTCACCGGCCTCGTTCCCGAAAAGAGCTACGCCTTTCGCGTCACCGCGCGGACGCCCGCGGCGGAATCGTCTCCATCGAACGAGGTCGAGGTGACGATTCCCCGGCCGGACCTCGTCTCGTCATTCACCGTCGGGCCGCCCTCGGGAACCGCCGGCATCACGACGTTCTCTTTCTACGACCAATCGAAAGGAATGATCGTCTCGCGCCAATGGAGCTTCGGCGATGGCGACTCCTCGTCGGACCCCAACCCGACGCACGTCTACCGCGAAGCTGGAGCGTGGGTCGTCACCCTCAGGGTCCGCGACGATCGCGGCACCGAGGCCGTCTCGGCGCGGAGCGTCACTGCCACAGCGCCGCCGCCGCTCGTTCCCGATTTCTCGTGGGCGCCGACCGCCGTGACGGCTGGCCATCCCGTTCTTTTCGCCGATCGATCGTCCGGCTCTCCGACGCGGTGGAGCTGGAGCTTCGGGGACGGCACCGGATCCTCCGAACGCGATCCGAGCAAGACCTTCGCGACGCCGGGGCGCTACGCGATCTCGCTGGAGGTGGCCCGAGGCCTTCAGACCGCGCCGACGTGGCGCTGGATCGAGGTCGCCGGGGGACCCTTCGACGCCGGGCAGGGGACGGAGCTCGTTTTCTCTCCCGAGATCGGCGAGGTCGGGAGAGCCGGTCCGGTTCCGCGAGGCGGCGCCGGACCCCGCCGAACGATGGCTCTGGGATTTCGGAGACGGCGGGTCCTCCTCCGAGCCGCAGCCGGTTCACTCGTATTCGGTTGCGGGAACGTACGTCGTGTCGCTCACCGTCGCGCGAGGCGGCCGTTCCGCGGTCGCGCTGCGGCCCCTCGTGGTTCGCGACGAGAGCGACCCGCTGCACCCGTTCGAGGGCGGCGCCCCGAAAAACTCTCCGAGCGAGTGACTAAGGGACGATGCGGGTGCCACCCGCGCCGTCGAGCGCTTCGCGGAGATGCTCGACGTCGGTGATGAGGACTTCCCTGCCGGTCCGCTTCACGAAATCGATCGCCGCTTCGATCTTCGGCCCCATCGAGCCGGCGGGAAACTGTCCGTCGGCCATCTGGCGCTCCGCGTCCGCGACGGAAAGGCGATCGAGCTTTCGTTCTTCCGGTGTGCCGAAGTCGAGCGACACCCGGTCGACGCCGGTGAGGATGATGAAGAGCTCCGCGCCGAGGTCGGCGGCGAGAAGCGCCGAGGCGTAGTCCTTGTCGATGACGGCTTCGATGCCGCGCCACTGGCCGTCGCGGCCTCGCACCACGGGAATGCCGCCGCCGCCCGCGGCGACGAGGACGTTGCACGACTGGAGAATCGAGGCGATGGACTCCACGCCCAGCACGCGGATCGGCCGCGGCGAGGGAACGACCTTGCGCCACCCGCGCCCCGAGTCCTCCCGCACGGTCCAGCCGTAGTCGCGCGCGAGCGCCTCGGCGCGATAACGCGTGAAGAACGGCCCGACGGGCTTGCGTCGGGCGCTTGAACGCCGGGTCGTTCGGATCGACCTCGACCTCCGTGAGCACCGTCGCGACGTCGGCCGGGAGGCCGACCGACTCGAGGCGGTTTCTCATCGCCTGCTGCAGCATGAAGCCCATGGAGCCTTCCGTCTGGGCGACGGCGACATCGAGTGACTGCGGCGGGATCTTGGTCGACGCCTCCTCCGCCTGGATGAGGATGTTTCCGACCTGCGGACCGTTGCCGTGGACGATGACGAGCCGGTAGTGGTGGCGGACGATCTCGGCGAGCCAGCGCGCCGCCTGCCGGGCGCGCGCGATCTGCTCTTCCTGGGTTCCCCGGTCTTCGGGACGGAGGAGGGCGTTTCCGCCGAATGCGATGAGGGCGATGGGGTCGGCCATAAAAGGTGGCTCAGGACGATAGCTCGTCCCGCTCGAGAGGCATGGTCATGCAGCGCGGCCCGCCGCGCGCGCGGGAGAGCTCGTCGCCGGAGATCTGGATCGCGTACTTCCGATCGGTCCACGTTTCGAGCTCGGTCCTGCCGAGGAGCAGATCGTCTTCGTACACGAGATGGTAGCCGCGGCGGGCGAGCTCCTCGGCGGTTCGCACGTTCCGCTCGTAGCCCAGGATGATTCCGGGGGCGAGGGTGAAGGCATTCGCGCCGTCCGTCCACTGCTCGCGCTGCCGGTCGATCGGATTCGCCCCTCCGCAGACGATCGGGTCGAGGTCGAGCCCGTGCTTCTTGAGCGTGCGCAGCAGGGGGCCGACCTGGCGGAACGCCGCTCGTTTGCCCAGGTCGATCTCGTAGACGTCGGCTTCTTCGGCGCCGCCCTTGAGGATGACCGGCGCGTGGACGAGACACTCGTTCCGATTGATGATCGTGAACACGGTGTCGAGATGCATGTAGGAGCGCCGGTCGGGGATGTCGACCACGATGATCGTCCTCACGTCCGATTTTCCCTTGCGGAGCGACTGCGCCAGCCGGAGGATCCCGGCGCGGTTGGTCCTCTGGGTCAGGCCGATCAGCAGCAGGTCCCGGCGTGCGACCAGGATGTCGCCTCCCTCGATGCGCGGGCGGCGTTTCGTGGCGGATGCCCCTTTCGGCCACGGCTCGTCCGCCTCGTCCATCCAGAACAGGTCCCGGCCGCGGAACGCGGGGTGGTAGCCGAATACGAAACGCGAAAGAAGCGACTCCCGCCGGCGCGCCTCGGTCGCCATCGCGGACACCATCACGCCGTCGCTGAGGATGACCTGCGGATCGCGCATGAAGAAGAGATTCGGCAACGGGGAGAGCTCGAACGCGTGCGCCTCGGACTTCCGTCCGCGCGGCGCCTCGATCCCGCCGATCAACCGTTCCGCGAGGCTCGCCGGCGGCGCCTCCCGCAGCATCGCGACCGTCTTTCGCGAGAGGTTCTCGCGCACCTTCATGTCGGCGAGGATCTCGCTGCGCGCCTCATCCTGCTCGAGGGTCTCCTCGAGAAGGTCCTGCAGGTCGTGCACCTCGTCGGCCACGAAACGGATGATCTGCTGGAACTTCCGGTGCTCCTCGCGAGCGACCTGGCCGTAGAGGATGTCGTCGAACAGGAGCTGCTCCATCATCGACGGCATCATCACGTCGATCTCGCGGCCCGGAAGATGAACGAGGACGCGTCGAAGTCGTCCGATCTCGCTGGTGACGCTCAGCTTCATGCGGGGCGGATTCTATCGCATGGATCGCGCTCGTCCGGCCCTACCGCCCGGAGCGATCCGCACGCGTTCGCGCCGGCAGCCGCTCGTAGAACGTCAGCAGCCGGCGCGCTGTCGGTTCGTAACGCGATGGCTCCGTGATCGCCACGCATTCGTCACGCGACACCGCCCGTTTTCCCGAGAAAAACTCCTCGCAGACGCCCGCGAGCGCCTCGGGCGACTCCTGGCGCGCCAGAAGCCGATCCGCCGCCGACCCGAGGACCTCTCGCACTCCGTAGATCGGATACGCCGCCACGGGCGTTCCGCACGCCATCGCCTCCACGATCGCCCGATGTCCCTCGTCGGAGCCCCTCGCCGTGAACAGCATCAGGTCGGGCGTGCGAAGGTGCTCGGCCAGGTCTTCCTCGTGGTATCCGGCCCAGATGACGGCATCGGAGACGCCGAGCGCGCGCGCGAGCTCCTCGAGACGGGGGCGATGGGAGCCCCGCCCGACGATCAGAAGCCGCGCGGAACGTCCGCGACGGCGAAGCAGAGCGAGCACCTCGATCGCTTCCTCGAACCCCCGCCCCGCATCGACCTTTCCGATAAAGCCGACGAGCGGGCTCTCGCGTGGTACGCCGTACAGGTCGCGGACGTCGCACCCGGGTCGAAATGTCGTCTCGTCGACGGGGGGCGGCGTGTAAAGAGCCTCCCGCCCGGCGAGGAGCGGGTGCGCCGCCAAAGCCGCGTTGTTGACGCAGACGCCGTCCGTTCCTCCAACGAGCCAGCGGGAGAAAGGGTCCGTCCGGAGCGTCCGCCTCGCGTGGAACGTCCTGACGAGCGCGACGCCCGCCAGAGGGCGGACGGCGGCCCGGGCGAGCCAGTGGTCGTGCGCGAGGTGCGCGTGGACGACGGTGAACTCCCCCTCGCGGACCGCCCGGCGGAGCCGGGACACCGAGCGCGCGAGCGACCAGGGCGCCTGATCCCGCTCGAGGATCGCCCGCGTGAACGGGAGCCTGCCGATCCTCTCCTCGAGAGTCGACCCGCCGACATACCCGTAATCCGCGTCGACGCCGGACCGCCGCAGGGCCTCGACCTCCGAAAATGCGGGGGCCGCGGCGCCCGTCCAGCGGTTGAACGACGCAAGATGAAGAATTTTCATTCGATTACTCGTTATGAATAAGCGTGCTTGTATATAGCATGCCGGCCGCCCCTCTCCACCGCGCGCGCCATGATAGACTATGCCCCGTCATGGCCGTCGACCCGGAGCTTCTCGAGATCCTCGCCTGCCCCCTCTGCAAGGAAGAGGTGAAGGTCGTCGCCCTCGACGATGCGCGCCGCGCCGAGTTGCGCGACCGCTATCGCGACAAGTTCCGAGGCGAGGAGCCGGTCGTCGAGGAGGGACTCCGGTGCGTCCGGTGCGGCCGGATCTACCCGGTCGTGAGCAACATCCCGGTCATGCTCGTCGAAGAAGCGATCACCGAGTCCTGAGTTGCCTCTGCCGCGCCTGATCCCGCCCGGCGTCCTCCCTCAGTCCCGAAGCCTCCGCATCGCCATCTTCGCGTATCTCGCCCATCTGCTGTGCGAGGGGTGGATCGGGAGCTCGGAAGTCTTTCTCGGCATCGCGATCCTCGCAGCCGCGGTGGCCTGGAAGCGCGGCGAGCTGACGGTCCCGTTCCACGCGGTCTATCTCCCTCTCGGTCTCTTCGTCGCCGCGTCGTTCGCCTCCGCGCTCGTTTCGCCCCGTCCGCTCGCGTCGCTCTTTGAGGCGGGCGAGTGGTTCCCGTTCCTCGCGTTCCCTCTCGCCCTCGCTCTCTACGCCACCGTGCGCGGCCTCACGCGGATCGCGATCGGAGCCCTTCTCGTTCTCGCTCTCTTCCAGTCGACGTTCGGCCTCGCTCAGTACCTGATTCTCGGTCGCGACGCGCTCGAGCACAGGATCACCGGGACCACGGCTCACGTGATGACGTTCTCGGGGATCCTCCTTCCGCTCTCGCTGCTCTTCATCAGCACGAGCCTGAGCCGCGCCGGAAAGGCCGTTCACTGGGCGGCCGCCCTTCTGACCACCGCGGCCCTCGCGCTCACCTTCACCCGCGGCGCCTGGATCGGCTGGCTCGCCGGCGCACTCACGATCGTCGCGCTCCGCCGCATTCGGGTGATCCCCTGGCTGGTCCCCCTCCTCCTCCTCGCGGTGAGCTTCAGCCCCGATGCGCTTTTCGCCCGCTTCGTCTCGAGCTTCGATCTCCGTCAGACCTCGGTGCTCGACCGGATCCGGATGGCCGAGGCGGGGGCGGAGATGATCCGCGACCATCCGCTCTTCGGGGTCGGACCCGGCAATGTCAAAGAGATCTACCCGCTCTACCGGAAGGGCGACGCGCCCAGGTTCCGGATTCCCCATCTCCACAGCAACCCGGTCCAGATCTGGGCCGAGCGCGGGCTGATGGCGCTGGCGGCCTGGCTCGCGCTGATCCTCATGTTTCTTCGCGACGCCGCGCGGCGGAGAGGGAGCCCGGGGGCCGCCCCCTGGGTGGACGGGGGGATGGCCGCCGCGGTCGGGCTGGCGATCGCAGGGCTGTTCGAGTTCAACTTCGGCGATACGGAAGTGCTCCTGACGATGCTGGACGTCTGGGCCGTGACCCTGGCGATCGGCGGGGCGGCCGCGGGCGGGTTCGCCGTCGAGGCGAGGCTCCCGGAAGTGGTTCCCGACCCGTCGTGAATCGAACGGCGCCCCCCTTTGTTGTCGACCAGAGCCGCGGCCGCCAGCCGGCCGCTGGAGCCGTAACCTTTCCCGAATGAGCCCGTCGAACAGGACAGAGCCGGAGATGAAGCACCTGAGCGATCAGGAGTTGATGAAGCTCCTTCAGGGCGGCGACCTCACTCCGGCCGGGGAGATTTTCGACCGCTACAGCGCGCGCATCTACAACTTCGCCTACCGCTTTCTGAAGAACAGCGAAGCCGCAGAAGATGCCACGCAGGAAGTGTTCGTCAAGATGATCCGCTACGCGAGCCAGTTTCACGGAGACGCAAAACTCTCGACCTGGCTTTTTTCGATCGCCGCGAACCACTGCCGGGATCACCTGCGGAAGGCGGACAACCGGGCGAAGGAATCCGAGGAGACGCTGCTGACGCTCGCGACCCCGGCGGACGCGGCCCCCGACCGGGACATGGAGAGGAAACAGACCGAGATGCTCGTTCAGCGGGCGCTCGGGCTGCTCACGCCGGAGCAGCGCGAGGCGATCCTGCTCTCGCGGTATCAGGGCTTGTCGTACGCCGAGATTGCGAAAATCGCGGGCTGCTCCGAGGGAGCGGTCAAGACTCGCGTCTTCCGCGCGATGGAAACGCTCAAGAAAGCGTTGACGCGCGATGCTGCGGGAGGAGAACAATGTCTGAGTGTGATGTAACTCGTGAACGGATGCCCCAGCTTCTGCTGGAGGCCTTGAGCCACGCCGAGCGGGAAAGCGCTCATGTTCACATCGAGAGCTGCGGCGAATGCCGGGGCGAGTGGGAGCGGCTGCGCGAGACGTGGACGCTGATGGGAGCTCTTCCCGAGCTGCCCGTCCCTTCCCCGGTGCGCGATCGATTCTTCGCGACGCTCGACCTTCCGGCCCGCGCGCGCGTGCTTCCCTTCCGGTCGCGACCCGCGGCGCGATGGCTCGCGCAGGCGGCCGCCGTCACGGTGCTCGTCGGCGCGTCCTTCTTCGCCGGCCGCCAGCTCGCTCCTGCCGGAGCGGAAGCGACGGCTGTGTCGACTCCCACATTTCGGATCGCGGGCACTCAGCTCATTCCCGCATCGCAGCTCGCGCCGGCGATCGAGGGAAATCCCCGCATCGAGAACGTGCGCTTCGTCTCGGACGCTCCCGGCGGGCAGGTGGAGCTCGCATTCGACCTCACGTCCCGCGTGACCGTCGCAGGCCGCCCCGAGGAAGAGGGCGTGTCGAACCTTTTGACCTACCTCGTCGAGAACGAGCAGGGCGCCGGCCACTCCCGCTCGGCCGCGATCGAGTGGATCCGGAGCAATGCCTCCACCGGCGGCAAGGGAAGCGAGGACGTCGCGCGGGCCCTCGCCGGGGTTCTCGCCACCGAGACGAACGAAGGCGTGCGCCTCAAAGCGATCGACGCCCTCCGCGAGATGCCCGCGGAAGCGACCTCGACGTCCCAGGCGGCCCTGATCTCGGTGCTCAAGAACGATCCGAATCCGGCCGTTCGCCTCAAGGCGATCGAGGCGCTCGCGAAGATCGCCCGCGCCGGAACGCCGCTCGATCCCGGCATGGTCGATACGCTCCGCCAGAAGGCGGCGCAGAACGACGAGAACCTCTACGTCCGGGTCAAGGCCGCGGAAGCCCTCAGTCAGATCGATCTGTGAGAAGCGTGATGCTCATGAACTTTCGTCCTCTGATCGCTGCGGCTGCCCTCGTGCTCGCCGCTGCGGGGGCGTCCGCTCAGATGCCGGCGCGCCAGAGTGTCGAGCGGTTCCGGAGCGCCGTCGCCCTGGCTCCCAAAGGTTCCCTTCTGATCGATAACCCGATCGGGCAGATCGAGATCGTCGGCACCGCGAAACCGGGGCTCCGGTGGGAAGCCGTGAAGGTCGTACGCGGCGTCGACGCTGCGGACGTCGAGAACGGACGCCGGCTCACGCGCCTTCAGCTCGACGGCGTCGCGAACGCGAGGGCCCTCAGAACGCTGGTCGCCTACCCGCTCCGCAACGGGCGGTGGGAAAGCAGCGTCGCCTACAAGATCGAGGTCCCCTTCGCCACCAACATCACCGTCGTGAACATCAGCACGCCCCTGATCCAGATCAGCGGCATCACCGGATCCGTCACGGTCAGGAACGTCTCCGGCCGCATCGAGCTCAGTGGGCTCGCCGGCCCGGTGCGCGTCGAGAGCGTGAATGCCATCGTCCGTGCGACTCT
This sequence comes from uncultured Acidobacteriota bacterium, assembly GCA_963793695.1. Classification (GTDB taxonomy): domain Bacteria; phylum Acidobacteriota; class Thermoanaerobaculia; order Gp7-AA8; family Gp7-AA8; genus CAWCBB01. The sequence goes on along the minus strand of CAWCBB010000004.1, from coordinate 229,483 downwards.
CCCCCTGAACCTCTCCAATGACGCGTACCTCTCCAGCGTGAGCGGCCGCGTCGAGGTGGCCGCACCCGTGGGCGCATCCTTCAACTGGACCGCCGAGACCGCCCGCGGCGGAGTCCACTCCTCGTTCCGCGCGCACGGCTTCTTTCGCGCCGAGGACAACACGCGGCGCTACTACGCGGCCATCAACGGCAACAAGGGGCCGGAAGTGGTCACGAGCTCGGTTCTCGGCGACGTCTATCTGCTGCGCCCGGAGAACACCATCGAGCACGCATCCGTGATCGCCGCGCCTCGGGAACCGGAGGGCAGCCGCCCCGCGGCACGCCCGGCTCCCCTGCAACCGGCCACGCAGCTCGCCTTTCAGCGCGTCACGCGAACTCTGCTCATGCAGATGCCGACCGCGCGCTCGTTCGCCGCGCAGCAGGCGCACATCGCGGGCGATTACCGCGTCGACACGCCGCTCGGCAGCATCTTCATCGGCCAGATCGACGGCGACGCCAACATCTCCACCCGCGCCGGCGAGATCGTCGTCGGCCGCGTCGCCGGCACGGGCGACCTCCGGTCCCTCGGCGGATCGCTCCACCTCGGCGATATCGTCGGCCGCGTCACGGCTCACACCTCGGTGGGCGACATCGTGATCCGAGGCGCCCTGAAAGGCGGGTCGGCCGTCACCGATGCCGGACTGATCCGGATCGGCCGTTCCTCCGGGCCGCTCGAGCTCCGCTCCGGGGGCGGCGACGTGATCGTCCACCGCGCCGAAGCGCCCGTCGAAGCGCAGACCCGCTCCGGCGACGTCTTCATCGGCATCCCCGCCGGCGTCTCGCGCCTTCGGGTCGATGCTTCGACCGATGACGGAAATCTCACCATGCAACTCCCCAGCGGGTTCGGCGCCGAGATCGACGCCACGGTCATCACCTCGTCCGACAGCGCGAACGTCATCCATACGGACCTGCGAGGCCTCACGATCGTTCGCGACAGCGTCGGCGGACGCACGCGGATCCGCGCGACGGGAAAAATCAACGGCGGCGGGGAGAAGCTCACCCTTCGCGCAACCGAAGGAACGATCCAGATCCGCACCCTCGGCGGATCCCGCTGACCGAATTCGATTGACTTTTGCATCCCGATCGAATGGAGTTGTCTCCCTCTGTCGGTGATCTCACCGATCAAGCCGAAAATACTTTGGACGCGGAGGTCCCATGTCCCCCTCGACTCTCGCTCTCGTTCCCATGCTCCTGATGTTCGTCTCCTGCTCGGGCAGCGAGACCCAGCCACCCGCCGTGGACACGACTGCCCAGGCAACGACCGAGTCCACCGCCGCTACGACCCAGGCCGAGACCGCGGTGACCGCCCCGGCCGAGCCGGAGGAGAAACCGATGTCCTACTACGCCGATAAAGTCGCCGATCTCCAGACTTCGCAGGGCACCATCACGATCAAGTTCTTCCCCGAGAAAGCGCCGAATCACGTCAAGAACTTCATCGACCTCGCCGAGCAGGGCTTCTACGACGGCGTCCGCTTCCACCGGGTCATCGCCGGTTTCATGATTCAGGGCGGCGATCCGAACTCCAAGACGGCGAACCGTGGGACGTGGGGAACGGGCGGCTCGGGCAAGAACGTGAAGGCCGAGTTCAACGACGTCCCGCATCGCCGCGGCATCGTATCGATGGCCAGGAGCGGCCAGCCCGACAGCGCCTCCTCTCAGTTCTTCATCGTCGTCAAGGACTCGAACTTCCTCGACGGGCAGTACTCCGTATTCGGCGAGGTCGTCTCGGGTATGGACGTCGCCGACAAGATCGTGAGCGTGGCCAAGGGGAAAGAAAATCCGGATGATCCGGTGACGATCGAGAAGGTCACGATCCGATCCGAGAAGGGCTGACGCTTCCGCGGAATCGGCCGATGCCTCCGGTCCCGCGAGGCGTCGGCCGACCGGCCCCGCGGGACCGGTGAGAATCGAGGCGCCGGAGAGCTTCTGGCCCCGATTCCGCATTTTGGGGACGCCAGCATGACCCGAACTCCGCCGGAGCTGGAAGAGTACCTGCGCGCGACTCTCGGAGGAGAGATCCGAGGTCGATCCCCTGCTCGGCGACGCCTCCGTCAGGGCGTACTACCGCGTGGCCACGCCGGCGGGGAAACGCTACATGGTCGCCTATTACCCCGAGCCGGTGCGCGAGGTCGTCGGACGGTTCCTGGGCGCCTGGGAAGCGATCCGCGACCATGCGCGCGTGCCCGAAGTCAACAGCCACTGCGACTTCGCCGTCGTGCAGCAGGACGTGGGCGACGTCACGCTCTTCGAGCTCCTCGAGAGGGAGCCGGAACGCGCCTTCAGCCTCTACCGCCGCTCGATCGACCTGCTGGTGCGGTTCCAGCGCTCTCCGCCCGAGGCGGGGCGGATCAATCCCCCGTTCACCGGTCAGGACTTCCTCAGAGAGCTCGAGATGACCGTCGAGTACTGGGTCCGGCGGATGTGCGGGGTCGAGGACGAGGATCAGCTGGCGCGGCTCGGACGCTGCTTCGAGGCGCTGAGCGCGGCGATCGCGAGGCATCCATACGTTCTTTGTCATCGCGATTTCCATGGTCAGAATCTGCACATTCTAAATGATGATATTTATGTGATTGATTATCAGGATCTGAGAATGGGTCCTGACGCGTACGATCTCGCGTCTCTCCTGCGGGACCGCGGCGTCGCCCGCTCTCTGGGGCCGCGGGCGGAACGGGCGCTCATCGATTACTACCGCGACAGCGCCGGGAGCGACTGCGCTCTTCCGCGCCGGTATTTCGAGACTCTGCTGCAACGTTCCGTCAAGATCGTCGGGACGTTCGCCCGCCAGTCGATCATGCGCGACCGGCACCACTATCTCGCCTACATCCCTCCGACCCTGGACAGCATCCGGCTCTGCGTGAACGAGCTGCCGGATTATCGGGACCTGCTCGACGTGTTTCCGCTGCAGGCCGCGGATGCGCGCCCCATCCTCTCATCCCGCAACTGAGCGGCCCCGCGCGGCCGCGAAAAGGAGTTCGCCGTGACGCACACCATCACTCTTCTTCCGGGCGACGGAATCGGCCCGGAAGTCACCGGCGCCGTCGTCGCCATTCTCGACGCGACCGGCGTGAAGATCGCCTGGGAGAAATTCGTCGTCGGAGCCGAGGCGATCCCCACCTTCGGCGATCCTCTTCCGCGCGAAGCGATCGAGTCGATCCTCAAGAACAAGGTCGCGCTCAAAGGACCCGTCACGACGCCTGTCGGCACGGGCTTCTCCTCGATCAACGTCCGCCTCCGCAAGACGCTCGACCTGTACGCCAACCTCCGCCCCGTGCGGTCCCTCCCCGCGATCAAGACGTGTTTCGACGACGTCGACCTCGTCGTCGTGCGGGAGAACACCGAGGGCCTCTACAGCGGCATCGAGCACGAGGTGATCCCCGGCGTGATGGAATCCCTCAAGATCATCACGGACAAAGCCTCCCGGCGGATCGCGCGCTACGCGTTCGAATACGCGAAACTGCACGGGCGCAAGAAAGTCACCGCCGTCCACAAGGCCAACATCATGAAGCTGACGGACGGCCTCTTCCTCCGCTGCTTCCGGGAGGTCTCCGAGGAGTACCCCGGCATCACGGCCGATGACAAGATCGTCGACAACCTCTGCATGCAGATGGTCACGCGCCCGCAGCAGTTCGACGTCCTCTGCCTGGAAAATCTCTACGGCGACATCGTCTCCGATCTCTGCGCGGGCCTCGTCGGCGGCCTGGGAGTGGTCGCGGGCGCGAACATCGGCGAGAACGGCGCCGTCTTCGAGGCGGTCCACGGCTCCGCCCCCGACATCGCCGGCCAGAACAAGGCCAATCCGATGGCGCTCCTCCAGTCGGCGATCCTGATGCTCGACCACATCGGCGAGCGCGCCGCTGCCGAGCGCATCACGACCGCGCTCATGAGCGTGCTCAAAGACGGCACCGTCCTCACGCGCGACCTCGGAGGCTCGGCCTCCACGACGGCCTTCACGGAAGCGATCATCCGAAAGCTCTGATGACTCGCCGCGCCCCGGACGACGAGGCCCGCGTGCTCGCGCGCGGAGTCGAGCTCTTCAACCGGGGCGCGTACTGGGAGGCGCACGAGGCCTGGGAGGAGCTCTGGCTGCATGCCGGGCCGGAGCTTCGCCTCTTCGTCCAGGGCCTGATCCAGCTCGCCGCCGCATGGCATCACACCCGCCGCGGAAACACCCGCGGCGCCGAGCGCCTCTTCCGGTCCGGCCTCGAGAAGCTCGGCCCCTATCGCCCGCTCCACGCCGGCATCGACGTCTCCGACGCGGCGGCGCGCGCCGAGGAGATGCTGACGGCGACGTCGCCACCGGTTCGGCCCCGCCCGTTCTCACGTTGACGTAGGCGCGGCCTGCGGCCGCCCGGAATCTCGTATTGCGCGCATCGAGGGCCCGGGCGGCCGCAGGCCGCCCCTACCGGTTGACGGCCCGGGCTTGACACCGCCCGCTCCTCCCCCTACTCTCTCCCTCCACGACCATGAGCACGCTCAGCCCGCGCTTCGCTTCCTATTGGTACTGGTCGACCTCCAACAGGGGCCCCGGCCGGGAGGCGTGCTGCTGATCTGACAGGCACAACGAACTCGACGAGGTCCCGGCGCTGCCGGGACCTTTTTTTTGCTCCAAAAACGAACGCGGATTGGCGAGGCGGAACAGGATGATCATCGAACCGGCAAGGCGAGTCGATTCCGTGGGGGAGTACTACTTCTCGCGGAAGCTCTCCGAGGTCGGGCGGCTCGACTCTCCGGAATTGCCCGTCATCAACCTCGGGATCGGCAGTCCCGACCTCTCCCCTCCGCCCGCTGCGATCGAGGCGCTGGTCGAGTCCCTGGCCTTCCCCGACGCTCACCGGTACCAGTCCTACCGGGGGATCCTCCCCCTTCGCGCCGCCATCGCTCGCTTCTGCCGCGACGTCTACGGGATCGATCTCGACCCCGGCGCGATGATCCTCCCTCTGATGGGATCGAAAGAGGGGCTCCTCCACGTCTCGATGGCATTCCTCGATGAGGGCGACGAGGTGCTCGTGCCCGACCCCGGCTACCCCACGTACCATTCGGCGGCGCGTCTCGCCGGGGCGATCCCCCGCGCGTACCGGCTGCGCGAAGAGCGCGGGTGGGCGATCGACCTCGAGGCGATCGAAGCGAGCGATCTGTCGCGCGTGAAGTTGATGTGGGTGAACCTTCCCCACATGCCGACCGGCCGCGCCGCAACGCGGGGGGAGCTCGAAGCGCTCGTCGCGCTCGCGCGACGGAACCGCTTCCTTCTCGTGAACGACAATCCCTACGGGGTCCTCGTGGATGGGGAGCCGCTGAGCCTTCTGTCCATCGACGGCGCCCTCGAGGTCGCGCTCGAGCTCGGCTCTCTGAGCAAGTCCCACAACATGGCGGGCTGGCGCGTGGGCTGGGTCGCGGGAAACGCGGACTACATCGATGCCGTCCTCCGCGTGAGGAGCAACTCCGATTCCGGGATGTTCCTCCCGATCCAGCTCGCGGCCGCGGAAGCGCTCGCGCAGCCGCCCGCCCGGCTCGCCGCGCTGCGGGCGGAGTACGCGTCGCGCCGGAGGGTCGCCGACGATCTGCTGCGCGCGCTGGGATGCCGCGTTTCCGAGTCCCAGTCGGGCGTCTTCGTCTGGGCGAAAGCTCCGGACGAGGTCGGGAACGTAGCCGAGTGGCTCGATGAGATCCTCGTCGCGACGCGCGTATTCATCGCGCCGGGAGCGATCTTCGGCCCCGCGGGACGCCGCTTCGTGAGGCTCTCGCTCTGCAGCCCCGAGGAATCGCTTCGGGAGGCGCGCGCCCGAATCGAGCGGTTCGCGAAAAGACGCACGGCGTCGGTCCTCGGAGCCGGGAGGGCCGCCTCATGAACGTCGTCATCGCCGGCCTCGGGCTGATCGGGGGGTCGATCGCGATCGACCTCCGACGGAGCGCATTCGCGTCGCGGCTCGCGGGGGTCGAATCGAACGAAGAGCATGCGGCAGCGGCCCTCGCGTTGGGCCTGGTCGATCGGATCGCGTCGTTCGACGAGGCGCTCGCAAGCGCGGACCTCGTCGTGATCGCGCTTCCGGTCGACGCCATCGGCGCGATCCTCCCCGCCGTCCTCGACGCCCTTCCCCCGGGCGCCGTCGCGATCGACACGGGCTCCACGAAATCGGCCGTCTGTACCGCCGTCGCCGCTCACCCTCGCCGCGGGAGTTTCGTCGCGTCGCATCCGATCGCGGGCACGGAGAACTCGGGGCCGCGCGCGGCAATGCCCGGCCTTTTCGCCGGCCGGATGAACATCGTCTGCGAGCGGGAGCGCTCCAGTCCGCGCGCTCTCGCGGTCGCCGCGTCCCTTTTCGACGCTCTCCGGATGAGAACGACGTTCATGCAGGCCGACGAGCATGACCGCCACCTCGCGTATGTCTCCCATCTATCCCACGTCAGTTCTTTCCTTCTCGGGCAGACGGTGCTCGACATCGAGAAGGACGAGAAGGACATCTTTCTTTTGGCGGGGAGCGGGTTCGCGTCGACGGTCCGGCTCGCGAAGAGCGCCCCGTCGACGTGGGTCCCGATCTTTCAGCAGAACGCCGCGCATCTGACGCGCGCGCTCGACGAGTACATCGCGCACCTCTCCGCATTCCGAGAGGCGCTCGCCGGCGGCGACCGCGACGGCCTTCACGCCGCGACCACGCGCGGGAACGAGATCCGCCGGGTGCTGGACGACATCGCCGGACCGGCAGCCACGCAACCGAACGACCCGGACGCGGCAACTTCACTCGCGTTCGCAGGAAGAAATGGGGACCATGCCATGACGACAGAACCGCAGATCGAAGAGAGAGCCGACTTCCTGCCCGCCGTGGGTCCGATGATCATCGGAGGACCGTGCAGCGCCGAGACCGAAGAGCAGATGGTCGAGACGGCGCGACAGCTCGCCGCGACCGGGCGCATTCACCTGTTGCGGGCCGGGATCTGGAAGCCGCGCACGCGCCCGGGCGAATACGAGGGCGCCGGCGAAGCCGGCCTCGCATGGCTGCTGCGCGCGCGGGAAGAGACGGGCCTTCCCGTGGCAACCGAGGTCGCGAACCGCGGCCACGTCGAAGCCTGCCTGCGCCACGGGGTCGACGTCCTCTGGATCGGGGCACGGACCAGCGTCAACCCGTTCTCCGTCCAGGAGATCGCCGATGCGCTGGACGGGCGTGGACATCCCGGTCTTCGTGAAGAATCCCGTCAATCCGGATCTGGATCTGTGGATCGGAGCCCTCGAGAGGCTCGGCCGCGCCGGCATTCGCCGTCTCGGCGCGATCCATCGCGGCTTCTCGTCGTTTCAGAAGGGGGCGTTCCGGAACGTCCCGATGTGGGAGATCCCCATCGAGCTGAAGACGCGGATGCCGGAGATCCCGCTGCTCTGCGATCCGAGCCACATCTGCGGAAATCGAGAGCTGATCCCGCTCGTGGCGCAGAAGGCGCTCGACCTCGGCATGAACGGCCTGATGATCGAGAGCCACATCCACCCCGACGCGGCCTGGAGCGACGCGCGCCAGCAGCTCACGCCTCTCGCTCTCGACGCGATCCTCGCCGAGCTCGTCGTCCGCGCGCCCGCCACGGCGGACGCCGGGCTTCCGCGACGTGCTCGGGACGCTCCGGCGGGAGATCGACCAGCTCGACGAGGAGCTCGTGCAGAAGCTCGCCGCGCGGATGAAGATCGCCGCGCGGATCGGCCACTACAAGCGCGAGAACAACGTGACGATCCTCCAGGTCAACCGCTGGGAGGAGATCGTCCGGACGCGCGGGGCGATCGGCCGCGCGATGGGCCTCGACGAGGGCTTTCTGCGCGATCTGCTCCGTCTCATTCACCACGAATCGATCCAGGTGCAGACGCGTGTCATGAATGACGGTTCCGAGCGCGTGTGACCATTTCCGAGCGCCCGATTCGCGCGTTTTCGCGCCGATCATCCGCATAACTGCGAATGTTGCCGGCGCGCCCTCCGGAAGCATCTCCCGGAGGGAAAGTCAAGCCCGATCCCTCACTTCAAAAGCTCTTCGCGCGCGGAGTACAATGCGCACCTTCTCGAGCCTCAGTTCACCTGCTCACTACACGGAGAGCGAAATGCAGGAAATCGATCACCGCGACCGGGACCTTCTCGATGCGCTTCAGTCCGAAGTGCCTCTCTCGTCGACGCCCTTCGCTCTCGTCGGTCAGCAGATCGACATGTCGGAAAAGGAAGTGATCAAGCGGGCGGACCGGCTCAAGAACGAGGGGCTGATCCGGCAGATCAGCGGCGTGTTCGATCCGCGCGCGTGCGGCTACAGGCTCTCTCTGGTCGCGGCGAAGGTCGACCCGGAGCGGATCGACGCGGCGGCCGGCGCGATCAGCGGCCACCCGGGCGTCTACCAGAACTACCGCCGCAACCACGATTTCAACCTCTGGTTCACGATCGCGGTCCCGCCGACGTCGAGGTTCGGGCTCGAGCGCACGATCGAGATTCTCGGTGCCGAGGCAGAATGCGAGGCCGTTCGCCTCCTTCCCGCCCTGAAGTCCTTCAAGGCGAGCGGAGCGGACGCGGCGCACGACGATTCCGGCGCGGACGAGGAAGGAACCGAAGGCGCCGGGCTCACCGCGAACGAGATCGAGATCATCCGGCTGCTCCAGAAGGATCTGCCCCTTCATCCCCGCCCGTTCGATGTCCTGGCGCGCGGCTCGAAACTCTCCGGAGAGGAGCTGGTCGCGGCGGCGCGCCTCTTCGCCGAGCGCCAGCAGATGCGGCGCTTCGCCGCTCTCGTCGATGCGCGCCGCTCGAACTTCTCGGCCAGCGTCATGGGCGTCTGGCGCGTCTCCGCGGACGAGGTCGACGCCGTCGGCGCGCGGATGGCCGCGCACAAGTCCGTCTCGCAGTGCTACCTCCGCCCGACCTACGAAGACTGGCCGTACAACGTCTTCACGATCGTCCACGGGCGCTCCGTCGACGAGTGCGAGGCGATCCTCGCCGAGCTCTCCGAGGCGACGGGCGTGGACGAGATGCGCGCCCTTTTCCCCGTCAAGGAGTTCAAGCGCACCCGCCTCGCCTTCTTCTCCCCCGAGTACGAATCGTGGGAGGGCGCGCGGCTCACGCAGGCCGAGCGAACCGCCGCCTCCTGAGCTCGGTTGCGGCGCAACATCGGCTGGACGGGCGCAAGTGAATGGGAGACGGCCCGGCGCACGCCGACCCGCCTCCCGTTTTCTCGTGCCGTCGCCTACTGCGGCGTAATCGTCGTCACGTGCTGCGTCTCGTTGTTCGTCACGTTGACGAACGCCCAGAAGCGGAGGCCCGGCAGGCGAAGGCTCCCCGATGTCCCGTTGCGGAGCCGACGCAGGAGCAAAATTTCTTTACAAAGCCCGTCAGGCATCGGGCGGTCACATCTCTGCGCGGAAGAGCAAGTTACACCGAGACGCTCCCGCGGTCCTCCTCGTGCAACCTGACGCGTCTCAATGGAAGGGTGGCCCCCGTTCGTGATCGAAACGCCCGGTGAGGAGTCCGCCGCCGGCCGCGGCTGGGAAGAGTCGTGTTCGAGCTGGAAGACTCCATCGCCGAGATCGAGGGGGAACCGGAGGTCCTCCTTCGGGAGAAGCCGTAGGGACGGCCTGCATGTTTGTACCGGACTTTCCGTCAGCGAAAATCGAGATTCCGGGCGGCCGCGGGTCGCGCCCCTACGCCACCGTCGTCAAGCGAACGGTCGAATCAGGACCCTTCCTCGGCCTTGACCGCAGCGATGGCTCCCTGAAAACCGATTTTGGAATGCGTTCCGTCGCAGTACGGCTTCGTGACGGAGGCGCCGCAGCGACAGAGCTTGTTCTTGATCGGGGTGATCTCGTTTCCATTCTCGTCGACGAGGACGAACTCGCCGTCGACGACGTAGGGCCCGTTGGGGCGAATCGTGATTCGGGTCATATCGATGTTCCTTCCTTTCCCGCGCAAAACGTAGGGGCCCTGCGGGCGCCCGGACCTTCGGTCACGCCGAATCGAGGTTCCGGGCGGCCGCAGGCCGCCCCTACCGTCGTTACCTGGCCGTCGCCGCCATCTTGTTCTGAATCTCCGCGACGAACGCCTCGATTTCCTCTCTGTTGCCGAGCTTCTGCGAGATCGACATCGAGCAGAACTTCGGGCCGCACATCGAGCAGAACTCGGCGGTCTTGAAATGCTCCTGCGGGAGTGTCGCGTCGTGGTATTCGCGCGCCCGCTCCGGGTCGAGCGAGAGGCGGAACTGCTCGTTCCAGTCGAACGCGTAGCGCGCGCGCGAGAGCGCGTCGTCGCGATCCCGCGCGCCGGGGCGCTTCCGCGCGATGTCCGCGGCATGCGCCGCGATCTTGTACGCGATGATCCCGTTCCGCACGTCTTCGGCGTCCGGCAGGCCGAGGTGCTCTTTCGGCGTGACGTAGCAGAGCATCGCGGCGCCCGGACCAGCCCGCGAGCGCGGCGCCGATGGCCGACGTGATGTGATCGTATCCGGGCGCGATGTCGGTCACCAGCGGGCCGAGGACGTAGAACGGCGCCTCGTCGCAGACCTCCTGCTGGCGCTTCACGTTCATGTCGATCTGGTCCATCGGGACGTGGCCGGGGCCCTTCGACCATCACCTGGACGTCGCGCGCCCACGCGCGCCGCGTCAGCTCGCCGAGCGTGTCGAGCTCGGCGAACTGCGCCGCGTCGGAGGCGTCGTGGAGCGAGCCCGGGCGAAGCGAGTCGCCGAGAGAGAACGTGACGTCGTAGCGGCGGAAGATCTCGCAGATCTCGTCGAAGTGCGTGTAGAGCGGGTTCTCTTCGTGGTGGTACATCATCCACTGCGCGAGGATCGACCCTCCGCGCGAGACGATCCCGGTGACGCGGCCCGCGACGAGCGGCAGGTGGCGGAGAAGGATCCCGGCGTGGATCGTCATGTAATCGACGCCCTGCTGCGCCTGGTCCTCGATCACGTCGAGGATCAGCTCGCGGCGTGATCGCCTCGACCTTGCCTGCCGCGCTCGAGGACCTCGTAGATCGGAACCGTCCCGATCGGGACGCTGCGAGGCGCGGATGATCGCCTCGCGGACTTCGCGGATCCTGCGCCCGGTCGAGAGGTCCATCACCGTGTCCGCGCCGTAGCGGACCGAGAGCCGGAGCTTGTCGACCTCCTCGTCGAGCGACGAGGTGACGGCGGAGGTGCCGATGTTCGCGTTGATCTTGCAGCGGCTCGCGATGCCGATCGCCATCGGCTCGAGCTCGGGGTGCCGGACGTTCGCCGGGATGACCATCCGGCCGCGCGCGACCTCGCTCCGCACCAGCTCGGGGTCGAGCCCTTCCCGCGCGCGCGACGAACTCCATCTCCTCGGTGACGATGCCCTTCCTGGCGAAGTGCATCTGGGTGACGATCGGGCCCTCTCTACGGGCGATCCACTCCGAACGCGACATGGCGGCGCTCCTTTGCTCCGGGCGGTGGCCCGTGCCTGGTTTTCGTAGGGACCGGCTGCGCCGGTCCGTTTCCACGCATCGCCGGAGACGGACCGCCGCAGGCGGTCCCTACGTTCGAACATTCGGAGTTGTCGGGGAATCGCTTCGGAGAGTTGCCTTCCCTACGCCGGTATGACCCGGATCAGGTGCGAGGGTATTCTCTCAGGCCGCGCTCGCGGCCACCCCTAGGCTCCGTCCGTCAGTGTGCGGCCCGAAGGCCGACTCGTCAAGCGCTCAGAACCAGCGGCGCTTCTTCGAAGAAGAGGAGGATCGAGGCGAGCCGTCGCCCTTGATCATCGACAGCTCCGCTTCGATCGCCTTCACGCGCTCCCGCAGATCGTCGAGCTGCTGGGTCATCGCATCCTGCACGGACAGAAGGAGGTCGACGTGCCGGCGCACGTCGCCGGCGTCGCCGGCGGGAGTGAGCCGGTCGCGGAGCTGCCCGAGCCGCACGCCTTCCTGTTCCACCATGTGCCGGACAGCCTGGAACTGCGCGACGCTCGTCTCGGTGTAGCGGCGGTGCCCCCCCGTGGTCTTCTCCACGTGAAAGAAGTCGGGGAGCTCCTTCTCATAGAAGCGCAGGGTCGTCACCGGAATGCCGGTGCGGCGGTGCACTTCCGAGATCGTGAGGCGAGCGATCGGCACGGGTATCGAAGCTAGAAGACCGGATTGTCGGCGATGTGCTTGAAGTGCCACTGATACGTGTAGCCCGGAAACTCGACCGGGACGACGTAGTTCGCTTCGATGTAGACACGGTCGGACTTGCGGACGACCTCGAGGTTGTCGGGATCGAGCGGCAGGTCGAGCTCTTCCGCCTTCGCCATGATGCGCCTCCGGATCGCCGGCTCCTTGTAGACGCCCGCGGAACGCGCCACGTCCGTGATCTCTTGCCGGAGATCCGCGGCGCGGACCTTGACCGGGACCATCTTGAAAGCGATGTAGCCCGCCGCGAGGAGAAAGATGAGACCGATGATGCAACCGATCTGTCCTTCGCCACGCTGCATCCGATGACGCGTCATAAACTTCCCTCCCGATGGATCTCGTACGAGAGTACGAATGAGGCGTGGCGAAGTCAAACCGCCAGCCGCTCTCGCGACTACCGGATCGGTCGCAGGATCCGTCCCCACCGCGGTCGCGGCGGGCGTTCGCGCTCGATCCCAGCGGAATCCGCCGCCGCGCTCGAGCCCGATGCGCCGTCCGAGGACCAGAAGATCAACCGGGCGCGCCCGATGATCCGCCCCGCCGGGAGAGGGCCCCACGAGCGGCTGTCGATCGAGTCCCCGCGGTGATCTCCCAACACGAAGACGTGCTCGGGAGGAACGATCTCGGAAACGTTGCCTTGCGTCCGCTCCTCCGTCCACGGCTCCGCGAGGACCCGGCCGTCGATGCGCACCCGGCCGGAGCGGATCTCCACGCGCTCGCCCGAGAGCGCGACGACTCTCTTGACGAAGAACCCGGGGCCGACGTCCGGATTGCGGAACACCACGACGTCGCCGCGCCGCGCCGAATCGCCTCCGAGCAAACCGACCCGCGGCGTGACGAGAATGTGATCGCCCGGCTCGAGAGTCGGGCTCATCGACCCGGACGGGATCGAGTACGCCTGGAGAAGGGTCGCGCGAACGACGAGCGCCGCGATCAGGCCGACCGCGAGCGGCTGGAGGACGATGCGGATGACGGTGGCGGCGGTCTTCATCATCGCTGCGAGCTGAATCCTCCCCTCCGACGTTCCCCGGGCGGCGCAGGTTCCGCGACGAACCCCAGGTACACCGGTTTCGAGTCGCCGACGCCATACCGGTCGACCAGCGCCTCGTGGACCACGTCCGTCGCCATCCGGACGGCTTCCTCCAGGGAATTCCCCAGCGCCAGCCCGGCCGCCACGGCCGACGCCAAAGCACATCCGGTTCCGTGGCCTTCGGCCTCATCGATCCGCAGATGGCGGTACTCGACGCGCCGCTCCTCGTCGATCAGCATGTCGACGAGCATCCGCCCCGGCAGATGACCTCCCTTGAGCAGGACGCGGCGGGCTCCGAGCGCCGCGAACTCCCGGGCGATCTTCTCGACTTCCTCCATGCCGCCGAGCTCGCGGCCGAGAAGGATCCCCGCTTCGGGCCAGTTCGGGGTCACGACGGTCGCCAGAGGAAGCAGCTCGTCTCGAAGCGCCGCGACCGCGTCCTCTTCGAGGAGGCGCGCGCCGCTCGAGGCGATCATCACGGGATCGAGCACCACCTCGCGGGGCTTCCACTCTCTGAGCTTGGCGGCGACGAGGCGCACCAGGCGCGCGGTGCCGAGCATTCCGATCTTCACGGCGTCGGGACGCAGGTCCGTCATGACGGCGTCGATCTGCGCCGCGACGATCGCGTCGGGCAGCGCGAAGACCTCCGTGACCGCGCGGCTGTTCTGCGCGGTGATCGCCGTGATCGCGCTCGCGCCGTGCACGCCGAGAAACGCGATCGCTTTCAGGTCGGCCTGAATGCCGGCGCCGCCGCCGGAATCGCTCCCGGCGATCGTCAGGACGGAAGGTCTTTTCCTCATTCGACCGGACTCTCTCGCGTCGAAAGGGTGCCGCCTGCCGGGGTCGGGTCGTCCATGACCCGGTAGACCGGCATTTTCTGCTGAAGGCCCTTGAGCGAGAACTCGCCGAGGGCCTCGGTCGTGAATCCCGCAGGGAGCCTCTCGAACGTGTTCTGCGAGACGACCACATCTCCCGGTTTCGCGACCCCGCTCTCGAGCCTGGACGCGATGTTGACCGAAGTTCCCAGCACGGTGTAATCGACGCGCTTCTCCGTTCCGACATTCCCGACGACGGCCGGCCCACTGTTGATTCCGACCCGGATCCTCACAGGCGGCAGCCCCGTCGCCGCCCTGTCGGAATTCCATTCCTCCACGAGCTTCCGCATCATCAGGCCGCTCCGCACCGCACGCACCGCGTGGTCCTCCTGCGAGAGCGGCGCGCCGAAGAACGCCATGACGGCATCTCCGATGAATTTGTCGAGCGTTCCGCCCTAGGTGAAGATCGACTCGACGGCGCAACTGAAGAAGTGGGAGAGGAACTCGGAGACCTCCTCCGGCCTCTTGGTCTCCGAGATCGACGTGAACCCGCAGATGTCCGCGAACAGGATCGAGACCTCGGCGTTCTTCACTTCCTGCTCGTCGTCCCGTGTCGGAGCGGCGGACGATCTCGTCGATGACGCCGGGAGAGTGATACCTCTCGAGCTTTCCGCGGATCTTCCTCTCCTGCTCGATCTTCTCGGAAAGCTGCGCCCGCTCGATCGCGACGGCGGCGAAGTTCGCGAGAGCGGTCAGCAGGTCGAGATCCTCTTCGCTGAAGCGGCCGATGTGGATCGGCGAGTCGACCTGCACCGCGCCGATCACGCGGTTCCGGTTCCAGAGCGGTACGCACATCGCGGAACGGATTCCGTGGATCGCGATCGACTTCCCGCCCATGAGCCGCGCGTCCTCGAGGGCGTTCGAGGTCAGCAGGGAGACCTGCTGGTCGGCGACCATCTTGAGGATCGTCCGCGAGATCGGGATTTCCTGATCCGGCTCTTCTCCGCTGAACTTCGTGAGGCGCGGCACCGGGTTTCCTTCTTCGTCGAAGAGGATGAGCAGCCCCCTCTCCACGGGAAGGTACTTGAAGATGAGGTCCATCACGGTCCGAAGGACCTGGTTCAGATCCTCCGATTCGAGGAGCACCTTCGCGACCTGCACGAGGACCGCGAAGATCTTCTCGCGCGTGTCGGCGGTCCCCGGCACGGGGGCCGCCGGCTTCTGCGGCATCGCCCCGGCGTCGTCCAGGCCGAACTCGGAGTTGAAATCGGAGATCCTCCGGATGACCGTCCCCGACACGTTGTCGAACAGCGACTCCTCGGAGAAGTCGACCGCCGGCGATGCCGCGCACCTCGACCTGACGGACCCGACCGCGAGGCGGTCGCCCGCGCGAATCACCGCTTCCGTGACGGGCGCGCCGTTGACCTTGATCCCGTTGGTGGAGTTCAGGTCGGCGACCCACCACTCGCGAGCCGCGCATCTCGAGCCGTCGCGTGGCGGCGCGACACCGACGGGTGGTTGATGACCAGATCGTTTCCTTCGATCCGGCCGATCGTGATCGCCTCCCCCCGAAGCTCGAGGATCCGGGCGGAACCGCCGTCGACGTAGTGCAGCTCGAGCTGTTCCATCGCTGAAGGTCGAATTATATCGGGAAGCGGTCGCCAGACCCCGCACTCCCCTCCTGTATAATTCGAATGACCGGCTCCCCAGGACGATCGCGTCAGCTCACGCCGATGACCAACGAGAAGCACGAGCCCGCGCCCGGCGGCTCCGCCACCGCGGCATTCCAGGTCGCGCTCCGCAGCGACGTCGGAAAGGTCCGGAACGAGAACCAGGACTTCGGGCTGATCGTCAACCCCCCCGCAGTGCGCCTCCGGGGGCCTTCTGATGATCGTCGCCGACGGCATGGGCGGGCATCGGGGCGGCGCGCGCGCGTCGCGGCTCGCCGCCGAAACGGTGCGCGACCGCTTCCTCGAGGCGTCGGCGGGAGAGATCCCCGAGTCGCTCGTCTCGGCGATCCGGACCGCGAACGCCGCGGTATTCAGGGAGTCCTCCGAGATCGCGGACCTCCGGGGCATGGGAACGACCGTCAGCGCGATGGTCCTCTGCGGCGGCCAGGCCTGGATCGCCCACGTAGGAGACTCCCGGATCTACCGCTACCGGGGGGGCGAGCTCGAACAACTCACCGACGATCACTCGCTCGTCGCGACGATGGTGCGCGAAGGCCTCATCACGGCCGAGGAGGCGGCGGTGCATCCGCGCCGCAACGTTCTCCAGAGGTCCGTCGGAGTCGCCGAAGAGATCGAGGTCGATCGCCGGGACGCCGTCGTGGAGGCGGGCGACACGTTCCTGCTCTGCTCGGACGGCCTCCATGGCTTCGTGCCTTCGAGCGAGATCCGGCAGGCGCTCATGCTGCCGGTCGAGCGCGCCGCGGAGCGATGCATGGAGCTGGCGCACCGCGCCGGCGCGCCCGACAACGTGACGGTCATCGTCTGCCGTGCCGAGCGGGCGCCCGGGGACCGCTCGCAGAAGACCGTGGAAGTCCCGATCGCGAGCGCCGGGCCCGCGGGCGGCGCGCCGCGCGCCGCGGGGGCCCGGCGGGCGCTCCTCGCGCTTCTGCTGGGAGCGGCCGGAGCGACATTCTGGTTCTGGGACGAGCTTCGCGCGGCGTTCCTTCGGCCGGTCGGCTAGCATCCTCGCCATGCGCCCCCATTCGCGCGTCCGCGCCGTCATCGCGGCCCTCGCCGTCGGGCTCCTCCTCGCCGGCTGCCGAAAGACCGCGCCTCCGCTCGATCCCGTCCAGCGGATCTCCTACGGCGCGCGCCCGGCCGTCGTCCGCGTCCGCGCGTACGCGACCGCGACCTTCTCCGCTCCCGCGACGGCACTCGCCGCTGCGCATCGCGAAATCTCCGCGCGCGGGCTCGGCGGCGCCCTCCCCTCGCCCCGCGACGACGCGTCGATCGAGACCGGCGCCGGCGGCTCGGGCAGCGGCTTCGTCGTTCATCCTGACGGGTTCATTCTCACCAGCGGCCACGTCGTCTCGCTCATCCGCGACCCCGCCGCCGTGCAGCGTGACCTCCTCCAGAACGGCGCGGTCGCGACGCTCCTCGCGCGCTATCCGATCGACGTGCTCCGCGCCCTCCATCGCGACTCCGCTCTGGTTCCGCTGATCGATCGCCTCGCCGGCAGAGGCTCGCTCCGCGACGTGCGCACGTTCCGCGAAGTCGATCTCTCGAACGGCGATCGCGCGGCGTTCTCGATCCTGGAGTTCTCCCCTTCCCTCGCCGAGCGAGGGGACGATGTCGCCCTCCTGCGCATCGAGCGGAACGACCTTCCGATCCTCCCGCTCGGCGACTCGGATTCCGTCCACGTCCAGGATCCGATCTGGGTCATCGGATACCCCGCCGTCGCGAGCACGTCGGACGAGCTCATCGGCGGCTGGCTCTCGCAGGAAACCGATCTCGAGGCGACGGTCAACCCCGGCAGCATCACCTCGATCAAGCGGAACGTCGCGAACCTTCCGGTGTTCCAGACCGAGGTCCCTCTTTACCCGGGAAACTCGGGGGGGCCGGCGATCGACCGGAGCGGCGCAGTCATCGGCATCGCGACGTGGGGCCACGCGACCGCGGACGCGATCAAATTCCTCGTCCCGATCCGGGTCGCTCGCCCCTACCTCTCCCGGCGCCGCGTCGATCTGCGCGAGACGGGGAGCTTCGCGCCCGTCTACGCCGCGGCGCTCGAAGCGGCGGCCGCCGGGGACTGGCGCGATGCGCTCAAGGGGCTGAAGAAAGCGAACGAGATCTTCCCGGGAAATCCCGACGTCGCCCGCCTCGCACGCGACGCCGAGGCGGCGGTGCGGACGCTCCCGTTCTGGAAGAATCGCGTCGGCGGCACGACTCTGATCGCCGCTGCGGCGCTCGCCGCGCTGCTCGCCGGTCTCTTTCTGCGCCCCCGGATTCGCCGGCGCAGGAAGTCTCGCCCGGCCGCCTCCTCGGCGGCTCCTCGACGCGCGGAGGCGGCCTCCGCTCCGGGGGAGCCGCCCGAGGCCACTCTGCTGGTGCCGCTCCGCACGGCCGCTCCAGGCGGCGTCCTCGGGCGGCTCACGATCCTGAACGGCGCCCGCGCCGGCGAGCAGATCGGCCTGGGCGGATCCGGAATCCGGATCGGACGCGAGGCCTCGCTCTGCGAGATCGTCCTGGACGATCCGAAGATCTCCCGGCTTCACGCCGAGATCGTCGAGCTCGAGGGGAGGGTATTATTGATCGATCGAAAATCGTCGAACGGCACCTGGGTCAATGACAGGCGCGTCGACCGTCACGTCCTGACGGACGGCGACATCATCTACTTCGGAGGACGGAGCGCCGTCGCGGTGGCGTTCCATGGCTGAGCCGGTGGCAGAGAAACGCTGCAGAAACGGGCATCTGATCGACGTCTCGTGGGATCTCTGCCCCTACTGTCCGCCGGAGGCCGCCGACATCTCGATCGTGCGGCCTCGGGGCGCAGACGAGAGCCACAACCGCGCCTGGGCCGCGTCCCCCGCCCTCCCGCCGACCGAAGTGCCGGTCCCGGAGCCTCCCCCCGTCCGACGGACCTCACCGCAGACCGAGGCGCCTCCCGTCTCGCGGACCATCGCCGTTCCGAAGGCCGACCTCGGAATCGGCCCCGCTCCCGCCCCGCGCATCGTCGTCGGCTGGCTCGTGGGGCTCACGGGCGTGATCCGCGGAGAGAGCTTCACGATCCGCATCGGGAAAAACGACGATCGGACGCGATCCCCGCTCCGACATCGTCCTGTTCGACGACCAGACGTCCAGCCATCACGCGGACCTCGTGTACCGCCCCGAGGAAAAGCGCTTCATCCTGATGGACGCGAACTCCACGAATGGAACGTACGTGAACGATGCCGAGATCGAGCCTCGAAAGACGCTCGCGCACCACGACGTCATCGGCGTCGGAAAGCAGAAGTTTCTCTTCATCCAGCTCGACGCCGACTGGGATGACCCGAGGTGGGCTCGATGATCGGCTCGGTGATCGGCTAGTACCGGGTCGAGCGCGAGCTCGGCGAAGGAGGGATGAGCCACGTCTATGTCGGCCGGACGATCGCGCCGACCGCAGTCCTTCCCGAGGGATATCTCGTCGTCCTCAAGGTGATGTCGGCCGAGCTCGCGGGCGAGGAGACCGCGCGCAAGCGCTTCGTGAAGGAAGCGCAGATCCTCTCGCAGCTTCGCCACCGCTACATCACGCGATTCTACGAGTTCATCCCGCGCGAGACGGGCGGCGTGCTGGTGATGGAGTTCGTCGACGGCAAGCCCGTCGACCAGATCATCGCGGAAAAGGGGGCGCTGCCCGTCCCGGACGCGATCTCGATCGCGCAGTGCCTGCTCGAGGCCCTCGCCTACGCGCACGGCCGCGGGATCATCCACCGCGACGTCAAACCGGCGAACCTGATCCAGCAGAAAGCCGGCGCCCTCAAAGTCACGGACTTCGGGATCGCGAAGATCAAGGAGGGGGCCGAGTCGAGCCAGACCGTGCTGACGAAAGCCGGGTTCCTGCTCGGGACTCCCCACTACATGTCTCCCGAGCAGATCCGCGATCCGAAAGAGGCGGGGGCGCTCTGCGACGTCTACTCGTCCGCCGTGGTGCTCTACGAGTTGCTCACCGGAAGCCTTCCTTTCGCGCAGAGGTCGCTCCCGAAGCTCATCGACGCGATCTACCGCGGCGACAAGCGGCCTCTCAGCGCGGTGCGGCCCTCGCTCGACCCGGCCCTCGACGCGCTCGTCCTCCGGGCGCATGCACGCGGACGCGACCAAGCGCTTCGGGAGCGCGCGAGACGTTCCGGGCGGCTCTGGAGGCGTACAAGACGACGAGGCTCGCTCCCGCCGCGGGATCCCCTGCTCGTCGCGGCGGACGCGACCGTGCGCTCGGGCGGCCCGCCGGCCCCCGCGCGGCCCTCGTGGGATCTGGTCGGCGCCCGAGAGACCAGCCCGGGAACGACCGAAGTTCACCCGCTCCGGGAAGAGAGCATCACGATCGGCCGGGACCGCTCATGCTCGATCGTGCTGGGCCATCCCGCCGTTTCCCGAAGACATGCGATAATTATTGTTACCGACTCGTCGTTCCTTCTGGAGGACCTCAAGTCGGCCAACGGCACATTCGTGAACAATACGCGAGTCGAGCGCGCCAGCGTCAAACCGGGCGATGTCATCCGGTTCGGCGCCGATCCGGCGTGCAGTTATACGATCCGTCCGCGGCAATGACCGCGGCGCAAGGATGCCCCGCCGCATGTCGACCTCAGAGCTCATCTGCCTTCGCTGCAGGACGCCCCTGGACCCTGCAGCCGAGTCGTGCCCGCAGTGTTCCGAAAAGGTCACCCAGTTCCAGCGCACGTATTCGACGCGGCTGATCGACGGCAAGTACCAGATCCTCGACCGCCTCGGCGTCGGCGGCATGGGCGAGATCTTCAAGGTCCGCCACATCCACCTGAACGAGCAGCGCGTGATCAAGATCATGCGCGCGAACATCGCCACGGACGACCAGGCGCTCCAGCGCTTCCTGTACGAGGCCAAGCTCTCCACGACGGTCAAGCATCGCAACCTGGCGATGCTGTACGACTTCGCGACTCTCGACGACGGCTCCTACTACATGGTGTGGGAGTTCATCGACGGGGTGAACATCCAGAAGTGGATCTCGAAGAACGGCCCCACCCCGCCGCGCCTCGCCGTCGAGATCGCGATCCAGGCTCTGGCCGGACTCGCGGCGCTCCACGAGATGGGGATCATCCACCGCGACATCTCGCCCGAGAACATCATGCTCTCGCAGGACCGCCAGGGGCGCCTGCTGGTCAAGGTCATCGACTTCGGGATCGCGAAGCAGCTCTCGGAAGGAGAGGGCGGGCACGGGCTGACGCAGACCGGCATGTTCCTCGGGAAACTGAAGTACGCCTCGCCGGAGCAGGCAGGGTTCATTCGCGAAGGAGAGAACGCTCGACGCGCGGAGCGACCTCTATTCGTTCGGCGATCGTTCTGTACGAGATGCTCGCCGGGCGGGCTCCGTTCGTCGCGACGAATCCGCACGGGTACATCCTCAAGCACGCGACCGAGAAGCCTCCTCGGTTCACGGAGGTCAATCCGTCGGTCTCGGTTCCGGCGGCCCTCGAGACCATCGTCCTCGGCGCCCTCGAGAAGGACCGCGACCTCCGCCCGAGGGACGCGGACGCGTTCATCGAGCAGCTGCAGGCGATCCGCGCCTCGATCGCTCCGGAAGAGCGGTTCGGCCTCGGCGAGCGGATGATCACCCTCTCGGACGCTCCGACGATCTCCGACGCGCGGCCCGCGGTGACCGGCGCCGGAACCGCGTCGACCCGACCCGCGCCGACGCTCGTCGACCGGACGGGCGAGGCGACCGTCGTCGAAGGGGGAGGAGCGGCGGCCACTCTCGTCGATCGCGCTCCTTCGGCCGCGCCGACCCTCATCGAAGCTTTCGACCGCGGCGCCGCTCCGACCGTCGTCGAGTCGAAAATCGACTCCTCCGCGGCGCCGACCGTGCTCGAGCGGAAGGCCGCTCCCTTCCCGGCCGCGGAAGCGCGCCCGAAATCGAAGGCGATGCTGATCGGCATCGCCGCCGCCGCGCGCTCTCATCGTCGTCACGGCCGGGGTGATGTTCACCCGCGGAAGGGACACGGCCCCGATCGACGCGTCGACCTCGGTCGCGAGCATCACCGGCACGGCGCCCGCGAGCACGTCCACGGCCCCCCCGGACCGCACGAGCGTTCTCGTGCTCACGGGGAGCCCCTACACGCAGCTCGACAAGCTCGAGCACCTCGATTCGAAGCAGACGATCGAGCTGAGCGAGACCGACCGCTCCTTCCCGCTTCGCGTCTCCGATCTGCCCGCGGGCAGCTACCGCATGACCCTTCTCGACCGCGCCGGCAAGCCGTTCACGCGGGAGATCCGCGTCGAAGGCCTCGCGACGTACCGGAGCGATCTCCCCCCCGCCGTCGACCTCGATCAGGTCGTCGAGGACATCCTGAAACAATGATCCGGCTCAGATACCTCCTTCCGCTTCTCCTTCTCCTCGTCGCGGCGCCGGCGAGCGCGGACTGGCAGCGCGACTACGAAGACGGCATGAAGGCGGCGAGCGCCGGCGACTGGTCGCAGGTCGTCGCCAAGATGAGCGCCGCGATCGCCGCCAAGCCGAACGAGAACGCGAAGGAGCGGCCGTACGGCACGGTCTTCATCCCCTACCATCCGTACTACTACCGCGGCATTGCGTACTTCAACCTCGGAAAATTCGAGGAGTCGATCCGCGACCTCAAGAAAGCGACGGGCCAGGGGAAGGTGAAGATCGGCTCGGCCGAGTCGTTCCTCGGGCGCGCCGAGACGCAGCTGGCGGCTCAGAAGCAGCCAGAGGCTCCGCAGGTCGCGCAGCAGCAGCGCCGGCGCAGACGCCTCCCGCTGGGACGCAGACGCGCCCGGCAGCCCCCGCGGCCGATCCGAACCTCGCCTCGGCGCGCACCGCGGCCCGCGAGAGCATCACGGCCGCGGAAAAGAAGATGGCGGACGCGCAGCGCGCGCGCGCGAGCACGGTCCCCGAGTTCGGTCGAGCCCAGCAAATGCTCCTCGACGCGCGGACGAAGGCGACCGCGGCGGATACCGCGTCCGACTGGAGCGCCGTGGGAGCGATCGCCGACCGCGCCGTCTCGACGTTCGAGCTCGCCGTCACGAAGAGCCAGATCGCGGCGCAGCAACCGAAGGGAGCGACCCCGCAGGTCGCGGCCGCGGCGACCGACGACGCGCTGGCGGCCAGGCGCGCCGAGGTTCGCCGCGCCGTTCAGGCGTATTTCTCCGGAGAGTTCCAGGAATCCGTCAGGGCCTTCGACCGCCTCGCGAGCCGGGAGCGCGACAACGCCCTTCTCTGGGCCTTTCTCGGCGCCTCCCACTATTACAACTGGTACCTGGGTGGCCAGCGCGACGACGGGGAGCGCTCAGCGGCCGTCGAGGCCTTCCGCAGCGCCCGTCGCAACAGCCGCAACCTCCGGCTCGACGATCGTTACTTTCCGAGCCGCGTGAGGGAGTTCTACCAGGAAGCCGTCAGGAACTGAGACCGAAACGAAAACGGCCGCGACGATCGCGGCCGTTCTTGCACTCCGACATTGTCCGGGCGCGCGCAGCGCGCCTCTAAATGATCGACGTCACGGTCTCTTTCACGTCGACTGCTGCTTCCTTGGGCGCGGCCGCCGGAGTGGGCTCCGGCGCGGGCGGTGCTACCGCGGCGCGCACGGTTTTCGCGGGGCGCTTCGTCACCTTTACAGGCCGCTTCGCCGCTTTTACGGGCCGCTTCGCCGCTTTCACGGGACGCTTCGCCGCTTTTGCGGGACGCTTCGCCGCTTTTGCGGGACGCTTCGCCGCGCCGGCGCGCTTCTTCGAGGCGCTCTTGCGAGCGGGTCTCGCGGTCTTGCGCGAGGCCTTCGCGGCTCGCTTCGCGCCGCCCTTCTTCACCTTCACCTTCGCCTTCGCCTTCGCGGCGCCTCCGCGCTTGCGGGCTTTCGACTTCGCAGCGGTCTTCTTCGACCGCTTTGCTGCACCCTTCTTTGCTGCGGACTTCCGACCCTTCTTTACCGGGGATTTCTTCCTTGTGGCCATACCGTACCGATCTCCTTTCGATCCTTCTCGTTGCGGTCGTGGCAGTGTCGTTGCTATGAATGTAGGCGAAGCTTCCGCAAATGTCACGCCGCCGCACGTTCGATCGCAACATTCTCTTCGCGTTCCTCGCGACTCCATTCGCGCTCTTCGCGCTGTTCGCATCCGGCCACATGGCGCTCATGTACCACCGCATGTCGGAGACGCTCCTTTCGCGAGAGTGGAAGACGGCCACCGCGATCCACTCCTCGGCCAACCCGAACGGAAGACCCGTGATCGAGGTCTGGGGTGGCGAGTGGCGAGCGAGCGAGCCGGTGCGGCTCGATGCGATCCCCGAGCACGTTCCGAACGCGTTCATCGCCGCCGAAGACACCCGGTTTCGCAGGCATTTCGGCGTCGACCCGATCGGAATGGCGCGCGCTCTCGTGACGAACGTCCGGTCGGGGGGGATCGAGCAGGGCGGCAGCACGATCGACCAGCAGTTGATCAAATCGCTCTTCCTCACCCAGGAACGGACCTACCGCCGCAAGATCGTGGAGGCGGTCCTCGCCATCGGCCTCGATGCGCGCATGTCGAAGGACGAGATCCTCGAGGCCTACCTCAACGAGGTTTACCTCGGGCACCAGCGCGGGCGCGCGATCCGCGGCATCGACGAGGGAGCCCGCCTCTTCTTCGACAAACCGCCCTCGAAACTCACTGCGGCCGAAGCGGCGCTGATCGCCGCCATCGTCCCGGCGCCGAACCGGCTCACGCCCGAAAAGCGTCCCCAACTCGCCCGCTCCCGGCGCGACCGCGTGCTCGAGCGGATGCGCGACCGCGGATGGCTGGATCGTGCCGACTACGACGACGCCATCGCCTCGCCGGCTCGCTTCCGCGTCGGATCCCTTCCCCAAAGCAGATACCCCCACTACCTGGCCGCGCTTCGCCGGGAGATGATCGAACGGATCGGCGAGCGCGCGGCGCGCCATGCCGGGCTCCGGATCGTCGCGGAGATCGACCCGAGGATGCAGAAGGGGGCGCAGGACGCGGTCCGGTCCGGTCTCCGCCGCCTCGAGCGCACCTACTCCTGGCTCGAGAACGATGAGGACGCGCTCGAGGCAGCGCTCGTCGCGATCGATCCCGCCACCGGCGGGATTCGGGCGATCGTCGGGGGGTCGGACCCTCGAAACACCGGGTTCGACCGGACGCTCTCGATGAGGCGACAACCGGGATCGACCTTCAAGACCTTCGCGTACCTCGCCGCGATCGAATCGAGGAAGGTGACCCCCGCCACGCTGCTGCTCGACTCTCCGGTCCGGATCGAACAGGAAGGGGGCCGCGTCTGGGAGCCTCGAAACTACGACGAGCGCTTCCGCGGGAGGGTCACGCTCCGCGAGGCTTTCGAGAAGTCGCTCAACGTCCCGGCCGTCCGGATCGCCCAGCGTATCGGCCCGCGCTCCGTCGCGAAGGTGGCGAAGCGCGCGGGATTCACCAGCGAGATCCCGGCCGTGCCGGCGATTTCTCTCGGCGTCGCCGAGGTCGGTGTCCGCGAGCTCGCCGCGGCGTATACGATCTTTCCGAATCTGGGCGAGAGAGTCGAGCCGTTCCTCGTCGCCGAAATCCGGAATGGGGAAGGCGAGGTCCTTTACCGCCACGAGAAAGAAAGCGAGACGGTGACCTCCCCCGCGGCGGCCTACGTCATTCATTCGCTCCTGAGGGGCGTCGTCCGGCGCGGCACGGCCAACCGACTCCGCCGCTACGGCCTGGCGCATGCCGCGGGCAAGACCGGGACGACGAGCGACTATCGCGACGCCTGGTTCGTCGGCTACACGCCGGACGTGGTCGCCGCCGTATGGGTCGGATTCGACCGCGGAAAACCGCTTCGTCTCTCGTCGTCCGAATCAGCCCTCCCGGTCTGGGGATCGTTCATGTCGAGCTTCGAGACGACACGCGGCGAAATCGACCCGCCCGACGGGGTCGTGTTCCGCAACGTCGACCCCGAGTCGGGCTACGTCTGGGCCGAGGGCTGCCCCGGCCCGTTCCGGGAGGTGTTCCTTTCCGGCACGGCGCCGACGCGCGAATGTCCTCGCGGGTTCTTCGGCGGAATCCTGCGGCGGGTGCTCTTCGATGACGAGGCCTTCGACGAGCCCGCGGCGATCACCTTCGACAAGTTTCGCCAGCTGGCGAACGAGGTCGACCAGGAACGGCAGCGGGTCGAAGGAATCTTCGACAGGATCGAACGGGCGCTGCGCGGCGATCGGTAGGCGGTCAGCGCTCCGCCGGGCACGGCGCGGGCGGAGGGTCGAGGGCGGCGTGCGGGAGGTCGAGCAGGTCGTACTTCTCCCACCCTGCGAAGTCGAAATGCCACCACTCCGAGGGCAGCACGACGAAACCGCGGCGCTCCATCGCCTGCCGGAGGCTCTCGCGGTTCCCTCGAACCTCGTCGCTGACATCCGGCCATGAGCTCGAAGCCGCAGGGGTGAAATCGTCGTAGAGCGTCGGCATCGGAAGCTCGTGTCCCGACGGGAGCTCGACCAGAGTCACGTCGACCGCCGCGCCGCGGTTGTGGCGGGAACCGCGGGCGGGATCGGCGACGAAGTCGGGGTTCCGCCAGCGCTCCCACATCCTCTCGGTGACGGAGTAAGGTCGATACCCGTCGAAGACCTTCAAGCCGAGGCCGCGGGGAGCGAGGTCTTTCTGAACGGCGGCGAGCGCGAGCGCCGGCCCGCACCGCAGGAGCGCGACGGCGCGCGGATACAGCGGCTCGTTCATGAAATTCGCCGCTGTCGCATACCGGATATCCAGCGTCACACCCGGCGCGACCTGCTGGATCGGAACGAGGACTTGTCCCGGATCGCGCTCGACGATGGCGCGGTAGAGTCGCGCGTCGCCCACGACCGGCAGCCCGTGGGGGTTGAGCGGAATGTCGATCGCCGCCGTCGAGCAGGCGGCGGCGAGGAACACGACAGCCAGGAGGAAACGCGCCACCCGCCTCACAGGGCGCTCCGATGGGCCGGCTGCGGCAACGGGTGGACCGTGGCCTTCCGAAGGAAATCGTGAAAGTCGCCTGCCGCCATCGGTCGCCCGAACAGGAATCCCTGACCGCGGGGACATCCGCGGGTCCGGAAAAACGCGAGTTGCTCTTCCGTTTCGATCCCTACCGCGATGAGCGTGAGACCGAGGGTTTCGGCGATCGAGACCACGGCGGCCGCGATCGCCGCGTCGGCGGGATCCTCGGTCACGTCGCGGACGAACGATTTGTCGAGCTTGAGACTGTCGAGAGGAAATCGTTTCAGGTAGTTGAGTGACGAGTAGCCCGTACCGAAGTCGTCCACCGCGATTCTGACGCCGATCCGTTTGAGCTCCCGAAGCGCCCGGACGCTGTTCTCCGCGTTCTGCATCGCGCATGTCTCGGTGATTTCGAGCTCGAGCCGCGACGCGTCCAGCCCCGTCTCCATCAGGATCATCGCGACGCGCTCGGCCATGTCCGGCCGCAGGAACTGCCGGGCGGAGAGATTCACGGAGAGCCCGATGTTCGCCCCATGCCGTTCGCGACCATTCCACGGCTTCGCGACAGGCACTCCGGAGCACCCAGTCGCCGACGGGGACGATCAGCCCGGAAGCCTCGAGCGTCCGAATGAAATTTCGGGGCCCCGAGAGGCGGCCGTCGGGACGCCGCCACCGCAGCAGGGCCTCGGCTCCGTAAACCGCGCCGGTCTCCGAGCTCGACCATGGGCTGGTAGTGAACCTCGAGCTCGCCGGAGTCGAGCGCCCGGCGCAGATCGCTCTCGAGCGATAGCCGCTCGACCGCGCAGGCGTTCATCGCGGGAGCGTAGATCTGGTAGTTGTCGCGGCCCTGCTCCTTGGCCCGGTACATCGCGGCGTCGGCGTTCTTGAGAAGAGTCTCGGGGTCGGTCCCGTCCAGCGGGAACAGGCTGATTCCCACGCTCACCGAGACGAACAGCTCCTGACCGGCGATCGTGAACGGACGCTTCACCGCGTAGAGCAGCTTCTGCGCGACGCGCGCCACGTCTTCTACCCGATCGAGGTTCTGAATGAGAAGCGTGAACTCGTCTCCTCCGAATCGCGAGACCGTGTCGCCCCCTCGAAGGCACCGTTTGATCCGCTCCGCGAGTTCCTTCAGAAGGGCATCGCCGTGCGAATGACCCAGCGTGTCGTTGATGTCCTTGAAGTGATCGACGTCCAGGAAGAAGACCGCCGCCTTGTCCTCATGCCGCGCGGCGTGCGCCAGCGCGACGATGAGTCGATCGAGGAACAGCGAGCGATTCGGCAGCCCGGTGAGCGGGTCGTGATACGCGACGTGCTCGATCTGTTGCGAGGCGAGAAATGCGGACTGCCTTTCCTCCTCGAGGAGGCTGCTGACCATTCCCAGGCCCAGGAGCACCTGCAGCAGGAAATCGCCGTAGGCGAGCCAGTGACCGTACACCGGCAGCGCGCCGGTCTGTGTTTCCACGAGGTGCAGCGCGAAGTAGTGCAGCTGGTGGATCCCGTAAAAAAGGAGCGACATCGACGCGAGGCGGATGCCGACCCCATGCTCGACCCGGAAACGGCGATACATCCAGATCGCGAGGCCGGTGAGAACGATGCCGGTCGCGAGCGTGCGCACCCCATCTGCGATCCACTCCCCGGTCCCTCCGAGGAGGATCCGGGCGGCGAGCGGTGCCGCCGCGCCCGCGAGGAAGAGGCTGCCGACGTAGTTCCTGATGAAGACCTGCCGGGCGGGGCGCTCCGTCGTCAGCTCCCAGAAGGCGAGGATCAGCAGGCCGACGTGGAGATACCAGGCGCCTCCCTTGATCGCGACGGCGATCGCCGAGACCGCCTCCCCCGTCACTCCCCTCAGAACGATGTGCCGGGCGATCCCACTGCTGACCACGAACGCCACGAGAGCCACCCAGCTCTGCGCCCAGTGGCCCAGGTACGCTTTCCCGTATTGGCGGTAGAAGCTCCGGATGACGATCGCGAGCACCAGAGCTCCCACGCCCTGCGACGCGAGCGTGCCGAAAACGACGTCGGATCCGTACCACCCATCCATCAGTGACGCTTCGCCTCCACCGCCGGCAGCGACCAGCTTGCTCCCGATCCTACGCCATTTTCCACGGGCTTCCCTTGAGCCCTTAGGGAAGTCTGAACCCGCCGTGTTCGGCCGCAAAACGGACGATCGTGCCCTTTCCCGCGTCCGAGGCAAGCCATTCGTAGAAGCGCGCGGCGGAGGGGTTCACCTCCCCCCCCGCTCCGCGAAGGAGGGTGATCGTGTAGACGTTGCGCAAGCCGTCGCCTTCCGTGGCCAGGGGGACCAGGTCGAGCGAGGGAGCCATGCGCGCGAACGTCGCCTCGTCCGTGAGGGCGCAGGCGCGCAGCTCGTTCGCCGACCGGAGGAGCGCGCTCATTCCCTGCCCGAGCCGGCGGTACTCCGGATTCGAGACGGGATCGATGCCGAGGATTCTCCAGAGCTCGAGCTCGCGCGCGTGCGTTCCCGACTCGTCGCTTCGTGAGGCGAACCGCGCATGGCGCTCGTGAATCCGCCGCATCGCCTCGAGGACCGACGTCCCCCGCGGAATTCCGGCCGGATTCTCCGGCGGCCCGACGAGGAGAAAGCGGTTCTCGAGAAACGCGCGATGTGCTGCCGCCCGGCCCGTGGCGAGCAGCTCCTTCTCTCCCCGCGGCTCGTGGGTGATCGTGACGTCGACCTGCCCCTCCCGCCCCATCCGGATCGCTCTGCCCGATCCGACGACGAACGCGTCGATCTCGATCCCCGTCTGTTCGACGAACGCCAATCGGATCGCTTCGAGCAGGCCTGCGTTCTCGACACTCGTGGTCGTCGCGATCACGACCGGCGCAGGCCGCGGCTCCCTGCAGGACGACGCGGACGCGATGAGGAGCAGCGGGAGAGCGAGCTCGACGAATCGCCGGCCTCTGCAGAAACCCGACCGTTTGCGCCTGCTTCATCGCGTTTCGCTCTCCTCGATCATGATCGCATCTCCGACGATGCGGCCGCGAAGCGTCACGAGGGTCCGGACCGACGTCACCCCGGAGCTCGTCCCTTCCCCCGACAGCTCGAACCGGTTCCCCGGAAGCGAGACGCGGATCCCTCGCATCGTGCCCTCGCGGCTGATGCGCGTTTCGTCCTTCGGCGTTTCGGACAACATGGCCGCCGCCGCGAGCTCGATCGCGTTGTCGGCCAGGATTTCGGACGCGATGCGCGCCCGCTGCCGATGCGCCGTCCGCACGGCTTCCGTCGTGTCGCGGAGCGCGAGCTCGATCAGGCCGAAAAACAGGACCGAGATCAGCAGCGCCGAAATGAGGGCGAACCCCCTCTCAGTCCGGGCGCGGAGCGAAAAGACGATCAACGACCACTCTCCCTTCAGCGGTTCTCCCCACGAGGTGAACTCCG
The DNA here is from genome assembly GCA_963793695.1 of uncultured Acidobacteriota bacterium. GTDB lineage: Bacteria > Acidobacteriota > Thermoanaerobaculia > Gp7-AA8 > Gp7-AA8 > CAWCBB01. Next base: position 199,451 of record CAWCBB010000004.1, on the reverse strand, counting down.
GTCGCCCCGCCGGGCGTGTCCCACGCCCCCACCTCGAAGCGCCTCGCCGCCCGCGCCCGCCAGGAGGAGACGAGCACGTTTCCCTTCCATTCCTCGCGCCGCGCAAGTTTCTCTTCGAACATCCACACGACCGTCGACGCCCCTTTCCCCGCGAGAAGCAGCGTCCGCGGCGTCTGCTCCTGAGCCCCGAAGGATTCGGGATAGCCGCGGCTGTCCAGAACGTCGCGCCGCATGCGTGCCGCGACCGCCATGTCGTCGGGATGAAGGAACCAGCCGAAACGGATCTGCCGGTCGAGGCGCCGGTACTCGCCGGCGAGCGAAGTGAGGATGAGAAGGAAGATCCCGAACACCGCCATCGCCACGACGAGCTCGAGGAGGCCGGCTCCACGCGCGCGGCGGAGCCTCACCACAGATCCCCTCCTCCGGTGAAGGTCCGATAGACGATCGTTTCCGCGGTTCGGCTTCCATTCCTCCATTCGATTCGCAGGGCGAGCGCACGGACATCGGCCCCCGCCTGGGTGACGGTCACCGTTCCCTCGGCTCCTTCGAGCGCTCCCTCGCTTCCGGGATCCGTGAGGAAGGGAACCGTCTGCTCCGGGGCGAGCGTCTCGAAGGGGTGTCTTCTCTGCGCCTCGGCCTCGTTCGCCAGCGCCTGCCACGCGAGCGACATCTCGCTCGCCTCCGCCATCCTCCTCATCCGATCGAGGAACACTCCGAGGCTCGTCAGGATCACCACGGTCAGGATCAGCAGCGCGACGAGGACTTCGATCAGGGTGAAGCCGCGCGAGAGGCGGCGGGTCGAGGGCGTCATGGGAACGCTGAATTGTATCCGCCGGCGGCTGCGCGGCCCGTCGCCCGGTTTCTTGACCCCCGCGCGGGCGCTCCATAAGATCGCCGCGCGATGGCGCCCCTCAAGCTCCGCTTTGCCCCCTCACCCACCGGATACCTTCACGTCGGCGGAGCCCGAACGGCCATCTTCAACCTGCTCCATGCGCGCCGCCACGGCGGGATCATGGTGCTCCGGATCGAGGACACCGACGTCGAGCGATCGCACCAGCATCACGCCGAGCAGATCGTCGAGTCGCTCTCGTGGCTCGGCGTGGAATGGGACGAGGGGCCGTTCTATCAGAGCGACCGCCTCGATCGGTATCGCACGCGCGCCCTGGAACTGGTCGAGCGCGGGGCGGCGTACCGCTGTTTCTGCACGGTCGAGGAGCTCGAGAGCGAGCGCGCCGAAGCCGAGGCGAAAAATCGCCAGTACCGCTACTCGGGCCGCTGCCGTTCGGGCATCCCGCCCGGGCGAGACCCCTCCGATCCCCACGTCATCCGCTTCCGGGTCGAGCCGGGACCGATCCGCTTCGTGGACCTCATCCGGGGCGACGTCGAGTTCGACGGCGATCTGATCGACGATTTCGTGCTGCTGCGCTCCGACGGGAACCCCACCTATCACCTCTCCGTCGTCGTCGACGACATCGACATGGGGATCACGCTCGTCGCGCGCGGAGAGGACCACCTGTCGAACACGCCGAAGCACGTCCTTCTCTTCGAGGCGTTTTCAGCGAGCCCTCCGGAGTTCGCGCACGTCTCGCTGATCCTGGGCCCCGACAAGAAACGGCTCAGCAAACGGACAGGAGCGACGTCGGTCGAGGAATACCGCACCATGGGCGTGCTCCCCGAGGCGCTCTTCAATTTCCTCCTCCTCCTCGGCTGGGCGCCGGGCGGAGACCGCGAAGTCGTCTCGCTCGAGGAGGCCATCGCGGAGTTCGACCTGGGCGCCGTCCATCGCTCCGCCGCCGTCTTCGATCTCGAGAAGCTCCTCTGGCTGAACCATCAGTACATTCAGCAGCGGCGACCGGAGGATCTCGTCCCGCTGCTCGAGCCATTTCTGGATGGCGCGGCCGACCCGGGCGGCCTGGCCGCCGTCGTGGCCATGCTCCAGCCACGCGCGCGCACGCTCCGCGAGATGGCCGAGCAGGCCGCGCCATTCTTCGCCGCGGACGATTCGCTCGCCTACGACGAAGAGGCGGTCCGCAAGCACATCAAAGGGGCGGATGTCGCGGAACGCCTCCGCCTGCTTCGGGACGCCTGGGCCGGGCTCGAGCCGTTCGACGTGGCCGGGACGGAGCGGACGCTGCGCAGTCTCGCGGAATCGAGCGGCGTTTCCGCAGCGAAATACATCCACCCGCTCCGACTCGCGCTGACGGGCCGCGGCGCGAGCCCTCCGATCTTCGACGTGGCCGCCGTGCTCGGGAAAGAGCGCGTCCTCGCGCGGATCGACCGGTTCGTCGGGAGGATTCCGGGCCTCTTGTAACAGCGCGCTTCGGGCGCCCGGGATCTCGATCCCGGCGAATCGGGGCAAGCCGCCCCTACGAGCGCAGGCCCGTCGCCATCGTGTCGATCGTCTTGACGCGATCGGGGGAGTCGGGCTCCTCCCCTTTCCGTCGGCAGCGGCTGCACACGCCGAGAATCTGGAGGTTGTGGTAGGTGGGAGTGAAGCGGTGCTGCTCGCAGATCTGCATCTGGCGAGACACGAGCCGGTCGTCGTGGAACTCGATGACCGACCCGCAGGTGGTGCAGATCAGGTGATCGTGATGGACGTCGTCGGTCGTGACGCGTTCGTAGTGGTAGTGGTCCTCGCCGAGATGAACGCGCCGGACCATGCCTGATTTGACCAGCAGCTCGAGCGTCCGGTAGACCGTCGCGCGGGAGATCTTCGCGCTGTTTCCTTTCAGCTTGAGCAGAAGCTCGTCGGCGTCGAAGTGGTAATGGATCGAGAAGATCTCGCGGACGAGAGCGCGCCGCTCGTTCGTGAGCTTCAGCCCCTGCTGCTGCAGGTATCCCCGGAATCGTTCGACTTCCTGATCGAGAACGGCCGTCTTTGCGGGCATCGGACCTCCATACAACCGGCGGCGCGGGGCGTCGATTTCACTCGGTGCGCGCGACGTGCCGCCGCTCGGGTTCCGACTGTCGCCTCTCGGCGCCGAGGACCCGCTCGTAATACGCGAGGTACTGAGGGACGATCCGGCTCACGTCGAAACGCTCGACGGCGACCTGACGCCCCGCGCGGCCGAACTCCCTGCGCCGGCTGTCGTCGGCGAGGAGCTCGATCGCTCGCTCGGCCATCGCCTCGACGTCCCCGACCGGAAGAAGGTACCCGTCGACTCCGTCGTCGACGACTTCCAGCAGGCCGCCCGAGGCGCTTGCGATCACGGGAACCTCCGAGGCGAGCGCCTCGAGAGCCGCCATCCCGAACGATTCGGTTTCCGAGGGGAGAAGGAAGAGATCGAACGAGCCGATGATCTCCTCGAGGTTGGGTACGTTTCCGAGGAAGAGGACGCGGTCGGCGATGCGGTGATCGCGGCAGAACGCTTCGGCGCGGGAGCGCTCCGGCCCGTCGCCCACCATCACCAGGCGGGCCGGCGTGCGGCGCGAGACGCGGAGGAACACCTCCAGAACGTCCTGGACGCGCTTGACCGGCCGGAAGTTCGAGACGTGCCCGAGCAACTTCTCTCCCGGCAGCACGAAGCCGTGACAGACGAAGCTGTCGTTCTTCCGGAATCGGGAGGGATCGACGAAGTTCTGAATGACCTCGATCTCCCGCGTCACCTCGAGCGAAGCAACCGTTTCCCGCCGGAGCCATTCGGAGACGGCGGTGACGCCGTCGGAGGTCTCGATGCCGAATTTGGTGATCGGAAGATATCCGGGATCTCGGCCGACCAGAGTGATGTCGGTCCCATGGAGCGTCGTGACGATCCGCAGCGGATGGTCGGGAAGCATCTGGCGCGCGAGGTAGGCGCTGATCGCGTGCGGGATCGCGTAATGCACGTGAAGGATGTCGAGATCCTCGTACGCAGCGACTTCCGCCATCTTCGTCGCCAGAGCGAGCGTGTACGGGGGGAAGTTGTCGAACAGCGGATAATTCATCATCGTCACTTCATGGAAGCGGATCCTCTCGTGAACCATGTTGAGCCGCGAAGGAAGCGCATAGCTGATGAAGTGGACGTCGATCCCCCGCTGCGCGAGGGCGATGCCGAGCTCCGTCGCGACGACGCCCGAGCCCCCGAAGGTCGGATAGCACGTGATTCCGATTTTCACGACGAGATCTCCCGGCCTCGGTACGCCATGACGAGATCGTCGACGCGCGGCGGCTGTTTGGTGACGAACGCCTCTCCGAAATCCACCCCGATCAGCGCGCCGAAGTGCCGCGAGCGCGCCTCGATCATCGGGAGGAATCCCTCCTTCGCGATGAAGGTCAGCGGCTCGCCCGACTCCGGGTCGTGGAACTGCGATCGATAGCAGCGCACCGCCTCCATCTTGGTGGCGAATGCCCGCGTGACGTCCACGACGAAGCTCGGCCGGATCTGGTAGTTCTGGAGGTAGTACGCGACCATGTCCGGCCGGTGCGCTTTCTGCCCCGTATCGATCTTCACGAGCCCCGCGTAGAACCACGCGTCCGTGACGAGCCGCCCGGTCCTCGTATGGTCGGGGTGGCGGTCGTCGGGCCACGGCGCGAGCAGGATCGTGGGGCGCCACTTCCGGATCAGGCGGATCAGCTCGAGCTCCTCGTCCCGTCCGGTGCGAAGGTTCCCGTCGCCGAAATCGAGCTGCTCCCGGAACGCCGCGCCGATGTGCCGCGCCGACTCGAGCGATTCCGCGTGCCGCGTCTCGGGGGCTCCTCGCGTCCCCATCTCCGCGCGCGTGAGGTCGACGATCCCCACCCGCCGGCCGCCGCGGACCGCTTCGATCAGAGTTCCTCCGCACCCGAGCTCGACGTCGTCGGCGTGCGCGCCGAACGCGACGATGTCGACGGTCGGAGCCGCCTTCGATGAGGACGTCTTCTGTTTCGCAGCCATTCGTTCCGCCATCAGAATCCCGCCACCTTGACGACCGCCGAATCGGGTTCCGCTTCCGCGACGAGGCGGGGCATGAGCTCGTCGCGCCAGAGGCTCCACCAACCGATCCATCCGGCGACCCGGTCCTGTACGGACCCTCTCGGATAGAGGATCCGCTGAAGCTGCGAGAGGGCGCGCCACCGCTCCTGGTCGAGGCGGGCGGTCGCCCTGCGCGACCGTTCGCGCATCTTCTCGAGGTGGTAATCCACCTTCCGCGCCGAGCGGCGGAGCGACCGCGGAAGCGCGGGATCGCTCGCGGCGGTCACCTCCTCGAGGCCGCGCGTCGCCTCCTCCACCGCGGCCCGCGCCCGCGCCGCGAGAGAGTCGATCCGCTTGCCCGCGTCCATCTCGCGATCGGCGACGGCGCGGTCGAGCGGCCCGAACAGCTCCGTCATTTGGAAACCGTACCGCTCGAGCGCCCCAAGGCGCCGGGCCGGCGCCACGAGGACGTGCCCGCGCAGCGCGATCGCCGGACGCTCGATCCCGAGCATCTCGTGCACCGAGGCGAGCTGCCCGTAATACGAGACCTCCGCCGGGCCGCCCACGAAGATCGCCGGACGAAAAACGGCATCCTGGAGGAGGGGCCGCGCCAGCACGCCCGTGGAGATGGACTCGGGCGCGCTCGCGATCCGCCCCAGCAGATCGCCCGACGAACGGCGCCGCCCCCCGATGGAAACTCCGTTGTCGTGGACTTCGATCTGCTCCCGCCGCCCCTCGCGCTCGAGCGTGTAGAGGAGCGAGTAGCCGGCGCCGCGGCGCCGCGTCACCTGCGGCCTGTACCCGGCGTCCGCCAGCTCCTCCGAGTCGCGGTCGATCGCGGTCTCGATCTCCGGCAGGCGCTCCGCGACGGACCGCAGGAGCGGTTCTCCCGCGACCCGGAGCTCCGGAAGGAGTGAATCGATCAGGACGAGCTCCCCGCTGCCCACGACGTCCACGATCAGCTCCGCGAACGAGTCGCGGAACGTGATTCCGGGCCGCAGCCACCGGGGCTCCCCTTCCAGCTTCGCGACGAGTCCCGCGCGGAGTTGCTCGGGGACGGTGAGGGGGCCGACCGGTTTCCGCGACTCTTCGCCCACGGCCGGAGCCGACAGGTACGTCAGATCGGCGCCCGACTGAAACAGAAGCGAGGAGACCTCGGCATAGTCGTGGTCCTCGGTCGCGAGCCAGAAAAACGGGATCGCGTCGATGCCGTTTCCGGCGAGGCGCTTCCGCAGCGAGAGGAGCGACGCGATCTTCGCGATCGTGTACAGCGGCCCTCCGCCGAATCCGACCTGCTGCCCGGCGAGGATCGCCACCGCGCGCCCCTCCGCCCAGGCGCCGACCAGCTCTCCGACCTCGTTTCCCCACTCCGAGTTCGACCGCGCGAGCGCTCGCGCGAGCGCATCGTTCGTCGCGGCGGGCGCGGGTGGAGCGATCTCGCCGTACGCGGGACGGCGGCAGAAGCGCGACGCCTCTCCCCGCCCCTCGACCAGATCGAGCGCGAAGCGGCTGATCCCCGGGTAGCTCCCGAGCCCGAACTCGAGCGTCGCCTGCCGCGGCTCGATCGCCGTCATCCCCACCTCGTTCCGAGCAGGATCAGCCGCGGACTCCCGGCCTCGAACCGCGTCCCGTCGAAGTCGCCGAACGCCTCCCGGATCGCCATCCCGCTCGACGCGAAGATCGCAGTCATTTCATCCAGATCGTACCCTCGAACGCGCTCGAGGAACTTCTTTTCTCCCATCGTGATCCGCTTATTGAACGTCCGCGCCGCACCGTCGAACCATCGCTCGATGAGGACCGGCCCCGACTCCGTCGATCGCTCTTCCCGCTCCACGAGCCGGCTCAACTCCCGATGCACGTTGAGATAGTCGAACAGGAACGGCGACCCCTGCGTCAGCACGCGCGCCATCTCCTGCACCGTCCGCAGGTTCTCGTCTTCGTCTTCGAAGTAGCCGAAGCTGGTGAAAAAGTTGACCAGCCCGTGGAACGACCCGTCGCCGAACGGCAGTCGACGCATGTCGGCGCGCACGACCGGCATCGGACCATGCTCCGCGATTCCGTACCTGAGGAGCGTCCACGACAGATCGCAACCGACCACGTCGAATCCGAGCGCTCGGAACTCCCGGATGTGCCTCCCCTTGCCGCACGCGAGGTCGAGCATCGGTCCTTGCACCATCCCGAACTGTTTCCGGAAGAACTCGACCTGCCGCCGCGCCTCCGCCTCGTCACGGTACGAGTAGAGGTCGAGGTACTCCTCGCCGAACCATTCGCGGTACCAGGTCACGCGCCCCACCCCCGCCGAACGAGGGTTCCGCCGGAAACGATCGCAACGGTCGAATGGACGAAATCGATCATCAGGAACACTCGCAACGAGACCCGATTCGAGGCTGACGGCGGTCTTCAGGTCTCGTCCTACCGGCGGGAGAGAGACTCGGCGATCCGCCGTTCCTGCTCGCGCGCGGCCTCGAGCGCCGCCTCCAGGGAGGCGACCATCCTCCGCGCGTGCTCGAGCAGTGCGGGGAGATCGTCCGGCGCGGCGGCTGCGACGGGCGCGGGAGCCGCGGCGGGGACCGCCGGCGCGGCGGGCGCCGGCGAAAAGGCCCGCGAGACCGCCTCGGCGGCGACCGGCTCCGGCTCGCGCGCGGGCGCGGCCTCGGCCTCCGGCTCCGGCTCCTCCCGCAGCGACACGTCGACGTTGTTCCGGATGTTCTGGAGAATGGCGCTGACCGCCTTCTGCAGCGTTTCCCGCACCCCGCGATTCTCGATCGCGGCGGCTTCGACGACCGGAGCGTTCCCCGCCTTCAGATATCCGCTCATCACCTCGACCGGATCGGCCGTCGGAAGGTCGCGCTTGTTGTATTGGAAGACGACGGGGATCTTGTCCGGATCGAGCCGGTTGATCCGGAGGTTCTCGCGCAGGTTCAGCAGGCTCTCGATGTTCGACTCGCGCACCGAGGGCTGGGAGTCGGCGACGAACACGACGCCGTCGGCTCCTCGGAGGACCAGTTTTCGGGTCGCGTTGTAGAAGACCTGCCCCGGGACGGTGTAGAGCTGGACCCGGATCTTCTGTCCGCCCACGGTCCCGAGCTCCATCGGCATGAAGTCGAAGAAGAGCGTCCGGTCCGTCTCCGTCGACATCGAGAGGAGCTTCCCCTTGTTCTGGAGCTTCGAGTCGGCGTGAATCCGCTCGAGATTCGTGGTCTTGCCGCACAGCCCCGGGCCGTAGTAGACCAGCTTGAGCGTGATTTCGTTGACGGCCTTGTTGACGAGAGCCATCGGGAGTCCTTTCCGTTCAGGGAGTTAGCTTAACACCAGCGGGAGGGTCCAAAGAAAGATGCAAAAGGCAGAATGCAAAATGAACAATCCAAAAGAGATCTCTTCCGATCGTGCGCTCCCTCGTTTGGGATTTTTCATTTTGCATTCTGCATCTTGCATTTGCCGAGCGCAGCGAGGCGTTTCCCCCCCGCTACGCCGCCGTGACAATTCCAGCCGAGCCCGCGTAGGCTCGCTCCCGACCCGCCCTCCATCTGGTAGTCTCCTTTCATGAATCGCCGGGAAGAGCTCTTCGATCACGTCACACGAAATGTCATCGTCGGAGTCGTCCGGGAGGACGACGCCGAAGCGGGCTGGGAGATCGCGCGCACCTACGCCGAAAACGGCCTCCGCGCCGTCGAGATCACGATGACCACCCCCGATGCGCTCGAGCTCATCGCGCGCCTCGTGAGGCGCTACGGCGACAGCGGGGTCGTCGTCGCGGCCGGCACGATCCGCGGATCGAGCGCCGCCGCCGAGGCCCGTCGTGCCGGAGCGCAGATCCTCGTCTCTCCCCACACCGACCCCACCGTCATCGAATACGCCCTCGAGCACGACCTCTTCTGCGTCGCGGGCGCCGCGACCACGACCGAGATCATCCACGCGTGGGAGGCGGGCGCGAACCTCATCAAGGTGTATCCCGCCGGGCTCCTCGGCGGGCCCGAGTACATCCGGACGATCCGCCAGCCGATCCGCGACGTTCCGATGCTCGCCGGAGGACCCGTCGCCATCGAGCAGATCGAGCCGTATCTCGAAGCCGGCGCGGTCGCTCTCAACCTCGGCGGATCGCTCGCGCTCCCCGATCTCGTGCGCCAGCGCGCCTGGGACCAGATCGGCAAGCGCGTGGCCATGGCCGTTTCCATCATTCAGGCGCGCCATCGACCCGCCGAGCCGGTCGTCCACTGAGCCCGTGACCGTCCTCCTCACTCTCGCGTTGCTCCTGGGCGGGGTCGCCCCTGAATCCGCGACCGCCTGGATGGACCCTGGTCGCCTCGGCGTCTCCGTCGGCATGACGCGCGTCGCCGCCGTTCGCGAGCTCGAGCGCCGCGGACACTCCACCGAGCCCGGCAAGGAGCCGGAGCACGTGATCGTGCGGCTCGGCGAGAGACGGACCGTGACGCTCGCGTTCGAGGGGGATGTGCTGCGCTCGATCCGTTTCGAGCTGGTGGGATTCATGCCGGAGATTCGAAGCGCGTTCCGCGAAGCGAAGACGAGCCTCGAAAAGAAACACGGGGCGCCTTCGCGAACCGTCGGCCACCCTCCGATTCTGCAGTACGAGGCGACATCGCCCAAGATCTACGTGGTCGCGGCGACCGATCCCGGGACGTCGTTCGGAAAGCAGGGGCTCGGGTTTCTCGTGATCCGCTACTTCGAGCCGCCGCCGGAGCGGTAGGAGGGGACGGCGGCCGCGGCCGCTTTCTGCGGCGACTCGTCCCAGATCAGGATTCCCTGGCCGTGCGTGCCGACGTAGAAGCGCTTGCCGCGGAACGGATCGGCCACGACCCCCGCCACGTCGCGAAGCGTCGTCGGGACCCCGACCGTCTTCCATTGCGAAGGCGCCGCTCCGTCGTTGAGATGGACCTCGTGGCGCTCGTTGAACGTGAGGAACAGCAGACCCGCCGCGTTCGCCGCGTAGACCGAGCCGTACACCCCTTGCGGAGCCGCGACGGGCGACCATCTGCGGTTCTGGTCGACGATCCCCGCGTCGACCCCCCGCGAACCGGCGATGATCACCAGATCCCGGTCGCGCGCGTCGTGCCGCACCGCGAGGGTCTTGCCGCGAGCGGGCGCGTTCTCGACGGCGCTCCATGCGGATCCGTCGAAGACCTTCAGCCCTGAATCCGTCAGAGCATAGAGCGCGGGACCGGAGCCGAGGCGGCCGATCGCGAGATCGGTGGTGCGCTCGTCGAGGCCGAGCCGGTACCACTTCTTCCCGCCGTCGCGGCTCGTGAAAACCCCAAGAGCCGTGGCGGCGAAGAGGCGCTGCGGATTCAGCTCGACGATCTCGAGCACTCGAATCGGCGTGATCAGGGGCTCCGCGCGCTCCCATTCCGAGCCGTCGTCGCTGAACCAGAAGCCGTTTTCCGTTCCGGCGATGAGCCGAGGAGACTGCTCCTTCCGCACGACGAGCGAGAGGACCTCCGGGAGCGGAGTTCTGTTGAGCTTCGTCCAGCCGGCGCCCCCATCGCTGGAGACCCAGACGCCGGACGAGGCGCCGCCGAAGAAGACGGTCGCGAAAATCCTGTGCTCGACGGCCGGATCGGGGGTGACGTTCGCGACCCGGACGTTGTAGAGGCCGTCGCTCGAGCGCGCCCATGTCTGGCCGCGGTCGCGCGAGACGTAGACCCCGTCTCCCTCCGTCGCCAGAACGATCCGCTCGGGACGCGCCGAGTGAACGGCGATTCCGGTGATGACGAACGAGTCGGGCGAGACGAGCGCCCACGTCGCTCCGGCGTCCCCGCTGCGGTACAGCCCCGCGACCGAACCGGCGTAGAGCACCTTCGGATCTCCAGGGTCGCGCTCGACGACGTGAATGCGCCGGTTGTCGAACCCTTCCTTCTGCCTCGCCCATGTGTCGCCCCGGTCCTGCGAGTTGTAGACCCAGCCGCAGGTGGAGAGCCAGACGTCGTCGGGGTTCTTCAGGTCGATGTTGATCGCGAAGACGTCGGTGTCGAGCACCATCCCTTTCGCGATGTGCTTCCAGGTGTGGCCCCCGTCGTCGGTGCGCCAGGCCTGCCGCCACGTGCCCACGTAGATCGTCTTCGAGGATCGCGGGTCGATCGCGAGAGACTCCACGTTCACCTGCTCGGAGATCTTCCGCCACTTCTTCCCGCCGCTCTCGGAGATCCAGACCCCGTCGAGACCTCCCGCGACGATCGTGTCCTCGTGCGAGGCATCGACGGCGAACGCGCGGATGGAGCGCTCGGCCAGTCCCTGATCCCGCCTCTCCCACGTCTTCCCCCTATCCGAGGAGACGGCGATGACGCTTCCTCCCCAGAGCCCCCATGCCGCGGCCCAGAGGCGCCCGCGCGCATCGACGGCCAGGTTGTCGACCACGTAGCCGGGGAAAGGCGTCGAGGCGCGGGGATTGCTCCAGCTCGCTCCGCCGTCGGTCGAGACGTAGACGTCTCCCTGGCTGGCGCCGAGGAAGAGCAGGTCGGGATCCGAGGGAGAGATCGCGAGAGCGCGGGCGTCGGCCCCGTACAGGCCGGCGCGCGTCCATCCCGCGAAAAGAGGGAGGGAGACGAGAAGCGAGACGAGGAAGATCGCGAGTTTGCGCATGCCGCCCATCACCAGACCGAACTGCAACTGCCCGATAGCAATAACTCTGCCTTACAGAACCGCGCGCGACGCGGGACATTCCTCGCGAGTCACCGCGCGAGGCAGCTTGTCCGGAGAGGCATTCTCGTCGCAGGAAGAGTAGGCTTTCGCCGCCGGGCGCAACGCGACATCACGCGTCGTGACGTGGAATCATATTTACCGTTCATGAATAAGAATAGTGATAATTATGTAGATCTTCTCGGGCAATCCGATGAAGTCCGATCCGCGGAGGAGGGCTCATGACGCTGGTTCTCGCCTCGGCGTCCCCGCGGCGCCGCGAGCTCCTGGCGGGCCTCGGCCTCCGGTTCGAGGTGGCGACCAGCGAGGTGGAAGAGGCGCGAGCCCCGGGCGAGGCCGTCGAAGCCTACGTGGAACGCCTCGCGCGCGAGAAGGCGGACGCCGTCGCCCGGCGCCACCCCGATGCGTGGATCATCGCCGCCGACACCGTCGTCTGGCTCGACGGCCATGTCCTGGAGAAGCCTGCCGGCCGCGACGATGCGATCCGCATGCTCGAGGCGATCTCGGGCAGGGAGCACATCGTCTACACCGGGACGGCGCTCCGCCACCGCTCCCGCGGCTGGGACCGCGCGAGCGTCACCTCGACCTGGGTCCGGATGGTCTCGATTCCCCGCGACGAGATCGAGTGGTATGTCGAGACGGGCGAGCCGATGGACAAGGCGGGCGCCTACGCGGTCCAGGGGATCGGCGCCATGTTCATCGAATCGATCGAGGGAAACTACACGAACGTGGTCGGGCTCCCGCTCGCGCCTCTTCTCCGCATGATGCGGGAGGCGGGAATCGATCCCGCACACTACCGGGAGCCGGGGTAGGAACCGGCTGCGCCGGTCCGTTTCCCGCCCACCCGGACACGACGATACAATCAGGATCCCATATGAGCTCAGCAGCCAAAGTCGGCGCCTTCATGGTCGCGATCCTCGTGGTTCTCGGCTACTTCATCATCCGCGTCGAGGACTTGACGCCCGGAGGCGCAGACACGAAACAAATCCAGGTCGAGTTCGACTCCGTGGCCGGCCTGGAGGAGAAATCCCGCGTCCGCATCGCCGGCGTTCCGGTCGGAAAGGTCGCGAAAATCGAGCTCGTGCCGGCGGGAAGGGCGAGGGTCACCCTCGACATCGATGAAAGCGTCGTGTTGCGTCAGGGTGCCACCGCCCGCGTCGCCAACCTCGGCCTTCTGGGAGAGCAGTACATCGAGCTCGACCCCGGACCCCAGGCCGCCGCCTCCCTTCCGGAAAACACGGTCGTGCGCGGCAGCTCCACCGCGTCGATCGACGAAGTCACGAACAAAGTCTCGGCGATCGCCGATGACGTGAAAGCGATCACGGCGTCGCTTCGAATCGCGGTCGGCAACGACGAAGGGGCCCGCCGGATGGAGGAGATCGTCGCGAACGTGCACGACGTCTCGCTCAGGCTTCGGCTGCTCCTCGAAGCGAACGAGGGGAACATCAACGCCTCCGCCGAGAACTTCCGGAAGATCACGGACGACCTCCGCGTGGAGATCCCGCGCATCGCGGCCTCGATCGACCGCGTCGCGAACTCCGTCGGCGGAACGGTCACGGAGAATCGGGAAGACGTCCGCGTCATCGTCGACAATCTCAAGACTCTCTCGGCGGACCTGAAGACCACGACCGAACATCTGAACTCGATCACGGGCCAGGTCCAATCCGGCGAGGGTTCGGTCGGAAAGCTGATTTACAGCGACGAAGCGCACGACAAGCTCACGTCCGCTCTCGGCTCGATCGACCAGGGCGTGGGCGAGCTTCGCGGGATGCTCGGCCGCGTCAACAAGCTCGGGCTCCGGATCGGCTTCGACGGCTACTACCTTTCGGACATTCCCGACGCCCAGTTCGACGGAAACTCCCGCTTCACCCTCGGCGCCGCGGTCGTCCCGAACACCGACCGGAACTTCTTTCTTCAGGTCGGCGCGGCCCAGGACGCGCGCGGCGATCGCTCCGAGAAGGTCACCGTGACCACCACCACTCCGGAGGGGGGAGTCCCGACCAGCGTGACGACTCGCCAGACGAAGTGGGATCGCGAGTTTCTCGTCTCCGCGCAGGTCGGATGGGAGTTCGACGACCTGCGGATCCGGGCGGGCGTCATCGACTCGTACGGCGGGATGGGCGCCGACTGGCAGGCCAGCCCGCGCCTGCAGCTGAGCGGAGAAGCGTTCGACTTCGGTAACGAGCAGGCGGACTTCCCGCGCATGCGGCTGCTCGGCCGCTGGCGCGTCGTCGACGAGACGAAGAACGCCCCGGGCATCTTCCTCAACAGCGGCGTGGAGGACGTCCTCAACGAGCCCGCCTTCATCTTCGGCGCGGGCGTGAGCTGGACGGACGACGATCTGAAATACCTTCTGGGCAAGATCCCGGTTCCGACGAACTGAGGCCTCCGGTCCGGAATTTGAAACGGCAACGTCCGCACGGGCGGTTGCCCGAATCCCCACCGTTCGACATGGGAGTCACTGAATGAGTCCGATCCGGGTAGCGCTCCTCTTCGGAGGCCGCAGCGCCGAGCACGACGTCTCGATCCTCTCCGCCCGTTCGATCCGGGATGCCGCGCCGAAGGATCGGCTCGAAATCGTCCCGATCTGCATCGCCCGCGACGGCCGGTTCGTCTCGCCCGAGCGCAGCCGCGAGATCCTCGACGGCCGCGCGAAATCCACCGAGGGCGACCCGGACTTCGCGTTCGTCCTCTGGGCTCGGGCGAACGCGGTCGACATCGCGTTTCCCATCGTTCACGGAACGTTCGGCGAAGACGGCACGCTGCAGGGATATCTCGAGATCATCGGGCTCCCCTACGTCGGCAGCGGCGTCACGGCATCGGCCGTCGGCATGGACAAGTGGATGATGAAGTTCGCCTTCGCCGCGGCGAAGCTCCCGCAGGTCGAGTTCATCACCGTCTCCGAGCACGACTGGTTCAACGACCGCGAACGGATCTCCCGCAACATCGCCAACACCCTCCGCCTCCCGTTCTTCGTGAAGCCCGCGAACGCCGGATCGTCGGTCGGCGTCTCGAAGGTGAAGTCGAACGACGACCTCGAGGCGGCCGTGAAGAAGGCGCTCCGCTTCGATGAAAAAGTCCTCGTCGAACGGGGCGTGGAGGCGCGCGAGATCGAGGTCTCCGTCCTCGGAAACGAAAACCCCGTCGCCTCCCTCCCCGGCGAGGTCATCACCGGCCACGAGTTCTACGACTACGAAGACAAGTACATCGACGACAAGTCGACGCTGCAGATCCCCGCGAACCTCTCGCCGGAGAAGACGGCGGAGATCCGGCGCCTCGCGATCGCCGCGTTCAAGGCGGTCGGCGCCGCGGGCTACGCTCGCGTCGACTTCTTCGTCGAACGGGGAACGAACCGCCTCTATCTCAACGAGATCAACACGATCCCCGGGTTCACCCGCATCTCGATGTACCCGAAGCTGTGGGAAGCGACGGAGATCCACTACGGAAGGCTCATCGAAAAGCTCGTCGAGCTCGGCCTCGAGCGCGCCCGACGCCGCAAGGCGCGCTTCGACGACACGATGCGCTTCTTCGACGAAGTCCAGAAGCTTTCGTAACGCATCGCAAGCCGGGGTTCATGTCATCCCGAGCGTAGCGAGGGATCTGGGCCGGGGCTGCGAAAGAACGCGGCGCTTGTGCATGGCGGGAGAGCCGCCATGCGCCCGAAGAGGAACGCGAACTTCGATCCTGCCGCCGTGCTCCTGTCCCGCGTCACGCGCAACACGCCCGCCCAGATCCCTCGCTACGCTCGGGATCGGCTGGGGCGCGGGCGTCTCGCCCGCCGTTGCGGCGGCGTCTCGCCGCCGCCACCGGGCGCCGCGGGACGCGGCGCCAACGGCGGCCGGGACGGCCGCGCCCCTTGCGCACCGATCCCGGTCATCGGCGGTCGGGCGCAGCCCGCGCCTGCCTACGCTCGGGATGACATCTCGCAAAGACGGATGATCTCGTTCGAACCCCAACCCAGACTCTCTCCTATACTCCTCCCGTGCTCTGGTCCCTTCGCCTCCTTCTCGCTCGGGGCCGACCGTACGGGTGGGCCCTCGCGGGAAAAGCGCTGATCGTCTCGACCCTGCTCGCCGGCTTTCTTTACGGCGACTACTACGTTTTTCGCAGACTCTTCGCCGCGGCCCGGCAGATCGAGGCGCTCACGCCCTTCTTCGCTCTCGGCCTCATCGAGAACTTCCTGAGCCTCGTCTTTCTCATCGCCACCTTCGTTCTTTTCTTCTCGGCGATGACGGCGGCGATCGGATCGCTCTTCATGGATCTCGACCTCGAGATCTGGCACTCCGCACCGGCGCCTCTCCTGCGCGTCGCGATGGGCCGCTGGGCGAAGACCCTCGTCCAGAGCTCCTATCTCGTCTTCTTCTTTCTGATCCCGATCCTCATCGCGCTGCAGCTCGAGCTCGAAAAGACGATCTGGTTCACGCTCTCCGCCACCGCCGGGTTGCTCGCGCTCCTGGTCGCTCCGGTGAGCGCGGCATCGATCCTGATCCTCCTCCTGGTCCGCTTCTTCCCCGTTCGCCGGGTGCATCAGATCGCGATGACGCTCGCGATCATCGTCTTCACGGGGGTGATCGTCGCTCTGCGGATCGCGCGCCCCGAGCGGCTGTTCCAGGAGATCACGACGGACGACGTCGTCGCGATCCTCCAGGCGCTCCGCCTTCCCGCCGCGTCTTCGTTCCCCGGAGGATGGCTGGCCGGGGCGGTGATGGGGTCGCCCTCGCTCTATCTTCCGCTCGCCGCTCTCGCGGTCGTTTCACTGGGTCTGTACGCCTGGCTCGCGAAACGCCTCTACTTCCGCGCGTTCGTGAGGGCGAAGGAAACCTCGGCTCCCGCCGCGATCGGAGCCGGTCCGTTCACGCGCCTGCTCGACAGGCTGCTCTCGCGAGCCACGCCGCAGACGCGAGCGATGCTGGGGAAAGAGACGAGGGTCGTCTCGCGCGACGCGGCCCAGTGGTCGCAGCTCTTCATGATGGTGGCGCTTCTCTTTCTCTATCTCTACAACATCCAGATGATTCCGCTGGAGGGCGATTTCCGCGCGGCGCTCCTCGCGTACCTCAATCTCGGCATGGCGGGATTCGTTATCGCGGCGATCTGCCTTCGGTTCGCCTTTCCGTCGCTTTCGGCCGAGGGGAAGCAGTTCTGGATTCTGGAGGCCGCTCCGATCTCGTTCCGGCGCATTCTCTGGACCAAAGTGGGGGTGTATCTCTTTCCGTTGCTGGGGGTCGGCCTGCTGCTCACGGTCCTCGCGAACCTCTTGCTCGATGCGTCGGGCCCGATCTGGGGGTGGACGCTCGCCGGCTCGCTGATGTCCACGTGCGGGCTGACGGCGATGGGCGTGGGGATGGGGGCCATCGCGCCCAACTTCAAGAGCGAGAACCCGATGGAAGTCGCGGTCTCGCTCGGGGGCCTCGCCTACATGGCGGTCTCGATGCTCTACGTCGGAACCATCATGTTCCTGCTCGCGCGCCCGTTTCACCGTTTCCTTCTGCGCGTGGTCGTCGGGGCCGACGGAGGAGAGCTCGCGTGGGTCGCTCCGCTCGCCGGGGCGCTCGCCCTTTCACTGCTCGTCGGAGTCGTGCCGATCGAGATCGCCGTGCGTCGCTACGCGCTGGCACGACGATTTTGACCGACGGAGCCTCGTTATCCAGCAATCGAAGGCGCTGCTTTGCTAGAATCGGCCCGGACTTCCAACCGATTCAGTACTTAGAGGGAGAGAAACGATGACTGACGCCGTCCCTCCGACTCCTCCAACGGGAGGAAACTACACGCCTCCGCCGCCTCCGCCGGCCGGAGCTCCGCCGAGCGGCAGCTCAGACAGGACTCTGATGCTGGCGCTTTCCTACATCTACTTTCTCGGGATCATCCCTCTGATCGTCCGGAAGGACGACCGCGAGGTCAAATGGCACGCGATCAACGGCCTGCTGCTCTTCGCGGCTTACGTGATCGTGCAGATCATCTGGTCGATCCTGAGCAACTTCGTCCTCGCCGACTTCGGCTGCGGCGTGGGGATGGCGCTCTCGCTCGTGAGCTGCATCATCGCCATCGGCTACATCGCCGCCTTCATCATGGCAATCATGAAGGCGCTTCGCGGCGAGCGGATGCGCTTCCCTCTTCTTTCCGACTTCGCGGACAAGTCCGTCTAGGAGATCTTCATGGACACGACACCTCCCGGTGGTTCCTACACTCCTCCTCCCCCGCCGCCTCCGGGCTCGGGCGTCCCGCCCCCCGCAAGCGGTGAGCTGATCAACCCGCCGAGCCCGCAGAAGGAGCCGGTCGTCGCGCTCCTCCTGAACCTGTTTCTGCTCTGCGTCGGCTATTTCTGGTACGGCCAGTGGCAGAAGGGCGTGGCCGCCCTCGTCGGCGGCCTCGTGCTCGGCGTGATCACGTGCGGGTTCGGAGCCGGCGCCGTCGCCGTCTTCGCCGCCATCGACGGCTACCTGCAGGCCGAGCAGCTCAAGCAGGGACACCCCCTCGGCCACTGGACGTTCTTCAACACCCACAAGTAAGAGATCGAGACCGAAGCAGAACGAGGCGCCGAAAGGCGCCTCGTTTGCGTCTTGGGCGTCTTGGGCGTCTTGGGCGTCTAGGGCGTCTAGGGCGTCGAAGTGTCGGCCGAACGTTCGCGCGGAGCTCCACCCCTCTCCCCGACGGGGACTGCGCTGAAACTCCGGCTTGCGTTTTCGGGGAGAGGGGAAGGGGTGAGGGGTCTGAACTCGACGCCGTTGCCCCCACGACCTGCCCCTCTCCCCGGAGCTCACATCCAAAGGTCAGCGCAGTTCCCGCCGGGTGAGAAGGGTTCTTGACTCCGGCCAGCGCTCGATTCGACGGATCCCTTCCGTTCTTTGCTCGCCAGACGCCCCAGACGCCCAGACGCCTAGACGCCCAACGGAAGCGCCGGGAACGAAACGGGCCGCGTCGCGTGCTGCGCGGAGTCAGGCGCCACATTTGCACGTGCATACGTGCGTGCATATACTAACGGTGTGGGTTACGAATGGGATGAAGCGAAGAATCGTTCTACACCTGGCGTGAACAGAACATTCGAGTGATCTCGGCCCGAAAGGCAACACGACGAGAACGCACGGCGTACGAGGGTGAACGATGAAACGAGAATACGATTTTTCAAAAGGCAAGCGCGGACCCGTAGCTCCGCCGGATGCACGCAAAACCCGAATCACCATTCGATTGGATTCTGATGTTCTCGATTGGTTCCGGGAGCAAGTGAACAAGGCTGGCGGAGGTAACTACCAAACCATGATCAACGCAGCACTGCGCGAGTACGTGAAGAATCAGACCGAGCCGATCGAGAAGATCCTCCGACGAGTGGTTCGGGAAGAACTCAAGCGCGTGTCCGCCTGACGCATAGCGCTTACAGTAAGCTGCGGGCCGCGCGCGCGGCAGATCGCGACGGATGCACCTCGATGTACAGCGCGCGGACCGTCAGCTTCAAGCGAGGCAGCCGGCTCGAGGTTGCTTGCTGATGGATTCTCAGAACTCGAGAAACATGGCCTCACCTTCTGGCCATGCCCCATACCCGGACGCGCCGTCGCTGTCGGCTGCAGAACTCTCGTGAATGATACGGACTAGCACGTGCCGTGGGCCAGAAGTGCCGCGGGTTTGCCCTGGCGAAGCACCGCACTATACGTGCGGCACGCTTCCGGCGTGCGCTGCAGAAGCACCTCGGCGATGCCGTGTTGTTTGATGGTTCTGACCACCTTCTCGGAGCAATCGATTGCCCCTTCGACCCCGATACCGATGACGAGAGTCTGAATGCCCTTGTCGTAGACGCCTGTGATCATCGAAGGCGCTAAGGTATGCCCCTTTCGCTCCTTCCACTCGGTAACCTCGACGCCGATGACGCGGATGTCCTTCCCGACCCCGACCTTTCCCTTCTCGGTCTTGCCGTGCCGCTTGCCGCAGACATCGAACGTGCCCCACTCGATCCATTGAACCCGATCTCGGTGTTCCTCCACCATGTGGATGCGTCCTTATCGTGGATCTGGGCCGCCTAACGGTTTGCCGCTCAGCCGCGGCAACCGCCGCGAAATGGTAGCGCACTCGGGAGAAGGCCGCGGCGGGCTGCGTCGGCTGCAAGCGCTCGTTAGGCGCAATGGCCTTAACTTACAGTAAGCGATGGTTTCGACGACGATGTCATCCCGAGCCCTCACGTCGCGCTTCGCGCTCCTCAGGGCAGGCTCCGCGAGGGATCTGGGCGGGTGGGTTACGCGTGACGCGGCACCGAAGCACGGCGGCAGGATCGAGATTCGCCTGCGATCACGAAGCGAATGCCGATCCTGCTGCCCTGCACCGGCGCCGCGTTCTTTCGCCGCCCCCGCCCAGATCCCTCGCTACGCTCGGGATGACAGCTTCGCGGGCAACTCGCGTTAAGTTAAGGCCATTGTTGTTAGGCGGCCGCTATTCACCACACTCGGACGAAGAAGATAGTTCGGCCGGTTGAAGCACGACACTCCGAAGCTTCTCGCGGATCTTAACCGCCGCCGCAGGGTCAGCCCCTTCTCTGCCGTTGCCATCCAAGAAGACTGCAGACGTACAGATGGTAATCTGAATTGGGGCGTTTGATTCGCGAAGCGTCGCATCGAATGCGTACGGGCCGATGCGACTGCCGCTGAGATGCGTGTAGTGTGGCCCGAGCCGTACTGCGATTCCACTCTCTTTCACGTTCATCGTGTCTAGGATGTGCTGAGCGAGTGCCGGGCTTTGATTCAGCACCTTCCGGACTTCTTGGAAGTTGACTGACCCCCCGGCAAGCAATGGCGCGGTAATCGCCAGAAGTGCCAATTGAACAAGGCAAAAGACTTTCGATTGCATGCCTCGGCCGCCCAACTATTCATTCATGGACCCACTAGGACCGAGGAATCGGACGAGTTTCGTCCAGTATCCCCGGAGGCCCTGATTCGAAAATTCTACCGCAACCGGTTCACCCGGTGAGGGTTCCGGTGGGGCGGCGATCTCGTGGTCCGGGTGTGTTCGGACCGATTCGGTCGCGTATCCCGTCGCCGGCGGAGCGGGCGCGGCGGCGCCGGGCAATTCGATCCGCCGGACTGAACACCCCACGGCTGCCGGGTCGATTCAGCACGTGCGTGTAGATCAAAGTAAATTCGAGATCCGATCCCACGCCGCACTCCCTCTGCGGGAAAGAGGGCCAGAGCCTCGGTTCTCGGTGAGGTGAAGCAAAGGCTCGGTCGGCTCTTGTCAGACTCAGCGATCTGTAGCTCGCGCTACGCCCCAGACGCCCTAGACGCCCCAGACGCCCCAGACGCCAAGACGCCTAGACGCTCTAGTAGTACATGCCCAGCTGCAGCTTCGCCGCCTCGGACATCATGCTTCGATCCCACATCGGATCGAAGACGATCTCCACGCGGACGTCTTTGACTCTCGGCAGCGCGCGGATCTTCTGCTCGACGTCGGCTGCGAGGACGGGGCCCATGCCGCACGCGGGAGCGGTCAGAGTCATCTTCACGTGGACCGCGTACGTCCCCGGGGAGGTCTCGACCGGCTGGATGTCGCACAGGTAGACGAGCCCGAGGTCGACGATGTTGACGGGGATCTCCGGGTCGAAGCAGGTGCGGAGCTGTTCCCAGACGAGCGTTTCGAGCTCGTCTTTCGAGACTTCGCCCTCGATGCGGATCTGCTCGACGACGGGCTTTCCGATCGCCGAGACCGCCTCCCCCGAAACGCGGACCATCATCCCGCGGTCGGTCATGATCGTGTAGCTGCCGCCCAGCGACTGCGTGATCGTCGCCTCGGTCCCTTCCTTCACGTCGACGATCTCGCCGCTCGGGATCGCGATCGCCTCGATGTCCCTGCTGACGATTACCTGTTCGTACATTCGTTGTCCTCGGTGAAAGCCGCCGGTGCCCGGACGGCCGGAATTTCCACGGGCGGCCGCGGGCCGCCCCTACTCCGTCGAAACGTTCTGCTGCCTCTGATCGAGCGCGGAGATCATCGTGTGCCACGGCAGGATGGCGCACTTCACGCGCGCGGGAAATTCGGAGACTCCCGCGAATGCCGCGAGCTTGCCGAGCGACTCGACGTCCGGCTTCCGCTCGCCGGTCACGAGGCTCCGAAACGTCTCGTAAGCCCGCCTCGCCTCCTCCTCGCTCTTTCCCTTGATCAGCGTTCCCATCACCGACGCCGAGGCCTTGGAGATCGCGCAACCCGACCCTTCGAATCCGAAATCGACGATCGTGCCACCGTCGACCTCGAGCCAGAGCGTGTACTGGTCGCCGCAGAGAGGGTTGTACCCCTCGGCCTCGCGGTTCGCCCTCTCGGGACGTCGGAAGTTCCGCGGCTTCTTGTTGTGGTCGAGGATGATCTCCTGATAGAGATCGCGGAGGTCGACGATCATCGAAAGACCTCGATCACTTTTCCGAGCCCCGCCACCAGCGCGTCGATGTCCTCGCGGTTGTTGTAGAACGCGAGCGATGCGCGCGCCGTCGCGGGCACGCCGAAGAACTTCATGACCGGCTGGGCGCAGTGGTGTCCCGTCCGGACCGCGACGCCCTCCTGATCCAGGATCGTCCCCACGTCGTGCGGGTGCACGCCGTCGAGCACGAACGAAAGAACGCTCGCTTTCCGGGCCGCCGTTCCGACGATCCGGAGACCCGGAACCGCCAGCAGCCGTTCGGTCCCGTAGGCGAGAAGCTCGTCTTCCCACGCGGCGATCCGGCCGAGACCGATCGAAGAGACGTACTCGAGCGCGGCGGCCAGGCCGATCGCGCCGGCGATGTCGGGCGTCCCCGCCTCGAACCTGTAGGGGAGATCGTTGTAGCTCGTCTTCTCGAAGGTGACCGAGAGGATCATGTCGCCTCCCCCCTGGAACGGCGGCATCGGCTCGAGGATCTCTCGCCTTCCATAGAGCGCGCCGATCCCGGTCGGCCCGAAGACCTTGTGGCCGGAGAAGACGTAGAAGTCGGCGCCCAGCTCGCGGACGTCGACCTGGATGTGCGGCACGGCCTGCGCGCCGTCGACGAGCACGGGCACGCCGCGGCGGTGCGCGATCTCGATCATCCGTTCCACGGGGTTGATCGTGCCGAGCGCGTTGGAGACGTGGGCGATCGCGACGAGGCGCGTCCGCTCGCTGATCGCCGACTCGAACTGCTCGAGGATCACTTCGCCCCGCTCGTCGATCGGCGCCACGCGAAGGCGCGCTCCCTTCTCGGCGCAGACCAGCTGCCACGGCACGATGTTCGAGTGGTGCTCCATCGCCGTGATCAGAATCTCGTCGCCCTCCGCCAGGCGGGGAGCCGCGAAGCTCCGCGCGACGAGGTTGATTCCTTCGGTCGTCCCGCGCGTGAAGATGATCTCCGCGGTCTCGGCGGCTCCGAGAAATGCGCGAACGGTCTCCCGCGCCTTCTCGAACGCCTCCGTCGCCACCTCGCTCAGGTGATGGACTCCGCGGTGGACGTTCGAGTTCTCCTCCGCGTAGTAGCGGACGATGCGGTCGATCACGGCCTGCGGCTTCTGCGTCGTCGCCGCGTTGTCGAGGTAGACCAGCGGCCTGCCGTGAACGGTGGTCCCGAGGATCGGGAAGTCGTGGCGGATCCGCGGAATGTCGAGCGCCGGTCCGGCCGGCAAGACCGCCGCGCGCGTCACGATGTCCTCCCGGAATCGGCCGCGGAAAGGCGCCTCAGGAGAGCCTCCTCCAGGCGCTTCCGCACCGGCTCGACCTTCACCCGGTCGATCACCTCTTCCGCGAATGCGCGCGTGAGCATCGCCTTCGCCTGGTCCAGGCCGATCCCGCGCGAGCGGAGGTAGAAGAGCGCCGTCGGATCCAGCTGGCCGATCGTCGAGCCGTGGTTGCACTTCACGTCGTTCGCATGGATCTCGAGCTGCGGATTGCTGTCGGCGATCGCGTCGTTCGAGAGCAGGAGGTTCTTGTTCGTCTGCCGCGCGGTGATCTTCTGCGCGTCGGGCCTCACGATGACGAGGCCGTTGAAGATCCCGCGCGAGCCGCCCGCGAGAACGCCCTTGTAGAGCTCGAGGCTGTCGGTGTGCGGCTTCGCGTGCTCGATCCGCGTGTGCGCGTCGAAATGCTCCCTGTCGTCGAGCAGATAGAGCCCGTCGAGCGTGCAGCTCGCCCCCTCGCCGTCGAGGACCGTCGCGAGATCGGTCCGCGTGAGCGGCCCGCCCAGCCCCACCAGCCGCGAGTGGACCGCGCAGTCGCGCTCCTGCCGGATCTCCACCGCCCCGATGTGGAACCCTTCCGGGCTCTCGGAAACGATCCGGTAGTGGTCGATCACGGATCCGGCGGAGCCGAAAATCTCGGTGACCGAATTCGTGAAGTAGCGGCCTTCGCCCGCGTGCGTCTCGACGAGCGTCACCTGGGAGCCGCGCCCGGCGCGGAGCAGGACCCGCGGCGAGACCGCCCGGGAGCCGCCGGCCGAATAGAAGAGCAGATGGATGACGCCGGCCGCCGCGCCGTCGGCGACGTCGAGGACGGCGCCGTCGGACATGAGGGCCGTGTTGAGCGCGACGAACGGGCGAAGCTCATTCTGAGCGAGGCGCCCCAGGGAGCTCAGCTCGCCGTTCGGGGATTCGAGCGCCGCCGCCAGGGGACGAAACGCGACGCCTTCGCCGAGAGCGATCGTCGAGCGCGCCGCGTCGAACCGTCCGTCGACGAAGACGAGCTCGGTCCGCGCCGCGCGGCCGATGCGCCACGGAGCCAGAGCCGCTTCCGCGACCGTCCCCCCGTTCGTGAGCTCCCACTCCGACGAGGCGATCGGCTGCACGGGCGTGAGCTTCCATTCCTCCTGCGCGGGAGTCGGGAACCCCAGCGCGGCGAAGCGGGCGAAGGCCGCTTCGCGCATCGTGCGGACGGAAACGGGCTCGCCGCTCCGCTCCCGCAGCAGACGGCGCATCCGGGTTTCCCACTGACCCGCGACCGGGCTTGTTTCGACGATCGACATGTCCGGGCCTCAGGCGGTGGCCGCCGAGAACTCCTCCTCCACCCAGGCGTAGCCCTTCTTTTCGAGCTCGAGCGCCAGATCCTTGCGGCCGGACTTGACGATCCGCCCCTGATAGAGCACGTGAACGAAATCGGGGACGAGGTAATCGAGGAGGCGCTGGTAGTGCGTGATGGCGAGGACGGCGTGCTTCTCGTTCCGGAGCCGGTTGACGCCCTCCGCGACGATGCGGAGCGCGTCGATGTCGAGCCCGGAGTCCGTCTCGTCCAGGATCGCGAGCTTCGGCTCGAGCACGGCCATCTGGAGGATCTCGTTGCGCTTCTTCTCGCCTCCGGAGAACCCCTCGTTGACGGCGCGGTTGATGAGCGCGTCCGGCAGCTCGACGAGCTTCATCTTCTCCCGGAGAAGCTGCAGAAAATCGATCGGCGTCGAGCTCCTCGAGGCCCTGGTGCTTCCGCACGGCGTTGAGCGCCGCGCGGAGGAAGTAGGCGTTGTTCACGCCGGGCATTCGACCGGATACTGGAAGGCGAGGAAGACGCCGAGCCGCGCGCGCTCCTCGGTCGGCATCGCCAGAAGGTCTTTCCCTTCGAAGAGGACTTCGCCGGCCGTGACCTCGTAATTCGGGCGTCCGGCGAGGACGTTCGCGAGCGTGCTCTTTCCCGAGCCGTTCGGCCCCATGATCGCGTGCACCTCGCCCGGGGCGACGCTGAGGCTCAGGCCCTTGAGGATCTCCTTGTCGGCCTCGACGACTCTGGCGTGAAGATTTCTGATTTCCAGCATTCGGCTTCTTTCCTTCAGTTCGTTCGCGTCAACCGACGCTTCCCTCGAGACTCACGCCGAGCAGCTTCTGCGCTTCGACCGCGAACTCCATCGGCAGCTCGCGGAACACCTCGCGGCAGAACCCGTTCACGATCATCGACACCGCATCCTCGGCCGAGAGGCCGCGCTGCTGCATGTAGAAGAGCTGGTCCTCGCCGATCTTCGAGGTCGTCGCCTCGTGCTCCATCTGCGCGGTCGAGTTGCGCACTTCGATGTAGGGGAACGTATGCGCCCCGCACTTGTCGCCGATAAGGAGCGAGTCGCACTGCGAATAGTTCCGCGCGTTCTCCGCCCCCTTCATGATCTTCACCAGGCCGCGGTAGGTCTGCTGCCCGCGGCCGGCCGAGATCCCCTTCGAGACGATCGTCGACCGGGTGTTCTTCCCGATGTGGATCATCTTCGTGCCCGTGTCCGCCTGCTGGAAGTGGTTCGTCAGCGCGACCGAATAGAACTCGCCGACCGAGTTGTCTCCCTGAAGGATGCAGCTCGGGTACTTCCAGGTGATCGCCGATCCCGTCTCGACCTGCGTCCAGGAGATCTTCGCGTTCTTCGCCGCCTTGCCGCGCTTGGTCACGAAGTTGTAGATGCCGCCCTTCCCTTCCTTGTCGCCGGGATACCAGTTCTGGACCGTCGAGTACTTGATCGTGCGCGTCCTTCGAGCGCGACGAGCTCGACGACGGCGGCATGAAGCTGGTTCTCGTCGCGCATCGGCGCGGTGCATCCCTCGAGATAACTGACGTACGCCCCTTCGTCCGCGATGATCAGCGTCCGCTCGAACTGCCCCGTTCCCGCCGTGTTGATCCGGAAGTAGGTCGACAGCTCCATCGGACAGCGCACGCCCTTCGGGATGTAGCAGAACGAGCCGTCGGTGAAGACGGCCGAGTTCAGCGCCGCGAAGAAGTTGTCGGCCACCGGCACGACCGATCCCAGATATTTCCGGATCAGGTCCGGATGGTTCAGCACCGCCTCGGAGAACGAGCAGAAGATGATCCCGAGCTTCGCGAGCTCCGTCTTGAACGTCGTCGCGACCGAGACCGAGTCGAAGACCGCGTCCACCGCGACGCCGCTCAGCCGCTTCTGCTCCTCGAGCGAAATGCCGAGCTTCTCGAACGTCTCGAGGAGCTCCGCGATCGACTTCGTCGAGGCTCGCGAGCTTCTTCTTCGGCTTCGGCGCCGAGTAGTAGATGATCGAGTCGTAGTCGATCGGCGGGAACTTCACGTTCGCCCACTTCGGCTCGACCATCGTCTTCCAGTGCCGGTACGCCTTCAGGCGCCACTCGAGCATGAACTCCGGCTCGTTCTTCTTCGCCGAGATCACGCGGATCACGTCCTCGCTCAGCCCCGGCGGAACGACGTCGGACTCGATGTCCGTGACGAAGCCCCACTTGTACTCGCGGCTCGCCAGCTCTTCGACTTCGTAGTTCTTGCTCATCGTCATCCTCGGACCGAGTCCGCCCCCGCCTCCACCGCCCGCTCTTCCACCGGCGAGAGCGAGCCGTTCTCCAGGTCCCTCAGCGTCACCCGGTCGAACGCCCTCTTGATCGTCCGGTTGATCCCGAACATGAAGCTTCGGGACGGGCAGTCCGTCCGGATCGCGCACACCGCGTGGCCTTCGTGATCGAACGTTTCGCACTCGACCAGATCCCACGGGCCCTCGAGGACTTCCAGCAGGTCCCCCAGGGTGACGCGGTCCGGGTCGCCCTCGAACAGATACCCCCCGCCGACGCCCGCGCAGGGAGCGGATCACGCTTCCCTCCTGGAGCATCTTCAGCACCTTCGCCACGGCCGGGATCGGCAGGGCGTAGAACTCGGCGATCTCGCGCGCGGAGACCACCCGTCCTGCGTGGCGGGAAAGGTAGACGGTCGCGAGAAGACCGTAATCGGTGAGCCGTGAGATCTTCAGCATCGGGGCGGAAATGGAGGCGCCGGAACCCTTTCCGGCTCTCCGCCAGCGAAACCGTACTACATTGGTCCGAATTCCGTCTAGGGGGGGTCCAAAAGGGCGTAGGGACCGGCTGCGCAGGTCCGTTTTCGGTCACGGCCGGCGACGCGAAACGCACCGCCGCAGGCGGTCCCTACACCCCGTATCGCTCGCGCAGCACCCGCAGGTGATGCTCGAAGTGGCCGGCGATGACCCACCCCAGGGCGCGGGTGCTGACGACCCGTGCGTTGGCCACGCCCCGGCGGTCGAGCGCCTCGGCGTCGAGCGACTCGAAGAGCGCGACGGTGGCCGTGCGAAGGGCGCGCAGCTCGCCGAGGATGTGGGCGAGGGGCCGGCGGTCCGCGAGCGAGGCGGCGGCATACGTCTTCTCGTCGAACCCCGGCAGCGGCGTCTCGTCGCCGCGCGCGATGCAAAGCGCGCGGTAGGCGAAGATCCTCTCGCTGTCGGTCACGTGCGCGAGGAGCTCCTTGACGCTCCATTTGTCCGGCTCGTACCGGAAGAGCGCCCGCTCGTCGCCGAGCGAGCCGACGCGCGATTCCAGCTCGCGCATCTGCGCCTCGAGGGTCCCGAAGAGGTCCTCCCCCTCGACTGCGTCGAGGTACGGCTGCACCGCGGGAGGGTATTCGTCTTCGAGAGGGCGCTTGATGGCAGGTCGTTCCATGGCGGAAAATCCTATCAGGATTCGCGATTGCCTATTTCCGCGCCCGGGGCCCGACCATGACGCCCAGCTCGCGGATCTGGTACGCGAGAGCCTGGCGCGAGATGCCGAGGAGCCTGGCGGCGCGGGTCTGATTCCCTTCCGAGTCCGCGAGGGAGCGCTCGACCAGCCTTCGCCGGAATTGTGTGACCTCGTCGAAATAGTTCCCGCTGGCGCGGCGTGGAGGCCGCGCCTCGCGGAGGCGCGGGGAGAGGTGCTCGAGCGCGATGATGGGCGAGTCCCCGGCGAACGCATGTGCCGAGCAGATCGCATGCTCGAGCTCGCGCACGTTACCGGGCCACGAATACGACGTGAGCGCCGCCTCGACCTCCTCGGACAGCGCCGCCGCTCCTCCATGGCGCCGATGCTCGCGCGCGAGAAAATGCCGCGCGAGGAGAAGGACGTCTCCCCCCCGTTCCCGCAGCGGAGGCACGTGGAGCTCCACGCCGCGGATGCGGTAGTAGAGGTCCTCGCGAAAGCGCCCCTCGTCGACTTCCGTCTCCAGGCGCCGGTTCGTCGCGGTCGACCACGCGCACGTCCGCGTGCCGCGTGGCGCTCTCGCCGACGCGCCGGAATTCCGATTCCTGAAGGAACCGGAGCAGCTTCGCCTGCGCGGCCATCGGCATCTCGCCGATCTCGTCGAGGAACAGCGTTCCTCCCGCCGCGGCTTCGATCAGGCCCGGGCGGTCGCGCTCGGCGCCGGTGAACGCGCCGCGCGCGTGGCCGAACAGCTCGCTCTCGATCAGGTTGTCGGGAAGCACGGCGCAGTTCAACGGCACGAACGGCTTCGAGCGCCGCGGCGAGGCGTCGTGGATCGCGCGCGCGATCAGCTCCTTGCCGACGCCCGACTCCCCTTCGATGCAGATCGTGACCTCGCGACGGGCGATCCGGCGCACGGTGAGAAAGAGCTGCTGCATTCCCCGAGAATCGCCGACGAATCCTTCCGGCTCCTCCTCCCGCGGCTCGGCGATCGTCGAACCCTGGTCGATCGCGCGCTTCAGAGCCCAGTGCTCGCTGCGGATCAGAAAGAGCGAGGAAATCGATCGCCTCGAACCCTCGCTCCAGCCGCTCACGCCTTCGAGATAGAGGAGAGCATTTTCGGAGCAGACGAGCCAGTCCCGGATGGCGCCGTCGAGAAGGGCGTCGAGCTCTTCGGCCGGAGCCGGGTCGAGCGAGCCGACCTGGTTCCAGACGCCGAGCCGGTTTCTTCGCGCGAACAGCCAGCTGCTGGCCGGCGAGGTCGGAGGGCAAAAAAGGGTAAGGCAGGGACGCGACCCGCTGCAGGATCTCGAGCTCGCTCGCGGCCGCCGCCGCGCCAGGGGTGAGGGGGTCGAGGTCCGCGTCGACGCCCAGCTCCCGGGCGAGCGCATCCGGCCGATCGCCGAGCGCCACGCCGCGCCGCCGCGCCGCGCGCATCGAACGAAGGAGCGCGAGCGACTCGGAAGGACCGCCAGGCACAGGAGGCTCGATGGACGCGCCATGCGCTGCGACCGCTTCCCACTCGGCGAGGCCGCGGAGAAATGGGTTCTCGATCCGTCGCCCTTCCCGGTCGCCCTTTCTCGAGCGAAGCAGCCGATGGCGGTCGCGCAGCTCGCGGCACGCCGACGCCCCGCTGCTCCTCAGGGGACCCTCGATCCCTTCCATCGAGTCGATCTCGTCGAGGATCAGCAGAGCTGCCTCGCGCACGTCGGCGCTCAGCTGATCGAAGTCGAGCTCGGCGACGTGCGCCCGCGCCTCTGCATACCTGCCGCGCGCGAACGCGAGGTGCGCCGCGACCAGAGATGTCTCCCGAAGGCGGCGGAGATCGTTCGCGTGAGAAAAGAAGATTCGAAGCCGCGCCAGGGCCTCCTCCGCGCGCTCCCACTCTCCGCGATCCGCGAAGAGGAACCCGAGCGTGAAGAGAACGCCGCCGGCCGCGCGATCGCCGTCGGTCTCCTCGACGAGCGCGAGGCATTCGCGCCCCCGGATCCGCGCGAGCTCCCATTCGCCCTCGAGGAAGAGAATGAAGAGGAGGTCGAGGCTCGCGTCGATCCGCTCGAGCATGTTCCTCGCGCTGGCCATCGCCCGTTCCGCCTCCGTTCGGGCCACGGAATGCTCGTCGCTGCGGAGTGCCAGATACGTCGCGAGGCGCGCCTGCAGATACGGCTCCCCGGCCACGCGCTCGATGCTGGCGCGGTCGATCTCGACATCGCGATCGACCGCGAGAATCGCGCGCTCGTAGGCGATCGCCGCCATCTCGCTCTTCCCGCTCTCCGCTTCGGCGCGCGCGAGAAACTCCTCGGCCGCAGGAACGTTCGCGCGCAGGCGCGCCAGCTCCGCGGCGGCGAGCAGGGCCGCCACTCCCGCGCGCTTCTTTCCGACCAGTGGCGCGAGCGCGGTCTCCGCGGCTCCGTAGCGGCCGAGCCGCCGTTCGATCCGCGCCGTCAGCAGCCGCCGGCCGTCCTCCGGAAGCCGCGCGGCCTCCTCGCGCGCCAGCCGATAGCGCCCCACCTCGAACAGAGCTTCCGCGTGCAACTCGACCACCTCACGACGTTCGCGCAGCGCCGCCGGCAGGCGCGCGATCGTTGCCGAGAGCTCGCCGCATCGGCGATCGTCGAGCCCCAGCTCTCGGATCGCGGCCGTGGCCGCCGCCTCGCCCGCCTCGAGCCGGAGGAGGGCGGAGCGCCACGCGTCGTGACCCTCGAGCGCCGCAGCCGCGAGAGCGCACAAGCCCGGCCGCGCTTCTTCCGGAAGCGAGGCCGCCAGCGCCCGCTGAATTCCGGCCGTCGGAAACTCCACACCCTCCCCGTCGATTCGGACCAGAGCCGGCGACGCGAGCTCCTCGATGGGGCGGACCCACCCGAGCTCCCTCAGGATCGTCGCCGCCGCCTCGGGCGGAAGCCGTTGCCCCGCGACGGCGAGCGCCGCCAGGTACGATCGTCGCGGCTCCTCCGCCGCCCCCAGCTCCGGCATCGCCGGAAGCACTCCCTCGTCGAGGAAGAGATCGAATCGTCCGGATTGCACGAAGGAAGCGACCCACGTCGACCGCTCCGGCTGCGGGATCGGCTCGAGCAGCCGCTCCAGTTCGCGCCTCGCGCTCAGCGTCGGCGAGACGACGAGCAGCGCCGTCCCCGGCGCACGCTCCGGCTCGATCGCGCGATCCAGCGGTGGCGAGATCTCCCCGATGACCGCCCACGAAAGGTCGCTCCGCCCGCTCGCCAGGAGGCGCAGAAGGTGCACCGAGGAAGCGTCGAACCTCTCCCCGCGTCGCAGCACGAGGATCGCGCCCTTTCGCGCGATCGCGTCGTCGATCCGATCGAAGGCCTCCGCCTCGTCTCCAGGCCCCACACCGGAAAAGTCCCCGAGCGCACCGACCGCGGAGAAGGGGCGCAGCGGAGTCGCGGCGGCACCGCCGATTTCCACGAACCGTGGCGAATCGGGAAGGAGCGCGGCGAGCGTGCCGACCACCTCGAGGAGGATCTCTTCCTCCCCCACGATGCGCGATGGAGACCCTTCCGCGATCTGCCGGGCCGCCGCGAGCCCGGGCGAGAGAACGCGCCCGGCGGCCGCTTCGCGAAGCCATCGCCGCGAGCGCGGGCCGCTCCGCAGCCGGCAGTCGATTTCGGCATAGACCGCATCGGGCTTGACCCAGCTCGCTTCGAGAGACGCCAGGCGCGGAGCCCGCAGCAGATCTCCGGCGCGCGAAAGAAAGGACGATGCCGATTCCTCTTCCCGCGCGCCGATCGCCAACCGGAGCAGGTGCGCATCGTCGCCCCTCCGCCGCGAGGCCCTCCACTCCTCCGGAGCGAAGCGGCTCCACCGGATCCCCGCGGCGCGCACGAATGCGAGGTGCGCGGCGAGTTGGCCGAGGAGGGAAAGGCGGTCGCGCTCCCCCCAGGAAAGCACGTTCTCCAGAGGTTCCGCGTCGAGGCTCGCCGCGCGCGCGGGCCGGTCGGTCCAGGGAAGCGATGCGTGGCGCAGGACGGCGATTTCCTCGGCGGCCCAGCCGTTCGCGAGAAAATCGACGGCCCGGGCGGCGGTGCCCGGCGGGCGCATGGTCATCGGGATGGCCCTCCTCCGAGAAGGAGTACCGGAACCGCGACTTTCCCTACCCTGGGAAAGGAAATCAGCCCTCGAGGATGCCGTTCAGGTCGTCGAGGAGCATCTCGAGCGGGATCCGGTACTTCGCCGAAACCTGGTCGAGCGTCTCGCCTTCGGAGAGCTCGCAGGTCCCGCAGCCGGAGAGGTTGTACGAGAAGAACACCCAGCGCGCGACGGGGTGATGCTTCATCGCCTGCTCGACGGTCATCTCCTTCGTGAAGGGCGCGGGACGCTCCGGGCGCTCGGCTGCGGTGCTCATGCGAAAAGAGGGAACCTTCGCCGCGGTGCGGCTATTCTGCCCGGCGGGAATGCCCCGCCGTCCGGGCGGATTGGACCGGGCGATGCAGATTCGACTTCTCCTGTTCGCCGCGCTCCGCGACATCCTCGGCACCGACGAGCTGACGCTCGAGCTCGCGGAGGGATCGACCGCCGCCTCCCTCTGGGCCAGCCTCCGATCGAAACACGGTCGTCTCGCTGCCTGGGAGACGCCGCCGATGGTCGCGGTCAATCAGTCGTACGCCGATCCTGCCGTTCCCCTGCGCGACGGTGACGAAGTCGCCTTCATCCCTCCCGTCTCCGGAGGCTGACGATGCCCGAGCCCCGCTATCTGACGGACGACCCGATCGACTTCAAGGCGCTGATCAAGGCGGCGGGACCGCGCGCCTCCGACGGCGCTCACGTCCTCTTCGCCGGCGTGGTGCGCGACCATCACCAAGGGCACGCCGTCGAGTCGATCTTCTACGACGCCTACCGCCCCATGGCGGAGAAGGAGCTCGGCACGGTGGTCGACGCCGTGCAGGCGGCGTATCCCGACGTGACGCTCGCGGTCCTCCATCGCCTCGGGCAGCTGACGGTCGGCGACGTCTCCATCGGAATCGTCGCCGCTTCGCCGCACCGCGCCGAGGCGTTCGACGCCTGCCGCGAGGTGATCGAGCGGATCAAGAAGAGCGTGCCGATCTGGAAGAAGGAGCGGGGACCGAACGGGGACGAGTGGGTGGGGTGGCAGGGGAAGTGAGACGAATTGCAGATTGCAGATTGCAGATTGCAGATTGCAGATTGACAGATTGCACACGATTGATCTACGTCAATTACATATTTGTATTACATTGGTCCATATATTGTGCTTGTTTGATGGGTGGATATGACGATCATGTATTCGAAGCGTTGTTTTCAATCTGCAATCCGCAATCTGCAATCTGCAATTCGCCCATGCTCCCCATAACCTCCAACGAACTTCTGAATGCCGGCCTCGCGCCCGAGGTGCCGGCGGTCCCGGCGGCGACGACGATCGTGCTTCGAGGCGACCCTTTCGAGGTTCTCTTCATGCGGCGGAGCGCCGCGAGCACCTTCGTGCCGGACGCATGGGTCTTTCCCGGCGGCGCGTTCGACGGCGTCGACCGGCGGCTTGCGGCGGATGCGGGAGACGACGAGCTGACCGTCGCCAGGTATTGCGCGGCCCGCGAGCTCTTCGAGGAAGCGGGGATCTGGATCGGCCCCCCCATCGAAGACGCACGCCGGATGGCGCCGGCGCCTGCTCGACGCGCCCGATCTCTTCGAGGATCTCGTCCGCCTCTCTCCACCCGGCCTCGGCCGCCTCGTCTGGACCTCCCGCTGGATCACCCCGGTCGGCGTCCCCGAAGCGCTACGACACCTGGTTCTTTCTTCTCGCAGCCGACCAGAGCGCGATCGCGACTCCGGAACATCGGGAAGGGATGGAGATCGCCTGGCTCGTCCCTTCGCGACGCACTCGCGCGTCATCGCGCCGGGGAGCTTCTCGATGGTCTTCCCGACGATCCGGAACCTGATGGCGATCGAGGGCTTCACCTCGCCGGCCGAGCTGATCGCCTCGCGCCGCGGCGCCGACATCCCGACGATGCGCCCGATCGCTGAAGCTCGAGGACGGAAAGATCACCGATCCTCCTTCCAGGGGAAGAATGAAGATCCGACGGTCCTCGCTCCCAACCCCGGCCCCTACACGCTCGAGGGAACGCGCAGCTACGTCCTCGGGGAGGAAGCGATCGTCGATCCCGGCCCTTCGATCGGCACGCACGTGAGCGCGCTCGTCGCGGCGGCGCCGGCGGTCTCGAAGATCTTCATCACGCATCGCCATCCCGATCACGCGCCGGCGGCCGCCGACCTCCGCGCGCGCACCGGCGCGACGATCTACGCGCCCTCCGGCGTTCATCCCGAGCCCGATCACGTTCTTCGCGACGGCGAGCGCATCTCCCTGGCCGGCGGAACCATCGAAGCGATCGCCACACCCGGCCACACCGGCGAGCACTTCTGTTTCCTCACGTCCGGGGGAGAGCTCTTCACGGGCGACACGATCCTCGGCCAGGGAACCACGACGATCTTTCCTCCCGACGGCGACATGGGCGCGTACATCGAGTCGCTCCGGAAGCTCCGCGCGCGCAACCCGCGCGCGATCTATCCGGGGCACGGCCCGATCCGCGAAGACGCCTCGGAGCTGATCGACTCCTACATCGAGCATCGCCTCGAGCGCGAGCGCCAGGTGCTCGGAGCGCTGGCCGCCGGCGCCGCGGACGTCCACGCGCTCCGTGCGCGCGTGTATCCGGACCTCGATCGCGCGCTCCACCGCGCGGCGAACCTGCAGATCGAGGCGCACCTCGCGAAGCTGGCGAGGGAGGGACGGGTGCGTCAGATCGCGGCATCGTGGGAGCGGGTCTGATTCCCCCGCGCGATGTCATCCTGAGCGCAGGCTGACGCGGGCGCGCCCGAACGCCGTAGATCGGAATGGAGGGCGCAACGTCATTGCGGGTCATCCTGAGGACGCGAAGCGGCCGAAGGATCTCAAAATGCGCGAATCGCGGTTCCCGCATTTTGAGATCCTTCGCTTCGCTCAGGATGACAGGAATGAGCGGTTCTGCCGCGATTCCGAGCGTAGCGAGGGATGACGTGTCATATGATTCCCGCCCGGACGGCCGTATCCGCTCGGCCGCGAAATCCGCAGAGAAGAGGATTCAGGTGGCCCACAAGGACTTCATCTCCATCCACGACTACTCCGCCGACGAAGTCGCGGCGATCTTCGCTCTCGCGAAGGACATCAAGAAGGACCCCGCGAAGTTCCGCAACGAGCTGGCCGGGCAGACGCTCGGCATGATCTTCGAGAAATCGTCCACCCGGACGCGCGTCTCGTTCGAGGTCGGCATGTTCCAGCTCGGCGGCCACGCGCTCTTCCTCTCCGCGCGCGACATCCAGCTCGGCCGCGGCGAGACGCATTCACGACACGGCCAAGGTCCTCTCGCGCTACCTCGACGGCATCATGGCGCGCACGTTCGCGCACAAGACCGTGACCGAGCTCGCCGAGTTCTCGAGCATCCCGGTGATCAACGGCCTCACCGACCTGCTCCACCCCTGCCAGGGGATGACCGACTACTTCACCGCCCTCGAGCACCTCGGCGACCTCCGCGGCCGGAAGATGGCGTAGATCGGCGACGGCAACAACATGGCGCACTCGCTCATGTACGGCGCCGCGAAGGTCGGCATGGACATCTGCGGTCGCGACGCCGAAGGGCTACCAGCCCGACGCGGGAGTCGCCGCGAAGGCGAAGGCCGACGCCGAGGCGGCCGGAACGAAGCTCGTCCTCACGGACTCGATCGAGGAGGCGGCCAGGGACGCGGACGTCGTGGAGACCGACGTCTGGACCTCGATGGGGCAGGAAGAGGAGAGCCAGAAGCGGCTCCGCGACTTCCAGGGATGGCAGGTCGACGCGCGCCTCATGGCGCTCGCGAAGCGGGAGGCAGTCTTCATGCATTGCCTTCCCGCGCATCGGGGCGAGGAAGTCTCGGCGGAGGTCGTCGACGGGCCTCGCTCGGTCATCTTCGACGAAGCGGAGAACCGGCTGCACGTGCAGAAGGCGATCATGGTGACGCTGATGAAGGGAAGGAAGCGGCAGTAAGACGATGGAGGAGAGCACAACCGGGCGGCCCGATCGGCCGCGGAGCAACGCCGGCGTCTGGATCATCCTCGGACTCGCCGTCGTCTTCTTCACGATCGTCGCCGCGCTCGTCATCATCGGCGGGCGCGAGCGCCGGCCCGACGCCGAGCCTCTCGAAGAGCTCTTCGTCGTCGCCCCGACGCTCCGCCTTCGGACCGAGCCGAACCTCAACTCCCCCATCCTCTCCAACCTCGCGCGCGGCGAGCGCCTCGAACAGCTCGGGAGCGAAGAGTCGTGGGTCCAGGTCCGCCGCACCGACGGCACCACCGGCTGGGCCGAACGCACGTATCTCGAGACCCGGAGCGATCACGACCGCCGGTCTGCGCGCTACCACGCGATCCGCCTGCTGCCACCGCTCCAGGGAGAGGTCGACCGGAAGGCGCCCCTTTACGCCGGCCCCGGCATCTTCTTTCCCATCATCGGAGAGGTGGCCGCCGGAGCGCGCGTGACGGTCTACACGCGCGACCATGACTTCTACGCCGTCGACATGGGGGGAGATCTCGGCTTCGCGGAAGTCGACGCGATCGACCTCTCCGGCGCGGGCGCGGCCCTCTTCGAGGTCGCCGCGTCCGACGAGCCGGGAGAGCCAGCCACGCAGGAGGAGCCGCCGACCGCCTCGATGCCCGAGGTCCCGGAGCCTTCAGAGCAGGCGGAGATCTCCGAGTCTCCCACCGTCGAGCCGGAGCGCCCCGCCGTGCAGGGCGGGATCTATCCGGGAGTTCCTCCCGGCGGCACGGATCCCGTCGTCGTCGACCGCGTGCTTCCACGGTATCCCCGGTCCGCGCGAGCGAGCGGAATCGAAGGAACGGTCGTCGTTCGCGCGGTCGTCCGCCGTAACGGGCGCGCCAGCAACGTGGAGATCATCAAGGACCTTCCGTACGGACTCGGCGAGGCCGCCGCGAGCGCCGTCCGCCGCTGGCGCTTCCGCCCGGCGACCTATCAGGGAGAGCCGATCGACGTCTACTACAACGTCACCGTGAACTTCCGCCTCAGCGAATGACGGGCCGACGCGAAACCCGGTCGGTCGGGTCGAACATATCAAGAAGGCGCAGCCCTGTCGAAGGAAACAGGGATTGGAATCCGCATCGCACCAGCCTAGGACCGTTCCTCCGTTTCACGGATGACCTCAGGCGCATCGCGCCGGCATATGGGTAGCGCCAGGCGTCAGCCCGGTGTCGAAACGGTTCCCGAGAATGCTCGAGCCGCGTCAGCGGCGACACAATGTATCGCCGCTGCGCGGCTCATTTCATCTCCCCGCATCGCTGACACCCGGCTTACGCCGGGTGCTACCAGTGTGACGGCGCTCCGCGCCTCAATCGATCGAAGCTAGGATCGATCAACGATCAACGCCTACCCCGCGTCGTTGACCGACCGCGCGGCGAGAAACCACGGCTCGCGGCGGCCGAGGCCCGTGGCGAGGGCGACGCCGATGCCGGCGATCGAGACCGCGATCCAGACGACGTTGCCGACCAGCGGCACGAGGCGCAGCGCGCCGAGCGTCACCGCGCCGACGACCGTCAGCGCGAGATCGCCCCGCAGCCAGCGGTGCCCGGCATCCGCATGCGTCCGCGGCCCCGTCAGGATCGCTCCGACCGCGTGGAAGACGGCGACCATCCCGTACACCTTCGCGACGACCGCGATCGCCCCGAGGATCGCGAGGAGGACGACGCCCACTCCGTAGGGAACGAGATAGCCGAAGACGAGCGCCGTGAGGACGAAGCTCGTGAAGGCGACGAGCCCGAGAAGGAACGAGTGAAAGAGGCTCTCGCGGAGCTCGAAGGACGTCGAGCGCACTTCCCGCCCGGCGACGAGCACGACGAGGATCGCGACGAGGATCCAGAAGAGCGTCATCGCGAGCTTGATCGCCGCGGCGGCGAGCGAGAACGGCTCGTTCATCATCGACGTGAGCGCGTCGCCGCTTCCCGCCGCGCCGAAGATGGTGCCGAGACTTCCCGGCACCCAGGCGTCGCCCGCGACGCGCTCCGGACCGAGCCCCTCGACCGACCCGCCCAGAGCGACGAGGTTGCCGCCGATCCGAGCCCGCGATCCGAGCCGGACGCGCGAGCCGATGGCGATCACGTCGCCGTCGACGGGCGCGTCGATGAGGAGCGATCCGCCGAGCGCCTGAACGTCGCCCGGCACCGCGCTCGTGACATCGGCGTCCCGGAGCACCAGGACGAGGCCGTGGTCGGCCTCGCCGGGGGACGCGGCCGGTCCCTGCGCTCTCCCGGTCGGCCCGGCGAGCAGGAGCAGGAAAACGGCCGCGAGCAGAGCGACCGCCGAGCCGGCGGCTTTAGCGGGAGCGGACATCGTACCCCCGCGGTCCCCGACGAAGCATGAACAGAAGAAGGGCGTTCACCAGGACGAAGCCGATCGCGATTCCGACGTCGAAGCGTCGCGGCGCCGCGGGAAGAAGATTGCCGAGCGACTCGGTGAGCAGGACCAGGGCCTTCCGGCTGCCGAGCGCGTTCCGCGCGAGGTCCGCCATCGCGGCGAACGGCGAGACGCCGAGCGTGAAGAAGAGGACCGCGGCGAGACCCGCGACGATCGCGAGCGCGAGAAGAACGAATCCCCATGCCCGATGCTGCGCCCCCTCCCACGGAGCGACGGGAGGCTCCGGAAGCGCGAGCGGCGGCGGCTCGGCGGCCACGGTCGCGATCTTGCGGTCGAGCGCCTCGAGCGCGGCGGCTTGCCGCCGGCAGTCCGGGCAGGAAGCCAGGTGCTCCCTTTCCCCTTCCGGGTCTTCAGCCCAACGCCTGCAGGCGGGTTCGGTCATAGAGGCTCCGCGTATTCGGCGAGCTCGTCCTTCAGCAGGTTCCGCGCCCGGAACAGCTTGTTCTTGACCGTGCCGAGCGGCAACGCGGTCAGCGTCGCGATCTCCTCGTACGAGAGCTCGCCGAAGTGGCGCAGCTGGATCAGCTCCCGATAGTCCGGCGGAAGCTTCGCGACCGCGACGTCGATCGCGGCGGCGAGCCGCTTGTTCTTGAGGTCGCGGTAGGGGGAGACGCCGGGATCCGCGAACTCCCACTCCTTCCCGTCCGCTTCGTCTTCGGCCGTCCGCGTCAGCGAAACCTCGGGGATCGACTTCTTGCGCAGCGCGTCGATCGCGGCGTTCTGCGCGATCCGGAAGATCCACGTCGAAAACTGGAACTTCGGATCGTATCGATCGAGTGCGAGGTACACCTTCGTGAAGATCTCCTGCGACAGGTCGTGCGCTTCTTCCCAGCGGTGCGTGACCCGGTAAACGTAGTTGACGATCCGTTTCTCGTACCGGGCCACGAGCGAGCCGAAAAGATCGCGTTCGCCGGCGAGAATGCGGGCGACCACGGTTCTGTCGTCGAGCGGCCCTCGCTCCGGCATCAGATTTCTACGGCTCCCGGGGTCCAAAGTTTCCATGCGATCATAGCAGCCGCCCGGGGCCATTCCCGCGCCGGCGCCGCACCATGATCGAGATCGACCGCCTGGTCAAGCGTTACGGCGACTTCACCGCCGTCGACGACATCTCCCTCGTCGCCCTCCCGGGGGAGATCTTCGGCTTTCTGGGCCCGAACGGCGCCGGAAAGACCACCACGATCCGGATCCTCGCCGGCCTCTCGCTCCCCACGTCCGGCTCTCTCCGGATCGACGGAATCGACGTGGTGGCCCGCCCCCGGGAGGCGAAGGCCATCACCGGGTACATCCCCGACCGACCGTTCCTCTACGAGAAGCTGACCGGGCTCGAGCTGCTGCGCTTCGTCGCCGATCTCTATCGAAAGCCGTGGGAGGAGTGCCGCCGCCGCGCCGAGCCGCTCCTCGATCTGCTCGGCCTCGGCGGATGGGCGGACTCCCGGATCGAGAACTACTCGCACGGAATGAAGCAGAAGATCGTTCTCGTCTCGGCGCTCCTCCACGACCCGAAGGTGCTCGTGATCGACGAGCCGATGGTCGGGCTCGACGCTCTCGCCCAGAAGCAGGTCCGCACGCTCCTCCGCGAGGAGGCCGCGCGCGGAAAGACCGTCTTCCTCACGACGCACACGCTCTCGATGGCCGAGGCGATCTGCGACCGGATCGCCATCATCCATCAGGGACGCATCGCGGTCATGGGGCCCACCGCCGAGGTGAAGAACGCCGCGGGCCGCGAAGGCGGTCCCCTCGAGGACGCGTACCTCGCGATCACGTACGGAGAGGGGTGAGATGCCGACGAGTCGACGAAATCCGCAGGCGCTGGCGCGAGCTCGCCACCGCGAGCGACATCAATGCGCGGGACGCGGACGTCCTTCTCGGCGACCTTCTCGACAAACCCTTTTCCTGGATCGTCGCGCATGAGGATGCCGAGGTGACGGGCGAGATCGCTGCGGCTCTCGAGACGCTCATGCACCGGCGATTGCGCCACGAGCCGCTGCAGTACGTCCGCGGACGGACGGAATTCTTCGGCCGCGACTTCGAGGTCGACCCGCGGGTGCTGATCCCCCGGCCGGAGACCGAGCATCTCGTCGAGGAGGCGGCGCGGCGGATCCGGCGCGGCGCGCGGGTCCTCGACATCGGAACGGGAAGCGGATGCGTCGCGATCTCCATCGCCCTGGAACGCCCGGACCTCGCCATGTTCGCCAGCGACCTCTCCCTCGCCGCCCTCGCCGTCGCATCACGAAACGCCCGCCGTCTCCTCGCGCGCGTCCGCTTCTTCGGCTCGGACGTCCGGGAAGCGGTCGGCGACGGCGCGCGGTTCGTTGCGATCGTCTCCAATCCGCCGTACGTCCCGGCGCATCAGGTCGCAGAGCTCCAGGCCGAAGTGAGGGAGTTCGAGCCGGAGATGGCGCTGACGCCCGGCGAGACCGGCCTCGAGGTCATCGAGACGCATCCTCGAGAGCACTCCCGGTCTGCTCGAGCCCGACGGCATCATGCTCTTCGAGATCGGCTACTCGCAGGGCGAGGCCGCTCGCGCGGCTCGCCGAGTCGCGCGGATGGAGCCCCGAGTTCAAGACCGACCTGCAGGGGATCCCGCGGGTGGCGGTACTATCGAGAGGAGGAAGCAGGAAATAGGAAGGGCCACCACACCCCGGGCGGGCCCTTCCTACTTCATTCTTCCTGCTTCCTGACGAGCGAGGACATCGCGATGGCCACGACCGATTGTCTCTTCTGCCGCATTGCCTCCGGCGAGATCCCCTCGAAGAAGGTATACGAGGACGGCGAGTTCTTCGCCTTCCGCGACATCAATCCGCAGGCGCCGGTGCACGTTCTGCTCATCCCGAAACGGCACATCCCGATGGTGAGCGCCCTCGGCGACGCCGACGGCGCGCTGATGGGAGAGCTCATCCTCCGCGCGAACGAGATCGCGAAGCAGGAAGGAATCTCCGATTCGGGCTTCCGCCTCGTCATCAACAACGGCGAGTCGGCCTCGCAGAGCGTCTTCCACATCCACCTTCACATCCTCGGCGGACGTCGGTTCGGCTGGCCCCCGGGATAGCGGCCGTCCGGAGTCTCGAGTCGGGGTCGGAGTCGCTCGAGCGCCTCGAGTCCGGGAGACGCCCGCTCCCGGACCGCCCAGACTCATGGACGCCCAGACTCGCGACGGCTTCTACCCCGCCATCGCCATTCTTCGGCGGCGACGAGCCTCGTTCACCACATCGTTCTTCGCCCGCTCGAGCGAGGACGGGACGTACGTCGCTCCGGCGGCCTTCGCTCCCTCGGGGTTGCTCGTGAACGCGGAGCCGCCCGCGAGGATCATCCGGTCGGGAAACGCGCGGCCAAGCTGAGTCAGCACCGTGTATCCCGCCTCCAGCCGCTCGGTCCGTGAGCAGGAGACGAAGATCGCGTCCGGGTTCGCGTCGCGGATGTAAAGGATGAGCTGATCCACGCCGAGCTCGGTGAAGAAGTCGACGGTCCATCCTTCCGACCGGACGAGCTCGGCGAGCATGAGGGTCCCGAGCGAGATCCGCTCGCCGCCCACCGAGGTCGCGACGATGCGCTGGGACGCTTCGACGGCGGACGAGTTCCGGTCTCCCAGGCGTCCGATCAACTCGCGGATCTGGTCCTTGATGAAATGATCCTGCGCCGGGGTGATCCGGCTTCGCTCGCATTCTTCGTTCGCGAACGAGAGCGCGGGCATCAGGAGCTCCGAGAACGCCGCCTCCATCGAGTGTTCCTCGGCGAAGCGATCCGCGATCGCCGCCGCGCCCGCGCGATCGCGCGAGAGAAGACGGTTGTAGAAGGTCAGGTATCCCTCGAGCGGCGCCTCCCTCCCGAGCAGGATCGAGAAGGGGCGCAGCGCAGGGATGAACTCCCCTCCGACGGTCAGGCACACCGTGATGGGCACGGCGAGCAGGAGCCCGACCGGTCCCCAGAGCCACCCCCAGAAGATCGCCGCGACGAGGATCGCCACCGGCGAGACGCCGACACGGTGGCCGACGACGAGCGGCTCGATGAAGCCGCCGATGAGCTGGTCGAGCGTCAGGAAAAGGAGCGCGACGGCGAGCGGCTGCGTCCAACCCGGAAACACGGCGAACGCCAGAACGATCGGCACCGCCGCGGCCGCAACCGCGCCGATGTACGGAATGAAACGCGCGAGGGCGGCGACCACGGCCCAGAGAAACGCGTGCGGCAGGCCGATGAGCCAGAGGCCCAGGCCGACGAGGACGCCGAACCCGAAGTTGAGCGCCGCCTGCGTGAGGAGGTAGCGGGTGATCCGGTGCGTCATCTCGCCGATGGCCTGCGTGGTGACGGTCAGGTTCGCGCGGCCGGCGAGCCGGAGGATCTTGTCCCTGAGCTTCTCGCGGTCCTTGAGCAGGAAGAAGACGAGAACGATCACCAGGATCGTCGAGGCGAAGAACTCGAACGCCGGGGCGAATGCCTCGTAGCGGTCGGCGATCGTCCTCGGCTCGGCGACGACGCGGACCGACATGTCCACGCGCTCGGGGCGTTCTCCGGTCTGCGCGAGCCTCTCGAGCGTTCGCTCGAAGATCTCGAGCGATCCGCCGGTGTGCTGCTGAATGCGCTGGAGCTTGTGCTCGAGCTCTCCGCTGTAGGCGGCGACCTCGCGCGCGAGCTGGCTGACCTGCGTCGCGAATCCCCATGTGGCGAGCCCGAGGAGCGCGACCGTGATCGCGAGCGCGACGGCGGCCGCCGCGGTCCGCCCGATCAGCCGCTCCATCCATCCGACGATCGGCCGGAGGATGAACGAGAAGAGGATCGCGAATGAGATCGGAACGAAGACCGGCTTCGCGAAATAGAGAACGCCGACGACGATGATGGTGCCGAGAAGAAGGCGAGCGGTCGACTGCCTCCGGTCGACGATGCGGCGGTCGGTGGGCGGTACCGGGCCCGGCGTCGTTCGATTCAGGCTGACGGGATCCAAGCGCTCCTCACGATACTCCCGTCGCCGCCCATGTGCAGGAAGCGGACCGAGGGTTGGCAGAGGCGTTCGGCGAGGGGCGATGTCATCTGGCGTGGCAGGCGGGCTTCGCCCGACCGTCGTCGATCGGAATTTCGTCGATCGCGCCGCTTCGCGGCCGGGCCCCTACGGCTTCCAGCGGAGGATCGGCTGGCGCGCGGCGCGGGCTTCGTCGAGGCGGCGGACCGGAGTCGTGTGCGGGGCCGAGCGGACCAGCTCCGGAGTCTCCTTCGCTTCCTTCGCGATCGCGATCATCGCGTCGCAGAACGCGTCCAGCTCTTCCTTCGGCTCCGATCTCGGTCGGCTCGATCATGAGCGCGCCCGAGACGATCAGCGGGAAGTAGATCGTCGGCGGATGGAAGCCGTAGTCCATCAGCCTCTTCGCGATGTCGAGCGTGTGGACGTCCTTCTCCCCCTGCCACTTGTCGCTGAAGACCAC
Source organism: uncultured Acidobacteriota bacterium (assembly GCA_963793695.1). Lineage (GTDB taxonomy): Bacteria > Acidobacteriota > Thermoanaerobaculia > Gp7-AA8 > Gp7-AA8 > CAWCBB01. The sequence continues at coordinate 155,704 of CAWCBB010000004.1, read as the reverse complement.
CTCGTGCAGCGACGGCGCGTCGTACGGGAGGTGATACGAGTCGCTGGAGCCGCGCGCGGATGTAGTTCGCATTGAGCACCGCGATCTCCGCGATGCGGCGAATCCCTTCCGCTCCCATCGAGCGGATGTACGAAAGCGCGCGCACGAGCACGCCGAAGTTGCCGTTCCATGCGCGGACGCGCCCGATGGAGTCGGGATGGTCGTAGTCCAGGTAGAACGTCCCGTCCTCGCGCCGCTCCGACGGTCGGCGTCGGGAAGGAAGGGGATGAGCCTCTCGGAGACGCCGACCGGCCCGGCGCCCGGACCGCCGCCACCGTGCGGCGTGGAGAAGGTCTTGTGGAGATTCGAGTGGAGGACGTCGATCCCCATGTCGCCGGGACGCGCGACGCCGACGAAGGCGTTCAGGTTCGCCCCGTCGCAGTAGAGATACGCCCCTTTCTCGTGGAGGATGTCCGCGATCTTCGCGGATCTGCCGTCTCGAAGACGCCGAGGGTGTTCGGGACGGTCAGCATGAGCGCGGCGACGTCGTCGGTCACTTCGCTTCTCGAGCAGGTCGAGATCGATCGTCCCGCGCGCGTTCGACTTCAGCTGCCTGCACCTGTAGCCGGCGAATGCGGCCGACGCCGGGTTCGTCCCGTGCGCCGAGTCGGGGATGAGGATGTACTTGCGCGGGTTCCCCTGCTTCGCGAGCGCGGCCTGCACCATGAGGATGCCGGTCAGCTCGCCGTGCGCTCCCGCGACCGGCTGCAGCGTCACGCGCGGCATGCCGAAGATCTCCTTCAGCGCTCTGCTCGAGCGTCCAGATGAGCTTCGAGCGACCCCTGCACCTGCTGCTCCGGCTGCATCGGATGCGCCCAGGCGAAGCCCGGGGACGCGGGCCATCTCCTCGTTGATGCGCGGGTTGTGCTTCATCGTGCACGAGCCGAGCGGATAGAGGCCGGCGTCGATCGAGAGGTTCATCTTCGAGAGGCGCGTGAAGTGGCGGACGACGTCGACTTCGGAGACCTCGCACTCGCCCTCGATCGTCTCGCGGCGCAGGGATGCCGGCAGGATCGCATCGAGCGCCCGCTCCTCCACGTCGAGCTTCGGGAGGCTGATAGCCGCGGCGCCCTTCGCGGGACTGCTCGAAGATCAGGCTCGTCTTCGCCCTGCGGGGTGCCCTTCGTCGTCGGCTGGTTCGGTGCGGCGATCGTATCGGTGGTCATCGGGTCTCCGGGATCAGGCAGTGCGGCCGACGGCGGCGGCGAACTGGTCGATCTGCTCGCGCGTGTGGAGCTCGGTCACGGCGACGAGAAGGTCGTTCGGAAGCTCGCGGTACCAGCGGCCGAGCGGCGACGCCGCCGAGGATGCCTTCCTTTTCGAGCGCGGCGAGAAGCTCCGTCGCGGGGCGGCGCGTGCGGATCGCGAACTCGTTGTAGACCGGGCCGGCGAAAGGCAGCTCGACCTTGCCGGTCGCCTTCAGCTTCTCGCGGAGGTACGCCGCCTTCTGCAGGCACTGCGTGGCGACCTCGCGCAGCCCTTTCTTTCCCATCAGCGAGAGATACATGTTCGCGGCGAGGGCGATGAGCGCCTGGTTCGTGCAGATGTTCGAGGTCGCCTTCTCGCGGCGGATGTGCTGCTCGCGCGTGGCGAGCGTGAGCACGTACGCGCGGCGGCCGTCCACGTCGACCGTCTCTCCGACGAGGCGTCCCGGCATGTGCCTCTTGAGCGCGTCCTTCACCACCATGAAGCCGACGTAAGGGCCGCCGAACTGCGGCGGGATCCCCCACGCCTGCCCCTCGCCGACCGCGATGTCGAAGCCGTGCTCGCCGGGCGGCGTGAGGATCCCGAGCGAGCTCGCCTCCGCGATCACCGCGATCTTCGTCGCGCCCGACGCCGGCCACCGCATCCGAGATCGCGTCGTAGTCCTCGATGACGCCGAAGAAGTTCGGCGACTGCACCGCGACGCCGAAGGTCGACTCCGTGGCGGCCGCCTTCAGGGCGCCGCGAGGTCGATCCGCCCGTCGGCCGTCCAGCCGACCTCGACGATCTCGATCCCGAGGTTCCGGATGTAGGTCCGCACGCGTCTCGCGGTACTGCGGGTGGATCGACTTCGGCGAGGACGAGCCGGTTCTTCTTCTTCGCCACGCGCTCGCGGCGAGCAGGACCGCCTCGACGAACGCGGTCGAGCCGTCGTAGAGCGAGGCGTTCGCGACGTCGAGCCCCGTCAGCAGGCACTGGTGCGTCTGGTACTCGAAGATCGCCTGCAGCGTCCCCTGGGAGACCTCCGGCTGATACGGCGTGTAGGCCGTGAGGAACTCGCCGCGCAGGAGCAGCTGGTCGATGCAGGCCGGCTGGTAGTGCGGATAGACGCCGCCGCCGAGGAACGAGGTCTTGCCGTCGATCGAGACGTTCTTCTCGGCCAGGCCGGCGAAGCAAGCGGCGGACCTCGATCTCCGACCAGGGCGCCGGGAGAGCGAGGAGCCGGTCGAGGCGCACGCTCTTCGGGATCGAGTCGAAGAGGCGATCGACCGAGTCGACGCCGATCGTGACGAGCATCTCACGGACGTCTTCCTCGGCGTTCGGGATGTAGCGCATTGAAGAGGTCATCGTTCGGGGACCACGGAGCGGGGGAGTCGCTCCGCCTTACGATTTCAGTAATTGATAATGAGAAGTGGACTCGGCAACACAATCTCTTGACGCAATCGAAAGCTCGATATACAGCGATAATTATTGAAATCAGCTTTCACTCTTTATGTAGTCATCATAATCAGATGCGTCCATCAGCAGCTCCAGCTCGGACGGGTCCGTGATGCGGATCTTCACCATCCAGCCGTCTCCGTACGGATCGCTGTTGACGAGATCGGGCTTCTCGGTGAGCGCCTCGTTCACCTCGACGACTTCGCCGGAGACGGGCGAGAAGAGCTCCGAGACGGCCTTGACCGACTCGATGCTTCCGAGCTCGTCACCCGCCTCGAGCGTCGTTCCGGCCTGCGGAAGCTCGACGAAGACCACGTCTCCGAGCTCCTTCTGCGCGTAGTCGGTGATGCCGATGATGGCGATGTCGCCGTCGATGTGGACGTACTCGTGGCTGCTGGGCGTAGCGGTTTTCGCGAGGCTCCATGCGGATTGCTCCTGCTCACTTTTTCGATCGTTTGTAGAAAGGGGTGGGGACCACGCGAGCGCGCGTTTCCTTGCCGCGGATCAGGACCGACAGCTCGGAGCCCGGCTCGCTCTTCTCGGGCGGAACGTATGCCAGGCCGATCGCCTTGCCGAGGGTCGGCGCGTGCGTGCCGCTCGTGACGACGCCGATCTCCTCTCCTCCGGCGACGACCGGGATAGCCGTGCCGCGCGATCCCGCGGTCCACCATCTCGAACCCGACCAGCTTCCGCTTCGGGCCCTCGGCGCTCTCGCGCTCGAGGACGTCGCGGCCGAAGAAGTCTCCCTTGTCGAGCCGGACGATCCAGCCGAGATCGGCTTCGTACGGGGTCGTCGTATGGTCGATGTCGTTTCCGTAGAGCGCCATCTTCGATTCGAGCCGCAGCGTGTCACGGGCGCCGAGGCCGCACGGAAGGATCCCGTCGGCGCGTCCCGCCTCCAGGATCCTGCGGAACAGCCGCTCGGCGTCGGCCGGCGGAACGTACAGCTCGAATCCGTCCTCGCCGGTGTAGCCGGTCCGCGAGACGATCGCGTCGATGCCGTCCACCTTCCCGCGCGTGAACCGGTAGTACTTGATCGGAGCGAGGTCGACCTCGGTGAGGGGCTGGAGGATCTTCTGCGCGAGCGGGCCCTGGAGCGCGAGCTGCGCGAACGCGTCGCTCCGGTTCTCGACGGCCACGTCGTGCTCGCCGATCGCCCCGCGCATCCACTCGTAATCCTTGTCGGCGTTCGAGGCGTTGACGACGAGCAGATAGTCGTCCGCGGCGTTCCGATACACCAGGATGTCGTCGACGAACCCCGCGGTCGGGTAGAGCAGCCCGCTGTAGTGGATCCGCCCGTCTTCCAGCTTCGCCACGTCGTTGGACGTCACCTGCTGAAGAAACGCGAGGGCATCGGGCCCGTGGACGGCGATCTCCCCCATGTGCGAGACGTCGAACAGCCCGGCGCGCTCGCGGACCGCCTTGTGCTCGTCGAGGATTCCGCTGAACTGCACCGGCAGGTCCCATCCGCCGAAGTCGACCATCTTTCCGCCGAGCTCGCGCTCGAGCGCGTTCAGCGGAGTCTTCTTGAGCGGGGTTTCAGGGGACGTTTCAGCCACGGCGGGGAACCCTCCGAAAGGAGCCGTAACGTAGCACGGGGGGGAAGGTTGGGCAAGGGCGGAAAGCCGGGGCAAATCCATAGTAGGGGCGCGCTGCGCGCGCCCGGACTTTCGTTTCGGCAAAACTCGAGGTTCCGGGCGCGCTGCGCCCCTACGGCCCTTTCCCGCCCCGCGGATGCGCCTTCCGATAGACCTCGATCAGATGCGAATCCGTCAGGTGGGTGTACTTCTGGGTCGTCGAGAGGGAGACGTGGCCGAGGAGCTCCTGGATGGAGCGGAGGTCGGCCCCGGCGTTCAGAAGGTGGGTCGCGAAGGAATGCCGGAGCGTGTGAGGGGAGACTCCCGAGCGCAGGGCCGCGTCCCGCACATAGCCGTCCATGAGGCGGCGGACGCTCCGCGCCGTGATTCGCTTTCCGCGGTAGTTGACGAAGAGCGGCTGCTCCTCCTCGAAGCTCTCGCCGACCACCGAAGGACGGACCTCGAGCCACGATCGGATCGCCGTTTCCGCTTTCTTTCCGAACGGCACGATCCGCTCCTTCGAGCCCTTGCCGTGCACCTTCAGGAGTCGCGACCGGAGCTCGATGTCGCCCAGGTCGATCCCGACCAGCTCCCCCACGCGGATGCCGGCGGCGTAGAGGAGCTCGAGCCAGGCCCGGTCCCGCCTTCCCAGGGGCGTCTCCCCATCCGGCTGTTCGAGGAGGATCGCGACGTCCGCGGGCTGGAGGACGGTCGGGAGATGCTTCTCCCGTTTCGGCGTCGCGACCCCGCGCGCCGGATTCGCCTCGATCACTCCCTCCCGCATCAGGAAGCGGAAGAAGGTCCGGAGGGCCGAGAGCCGCCGGGCGATCGACGAGCGGCTCATCTTCCGCCGGTGCTGGAACGCGAGCCACGACCGGACGGCGAGATGGTCGATCTGCCGCGGCTCGAGCATCTCGAACGGCATCGACAGATATTCGCTGCACAGGAACGAGAAGAAGGAATCGAGATCTCCCCTGTACGCGTCGACCGTGTTCGCCGACACGTTCCGTTCGTAGGTCAGATGGTCGAGGAAGTCTCCGATCTCGCGCTGCACCGGGACGAGTCTAGGAGTCCGGGAGTCCTGGCGTCCAGGAGTCGGCAGGAAGTCCCTGGGGGTCCTGGAGGCATGAGTGGGCCATGGATGACCGGGAGTTGACGCTCGGCGCTCGAGGCTCGACGACCCTCGGGACCCTTCAGACGCCCGAGCCCTCGAGGCCGTCCGAGCTCCTGAGGCCGCAAAGACTCCTAGACGCCAAGACTCCCGGACTCCTAGACTCGCATCGTGCTTCAGGCGATCGTCCACCACGGCTTCATCAACGACACCATCGAGTACTTCGCGACCGTCGCCGGCCCGAACCTCGACCGGAAGTACTTCTTCGAGCAGAGCGCGGAAGCGAAGGGACGGAGCGTCCGCTATTTCGGCGGCCACTCCGAGATCACCCTCGACCGCGAGGGTGTGGCCTTCGGCGGGAACGGAGGGGTCTTCAGCGAGTACATGTTCGGCGGCCACTTCCCCGTTCAGGACCTGCTCAACGACGAGGTGGTGAATCGGCTGGTCCTGTTCGGCGGCATCTACGATCCCGAAGCGGCCGAGATTCGATTCACCCCTCACACGCGGGGCTTCGAGAGTTACGACGATCTGTTCTTCCACGGAAACGCCGTGGCGAACCATTTCTTCTTCGTCGACGACCGGAGCGCGCGGCCGTCGATCCCCGCGCGGCAGGAGAAGACGGTCCGGACGATCGGCAAGCTGCTCAAGCGCTCGCCGAAAGTCGGGCGCGGCCACTTTCTCGATCTCGCGCACGAGATCCACGAGGCGCTGGCCGAGCCCGAGTCGAGCTTCTTCCTCATCCGCGTCGTCCACCGCCCGCACCAGAGGTTCCACGAGGCCTGCCGGTCCGCATACCACTCGCAGCGCTCGCTCGCGGACCTCACGACTCTGGCGAGCGAGGACGGCATCGACCCCTACCAGCGCGAGCGGATCCAGATCGACGTGGTGTACCACCATCCGGACAACCAGCAGCTCATCGACGAGTACAAGCGCGTTCTGGCCGCATGCAGCGGCTCGCGGATCGGGCCCTCCGAACGCGCGCGCCTCATGCGCCTGCGGACGCTGTCGCTCCGAAACAACATCCCGCTTTCGATCTTCGACACGCTCGAGGAGATCGTCCTTCAAGGCGAGGGAGGCAGCGCGTTCGAGCCCGCCGATCACGAGCCCACCTACATGCAGTCGACCCGAGAGATCCTGGAAGGATTCCTCCTCGGTCGGTCCGTTTCGAAGAAGCTCTCGTCGAGCGACATGGTCATGCTCCTCGAGAACAAGCAGAAGGCCGTCGCGAGCCGCGATCAGAGCTTCGAGGCCATCCTTCTCGATACCGGCCGCGCGATCGACGAGGCCGTCCGCACGGACGAGGACTTCGAACGGATGGAATCCTTCGGCGAGCTGATCACGCTCTTCGACCGCTTCGACCACACGAGCATGCTGATCAACAAGCTCGGATTCATGGAGGACGTGGAAGTCTCGCCCGAGCAGGTGCGCTCGATCCTCGGCAACATGCACGTCTTCGAGGAGCTCAAGCGCGGCCTCTTTCAGTCGCTCTTCATCGATCCCGTCGTCGCGAACGAGTACACGCTCTCCTACGGCCGGCGAAAGCTCTTCGCGCTCATGCTCGGCCTCATGCAGATCGACCAGAACGAGGCGACGATCCACAACGTCGCGGCCGAGATCACCACGATCAACCGGCAGGAGCGCGCGTACTTCGCGCTCTACCGCCTCGCACGCCGCCGCATGATGACGTTCTACCTCGAGCTCAATACCACCGAGGGGCGCGAGACCTTCCGGAAGGAGATCGCCGACGAGGCGATCCGCGACCTCGAGCTCCGCGAGCTCCGCGTCCTCATCGACGAGAAGCTCATTGACGACGTGATCACAAAAATCCGGCTCGAGGCCTTCTACATCAACCAGCTCCTTCCGCGCATCGTCGACGAAGCCGACGCCGACGTACGAAACGATTTCCTCGTCAACTCGGGCCTCGATCGCTTCCAGATCGAGGACCTCGAGGAGGAATACTTCGAGATGCGCGCCTTCCCGCCGCAGCTGCTGCAGGCCATACGACGGTAGTCAGGGAAAGGTAGGCGGGGAGAAGGGAAAAACCCTCCGCTCCCTTTCCCCTGACTCCTTCTCCCTGACGACCCCCCCCACCCGGCTCGCGCACGCGGTACGATCTCTCGAAGAGCCGCATGCCGAACCGCCTGATCCACGAGACCTCGCCATACCTCCGCCAGCACGCCGGCAATCCGGTCGACTGGTACCCGTGGGGGGAGGAGGCGTTCGCGAAGGCGCGCAGCGAGGACAAGCCGATCTTTCTGTCGATCGGCTACTCGGCCTGTCACTGGTGCCACGTGATGGAACGGGAGTCGTTCGAAGACGAGGAGACCGCCAGGTTCCTCAACGAGCACTTCGTGTCGATCAAGGTCGACCGCGAAGAGCGGCCCGACCTCGACTCGATCTACATGCAGGCGGTGCAGATGATGACCGGCCACGGCGGCTGGCCGATGTCCGTCTTTCTGACGGGCGACGGGTCCCCGTTCTACGGGGGGACGTACTTCCCCCCGGCGGATCGCCACGGCCTCCCCTCGTTCCGCCACCTTCTCGAGCATCTCACCGAGCTGTGGCGATCGAGCAGGGGCGAGCTGACCACGGCATCGGACGAGTTGCGGCAGGCGATCGCCGAATCGTCCCAGGTCTCCGCCACGCCCCAGGAAGTCACGCTCTCCGGCCTCGACGAGGCGGCCACGCAGATCGCCGCGGCGTTCGATCCGGCCTGGGGCGGCTTCGGCAGCGCCCCCAAGTTCCCTCCTTCGATGTCGCTCGACTTCCTGATGCAGGTGGCGCGCAGGCGCGGCGACCCGTACCTGCGGAAGGTGGTTTTGCGCACGCTCGACCGGATGGCGGCCGGCGGGATCTACGACCAGGTCGGGGGCGGATTCCATCGCTACTCGACGGACGAGCGCTGGCTGGTGCCGCACTTCGAAAAGATGCTCTACGACAACGCGCTGCTCGCGCGCCTCTACATCCGCGCGTGGCAGTGGACGCACGAGCCGCGCTACGCCCGGACCGCGCGCGACATCCTCGGCTTCGTCCGACGGGAGATGACGAGCCCCGAGGGAGGCTTCTACTCGACGCTCGACGCGGACTCCGAAGGCGTCGAGGGCAAGTTCTACGTCTGGTCGCGCGACGAAGTCTTCGCCGCGCTCGGCGAGGAGGCGGGGCGGATCTTCGCCGCGGCGTTCGACGTCTCCGACCACGGCAACTGGGAGGGAACGAACATCCTGAACCTCCCCCGCCGGCTCGACGCCGTCGCGCGTCAGCTGTCGATCGACGACATGGATCTGCCGAAGATTCTCGACGAGGCGCGCTGCACGCTGTACGGCGTGAGGGAGAAGCGCGTCCGCCCCGGCCGCGACGAAAAAGTCCTGGCCGGCTGGAACGGCTGGATGCTCGCCGCCTTCTCCGAAGGGGCGCTCGCATTCGGCTCGGCGGATCTCCGCGAGGTCGCCGCCCGCAACGCCGACTTTCTTCTCGAGCAGATGGTCGTCGACGGCCGCCTGCGCCGCAGCTGGAAAGACGGCGACGCCCGGATCGACGCCGTCCTCGAGGATTACGGGGGCGTCGCCTGGGGCCTCGTCGCCGCATTCGAGGCGACGCAGGACCCACGCTATCTCGCAGGCGCTCGCGACATGCTTCGCCACGTCGCCGCGCGCTTCTCCGATGCGGACGGCGGAGCGTTCTGGGATACGCCCTCCGACGGGGAGAGTCTCATCGCGCGGCCGCGCGACGTATTCGACAGCGCCACGCCGTCGGGAAACTCTCTCGCGATCGGCTCGCTGTTCCGCATCGCCGCCTACTTCGACGATGCCGAAGCCGCGGCGCTCGCGACCCGCGCGCTCGAGGCCCTCTGGCCGTTCGCGCGCCGCCACCCCTCCGCATTCGGGTTCCTTCTGGGCGAAGCCGCGGAATGGGCCGCCGGCAAGCCGAAGGAGATCGCGATCACCGGGCCCGCCGACGATCTCCGCGCTCAGACGCTGCTGCATGTCGTCGGCGAGACATTCCTGCCGCAGCGCCTCCTCGTCCGCTCTCCCGGCGCCGGCCTTCCCCTCATGGAAGGAAAGCCGCACGACCGCGTCGCCGCCTGGATCTGCGAGCGCTATGAGTGCCTCGCGCCGACCGACGATCCGGAGGAGCTGCGCGAGATGCTGACGTAACCAGACCTCGGACCGCAGACCTCGGACGTCAGGTCCGCCCCGGAATGGGACCCCGGAGACCGGTCACGGATTTACGGCCACCGCCTCCGATCGCCCCGGCCCGCTCTCGTTGCCGCTCGTGTCGACGGACGTGACGAGGTAGTTGTACGTGCCCGGCGGCGGCTGCTCGTCTCGGAACGTGGTTCCGGTGACCAGCGTCGGCGTCAGCAGGAGCGCCGGGGGCAGCGGCCCTCTCCGGTAGACGCGATATCCGGCGACGTCCCCTCCCTCGACGGGCTCCCACACGACCCGAACCGATTTCTCTTCCGCGAGGGTGACGACGTCCGCGGGCACCGGCGGCGGCACCAGGTCGCGGAACTCGATTCCGGTGACGGTGACCGGCTCGCTCTCACTCCGCTGCGGCTCGACGGACGTCACGGCGGTGACCGAGTACGAGTACGTTCCGACCAGCGGCACGTCGCGGTAGTGCGGTTCGCTGACGGGCGCTTCGTTGGCGGGCGTCTCGAGAACGACCGGGCCGCCCGCCGGGGGATTCCGGTAGATGTTGTATCCGAGGATCGGCGGGGAATCGCCTCCGACGATCGTCGTCGAAGGGGCGGTCCAGCTCAGCTCCACCCCGGGCGCCTGCGCGACCGCGGCGAGATCGCGGGGAGGCAGCGGCACGGGCAGCGGCACGAGCGTCACCACGTTCGAGAGCCGCCCTTCCGCTTCGTCGCTCTCGAACCTCACGGCGTAGTGAGCCCTGACGGGGCGCGCGTCGATGGTCTGCAGAGGAGGCCGATCGCGGTAGATGACGCGCCCGCCCGCGATCGCGGCCGGAATCTCGTCCCCTTCGAGCGTGGCGATCTCCTCTTTCATTTTTGTGAACTGCGCGGGAGCGATCGGGGGCATGTGGGAGAAGAGGTCCAGCGCCGGCGGCAGGCCGGCCGACTGTCCGCCTTCCGCCTGTGGGGCCGCCGCGGGGGCCGCGGTCACGGGCAGTTCATCGATCACGCGAAACAGCCGAATCCGCTCGAGAGACCGGAGCGTCGTGCCCGCCTCCGTGAGCGTGGGAAACGACCACGAAAGGACTAGGGTTGGCCCCTGCTGTGCTACAACGAGGTCAACCGCAGCCTTCGGGATCTGGGGAACCGGGGGGTGGGGAGGTCCGGCCTTCCCGCACCCGGCGAGAAGCGCCATCGCGAGGATTGAGGCGAGCGTTCGCATTCAGGCGGCGCATTCTATCGAATTCAAACGGCGGACGCCCGCCGCGGACGCGGGCGCCGAAAAGGAACAGGCTCCATGTGCGGAATCGTCGGTTACGTCGGGACCCGTGACGTCGTCCCGGTTCTGATTGAAGGGCTCCGGAAGCTCGAGTACCGCGGTTACGACAGCGCCGGAATCGCCGTGGTGAACGGGGACGAGGTCTCGGTGCTGCGCGCCGAAGGAAAGCTGGCGAACCTCGAGAAGAAGCTCGAGTCGACGCCGCTCGCCGGCCAGTTCGGCCTCGGACACACCCGCTGGGCGACCCACGGGAAGCCGAACGAGAACAACGCGCACCCTCATCGCGACTGCACCGGCCGGATCGTCGTGATCCACAACGGAATCATCGAGAACTTCCTCGCGCTCAAGCAGCAACTCCAGAAGGAAGGGCACGAGTTCAAGACCGAGACGGACACCGAGGTCGTCGCGCACCTGATCGAAAAGAACGCGAAGAAGGGATTCATCGAGGCGGCGAGGAGCGCGATCGAGGCGATCCATGGGCACTACGCGCTCGTGATCCTTTCGGCGGACGAGCCCGGGACGATCTTCGCGGCCCGGCAGGGGCCGCCTCTCGTCATCGGCGTCGGCGAGGGGGAGAACATCGTGGCCTCGGACGTGACGCCGCTTCTCGCCTACACGCGCGAGATCCTCTACCTCGACGACGGCGAGTACGCGATCGTCGAGCGCGACCGGGTGCGCATCTTCGACCGCGAGAACCAGCCGGTCGCGCGGAAGCCGAAGCGCATCAACTGGGATGCCGTGGCCGCGGAGAAGGAAGGCTACAAGCACTTCATGCTCAAGGAGATCCACGAGCAGCCGCGCGCCGTGCAGGAGACCTTCACCGGCCGGATGTTCGAAGAATCCGGGGAGGTCTACTTCAACGACCTCGAGTTCACGCCCGAGCAGTGGAGGAAGTTCCGGCGCATCCACATCGTCGCGTGCGGGACCTCCTGGCACGCGGGCCTGGTCGGGAAGTTCCTTCTCGAAGACGCGGCGCGCCTCCAGGTCGAAGTCGACTACGGGTCGGAGTACCGGTATCGCGATCCGGTGACCGACGAGAGCACGCTGGTCATCGGCGTGACGCAGTCCGGCGAGACCGCCGACACGATCGCCGGAATGCAGGAGGCGAAGCGCCGCGGCGCGACGCTGATGACGATCTGCAACGTCCTCGGCTCCGCGGCGACGCGCATTTCGGACGGCGTGATCTACACGAACGCCGGCCCCGAGATCGGCGTGGCGTCGACGAAGGCGTTCACGACCCAGCTCACCGCGTTCTATCTCTTCTCGCTCTACGTGCGGCAGCTCCTCGGCGGCGACAAACAGGACCTCCGCTACGCGATGCACGAGCTCGCGGTCATCCCCGAGAAGCTCGAACGGATCCTCCGCACGCAGCACGAAGCGGATCGAGAAGCTCGCGCACAAGTTCGCGAAGGCGCAGGACTTCCTCTTCCTCGGGCGCGGGGTCCATTACCCCATCGCGCTCGAGGGAGCGCTCAAGCTCAAGGAGATCTCCTACATCCACGCCGAGGGCTATCCGGCGGGCGAGATGAAGCACGGGCCGATCGCGCTCATCGACGAGAACCTCCCCGTCGTCGGCATCGTCACGCACAACCGCGTCCGCGACAAAGTCATCTCCAACCTCCAGGAAGTGAAGGCGCGCGAGGGGATCCTCATCGTCATCTGCGACGAGGGCGACGAGGAGGCGATGCGCGATGGCCGACGAGTCCATCGAGATCCCGTGGACCATCGAGCCGCTCCAGCCCATCCTCACCGTCGTGCCGACCCAGCTCCTCGCCTACTACATCGCCCTTCGCCGCGGCGCCGACGTCGACCAGCCGCGCAACCTCGCGAAGAGCGTGACGGTCGAGTAGGGACGGCCTGCGGCCGCCCGGACCCCGCTCGGAATCTACGCGGCTCGACCGGCATTCACACGTCCAGTCATGGCAAAGGTCGCCGTCGCGATGTCCGGCGGGGTCGATTCGTCGACCGCCGCGTACCTCCTCAAGCAGGAGGGCCACGAGGTTCTCGGCATGTCGATGCAGATGTACAACGCGTTGACGGAAGCCGAGAACCCGTACGGCGGATGCTGCACGCTCGACGACCTCGCCGACGCCCGCCGCGTCGCCTGGAAGCTCGACGTCCCGTACTTCGTCCTCAACCTGGAGGCCGAGTTCCGGGAGAGGGTGATCCGGCCGTTCGTCCGGGGATATCTCTCCGGCGACACCCCGAGCCCGTGCGTGCTCTGCAATACGCACGTGAAGTTCGCGCTCCTGCATCAGAAGGCGTTCACCGTCGGCGCGGAGAAGATCGCGACCGGCCATTACGCCCGCATCACGACGGCCGAGGACGGCCGGCTCGAGCTGCGGAAGGCGCGCGATCTCTCGAAGGACCAGTCCTACTTCCTCTTCGAATTGACGCAGGAGCAGCTCGGCCACACGCTCTTCCCCCTCGGCGATCTTCTCAAGAGCGAGGTGAGGACGATCGCCGCCGGCGCCGGCCTTCCCGTGGCCGAGAAGAGCGAGTCGTTCGAAATCTGCTTCGTCCCCCAGAAGGACGGGTATGCGGGCGTCGTCCGGAAGGAAGCGCCCTCGATGGTGCGCGCGGACGACGACGCCCTGCTTCGCGCCGCTCTCGAGGACGACCCCGGGGGAGACATCGTCGATCTCGAGGGAAACCTCGTCGGCCGCCACGACGGCTACTACAACTTCACGATCGGCCAGAGGCGCGGGCTCGAGCTCGGAGGGTTCTCCGAGCGAACGTACGTCGTCGACATCGACCCGCGCGCGCGGCGCGTGGTCATCGGGCCGGGATCCGCTCTCGAAAAGAGCGAGCTTCTCGCGCGGCGGATCCACTGGATCTCGGGCGAGCCGCCCCCAGGCCCGCTCGAGGTGAGCGCCCGGGTGCGATCGCGCCAGAGCGACCTCGCCGCGACCGTCACCCCTCTCGGGGGAGACGCCGCGAAGGTCACCTTCTCGGCTCCGCTTCGCGCCATCGCTCCCGGGCAGGCGGTCGTCTTCTATGACGGAGATCTCTGCCTGGGCGGCGGCTGGATTTCCCGCGCTTGACCGCGGTTGCCAATGACGCTAGCCGGCCTCGCCCCTTGGCGCTACCGGATCGGCCTTCGTCCGCTCTCCCGCGGCGCACCGGCCGCCGCGGGCTTTCCCGCGGGGGCGCCCTTCTTGTCGGCTTCCTGCGCGTCCAGAACGGCGATCGCCGTCATGTTGACGATGTCGCTCACGTCGACCGACCGCTGCAGGACGTGAACCGGTCGCGCGACTCCCTGCAGGATCGGCCCGATCACCTCGGCGTTCGCCAGCCTCCAGAGCAGCTTGTACGCGAGGTTCGCCGACTGCAGGTCGGGGAAGATCAGCACGTTCGCGTCGCCCTGGATCCTGCTCCAGGGAAACTCCTCGGCGATCTCCGGGACGAGCGCCGCGTCCGCCTGCATCTCCCCATCCACGGTCAGCTCCGGATGGTCGCGCTGGAGAAGGACGACGGCTTTCTTGACCTTCTCCTGCAGCGGGTGCGTCGTCGAACCGTAGTTCGAGAAGGAGAGCATCGCGATTCTCGGCTCGATGCCGAAGCGGCGCGCGGTCTCCGCCGTCTGCACGGCGATCTCGACGAGGTCTTCGGCGGTCGGCTCGATGTTGACGGTCGTGTCGGCGAGAACCATCTCGCGCCCTTTGAACATCAGGACGTACGCGCCGGACGCGCGCCGGATGCCTTCGCGGGTCTTCACGATCTGGAGCGCCGGTTTGATCGTTTCCGGATACGCCATCGTGAGCCCGGAGATCACGCCGTCGGCGTCGCCCGATTCGAGCATCATCATCGCGAAGTAGTTCCGGTTGAGGAGGAGCTTCTCGGCGTCGACGATCGTCACGCCGTGCCGCTTCCGGAGCTCGTGGAGCCTGGCGGCGTACGCGCCGAAGGTCGGCGACTTCTCGGGATCGATGACGGTGATCCGGTCGTATCCCTCCATGTCGTGGGCGGCGAGCTTCGCGCGAATCTCTTCTTCGCGCCCCAGCAGGATCGGGATCGCGATGTCATCGTCGACGAGAATCTTCGCGGCCCGCACGATCTTGTCGTGATCTCCCTCGGGGAAAGCGATCCGCTTCTGCGATCCCCGCGCCCGCCCGAACACGACGTGCATCAGCTGACGGGAGCGTCCGAGCTTCGCCTCGAGGATCCGCCTGTACTCGTCGTAGTCGCCGATCGGCTTCTGCGCGACCCCGGTCCGTTCGGCGGCCTGCGCGACGGCGACGGGAACGTGCAGGAGCACGCGATAGTCGAACGGCTTCGGAATCAGGTAGTCGCGGCCGAAGCTCAGCTTCGTCAGCGAATAGGCGCGCAGGACCGCGTCCGGCACGTCCATCTTCGCAAGCTCCGCGAGCGCCTTCGAGGCGGCGAGCTTCATCTCCATGTTGATCTTCGTCGCGCGACAGTCGAGCGCGCCGCGAAAGATGAAGGGGAAGCCGAGGACGTTGTTGACCTGGTTCGGATAGTCAGAGCGGCCGGTCGCGATGATCACGTCGCTCCGCGCCGCCTTCGCCTCGTCGTACCCGATCTCCGGATCGGGATTCGCCATCGCGAAGACGATCGGATCCTTGGCCATCGAACGGATCATCTCGGGCGTGAACATTCCGCCCGACCGAGAGCCCGAGCAGAGCGTCCGCTCCCTTGACCGCGTCGGCGAGTGTCCGCGCGCCCGTCTTCGCGGCCCACGAGCGCTTCTGATCCGTCATCCCCTCTTCGCGCCCTTCGTAGATGACGCCCTTGCTGTCGACGAGGATGACGTTCCCCTTCTTGAGCCCGAGCTCGGTGTAGAGAGCGAGGCACCCGAACGCGGCCGCGCCGGCGCCGGAGACCACCATCCGCACCTCGCCGATCTTCTTTCCGGCGACCTCGAGGGCGTTCAGAAACGCGGCGGCCGAAATGATCGCCGTCCCGTGCTGGTCGTCGTGGAACACCGGGATGTTCATCAGCTCCTGCAGGCGCCTCTCGATCTCGAAGCACTCGGGAGCCTTGATGTCTTCGAGGTTGATTCCGCCGAACGTCGGCTCGAGGACCCGGACGGCATTGATGAAGGTCTCCGTGTCGCGCGTGTCGAGCTCGAGGTCGAAGACGTCGATGTCGGCGAACCTCTTGAACAGGACTCCTTTCCCTTCCATCACCGGTTTGCCGGCCGCGGCGCCGATCGCGCCCAGACCGAGGACGGCGGTGCCGTTCGAGATGACCGCGACGAGATTTCCCTTCGCCGTGTACTTGTAGACGTCCGAAGGATTCTTCGCGATCTCCAGGCAGGGTTGCGCGACCCCGGGGGTATAGGCGAGCGAGAGGTCGCGCTGCGTCACGGTCGGCTTGGTGGGGACGACTTCGATCTTCCCGGGACGGCCGAGCGCGTGATAGTCGAGGGCGTCCTCGCGCTGGATTCTTGGGGGCATTTTCTTGTCTCCGTTCATAGGGGGGCGAGTCTACCACCGGCCTCCGGCCGGGGCGTGAGGTCGAATCCTAAGCTGCTGAGTCACCTCGTCTTGTGACGATGGTCATCGGCGGAAGTGATGCGGTTTCTGGGCACGGGACCTCGGGCCTTCAGACCTCGGGGCTCGAGTTCATCTAGGAGCTGACGGATTCGATCCGGCAGTCCAAGGTCTGAAGGCGAGGACTGAGCTCTGAGCTCTGACGTCCGAGCTCGAGGCTGGCATCCGAGCTCTGAGGCCTGACGTCCGAGGTCTGAGGCCTGACGTCCGAGGTCTGAGGTCTGAGGCCTCAGGTCTGAGGTCGGCCTGAGGTCTGAGGCCTGAGGTCTGCGGCCTGACGTCAAGACAAAACGGCCGCACTCGGGAGTGCGGCCGTTCGTGCTTCGGACTTCGGAATTTCTACGCGGCGCGGCGCGCTCCGCCGGGGACGGTCTTCTTTCCGAGCTTCCGCTGCCAGGCGATCGCGACCGCCGGAGCGACGGTGAGCGTCGAGTAGGTCCCTGCGATCGTCCCGATCAGCAGCAGGAGCGCGAACTCCTTGATCACCTCGCCGCCGAAGAAGATCAGCGAGAGAAGGACCAGCATGACCGAGCCGCCGGTGAGGATGGTCCGGGAAAGGGTCTGGTTGAGCGAGTGGTTGAGCACGTCCTCGAAGCTCTCGCGCATCCGGACCTTCTTGAGCGTTCTCGCGGACGCGGTCGTAAACGACGACCGTGTCGTTGATGGAGTAACCGATGATCATGAGGAACGCGGCGACGGTGATGATCTCGAACTCGCCGTTGATCATGCCGAGGAAGGCGAGCGCGACGAGCACGTCGTGGACGAGGCAGAGGATCGCCGCGACGCCGAACTTCAGGTCGAAGCGGACCGCGATGTAGGCGCCCATCGCGAGGGTCGAGAGGACGATCGCCCAGAGCGCCTTCTGCTGGAGCTCCTTGCCGACCTGCGGCCCGACGGTCTCCTGGTTGAGGACGTTGAACCGGCCGAGAGCGACGCGCTCCCTGATCAAGCCGCGCCGCCGCGGGAGTCACGCCCTTCGACGCTCGTGACCTGGTCCATCGAGGTGAAGATCCCGAGCTCGGACCGGCGGTTGATGACGCGTTGCGCGAGCCCGCTGGTAGTAGGCCACGGCCTCGGGCGAGTTTCCGCGTCCGTCGGGATCGACGGACTGGAGGATGTCCGCGAGCGACGTCGCGGCCCTGGAAGTTCAGGTCGAGCTTCCCTGCGGCTCGCGCGTTGAGCGCGCTGATTGAGCATGGTGACGACGCGGCCGGCGTAGTCGCCTTCCTGCTTCGCCTGCGGAAGGCGGAGCAGGACCGAGTTCTCTTCGCGTCTTTCCGTACTGCTGGATCGTCGCGTCGCGAGACGGTCGTGCGGAGCTCGTCGGATCGGCGGCTTCTCCTGGAACCGGAGGATGACGTTCGCGCCGCCGGCGAAGTCGATGCCGAGGTTCGAGGCCGCGCGTCGCGAGACAGTCCGAATCCGATGAGGACGAAGACGATCGAGAAGGCGATCGCGTGAAAGCGCCACTTCAGGAAGTTGTAATTCGGGTTGACGAAAATTCTCATTGCGTTCTCCTTCGGCCTCAGATGCTGATGCGTTCCGGCGGCGATTCGCCGCGGTTGTAAACCATGTCGAAGATGACCCGCGAGACGAAGAACGCGGTGAAGACCGACGCCGCGAGACCGATGAGCAGCGTCACCGCGAATCCCTTGACCGGGCCGCTTCCGAACTGGAAGAGGAAGAGCGCCGCGATGATCGTGGTCAGGTGCGTGTCGATGATCGTCCCGAACGCGAGCTGGAAGCCCGAGTCGATCGCGGCGCGGATCGACTTCCCTCCGCGCAGCTCTTCGCTGATCCGCTCGAACACGAGCACGTTCGAGTCGATCGCCATCGCGAGCGTCAGGATGATGCCGGCGATGCCCGGGAGCGTCAGCGTCGCGTTGAAGTACGCCATCACGCCGAGAAGGATGACGAGGTTCAGCAGGAGCGCGACGAGCGCGTTGATGCCGGCGCCGCGGTAGTAGATGACGCACCGCAGATCAGGACGAGCACGAAGCCGATGAGCGAGGCGGTGACGCCTTCGCGGATCGAGTCGCGTCCGAGCGACGGGCCGACGGTGCGCTCCTCGAGCGTCGTCAGCGACGCCGGAAGCGACCCGCTGCGCAGCACCAACGCCAGGTCGCGCGGCCTCCTGTCGGCGTGAACGATGCCTTCGATGACGCCCTGGTCCTCGATCGGGCTGTTGATCACCGGCGCCGACTCGACCTTGTTGTCGAGGACGATCGCGAGCTGGCGGCCTGACGTTCGCGGAGGTCAGGTCCCCGAACTTCTGCCCGCCCTCCGGAGTCAGCGAGAACCCGATCGTCGGCTCGCCGAGCTGCCCCTTCTGCACGCGCGCCGTCTTGAGGTCGCGTCCCGTGACCGGCGCCGACTTCCGCACCGCGCATGAACTGCCGCCCCGTCACGCGCCCGAACTCGTCGCGCGAGTCCACCGGAAGGATGTCGACCTGTTCCCGCAGCTCCGGCGGAAAGGCTGTTGTAGACGGCCTGCGCATCCGAGAAGGAGCCGCCCTCGACGAGCCGGAACTGCAGCTGCGCGGTCGTCCGGATGATCTCCTTGACGCGCTGCCGGGTCGTCGACGCCGGGGAGCTGGATGACGATGCGCTTGCCGCGGACGCCGCCCTGCCGCGCGATGATCGGCTCGGTCACGCCGAGCGCGTCCACGCGGTTGCGGATCGTCTCGATCGCCTGCTGGACGGTCGAGTCGGCGAGCGCCGTCGCGTTCACGTCCTGGAACCGGACCTCCAGCCCTTCCGCTCCGCGGCTCACGCCGAAGTCCGGGAACCAGTCCTCGATCGATCTTCTCGTAGTCGCCCGTCGGAATGTCTTTCGGCGGGACGAGCGAGGAATCCCAGCTGCCGCCCCGCTTGCGCATCGAGCCGCTTGACCGTCGGCGGTCGGAAGCCCGAGCGTCTGCGCCTGCGCCGTGACCCGCTCCATCGCCTGGTCGACCTCGGCGCGGACCGCGTCGTCCGTGTTCACCTGCATCACGAGGTGCGTTCCGCCCTTCAGATCGAGGCCCGAGCGGAATCGCCTCCGGGTCCGTTCTTCGTCGGAACGATCGCGGCGGCGCAGATGGCCAGCACGGCCACGATCAGGGCGATCTTCCACCACATGTTCTGTTTCAAGAGAGTTCCTCCGCGCGGCCGGCTATTCGCCGGTCGGGCCCTCGACGAGCGCACCGACGGCGCTCTTCGCGACTTTGATCTTCACGTTCTCGGCGATCTTGAGCCAGACCACGTCGTTTTCGACGCATTGCACCTGCCGTAGATCCCGCCGGTCGTCATCACGCGATCTCCCTTCTTGAGCGCGGAGAGCATCGCTTCCGTCTTCTTCCGCTGCCGGCTCGCGGGAGCGATGACCATGAAGTAAAAAATGAGGATGATTGCTGCGATGGGAAGGAAATTGATGATCGTGGCGCCCACGCCGGCGCTCTGGAGCAGCAGAATCGGAACATTCATTTGATTTCTCGGATTCGGGGCGTCTGAGCTGCGGCCTGGAAAGGCGCGCCACCGACCTCGGGTACTGAACCGGGATCTCCCGGAAATAAATCCACGCCGGGGCGCTCACTCGGCGAGCGCTTCCGGATCCCCCTCCGGCCCGGGAGAGGACCTGCCGCCGAAACCGCCCGAACGCGCCGGACGCGATAGATTCGCGGATGCGCCTCATCAAGTCAAGGTAGAACCAGACGTTGTGGATCGTGTTGTAGACCGCGCCGGACATCTCCCCTGCGACGAGCAGATGGCGGAGGTACGCGCGGCTGGTCGTGCGGCAGGTGGGGCAGCCGCATGCGGGGTCCAGCGGCCGGGGATCGTTCCGATACCGCGCGTTCTTGATCGCGACCTTCCCCTCGCTCGTGAAGAGCGTCCCGTTCCGGGCGTTCCGCGTCGGAAGGACGCAATCGAACATGTCGATCCCGGCAGCCACCCCCTCGACCAGATCCTCCGGGGTGCCGACGCCCATCAGGTACCGCGGCTTGTCGGCCGGAAGGAGCGGCGCCGTGAACCGCATCGTGTGGAGCATCGCCTCCTTCGGCTCGCCCACCGACACCCCGCCGATGGCGACTCCGTCGAAGTCGAGCGCGCCGATGGTCTCAGCGCCGCGCCGCCTCAGGTCGTCGAACGTCCCTCCCTGGACGATTCCGAAGAGGCCGGAGAGCCTGCCGCGGGCCCGGAGCGAGCGTTCCGCCCACCGGTGGGTGAGCTCCATCGAGGTCTCGACCTGCGCGCGGTCGAGGCCCGAGCGCGGGCACTCGTCGAACGCCATCGCGATGTCGACGCCCATCCGCTCCTGGATCTCGATCGATCCCTCCGGAGAGAGGAAGTGGCGCGAGCCGTCGATGTGGCTCTGGAACTCGACCCCTTCCTCGCGCACCTTCCGGATCTCCGCGAGGGAAAACACCTGGAAGCCGCCGGAGTCGCTGAGGATCGAGCCGTTCCAGCCGATGAACGAATGGACGCCACCCAGCTCGTCGAGCAGGTCGATGCCCGGGCGGAGCATCAGGTGATAGGTGTTGCAGAGGATGATCTCGCGGCGCGAGCTCACGGAGCTGGTCCACGTGAGCCCCTTGACGGAGCCCGCGGTGCCGACGGGCATGAAGACCGGCGTGGGAATCGTGCCGTGGCGGGGTGGTGAGTTCGCCGAGGCGGGCCTCGCCGTCGCGTGCGAGAAGACGGAAGCGGAGGCGCTCCCTCTCCCCAGAGGGTCACTTGCCGGCCGCCGGGAGGGTCTCGACCCTGACGCTCGGCGGGAGCGAGAGCCTGAGGCGCTGCTGCGAGACAGGGGCGTTGACCCGGATCTCGCTGAAGTCGTACCGGGTGCGATCCCCGTCGCCTTCGGTGTAGTCGAGGGCCGTCGTGAGGTAGGACTTGCGGTCCACGCGCACTTCGATGCGCCGCACCCGGCGCGCGACGCGCGCGTTCTTCGGCGTGAGCACGAGCGTGTAGTACGGCTTCGCTTTGGCGTCGACGAGACGGAACTCGAAATAGCTGTCCGAGGTCCGCAATCGCCCCCGCCGTCGCTCCGAGGTAGCGGAAGATGCGCTCTTCGTAGCGTTTGACCTCGACCCGCTCGGCGCGATTGAGCTCCGGGTACCACGTCGTGAGCCAGCCGTCGCTGACGAGCATCTCGACCGCTTTGGGCTTCTCGTACCGCCATACAGCGCGATTCGGGCGGGAAAAGACGAAGGTCCCGACGGACACCTCGGGGGCGGCGAGCAGGCCGCTGGTCTTCTCCTGGCGGAAGGACGCTTCGATCGTGTCGACCCTTTTCTGGGCGCCTGCGATCTGCTGGAGGACGCGCTCGATCTCCGTTCCGCGCACCCCTCCGGCGAGAACGGGAGGGGCGGAGAGGACGGAAAAGAGGAACGAAACGAGGACCGCGGCGCGGGAGGCGCGTGACATGCCTCGCCCAACATCCCGCCAAGAAGTGAAAATTTCAACCTCCCCGGGAGAATGGGGCCGCGGGTCACGTGTTATTCTGATGACGAAGCCCCCCCCCAGGAGGTCCTCTCATGCACCGATGTTTCGCATTTGGGCTGGCGCTGCTCGTCGGTCTGTCGACGACCCTCTCGGCGGCCGTCGCCTACGATTTCCGGCAGACGCACCGGAGCGACGGCCAGTCCGTTGCGTCGGGTGAGGCCGAGGGCAAGGGGTTCATCGACGGCGATCGGAGCCGCGTGGAGTTCACGCGGGGCAACATGTACCCCGCCGGCGCGTTCATCATCGCCACCCGCGGCGCGAACCGCGTCCTCTTCGCGAATCCCGAAACGCGAGCGTACTCCGAGGTCAACGTCGTGGCGCTGGCGAGCCGGATCGCCTCGGGCGAGATCGAGATCCGCAACCTCAAGACGCACGTCGAGCAGCTCCAGGACCATCCGACCGTCTCCGGCTTTCCCACGGACCATTACCGGACCGAGACCACGTACGAGATCACGGTGCGCGGAAGCACGCTGGCGCTCACGCAGAAGGTCATCACGGTCATCGAGAAATGGACCACGAACGCATTCGGCGACGTCGCCGGCGCGTTCCTCGACCTCGAAACGTTCCGGACGGGCAACCGCGAGGTCGACGCCCTGCTGGAAGCCGAGCTCTCGAAGGTCAAAGGGCTTCCCCTCCGGACGGTGACGACCGTGACGACCACGGGGACGGGCAACCTCGCGACGCCGGGCTCAAAGCTCGCGCCGGCAAGGCGGGTGCAGGTCAACGAGCTCCTCCTGTCGAACGTTCGCACCGAGCAGACATCGGCCTCCCTCTTCGAGGTCCCGGCGGGCTTCTCGAAGGCGGACTCCCGCGACGCCGGGGAGCAGTCGCGCGTCCACATGCTTTCGATGGAGCCGGAGAAACCGTAACGCGTCCGGGTGTCCGTGCGTCTCGGCGTCTCGGCGTCTGGTCTCAGACTCACGGACTCCCCGGATTCTCCCGCGCCCGGCGCCGGCGCACGCGCCGTGTTATTAGCAGGATCGATTTTCCGTTGCACATCGCGGAAACCTGTTGTTACCATGCCTCAAGTTGCGGATCGGTCCGCGTTGCGGTCGCATGAAGACAATTCGCGCCATGGGCGCCAGGCTGGGTGGGGTGATCAGGGCGACGCGGGCCTATTACGCCGTCGTTCCGCTCGCGATCCCGCTCCTGGTTCGTCTCGATCGCCCACCAGCCCGCCCCTCCATCCCCCACTGCCTTCACCGAAAAACCTCCGATCGACTACGTCGCCCTGGCGACCGAGGCGCCCGCTCCTCTCCCGGAGCACGTGAGCTTCGTCACGATTCAGTCGGGAGACACGCTCGACGCGCTGTTCGAGGCCTGCGGCTTCACGCGCGACGAGGCGAACGAGCTCGTCACCGCCTTCTCACCCCGGGTCGACCCTCGTTCGCTCCGCCCGGGTCAGATGCTCCGCTATCGCCGCGACGGGCGAGGGGATTCCGACGGAAGTCGAGTTCCTGCTGACCGGGTGGGGAAGCGTTCGGGCGCGCCGCGACGGCGCCGGGTTCGCTGTCGAGGAACTGAAGGCGCCCGAAAGCCGGATGGAGACGACGGTCGCCGCCGAGATCGACACCTCCCTCTGGAACGCGCTGGTCCCGACGGGAGAGAATCCCTCGATCGTGACGGCGCTGGTGGACGTCTTTCAATGGGACGTCGATTTCTTTGAGCTCCAGCGAGGGGACCGGTTCGGCTTCGTCGTCGAGAAGCGCTTCGTCGGGGCCGATTTCACCGGCTACGGCCCGATCCTGGCGGCGCGCTTCGAGCACAAAGGAATCACGTACGAGGCGTTCCGGCTCGAATCGAAAGACGGGACGGCGGGCTACTACACGGCGGACGGCAGGCCCGTGCGCAAGCAGTTCCTGAAGTCTCCGCTCAAGTACAGCCGCGTCACCTCGAGGTTCACCTCGAGGCGGTTCCATCCGGTTCTCAAGACGTTTCGCCCTCACTACGGCGTCGACTACGGCGCTCCGACCGGGACTCCGGTGATGTGCACGGCGGACGGAGTCGTCGTCCACGCGGGCCGCGGAGGGGGAGAGGGGAACATCCTCCGCGTCCGCCACAGCTCGCGCACCGAGACCGCGTACCTGCACCTGTCGCGCTTCGCGAAGGGCATGCGCCCGGGCGCGAAGGTGCGCCAGGGCGACGTGATCGGCTACGTCGGCGCTACCGGTCTCGCGACGGCTCCTCACCTCGATTATCGGGTGCGCGAGGGCGGGAAGTGGATCGATCCCCTGAAGCTCCGCTCGGTGACGCCCGATCCACTCCGCGGAGGATCGCTCGCCCGGTTCAGGGCGATCGTCGCCGAGCACTCACCCAAGCTATCCTCACAGGAGCAGTGGGCCGCCGGAAAATAGGCGAGCCACCGGCACCCTTCTCGCAAATCGAGCTGCCCACATGACCCGAATCACCGCGCGCGTTCCCGTGCGTGCCGACCTCGCCGGCGGCACTCTCGACCTCTGGCCTCTCTATCTCTTCAATCCCGGTTCACGAACGGTGAATCTTGCGATTTCCATCTTCGCGGAATGCGAGGTCGAAACGCTCGGCGACTCGTCCATCGAGATCGCCATGGCCGACGCGAACGTGGAGGCGCGCTTCTCCTCGCTCTCCGAGTTGCAGGCGGACGAGCGGATGGGGCTGTTCGCGAAGGTGCTCGAGCACTTCGAACTGAGCGGTCTCAAGATCACGACGCGGACCGAAGCGCCTCGCGGGTCGGGCCTCGGCGGATCCTCGGCGCTCGCGGTCGCCCTCGTCCGCGTCCTCTCCATGTTCGCCGGGCATCCGGTGGACGGCGACGATCTGATCCATCTGGTGCGCGATCTCGAGACGCGCCTGCTCGGGATCCCGGCGGGAATCCAGGACTACTACCCTCCCGTGTACGGCGGGCTCGCGGCGCTCCACCTCGATCCGGGCGACGTCGTGCGCCATCCGATCACCCTTCCGCTCGCGGAGCTGGGCCGCCACCTGATCCTCCACTACAGCGGCGTCTCTCATTTCTCCGGCACGAACAACTGGCAGATGTACAAGGGCTTCATCGACGGAGATCGCCGCATGCGCGAGGGGCTCGCCGAGATCTCGAGGATCTCGGTGGAGATGGAGCGCGCGCTCGTCGCGCGCGACTTCCACGCCGCCGGGACCGCGCTGGCGGACGAATGGGGGGCGCGCAAGAAGCTCGTCGACGGCATCTCGACCCCCGAGGTCGACGCGGTGATCGCCGCGGCGACGAAAGCGGGGGCGTGGGCCGGGAAGGTCTGCGGCGCGGGGGGAGGCGGTTGCATCGTCGTTCTCGCCCCGGAAGAGCGGCGCGATGCCGTCATCGCGGCTCTCGCGAAGGCTCCCGGAAAAACGCTGGATGTCAGCCCTGTCCTGAGCGGTCTCGCGGTCGAAGAGGATCGCGAATCGGCCGCGTTCCGCCATGCGCAACGCCGCACCGTGACGGGAGGGGGCGAGATCGAGCAGATGTGGCTCGCGCGCGAAGGCGGCGGCCCGTATCGCCCACACATTCTCGCGGACGCGGCCATCACGTTCGACGCGCCGCGACACGGCCTGCACCGCACCATCACGCGGACGTTCGTCGCCCCGATCGAGCTCCAGAGCGGCATGCCCCGCTGGCGCGAGTCCGATCGCGTGGACCCCGCGCAACTCGACCTCCGCACCTCTCCGGAACCGGGTCGCGAGTCGATCGGCCCCCGCGACTCCTCCGCGCTCATCGAGCGCGCCGCCGAAGGAGTGGAGCTGCTCAAGGAACTGCTCGTCGAGTCCGAGAGCCTCACCCTCTTCTTCAACCCCGCCTTCGAAATGTTCTCGCAGCCTCACGAGAGCCGCGATGAGTTCCTCCGCCGCTGCCTCGAGCACGCCGACCATGGCCTCGAGGACGAATCCGAGCGCCTCGAGAAGACCTTCCGCCGGCGGATCGACCAGATGCGCGAGCGCGCCGAGCGCGACCAGCGCGAGGTCAGCGACGGGACCGAGGGCGCCGAAGACGCGAAGCACCAGGAAGTCGGCATCGCCTGGGGCCAGACGCTCTACAACATCACGAGCGGACGCCGTACGACCCCCGAGGCGCCCCGCTCCCGCAATGAAGCCGACTACCTCGAGAAGATCACCCAGCTCCAGAAATCGTGGGAGCGGGAGCAAGAAGTCTTGCGGGAGGAGCTGACGAGCCGCGCCCGTTCCATCGAGCAGGTCGTCCTCTCCCCCTCGGCGCGCGGCATCGAGACCCGCCGCTACGTCGTCCTCTGGATCCCCGACGCGTCCGCGTAGGGGTCGCGGCGCGCGCCCGGGCGCGGGAGAATTTTTGTCCTCTCCCCGTGTTGTCGTCTCCGCGGCAACCCCGCCGCGGGGACGTGTTACGATCCCCTCCCGCACCCGCGGGACCGAGTCGGGCAGTGGCGCAGCCTGGTAGCGTACCTGAATGGGGTTCAGGTGGTCGGGGGTTCAAATCCCCCCTGCCCGACCAATCAACCCCTCCCCCCCAAAAAGATCCTGCAGTTCCGCTCACGCGGCACTGGCGCGCGGCATCCGTGCGCGAACCGCGGAAGGCTCGAACGCTCCCGCCCGCACCTCGCTGAGTCGGGCCAGGCCTAACGCGCCGCAGGCCATCACGAGATCCCGCACCGCGACGTCGAGATACTGACCACTCGCAACCAGCGTGACCGCGATCATCGCGAGCCACGCGGCCACGACGTAGCCGCCCAGCCGCGTGAGCCCGGCCAGGATCGCGATCCCGGCGAGGATCTCGATCACTCCCGCCGTGCGCATGAGCGTCCCGGCCGAAACCGGCACGATCCCCAGAATGAGGGGGCTGGCGTACTTTTCCCAATCCGTAAGCAGGTTGAAGAACTTGTCGAGGCCGGCGAAGAACGCGGTGAGCCCGAAGGCGAGCCGAAGGGTCCAGAACGTCGATGCGAGGCGCGGGTCCATGGTGTTTCCTCCTGCGTATCGGAGGGCGCCGCGCGCGAGAAGTGACAAACGAAGCGGCGATCGCCCGTTTCGAGACGCGGGGCCGTCCTCGGGAGTTGCGCCCGCCGATCGGGAGTGACAAGGTACCCTCGAACGCGGGGGCAGCCATGGCGCAGGTCGCATTCGAAGGAGTCTCCAAGCGGTTCGGCCCGGTCCCGGTGATCGACGACTTCAATCTCCAGGTCCGCGACCGGGAGTTCATGGTCCTCGTCGGCCCCTCCGGCTGCGGCAAGTCGACCGCCCTTCGGATGATCGCCGGGCTCGAGGACGTCACCGTCGGGAACGATCCGCATCGGGGAGCGAGTCGTCAACGACCTCGCGCCCAAGGATCGCGACGTCGCCATGGTCTTCCAGAGCTACGCGCTCTACCCGCACATGACCGTCCGGGAGAACCTGGCCTTCGGGCTCAAGCTCCGGAAGACCGCGAGCGCCGAGATCGACCGCCTCGTCGGCGACGCCGCCGAGATCCTCGGGATCGCCACCTGCTCGACCGAAAACCGAAGCAGCTCTCGGGAGGCCAGCGGCAGCGGGTCGCCGTCGGCCGGGCGATCGTGCGCCAGCCGGCCGTCTTCCTCTTCGACGAGCCGCTCTCGAACCTGGACGCGAAGCTGCGCGTGCAGATGCGCGCGGAGATCTCGAAGCTCCAGCAACGGCTGCAGACGACGTGCGTCTACGTCACCCACGATCAGATCGAGGCGATGACGATGGGCCATCGCATCGCGGTCATGAACGCGGGCCGGCTCCAGCAGGTCGGCACGCCGCTCGAGGTCTACGAAAAGCCGATGAACTTCTTCGTGGCGAACTTCATCGGGACCCCGCCGATGAACTTCTTCCGCGCGACCCTGGAGGGAGAGCGCCTCGTGTCGGCCGGGTTCTCCATCGACCTGGACGGCAGCCGGCCCGAGGGTCTCGCCGACTCGCCCGGGCGGGAGCTGATCGTCGGCGTGCGGCCCGAGAACGTGATCGCTCCGCCGCGGCAGCCTCGGGCCGCGGCCGCGCCCGTCCCCGGCGTGGTGGAGCTCGTCGAGCCGCTCGGACATCAGCTCGTCCTTCACGTGATCTCGGGAGAGGCCCGATTCGTGACCGCCGTCGACCCCCACGCGCGGGTGGCGCCCGGCGACTCGATCCAGCTCCAGCTCGAGCTCGACCGCCTCCACTTCTTCGACGCGAAGACGGAACAGAGGATCGGGGTTCCCGCGCGATAAGCGCCGCGGGCGCGAAATCCCTCCGCAACACACGTGGTTGTGCATCGCGCGAGCAGAACAGGAGACGCCGTGGAACAGACGAATCAGATCCGGATCGTCCTCGACGAGAAGATCGCCGAGGGCGAGTACGCCAATTTCGCGAACATCATCCATTCCCCGAGCGAGTTCATCCTGGATTTCGGCCGGATCATGCCGGGCCGGGCGGAAGCGCGGGTGGGAAGCCGGGTGATCATGACCCCCCAGCACGCGAAGCAGTTTCTGCAGGCGCTCGCGCACAACGTGAACCTCTACGAGCAGAAGTTCGGAACGATCCAGGTCGTGGCGCCGGCGCCCTCGTTCGCGCCCGAATCGGAGCCGTCGAACTGATGGCGCGGATCCGGGTGATCGGCGGCGGGCTCGCCGGCAGCGAGTGCGCCCTCGTTCTGGCTCGGCGGGGACACGCGGTGGAGCTCGTCGAGATGCGGCCGGTGCGATCGACGCCGGCGCACACGAGCGCGAACCTGGCGGAGCTGGTCTGCTCGAACTCGTTCCGCTCGACCACGCTCACGAACGCCGTCGGCCTGCTCAAGAAGGAGCTCGAGATCCTCGCGTCGCCGGTCATGGCGGCCGCCGCCGAAGCGCGCGTTCCCGCGGGCGATGCGTTCGCCGTCGACCGCGAGCGCTTTTCCGCCTCCATGACCGCGGGGGTCGCGCGCGAACCGAATATCGATCTGGTCCGATCCGAGGCGACGACCCTGGATCGCGGCGGCTGCGACGCTCTCGTGGTCGCGACGGGGCCGCTCACGAGCCAGCCGCTCTTCGAAGCGATTCGCGCGGCCGTCGGCGGAGGAGACCTCTACTTCTACGACGCGATCGCCCCGATCGTCGCCGCGGATTCTCTCGATTTCTCGAAGCTCTACTGGAAATCGAGATACGACAAGGGCGGAACGCAGGACTACCTGAACGCCCCTCTTTCGAAGGACGAGTACCTCGCGTTCGTCGACGCGCTGCTCGACGCGGAGCTCTTCCCGCTGCACGATTTCGAGCAGGCCGTCCACTTCGAAGGGTGCCTCCCCATCGAGGAGATCGCGGCGCGCGGCGTCGAGACCCTCCGGTTCGGTCCGATGAAGCCCGTCGGCCTCCACGATCCCCGCACGGGAGAGGTCCCGTGGGCGGTCGTCCAGCTCCGAAAGGAAGATCTCTCGGACGAGTACTTCAACATCGTCGGGTTCCAGACGAAGATGACGATCCCGTCGCAGAAGCGCGCCCTTCAGTCGATTCCCGGCCTCGAGCGCTGCTCGGTCGTCCGGTGGGGGTCGATGCATCGGAACACGTTTCTGAACGGGCCGCGTCACCTGACGAACACGTTCCAGCTCAAGAGCGATCCCGCCATCTTCTTCGCCGGTCAGATCACCGGTGTGGAGGGATATCTCGAGTCCGCGGCGACCGGACACCTCGTCGCTCTCTATGCCGATTCCGCCGTGCGGGGAGAAGCGCCCCGGGCCTTTCCGTATCACACGGCGCTCGGTGCCCTCGGCCGTCACGTCGCGGAATCGTCGCCGGACCGCTATCAGCCGTCGAACGTGACGTGGGCGCTCATCGAGGACCGCACGCACGGAATTCGGAAGAAGGAAGCGCGGCGGCTCGAGCAGGTCCGCCTCGCGCTCGAGACCATCGGGGAGATCGCGGAAAGCCGGGCGGCGCTCGCCTGACGCGGCGTCGCGATCAGACCGACGCCGGGACCACGCTCGGAGCTCCCTACGCCGCGATGAACCGCGCCTTCTCCTCGTCGGTCATCCCGCTCCAGGTCGCGGCCAGGGTCTCGAGCATCTTCTTCTCCGACGCGAAACTCGAGCGCTCGAGCGCCTCTTCGAGGGGAAACCACGCGGCGTCGTCGACCTCTTCGAGCTGAGGCTCGAGGTCCCCGCCGCGGTACGCCATCAGGAAGAAATCGACGTACTTGTGGATCAGGATATCGCCCGCGCGAAAGAAGTACTCGATCGTCTCGAGCGGTTCGATCACTTCGGCCCGGAGCCCCGTCTCCTCCCGCACTTCCCGGACGGCCGCCTCTTCGCGCGTCTCCCGCTCGAAGGCCGCGCCCTTCGGCAGGCCCCAGCGCGACCGGTTCTTGGTCGCGATCATCGCCAGAAACGGCTTCCCGTCACGCAACTCGACCACCGCGCCACCCGCCGAGCGTTCCACCCTCACCGTCTTCCTCGACTCCATCATGCTGATTCTAATGCAGTGGAGCGCCTTGCCAATTCGGTTCGTCGTCGGATGAGACCGCTCCGAGCGTGACGGGAGCCCTTCAAAGGCGTACATTTAGTGAAAACCGTCGCAGGCCGAGGAGGAAAACCATGGGCTCTCTCGGGGTGATCACCGTCATCGGCGTCGCACTTCTCGCCGTCCTCGTCTGGTTTCTGTATCGGAAATTCTCTCAGGACCGCATCCAGGAATTCATGGACAAGCGGAAGGGCTCATCACGCATGACGCTCCCCGCTCAGTTCGTCGAAGCCAACCAGAAGATCCCGGTGGCACTCGCGCTCACGGATCAATCGATCTTCTACGAGAACGCGGATCTGGAGGCGCGGCTCGACCTCCAGCACATCGAGGAAGTCGAATACGCGAACGGTCTTTTCACCGGTCAGGAAGTGCCCGACGGGCGGGTCCTCCGCCTCCGCGCGCACGGCCACTCGTACGAGTTCATCGTCGACAAGGTCTCGGGAGAACGGATCGAATCGCTCCTGCCGCCGCATCACGCGGACGAGCCGGGCGGCGTGCGTCTCGTGGTCTGAACCGGCGTCCCCGCGCCGACGTCCCCTCGTTCGAGCGGGTGTGGCAGCGGCCTATAATGCCCGCGTCGAATGAAGACCGAGCCCGGAACCACCTTCGGGCCCTACGAGATCGTCCACTCCCTTGGTGGCGGCGGGATGGGAGACGTCTACAGGGCTCGCGATCTCCGCCTCGGGAGAGATCTCGCGATCAAGTTCCTGCGGGACGATCTCGCGGAAGACCGGCTCCAACTTCATCGCTTCGAGCGTGAGGCACGCGCCGCCTCCGCGCTCAACCACCCTTCCATCATCACGATCTATGAGATCGGCGAGCACGAGGGCCACCCGTACATCGCGATGGAGTACGTCGAAGGACGGCGCCTGCGCGACGTGCTCACCGAGGGTGCGATTCCGGTCGAACGCGGGCTCGAGATCGCCGTCGCCATCGCGGACGCCCTCGCGGCGGCCCACGCGCGGGGGATCGTCCATCGCGACCTGAAGCCCGAGAACGTGATGGTCACTCCCGAAGGGCGGATCAAGATCCTGGACTTCGGGCTCGCGAAACCGTTTGCGGCGCCCGAGACACCGATCGACTCGAACGCCGCCACGATGCCGGGCGTCGTGATCGGGACGGCCGGGTACATGGCTCCCGAACAGGCGAAGGGGATCGCCGCGGACTTCCGCTCCGATCAGTTCTCCCTCGGCACCATGCTGTACGAGATCTTCGGCGGCCGTTCCCCCTTCCGCCGCGGGACGACCATGGAGACCATCTCGGCCATCCTCCGCGACACGCCACGCCCGCTCGTCCAGATCAATCCGAACGTCCCCGAAGAGCTGGCTGCGGTGATCGATCGCTGCCTTCAGAAAGAACCGTCCGGCCGCTATGCGTCGACGTCCGATCTCGCGCACGATCTGCGTCAGCTCCACAAGCGGTCCTCGAGCGGGACCCACCCCTCGTTGCCCTTGCCTCGCGCTCCACGTTTCGCGGGACGGGGAGCGCTCGTTCTCGGCATCGCGGGCGTCCTTCTCGCCCTGACCGCTCTGCTGATCGTCGCGCGGCCGAAAGCGACGACGCCGACGGGAGGCGCACCCGCGGAAGCTCGACTCCCGGACGTGAAGTCGGTCGTGATCCTGCCGTTCCGCGAAACCAGTGGGGACGCGCAGTGGCAGCTGATCTGTGAAGGAATGGCGGAGACCGTGAGCGCGAGGCTCGGTCTGGTCCAGGGACTTCTGGTGATCCCTCCGTCCGCCTTTTCAGGCGACAAGGACCGACGGGATGTTCAGAAGCTCGCGCGGAACTTCGGCGCCACGCTCGCGCTCGCGACGACGGTCAGCCGCGCGGGCGATCGCCTGCGCGCGGCCTACTCGCTCATCGATCCCGCGACCGGCGTGCAGCTCGCCGGCGGGACGATCAACGGCATGGCCAGCGACCTCTGGGGGCTGGAAGATCAGATCGCGGATCACATCGCCGGAGCGCTCGAGGTCCAGAGCATCGCCCGATCCAAGGGCGACCTGTTGTCACCGGACGCACAGGATCGCTTCCTGACCGCCGCAGGCGCACTGCAGCGATACGACGATCCGGCCATGGTCGACCAGGCCATCGCGCTGCTCGAGCCCCTCGCCGACGCGAATCCACGGTCTGCGCTGGTTTACGCCGCCCTCGGTCGCGCGTACCAGTGGAAATACGAGGCGTCCAAGGATCCCCAGTGGGCCGAGCGGGCGATCTCGATCTCCAGGAAAGCGTCCCGGCTCGACAGCACGATGCCCGAGGTCCACGTCACTCTGGGAAAGTTGTTCATACTCACCGGCAAACCCGAGGAGGCCGTGCGCGAGCTCGAACGCGCCCTCGATCTCCGAGCCAACGATTTCGAGGCGCTGGTCAACCTCGGCCGCGCCTACCAGAGCGCAGCTCCCGACCGCGCCGAGGCCACGTTCAAGCAGGCGATCGCGCGCCGCCCCAACTACTGGACGGGGTACAGCCATCTCGGCGTTTTCTATCGCAACAACGGCCGATTCCCCGAAGCGGCCGAAATGTTCGCCAAGGTCGTCGAGCTGATTCCCGACAACAGCCGGGGGTGGTCGAATCTCGGTGGCGTGTACCTCCAGCAGGGGCTCTTCGAGGAATCGATCGAGCCACTCCGGCGCGCGACGGAAGCGCAGCCATCGAATGCTTCCGCCTTTTCGAATCTGGCGACGGGTTACTACTACGTCGGCCGGCTGACCGAGGCCCGCGCCGCCTACACCAAGGCGGTGGCTCTCGCCCCCGACAAAGCGCTCTTTCGTTTGAACCTCGCCGACGTCCTTCACGCGCTCGGATCGGAGGTCGAGGCGCGCATGGCGTACGAGGAAGGGATTCGCCTCGCGCGCATCGCCCTGAGGACCGACCCCACGGACCTCGGCACCCACCAGCAGTTGATCCTGGCGTACTCGCGAACGGGAGAGCCGCGCCGGGCCCGGTACCACCTCGAGAAGGCTCTGGAGCTCGCACCCGACAACGGCGACGTCATGTGGTACGCCGCTCTGATGTTCCTCGAGCAGGGAAACCGTCCCGAGGGCGTGGCCTGGCTCAGGAAGGCGGTCGCTGCCGGCGCCGATCCCGCTCTTCTCGCCCGCGAGCCGGCGTTTCGCCCGTTCCGTTCCGACCCCCAAGTCGCTCAGATCATCGCGAACCCCGCGCCCCCGCGCGCCAAAACGCAGCGAGACCTCGCCATGAACGAAGGGAGAACGAAATGAAGACTCGCGCCCTGCTCTTCCCCCTCCTCCTGCTCTTCTTCGCTTGCCAGATCACGACGAACGCCCCTGCCCCAGCGCCATCGCCGAAAGGAATGACTGAAATGCAAGAATCCACGGTTTCGCCAGGTCGATCTGAAGTTGTCTACATCCTCGTCGAAAGGGATTCCACGACAGGAGCGCTGCGAGTCTCACCCGACCCCGCCGTCGTATACGGAGATCAGAAGGTGGAGTGGATCGCGCTCGACTCGAGCCTGAAGATCATGGTCGACTGGAAAAGCGGAGTCGGCCTGGACCGCCCTTGTCCGGCGCCGGCGCGACGCTGCGGCCGCAAGGCGTTTCCGGTCACGGTGCGCACTCGAGCCGCTTACTCTGTCAAGGCGTACGACGCCGCGGACGCCCTGGTGGCGGAGATCGACCCGATTCTCGACATTCTTCCTGCAGAGTGAACGCCGCTCCGGCGCGGAATGGACCTCCGGAGGGGCGTGTTGGCTTGACAGCATAACGAGGGGGCCGCAAGATCCCCTCGCCGGCCGGGGTGTGGCGCAGTCTGGTAGCGCACCTGCTTTGGGAGCAGGGGGTCGGAGGTTCGAATCCTCTCGCCCCGACCAATTCCCCGTTACCGCTCACGGTGGGTATAGTTCAGTCGGTAGAACGTCGGATTGTGGATCCGAAAGTCGTGGGTTCGAATCCCACTACCCACCCCAATGAGCCGGGGCGGCCGCGGCCGTCCGGACCCTGGTGCGACGCTCCGCCGTTTCCTCGCGCCTGCCCGTAGCTCAGTCGGATAGAGCAACAGCCTTCTAAGCTGTGGGTCGCAGGTTCGATCCCTGCCGGGCAGACCAACCCACCCCCCTGCCAGTCGGGAGTCTTCCGGCGTCGGGGGTCTCTGGGTCGAGAGTCTTCCAACGGCCCCGTTTCTTCGAATGGGTTTTTCTGTGGAGTCGTACCCCGATTCTTGAACCTCATCCAGATGCGCTGCTTCGGACGCGCGGTACCTGGGGGAGTTGCGGGGGAGACTCACGACGCCCAACTCCAGACTCCAAGACTGGGCGGGGGGGCGGGAAAAAATCACGCCTCCACGGTTGGTCGGGGAAGGGTCGGGCAGGCAGTGACCAACCGTGGAGGCCGTGAAGCTGAGTCCGTCTTCAGGGTGCTAAGTGTACCTCAACCAGCGCGCGATTTCGGGAATCGTCGGCTTTTTACCGTACATGAGAATGCCGACCCGATAGATCTTCGCCACCAGCCAGATCATCAGCACGATGGTTGCCAGCATGATAGCGATCGAGAGCGCGATCTGCCAGGCGGGAGGCATCTGGACGCCGATCCGGAGGTACATGAGGATCGGGGAGAAGAACGGGAAGAGCGAGAGCACCGTCGACAGCATCCCGTCGGGGTTCTTCATGACGGGCATGAGGAGAATCATCGGGGCGACCAGAAAGAGATTCGCCACCCCCATCAGCTGCTGCGCGTCCTCCTCGCGTGTTGAACATCGACCCGATCCCGGCGTAGATCGTCGCGAAGAGGAAGTACCCGAGGATGTAGTAGACGGGGAGGAAGACGAGTGACGCGGTGCTGATCTTCGGCAAGCTTCCCGAACTGATCGAGAGAGCCATCGCGACCTGGGGCGCGCTGAAGACGAGCGCGAAGCCGAGCCATATCGCGATCTGAGTCAGCCCGACGGCGCCGATTCCCACGATCTTCCCGAGCATCAGGTGGAACGGCTTGACCGAGGAGACGATCACCTCCACGATCCGGTTCGATTTCTCCTCGAGCACGCCCCGCATCACGTAGATTCCGTAGATGATCAGAGTGAAATAGATGAAGAAGACCATCATGAAGCTCATGAAGGAACGCGGCGATGCCGCTCGTTTCCTTCTTCGGATCGTTCGTGGCGCGGCGCATGTCGAAGTCGATCGGAGTGACGGCGCGCGTGATCTCCGCTCCTTCCAGACCGAGCCTCTTGAGCCGGTAGGTGCGGATCATCCGGCTCATGAGGCTGTTGTTCTGCGAGTCCGCGACGATCGACCCGGCGTTGCGGGCCCAGTAGATGACCTTGTCGCCGGAGACGGCCTCCTGGTCGATCAGGTAGTAGCCCTGGATCGTCGCCGGCCGCGGCGAGATCGTTGTTCTCGCGGCGAAGCTCGGCGGAGGAGCGTCCGACGACCTCGTGAATCTCGATCGGCGGCTGGTCGGCACCGCGCTTCGAGTCGGCCAGGACCTCGCGCGCCACCGGAGCGAAATCGCCGAGCGCGTCGAGGATTCGAACCGGCTCGTTGCTCGCCTTCGACCGCGCGGCGAGGAGGCTCGGCACGATCGTCATGGCGAAAATGAAGATCGGGACCAGGGCCGTCGAGACCCAGAACGCCTTCGTCTTCACCCGCGAAAAGTACTCCCGCTTCAGGATCGGCCAGACTGTCGAGCTCATTCGGTCGCCTCCTTGCCGGTCGCCGCTTCGATCGCGCCGACGCTCTCACCCACCACGCGAATGAAGATCTCGTCGAGGGACGCTTCGTGGGGCGCCGCGCTGTCGATCGCGAAGACGCGGGAGGCTTCCCGCAGGAAATCGCTGCGCCGCAACGTCGGCTCGAGCTCCACGCTCAGCGTTCCGTCCGCCTCCTCCACGCCGTGGACGCCCGGGAGCGCCGCGCAGCGCCGCGGCCGATCCCTCCCCCCGGAGGATCAGGCGGTTTCCGGAGTAACGCCGCTTGATCTCGCCGAGACGGCCCTCGAGGACGACCTTCGCCCGGTTGATCAGGACGATCTCGTCGCAGAGCTTCTCGGCCTGCTCCATGACGTGGGTGCAGAAGACGATCGTCTTTCCCCGCTCGCGGAACTCGAGGAACAGGTCCTTGAGGGCCAGCGCATTGACCGGGTCGAGGCCCGAGAACGGCTCGTCGAGGATGAGGACGTCGGGATCGTGGATCGCGCAGCCGATGAACTGGATCTTCTGCTGCATCCCCTTCGAGAGCTCTTCGACCTTCTTGTCGGCCCACTTTTCGAGCTTGACGCGCTCGAGCCACTCGGCCGCTCTCCGCTTCGCCTCTTTCTGCTCGATCCCGCGGATCTCGCCGAGAAAGACGAGGTGCTCGAGCACCTTCATCTTGCGGTAGAGCCCCCGCTCCTCCGGCAGGTACCCGACCTTGCGGGAGGCGCCGTCCGTGCTCGGGCGGCCCAGGATGAGGACCCGGCCCGAGTCGGGGATCGTGATGTTCATGATCATGCGGATCGTCGTCGTCTTCCCGGCCCCGTTCGGACCGAGAAGTCCGAAGATCTCACCGCGTGGAACTGTGAACGAGACGGAGTCGACGGCGGTGAAGTCGCCGAAGCGCTTGGTGACCGACTCCACCTGAATCGGAATGGGCTCTGAGCTCAAAGGACCCTCCTGGACCGGCACAGGCTACGTGGCTGCGGGCGAGCGGTCAATGTCTCGGAGGAGTCAGGGGAACAGGAGTCGGGAAAGGGGGAAGACCGAGGGCCCTGCAGCACGGGGAGGCGCCGGATTCGGGCCGATGTGAGCCCTCATCCCTGACTCCTTTCCCGTGGCCCCTTCCGGGAATTGATATCCTCCCCTTCCCGTTGGTGACCGTTCGCAGTGCTCGCGCACCCATAGCTTAATTGGATAGAGCATCTGACTACGGATCAGAAGGTTGGAGGTTCGAGTCCTCGTGGGTGCACCAAAATCGACTGATGCCGACGGCGGGCGCATGCCCGCCGTCGTATTCTTTGAAAGATGAATCAGACCGAGTGGATGGCGGAAGCGCTCGCGCTGGCGGCGCACGCCGGCGGGGAGGGAGAGACTCCCGTCGGCGCGGTCGTCGCGGACGCCGACGGAGCGATCATCGGCCGCGGACGCAACGCGACGCGAGTCGGGCGACCCTCTCGGCCACGCCGAGCTCTTCGCGATCGCGCGAGGCGGCTGCCGCGATCGGCGACTGGCGGCTGGACGGGCACGACCATGGTCGTGACCCTCGAGCCGTGCGCGATGTGCGCGGGAGCGATCGTGAACGCCCGGATCGACCGCGCTCGTCTTCGGCGCGCCCGATCCGAAGGCCGGCTTCTGCGGCTCGCTCGGAAACCTCGTGCAGGATCCGCGCCTCAACCATCGCGTCGAGCTGATCGGCGGATTCGAGGAGGAGCGCTCGCGCGAGCTGCTCCAGGAGCTTCTTCCGGGGCCTCCGGCAGAGGAAATTCGGTGACGCTGAGCATCGTTTCGGCCTGCGAGACGAAGCGCGGAGAGGTGGCAGAGTGGTTGAACGCGGCGGTCTCGAAAACCGTTGTACCTGTGACGGGTACCGGGGGTTCGAATCCCCCCCTCTCCGCCACGTTTTCGCAGAAATGCTGAATGAAGCGGATGCGAATCGAGAATTCCGTCGCTCTTTTTCATTCGACTTCATTCTCGATCACAGGACGGAGAGATGTCCGAGTGGCTTAAGGAGCACGCTTGGAAAGCGTGTGTACGTTAAACCGTACCGTGGGTTCGAATCCCACTCTCTCCGCCACTCAGCCGATGGCGATCCAAAGAGGCAGACTGCCGTAAGGATGCCTTCTTGGATTTCTCATTCTGCATTCTGCATTCTGCATTTCGGGTCTCCCCTCTGGGATGAGCCCGGGTCCTGTGCAGCAGGAGCCGCGAACCTCGTCAGGTCCGGAAGGAAGCAGCGATAAGACGCCTCCCTGCGTGCCGCAGTAACCTGGGCTCTTCCGAGAGGCGAGCCTCCGGAATGAGTCGGAAAGGGAATTGAGAGTCCGACACGTCTATGCCGCGCCGGTCGATCTCTCCTTCTCAATTCTGCGACTCTCATTCCGCCCCGCCACTTCGTCATGACCTACCAGGCACTCGC
Source organism: uncultured Acidobacteriota bacterium (assembly GCA_963793695.1). Taxonomy (GTDB): domain Bacteria; phylum Acidobacteriota; class Thermoanaerobaculia; order Gp7-AA8; family Gp7-AA8; genus CAWCBB01. Next base: position 117,432 of record CAWCBB010000004.1, on the reverse strand, counting down.
GCGCAAATGGCGTCCGCAGACCTTCCGCGACATCATCGGACAGGAGACGTCGTCCGCACGCTGCAGAACGCGATCGAGCAGAACCGCATCCATCACGCGTATCTCTTCTCCGGCGTCCGCGGCGTCGGCAAGACGACCACCGCGCGCATCCTCGCGAAGGCGCTCAACTGCGCGAACGGCCCCGCGACCGAGCCCGTGCAACGACTGCTCGATCTGCCGCGAGATCACCGAGGGCATCGACCTCGACGTCCGCGAGATCGACGCCGCGACGTACACGCGGCTCGACAACGTCCGCGAGCTCCGCGACGTCACGCAGTTCCAGCCCGCGCGCGACCGCTACCGCATCTTCATCATCGACGAAGCCCACATGCTCTCCGCGGCCGCGTGGAACGCGCTGCTCAAGCATGATCGAGGAGCCGCCGCCGCACGTCATCTTCATGTTGGCGACGACGGAGATGCACAAGGTCCCGGCGACGATCCTCTCGCGCGTGCAGCAGTTCGTGCTGCGCAAGATCACGCTCGAGGAGCTCGCCGCCCGGCTCGCGCGAGATCTGCGCGGCGGAAGGGATCGACGCCGACGAGGAAGCGCTCGACGTCGATCGCGCGGCGCGGCGAAGGAAGCGTGCGCGACTCGCTCTCGCTGCTCGACCAGATCGTCGCGTTCAGCGGGCGCACGCTCTCGCGCCGCCGACGTCGCCGCGATCCTCGGGCTCTCCGACGCGACGCTTCTTCGCGCGCATCGTCGACGCTGCGATCGCGCGACGGAGATCCGCCGCGCGTCCTCGAAGCGCTCGAGGAAGCCGCCGAGACGGGCGCGATTTCAAGCTGCTCTACCGCGACCTGCTCGGCGTACCTCCGCAATCCTCCTGCTGATCGCGGCGGCGCCGACGAATCGATCCTCGCGCCTCGACCCGGAAGAGCTCGCGCCGTTCGCAGAGCTCGCCGAGTCGCTTCGCGTACGACGAGCTGCTGCGGTGCTCGAACCTTCTGCTGCGGGACGACGAGATCGTGAGCCGCGCCGAGCAGCAGCGGCTCGCCGTCGAGATCGCGCTGCTGAAGGCCGCGACGCTTCCCGCGGCTGCGCGCGGTCGAGAGACTCATCGCGGGCGGCGGCGACCGGTCGCCGCGCCGCGGCCGCGCCGCGCCGCGGCGCGCCGCGCGCCGCAGCAGCCGGCGCGCCGCGTCGCCGCCAGTCCGCGCCCGCCGCGACCCGGAGCCGTCCGGCATCGCGCGGCACTTTGCCGAGCGCTTCGTGGCGCGCGTCGCAGGACAGCGGTCGCTCGCCGAGCTATCTGGAGCAGGCGCGCAGCGATCCGCGCAGGAGGGCGACGATCCTCGTGACTCGAGTTCGACGCCTCGCAGACCGCTTCGCGGTCGACTACCTCGGCGAGCCGAGCAGCTCGCGTTCCTCGAGCGGTCGCGAGGAGGTCTCGGGCGGCCGATGACGCGTCGCAGATCGTCAGCCGCGAGGCAGCCGGCCGCGAGCCGGAGAACCCGCCGGCCGCTCGCCGCGACGATCCGGTCCTCCAGGCGTTCCAGAAACATCTCGGCGGCGAAGTCGTCGCGCCGCAGGCGAAGCGCTCGAAGGAGGAATCGATGAACATCAAACAACTGATGAAGCAGGCGCAGCAGATGCAGGAGCAGATGCAGCAGCAAGATGTCGCCGATACCCGCGTGTCGAGGGCACCGCGGGCGGCGGCATGGTCAAGGCGACCATGCAGCGGCACCAAGGAACTGCTCGCCATCGCGATCGACAAGGAAGCCGTCGATCCGGACGACGTCGAGATGCTCCAGGACCTGATCGTCGCCGCGGTCAACGAAGCCGCGCGCAAGGTCGACGAGGAGCTGCAGTCGGCTCGGCGGCAGATGCGGCGGATTAAGATTCCAGGCTATGTAGCACGTCCAGTGCGTCTAGTGCCCAGAGACTAGTGATATCGCTTAATTAATCATAGCAATACTTAAAAGCAAAGATGATTCTATAGCGCTATTCATTTAAAATGCATTGTAATAGTAGCTATTATTCTGAAGTTAGACTCCTAGACTCCACTAGACTCCTAGACTCCACTAGACGCGATGCTGCCCCTCCTCTCGCAAACCTCGTCAACGAGCTGAGCAAGCTGCCCGGGATCGGCGGCAAGTCCGCCTCGCGCCTCGCCTACCACATCCTCAAGCAGCCGGAGGGCGAGGCCGAGGCGCTCGCCGAGGCGATCCTCGAGGTGAAGGCGGCGAATCTTCCGCTGCTCGGCCTGCAACAACATGACGGACGTCGACCCGTGCGCGATCTGCACGGACGCGCGGCGCGACCGATCGACTCTCTGCGTCGTCGAGGAGGCGTTCAACATCCCCACGATCGAGGCGGCCCGCGATTTCCACGGCATCTACCACGTGCTGCTCGGGACGCTCTCCCCGCTCAAGGGGATCGGTCCCGACGAGATCGACGTGGCCGGCGTCGTCCGGCGGGTCGGCGCGGGCGGTTTCCGCGAGGTCATCCTCGCGACGAACCCGAACGTCGAGGGGGAGGCGACCGCGATGTACATCGCGCAGCAGCTCCACCCTCTCGGCGTGCGCGTCACCCGCCTGGGCTTCGGGCTTCCCGTCGGCGGCGACCTCGAGTACGCCGATCAGGTCACCATGGCGAAGGCGCTCGAGGGCCGGCGGGAGATCTGAGGCCGCCGCGCAGCGGCCTGAGACCCGAGGCTTCCGGCCGGTCTGAGGGCCCGGGGCGCCGCGGTCCGAGGTCTCGGGTCCGAGGTCAAACCCGACTCGCCCGGGCGATCCCGTTTCATTGCCGCCCCGGTACTGGTGTGCTATACACGAATGTTAATTCGCGGAATACGGTGTCGATGAATGGCCTCTCCTGATCTTGTGATGTACGAGGAGGAGTACCAGCAGATCAAGGAGATCCTCTCCCGTCTGCAGGTCGACTCCAACTCGAAGTTCGTATTTCTCGTCGACAAGAACGGGCAGCAGATCGCCGACGCATGGGGACATGGCGGGGGTGGACGCCACCTCGCTCGCCTCGCTGACGGCGGGCAACGTCGCCGCGACCGACGGGCTGGCCAAGCTGATCGGCGAGAAGGAGTTCTCGATCCTCTTCCACGAGGGGGAGCGCGACAACATCCACATCTCGCTCGTCGCGCAGCGCGTGATCCTCGTCGTCATCTTCGACGAGAGATCGTCCCTCGGCCTCGTCCGCCTCCGCGTGAAGAAAGCGTCGCAGGAGCTCGAGAAGGTGTTCGAGACGATTCTCCGGAAGGCGGAAGAGGAGCGCGGCAGCCTCGCGGGCCGCTTCGATTCTCCCTTCGCGGAGATCACCGACGAGGACATCGACAGCCTCTTTTCCGAGTGATCGTCAGCGCGGCGGAACGGGTAGAGCAACGTGACGTTCATCAATTACGCGGCGCGAGAGATCAACTGCAAGATCGTCTACTACGGTCCCGGCCTGTGCGGGAAGACGACCAACCTGCAGTGGATCTACGACAAGACCAATCCTCAGGCGAAGGGAAAGCTCATCTCCCTCGCGACCGAGACCGACCGGACGCTCTTTTTCGACTTCCTTCCGCTCGACCTCGGCACGGTCCGCGGCTTCAAGACCCGCTTTCACCTCTACACGGTCCCCGGGCAGGTCTTCTACGACGCCTCGCGAAAACTCATCCTCAAGGGCGTGGACGGCGTCATCTTCGTCGCCGACTCGCAGGAAGCGCGGATGGAGGCGAACGTCGAGTCGCTCCAGCAACCTCGAGAAGAACCTCGAGGAGCAGGGCTACGAGCTCAAGGCCGTCCCCTACGCGCTCCAGCTCAACAAGCGCGACCTTCCCACCGCCGTCGCCGTGGACGAGATGTACCGCCAGCTCAACTACAAGGGCGAGCCGACGTTCGAGGCGATCGCCATGAACGGGACCGGGGTGTTCGACACGCTCAAGGCGGTCGCCAAACTGGTCCTGACCGAGCTCAAGAAGAAATGACCGCTCCGGCGCACCGCCGCCGGTGAGCCTCCATGGGTGACTCCGGTCTCAGAATCGCGGCCATCGGCGGAGGGACCGGTCTCTCGACTCTCCTTCGCGGCCTCAAACCGTACGTCGATCGCGGCGGAAAGTGGACGCTCTCCCACCTGTCGGCCGTCGTGACCGTGAGCGACGAGGGCGGAAGCTCGGGCGTCCTTCGGAAAGAGCTCGCGATGCTCCCTCCCGGCGACATCCGAAACTGCATCGTCGCGCTCGCCGAAGAGGAGCTCCTGCTCTCGCGGGTGTTCAGCTACCGGTTCGCGACCGACACGGCGCTTCGCGGCCATTCGCTCGGAAACCTCCTGCTGGCAGCCCTCACCGACATCACCGGAAACTTCGAATCCGCCGTGCTTGCCGCCTCGGAGGTCCTCGCGATCCGAGGAGAGATCTATCCGTCGACCCTCGCCGACGTCCGCCTGCGCGCGATCTGTTCGGACGGGAGCGTGCTCGTCGGCGAGACGGCGATCAGCGGCGACCACTTCGTGGGTGCGCCCGTGCCGGATCACGCTCCGATCGTGAGGCTCGCGATCGAGCCGGCGGATGCGGAGCCGGTCGATCGCGCTCTCGACGCGATCGAGAGCGCCGACATGATCATCATCGGGCCTGGATCGCTCTACACTTCGATCCTCCCCAATCTGGTGATCCCACGCCTCGGCGACGCTCTCCGGAAAGCGAGAGCCCTCCGGGTCTACATCTGCAACGTCATGACCCAGCCGGGGGAGACGGACGGGTACACGGCGGCGGCTCACCTGAAGGCGATCGTCGACCACGCGGGGCTCGTCGCGGACGTCGTCCTCATCAACGGGAACCGACCTTCCGATGCGATCCTCGCCGCCTACGCGGCGCAGCATCAGTTTCCCGTCGAAGCCGACGTCGAAGAGATCCGGGAACTGGGCGCGACCCCGTTTTTCGCCGACGTCGTCGCCGAGGACAACTTCGTGCGACACGATTCGGAGGCGCTCGCCGAGACCGTGTTCCGCCTGTACGACCGCTACGGCAGGCGCCTGCGGCGGATCCGGCGCGGGAAGTGATACCTTCTTTCGCCATCGCCACCGATCCGGGTATGGATGAACTGGTGCCAGCAAGGCCGACCGACCAACCGAAAAGGAAGACGCCCATGACCCGACTCGATGTCGTGATCCTCGCCGCCGGACTCGGCAAACGGATGAAGTCCTCGAAGATCAAAGTGCTTCATCCGGCGGCGGGACGGCCGCTCGTCCACTACGTAATCGATCTGGCGCGCGAGGTCAGCCCCTCGCCTCCGGTGCTGGTCGTCGGCCACCAGCGCGAGGACGTCCAGAGGGCGTGCGACGGGCTCGCGGAGTTCGCGTTCCAGGATCAGCAACTCGGAACGGGGCATGCCGTGCTGATGGCGGAGTCGTTCGTTCGCGGACGCGGAGTGGAGGGCGCGCGCGTCCTGGTCCTCTCGGGGGACGTTCCGCTGACGCGTCCCGAAACGATCCGGGCGCTGCTCGAGCAGCACGGGCGCGAGAACAACACGGTCACGGTGCTGACGATGCGACCCTCCGATCCGGCTCTCTACGGCAGGATCGTCCGAGGGCCCGACGGACGCGTCGAGCGCATCGTCGAAGCGAAAGGACGCGGACGAGAACGTGATCGCGATCGACGAGGTCAATGCCGGCATCTATGTCTTCGAGGCGCCGTTCCTCTTCGAGTCCCTGCACGGCCTCTCCACGAACAACGCCCAGCGGGAGTACTACCTGACCGACCTGATCGAGCGGGCGGTCCGGAGTGGCGGGAGGGTGGGCGCGGCGATCGCGGCCGATCCGCTCGAAGCGCTCGGGGTCAACTCCCGCGCGGAGCTCGGCGCCGTCGAGACGGAGCTGAATCGCAGGACGGTCGCGCGGCTCATGGACGAGGGCGTGACGTTCCGGAATCCCGCGGCCGTCTCCATCGACTCGACCGTGACCATCGGCCAGGACACGGCCGTCTATCCCTTCGTCGTTCTGGAAGGCGGCACGACGATCGGCCGCGAGTGCGTCATCGATCCCGGCGTCCATCTCACGAACGTGAAGGTCGGCGACGGAGTTCATCTGAAGACCGGTACCGTCGCCGAGGACGCCGAGATCGGCGATGGCGCGACGGTCGGACCGTACGCGCATCTCCGCCCCGCGACGAAACTCGGCAGGAAGACGAAGGTGGGGAACTTCGTCGAGACCAAGAAGGTCGTCTTCGGCGACGGCGCGAAGGCCTCCCATCTCTCGTACATCGGCGACGCGACCGTCGGCGCGGACGTCAACATCGGCGCCGGGACGATCACCTGCAACTACGACGGCGTCCGCAAGCACCAGACGATCCTCGAGGACGGCGTCTTCATCGGCTCCGACACGCAGCTCGTGGCGCCCGTGCGCGTCGGAAAAGGAGCCTACGTCGGCGCCGGCTCCACGATCACGAAGGACGTGCCCCCGGGAGCTCTCGCCCTCTCGCGCACGCCCCAGAAGAACATCGAGGGATGGGTCGAGAAGAAGAAGCAGTCGTGAGTCCAGGCGTCTGAGCGTCCAGGCGTCAGAAGAACATCTCCCGCTGAGCGCGCCCGCCTGATACAGACGCCAGACTCCCAGACTCCCAGACTCCCAGACTCCTAGACTCCCAGACTCCCAGACTCCAGACGCTTACGGGATGAACCCCCGTATCGTCCGCACCTTCGCGCCGGGGCGGCTCACGTTCACCTCCACGGTGCGGTAGCCGCGGTCGTTCTTCGTCGAGCGCGTGTAGTAGCCGAGGAGATACTGCGACCGCAGCTCCTTCTCCAGCGCGTCGTAGGTCGGACCGAGCTCGGCGGCGTTGCCGATGAAGAAAGCGACGCCCCCCGTCTCCGCGGCGAGGCTCCTCAGCTTTCCGGTCAGAGAGAAGTCGAGCTTCCCGAGTCCGACGCCGATGAAGTAGATCGGCACTCTGGATGCCCGGACGTATCGCAACATCTCGTCGTACGGCACTTTCGAGACCGTGTCGTCGCCGTCAGTCACGACCACGAGCGCTTTCCTCCCCTGGACCGCCCGGAAGCGATAGAGGCCCGCGATGATCGCGTCGTACAGCGCCGTCCCTCCCTCCGCGGCCGGCAGATCCGAGACCTGCCTCTCGAGCGCCCCGACCTCGGACGTGAAGGGCGTGATCCCCCGCGCGTCGAAGGAGAATCCGCCGAAAAACGCCTTGTCTCCCTCGCGCAGGATCTGGGCGAAGAACGCCAGCGCCGCCTTCCGCGCTTCTTCGATCCGCTCCCTCATGCTCCCGGAGTGATCGACGAGAACTCCGACGGAGAGCGGCAGATCGTTCGCGAATCCGAAGGTCTCGATCATCTGCGGCTTGCCGTCCTCCCGTACGGTGAAATCCCCCATCTGGAGCGAGCTGACCGGCGTCCCCTGCGCGTCGCTCACCGTGACCGGAAGCTCGACGAGATTCACTTCGACTTCTTCCACGTACCGGTTCGGGTCGAGGTAGAGGAGGTCCGAGGTCTCCGCGCCGGTGGAGTCGACCACGGTCGCCTGGACGTAATCCTTCCCGGCGAGGCGGGCGGCCGGGAGATCGAGTCCGTACGGGGGGCGATCCCACGCGACGAGCTGCTCGTCGCCGGCGGAGAGCGAAACGGATCGAAGCGCCAGCTTTCTGGGATTCTGCACCGAGACCCGGAAATGCGACATGCCGTCCGGCGTGTCGGTTCGCGTGACCGCCACCTCCAGATCGTTTCCTCGCTCATTCACGATCCAGGCGTCGGAATCGATGTATCGGCCGCGCGCGTCGTAGCCCACGACCTTCAGCTCGACCCGCTGCGGCAACGACCCGAGGTCGACCTCGGCCCGGAACGGAGGAGCGTTTCGGGTCAGCAGTTTCTTTCCCTCGATCCAGAACTCGACGCGCTCGACCGGAGCCTGAACATCGACCTCGACGATGAACAGGTTCGGGGCGACGTCGCGTCGAGGCTCGCGGATCCGAACCGATCCGGCCGTTTCGGGAACGATCCCTTCGGCGAGGATCTCGTCGGCGGCCGCGTCGTCGCTCGCGACATAGGGGGTCCCCGTCGGCGCGACCTCGAGCGCGCGGCTCGATCTCGCGAGAAGGAGCGGCGCGGCGTCCGAGCCGGCGAGCAGCCTCGCCTCGACTGCGATCGAGCCCGGAAGCACGAGCTGAACGATCTGGAAGCGCCCCGCGTCCCCGACCTCGAGTGGCCTTCGGAAGTTGCGGATCACCTTCCCGTCGCGAAGGATCGTCCCCTGCAGCACGAGCCCCTCTTCCGAAGCGGCAACGGCCGGGTCCGCCGCAAAGAGGATGCGCACCGCGACGCTCTCTCCGGAGTCTCCGAGGGGAAGGATCTCGATCGAAAGCGGATCGGCTGCAAAGGCGCTCGCCGAAAGAAGTGAGAAGAAGGTGACCCGTGCGAGCCGGTGGCGCATGCACGGGTAACGGTTCCGCTCGTGCCCGGCATTTCGCGCCCCGGTCCGGCGGCCGTCGAGGCGTCTGAGAGTTGCACCTCCCCGCGGGGCGGTCTACTGTGCCGCGCGATGATCCCCTTCGCCTTCGTCGGGTACTCCGGATCGGGAAAAACGACGCTGATCCTGCGCCTCATCGCCTACTTCCGCGAACGGGGCGAAGAGATCGCCGTGATCAAGCACACGCACCACGAGGCGAATACGGAACGGCGCGGCGATACCGGGCGATTTCTCGACGCCGGGGCCGCGGAGACGATCCTCGCCTCGGAGAGCGGATTCGCAGCGCACTCGAGCGGGATCATCTTCCCGTGGCGCGAACCGACGGGAGTTGATCGGAAGGGTCCGGGCCCCCCGGATTCTGCTGGAAGGCTTTCGGACGGGCGGCGTTTGGCCGTCGATGCTGATCGATCGGGCGGAGGTGGGGCGACCGCCGATCGAGCCCGAGCGGATGCTCGCGATCGTTTCGGATCGCGAGCTCGCGGTCCCGGTGCCGCGGTTTCACCCGGACGACCTGGGGTCCATCGCCGTATTCGTGGATAGAATGCAGAGGTCCATGGCCAGTCGCTTCGCAGCGATCGTCTTCGATCTCGACGGGACGCTCATCGACTCGTACAGCGCGCTCGCGGGCGCGATCAATTTCGCGCGCCGGGGGTGCGGATACCCGGATGCCGGCGGAGAGCTGATCCGGCAGTCGGTGGGAGACGGGCTCCAGAAGCTTCTCGAGCGGACCTTCGCTCCCGATCCCGTTCCGGAGAACGCGCGCCGTCTCTTCGAAGACCATTACGATGAGATCTGCTGCGATGAGTCCCGGGTCCTCGAAGAGGTCGAGCCGACGCTCGCGGCGCTGCAGGGGATGGGCATCCGCATGGGGGTCTGCACGAACAAGCCGACGCGCTTCTCGCAGAAGATTCTCGACCACCTCGGCCTCGCCTCCCGCTTCAGCGCCGTCGTCGGGCCCGACCTCGCGGGCGCGGCCAAGCCGGACGCGCGACACGTCCTCTTCACTCTCGGCCAGCTCGGCAGAGCTCCGGGAGAGTCGCTTTTCGTCGGAGACATGACGATCGACGTCGACGCCGCCCGGAATGCGGGGATGCCGGTGGCCGTCGTCGCGACCGGGTCGTCCTCGCGAGACGCTCTGGTCGCCGCCGAACCCGATTACATGCTCGCGAGCTTCCGCGACCTCACGGCGATCGCCCGCAGCGGCAACGGGCACGAGCCATGAAACCCCGGTTCGAGCTCGTTTTCTTCGACGTCGATTCGACTCTCGTCTCGATCGAGGGGATCGACGAGCTCGCGGCCGGCGATCCCGAGATCGCGCGGCTCACCGGAAAGGCGATGAACGGCGAGATGCCCATCGATCAGGTCTACCGCCTGCGGCTCGAACGGATCCGGCCGAGCGCGGAAGATGTCGCGAAGCTCGCCGAGCTCTACCTCGAAAGCCTCCTGCCCGGCGTCGAGGAGACCTTTCGCGCTCTCCGCGCCGCGCATGTCGACGTCCACCTCGTCACCGCCGGCATCCGCCAGGCGGTCCGCCCTCTCGCCGCGAAACTGGAGATTCCCGAGCGCGCGCTTCACGCCATCGAGCTCAGGTTCGACGAAGGAGGGAAGTATGCCGGCTACGATGAGCGGAGCCCGCTGGCCCGCGGCGGCGGGAAGGAGCTCGTGGTCCTGAACGTCCGAGCCCGCGCCCACGGGAAGGCTGCGTTCGTCGGGGACGGCGTCACGGACCTCGAGGCGAAACCGGCCGTCGACCGGTTCATCGGCTTCGGAGGCGTCCGGGAGAGAGAGCGGGTCGCCGCCGCTTCGGAGTTCTATGTGCGCGAGCGCTCTCTGCTCGCGGTTCTCCCTTACCTCATGGAGGAACACGGATGAGCGAGAAGGCGACTTTCTTCGTCCCCGGGCCGACGTGGGTCCGCCGCGAGATCTTCGAGCAGATGATGCGGCCGATGATCGGCCACCGCAGCGCGGAGTTTCGCGACCTCTTCCGAAGCATCACGCCACGCCTCCAGCGCCTCTTTCGGACCGAGCAGCTCGCGTTCTTCGCCTCCTGCTCGGGAACCGGTCTGATGGAAGGCGCGCTCCTCAACACGGTCTCGCGCGCGGTCCTCGTCACGACATGCGGCGCGTTTTCCGAGCGCTGGCTCACCATCGCGCACAAGCTCGGCCTCGAAGCCGACCAGCTCGAAACCGAGTGGGGCGAGCCGATCGACCCGGTGCGGCTCGCCGATCACCTCCAGGGACGCCGGCACCATTACGACGCCGTCACGATCACCCACAACGAGACCTCCACCGGCGTGATCAACGACGTCGGCGCGCTCGCGGAGGCGGTCCGCTCGGTCTCGGAAGACACGCTCATCCTGGTGGATGCGGTTTCCTCGCTCGCGGCCGCCCCCGTTCTGATGGACGAATGGGGAGATCGACGTCTGTTTCGCGAGCTGCCAGAAGGGCCTGGCCATGCCGCCCGGCCTCACCGTGTTCGCCGTCTCCGAGCGCGCGATGAAACAGGCCGATGCGAAGCACTACAAAGGGACCTATTTCAACTTCCGCGAGTTCCGCCGTCACGCCGAGAGCGAGGGCGTTCCTTTCACGCCGGCGATCCCGCTCGTCTACGCGCTCGATCGACAGCTCCAGTCGATCCTCGAGGAGGAGGGGCTGGAGAATCGATGGATGCGCCACCGCCTCATGCGCGAGCGCACGGTCGAAAGGACCGCCGGGTACGCCGATCTCGCGAGCAGCACCGCCGCGCTCTCGCCCAGCGTCACCGCGCTCATGCCGGAGCGCATCACCTCGGCCGACCTTCTCGCCGGAATGCGCGCCCGCGGGTTCACGCTCGGAAGCGGTTACGGAAAATGGAAGGAAAACACCTTCCGCATCGGCCATATGGGGGATATCTCGATCGAGGATCTGGATGCGATGCTGCATGTGCTCGAGGAGGTTGCGGGAAAGGAATGACGTTTCAGACCTCAGACCCCAGGCCTCAGACCTTCAGGCCTCGGGCGCTCCGTCACGAAGGGACCTTCGTCCCTCGTGATCACCCATCCAAAGTCTGGGACCTGGGTCTGGGGTCTGGGGCCTGAGGTCTGAGGTCTGAGGTCTGAGGTCAAGAAATGAGAACTGAGAACTGACATGCCCTACCGCGTTCTCGTCACCGACACGCTCGCCGATTCGGGGCTCGAGATCCTCCGAAGAGATCCGGAGATCGAGCTCGATTACCGTCCGGGAATCGAGGGGGCCGCGCTCCTCGAAGCCATCGCCTCCGCCGACGGGCTCATCTCGCGAAGCGGAACGGCGATCACGCAGGAGCTGCTGACCGCGGGGCGGCAGCTGAAGGTCGCCGGGCGCGCGGGGGTCGGCCTCGACAACGTCGACGTCGACGCCGCGACGGAACGCGGCATCCTCGTCATCAACGCCCCGACCGCGAACATCCTCTCGGCAACCGAGCACACGATGGCCCTCCTCCTGTCGCTCTGCCGGAACGTCCCCGCGGCCGACGCCTCGATGCGCCAGGGGGAATGGACGCGCTCGAAGTTCATGGGCATCGAGCTCTCCGACAAGACTCTCGGCATCATCGGCCTGGGACGAATCGGCAGCCGCGTCGCCACCCGGGCGCAGGCGTTCGGAATGAAGGTGCTCGCGTACGACCCGTATATCGCGCGCCGCGGCCGCGCAGCGCGTTCAGGCCGAGCTGGTTCCCTTCGAGCGGCTTCTCGCGGAGTCGGATTTCATCACCGTCCACACGCCCCTGACCGAGGAGACCCGGGGGATGATCGGAGCCGGTGAGATGGCGGGGATGAAGGATGGCGTGGTCCTCGTGAACTGCGCCCGGGGCGGGATCTACGACGAGCGCGACCTCGCGGCCGCCCTCGATTCCGGAAAAGTCGCCGCGGCGGCGCTCGACGTCTTCGAGGAGGAACCCCCCGCGGCGGACCACCCGCTTCGGAAGGCGAAGAACATCGTCCTCACTCCTCACATCGGAGCGAACACATTCGAGGCCCAGGACCGCGTCGCGGTCCAGACGGCCGAGATGGTCGTCTACGCGCTGAAAGGCTCGATCTTCGTCTCCGCCGTGAATCTTCCGTTTCAGGGGACCGTCGACGCGGACGCGGCGCCCCTCATCGCGCTCGCGGAGAAACTCGGACTGCTCGTATCGCAGCTCCTCGAGGGAGCACCCGTCGAGACGAACCTCGAGCTGTGGGGCGTGGAAGAGCGGCTCACGAGAATCCTCAGCGTCGCATCGCTCAAGGGCCTCCTCTCGCCTCATCTGAGCCAGAGCGTGAACTTCGTGAATGCGCAGGCGATCGCGGAGGCGCGAGGAATGCTCACGGGATCGACGGTTCACCCCGTGCCGCACGACTATGCGAACCTGCTGACCTTCCGCGCCCGCAGCTCCTCGCGCGAGGTCTGCGCCTCCGGCACCGTCTTCTCGGAAAAGACGTCGCGGGTCGTTTCCGTCAACCGCTTCCGCGTGGAGTTCGAGCCGGAAGGCTACCTGATCTACATGGTCAACCGCGACGTGCCGGGCGTCGTCGGAAAGGTCGGCACCGTCCTGGGAGACCGCGAGATCAACATCGCCGAGTACAACCTCGCGCGCGCCCCCGAGGGAGGAATCGCGATGGCGATCGTCACGATCGACACCCCGCTCGACGAGGGAACGCTCTCGTTCCTCCGGTCGTTCAAGGAAATGGAAGAGGTGCGGTTGATCAAGCTGTAGGAAGCAGAAAGCACACGGTAGGAATCGCGTCGGAAACAAGTGAGGTCGGAGGTCGGAAACAGTGCGTAGCGCCGCCCGGCCGTGGTCGTCGCACCCTTTCTGCTTCCTCCCTCGAAATTAACGCGAAAATCATTATCGAAAACGAATACACTATTCATACGCGCGAATGCACTACCGCACCCTCGGATCGACCGGAATCAAAGTCAGTGAGATCGGCTTCGGCGGCTGGGCCATCGGAGGCGCCACCGACGTCGGAAGGCGTTCCTGTCGGCTGGGGAAACGCCAACGACGAAGAATCGCTCGCCGCGCTCCGCCGCGCGCGCGACCTGGGCGTCACGTTCTTCGATACCGCGGACTCTACGGCTACGGACGGAGCGAGTCGCTCCTGGGCATCGTGCTCTCGAGGCTCCGCGACCAGGTCGTGATCGCGACCAAGGTCGGCAACGTCCGCACGACCTCCGGCCGGATCATCAAGGACTTCTCGAAGAGGCACATCTTCTATGCGATCGACGGATCGCTCAAGCGCCTCCGGACCGATTACGTCGACCTCTACCAGCTTCACAACCCGACGCTGGCGGACCTCGAGAAGGGCTCGATCCAGGAAGCGATGGAGATGCTCCAGGACTCGGCAAGATCCGCTTCTGGGGCATCTCGGTCACGACCCCCGACGAGGGAGAGGTCGCGATCATCAGAACGGCTGGGGATATACCCTTCAGGTCCTCTACAACGTCCTGAACCAGTCGCCGGCGCAGAAGCTCTTTCCGCTCGCGAAGCCCGCAAGAACTTCGGGATCATCGCGCGCGTGCCGCTCGCCTCGGGGCTCCTCACGGGCAAGTTCCGCCTTCAGAGCACGTTTTCGGGCGAAGACGTCCGCCAGAACTTCCTGACCCCGCGGAGGCTCGCCGAGGCGCTCGAGAGGATCGCCGAGGTGAAGGGGATCGTCGGAGGGGATCGCCGAAGCCTAGGGGAGGCGGCGCTCCGTTTCGTCCTGGCCGACGAGGCCGTCTCGACCGTGATTCCCGGCGCGCGCAACGCCCACCAGGTCGAGATCAACGTCTCCGCTTCCGACGCGACGCTCGACCCGGAGATCGTGGCTAGCCTTCGCGAGCGCCTCGGCGACTACAATTTCTACCAGCGGCACTCGATCCGGGTGTGAGCGCGCGCCCGACCGCCCGCGCCCGCCCCGGAACACCGCGCTCCCGCACCGTGTTTTCTCCACGCCGATGCCTTCAACAGCCATCTCCATCCGCGGAGCGAGGACGCACAACCTCAAGAACAGATCTCCGTCGAGATCCCGCACGCGGCAGCTGACGATGATCACCGGGCCCTCCGGCTCGGGAAAGTCGTCGCTGGCGTTCGACACGCTCTACGCCGAGGGGCAGCGGCGATTCGTCGAGTCGATGTCGACTTACGTGCGGCAGTTCCTCGAGCGGATGGAGCGACCGGACGTCGACTAGATCGAAGGGATCCTTCCGGCGATCGCCGATCGAGCAGAAGAACTCGGTCAAGAACGCGCGATCCACGGTCGCGACCGCGACCGAGCTCGCCGATTACCTCCGCCTCTTCATGACCTGGTGCGGCGAGACTCTCTGCCCCGGTTGCGGCTCGCCGGTCCGGAAGGAGAATCTCCGCAGTCGATCGCCGAACGGATTCTCACGGAGCTGTCCGGATCGAGCGATCGCGATCACGGCGCCGGTCGATCTTCCGGAAGACGGACGGGAGGAGGTCCTCTCGCAACTCGTCCGAAGGGCGGCTTCTACCGCGTATGGCGCGATGGCGAGATCGACGATCTGAAGGAGATCGAGCTCTCCGGAAGGAGCACTCTGGAGATGGTCCTGGGGCGCTTCCGGGTCTCGGCCGACACGGCAGGCTCGGTGCTCGACGCGATCGAACAGGGCTTCACGCTCTCGAAGGGGATCGTGAACGTCCGCGAGCAGACGGCCGGGGCTTGGGTCTCGCGGCGGTTCTCGGCGCGTTTCTCCTGCGATCGCTGCGGCGCGGGACTTCATGGAGCCGACGGCCGCATCTCTTTTCGTTCAACTCTCCGCTCGGAGCGTGCGAGACGTGCCAGGGGTACGGGCGCGTGATCGGGATCGACATCGACAAGGTCATTCCCGACCGCGGAAAACGCCTCGACGAGCGGCCCATCGCTCCGTTGAACTCGGCCGGCTACGAGGACTGCTACGACGATCTCGAGAAGGGCGCGAAGAAGTACGGCCTCCGGCTGGACGTCCCGATCGACGAGCTCACGGCGGACGAGTGGGAAGCTCCTCTATGACGGAAAGGGGAAGTGGTACGGCATCAAAGGGTTCTTCGACTGGCTCGAGACGAAGAAGTACAAGATCCACGTCCGCGTGAAGCTGGCGAAGTATCGAAGCTACACGAACTGCGACGACCTGCGACGGAACGCGCCTCAAGCGCGAGGCGCTGAACGTCCGCTTTCGCGAGAAGACCGTCGCCGACCTCTTCCGCGATGAACGTCGGAGAGGCGCGGCACTTCTGGGAGTACCTGCCGCTCTCGCAGCAGGAGGAGGCCGTCGCGGGACATCTGCGGCGCGAGATCCTGAACCGGCTCGTCTACCTCGATGAAGTCGGGCCTCTCCTACCTCACGCTCGACCGGCAGACGCGCACGCTCTCCGGAGGAGAGGCGCAGCGGATCAATCTCGCGGCCGCGCTCGGGAGCGGGCTGACGAACACGCTCTACGTGATCGACGAGCCGACCGTCGGCCTTCACGCGCGCGACAGCGAACGGCTGCTGGCGGTGCTGCGCCGGCTGCGCGACGCGGGGAACACGGTGGTCGTCGTCGAGCACGATCCGACGATGATCGCCGGCGGGGACTAGCTCCTCGAGCTCGGCCCCGGCGCGGGTGAAGGAGGCGGCGAGGTCCTCTACTGCGGCCCCGCGGCCCCGCGGCTCGCCTCGAGCGCGATACGCGAGCACAGAAGCGCGAGCACGCCGCGCGCGCACCTCGAGGGCCGGATCGTGGTCCGCGGCGCCAGGCAGCACAACCTCAAGGACGTCGACGTCGAGATCCCGCTCGGCGGGATGGTTGCGATCGCCGGGGTCTCGGGCTCGGGCAAGTCCAGCCTCCTCCGCGACTGTCTCTACAACGTCTACCTGCGCACGCATCAGGGAGTCGCGAACATCGATCCCGGCCGCTGCGACGGCATCGAGGGGCTCGATCAGATCGACGACATCCAGTTCATCGACCAGTCGCCGATCGGCCGCTCCACCCGGTCGAACCCCGCGACGTACGTCAAGGCGTGGGACGAGATCCGGAAGGCTCTCGCGTCCACGCAGACGGCGAAGCTCCACGGGATCACCGCCGGAATGTTCTCGTTCAACACGGATGGAGGGCGCTGCGACACGTGCAAAGGCGCGGGCACGGTGGTCATCGACATGCAGTTTCTCGCGGATGTCGAGGTCGTCTGCGAGACCTGTGGGGGCAGGCGATTCAACGATGCGCGTCCTGAAGGCGACCTACAAAGGGAAGAACGTCGACCAGATCCTCGAGCTCACCGTGGACGAAGCCGTCCGCTTCTTCGTCGACCGGCGGGCGGTCGTTCGGAGGCTCGATCCACTCCGCGCGGTCGGCCTCGGCTATCTCCGGCTCGGGCAATCGACGGCCACGCTCTCGGGGGGCGAAGCGCAACGCCTCAAGCTCGCCTCGTATCTCTCCGGAAGCCGGAAGGAAGGGAGACGCCTCTTCCTCTTCGACGAGCCGACGACGGGCCTCCATTCGAAAGACGTCGATCAGCTGATCGCAACCATGCGATCGCTCATCGAGCTGGGAAACTCCGTCGTCGTCATCGAGCACAACCTCCAGATGATCGAGGCGTGCGACTGGATGATCGAGCTCGGGCCCGAGGGAGGCGAGGGAGGCGGGCACCTCATCGCCGCCGGCGCGCCCGCGGACGTCGCTCTCGACGAGGCGAGCGTCACGGGAGCCTTTCTGTTTCAGAACCCCGGCCGCGCCCGCTCCGCCCGAACGGCCTGAACGGCGGCCGCGTGGGCCCGCGAACCCCGGTGCTACAATGCCGCGCGGTTTCGATTCCACCGGGGCCGCCCCCCCAACACGACCTTCGGGCTGAGCCCGACGACGGAGATTGCATGTCCGATGTGACCGCGCCCGAAGTCTCGCGTCCTGTGTACGAACCGTATATCCCCGCCACGACCAAGATTCCCGAGCTCACGATGGGTCCCCTCATCCTGGGAACCCTTCTCGGGATGGTCTTCGGCGCCTCGTCGCTCTACCTCGTCCTGAAGGTCGGTCTGACGGTCAGCGCGTCGATCCCCGTCGCGGTCATCTCGATCACCCTGTTCAAGATTTTCCAAAAGCTCGGCGGACGGGACGCCACGATCCTCGAAAACAACATCGTGCAGACCGCCGGTTCGGCAGGCGAGTCGATCGCGTTCGGCATCGGCGTGACGATGCCCGCGATCATGATCCTCGGGTTCAACCTCGAGATCAGCCGCGTGATGATCGTCGCGATCCTCGGCGGACTCCTCGGGATCCTGATGATGATCCCGCTGCGCCGCGCGCTGATCGTCGCCCAGCACGGAATCCTCAAGTACCCCGAGGGGACCGCGTGCGCCGAGGTTCTCAAGGCAGGGGCGTCGGTCGAGTCGAAAGCGGCAGCATCCGACTCCGCACGGCGCGACCTCGATGCGGCGAAAGCAGCCGGAAGCACCGGGATCACGAGCGCCCACACCATCTTCACGGGCTTCGGAATCGGCCTTCTCTACAAGACCGCGATGGCCGCGTTCAAGACGTGGAAGGACATCCCGGAGAAGATTTTCGGAGCGCCGTTCCGCTCCGGGTCGGTGGCGGCCGAGATCTCGCCCGAGCTGCTCGGGGTTGGCTACATCATCGGTCCCCGCGTAGCGTCGGTCATGGTCGGCGGAGGCGTGCTCGCCTATTTGGTTTTGATCCCGCTGATCAAGTTCTTCGGATCGGCCTCGCCCGTGGCGATTCCCCCAGGGACCATTCCGATCGGCGAGATGACGCCGAACCAGATCCGCGGAAGCTACGTGCTCTACATCGGCGCCGGCGCGGTGGCCGCGGCCGGCATCGTGAGCGTCCTGCGCTCGTTGCCGACGATCTGGCACGGCATCCGGGAAGGCCTCAAGGACGTTGGAGCGGGGCAGAAGACCGTCGGCGTGGACGTCCATCGGACGGACCACGACCTTCCGATGAAGTTCGTCTTCGGCGGCATCATCTTCCTGATCCTCGCGATCTCGTTCGCAAAGCCGCTGCAGATGAACGTGCTGGGCGCCATCCTGATCATCGTCTTCGGCTTCCTGTTCGTGACGGTCTCCTCGCGCCTGACCGGCGAGATCGGCTCCTCGTCGAATCCGATCTCGGGAATGACCGTCGCGACGCTCCTTCTCACCTGCCTTATCTTTCTCATTCTCGGCTGGACGTCGCAGAACTATTACGTGACCGCGCTCTCGGTCGGCGCGATCGTTTGCGTCGCTGCGTCGAACGGCGGGACGACATCGCAGGACCTCAAGACCGGCTTCCTGGTGGGCGCCACGCCCCGGGCGCAGCAGATCGCGATTCTCATCGGCGCGTTCGCCTCCGCGCTCATCCTCGGGCCGATTCTGCTCCGGCTCAATGACGCCGGCACCGTCTACCTGCCGCGGGCGTCGTTCCAAACGGTCGACGCGCAGGTCACGCTCACCCCGGAACAGGTGGCGCCGCTGCCGCTCTTTTCCGACGAAATGCGCCCCGATCCCGCGCCGTACCGCATCGCGACGGCGGGCGGGCAGGGGCAGCCGAATGAAATCCCCGGCCTCGGGCCCGGACGGTATCTGGTCGACGCGAACGGACGGGTTCTCTACCAGTACACCGAAGCGTTCCCTTCGACGCTCCGCGCGCCGAGGGAACAGCTCCTCGGGAAGAAGGAAGGGCTCGTCGGGCCCCAGGCGCGGCAGGATGCCAGGGAGTACCAGGTCTGGTACAACACGGAGAGCCGCGGCGGGCTCGGCGGGAAGTACCTGGTCGACGACAGCGGCGTTCCCGTCTATCTCGCGGATCCCGGCATCAACGGGGTGCATACCGTCCGCCCGGACGGCACGAAGGCCACGAAGTTCAACCCCCCTCAGGCGACGCTGATGGCCTACATCATCAAAGGCATCCTCAGCCGCGAGCTGCCGTGGGGACTCGTGCTGTTCGGCGTGATGATCACGCTCGTCCTCGAGCTCGTGCGGCTTCCGTCGCTCGCGTTCGCGGTCGGCGTCTACCTGCCGCTCTCGTCGTCGTCGCCGATCTTCATCGGAGGCATGATCCGCCTCCTCGTCGACCGGTTCGTCCGGGACAAGTACAAGAACTCGAACCTGACCGAAGAGCAGCTCATCGCCGAGACGGACAAGAGCCCGGGCGTCCTGATGGCGTCGGGGTACATCGCCGGTGGGGCGATCGCCGGGATCGTGATCGCGTTCATGGCCGGCGTGCTCACCGACTTCGATCAGAAGATTCAGAGCTGGGCTACCGCGAACAACCCGTTCTACGCCGGACCCGCGGCGGACCTGCTCGCGCTCATCCCGTTCGCGATCATCGCCGGGATTCTCTATCTCACCGGGCGCGAGATCCTGATGCGGCCGCGGAAAAGCTGATCCTCCGTTCGAGAGTCGAAGAATCCAAAAGGGGGCCTCGGCCCCCTTTTCGCTTTCAGCGCGGGTTCGAAAAGCGCTCGCGCTCGGCAACGGACCACGTCAAGGAAATCCGTCGCGCCTTCCAGACGGGAAGGACGCGCGTGCGGACATAGCCGGCGACCGTGAACAGGTTCGCGAGAAGCAGGAGCGCGAGCGTCACATCGCGGTTGAGGAAGGGGACCTTCGCTTCCGACCAGAGAAGGAACACGAGATTCACCACGATCAGGACCGCGCAGTCGAGCAGATCTTCGACGGACGCGCGGTGACGCGCACGAGAGCGCTCAGCGGCGAGCTGACGGGCCTCCACGCCAACTGCGCGGGGTCCCTGGACGCCAGGGATCAGTTCCGACTCTGCATACGTCATGGCGAATCGCTCCGGAAAGGAGAGCGAATAGTTATTACGATAAATTCCCCGCGCGGCTTCGGGGCGAGGGAACGTTCCCCCACCCCGGGGCGGGAGAGCCGCCCACGCCGCACGGTCACTGGAGCCGGATCGTCTGCGCGATGTAGTTCCCCAGCTTGTCGCGAAATGCTTTCACGACCACCTTGTCGCCGGATCGGAGCTGGGCAGCGCGCAGGAAGGTCGCCCCTTCGCGCAGCACCACGAACTCCTCGTCGGCCACGATCTCGATATTGCGGTCGCCATCGCGGTCGCGAATCGTCAATTTGTCTTCGTTCAGCGGATTCTTCTCGATGGTGCCGTAGAAGACGACGGTGGAGTACCCTTCGAAGGCTTCCTCGCCGCGGTCGCGGAACTCGTCGTCGCGGTAGACGTCGTCCGCCGTTCCGAACTCGATCCGATCGGCGCGGAACGTCTGCTGCGCGGTGTAGCCGCCCCAAATGCGGACGCGGTCGCCGACCTGCAGGTCACCGACGCGAAAGGCCCGGCCCGACTTGTCGACGGCCTTTCCCGCTTCGATCCTGACCTCACCCGCGCGGTCGGCCGACACGCTGAAGCGTTTCGACCCCGCCTCGACACGCGTCACGCGACCCGTCAGGTAGCTGTCCGACCGGATTCCGGAAACGTCATCCGGCGTCGCGTCCTGGAGGACTACGATGCGCCGCGCACGGATCTCGCCGCTCGAGAGCCGGGCGTCGATCTCGACCCTCACGCGGTCCCCCTGCTCGAGGTTGCCCATGGTGTAGGTCTCGCCCTCGAAATCCACGGGCGTGTCCCGGGTGCCGACGATGGTCGTTCGGACGCCCCGATCGCTCTCGATCACGAAGCTCTGGTCGGTGCTCCGGATATCCGTGATTCGCCCTTCGAGAAACCGATTCGTATCGATGACGCTCGACCGCGTCTCGACCGTCCTGCCGACGAGCGTCACCGAGCTCGCCCGGATCGTGGAGGCCGGACCACCCGTCCCGCTCACGGTGACCCGGTCGCCGACCCGAAGCTGGCGAAATCCGGCAGAGCCGGTCTCGGTCCGCGCTGCATCGGACCCCAGCCCGGCGTACCGCGTCGAGCTCGTCGTCTCCACGCGGGCGGCGATGGTCGCCGATTCCGCGTCCGACGCGAGACCGAACCCGTTCGTGTCCAGGCGCGTGATCGTCCCCGTCATCGACCCTGATTCACCGGATCGGATGTCGGCGGCCGTCCTCCAGCCGGGACGGGTTTGGGCGAGAGCGGACACCGCGGTCAGTACCAACAGAGCGGCAAAAAAGCCGAATTGCCTCAGAGATCCCGGATCTCTCCTCATGACGACACCTCCATCGAGCCTATCTGGGCCGACTGACCGCAAATGGCGCGCCATGCGCCGCCGTCCGCTGGATCGGATGCCGGCCCGACCTTCGGATGATCAGACGGATGACCGGCTACGCGCGTTTCCACGCGAGCTCGCCCTCGATCCGGCTCTCCGCCACGGCACGGTCGTCCGCCAGGAAAACGAGCGCTGCGAGCAGCTCGTCGGTGGTCCGGGACGCGGCGGTGCGCGCCGCGAGCAGCGGCGTGGCGGCGAGGTCGAGGACGAGGAAATCGGCGGCCTTTCCCGGCTCGAGGCTCCCCGTCTCGCGTTCCAGCCCGAGCGCCCGCGCGCCGCCGAGGGTCGCCAGGTACCAGA
Organism: uncultured Acidobacteriota bacterium; assembly: GCA_963793695.1. Classification (GTDB taxonomy): domain Bacteria; phylum Acidobacteriota; class Thermoanaerobaculia; order Gp7-AA8; family Gp7-AA8; genus CAWCBB01. The sequence goes on along the minus strand of CAWCBB010000004.1, from coordinate 95,553 downwards.
GCTTCAGAGGCGAGAGGACGAGGCCCCGAACCTGCTGGACCTTGTAGGCGTCCGACATCACGGTGAACATCGAGAGCGTCGTTCCCGCGCCGATGTCCGTGCCGAGGCCGAAGGGGATCTCGCGCTCGAGGACCCGCTGCATCGGGAAGAGGCCGCTGCCGAGAAAGAGGTTCGAGTTGGGGCAGTGCGCCAGCCGGGCGCCCGTCTCCCGCAGCCGGTCGAGCTCGGGATCCGATAGATGGACTCCATGCGCGAGGACGGTCCGCTCGCCGAGCAGGCCGAAGCGGTCGTAGACGTCCAGATAATTCGCCGATTCCGGAAAAAGCTCGCCCACCCAGCGAATCTCGGCGAGGTTCTCCGAGACGTGCGTGTGGACCCAGACGTCGGGAAACTCCTCGTGAAGCTCCCGCGCGGCGCTCAGGAGCTCGGGCGTCGAGGTGGGGGCGAACCGCGGCGTGATCGCGTAGCCGAGCCGCCCGCGGCCGTGCCACTTCCGGATCAGCGCGCGCGACTCCTCGCGCGCCGTTCGCGCCCCCTCGAGCAGATCGTCGGGCGCGTTGCGGTCCATCATCGTCTTGCCGAGGATCGCGCGGAAGCGCCGCCGCTCGGCCTCTTCGAAGAGCGCCTCGGTCGCCGCCGTGTGGATCGTCGAAAAGACGAGAGCCGTGAGGGTCCCGTGCCGGAGGAGCTCCTCGAAGAAAGCGCGCGCGACGCGCGACGCATGAGCGGGATCGGAGAACTTCGCCTCGTTCGGGAAGGTGTAATTCTGAAGCCACTCGAGCAGATGGCCGCCGTAGGAGCCGATCATCTCGAGCTGCGGCGCGTGGAGGTGGAGATCGACGAATCCGGGGACGATGATTCGATCGGGGCCCAGCTCGACCGTCTCGAGGGCCGATCCCTGCGGGCGCTCCCGCCAGTCGCCGATGGCGATGATGCGCCCGGCGTCGACGGCGAGAAATCCATCCTCGATCGAGAGGCATGGCGCGCTCTCGCGGAACGGATCGCCCGTAGGAGTGAAGATCCGGCTTCGGAACAGCTTCATGGGCCGATCAGCGTTTCAGGTCGGGAAGCGTCGGCGCGTCATCGTCGTCGCGCTGGGTCTCGAGCAGCTTTCCGAGCAGCCTTCCCGGCTGCGGGTCGAACATGGCGGCAGCCGAAGCCTCGGTCTTCCTCGAGCGCGCTCGCGAGCAGCTCGGAGCCTTCGGCGATCGAGTCGAGAAACGGTTGCTCCGAAGAGGGAACGAGCAGCGACTCCTGCGTCGCGTCCGTGCGCGCCGCGCGAGCGCGCTGAATCCGCGCTTCGGCGTCGCGGAAGTTCGACTCCCAGCAGAGCAGAGTCGGCGCGACCTTGTGATACAGCTCCGCCGTCGCGCGCACGTCCTCGAGGCAGTACGTCGCGATCTCCTCGTAGCGCCCCTCGCGATAGAGGTTCTCGACCGCCCGCCCGTCCATCCCCTCGCTCTTCGAGCTCTGGATTCCGAAGCTCTTGCACGCGAGATCGAGGTTGAACCGGTACTGGCGCGAGTTGACCGATCCCCAGAAATTCAGCGCCTCGCGCAGGTCGCAGTTCGGATGGAAACTGATAGCGGTAGCCGACCAGGTCGCGCTTCGGCGTGATCCCGTTGATCGCCGAGCGAATCATCAGGAAGGGGCCGTCGAACTGCCGTCCGTTGAACGAGATGAAGCGGTCCTTCTCCCCCAGGAACTCCCAGAATTTCCTGAGGATCAGCTCCTCGGTTCCCGAGATCAGCGTCCGTGGCCCGTCGCGCCGGACTGCCACCTCGGCCTGACCCGGAACCTCGAACAGGGCGCAGGCGCGGCCGTCGTCGGCGTTGATGACGCCGATCGCGACGATCCTTCCGGTGAAGGGCGAGAGAGCTCCCCGCCGCTTCTCTTCCTCCGCTTCCGCCTCGCTCTTCCCCTTGATCAGGTACTCGCGGACGTACGGGTCGTGATCCTCCCAGGGAATCCCGACGGTCTCGATATCGATGACGAGGCGCTTCATGGCGTCAAGGTAAACCCGAACCGGGGGCGATGTCATCCCGGGGAAGGAGTCAGGGAGAAGGGTCGAGAGCCGCGATTCGATCACTCGGCCCGACGGTCAGCTTCAGGTATGAGGCGGGTCGTGACCCCGGGAAGCCCCTTTCCCCCGACTACGTCTCCCTGCCTACTGAAAAGGCCCCCGTCGCCGGGGGCCCGAATCGCATCGATTCCAGGGGTGGCTAGCTGACGGCCATCCCCGTCTTGAGGTTGCCGACGAGCTCCTTGACGGCGTTGGCCGACTTCTGCAGCGCGGCTTTCTCTTCGTCGTTGAGGGTGATCTCGATGACCTTCTCCATGCCCTTCGCTCCGAGCTTCACGGGAACGCCGACGAAGAGATCGGTGTAGCCGTATTCGCCCTTGAGGAGCGCGGCGCACGGGAGGATCTTCTTCTGATCCTTGAGAATCGCCTCGACCATCTCGACGGCCGCCGACGAGGGGGCGTACCACGCGGAGGTGCTGAGCAGCTTCACGATCTCGGCGCCGCCGTTCCTGGTCCGGTCGACGATCGCCGCGATCCGCTCCTTCGAGATGAGCTCCGTGATCGGAATTCCCGAGACGGTCGAGTAGCGCGGCAGCGGAACCATGGTATCGCCGTGCCCGCCGAGGACGAACGCGTGCGTGCTCTCGACCGAGACGTCGAGCTCCATCGCGATGAACGCGCGCATGCGAGCGGAATCGAGAACGCCGGCCATGCCGATCACCCGCTCGCGCGGGAACCCCGAGACCCTGCGCGCGACTTCGCACATCGCGTCGAGAGGATTCGACACGATGATGAGAATCGTGTCGGGCGAATGCTTCACGACTTCCTGCGTGACCGACGCGACGATCTCCTCGTTCTTCCAGAGGAGGTCGTCCCGGCTCATGCCGGGCTTCCGTGGCAGGCCGGCGGTGATCACGACGATGTCGGATCCCGCCGTTGCTTCGTATGTGTTGGTGCCGGTTATCTTCGCGTCGAACTGCTCGACCGGCGCCGACTCGATCATGTCGAGGGACTTGCCCTGCGGCACTCCCGGGACGATGTCGACGAGTACGACGTCCGCGAGCTCCTTTTCCGCGATGCGCTGTGCGAGGGTGGCTCCGACGTTTCCTGCTCCTACGACCGTTACTTTCGTTCTCATGCTCGACTCCTGCCGGTTCGCTCCAGTGGCGGGCGGGATTCTATCCTTCTTCCCGAAGGCCGTCCTAGAGGGGTCGCTCACACGCGATTGTGCGAAATGAACGAGGCGCGGGTTCATCTCGCCGATGCCCGATTTTCCACCCCCGGGGCCACCGTGGCCGACGCCGCAGCGGAGGCCCGGGCTTCCTCCCGCATTGGTGGAACGAAGGAGGGACCCGCGCAGGAGGGGTTGTTGCCAAACCCGACGTCGTCATCCTGAGGACGCGAAGCGGCCGAAGGATCTCAAAAGCGACATCGTAGATTCAGAGAGTTGCCGCATTTTGAGATCCTTCGCTTCGCTCAGGATGACCCCGCCTGAGATCGACGCCGACTTTAGCAACATGCCCAGGAGTTCGGGGCGTCTCGGAGTCCAGGGTCTGGGTCTGAGAGTCCAGGCGCCGGAGGAGTCGAGGAGTCCGGCGATCGAAACCCGACCTCCCGACACCTGACCGAATCCCAGACCCTGGACTCCGAGACGCCCGGACTCCTAGACTCGTCTGCCCATGTCGCCGTACGACCGCGTCGAAGACACCTTTCTCAGCGAGCCGCCGAAGGAGCTCGTTCTGGAGGAGGGATTTTCGTTCCGGCACGGGCAGCGGATCGCTCCGTTCACGCTCTCGTACGAAACCTTCGGCACGCTCGACGCCGAGCGCTCGAACGCGATCCTGGTCTGCCACGCGCTCTCGGCGAGCGCGCACGCCGCCGGGAAGTACTCGGATGCGGACGAGAAGCCGGGATGGTGGGACGGGATGATCGGGTTCGGCAAGGCGTTCGATCTCGAGAAGCACTTCGTCATCTGCGTGAACCTCCCCGGCTCCTGCTTCGGAACCACGTCCCCCGAGTCGATCGATGCGACCACCGGGAAGCCATACGGTTCGCGCTTTCCCTGGCCGACGATCGAGGACGCGGTCGAGTCGCAGCGGCTCGTCGTCGACGCGCTCGGTATCGATCGCCTGCTCGCGATCGCGGGAGGCTCGCTCGGCGGAATGCAGGTCCTGATGTGGGCCGCGCTCTACCCGGAACGGACGCGTTCGATCGTCGCGATGGCCGCCGCGAGCGCGGTCCCCGTCGAAGGGATCGCCTGGCACATCCTCGGCCGCAAGATCATCGAGTCCGATCCGGAGTTCCACGGCGGCGACTACTACGGGAACCCGGCGCCCCTGCGGGGGCTGCAGCTCGCGCGGATGCTGGGCCACATGACTTACCTGTCGACCGAAGCGCTCGAACGGAAGTTCGGCCGCAGGCGGCGGCACGGAACGCGGCAGTTCGAGATCGACTCCTATTTCGAGTATCAGGGGGCGAAGTTCGCGCGCTCGTATGACGCGAACTCCTATATCCGGATCCAGGCGGCGATGGACGAGATGGACCTCGACGAGCAGTACGGCTCTCTCGACGAGGCGTTCGCGCGCTACTCCGGAAAGGCGCTGATCGTCTCGTTCGACACCGACTGGCTCTTTCCGCCGAAGGAGATCCTCCGGGTGCACGAAGCCATGCGGTCGCGCGGGATCGATTCGACCTACGTGCCGATGGAGACCGGGGCGGGACACGACGCGTTTCTCGTCGAGTTCGATGCGATCACGCCGCCGGTGCGCGACTTCCTGAACATGCTGGAGGACCCGAAACCTCGGGCCCTCGGCCGTGGACGAGAGGCGTAAATCGTCCGGCCTGAGCCGATTGCCAGGCTTGATGTCCAGGCCTCCCCTCCGGGGTCTGGGCTCCGAGGCCTGGTCTCAGACCCCTAGTGCGACTCGGTTTTCTCGCCGGGCGCCTCCGGCAGCGGCGCCTTGTACCCGCACTCCTTGATCGGGCAGGCCTCGATCCGCCCCATCCGCTTGGACTCCTTCTCGACGAGGATCGGGTTTCCGCAGTCGGGGCATTTTTTCGCGATCGGCTTATTCGAGACCGCGAACTTGCACTTCGGATAGCGGTTGCAGGAATAGAACGCGCCGCGGCGGGAGAAGCGCTGCACCAGCTCCCCTTCGCCGCACTCGGGGCACTTCACGCCGGTGGCCTCGGGCGCGGCGCCCACTTTCCCGCCGCGGGAGATCTTCCGGATGTTCGAGCATTCCGGATACCCCGAGCAGGAGAAGAAGGGGCCGTAGCGGCCGCTCTTGAGGACCATCTCCTTGCCGCATTTCTCGCAGGGAGGCTGGGGCTCGTCGGAGAGGTTCACCTTCAGCAGTTTCGGATCCTTCGTGTTGCGGCACTCCGGATAGCCGGTGCACGCCCAGAACTGGCCGAAGCGCGAGCGCTTGAGGACCATCGGCTTGCCGCACTTGTCGCAGACGATCTGCTCGTCGGTCGCCGCCGCGCTCCCCTCCTTGACGATCTCCTTCGTGGTCTTGCACTCCGGATAGTTCGAGCAGGCGAGGAACTCGCCGAAGCGCCCGAACTTGATCACCATCGGCGATCCGCAGTTCTCGCAGACCTCGTCGGTCTTGACACCTTCGCCCTTGACCTGCGTCATCTGCTTTTTCGCCTTCTCGAGATCGCGATTGAATTTCTTCGCGAAGCCGGAGATCGACTTCTTCCACTCGAGGCGTCCTTCCTCGATCTCGTCCAGCTCCTCTTCCATCCGCGCCGTGTACTTCTCGTCGATGATGTCCGCGAACGATTCGCGCAGAAGGCGCGTGACGAGCATTCCCAGCTCGCTCGGGCGGAAGCGCTTCTCCTCGTCCTTGTACGTGTAGTCGCGAGTCTGGATCGTCTGGAGGATGCTGCCGTACGTGGAGGGACGGCCGATGCCGTTCTCTTCCAGCGCCTTCACGAGCGTGGCTTCCGTGTAGCGCGAGGGCGGCTGCGTGAAGTTCTGGCGCGTGTCGAGCGCGAGCAGCTCGAGCCGGTCGCCCTCGGAAACCGGCGGGAGGATCTTGCCGCCCGACTGCACGGCGTCCGCCTCCGTCTCCTCGAGCTCCTCGTCGTCCTTGAACACGGAGAGGAATCCGGGGAACTTGATGATCTCACCCGAGGCGCGGAGCGTGACGGGACCGTTCAGGATGTCGATGTCGGTGACGTCGAAGAGGGCCGGCTTCATCTGCGAGCCGACGAAGCGCTCGAAGATCATCTTGTAGAGGTTGAACTCGTCCTTGGTGAGGAAGGCGCGGACGCGCTCCGGGTCGAACTCCACCGACGTCGGGCGGATCGCCTCGTGCGCTTCCTGCGCGGCCTTCTTCGACTTGTAGATGTTCGGCTTGCTCCGGAACGATCTCGGCGCCGTACTTTGCCTCGATGTACGCGCGGACCTCGCCGAGCGCTTCGTCGGAGACGCGCGTCGAGTCGGTGCGCATGTAGGTGATCAGGCCGACGTGGCCCTGGTCCCCGATCTCCTTCCCTTCGTAGAGCCCCTGCGCGATCTGCATCGTCCGCTTCACCGGAAATCGAAGCGGCGATACGCCTCCTGCTGGAGCTTCGAGGTGATGAACGGCGCCGGCGGCGACTGCCTCTTCTCCTTCCGGGTGATCTTGTCGACCACGAAGCTGCCGCTCCGCAGGATCCCTTCGACCCGCCGCGCCTCCGCCTCGTTCGCGACCTCGGCCTTCTTTCCTTCGAGTTTCGTGAGCTTCGCGATGAACGGAGGCGGAACATCCGCCTGCAGCTTCGCCGCGATCGTCCAGTACTCGACCGGAACGAACTTTTTGATCTCTTCTTCGCGGTCGACGATCATCTTCATCGCGACCGACTGGACGCGGCCGGCGGAGAGGCCGCGGCGGACCTTGTCCCAGAGGAGAGGAGAGAGCTTGTAGCCGACCAGGCGATCGAGAACGCGCCGCGCCTGCTGCGCGTTGACCTTGTTCATGTCGATCGTGCCCGGCTGCTCGATCGCCTTCCGGACCGCGTTCTTCGTGATCTCGTGAAAGAGGATGCGCCGGACCTTGCTCGCGTCCTGCCCGAGAACGTTCGCGACGTGCCAGCCGATCGCCTCCCCTTCGCGGTCAGGGTCGGACGCGATGAAGATCGTGTCGGCGTTCTTCGCGGCCGCGCGCAGCTCCGCGACGACCTTCTCTTTCCCTGCGAGGACCTCGTAGGTGGGCTCGAACGTCTCCTCGTCGACTCCGAGGTCGCTCTTCGGCAGGTCGCGGATGTGGCCGACCGACGCCTTGACGGTGTAGTCCTTCCCGATGAACTTGTTGATCGTTTTCGCCTTTGCGGGCGACTCGACGATGACGAGATTCTTGGCCACTGTGACTCCTGTCTCGCCTCGGGCGCTGTCGAGTGCCGTTAGCCGTCCGGGTTCAAATCGCCAAGGAACCGGCGGCGCAAGGCCGCAAATTCCGCGGACGAGGGCGCCTAGGATACTGCAGGGCCGCTCCGGGGACGGCGAGACGCTGGATCGCAGAACGGCTCAAAGGACGACAGACACGGGAGTTGCGGCGCTACCGCCGAACCGGATTCTTCCGTCAGGAGCGCAAGCTCGCACGGTGCACTCGGACGCCTAGACTCCACGACGCTTAGCGCGTCTACGGCGTCTCTTCCTTGTACTTCTTGGTCTTGTTGTAGAGCGTCTTGTAGGAGATGCCGAGGATCTCGGCGGTCTTCTTCCGGTCGCCGTCGGTCATCGTGAGCGTCTCCTCGATGATGATCGCGCTCGACCTCCTCCATCGGCTGGCCGAGCGGGATGCGTGACCGTCCCCTTCCCGCGCGCGGTGGCGCCGGTTCTCGAGGAACTTGTCGGGGAGGCAGTCGACGGTGAGCGAGTCGCCGCGCGCCATGATGAATGCCCGGTTGACGACGTTCCGCAGCTCGCGGACGTTGCCCGGCCAGTCGTACTGGCCAGCACGTCGAGGAACTCCGGATCGATCTTCTCGACTTTCTTCTCCTCGGTCTCGTTGAGCTTCTCGAGGAAGAACATCGCGAACAGGGGAATGTCCTCCTTCCGCTCGCGCAGCGGAGGGACCTCGATCGGAAAGACGTTGAGGCGGTAGTAGAGGTCCTCGCGGAGACGGCCTTCTTCGATCGCCTTGTGCGGGTTGCGGTTCGTCGCGGCGATGATGCGCGCGTCGATCGCGATCTCGTCGTTGCCGCCGACGCGACGGAAGCGCCCCTCTTCGAGCACGCGGAGCAGCTTGACCTGAAGGTCGAGCGGCATCTCCGTGATCTCGTCGAGGAAGACCGTCCCGCCCTTGGCCATCTCGAAGTAGCCTTCGCGCCGCTTGATCGCGTTCGTGAAGGCGCCCTTCTCGTGCCCGAAGATCTCCGACTCGATGAGCGTCGGGCGAGATCGCGCCGCAGTTGAACGCGATGAACGGCTTCGCGCGCCGGCGCGAGAGATGGTGGATCGTGTTCGCGACGACTTCCTTGCCCGATCCCGACTCGCCGACGATCATGACGTTCGCGTCGGTGTTCGCGACCATCTCGATCTCTTCGAAGAGCTTCTGCATCGCGCGCGACTTGCCGACCATGTGGCCGAGCGCGCCCATCTTCTGGAGCTGGCGCCGCAGCTCGAGGATCTCCTGCTTCATCAGGTGCTTGTCCTCGACGCTCTTGAGGACGACCTCGAGGCGCGGAAGGTCGACCGGCTTCGTGACGTAGTCCTCGGCGCCGACCTTGAGCGCCTTGACCGCGGAGTCGACCGTCGCGTGGCCCGTCAGGATGATCACGGAAACGTCCGGATAGGTCTCCTTGAACCGGTTGCAGCAGATCGAGACCCGATCCGTCCGGAAGCTTGAGGTCGACGATCGCGACGTCGGGAACCTGCTTGCTCGCCGCCTTCCAGGCGTCCTTGATCGTCCCGGCCGACTCGGTCTCGTAGCCCCACTCCTCCATGACGTCCGCCATGCCCGCGGTCGTCGCCTGGTCGTCATCCACGATCAGAATCTTGGTCATCAATCACCCGCTGGAAGGACCAGCTCCACGGAGATCTCGCTCCCCGTCGCAGCCGCGTCGAGGCTTCCGCCGTAACTTTCGGCGATCAGTCGAGCCGCCGCGAGGGAGATCTCTGGGTTCCCGGACTCGTCAGTGTAGTAGAACTTGAACAGCTTTCCTATCTCGGCGGAATCCCCGTTGAACGGACCCGAAAATCGGATCCGCAGCGCGCCGCCGGATCGATCCACCGTAACCGCAGGAGCCCCCCCGAAGATTTTGGAGCAGCCCTGGGCGAGGAGCCGGACCATCTCTTCCGCCCGGTCGGAGTGAAGCGAGACGCGAAACGGCTCCGGGTCGGAAATCTCGAAGCGGGCGGCGAGAAGGCCGATGACGTCCACCGGCTCCGGGTCGCGCCGGTCGACGGGCGGCGCGCCGTACTGGAACACGACGTCGAATACCTTCGCCATGCGCCGGAGCTCCGCCTCGACCGAGGATGCGTAGGCGCGGACCTTCTCGTCGTCCGCGGACCCGGGCGCGATGCGGGCGATCCGCATCTTGAGAAGCTCGAGATTGAGCACCGCGATGTTCAGCGGCGTCTTCAGGTCGTGATTCACGTCCGCGCTCCGGCGGAAGATCGCTTCGCGCGTACCGCTCGAGCCACGGTTTCATTCGAATTCTCCCGGCGGAGCGACCGGCGTCCGCGCACCCGGCGCGGATCTCCGGGCGGCCGCAGGCCGCCCTTACGGCAATCTGCCTGCTCCGACGATCTTGAGCTTCGCGACCGACTCTTCGAGCTTCGCGTGCGCGAGGATGAACGCGTCGTCGCCCGAGGCGAGGCTCGCCAGCTCCCTCTCGGCCTCCACCCGCTCCCGCTCCGCTTGTTCGACGTCGATCTCCTCAGGAAGATACGCCGCCTGGCCGAGAACGATGACGCGGTCGGGCAGGACCTCGGCGGCGCCCCAGGAGAGCGCGAGGCGCGAGACCTGCGCGCCGACCCGGTAGGAGAGCTCGCCGATCCGCAGCATCGCGAGAAGAGGGGTGTGCCCCGGAAGGATGCCGAGAGCGCCCTCCCATCCCGGAAGGACGACCTCGTCGACCTCGGTCTCGAGGATCTTCCGGTCTCTCGTGACGACGATGAGACGGAGCTTGGTCGGAATCGAGTGGTCTGCCATGATCAGGCTGCCGCGGAGCGCAGCTGCTCGGCCTTCTCGAGAACGTCGTCGATGGTCCCCTGAAGCAGGAACGCCTGCTCGGGAACGTCGTCGTGCTTCCCCTCGACGATCTCGCGGAAGCCGCGGATCGTCTCGATCGATCGTGACGTACTTGCCCTTGATGCCGGTGAACTGCTCGGCGACGTGGAACGGCTGCGAGAGGAAGCGCTGGATCTTGCGCGCGCGGGAAACGACGATCTTGTCCTCCTCGGAGAGCTCGTCGATGCCGAGGATCGCGATGATGTCCTGGAGGTCCTTGTACTTCTGGAGGACCGCCTGGACGGCGCGCGCGGTGTTGTAGTGCTCGTCGCCGAGGATGCGGGGATCGAGGATCTTCGAGGTCGACGAGAGCGGATCGACGGCCGGGTAGATCCCGAGCTCGGCGATCTGCCGCGAGAGAACGGTCGTCGCGTCGAGGTGCGCGAACGCGGCCGCCGGCGCGGGATCGGTCAGGTCGTCGGCGGGGACGTAAATCGCCTGAACCGAGGTGATCGAGCCGCGCTTGGTCGAGGTGATCCGCTCCTGGAGCTCGCCCATCTCCGTCGCGAGGTTCGGCTGGTATCCGACGGCGGACGGCATCCGGCCGAGGAGCGCCGAGACTTCCGATCCCGCCTGCGTGAAGCGGAAGATGTTGTCGATGAAGAGGAGCACGTCCTGGTTCTCGACGTCGCGGAAGTACTCGGCGACGGTCAGGCCGGTGAGGCCGACGCGGAGGCGCGCGCCCGGGCGGCTCGGTCATCTGGCCGTAGATGAGCGCGGCCTTCGACTTCGCGGGGTCGCCCGGAACGATGACGCCCGTCTCCTCGAACTCGAGATAGAGGTCGTTTCCTTCGCGCGTGCGCTCGCCGACGCCGGCGAAGACGGAGAAGCCGCCGTGCTGGCTTGCGCGACGTTGTTGATCAGCTCCATGATGAGAACGGTCTTGCCGACGCCGGCGCCGCCGAAGAGGCCGGTCTTGCCGCCCTTGGTGTAGGGCTCGAGCAGGTCGATGACCTTGATGCCGGTCTCGAACATCTCGACGCCGGTGGACTGCTCCTCGAACGACGGCGCCTCGCGATGGATCGGCCAGCGCTCCTCGGTGGTGACGGGGCCGAGCCCGTCGACGGGCTCGCCGAGGACGTTGAGGATGCGGCCGAGCGTGGCGCGGCCGACGGGGACGGAGATCGGCGAGCCGAGGTCGATCGCCTTCATGCCGCGGACCATGCCGTCGGTCGGCTTCATCGCGATGCAGCGGACCTGGTTCTCGCCGATGTGCTGGGCGACCTCGACGACGACGTCGATCGTGACTTTGCCGAGCGTGCCGTCGTCGAAGATGCGGATCGCGTTGTAGATCGCAGGAAGATGTCCTTCCTCGAACTCGACGTCGACGGCGGGTCCGATGATCTGGATGACGCGCCCGTCCTTGTGATTCTCAGCCATGATTGGTTTCTCCGGTCGTGACGTGGCGGGCTAGCCCATCGCGGAAGCGCCCGACACGATTTCGATGATTTCCTTGGTGATCGCGGCCTGGCGGACGCGGTTGTAGGTGAGCGTGAGGCGGTCGATCATGTCCCCCGCGTTCTTGGTCGCGGCCTCCATCGCAGTCATCCGCGCCGCGTGCTCGGCGGCTGCGGACTCGAGAAGGACGCGGTAGAGCTGGAACTCGACGTAGCGCGGCAGGAGCTCGGCGAGGATGCGCTCGGGCTCCGGCTCGTAGATGTAGTCGATTCCGAATTCTCGCGCGTCCTCGCTCCGGCACGTCGATCGGGAGCATGCGCTGCATCAGGACGTGCTGGGAGATGATCGAGCGGAACTCGTTGAGAGGACGTACACCGCGTCGATCTTCTCGCCGGCGTAGTCGTCGATGATGATCTGGGCGATCTCTTTGGCAGTGTCGAGCGAGAGCGCCTGAAAGACGTTGATCGCCTGCCACCGGATGGCGGTCTGGCGCCGGCGGAAGAAGTCGTTGCCCTTGCGGCCGACGGGGAGGAGTTGCACGTTCTCCCACGGCTGCTCGAGGAGCGCGTTCTGGGCCGCCTTGATGACGTTCATGTTGAACGCGCCGGCAAGGCCCTTGTCCGCCGTCACGACGAGGAGCAGAACATTCTTCTCCTCCCGGCGCTGAAGGAGCGGGTGGGTATCCGCGTCGACACGACCGGCGACGGACTGCAGCATCTGGTGGAGCGCGCCGGAGTAGGGGCGCGCGGCCAGCATCCGGTCCTGCGCGCGGCGCAGCTTCGCCGCGGCGACCATCTTCATGGCGCTGCGTGATCTGCTGCGTGTTCTTCACGCTGCGGATCCGCCGCCGGATGTCGATTGTGCTCGGCACGGCTTACTGGGCTCCCTGCAGCGCGCCCGGGTTCTCGCGGACGTACTGCTCCTTGAATTCACCGATCGCGCGCCGCGCATGTCGTTCGCGAGCGCGTCGTCGAACTTCTGCGCGGTCTCGACCTGCTCGACCAGGCCGGCCCTCTCGTCGAGCAGCCAGTGGTGGAGCGCGGTCTCGAACGGGCGCACCGACGAGATCTTCAGGTCGTCGAGGAATCCCTGCGTGCCCGCGAAGACCGAGAAGACCTGGAGGCCGACGCGCATCGGGCTGTACTGTCCCTGCTTGAGGATCTCGACGAGGCGCGCGCCGCGGTTGAGCTGCGACTGCGTCGTCTTGTCGAGATCGGACCCGAACTGGGAAAAGGCCGCGAGCTCGCGGTACTGCGCGAGGTCGAGCCGGAGGGTTCCGGCGACCGACCGCATCGTGCGGATCTGCGCGGAGCCGCCGACGCGGCAGACCGAGATGCCGACGTTGACTGCCGGGCGCACGCCCGAGTGGAAAAGGTCCGTCTCGAGGAAGATCTGGCCGTCGGTGATCGAGATGACGTTCGTCGGGATGTAGGCCGAGACGTCGCCCGCCTGCGTCTCGATGATCGGAAGCGCCGTGAGCGAGCCGCCGCCGTTCGCGTCGTTGAGCTTCGCGGCGCGCTCGAGGAGGCGGGAGTGGAGATAGAAGACGTCGCCGGGGTACGCCTCGCGGCCCGGCGGACGGCGGAGCAGCAGCGAGATCTCGCGGTACGCCTGCGCGTGCTTCGAGAGATCGTCGTAGATGCAGAGCGCGTGCTGGCCGTTGTAGAGGAAGTACTCGCCGATCGCGCATCCCGCGTAGGGGGCGAGGTACTGGAGCGGCGCCGGCTCGGACGCGGACGCGATCGACGACGATCGTGTGCTCCATCGCGCCGTGTTCCTCGAGCGTGCTGGACCACCTGCGCGACGGTCGAGTTCTTCTGCCCGATCGCGACGTAGACGCAGATGACGCCCTTCCCCTTCTGATTGATGATCGTGTCGACCGCGATCGGCGGTCTTGCCGGTCTGGCGGTCGCCGATGATCAGCTCGCGCTGGCCGCGGCCGATCGGGATCATCGCGTCGATCGCCTTCAGCCCGGTCTGGATCGGCTCCTTGACGGGCTGCGGTCGATGACGCCGGGCGCGATGCGCTCGATCGGGTAGCATCTCCGTCGCCTGGATCGGCCCCTTGCCGTCGAGCGGCTGGCCGAGCGGATTGACGACGCGGCCGACCATCGCCGGGCCGACCGGCACCGAGATGATCCGTCCCGTCCGGCGGACCTGGTCGCCTTCCTTGATCTCGCGCGTCTCGCCCATGAGGACGCAGCCGACGTTGTCTTCCTCGAGGTTGAGGGCGAGCCCCATGACGTCGTGCGGGAACTCGACGAGCTCGCCCGCCATGACGCGCGTCGAGCCCGTAGACGCGGGCGATGCCGTCGCCGACCGAGATGACCGTCCCGACCTCGGCGACGTCGACGCTGCGATCGATGCCTGAAATCTGCTGACGGATAATCTCTGTGATTTCGTCTGCTTTTAAATCGACAGCCATGCGATCTCCAAAATGGTGCGCCTAATGTATAGCGTAACGCAAAATTACAAAAGGTCTACTTTAATGATTCGCGAAATTTCGCGACCCGCCCGCGGACCGAGGCGTCCCACACCTCGCTCTGCACGGTCGCCACGAACCCGCCGAGAAGCGTCGGGATCCGTCTCGACCCGGACGTCGACCTTCCGGCCGAAGCGGCTCTCGAGCGCCGACCGCAGCTCGCCCCGCTCCGTCTCGTCCAGCGCGTGCGCGGCCCGGACGTCGGCCACCGTCACGTCGAGCGCTTCGTTGATCAGCTCCCGCCACGCCTCGAGCACCGCGCCGAGAGCGTTGAGCCGGTGGTGCCCGAGGAGCACCTCGAGCAGCCGCCCGCCGAGATCGGAGATGCCGATGCGGCTCCCCATCTCGCGGATCACCCGGAGCTTCGCGTCGATCTCGACGCCGGGGTTGTCGAGCAGGTTCGCGAGCTCGGGCGAGCCGGCGCGCGCCGACTCGAACGGACGCAGCTCGCGCTCGAGGGCGTCCGCCTGCTGCGGCGTTCCCGCGAGGTCCATCATCGCCCGGGCGTAGGGTCGCGCGAATCTCCGGATCACGAGCGGATCTCCTCGACGCCCTCGGCGAAGATCTTCCGCCGGTCCGCGTCGGTCATCTGCGTCTCGAGAATCGCCAGCGCCCGGTCGGCCGCGAGCTGTCCGGCGTACTCGGTCAGCTCATTCTTCGCCGCCCGGAGCTGCGCGTCGACGGCGCTCCGCGCCTGCGCGAGGATCTTCTCCGCCTCGGCGCGTCCCTGCGCGATCATCTCCTGCTTCTGCCTCTCGCCTTCCACGCCGGCCTTCTCGAGGATGGAGCCGACTTCCTTCTCCATCTGATCGAGGCGCGCCTGGATGTCGGCCGCGAGCCGGTCCGCCTTCTCGCGCCGCTCGGCGGCCTCGGTCAGCTCGCGGCGGATCTTCTGGCGGCGGTCGCCGAGAGCGCCCCGAATCGGCCCGACGAGGAAGTATCCGAGGAGGCCGACGAACAGAATGAGGTTGAGGAGCTTGAAGATCCAGGCCGGGATGCCGAAGTACGTCTGCCCTTCGTGCGACTCCCCCGCCGCTTCCTCGCCGTGCACGTCCCCGCGCACTTCGGTCGCGGCGCCGCGCGCGGCCGTCGCGCCGCTCTCGTCGTGCTGGGCGAGCGCCGGGAAGGAGGCCGCAGCGATGAAGAGGAGGGTCACGATCAGGAACCGCTTCATGCGAGGTTCCTTCCGAGGATCTTTTCCGCCGCGAGGCGGGCCAGCGCCTCGGACTCCCGGACGATCCGCTCGCGGGCCGTGCCGGCTTCCGCGCGGAGCTCCGCCTCGGCCTGCGAGGTCGTCTGCTCGGCGCTGCGCCGCGTTCCCTCGAGCAGTTTCGAGCGCTCGGCCGCGGCTTCCGCGCGGCGCGACTCGCGCACCTCGGAGCCGCGCTTGCGCGCTTCCGTGAGGCGCGCTTCCATCTCGCTCGTCGCCTCGTGAAAGCGGGACATCGACTCTTCGTAGAGCGCTTCGGAGCTCTGGATCTCCTGATGCCGCTCCGTCAGAAGGCGGTTCACCGGACGGAGAAAGAAGTGGCGAACCACGAAGTAGTTCGCGATGAAAATCGCCATGATGGCGAGAAGGGACCCGTCGGGCTTGAGATCGATTTGCATCGTCCGATTGTCGCGTGATGGAGAGGGCTGCCGAGAGGAGCGGCGCCCCGGATTGCTGCCCCAAAAAGCCGTCGCTGTATAACACAGGGCCCCGCCCTTCGGCAACCGGGCGCCGGCCGAAACAAAAGCGCCTCTCTCAACGGTTTACCCCGTGCGGTTATGCCCGACTACAAGGAGATTTTGACGGCGGCCGACCGCTTTTTTTCGAAGGTCGCGGAAGAGCAGCCGTCCGCGCTCGCCTGCCGGCTCGGATGCACCCTCTGCTGCCACGGCCTGTTCGAGATCAGCGCGGCCGATGTTTCCACGATCGCGCAGGGACTCGCCGCCCTCGACGGGAAGCAGCGCCGGGCGATCGTCGCCCGGGCCGAAGCGATCGTGGAAACGACCGATCACCCTCCCCTCCGCGAATGCTCCCCCGATGAGAAGGAAGCCTTCTTCGCCCGCGCCGATGACGTTCCGTGCCCGGCCCTCGGCCCCTCCGGCGCCTGCATGATCTACGAGCACCGCCCCCTGGTCTGCCGCACCTTCGGCCTCCCGATCCGCAACGGCGCGAGCTTCCTCGGCGAAGAGTGCGAGCTCAATTTCACCGCCTCCTCGCAACAGGATCGAGAAGCCGCCGCCTGGGACCTGCAGTGGGAAGACGAGCTCGGACCGGAAGACGAGTTCACGATCCCCGAGGCGATCGTGCTGGTGGAGAGGCAGGAGTGGGAAGTAGGAAGGGCCCGTTCCCTCGCGGCCCTCGAATTGCGTCATCCTCGAGGCGCGGCAGCGAGACGGCCGCACGCAGTGCGGTCCCTACTTCTCGCCGACGGCGACGGGCCCCTTCTTCTCGTTTTTTTCGGACATCACGCAGTTGCCCTGGAAGATGGCGCCTTCCTCGATGAGGAGGGCCGGGGTCTCGAGGTCGGCGTAGACGCGGCCGCCGCGGTGGATCTCGATCTTCTGATCGGCTTTGATCTTTCCCATGACGGTGCCGCTGATCGCAACGCGCCCGACGTGAATGTCGCCGTCGATGGAGGCCTGCTCGCCGACGATCAGCTCGTTCTTCGAGACGATCTTTCCCTTGAAGCGGCCATCGATCCGCATCGTGTCCTCGAACTCGAGCTCGCCGTTGAAGGACGATCCCCGGTCGAGGAATCCGTTGAGGTCCCCCTGCTTTCCTTTCATCGCTTCCTCCCGCTGAGCTCTTCGTAGATCCGGATGAGCTCATCCTCGTTGGTGAAGTGAATCGCGATCGTGCCGCCGCGGCGCTTCCGGTCGATGTCGACTTTGGTGCGGAGAGTGCGGGTGAGCTTTTCCTCCGCGTCCCTCGTGAAGACGTCCTTGAGTTTTTCCTGCGGCCGTTTCGCGGCCGGGCCGCCCGCGGCGAGAAGCTCGGTCTGGCGCACGTTGAGCTGCTGGCGGACGACGCGCTGCGCGAGGGTCTCCAGTTTCTTGCGGTCCTCGACCGCGAGGAGGGCGCGCGCGTGGCCCATCGAGAGCTGGCCGGCCGCGACGAGCTGCTTGACGCTGTCGGGGAGCTTGAGGAGGCGCAGCGCGTTCGCGACCGTCGATCGCTCCTTGCCGACGCGGCGCGCGATCTCATCCTGCGTGAGCGTGAACTCGTCGTGAAGCTGGCGGTAGGCCACCGCCTCCTCGATCGGGTTCAGGTCCGCGCGCTGCATGTTCTCGATGATCGCAAGCTGAAGGAATTCGCTTTGTGTCGCACCATGCTTGACAACGGCCGGAATCGTATCGAGCCCGGCCTTCCGGGCGGCACGGAAGCGTCGCTCGCCGGCGATCAGCTGGTAGCGCTCCCCGTTCCGAGCGACGAGGATCGGCTGGACGACGCCATGCTCCTGGATGCTTCGGGCCAGCTCCTCGATGAGCGCGTCATCGAAGTATTTGCGCGGCTGGAGCGGATTCGGATCGATCCTGCCGAGCTCCAGCTCGAGGACGCCCGCCGGACGCGGCTGTTCCGCGGACTCGCGGCCGGGGATCAGGGCGCCGAGGCCGCGACCGAGGACTTTCTTCTGTTGCACCATGGGCTCCTTCACGCGATCACGGTCTCGGCTCTTCTTATAAACTCTTGAGCCAATTGAATATACGCCTCACTTCCCCGCGAGCGGATGTCGTAGAGAATGATCGGCTTTCCGAAGGACGGCGCCTCGCCGAGGCGGACGTTCCGAGGGACGACCGTCTGATAGACCTTCTCGCCGAAGAACTCGCGGATCTCGTGCGGCGACCTGGCGCGAGAGGTTGATCCGGTCGTCGTACATCGTGAGGGCGATCCCTTCGATCTCGAGGGCGGGATTGAGTCCCTCACGAACCTGGTCGAGCGTCCTCATGAGCTGGGAGACCCCCTCGAGGGCGAAGTACTCGCACTGGAGGGGGACGAGGACGGTGTCGGCGGCGGCGAGCCCGTTCACGGTGAGAAGACCGAGGGAGGGGGGAGAGTCGATGAGGATGTAGTCGTAGCGGTCCCTGACGAGGGCCAGAGCGGTTCGCAGGCGCGTGGCGCGGTCGTCCTCATCGGAGAGCTCGATCTCGGCCGAGACGAGGTCGACGGATGAGGGAGCGAGGTGAAGGGTGGGGAGCTCGGTCTCGCGGATGATGTCGCGCGAGTGGCGTGCCGTCGATGAGCACGCTGTAGATCGAGCGGTCGTCGTCCTTGGGGAAACCCATCCCGGAGGTCGCGTTCGCCTGCGGGTCGAGGTCGACGAGGAGGACCTTGCGCTCCGCGGCGGCGAGGGACGCGCCGAGGTTGATGGCGGTGGTGGTCTTGCCGACTCCACCCTTCTGATTGACCAGAGAAACGACTTTACCCATCTGTTCCACGTGGAACCTTCACGAGGATCACGAGCGAATGTCCCTCCCCTCGCGGGAGCGGGACAGCGCGTTCGGGAGCGAATCCGGCCACGGCCGGGAACTCCGGCGATCCTGCGAAGAGCGCGACGCGCCCTCCCTCGATCAAAAGCGGCTCCACCAGCGGGAGCCATGTCTCCGGATGCCCCACCGCTCGGGACGTCACGAGCGTGAACCGGCCGTGCGGCAGCGTTCCGGCGAGGCGCTCCAATCTATCACCGTGAACCGTGAGGCGTAAACGGCAGACGCGCGCCACCTGCTTGAGGAACGCCCACTTTCTCGCGTCCGCCTCCACGAGGTGAAAGTGCGAGTCGGGATGCGCAATCGCGATCGGAACGGCGGGCAGCCCTCCCCCGCTGCCGAAATCGAGGACCTCCCCTTCTGGCTGGAGCTCGCGCCCGGCAAACTGCGCCTCGTCGATGTGCGCGTCGAGGTTCCGCCGCGCCTCAGGGCCGATCAGGTTGATCTTCGCCGACCAGGTGAGAAGCAGCTCGCGGTAGGAGTCCAGCTGTTCGCGCGCGTCCATCGTCCCGTCTCTTCTCTCCCTGCCGGAGGTGCATCCTCAAGATCGCGATCCCGGCAGGCGTCATCCCCGGAATGCGGGAGGCCTGGCCCAGGGAGACCGGACGGACGCGTTCGAGCTTCTCGGTGATCTCGGTCGAGAGCCCGGGCCGAGAGTACGAAAACCCGTCCGGAATCCGCATCGACTCGTCCGCGCGCAGCCCCCGCGCTTCCCGCTCCTGCTTTTCGACGTAGCCCGCGTAGCGCAGGCCCGAGAGGACGCCATCGAGCTCTTCTTCGGTGAGCCGGCCCGCCGCCGCCATCTCTTCCGAATACCTGCCCCCCTCCGCCGCCCCCCGTGCGAAACGGGCCCAG
The DNA here is from genome assembly GCA_963793695.1 of uncultured Acidobacteriota bacterium. Lineage (GTDB taxonomy): Bacteria > Acidobacteriota > Thermoanaerobaculia > Gp7-AA8 > Gp7-AA8 > CAWCBB01. Next base: position 76,094 of record CAWCBB010000004.1, on the reverse strand, counting down.
TCGAAGTCGGTCCGCTGGAGGAGGCCGCCGAGGGTCGCCTGCGTGGTGAGAGCGATGCCGATCCCCTCCATCCAGCCGGCGGTTTCCCGGTCGGGAGTGAACTGCACGGCCGAAAGAGCTTCGCGTGCGGCTCCGACGCGGGCGAGCCTCGCCTCCACGTTACGGAGGCGCTCCGCGTCGAGGAGGCCCCGCGCGGCGGCGAGAGGAGAGAGCCGCTCGTACACGGAGTCGCATCCGAGCAGGAGGCGGTGCTCGGCTCGCGAGGTGAACATCCGGTAGGGCTCTTCGGTCCCGAGCGTGACGAGGTCGTCGATCATGACGCCGGCGTAGGCCTGATCGCGGCGGAGGATGAGCGGCTCCCCGCCCCGCAGAAACTCGAGGGCGTTCGCGGCGGCGAGGAACCCCTGGGCGGCCGCCTCCTCGTAACCCGAGGTCCCGTTGATCTGGCCGGCGAGGAAGAGACCTTCGACGCCGCGGACCTGCAGGGTCGGATCGAGTTGCTCGGGGTTCGCGAAGTCGTATTCGACCGCGTAGCCGTAGCGGGCGATCACGGCCTTCTCGAACCCGGGGAGCGACTGGACGACCTCATCCTGGACGTCCGAAGGGAGCGAGGTGGAGATGCCGTTGAGGTAGACCCAGGGGTGGTCGAGGCCTTCCGGCTCGACGAAGACGAGATGGCGCTCCTTGTCGGCGAAGCGGACGACCTTGTCCTCGATCGAGGGGCAGTAGCGGGGCCCGATGCCGGAGATCTGTCCGGAGTAGAGGGGGGCGCGGTGGAGGTTCTTTCGGATCGCTTCGTGCGCGGCCGCTCCGGTGTAGGTCATCCAGCAAAGGACCTGAGGGCGGAGGGGGCGCCTGGTGAGGATCGAGAACGGGCGGGGCTGGGGATCGCCCGGCTGGGGCTCGAGGCGGCGGTAGTCGATGGAATCGCGGAGGACGCGCGGGGGGGTCCCGGTCTTGAGCCGGCCGAGGGAGAGGCCGAGAGCGCGCAGCGAGTCGGAGAGCGTCTCGGCGGCGGGCTCGCCGAAGCGGCCGCCGACGGTCTTCGTCTCGCCGGAGTGCATGAGGCCGCGGAGGAAGGTTCCAGTGGTGACGATGACCGCGGTGGCCTTCAGTTCGGTCCCGTCCTGGAGGGCGACGCCGGTGAGGGCGCGACCCTGGTGGAGAAGGCGCGCGGCGATCCCTTCGACGAGGGTGAGGTTCGGCTCGGCCCCGAGGATTCGCTGGACGGCGGCGGCGTAGAGGGTGCGGTCGCACTGGGCGCGCGGTCCCTGGACGGCGGGGCCCTTGGAGCGATTGAGCACCTTGAACTGGATCCCGGCGTCGTCGGTCGCTTCGGCCATGAGGCCGCCGAGGGCATCGAGCTCCTTGACGAGGTGCCCTTTGGCGAGGCCGCCGATGGCGGGGTTGCACGACATGCGGCCGATCGCGTCGCGCTTCATCGTGACGAGCGCGACGGTGCGGCCGGCCCGGCTGAGCGAGCGCGGGCCGCTTCGGCGCCGGCGTGGCCGCCGCCGATGACGATCGCGTCGAATCGCGTCATGGTTCCACGTGGAACATCACTTGCCGATGCAAAATTTTGCGAAGATCCGGCGGATGACTTCGTCCGTGGTGATCTCGCCGGTGAGGATCCCGAGGGCGCGGGCGGCGCGCCGGAGCTCGAGCGAGGCGAACTCTTCCGTGGCGCCCGACTCGAAGGAAGCGCGCGCGGCCCTCAACGCATCGCGCGCCTCGAGGAGCGCTTCGCGCTGCCGCTCATTCACCACGGCCGCGCTCCCTTCGGGGATCGCAAAGCTCTCCCGGACCCGGAGATCGAGCAACGAGAGGAGCTCCCCCACCCCAATATCACCATTTACGGAAACTCCCAGCTCTCCGGCAGGGGGCGCCCCGAGGTCCACCTTCGTGTAGACGACGATCGCGCTCGGATGCGCGCGAAGCGCCTCGTCGTCCTCGCCCACCCTCCCGTGCTCCGCATCGATCAGGTAGAGCACCAGCTCCGCGCCCGCCGCGGCATCGAGCGCCCGGGCGACCCCGATCCGTTCGACGGCATCTTCCGACTCTCGAAGGCCGGCGGTATCGACGAGCGTGACGGGCAGTCCGCCGAGCTCGATGGTCTCGCGGAGGAGGTCGCGCGTGGTCCCCGCGATCGGAGTCACGATGGCGCGGTCGCATCCGCACAGAAAATTGAGGAGCGTCGATTTTCCCGCGTTCGGCCGCCCGAGGATCACGGCGGTGATGCCGCGGGCGGTCGCGAGGCCTCTGCGGAACGTCGCCTCGAGGGCGGCCAGGCGGGCGAGCGCATCCTCGATCTTCGCGATCGCTTCGGGGCGTGGGATGAACTCGTACCCTTCTTCGGCGAAATCGAGCGCGGCTTCCACGCGCGAGAGGATGTCGACGACGAGCTCGCGCAGCGCGGCGCCTTCGCGGCTCAGGGATGCCTTCGACGTTCGAGAGCGCGAGCTTCGCCTGCAGCGCGGTGCGCGATTCGATGAGGTCCCCGATCGCTTCGGCCTGGACGAGATCGATCTTGCCGTTCAGGACGGCGCGCTCGGTGAACTCCCCCGGCTCGGCCATCCGCGCGCCGCGGGCGATCGCCGCGCGGAGAAGGCGCTCGATGACCGGCGGGCTTCCGTGAAGGGTGATCTCGACGAGGTCGTTGCCGGTGTAGGAGCGCGGCGCGACGAAGCGGACGATGACGGCTTCGTCGATCGCATCCTCTCCATCGCGCAATCGAGCGAACGTCGCCTTCCGCTCCTCGAGCGCTCCCCCCGCGAGCTCCTCGGCGATCTCGGGGGCGCGCGGGCCGTCGAGTGCGAACGATCGCGAGCGCGCTTCGCCCCGAACGGCGTCGCCGGGGCGACGATGGTGTCGATCGGCGGGTCTCCCGATCTAGAGATCCCGAAGCTCTCGCGGATCACGCCAGCGGTTCGCCAGCTTCCGCACTCTCCCCTTCCGTCTTCGGAACGATCGCAACGCGCTTGTAGAAGCCGTCGCCTCGCGAGATCGTCTGGACGTGCTGCGAATCGGCGAGCGCGAGGTGAACGATGCGGCGCTCGATGGGGCTCATCGCGGGAAGGAGCTGCTCCCGCCCGCTCTCCCGCACGCGGTCCTCCGCGAGGTGAGCCTGTTCCTCGATCTCCTCGGTTCTCTGCTCCTTGAAGCCGCGCGCGTCGAGCTCGATGGGCTTCTGCACGCGGCGGTGGACGAGAGCCTTGTTTGCGAGCACCTGAATCGCGTCGAGGAGCTCGCCGTTGCGGTCGAGAGTCCGGGACGCGTCGCGCCCGAAGAGGCTGACGTCGATCCGATCCTCGCGCTCGGCGGTGCGCACGACGATCTCGAGCTCGGCGAGCTCGAAGGCTTCCTCGCACCACGCGGCCACGGTCGCCGCCTCGGCGCTCCGCTCCTCCTGGGTCGGGATCTGCTCGCGCTCCCGGGCTCCCCCGCCGCGCCCGGCCTGATCGCCGCGCTCTCCGCGCCCGCCGCGGCGCGGAGCCGGACAGAGCGCGTCTCCGCGCCCCCCCTCGCGACGGCCTCGCGGCTCGGGCTGGTACACCTGAGCGGGCGAAAGATCGTAGGAAGGAGGCGGCTGGCGATCGGGGTCGGCTTCCGCTTCGATCACGACGCGTTTGAGGCCGCCCAGAAATCCGCGCTTCTCGACGACCACGTGATAGTCGATCTGGAAGCGGGCGACGCCCAGCTCGGTGGCCGCTGCCTCGAGCGCCTCGTCGAGACTCCGTCCTTCGAATCGCTGTCCCGCCATCGATCGTTACCCCTTTGCACGTTTCGGCTGCGGTGTGTGCCAGTAGCGATTGGTGATCCACTGCTGAATGATCGACAGGATATTCTGAACCAGCCAGTAGAGTACAAGCCCGCTCGGAAATTCCTTGAAGAGCCACCCGAAGACGAGCGGCATGATGAGGAAGATCCGTCGCTGCGCCGGGTCGGCGGTCGTCGGCGTCATCCACTGCTGGACGAACATCGTGATCGTCATCAGGATCGGCGTGATGTAGTAGGGATCCTTGATCGAGAGGTCGGTGATCCAGAGGATCCAGGGAGCCCCGCGAAGCTCGATCGCCCGGGAGAGCAGCGTGTAGAAGCCCCAGAGGATCGGAAGCTGAAGGAGGAGCGGGACGCATCCGCTCGCCGGATTGATCCCCTCGTCCTTGTAGAGCTTCATCATCTCGAGGTTCATCTTCTGGCGCTGGTCCGGATCCGTCTTCGCCTTCTTGTAGCGCTCCTTGATCGCGTTCATCTTCGGCTGCACGAGCTGCATCCGCTTCATCGAGATCATGCTCTTGTGCTGGAGCGGATAGAGAAGGACCTTGATGATCACGGTGAGGACGACGATCGCCCAGCCGTAATTGAGCGTCCAGGTGTTGATCCAGATCAACGCGGTGAGCAGGATCCGCGAAATGAATCCGAAGATGCCGAACTGCAGCGTCTTCTCGAGTCCGAACTCGTCGAGGTGACCGACTTCCTTGGGGCCGAAGTACGCCGTGCCCGCGACCGAGCCGCCGGCGGCGTTGATGCCGGCGTAGAGCTCCTTGCGCGGCTTCCCCCCTGCGATGACGGAAGGGACTTCCGTCACGCGGAACGTCGCGTCGCCTCCTCGCTCCGGCTTGAGCACGGAGAGGAAGTAGTTGTCCTCGATCCCGACGAACTCGGGACGTCCCTCGAAAATCTGGAACGCGTCGGCCTTTTCTTTCGGAATCGTCTCGAGGTCGCCCTCGAACTGGACGATGCCGAGGCCGGTCTGCGCGAAGCGATTGCCTTCCTCTTCGGGGAGCAGATTGCGCATCCCGGGGCCGATCGTCACCCGCCAGGGAACGTTCGCGGGAGTGCTCATCCTGACGTCGAACGCGAACAGGTAGCGCTTCGGATCGAGGCGGAACGTCTTCTCGACGGAGACCCCGCCGGAAGCCCAGCGGAAGCGGAGCAGGGTCGCCTCGCCCTCGCTCGTCCGCTCGACGCGGTAGAGGGCTGCGTTCACGCGATCGGTGACGGCGGGATCGGCGGCGCCGACCGCGAAGGGGTAATCGGTCCGCTCCTCCGTGCGCGGGGCGACGAGGTCGACGGGCGCTCCGCCCTTTTTCTGCGGGTAGGCGAGGAGCTGGAAGGAGATCAGCTGAGCGCCGCGGTTCGAGAACTCCGCGCGGTAGATCTCCGATTGGACGACGACTCTCTCTTCCAAAGGCGCGGTGATCGTCTCGGCGGGGGCGCCGGCGGGAGCCGCGATCCGGGCGGGAGGGGGCTGGGTCGCGGGAGAGGCCGTCGGCTGGGCGGAGGGCGGCGCGGCGGCGCTCGTCGCTGCCGCGGGCCGCTCGTCGCCCTTGGCAGTCTTCGCGACGGGCTTCCGCGCGAGCTCAGGAAAGAAACGCGGGGCGAGCGCGCCCCAGGCGAAGAGGAACGCGATCGAGAGAAAGACGGCGAGAAAGAGTCGTTTTTCCATGTCTCAGGGGACCGGGTCCCAACCTCCAGGATTGAATGGATGGCAGCGCGCGAGGCGCCGCATGGCGAGCCACGACCCCCGGAGAGTGCCGTAGCGGGAGACCGCCTCCATCGCGTAGACCGAGCAGGTCGGCTCGAAGCGGCAGGCGGGGGGGAGGAGCGGCGAGATGAATCGCTTGTAGAGGCGGAGAAGCCGCAGGAGGAGTCCGCGAATGATTCCGGCGATGGTCATGCCGATTTCTGCGCCGCCGCGAGGGCCCGCCGGAGCGTTCGGACGAGGTCGTTGGAGAAATCCTCGAAGGCTGCCACCGCGGCGCTCCCTTTGATGTTGACGACGAAGTCGAAAGGATGCGGGGCGAGACCCAGCGGCGCTCGGTTGCGCCGGTAGATCTCGCGGACCCACCGCTTCGTCCGGTTTCTGACGTTCGCTTTCCCGAGCTTCCTGGTCGCCGTGACGCCGATTCGAGGGTGCCCGAGCTCGTTGCGCAGCACGAAGACGACCGAGTAACGACCGAACTGTTTGGCGCCGGCTTCGTAGGCGCGAAGGAAGTCGCGGCGCTTCGCGATCCGTTCCTTCTTCGGGAGGGTTTCTGACGGAGATTGCTTCAAGCTGGAGCGCTCACTGCCCCCTCGCGCACCCGGCCGGCGGGCGGGGTCAGACGGCGAGGCGCTTGCGGCCTTTGCGGCGGCGCGCGGAAATGACGGCGCGGCCGTTCTTCGTCGCCATCCGTACGAGAAAGCCGTGCGTCCGCTTGCGCCGGCGGTTGTTGGGTTGAAAGGTACGCTTCATCGTTTCACCTGATCCTAAGTCTTTGAAAACAAAGACGGTGAGTATAGACCCGTCTCGCGCCGAGGTCAACGCGCCGCTGAGCCATCACGCGGAACGCCACCCGGGAAGGGGGAATTCCACCGCCCAACCGCCCGCGTCGGGGCGTCCGGGAGTCTGGAGTCCGCGGATCTGAATCGACTCCGGATGAAGGGCTGCGTCCTCGCGATGGCGTGGATTTCGGCCCCAATTCTCGATTCGCTCGCCGGAAAAGCCGCTTCGGACTACACTCCCCAACTCGGCCCGGACAACTGGACTCCCAGACCTCTGGACGCCTAGACTCGCGTCCGCGCCTTTGCTATGCTCCCCGACCCCTTCTTCAAGCCCCGCCGTTTTCCACAGGTGTGGAAAACCTGTGGAATCTCAAGGGGTTGCGGCGGGTCCGCGCACGTTATGAACCTCTGGAATCAGGTCCTCGTCAGGCTCGAGAGCAGGATCGACCGCAACGAATACAAGACGTGGTTCGAGCCCACCTCTCTTCTCGCCGATAAAGGTGGAACGCTCGACGTCCGCGTCCCGGACGATCGATACGTCGACGAGATCTCGTCCCGCTACAGCCGCGAAATCCGCTCGATCCTGAGCGAGTTGAGCTCGGAAAGGACCAAGGTGCACTTCGTGGCGGATGCCTCGATCCGACTGTCCGGTTCCAGTCAGGATCGAGGGCGCGAGAGCGCGCCTCCTCCGGATATCCCGACCTCGATCTTCAATCCCCGTTATCGGTTCAACACGTTCGTCGTCGGAAACTCGAACCAGCTGGCTTACGCCGCGTCGCTGTCGATCGCGGAAAACCCGAGCGGCTCGTTCAACCCTCTCTTCCTGTATGGCGGCGCCGGGCTCGGAAAGACGCACCTGATCCAGGCGATCGGCCAGCAGATCACGACCGCCCACCCGGAGCTGCGGGTCGTCTACATGTCGGCCGACGCGTTCGTGACCGAGCTGATTACGTCGATCCGCTACGACCGGATGTCGAACTTCCGCGACCGCTACCGCTCGGTCGACGCGCTTCTTCTGGACGACATCCAGTTTCTCGCCGGAAAAGAGCGGACGCAGGAGGAGTTCTTCCACACGTTCAACGCGCTTTACGAAGCGCAGAAGCAGATCGTCTTCACCTCCGACGCGCCGCCCCGCGAGATTCCGACGCTCGAAGAACGCCTTCGCTCGCGGTTCGAATGGGGGCTGATCGCCGACATCCAGCCGCCGGATCTCGAGACGAAGATCGCCATCCTTCGGAAGAAGGCCGAGGAGCGCAAACTCGATCTGTCGAACGACGTCGCGATGTTCATCGCCGAACGGGTCCGATCGAACATCCGGGAGCTCGAAGGGCACCTCAACCGCATCGGGGCATTCGGCTCTCTGACCGGGCACCCGTTGACGATCGATCTCGCGAAGGAAGCTCTACGTGACGTCCTCGCGAAAGAGAACAAGCCGATCACGCCCGGCGAGATCCTGAAAGTCGTCGCGACGCATTACGGGATCAAGGTGACCGACATGAAGACCAAGTCGAACGCCCGCCCGATCGCCTACCCGCGCCAGGTGGCGATGTACATGTGCAAGCGCTTGACGGATCTCTCGTATCCGGAGATCGGAAAGCTCTTCAACAACAAGCATCACTCGACGGTCATCTACTCGGTGGAAAAGATCGACCGACTCAAGCACGAGGATCCCGCGGTCGAGAACACGATCGACATGCTCACGAAACACTTTCGTTAGTAGGCAAGGAGACGCAGGCAGGGCAATGGTCAAAACCCTTTCGTCTTTTCACGGATGGCCGAACGGAAACGAAAATGATCCTTTGGCTAATCTGACGTTACCAACAACCATCTCGTCGAAACCGTCTCGCAAAAACCCTCCCTTCTTCTTCGTTCCTGCTGCTGAAAAACCGGCGGATTCCGCTGCGGAAAGGTCGCGGAAAAAAACGCTGTGCACGGGGCGGCCCGCCGACCTGTGGAAAACGGTTCCCGAAATCCGCGTGAAATCCGCAGCGAAATGCGCGGCTCGGAACAGGTTGGAGTTGCTATACTTCGAGACACTTGGGCAAAGGCGTCCGGTTTTCCTCAAGGCCTACTACTACTACTGCTATTTAGAGAAATCTGATTTGAACTGAAGGAATAAGGACATGGAGCTCACGGTAGCCAAGGCGGATTTGCAGCGCGAACTCCAGCTCTGCCAGGGAGTCGTGGAGAAGCGATCGACGATTCCGATCCTCTCGAACGTTCTCCTTCGCACCGGCGAGGATCGGCTCGAGCTCGCGGCGACGGATCTCGACGTCACGCTGCAGACGTCATGCCCCGCGGTGATCAAGACCGCCGGGCGGAGTCACGCTCGACGCGCGTCGCCTCTTCGACGTCATCCGCGCGCTTCCCGATGAGGACGTTCGTCTCACGTCTGGGCGAGAACTACTCGATTCAGATCGAGTCGGGAACGGCGAAATTCAGGCTTCTGGGCTTGCCCGCCGAGGATTATCCGACGCTCCCGAAGGTCTCCGTGCAGAACGCCCAGGAGATGGGTCTGGCCGATCTGAAGATGATGGTCGAGAAGGTGATCTTCGCGATCACTCATGAGGAGACGCGGTTCCAGCTGAACGGCGCGCTGCTGAAAGTTCTCTCGGAGAAGATGGAGATGGTCGCGACCGACGGGCACCGGATGGCGCTCGTCAATCTTCCTCACGGAAACGGCGCACCGCGCACGGATCTCACGATCCTCATCCCGCGAAAAGCGCTTCACGAGATTCTTCGACTCGAGGCAGACGCCGACGAGAAAGTCCGCTTCGGAACGTCCGAGAACCACATGTTCTTCGAGGCGGGACCGCGACGGCTGATGGCGAGGATGATCGACGTCAACTTCCCGAACTACATGGAAGTCATCGCGCGGGACAATGACCGGCGCGTACAGGTCGACCGCGACCGACTCCTTTCTACGATCCGTCGCATCTCGCTCGTCGCGAACGAGCGCACGCGCGCGGTTCGATTCGATTTCGCGCCCGGGAAACTGACGGTGTCGTCGACCAATCCCGAGCTCGGCGACGCGCGAGAGACGGTCCCGATCGAGTACGCCGGCGCGCCGTTCTACGTCGGGCTCAACGCCGCGTACGTGACCGACTTTCTGAGCGCGATCGACACGCCGAACGTCACGCTCGAGCTCAAGGACGAGAACAGCCAGTGCATCGGGCGTCCGGAGGAGAAGGGAAATCTTCCGTACGACTACCTGTACGTCGTGATGCCGATGCGGATCTCGTGATCCCTTGATCCTCCGAAGGGTCGCCACCCGGAGCTTCCGGAACCTCGCGGATTCCGAGATCGACCTCGCATCCGAACGCCAACATCCTGGTCGGCGACAACGGCCAGGGGAAAACGAACCTTCTCGAGGCGATCTACTTTCTCGCGACGACGAAGTCGTTTCGCACGACCCGCCTGGCCCACCTGCCGCGTCTCGGCTCGACCACGACGTGGGCGGAAGGGGACGTCGAGGACGCCGCCGGGATCCTCCGCCGGATCTCCGCGGGCATCAGCCTCGGCGCCGAACGGAAACGCGAGCTCCTGGTCAATCGGCAGAAGACAACGCTCCACGACTATCTCGCGCTGCTGCCGGTTTTCGCCTACTCGGCGGCGCGCCTCGCGATCGTTCGCGGCGGTCCCGACGAGCGGCGGCGGTTCCTGGACCGGGGGATCGCCAGCATTCGCGGAGGCTACCTGACGGACCTCGCCCGCTTCGCGAGAGCCCTCAAGCAGAGAAACGCGCTGCTGCAGCAGGGAGGGGCCGTGGCGCGGCGAGACCTGGATGCCTGGGACGCTGAGCTGATTGGCGCGGCGCTCCCGGTGGCGAAGGCGCGGGGGGCCTACGCCGAGGATCTGGCGACGGAGACGGCACGGATCCTCCAGGAGCACGCGTACCACGTCACGGGACTGGAGATCGCGTACCGCCCCAGCGGATTCGAGGAAGAGCTGAGCGCCGAGAACGGCCTCGCGATCCTTCGCCAGCTGCGGCGGCGGGAGCTGGCCGTGGGATTCACGCTGGCCGGCCCGCACCGAGACGGGCTCGACATTACCGTAGATGGCGCTCCCGCCTCCGAGATCCTCTCGAGCGGGGAGGTGAAGATGACGGTGCTGTTCCTGAAGCTCGCCAAAATCGAGCTCTACAGGCGCCGGACAGGCGAGAGCCCGCTGTTTCTTCTCGATGACGTCGACGCGGAGCTCGACCTGGGAATCATCGAGCGACTTCTGCAGCACCTGATCGGGCGGATCCAGCTGGTGACGACCTCGCCGAAAGACGCCTTTTTCGACCGGTTTTCGATGGGTCCGAACCGCCGATTCGGCCTTTCCGGAGGGCGGGTCGAACCGGCGGGCGAAGGATGAGGCAACTCTAAGCCTTTTCAATCACTTCAGCCTAGAATTTTCTGTTAAAATCAGGCGTTGCAACCATCGGTTTGGAGAGTCGAAATCTTCGGGCGGCGGGAGTCCGACATCCCGACGCGGAAAGCGACCCGGTCGTGCTCCTCGTGAGAGCGGCTCGTCAGCCCGAATCCACCCGCACAAATCAGCGCGCGCGAGCCGTCGTCGGACGGGGTGCGCGAGCAAAAAAGAGCGTATGACGACGAATTACACGGCGGAAGACATCAAGGTCCTCAAAGGCCTGGATGCGGTGCGAAAACGCCCCGGGATGTACATCGGCGACACGGATGACGCGAGCGGCCTCCACCACATGGTGTACGAGGTCGTCGACAACGCGATCGACGAGGCGCTGGCCGGCTACGCGGACCGCGTGTCGGTGCTCATCCACCCGGACAACTCGGTGACGGTCGAGGACAACGGCCGGGGGATCCCGGTCGACCTCCACAAGGAAGAGAACCGGTCCGCGGCGGAGGTCATCATGACCGAGCTGCACGCGGGCGGGAAGTTCGACAACAACTCCTACAAAGTCTCGGGGGGGTTGCACGGGGTCGGGGTGTCGGTCGTGAATTTCCTTTCGGAGGCTCTCGAGCTCGAGATCAGCCGGGATGGCTACGCCTGGCGCCAGAGTTACCGGGGAGGCATTCCGCAGGCGCCGCTGAAGCGGGAAGAGGCGACCAAGGCGCGCGGGACGCGCGTCACGTTCAAGCCCGACGCCGCGATCTTTTCCATCCTGGACATGAATTTCGAGACGCTCTCGCAGAGGCTGCGCGAGCTGTCGTTCCTGAACTCCGGGGTTCGCATCCGGATCTTCGACGAGCGGACCGAGAAGGAGCACGAGTTCCACTACGAGGGCGGGATCATCTCGTTCGTGCGGGACCTGAACAAGAACAAGACGCCGATTCACGACGATCCGATCTCGATCGTCGAGGAGAAGGACGGCGAAAAGATCGAGATCGCGATGCAGTGGAACGACGGATACAGCGAGAACATCTACTGCTTCACGAACACGATCAAGAACATCGACGGCGGGACGCACCTGCAGGGATTCCGGGCCGCGATCACGCGGACGATCAACCGCTACGCGAACGACCAGGGGTACCTGCAGAAGGCGAAGGTCACGCTCGAGGGCGACGACATCCGCGAAGGGCTCTCTGCGGTGATCTCGGTGAAGATCCGCGACCCGAAATTCTCCTCGCAGACCAAGGACAAGCTCGTCTCCTCGCATGTCCGGACGTGGGTCGAGCAGGTTCTCGCGGAGAAGCTCTCGGAGTTCCTCGAGGAGCACCCGCGCGAAGCGCGCCGGATCCTGGAGAAGATCGTGGATGCGGCGCGGGCGCGCGAGGCGGCGCGGAAGGCGCGCGATCTGACGCGGCGGAAGGGAGCGCTCGACTCGCGGCTCTCTGCCGGGCAAGCTGGCCGACTGCCAGGAGCGCGATCCTCGTTTCTCCGAGGTGTATTTCGTCGAGGGGGACTCGGCGGGCGGCTCGGCCAAGCAGGGGCGCGACCGGCGGTTCCAGGCGATCCTCCCGCTCAAGGGAAAGATCCTGAACGTTCAGAAGGCGCGGCTCGACAAGATGCTCTCGTCGGAAGAGATCCGCGTGATGATCACGGCGCTGGGCACGGGGATCGGAGCGGACGACTTCGACATCACCCGCCTGCGTTACCACAAGATCATCATCATGACGGACGCGGACGTCGACGGGTCGCACATCCGAACCCTGATCCTGACGTTCTTTTTCCAGCACATGCGATCGATCATCGAGGCGGGGCATCTGTACATCGCGCAGCCCCCGCTCTTCCGCGTCGTGCAGGGGAAGAAGGATCACTACATCAAGGACGAGCGAGACCTCTCGAGCTTCCTGATGCAGAGGATCGCGGCGACGGTGAGCATCACGCCCGGGGGCGGGGAGTCGCTCACGGGCGACCGCCTCATCGCGCTGCTCCAGACGATGGAGGATTACCGCTCGCACATCCGCAAGCTCGAGTCCCGCGGCTATCCGCTGGAGGCGATGGAGATCCTCTTTCAGACCCGCGTGGTCGACAAGTCGTCGCTCAACGACCGCGCGCGGATGGAAGCGCTCGCGAACGCGCTCCGCGAGGCGGGATACCAGGCCGTCGAGCTCAAGTCCGGGGACGGACAGGCGCCGAGCCCGCGCTTCCGTCGCTCGCCTTCGACGCGTCCCGCAACGGGTCGAGGCGCCACATCGTCATCGACGGCGATTTCGTGACGCAGTTCGAGTTCCGTCAGGCCGCCCTATCGTTCGCGAAAGTCGCAGCGGCCGGGTCGGGCCCGTACCTGCTTGGCCACGACGACGCCAAGGACGGTCCTCGCCTCGGAGCGGGCGCTGCTCGACCGGATCTACGAGCTCGCGAAGAAGGGCCTCACGATCTCGCGCTACAAAGGCCTCGGCGAAATGAATCCCGAGCAGCTGTGGGAGACGACGATGAACCCCGAAACGCGCCAGCTCCTGCAGGTGAGGATCGAGGACTTCGTCGCGGCCGACGAGATTTTCACGATCCTGATGGGCGACGCGGTCGAGCCGCGCCGCGAATTCATTCAGAACAACGCGCTGATGGTGAAGAACCTGGACATCTGACGCGTCTAGGGCGTCTAGGGCGTCTGGAGCGTCTGGAGCGTCTAGAGCGTCCGCAAGGGCTCGGACGACTCTCCTGATACCGCCGACGCTCAAGACGCTCAAGACGCCCAAGACGCTCAAGACGCTCAAGACGCCCAAGACGCTCAAGACGCCCAAGACGCCCAAGACGCTCAAGACGCCCAAGACGCTCAAGACGCTCAAGACGCCCTAGACTCTCAAGACGCTTATGTCCGACTACGTTCTGTCCAACGATCAGAAGGTTCCGATCAACATCGAAGACGAGATGCGCCGGTCGTATCTCGACTATGCGATGTCGGTCATCATCGGGCGCGCGCTTCCCGACGTCCGTGACGGGCTCAAGCCCGTGCATCGCCGGATCCTGTACGGCATGTACGAGCAGGGGAACACCGCCGGGAAGGCGTACAAGAAATCGGCGCGCATCGTCGGCGACGTGATGGGTAAGTTCCATCCGCACGGCGACAGCGCGATCTACGACACGGTCGTGCGCATGGCGCAGGACTTTTCGATGCGCTACCCGCTCGTCGACGGGCAGGGGAACTTCGGCTCGCTCGACGGCGACAACGCGGCCGCGATGCGGTACACCGAGGTGCGCCTCACGCGGCTCGCCGAGGAGCTGCTGCGCGACGACATCGACAAGGAAACGGTCGACTGGGTCCCCAACTACGACGGCTCGCTGGTCGAGCCTTCGGTTCTTCCGGCGAAGTATCCGAACCTTCTCGTCAACGGCTCCTCGGGAATCGCGGTCGGCATGGCCACCAACATCCCGCCGCACAACCTGGGCGAGGTGGTCGACGCCTGCCTGATGATGATCGAGAAGCCGGAGATCTCGACGCTCGAGCTGATGCGCGCGATGCCGGGCCCCGACTTTCCGACGGCCGGGTTCATTCACGGCCTCGACGGCATCCGGCAGGCGTACGAGACGGGCCGCGGGATCATCCAGCTCCGCGCGCGCGCGGAGATCGAGGAGAACAAGCGCCACCCCGAGCGGCAGTCGATCGTCATCACGGAGATCCCCTACATGACGAACAAGGCGCGGCTGATCGAGAAGATCGCCGACCTGGTTCGCGAGAAGAGGATCGACGGGATCTCCGACATCCGCGACGAATCCGACCGGCAGGGCATGCGGATCGTCATCGAGCTCAAGCGGGGCGAAGTCGCCGAGGTCGTCCTCAACCACCTCTACAAGAACACGCAGATGCAGACGACGTTCGGAATCATCTTCCTGGCGATCGTCGACAACCAGCCGCAGGTCATGACCCTGCAGCAGCTGCTGCGTCACTTCATCGACCACCGGAAGGAGATCGTCGTCCGGCGGACGCGCTTCGACCTGAGAAAGGCGGAAGAGCGCGCCCACATCCTCGAAGGTCTCGTCAAGGCGCTCGACCATCTCGACGAGGTCATCGCGCTGATCCGAGGCAGCGCCAACCCCGACGCGGCGAAGGCAGGCCTGATCGAGAAGTTCGCCTTCAGCGCGATCCAGGCGCAGGCGATCCTCGACATGCGCCTCCAGCGCCTCACCGGGCTCGAGCGCGACAAGATCGTCCAGGAGTACGAGGACGTGCTCGCGCTGATCCGGCGCCTCAAGGAAATCCTCGCATCCGAGACGCTCGTCCTCGAGATCATCGCGGGCGAGCTGCGCGACATCAAGGCCTCGTACGGCGAACAAGCGGCGGACCGAGATCATCCCGGAGGCCAACGAGATCACGATCGAAGACATGATCGCCGAGGAGGACATGGTCATCACCGTCAGCCGCGGCGGCTACGTGAAGCGGTCGCCTCTCTCGATGTACCGGGCGCAGCGCCGCGGAGGGAAGGGGCGCATCGGGATGGCGACGAAGGAAGAGGACATCGTCGAACATCTCTTCGTCGCCTCGACGCACTCGTACGTGCTCGTCTTCACCGACCCGAGGCCGGCTCTACTGGCTGAAGGTGCACGCGCCTCCCGGAAGTGGGCATCGAATGCGCGCGGGAAGGCGATCGTGAACCTGCTCAGCATCGAGCCGGGCGAGAACGTGCGCGCCCTGCTCACCACGAGAGACTTCACGCGAGGCGAAGTACGTCGTCATGGTCACCCGTCGGGGAAAGATCAAGAAGACCGAGCTCGCCGCCTTCGCGAACCCGCGCGCGGCCGGAATCATCGCGGTCGACATCAACGAAGGAGACGACCTTCACTCGGTCGCCTTCAGCGACGGGACCTCCCAGATCTTCATCGGGACTCACGCCGGGATGGCGATCCGCTTCCCGGAATCCGGCATTCGGCCGATGGGGCGGACCGCCGCCGGCGTCCGCGCGATCACGCTTCGCAAGGAGGACTACGTCGTCGAGCTCGACGTCCTTCCGAGCGAGGAGGGGGAGATCCTCACCGTGACCGAAGGGGGATTCGGAAAGCGGACCGCGATCCCCGAGTACCGCCTCCAGGGGCGGGGCGGCTCGGGCGTGATCAACATCCGGAGGACCGAGAAGAACGGCCCCGTCGTCGGGATCTGTCGGGTGAGCGGGGACGAGGAGATGCTCCTCATCACCGAGCAGGGAAAGATCATTCGCTTCCCCACGGAGACGATCCGGGAGACCGGCCGCTCCGCGCAGGGAGTGCGCCTCATCGACCTCGATGAAGGGGACCGCGTGGTCGGCGCCGTCAAGCTGGTCGAGCGGGATGAGGAGCTCCCCGAAGATGCCGCCGACGAGGCCCCGGAGCCCGTTCAGTAGCGCGCCGGCGCCATCCCGCGCCGGCTCGCGGCTCCGTAGAATCCGCCCGCGCACGCCGTCGGTCGCTCGCGCGCGCCTTCGCCACCATTATCGGCCGGTACGGCAGAGCGCGCGCGGATTCTACAGTGCGCTCGATCGCTCCGAATCAACGGTAGTTTCGGCGTGGCAGCCTGTCGGGTGTGAACTCTTCGACTAGTTTCCGACGGGGGAAGGGCGCCGACCCCCGGGGGCGAATCGACGGGAGGTTTCTCGCCTGGAGAAGCCTGTCCGGGCCCATGCCCCTGAGGGCGGAGCGGTTTTCGGCCCCGAAGCGTGTGCCGAATCGACTGTCGGATCAGGAGGGGAGCGGCTCGCGGACGCTCCGCGGTGGGGAAGAGGTCGGCTTCTTCGGAGTCGTGAAGCATGTCGCGCCACCGCTGCGCCTTCATCTGCTCGAAGACGCCACCCGCGTGGCCGGCCGGAATCCAGCTGTTGCCGCCGCACTTGGGGCAGCGGTTCCGAAATGCGATGTTCTTCCCGCAATCGGGACAGATGATGACGAGGGAGTGGGAGAGCTCGAACTTCTGCTCGCCGACCTCATCGAGGCTGTTGAGGAATTCGCTCAGAGTCTTGAAACTGTCGTCGAGGGGCATCCTGGCTCGGCTCCTGCGCGGGGGCAAAACTGCACACGCTGTGCCACGGCGATCCGCCTGGCGCCCTTCCGACAAGCGACTGAAGCTAAAGATCTTGTTCGGTTTCAGGCGCAGTCGGGAGGAGGGTGATTGTTCAAAACTTCAGTGCGCCGATGATTCCTGGCTGGTCTCCTGCCGACTCCTCAGAGCGTCATCAGGTCGAACTGCTCGTGGTGGAGCGATTCGTCCGGCTTGAAGACGAGGTGGATCCCGTGGAGCGACTCGACCTCGTCGAAGATCGCGGCCTCTTCTCCCTGGAGTGCCTGATAGATCTCGGGATTGACGCGGACGATCAGTTCCTCCTCCTGCTGGAGGTCGCGGAGCTTCATGAGCTGCCGCCAGATCGCCAGGATGACGGTCGCATTGGACTTGATCCGGCCGCTTCCGCCGCAATAGGGGCAGGCCTGCGTGAGCGAGCGCTCGAGGCTCTGGCGGACGCGTTTGCGGGTCATCTCGACGAGGCCGAACTCCGAGATCTGGAGGATCTTGGTCTTCGAGCGGTCCTTCCGGATCTCCTCCTCGAGGGCGGCGAAGACCCTGGCCCGGTTCTCCTCCTCCTCCATGTCGATGAAGTCGAGGACGATGATCCCGCCGAGGTCGCGGAGGCGGATCTGGCGGACGATCTCCTGGATGGCCTCGAGGTTCGTCCGGAAGACCGTTTCCTCGAGGTTCTTCTTGCCGACGTACTTGCCGGTGTTGACGTCGATCGCGACGAGCGCCTCGGTCTGATTGATGACGATGTAGCCGCCCGACTTGAGCCAGACCTTCGACTTGAGGGCCTTCTCGATCTCCGGCTCGATGCCGAACTCGTCGAAGAGCGGCTCCTCGCGCCGGTAGAGCCGGACCTCTGGACGAGGTTCGGCTGGATCTGGTCGAGGAACTCGACGATGCGCTGGTACTCCTCGACGGCGTCGACCCAGACGGTCTTGAACTCGGGGGCGAAGACGTCGCGGATGGTGCGGAGGACGAGGTCGAGGTCGTGGTGGAGCGAGGTCGGGGCCGAGGCTTTCTCGGCGCGCCGGCGGATCTGCTCCCAGAGCTCGGCTGAGATAGCGGAGGTCGTTCTCGGAAGTCCTCTTCGGCGCGCGCCTTCGCCCGCGGTCCTGGACGATGAAGCCGCCGGGAAGGCGGATCGGTGCGGAGTTTCTCGAGGATGTCCTTGAGGCGGACGCGCTCCTCCTCGTTCTCGATGCGGCGCGAGACGCCGACGTGGTTGACGGTCGGCATGTAGACGAGGAAGCGGCCGGGGAGCGTGATGTGGGTCGTGATGCGGGCGCCCTTGCTGGCGATCGAGTCCTTGGAGACCTGGACGACGATCTCCTGTCCCTCGCGGAGCAGGTCGGCGATCGAGGTTTCGGCAGCGCGGGGGGGCGGGGAGACGCCGTCGTCGAAATGGAGCTCGTCGGAGGTCTCGGTCTCGTACTCCTCGACCTCCTCGATGACGTCGGAGACGTAGAGGAAGGCGTCGCGCTCGAGGCCGAGGTCGACGAAGGCCGACTGCATCCCCGGGAGGACCTTCGTGACCCGCCCCTTGTAGATGTTCCCGACGATGGTCCGCTGGCGGGTGCGCTCGACCCACAGCTCGACGACCTGCCCCTCGTCGAGGACGGCGATCCGCGACTCGTGGCGGGTGGTGTTGATGACGATTTCGCGGGACATCGGCGTAGGGACCGGCTGCGCCGGTCCGTCTCTCGGCGGAGTCTATCGCGTCGAAGCGTGGAGCGTCAGGCGTCGAGCGTCGCCGGTGTGGTGTGGGCGTCTCGCCCGCCCCGGGGTGGGTGGTCAGTCGGATGGGCCTCGAATCGCGCCGACCACCGTCTTCACGGCGGCCTCCAGGTTGTCCTCGTCGTACTCGACGAGCGTCACGCCCGGGTCGCCCGAGATCATGGCCGAGCAGCGCCGCCAGGCAGCGGGACGGAAGAGCGCGACGACGGGGAGGTCGAAGCGGTAGCGCGCGGCGGCGATCTCGTAGCCGACGCCGAGCGAGGGGGTCGTCACCTCGGCGACGACGGCGCCTCCCTCGCGGGCGACCTGCTCGAGCCACCGGAGGTCGCGCTCGAAGATGAACCGGGCCTCGTGGGTTTCGCCGGCCGCGGTGACGGCCGTGTTCGTGACCTCCCCGGCGAGCACGCGAAACCCCTCCTGCTCGAGGAGCTCGACGAGCTTCTGGTAGAGCGCGAGGTCCCCCCGGCCGCCGGAGATGGAGCCGGAAAAGTAGATCGGGAGCACGGCGGGAGTGTACCCGAGGGACGCAATAAACCGCCCCCCCATGCCGTTACGCGGTTGACGTGGCGCGAGGGGCTTTGTTAACGTCCGCGCCCGTTCGTAGCACTCCGGCATAGCTCAGTTGGTAGAGCAACGGACTGTTAATCCGTGGGTCGCAAGTTCGAGTCTTGCTGCCGGAGCCATTTTGAAATTCGTCAGGCGATCCGCGAGGGTCGCCTTTTTTCTTCTTGGCTGTAGGGGCGCCCTGCGGGCGCCCGGACTTTCGTGACCGCGGAATTAGGACCCGGGCGCCTGCTGGTCGCCCCTACGCCTTCCTGATCTCCGCACGCCGGAACCAGTTCACGAAGAAGAGGGCGCCCATCAGGAGGAGCGGACCCGCGATCGTGAAGTAGACGCCCAACGGGAACCTGCCGAAGGTCGTCGCGATGTAGACGATCCCGAGCCCGACGTAGAGGAGTCCGCCGATCCACTCGCGGCGCCATGCGACCGCCAGGAACAGCAGGATCAGGAACGTCGGGGTGAGATGCATGAGAAGGGCGAGCGCCGTCGGGAAAAATCCTTCGGTTTCGTCGAAGACGTCGAGTGCGAAGATGCTGATGAAGGCGGCGAAGAGAATCGTGAGAATCCTGGGGCTCCAGTAGAGGATCCGGCGAGTCGGCTCGTTCATGATTGCGCTCCTTCTGCTCACCTGCCCGAGACGGAACCGGGCGGAGCCGTTACCTCCGCTCGACAACGGTGCCGCCTTTCCCTTGCGCGCGACCCCCGGCCGCAGGATGATCCTATCCCCGTTGACGAAGCTCTCGGATGAAGAGATCGCCGAGGTCGTAAAGCACATCAGGACGTTCAAGAAGTAGCAGGTAGCAAGTAGGGGTGGCCGCAGGCCGACCCTACGTATTTCAATCCGGTTTGCCGCGGTCTTCAATACACGATGCGCATCGGGACTCCCGTTGCGTCGAGCGGGACGAGAGCCGGGAGGGTGACGGCCACGCCGAGGGAGATGCGCTCGGCGGTCCAGAGGCAGATGAGCGCGTCGAGGATGTCGTCGTCTCCTGCCTCGGCTCGGGAGACTTCGGCCCGGATCCGCTCGAGAGAGTCGTCGTCGAAGTAGCGATGCAGCGCGGCGAGGCGGACGTCCTTCCCCTCGCGGGTCCGTTTCTTCTCCGCGATCGGGGCGCTATGCAGTGCCGCGAAGCTGACTTCTGGATGGACTTCCCAGATCACGGCGCGCAACTCGGGGCGGCGCTGGAGTAGATCGTCGAGCGCGCGGACTTTCTCGAAGAGCGCGAAGCCCTGGCGCGAGATTCCCTTCCCTTCGATCGCGCGGCTCAGCCGGTTCGCTTCATCCCATGTGGTCGCGCGGAGAAGAGGGCGGGGTGGCGCAGGAAACACGCTCGAAGCGCGGTTGCCGAGGATCGCGCGCGCGGCGCGGTCGCAGAGGCGGTCTCCGGTCTCCGAGAGCCCGATCGGCATGTCGACGGCGAGGGTTCGCGGAGCGAGCGCGAAGACGGCCGAGTCGATCGTCGGAAAGACCTTTGCTTCCGGCTGGCCCGGCGCGGATCTCCAGGCGGCGAGCCAGCCGCCGGGGCATCCGTCCACGCCGACGTCGCGAGGCATGGGGAGATTGTAGTCCCCGCCGCGGTTCCGGTTCGGCGTAGACTGCGGAATCCAGACGTGCACCACATGCCGGAGGACGACATGGACAAGGCATACAAACTGATCGAAATCGTCGGCACCTCGAAAGAATCATTCGCGAAAGCGGCGGATGCCGCCGTCCGCAAAGCCGCCGAGTCGATCCACAACCTCGACTGGTTCGAGGTCGTCCAGATGCGCGGCCGCATCGACGGCGGGAAACTGGCCGAGTACCAGGTGACGGTGAAGATCGGGTTCCGACTGGACTGATTCCCCGTTCTCCGTTCTCCGTTCTTGGGGGCGATGATCGTTCTTGAACGTCATCTTGATGAGCGCGTAAGCGCGACTAAGAACCTTTTGTGCATACCGAGAGGAATTCGGATCTCGCGCGTGTGCACCAAAAGGTCCCTCGCCTTCGGCTTCTCATGACACCACCTGCGCGGAGGTAGCGGATGTCCCGCATTTTGAGATCCTTCGCTTCACACCCGCCCACCCCCCTCGCTCAGGATGACCAACGGGGTCAATCCTCGCTTCATCGGCGTCCGCGCCGTCGGTCAGCTCGGGATGACGAACGAGTGGCAACAGACCATGTTCCGAGGTCCGAGGTCAGGGTCTGCGGACGCCGGCCGGAGAACGAAGAACGAAGAACGGAGAACGGAGAACGAAGAACGGAGAACGGTTTCACCGCACCCACACCGTCTTCGCATTGACGAACTCGCGGATCCCGAGCTCGCCGAGCTCCCTTCCGACGCCGGAGCGCTTCACCCCGCCGAACGGAACGCGCGGATCGGACGCGACCATGGCGTTGATGAAGACCTGGCCGCTCTCGATCTCGGTGGCGAACCGCTCCCGCTCGAGGGGATCGTTCGTCCAGGCCGACGCGCCGAGGCCGAACGAGGTGCGGTTCGCACGGGCGATCGCCTCGTCGAGCGACGCGACGCGGAAGAGCGAGGCGACGGGACCGAAGAGCTCTTCGTCGGCGGCGGGGGAGCCGTCGGGAACGTCGGCGAGAACCGTCGGCGGATAGAAGTTGCCCTTGCCCGGCGGTCTCTTCCCGCCCGTGAGCACCTTCGCTCCCCTGCGAACCGACTCGTCCACCTGCTTCTGGAGGTCCTCGGCGATCCGAGCCGAAGCGAGCGGCCCGATCTCGGTCGATTCGTCCGAGGGGTCGCCGACCCGGAGAGCCTGCATCCGCGCGACGAATTTCTTCTCGAACTCTCCGGCGATCGCCTCGTGAACGATGAAGCGCTTCGCGGCGATGCACGACTGCCCGTTGTTCGCCGTGCGCGCCTTCACGGCGGTCGCGACGGCCTCGTCGAGGTCCGCCGACGGCATGACGATGAACGGGTCGGAGCCGCCCAGCTCGAGCACGACTTTCTTGATCTCATCCCCGGCGATGGCCGCGACCGAACGTCCGGCGGGCTCGCTTCCCGTCAGGGTTGCGGCGCGGACGCGCGGGTCCCGCAGGACCGCGTCGACGCGCGAGGATTCGAGCAGGAGGGTCTGAAAGATCCCCTCTTCGAACCCGGCCTCGCGGAAGATGCCTTCGATCGCCAGCGCGCATTGAGGGACGTTCGACGCGTGCTTGAGAAGACCGACGTTGCCCGCCATGATCGCCGGAGCGGCAAAGCGGAACACCTGCCAGAAGGGGAAGTTCCACGGCATGACCGCGAGAATCGGCCCCATCGGCTCGTACCGGACATAGCTTTCGGTCGCTTCGGTCTTGATCCGATCGACCGCGAGATGCTTCTCCGCGTTGCCGGCGTAATAGCCGCACGCGAGGGCGCACTTCGCGACTTCGCCCCGCGCGGCGCTCACCGGCTTTCCCATCTCGAGAGTGATCAAGTCGCCGAGCTTCCGCTGATCGCGCTCGAGGATGTCGGCTGCTCGAAGCATCTTCGCCGCGCGCTCGGCGAACGAGGTCTTTCGGTGGCGCGCGAACGCCTCCACCGAGAGAGCGATCTTCCGTTCCAGCGCCTCGTCGGTGATCGGAGCGAACGTTCGGATCGTCGCTCCGGTTGCGGGATTCACGGTTGCGATCGGCATTTTGTCGTTCTCCGTTCTCCGTTTTTCAGTTCTCCGCGGCCGAGATCGCGGCTCGCTCGCTCCGGCTCAGCTGCGATTCAATGCGGGGCCAAACCCCTCGCCGCGAAGAATCGGAGACACGGAGAACGAAGGACGCCGTCTCTATAAGAACGTACCTCGACAGATCGACGTCCTTGACGACATCCGAGAGTGCGGTCCGCACGTACTCGCCGTCGACGATGACGGTCTGGCCGGCGAGAGCGTCGGCGCGGAACGAGACGTCGTCGAGGAGCTTCTCGAGGATCGTGTGGAGGCGCCGCGCGCCGATGTTCTCCGTGCGACGGTTCACCTCCGCCGCGAATCGAGCGATCTCGGAGACCGCGTCGTCCGTGAACTGCAGATCGACCCCCTCGGTCCGGAGGAGCTCGCGGTACTGCCGGGTCAGGGCATGGCGCGGCTCGCGAAGGATCCGCTGGAGGTCCTCTTCGCTCAGCGAGTCGAGCTCGACCCGGATGGGAAAGCGCCCCTGAAGCTCCGGGATGAGGTCCGACGGCTTCGAGACGTGAAACGCTCCGGCCGCGATGAAGAGAACGTGATCGGTATTCACCATGCCGTATTTCGTATTGACGGTCGTGCCTTCCACGATCGGGAGGAGGTCGCGCTGAACGCCCTCTCGTGAGACGTCCGGACCGTGCTGGGACTCCCGTCCGGCGATCTTGTCGAGCTCGTCGAGGAACACGATCCCGCTCTGCTCGACGCGCTCGATCGCCTCGCGCGCGACGGCGCTCTGGTCGACGAGCTTTTCGGTCTCTTCCGCGATGAGGATCGGGCGCGCGTCGGACACGGGCATCTTCCGGCGCTTCGTGCGGCCCCCGAAGAGGTTCGGGAGCATGTCCTTCATGTTCACGCCCATCTCTTCGACGCCCTGGTTCGTGAAGATCTCGAAGGAGGGGAAGCCGGACTCCTTGACGTCGAGCTCGACCTCGCGCGCCTCGAGGCGGCCCTCGTCGAGCCAGCGACCGAGCTTTTCGCGCGTCTCGCGCGCTCCTTCATCCGTCTGCGGCGCGGGCGCGGCCTCGGGGGCGTAGGGGTTGAAGCCGGTGGTGCGCGTCGGAAGGAGCAGATCGAGAAGGCGCTCGCGCGCGTTCGCTTCCGCCTTCCTCCGCACGCCGTGGGCGCGCTCCTCGCGGACCAGCTTCACGCCGAGCTCGGTCAGGTCGCGGACGATCGACTCCACGTCGCGGCCGACATAGCCGACTTCCGTGAACTTGGAGGCTTCGATCTTCAGGAACGGGGAACCGGTCATGCGCGCGAGGCGCCGCGCGATCTCGGTCTTGCCCACGCCGGTCGGGCCGATCATGATGATGTTCTTCGGAGCGACCTCGTCGCGCAGCTCGGGCGGGAGCTGCTGGCGCCGCCAGCGGTTGCGCAGCGCGATCGCGACGGCGCGCTTCGCCGCCCCCTGTCCGACGATGTACTGATCGAGGCGCTCGACGATCTCGCGCGGCGTGAGGCTCTCCGCTCGATCCGTCTCACCGGGAAGAATGATGACCATGGACTGAATCCCCGTGCACGATCGCCGCCCGGCAGCTCAAAGCGTCTCGATCGTGATGTTGTCGTTCGTATAGATGCAGATCGACGCCGCGACGGACATCGCTTCCGCGGCGATCTCCTTCGCGGAGAGCGAGGTGTGCTTGACCAGGGCGCGCGCGGCGGCCAGAGCGAACGGCCCGCCCGAGCCGATCGCGAGGAGACCGTCGTCAGGCTGGATCAGATCCCCGGTTCCCGAGAGCAGATAGGAACGCTCCCGGTTCGCGACGATGAGGAATGCCTGGAGCTGGCGGAGGTACTTGTCGAGGCGCCAGTCCTTCGCCAGCTCGACGACCGACCGCTCGAGATTGCCGTGGTACTCCTCGAGCTTGGCTTCGAAGCGGGAGAAGAGCGCGAACGCGTCGGCTGCGGAGCCGGCAAACCCGGCGATGATCTCGCCGCCGTACAGGCGCCGGACCTTCGACGCGCCGTGCTTGATCACCGTGTTGCCGACGGTGACCTGACCGTCGCCCGCCAGCGCGACCTCCCCGTCGCGGCGGACGCAGAGGATCGTGGTTGCGTGGATGTCGACAACGTTCATGGCGGGATGCTATCAGACAGCAGATTCAGAACGGCACCGGCGCGTCCCAGGATCCGAGCGAGGGATGCGCGAGGCGCGCCGCATGGAGCATGAGGCGCGCCGCGGGCCGCCCGCCGTACTTGAGGTCGCCGAGGAGAGGGTAACCGGCGGCGGAGAGGTGGACGCGGATCTGGTGTGTCCGGCCGGTCGTGATGACGATCTCGACCCGAGTCCCCTCGGGCCGCTGCTCGAGCGGTCGGACGATCGTGGTCGCCGCGCGGCCGCCTTCGACCGCGCCGAAGGTCGCGGGGCTCGTTCGCCCGACGGGACTCTGGAGGGTGAGCTCGCGCTCGAGGCGCCTGCCGACGAGGGCGAGATAACGTTTCTCGAACTCGTGGCGGGCGAACGCAGCCGACAGCGTGGCCGCTTCTTGGCGGGTCCGGGCGTAGATCAGAACGCCGCTCGTTCCCGTGTCGATCCGGTGCACGACCCAGAGGCCGGGCGGCTCGCCGGCGCGTTTGAGCTGCGCCGACAGGATCTCGAGAGACGAGAGCGGACCCCCGCGGCGCGGCAGCTGCGCCGAGAGGCCCGAAGGTTTGTCGATGACTGCGCGCTCGCGGGTGAGCTCGAGGAGAACCAGATCGGGCTCGTCGCGCTGGATCGCGACGCGGTCGCCGGGGCGAATCTCGCGCGAGGCCACGGAGAGCGGAACGCCGTTGACGATGACGCGCGAATCGCCGAGGAGGCGGCGCGACTCGCGGCGCGAGACGACGCAGCCGGACTGCGCGATCGCGAGATCGAGGCGCAGCGGCACCCCTTCATGAAGAAAGACGGGCAACTCGAGAACCCTCCGCGAGCGAACGATATACTTTTGCTCGCAAGAAGAACGCGGCGGCCGGGGTGGCCGCCGCGGGATTCGGTGGAGAGCGTGGAGCGAGAGTCCGGGCGCGTTACCGGGCGTTGCGCTTTTCCTGCTTGACCATCGGCTCACCGCCCTCGATGACCGTGAGCTCGTGGCCGCCGATGCCGAGCGCCTTCCGCACCTTCGCCTCGATCTCGTTCTGCAGGTCGGGGTTCTCGCGCAGGAAGACCTTGGCGTTCTCGCGACCCTGGCCGAGCCGCATGTCGCCGTAGGAGAACCAGGCGCCCGACTTCTCGACGATCTTCTGCTCGAGGCCGAGGTCGATGAGCTCGCCCTGCTTGGAGATCCCCTCGCCGTAGGCGATGTCGAACTCGGCCTGCCGGAACGGCGCGGCGCACTTGTTCTTGACGACCTTGACCTTCACGCGGCTGCCGGTGACCTCGTCGCCTTCCTTGATCTGCGTGGTGCGGCGGATGTCGACGCGCACCGACGCAGTAGAACTTCAGCGCGCGGCCGCCGGTCGTCGTCTCGGGGTTGCCGAACATGACGCCGATCTTCTCGCGGATCTGGTTGATGAAGACGAGGCAGGTCTTCGACTTCGAGACGATGCCGGTGAGCTTGCGGAGCGCCTGGGACATGAGGCGCGCCTGGAGGCCGACGTGGCTGTCGCCCATCTCGCCTTCGAGCTCGGCGCGCGGGAACGAGCGCCGCGACCGAGTCGATGACGATGATGTCGATCGCGCCGGAGCGGACGAGCATCTCCGCGATCTCGAGGGCCTGCTCGCCGCTGTCGGGCTGCGAGACGAGGAGGTTGTCGATGTCGACGCCGAGCTTCCTGGCGTACTCCGCGTCGAGCGCGTGCTCCGCGTCGATGAACGCCGCGAGGCCGCCGAGCTTCTGCGCCTCGGCGATGATGTGGAGCGAGAGCGTCGTCTTGCCCGACGACTCGGGGCCGAAGATCTCGACGACGCGGCCGCGGGGCATGCCGCCGACGCCGAGAGCCGCGTCGATGCCGATCGATCCGGTCGAGATGGAGGGGATGCCGACCACCTCGCGCTGGCCGAGCCGCATGATGGATCCCTTGCCGAACTGCCGCTCGATCTGCGTCAGAGCGGCCTCGGCTGCTTTCATTTTTTCCGGCGGTATGTTGTTGCTCATCTGGCGATAGCTCCTGAACCTTGTCCGATGTGATCCTGAGCGCGAGAACGCGCCGGCTGTCGCGAGTCGGGCAGGCGAACGTGTGGTGGATCGAGTGTACGACGGCGAGCGCGGCGTCGCAATCGACGAGGTCATTCCCGGCAATGCCGCCGGAAGCCTCTACCGATTGTAGCGGTCCCCCGAACGCGAACGGGGCTCAGACCTCAGACCTCGGCCCGGACTCCAAGGCTCCAGACTCCCGACTCCAGACGCGAAAAGGCGGGCCCGGAGCCCGCCTTTCCGCGTCGAAAGCGACGATGCTAGAGCTGCTGGCGGTGGCGCTCGGTGAACTTCTTGAGCGTCTCGCCGCTGATGCTTCCCGTGAGCGAGACCCCGGCGCCGTCCTGTTTCACGGCGAAGCCGCGGATGACGTCGACGAGCTGCGGGTCCTTGTCCGATGCGGCGAGCCGCCAGGCGGCGAGCATGCCACGCGCCGTGTCCTCGAGGAGCTGCCTCGTCTCGGCGTCGGTCGACACCGCGAGCACGCCGAACGAGAGCTGGTCGCCCTCGTCGGTCGTCCAGAGCGCGACGGTCGAGACGCGCTTCATCGATTGGGCCAGCGCCGCGCCGGGGTGATCGTTCTCGCCCTGCCACGCCGGCTCCTTCTTGAGGCGCGTCATTCTCGGCACGTCGACGACCATCCAGGCGGAGGCCTTCGCATCGATGCGCGAGAGCTCGGGAGCGAGCGCGCCGGCGGAGAGGAAGGAACTGCCGCCACTGCGCGCGTACCCGAGGGTTTCGAGCACGGCGGCCTCGGTTCCAGCGACCATCAGGCCTCGCCGGAGGAACGCGACGGCGCCGGGCTGTCCCTGGTGGTTCTCGCCCGCGGGAAGCGTGTACCAGGCGCCCGAGTCGCCGCTCTTCCTGACCGCGCCGCGCGAAACCATCGCGGCGGAGATTTTCTCGGGATCGAATCTTCCTTCGAAGAGCACGAGGACATCCGCGTCGGAGGCGTCCCCTTCTTTCGGAGAAAGGGCGAAGGTGACGACATCGACGTCCTCGGAGGGCTCGAGGCCGGTCTCGGAGAGCAGTTTGGCGGCTTCTCCGTCGACCGTCATGCGGTCGGCCTGCGCGAAGAGCTTGCCGGCGAGAGGGCTGTTGCGGAACTGGGAGATATTCGCGACTCCGACCGACACGGCATCGGGAGGAATGAGCGTGAGCGCGTCGCCTGCCGCCGCGAGGGCGGGGATGAGGGCGACGATCGAAACGAGGCGCGCGATACGACGGGTCGGAATGCGGACCATGATCAGAACTCCTTTCGGGTGAACACCCAGCTCGACAGAGCGAGACAAACGAATGCGAAGATCGCGGTGGAAATGAACGGGGCCGGCGCGAGAGCCTTCGTGATCTGCGCGGGCGCCTGGCCTCCCGACACGAGCGCGATGGTGGCCTGCCCGAGCTCGGAGGTCTTTGGCAGGGCCACGTAGAGCGCGTGCACGATCCGGGCGCTCCAGATGCTCGAGACGGCGGCTTCGATCTTGTCGTGCGCGACGAGGATCGCGGAGATGAAGAAGAGGCCGTAGGTGAGCATGATCGACACCGCGGTCGAGGAGGTGATCGTGCCGACCAGGAACGCGAACGAGAGCATCGACGCGATCACGAACACGATGACCGCGCCGCCGTAGAGAAACTGCGGATGGACGACTCCCGTTTTCCAGATCACGATCAGCCAGACCGCGCCGATCAGATAGGCCACGTTCGTCGCCGCGAGCACGAGCCCGGCCGCGTAGCGGGACAGGAGCAGCGGAATCCGCCCGACGGGCCGCGAGAGGTAGAGATCGATCGTCCCCTTGTCCTGAAGCCGCGGTACGAGGTGCGCCGTCGCGAACACCGCGAGGAACGTACCGAGAAGATAGAGAAACGCCGAGAAGCTCGACTCGAACCCGAGAACCATCCTGTCGAGGTCGATCTGATCGCCGGCGAAATCGACCGACTGTCCGAAGAGCTTCGCTCCCGCGAGCGCGCCGTCGACGATATCGAGATTCACGGCGAGCGCGAAGATCAGAATGAAGATCGAGGAGAGCAGGAAGTAGGCGAGCAGCGTCCAGCGCGCGGCCGCCTCCCGGAACACCTCTTCGATGTTGACCCAGAGAAATCTCATGAACGCTCTCCATCCGAGACGTTTCCACCCGGCTCGTCCGCGCGCACGAGGTCGACGAAGACATCCTCGAGCGTGGAGCGGATCGGTGCGACCTCATGGAGCTGGGATCCCGCGGAGCGCGCGCGGTCGACCAGCGCGTTCAGATGCTCGATGTCGCGCACGCGTGAGAAGGAGATGGCCGTTCTGCCTCTCGATCCCGGCGCCGAGGTCGCGGAACGACGCGACGAGCTCTTCGCTCATCGGGCGAGGCCGCGAAGCGGTAGCGCGCCTCGCGCCGCGTGAGCTCGTCGATCCGACCGATGGCGGCGACCTTCCCCTTCCGGAGGACCGCCACGCGGTCGCAGGTGAGCTCGATCTCGGAGAGAAGGTGTGAGTTCAGGAAGATCGCTTTCCCCTTTTTCGCCTCCTCCTTGAGGAGATCGCGGATCTCCCGCCGGCCGACCGGATCGACGCCGTCCGTCGGCTCGTCGAGGAGCAGCACTTCGGGATCGTGGACCAGCGCCGCGGCGAGCCCGAGGCGCTGCGTCATCCCCTTCGAGAACTTCTTGAGGCGGACGTTCGCCCATCCTCCGAGGTGGACGCGCTCGAGCAGCAGCGGAATCCGCGACTCGAGGGTCCGCCCGTCCATGCCCGACATCCGGCCGAAGATCGAGAGCGTCTCCCGCGCGGTCAGGTATCCGGGAAATCGGTGTCCTTCGGGCAGATACCCGACGCGACGGCGGCTGGCCGGATCGCCGACGGGAACGCCCAGGATCCGGGCGCGTCCGCGCGTCGGGCGGGTCAGGTCGAGCAGGATCTTGACCGCGGTCGTCTTGCCCGCGCCGTTCGGACCGAGGAGCCCGAAAACCTCGCCGCGCGCGATCTCGAGGTCGATTCCGGCGAGTGCTTCGACGCGTCGCCGTCCGAACGAGGAGCTGTATGTTTTGTGGAGGTCTTCCACCTGGATGGCGAGGGTCATCGAACGTACATACGGACCGGGGAGGGAGGGAGTTTATTTCGGGCGCCCCGGGGGGAAAAACGAGGCGAGCGGGGGGCGGGGCGAACGAAGGTCTAGTTTTGGGCCGCGGCACGGTGCCAGCGCAGCGGCCGCGGCTCGAGGATTCCGCTCCTGAGAAGCTCGTCGCGCGAGCGGTTCGGGGAAAGAAGGTACCCCTGGATCAGGTTGATCCCGATCCCCATGAGCGTGTCGAGCTCCTCGACGGTCTCGACGCCCTCGGCGACGAGGCGCGCCCGTGCGCGAGGCGAGATGATGAACGGACTCGAGCACGACTCTCCGGTACTTGTGCGAGTCGCATCCCGTGATCAGGTAGCGGTCGATCTTCAGAAAATCGGGCTCGACGTCGATCATCATCGAGAAGTTCGAGTTCCCCGCGCCGACGTCATCGAGCGCGATCCGCATCCCGGCCGCGCGGATCGCCTGCAGCGAATCGAAGAAGGCGACGCTGTCCCAGTAGGGGAAGTGCTCGACGATCTCGACGACGATCCGCGACGGGTCGACGCCGACGCCTCCGGCAGCCTCCTCGAGGAAGGAAACGAACCCGGGATCACGCCCGAGAGTGGAAGCGTGCACGTTCACATCGATGTCGATCGCGTGGGGAAGGGTGCCGGCGACCGTCAGCCCGGCCAGAACGCAGGCGCGATCGACGACGGTCTCTTCCTTTTTGCGGCGCACGTATTCGAAGAGGACGTTCGCCCGCTCGAGATTCGTTCCCGCCGGCCCCCGGGCGAGGCATTCGACCGCGGCGACCCGCTCGCTGGGGCCGCTCAGGTCGAAGATCGGCTGCAGCGAGATCCTCAGCCCTCCGGGAGCCAGGATCGCGTCCAGGAGAGTCGGTTCCGAGGTCATGAGGGACCCACGACGCTGAAGACGACCTGGGCCAGCTCGGCCAGCGGCTTCGGCTTCTGAAGGAAAGAATGGACGCCGTAATGGATGGCGGCGGCCTCGATCTCGGGGGAGCCGTACGCCGTCAGGAGAATCACGCGCGTTTTCGGATAACGCTCGCGGACCGAGCGGACGATCTCGAGGCCTTCGGATCCGTGGGCGCCCGTGAGCCGGAGATCGGCGATCACGACGTCGTAATGACCGTTCGCCATCATCGCTTCCGCCTCTTCCAGCTCCGACGCGCAGTCCACTCTGTAGCCCTGGCGCGTGAAGTAGTTCTGGATCGCGAAGGTGATGGTCTTTTCGTCATCGACGACCAGCATGGAAGGAGTAAAGTTGTCTTCTTCGGTCGGGATCGCACTCATGCTGACGCGTTCCTAGGCGCAAGGGCGATGCCGGGGAGGGCGCGGCGCCGTGATCCGGCGAAACTGCTGCGGCTCAAAGAGTTCGCGAACGGCACGAAGCGTTTACGCGCGCGCCGAATCTGAGACCGGGATCGTCAAGTCTGACTTCTGGACGTCGGGATCCCGAATCGTTTCAGCTTCTGATAGAGGGAGCTCCGCGGAATGCCGAGCCGCTGGGCGGCCATCTCGACGCGGCCGCGCTCTTCCGCGAGGACCTTTTCGATGTGCATCCGCTCGAGCTCCTCGAGCGTGAGGCTCGTGTCGAGCGCCGCCGAGCCGGGAGGCCCGAGAAATTCGAAGCGGAGGACCGACGGCTCGATGAGCGGGCCTTCCGTGAGCAGAACCGCGCGCTCGATCATGTTCCGGAGCTCGCGGATGTTTCCCGGCCAGTTGTACTGCTCGAGAGCGCGCATCGATTCCGCCGAGAGGGACATCTCGCCCTTTCCCCGGGCGAAATCGCCGAGAAAATGGTTCGCGATGACGGGGATGTCTTCGCGCCGCGACCGGAGGGGCGGGAGGGCGAGAAGGATCGTGTTGATCCGGAAGTAGAGATCGCTCCTGAACCGTCCCTCGCTCACGGCAGTCGCGAGGTCCTGGTGTGTCGCCGCCATGAGACGGACGTCGACGACCTTGTCCTTGACGTCGCCGACGCGCCTGAAGCGCTTCTCCTCGAGCACCTTGAGAAGCTTTGGCTGGATCTGCACGTCGACGTCGCCGATCTCGTCGAGGAAGATCGTGCCGCGGTGGGCGACCTCGAGGAGGCCTCGCTTCATCTGGATGGCGCCTGTGAAGGCGCCCTTCTCGTGGCCGAAGAGCTCGGTCTCGAGGAACTCGCGCGAGAGGCCCGCGCAGTTGAGGTCGACGAAGGGCTCGCTCGCGCGGGGCCCGTTCTGGTGGAGCCACTTCGCGAGAACGCCCTTGCCGCTCCCCGTCTCTCCCGTGAGGAGGATCGGGCTGTCGCTCTGGGCGATCCTGCGGACGTGGTCCTCGAACGTGCGGATCACGAAGCTCTCTCCGATGAACGGGTCGGCCGCTTCCCGGGCGTCGCGGGACTCGCCCGCCATGCGGCTCTTGCGATTCCGTTCGTTCTCGAGGCTCCGCTCGATCAGCACCAGAAGCGAGGGAAGCTCGACCGGCTTGGTGAGAAACTGATCGGCGCCTTCCTTCATCGCGCGAACCGCGAGGTCGATCGTCCCATGGCCGGTCAGAACGATCACCGGGACGGAGCTGTCGAGCGCCTTGAAACGGGGAAGCAGCTCGAGCGCGTTTCCGTCGGGAAGCATGTAGTCGACGATGACGGCGGCCGGCCGCTGGAGAACGAACGCTCCCTCGGCACGCTCGCAGGTATCGACCGCCTCGACTTCGAAGCCGTTCGACTGAAGAAACCGCTGGATGCCGAAGCGGACCGCGGGCTCGTCATCCACCAGGAGAATCCGTGTCTTGGACACGGACAGACTCTACCTTGGACGGCCCGGCCAGGGAAGAGCGTCAGCCGGAGGACTTCGAATCGCGGCTGAGGGGGAGAAAGACGGTCATCCGCGCCCCTCCGTCGACCCGATTTGCGGCTTCGATGGCGCCCGCGTGCTCGTCGACGATCCGGTGCACGATCGAGAGCCCGAGGCCCGTGCCCCCCCGGCGGCGCGTGAAGAACGGCTCGAAGATCCGGCCGAGGTCCGCCGGATGGAAGCCGCGGCCGCGGTCGAGGACCGAAATCGCCGCCTGCGGCTTCCCTTCCCGGTCGGCCCTCCGGGCGCAGATCACCACCGAGGACTCGGGGGCGGAGAACTCGATCGCGTTGTCGAGCAGGTTCTGAAAGACCTGCATGAGCTTGAGCCGGTCCATCCTGACGGGGGGGAGATCCGCCGGGATGTCGAGCTCGATGCGGACGCGGGCGAGCTCGGCCGTACGGTCGCAGGCGCGCGCGGCCATCGCCACGACTTCGGCGATGGAGTCGTCGTTGAGCTCCGTGCGCGAGGGGCGGCCGTAATCGAGCAGCTCTTGCATGAGGGTGCTCAGGCGGCCGATCTCGCCGCGGAGAACCTCCATGAATTGCTTCGACTCCTCGTCCGTGGGGAAACTCGCCTCGAACGCGTCGAGAGTCGCCGAGATCCCGAAGATCGGATTCCGGACTTCGTGCGCGACGCCGACGATGAGCTGGCCGACCGCCGACATCACCTCGTTCTTGCGCGCGGTCTCCTGCAGAAGGAGCATGCGAGTGACGTCGCGGGCGATGAGGATGGAGAGGGGAGGCTCGACGGTCCCCCCCTCGGTAGGCGCGTAGGATCGCGAGACGTCCCAGGTTTTGCCCGAGAACGCGTCGTAAGCGCCCGAGGCTCCGCCGTTGCCGTCGCCGACGGCGAGCCGCTGGAAGGTAGACCACGGCTCGTGGTCCGCGAAGTCGCCGAGGTTCCGACCGACGATCTCCTGGTACGAGACGTCGCCGAGAAGATCACGGGCGGCTCGGTTGACGCGGGCGATTCTTCCTTCGTGATCGGCGAGGACGATCGGGGAGTCGATCGCGTCGAACGTGAGCTGCCACTCGCGCGCGCGGTTGCGGATGAGCTCTTCGAGGCTCGCGCGAGCCTCCTCGTTGCGCTTCCGTTCCGAAATGTCGCGTCCGGCGCCGGCGAGGCCGACCACGTTGCGTTGTGCGTCCTCGAGGGGAACCGCCGTCCACTGGTAGGGGATCGTGCTGCCGTCCCGCGAGAGCAGGCGCGTCTCGAACTCGGCGTACCCGGACGCGAATGCGTCCATGATCGCGCGCGCGAACGTCGGCTTCTCCTCCTCGGGGAAGAGCTCGAACGCAGCCTTCGAACGAAGCTCCTCGGGCGAGTAGCCGGTCGCCGTCTCCATCTTCCGGTTCCACCGGACCAGGCGCGCTTCGACATCCAGCGTGTAGAGGATGTCGGGGATCGTCTGCATCGTGTTCTCGAGCTCCGAGAGGGTGCGCGCGAGCTCCATGTCGCGTTCCTTCTCGCGCCCGGCTTCGCGGATGAAGAGGACCCACGATGGCTCCCCGG
This sequence comes from uncultured Acidobacteriota bacterium, assembly GCA_963793695.1. Taxonomy (GTDB): domain Bacteria; phylum Acidobacteriota; class Thermoanaerobaculia; order Gp7-AA8; family Gp7-AA8; genus CAWCBB01. Next base: position 41,981 of record CAWCBB010000004.1, on the reverse strand, counting down.
CGGCGTCTCGAACCACGCTGCCGTCCACGTGCGCGAGCATCGGATCTCCGCTCTCGCTCCGCAGCAGGACCTCCGCCGACTCGAACGAGAGCCTGCCTGCGGCGAGCACCTCGATGGAGTCCGGGGCGGATTCCCGATGAAAGAGGGAAGAGCCGTCGAGCGATTCTCGCAAGGCGGCGGGCGAAGAGAAGCCGAGCATGAGCGCGAGCGCTGGATTGGCGAACGCGATCTTCGAATCGGGAAGGACCCGGCAGACCCCGATCGGTGCGCGGAGCAGCGTCTCGCGCGCGACCGGGTCAGCTGGCCAGGGGGAGGTGGATCGAGGCACCGTGAGGGACGACTATACCTCAGCGTCGGTCGTGGATTTCCGGCCGTCGTCCGGGGTCGTGGATCAACGAGCGACGCCGTTGCCCCAGCCGTGGATCACGTCGATGACACGGTCGCCTCGAACGCTTTCCCGAGCCTTGGAGGGGCGCGCCTGGGCGCCCCCGGTGAGAAATTCAGCGGTGCTCTCGATCGCGGAAGAAATCCACCTCGCGATCGACCCGTTCGGAGCCGCTGGTGGGGCGGGACGCGAACGGTCGAGAGGTGTTCTCCTGTCCGGTCTGGAACTGCGGCCGCTCGGCAGGCCGCTCTTTCTCAGCGGCTCGTTTCGCGCCGCGCCGCTCGCCGCCACGGCGGCCGATCTCCGCCATGTGAGAGCGATTGCGCGACACGGCCTCGCCGCCTTTGCGGCCGGCGGACCGGGCTTCATCGGAGGTAAATTCGTGCGCGGTGCCTTTCGCATGCGCCGCGCGCCCTCCCTTTCGTGCGATCTCCCGCTGTTTCTCGGGGTTCATGGATGCGAATCCACGAGAACTGGTCTGTGCCATAAAGCCTCCTTCCAGGTTCGCTCTGTGGCCCCCAGCCAACCTCGGATATGCACCCTGACGCGGGCGAAAACAGCCGACGAGGTCACTTGAAGCGCGCCTTTCCGAGGAGCAACAGATGTGCCACGCGTCACGTCACCTGGTCCGCAGGGTTCTTGCCCGACGGAAGCCCGGAACGAGCTTCGGAAAAAGAGGCCGACGAGGAGCGAATCCGTGTGGCGCAGGACAACCGCCGAGAAAAAGTTTCCGTCCATCGCGGGGGACGAGGTTCGCCCCGGCCGCGCGGGAAGCTCGAGCGGGTCGATGTCGAGGAGCGAAGGACAGCCGAGGAAGGATGAAGGTGGCGGAGAGAGGGGGATTCGAACCCCCGGTACCGGTTTAGCCGATACGACGGTTTAGCAAACCGTTGGATTAAGCCACTCTCCCATCTCTCCGGCTTAATGCGTGGGCCGCGTGGAGCGGCCGGACTGCTGTCTTCTGGAACCGAAAGCGAGAACCTGGAGGCTTTCTTCCCGGGAGGCGCGATTCTACACGGAAGATCGCGGGGACGGCTGGCGGAGGAGGTGGGATTCGAACCCACGGTACCGGTCACCCGGTACGGCGGTTTTCAAGACCGCTGCCTTAAACCACTCGACCACTCCTCCGGCGTTGAGAGCAACAGGGGCCCGACAAAGCCCATTTCCCGCTCGCCGTCCGGTTCCGTCATCTCCCGGACCCGCTCGAACATCGGAGGCCAGGCCTCACGGGAGGATGTTCAGCTCGACCTGAATGCGAAGCTTCAGGCGCTTGTGACCCTTCAGCTCCTGCAGTGAGATGGTCACGGGAACGATCACGTCGCGGATCATGCCGTCGTCGGCGCGTCGCTCGCCGGGCGATTCGAGCTCCAGGTCCGAGATGTCGATCTCGACCGAGGGCATGGTCGCGGCGGTACGGGGAGTGGAGGTGTCGAGGAGCTCCTCGAACAGGGAGGCGGCCTCGACGAGCTCGGTGGGGATCGTCGGCAGATTCTCTCCCCGGTCGTCTTCCATGATGAAGCCCGAGGAGTCGGCGGCGGACGAGTCGGTGAAGATATCGTTCTCGGTCTCGATCGGATCGGACGCGAGCACGTTGTCCTCGTTCCAGATGGACTGGGGCGCGGGGTCGGCCGGGGGAGGGGCGACCTTCGGGTTGAGGGGCTGGATCTCGCGGTCGACGGCCTCGGAGCCGTGGAGCCCGTACTTCTTGACGAGGTTGTCGAGGACGCCCTGCGTGATTCCGCGCAGCGTCTCCTCCACGCCGAGGCCGGTCGTCGCGACCGATTCGAAGGAGGGCGAGCCGAGGCGGTTGATCGAGGCATCGAGCTCGCGGACGGGCATCGCCGTGGGAAGGTCCCGCTTGTTGTACTGCATCACGATCGGGATCTCGCCCATCCGGATGCCCTGTTTCTTCAGATTGTCTTCGAGGTTCTGCCAGCTCTCGAGATTCGCGTCGATCGCGCCCCGCTGGCTGTCCGCGACGAAGACGACGCCGTCCGCACCCTTGAGAACGAGCTGGCGCGTGGAGTTGTAGTAGACCTGCCCGGGAACGGTGTAGAGCTGAAGCTTGGTCCTCATCCCGCGGATCTTGCCGAGATCGAGCGGAAGGAAGTCGAAGAAGAGGGTGCGGTCCTGCTTCGTCGCGAGCGAGAGCATCTTGCTCTTGTTGTTCGACGGAAGGGACTCGTAGATGAACTGCAGATTCGTCGTCTTCCCGCACAGCCCCGGGCCGTAATAGACGATCTTCGCAGTGATTTCCTTGGTCGCGTAGTTGAAGAGGACCATGGGGATGCGGAACAAGTTAGCGGAGGGTCACACCCCTGTCAATCAACGCGCTTCCGATCCCGAGGGGGCGAGCAAACGACCCCGACAACGCTCTCGTCACGGCCGGTCGACGTGGACCGACATGCGCTACAATTGCCCTCGCTGTTCTTTGCCAATCGAGCCGAAGTGGTGTAGCGAGCGCGCCATCCCGCGCGCTCCGGGAAGCCGGTGAAAAACCGGCGCGGCCCCCGCCACTGTGACCGACGACGACTCGCGCTGCAGCCCTGATGGGACCCACTGTCGCTTTTGCGATGGGAAGGGCGCGCGGGAAGGATGACTCGGGAGCCAGGAGACCGACCGCTTCGGCAGCGTCCACTTCCTCCGGGGTGCGAGGAGCGGTCTCGATGGCTCTTCGCGTCCCATTGACCCCGCTTCGGAGGGAAGCGAAAAGGAGCCGTCGTGAAATTCTTTCTCCCGTTCATCCTCCTCATCCCCGGGCTGCTCTCGGCCGGCCAGCCCGTCGCGCCGCAGCCGGTGGCGGCGCCCGTGGTCCGTCACGAAATCGTCGTGACCGCCTCGGCGACGCCCGAGCTCGTCAGCGAGACTCCCGCGGCCGTCACCGTGATCGACAGCGAAGAGATCGAGCGGAGCGCCGCGCGCGATCTCGGCGACCTTCTCCGCCGCGTGCCCGGCCTCACGCTCGCGCGCAGCGGCTCGCCCGGAAAGCTCGCCTCGCTCTTCACGCGAGGCGGCAGCTCCAAGCACACGCTCGTCCTCTGGAATGGCGTGGAATTGAACAACCCCTTCTTTTCCGGGTACGACTTCGGCCATTTTTCGACCGCGGGGATCGACCGCGTCGAGATCGTCCGGGGTCCCTTCTCGGCGCTGTACGGCTCTGACGCGGTGAGCGGCGTGATCAACGTCCTGACGGATCGCCGGGGACGCTTCGCCTCCGCCGACCTTCAAGGCGGGGAGCGGGGCCTGAGAAACGGGCGGGTCGGGGGCGCCGGAGGAAGCGAGCGGTGGAGGGCATCGGGCTCGTTCGAGGTCCGCCGCGACGAGGGCTTCGCCCCGAACGACGATCTTTCGCAGACGGGCGCGATGGGAGAGATCCGCTGGACGGGAGCCGGGGCGTGGTCCGCCGGCGCGCGCGTTCGGTCCAACGAGTACGAGACGGGCATTCCACGGGTCGTCGACGGCTCCGGATCGGGCTTCGTGCCCTCGCTCGAGCGGCGGGAGAGCGCCGAGGAGGTCGAGCTGGCGCTGCCGCTGGAGCTGTGGCGGGGCCGGACGCAATGGGAGCTCCTCATCTCGCGCGTGGACCGCAATGAAGCGTTCGAAGATCCGCTCGATCCGTTCGCGCGGTTCTGGGCGGAGACGGACGTCGAGACGAATCGCGCTTCCGCGAAGGCGCGCATCGGATTCGAGCGCCACACCGTCATCGGCGGAGCCGAGTGGGAGGCGGCGACCGTCGCCGACGGGTCGAGCTACGGGCCGAACCTCGACAGCAGACGGCGGTCGGGGCGAGGTCTCTTCCTCGAGGACCGCGCCTCGCTTCCGATCGGCGCGGGCTCGCTCGAGCTCAGCGCGGGAGCGCGATACGACCGCTTCGACACGTTCGGCGGCCAACTCTCGCCGCGCGCCTCGGCGGCCTGGCTCGTCGGGCGGCAGAAGATCCGCGCCGGCTGGGGCGAAGCCTTCCGTGCTCCGGCGATCGGCGAGCTCTATTTCCCGTTCTTCGGCAACCCGGAGCTGGAACCGGAGCGCTCGAAGAGCTGGGAGGTCGGATGGGACGGCGACTTCGATGCCGGACGCGTCTCGCTGACGTGGTTCTCGAACGACTTCGATCAACTGATCGTCTACGACAACGTGCGGAACCGCTTCGAGAACGTCGGCGCGGGGCGCGCGGATGGGGTGGAGCTCGGCGCCCGCCGGAGGATCGGCCGCGCGCTGCAGCTCGCGGGAAGCTGGACCTGGCTGCGGACCGAAGAGGAGGAGACGCGGCTGCCCTTTCTCCGCAGGCCCGAGCAGAGCGGCTCGCTCTCGGCACACTGGAACTCCGGCCCCTGGGCACTCGGCGCCGCGGCGGTTCACGTCGGAAAGCGCGCCGATCTCACGGACCTCTTCCCCTACGGCCGGGCGAGCGTGGGCGCCTACACGACGGTCGATCTCGTGATCGAGCGCCGGATCGGCGAGCTCGTTCCTTACATCAAAGTCGAGAACGCCGGGGGCGAAGAGTACGAAGAGATCTTCGGGTATCCGTCGCCGGGAAGGCGCGCGCTGGCGGGTCTGCGCGTGATGCTGGGGCGATGAGCCGCCCGGGCCCCGGCCTCTCGGGCGGGACGTGAGGCCGCGGGTCCTTGTTGACGTTGCATCCCGGTTGAACGATCATCCCGGACTCTCGACAGGGTGGTCCAGGAACTGAAGAAAATCGGAGGCCCGAGGTCGAGGACTGACCAGATGACGACCGGAGAATGACGATGCCGATTCGGCCGAGCGACCAGGAGCAGGAGTACTTCGCGCGCGAAGAGATGAAGCGGCGCAAGCGGGAGCAGGAAGCGCTCGCTGTCCGCATGGCGGAGGAAGAGAAGCGAAAGCTCAAAGAGCTCCACTTCATGAAGTGCCCGAAGTGCGGCATGGACCTCCACGAGCACGAGTATCGGGACATCAAGCTGGATCGGTGCTCTTCATGCGGGGGAGTCTTCTTCGACGAGGGAGAGATGGAGCTGCTGCTCCAGAAGAACCAGGACTTCATGGGGCGGTTCCGCTCTCTATTCGGCGCCTGACGATTTCCCGCGGGCGCGCGGCATCGACACGCAGCGATTTCCCGCGAGAAAGAAGCGGAGCGGCCAGGCTGCGGCGTCTCCCGCGCCTTCGACCCCGATCCGGGGGGAGACGGCGATGTCGTCGTCGGCGATCGCGACGTCGCGGGGAAGGATCGCGAGTTGCCCGCCCGCGAGCGAGACGCCGTCGAGCCGCCGGTCGATCTCGAGGCCCATGCAGAGCCGGCCCGGCCCCGAGAGAAGGTCGAGCTCCCGTCTCGACTTCGGCCGGTTCGCGCGGATCCGCTCGAGTCCTTCCAGCGGCTGCGCCGCGCGAAGCAGGACCGCCTCCGCGACGTCCGACTCTCCGGTGACCACGTTCACGCAGTGGTGCATGCCGTACGTGAAGTAGACGTACGCATGCCCTCCTTCGAGGTACATCGACGCGTTCCGCTCGCTGCGCAGCCCGCGGCGCGCGTGGCTCGCCGGGTCGTTCGCGCCGAGATAAGCCTCCGTTTCCACGATGCGCGCGGTCATCACCTCGCCGTCGATCTCACGCCGCAGGACGCACCCGAGGAGCGCGCGCGCCGCGAGGACGGGATCCTGACGGTAGAACGACCTGGGCAGCGGCCGCCGACTCATCGCTCCAGCTGTTCCTCGTTCACGTAGCGGCCGATCACCTCGAGCAGCTCGCGGTGAACCCCGGGAGCGGCTCCGACGATGTTCCCCCGCTCCCAGAACGACTCGCCGCCGGAGAAGTCGCTGACGATGCCCCCCGCTTCGCGGAGGAGGACTCCGCCCGCCGCGACGTCCCAGGGCGCGAGGTGCAGCTCGAAGAAGCCGTCGAAGATTCCGGCGGAGGTGTAGGCGAGATCGAGGGCGGCGGATCCCGCGCGGCGCACGCCCTTGGCGCGCCGGACGACGTCTTCGAAGATCCGGACGTAGGTGCCGACGTGCTTCTGCGCGCGGAAGGGAAACCCGGTCGCGAGAAACGACCCGTCGAGCTCGGCCTGCGCGCTCACGTTCATCCTCACGTCGTTGCGGAACGCGCCGGCCCCTTTTTCCGCGGCGAACATCTCGTCGCGCAGCGGCTCGTGAACGACTCCGACGACCATCTCGTTGCCGTCGTGAAGCCCGATCGAGACGCTCCAGAACGGGAAGTGCTGGAGGTAGTTCGACGTGCCGTCCAGCGGGTCGATGATCCACGTGCGGCCCGATCCGGACCCGCGCGCGCGCGTGCTCCGCCCCCCCTCCTCCCCGAGGCATGCGTCCTCCGGGCACATCTCCTGGAGGAACTCGACGATCGCCGCCTCGCTCTCCCGATCGGCCACGGAGACCCAGTCGTTCCGAGCCTTGGTGTCCGCGTGTTCCCTTCCCAGTTGCTGCCAGTATCCGAGCAGCACGTCCGCTCCGATCCGCGCAGCCTGTACTGCAATCTCGAGACGATCCAAGAACTCCTCCTGATGCGCCGGGCGCGTCGAGCGGATTCTACGCGGCGCGCGGCGGTTGGTGCACCGTTCGAGTCGCGCCTCCGCCCGGGATCGGAGGCCGGCCGATTCGCCGCCGCTTTCCAATCCTTGCCTTTGTTCATGCTCTTCGCTACGGTGAAACCGGAAGCCCATCCGTGACCGGGAGCGAGCGAATCCGAAGAATCGGCCACTACCGCATTCTGCGCAGCCTGGGCGTGGGCGGTAAGGGCGAGGTCTTCCTCGCCGAAGACGACCGCCTCGAGCGCCGCGTGGCGCTCAAGATCTTCCCCAGCGACCGCTCGACCCCCGAGCGCGCGCGCGAGGTCCAGAACGAAGTGCGAGCGATCTCCTCGCTCAACCATCCCAGGATTCTCACGATCTTCGAGGTCGGCTGCGAAGAGGGCGCCGACTACATGGCGACCGAGTACGTCGACGGGGAGAACCTGCGGGAAGTCCTCGTCCGCGGGCCCTTGAGCGTGCGGTCCGCCCTGGAGATCGGGATCGCTGTGGCCGAAGCTCTCACGGCGGCGCACGAGGCGGGCGTGATCCACGGCGACATCAAGCCGGAGAACGTGATGATCCGGCGGGACGGGCACGTCAAGGTTCTGGACTTCGGCGTGGCGCGGCTGGTCCGCTCGAAGGAGAAGCAGCCGCTTCCGTTCGAGGGGACGCTTCATTACGTCGCGCCCGAGCTGCTTCTGGGCGCGAAGCCCGGAGAGCGGAGCGACGTGTTCAGCTTCGGAGTCCTTCTCTACGAGCTGCTGAGCGGCGATCCGCCCTTCGACGGCGGGACGATGGACGAGACCCGCGCGGCGATCCTCGAGCGGGAGCCGCGGCGGCTGCGCCGGCAGAACCGGCACGTGCCCCCCGCTCTCGAGGCGATCGTCAATCGCGCGCTGACCAAAGACCCGTCCGAGCGGTATCAGAACGCCTCGAAGCTGCTCATCGATCTCCAGCGCGCGAAGCGCGAGCTCGATGCGGAAGAGCTCGGTCGCAGGGGCGGCGGATCCGGCACTCCCTCCTGGAACTCGCCGCGCGCGAGGGGAATCCTTCTGACTGTCGTTCTCGCGGTCCTCACCGTCGCGGGAGTCGGCTGGCTGATGAACCGGCGTCACACCGACCGCGCGGCGGAGGCGCTCGCCGTCCTTCCGTTCGAGAACCGGGCCGGCGACGAGCGGACCGACGTTCTCGCGGGGGGGCTCACGGAGTCGATCATCCACGAGCTCTCGCGCCTTCCGAACCTGCGCGTGACCGCGCGCGCGAGCGCGTACCGGTTCGCGCACAGTGCGCTGGACCCGCGGCGGATCGGCCGCGAGCTCGGCGTCGACGCCGTTCTGATCGGCGGCCTGGAGCGAAAGGGAGACGAGGTCCTGGTGAAGGTCGAGCTGGTGGACGTCGTCGAAGGGAAGCGGGTCTGGAGCGAGACGTACCGCCGCGAAGCAGGCAACATGGTCGCTCTCGAGCAGCAGATCTCGCGCAACATCGCCGAAGCGTTGCGCGCGACGCTCATCCCGACGACCCTGCGGCGCACGCGAAATCCCGACGCGCACCTTCTCTATCTCGAGGGGCGCTACAACCTGTACAAGCGGACGCCGGAAGGGTTCGACCGCGCCATCGACCGGTTCAATGCCGCGATCGATCGGGATCCCACGTACGCCGCCGCGTACGCCGGGCTCGCCGACGTGTACAACCTTCTCGGGACGTACGGCAACCTGCCGCCGGCCGACGCGTTTCCGCGCGCGCGCGCCGCCGCGCTCCGCGCGATCGAGCTCGATCCGAATCTCGCGGAAGCCCACACGTCGCTCGCGTACGCGCTCCAGAACTACGACTGGAACTGGGAGGCCGCCGACCGGGAGTACCGGCAGGCTCTCGCGCTCAGCCCGAGCTACGCGCTCGCCCACCACTGGTATGGCGGGTTTCTCATGCTCATGGGCCGCTTCGACGAGGCCATCGAGCACCGGAACGAAGCGGTCCGGCTCGACCCCCTCTCGCCGCAGATCCACGCGGGGCGAGGCTCGCCGTTCCTTCTCGCCCGCCGCTACCCCGAGGCGATCGACGCGTACCGGAAGGCGCTCGCCCTCGATCCGAACGCGGCGCGCGTTCACCTTTCGCTCGCCGCCGCGCTCCTCCACAGCGGCGATCTCAAGAGCGCTCTCGCCGAGATCGAGCGAGCCAGGCAGCTCTCGGGGGACACTCCGGACGCCAGGGCCGACCTCGCCTACGCCTATGCCCGCGCGGGCCGCGCGAGCGAGGCGGAGACGATCCTCCGCCAGTTGAAGCGAACGGCACGGCGGCAGTACGTCGATCCGTACGATTTCGCTCGAATCGAGATCGCGCTCGGCCAGGAGAGAAACGCCCTCGACGATCTGGAGCGGGCGTTTCAGATGCGGTCGAATCTGATCATGAACCTGAAGGTCGATCCCGCTCTCGACCCGATCCGCCGAACGCCGCGCTTTCAGGACCTGATGCGGCGGATGAGATTTCCGTAGGGGCTCTCGCCGGATCGAGGAACCTCCTCATCCCAATCCCAGGTCCACCGCTTTCTGCCGCAACGCGTCGAGCAAGAACTCGATGTGCTGTTCGAGCGGGACGCCGAGCTCCTCGGCTCCCTGGTAGATGTCGTCGCGGCTGACGCTGCGCGCGAAGGCCTTGTCCTTGAGCTTCTTTCTTACGGAGGAGGCTTTGACCTCCGCGATCGACTTCCCGGGCTGCACCAGCGCGCACGCGGTGAGAAACCCGCAGAGCTCGTCGCATGCGAAGAGCGCTTTCGCCATCGGAGTGTCGCGCGGGACGCCGCTGTACGTGGCATGCCCGAGGATCGCGCGCCGCAGGTCCTCGTCCCATCCTTCCTCTTCGAGGATGCGCGAGCCGGCGAACGGGTGCTCTTCGGCCGTCGGATACATCTCGTAGTCGAAGTCGTGGAGAAGTCCGCAGATCCCCCAGCGGTCGGGGTCGCCGCCGGAGGAGTGCGCGTAGGCGCGCATCGCCTGTTCGACGGCGAGCGCATGCTTGCGGAGGGAATCGGACAGGGTGTAGCGGTGGAGAAGGTCGAGGGCGTCCTGCCGGCTCTTCATCGCGGCTCCTTCATGGGCACGAACGCGGCGCATTGTAGCGCCGGGCCCGCTTTTCCCCGGCGGCGGCAAAAGTTTCGGCATGGGAGGGCAAGGATTGCGGCGCGGACCGGGGGGAGTCGTCGCCTGGCGCGCGCCGGGCCGCGGGCTCGCCGTGGCCTGCTTCATGCAGCGATGAGGGGCAATCATGCTATGGCTCTCGACATATTCGAGACCATGCCGCGCGAATCCAGCCTGAACGTTCGCGCTAAAGTGGCCGCTGCGGTCCCGCATCGATGATTGGACCGATTTTGGACGATTGTTTTCCACTCCCCTCGAACCCTCCAGATTGCCGCAGCGGTCCATCGCTTCAGGCCGACCCCCAAAGGTCGGCCTGAAGCCTTTTGGGGTCCGGGGTCCAGGGGTCCGGGTCGGGAGTCGGTCGCGAGTCTCGGCGTCTGGAGTCGTGGACTCGATCATCGCGGCGGGCCCCGACGCGCGACGCTCCGACCCCCGACCGACTCCTGGACTCCAAGACCCCTAGACTCCTGGACCGCCGCTCGCTACATTCCCGCACGAATGAACAGCCGCGGACGCCTCTATCTGATCGACGGGTCGAACAACCTTTATCGCTCCTACTACGCCATCCGGGGGCTGACGACCTCGACGGGGATGGCGACGAACGCCGTTTACGGCTTCATCCAGATGCTCCGCAAGCTGATGAAAGAGCAGAAGCCGGACGCGATCGCGGTCGCCTTCGACCTCGCCACGCCGACGTTTCGCCACCAGCAGTACGAGGACTACAAGAAAGACCGGAAGCCGATGCCGGACGACCTTTCGGTGCAGGTTCCGCTGGTCTTCGAGGTCACCGAGGCGATGGGGATCCCGATTCTCACGCTCCCGGAGTACGAGGCGGACGACGTCATCGGGTCTCTCGCGTGCCGGGGGCGCGACGAGGGGTGGGAGGTCGTGATCGCGACCTCCGACAAGGATTTCTTCCAGATGGTCGGCCCGGGGATCTCGCTCTATCACACGGGTCGCGAAGTTCTGTACGACCCGGCCGGCGTCCAGGAAGCATTCGGTCTGCCGCCCGAAAAAGTCGTGGACGTGATGGCGCTCTGGGGAGACGCGATCGACAACATTCCGGGGGTCCCGGGGATCGGCGAGAAGTCGGCGAAGTCGCTCATCCAGGAGTTCGGCTCGCTCGACCGGCTGTACGAGCGTATCGAGGACGTGAAGAAGCCGTCGCAGAGAAAAGCGCTCGCCGAGAACCGGGATGCCGCGTACCTCTCGCGCGACCTGGCGCAGATCAAGTGCGATCTGCCGGTGGAGGTCGACCTCGACGCGCTCCACCTCCGCCAGCCCGATCGGGACAAGCTCCACGACCTGTTCGCGCGGCTCGAGTTTCACTCGCTGCTTCAGGAGTTTCTTCCCGACGAGCCGGAGTCGACCGCCGCGCGCGAGTACCGTCGCGTCGAATCGACAGGAGAGCTCGAGGCGTGGCTCGCCGCGGCGGGGAACCAGCCGATCGCGTTCCATCTCGAGCCCGACGCAATGGGGCGGGGCCTGGAGGCGGCGGCCTTCTCGGCCGGGGCGGGAAGCGCGATCGTCGTTCCGATCGCGGACCGGCACGGCGCCGGCGCGGCTCTGACCGCGGTCGTCCGCGCCCTGCTGGCCTCGGAGCGGCTTTTCATCGCCCACGACGTCAAGGCGGAGCTCCGGAAGCTGATGGCGGCGGGATGGCAGGCCCCGCGGCGGCTCGACGACACGATGATCATGTCGTACGTCCTGCAGCCCGGAGCATACGGCCACACGCTCGAGATCATGGCGCGCGAGCGGCTGCGTCGCGACGTGATCAGCCGCAAGCAGATCTACCAGGCGATGCCGCTCTTCACCCTGGAGGACGCGACGTGCGAGTACCTCGGCGAGAAGTCGGAGATGGCCTCCTGCCTCTGGGCCGAGCTCGCGCCGCAGCTCGAGGCGGAGCCGGCGCTCCGCAAGATCTACGAAGAGATCGAGCTGCCGCTGATCCCCGTCCTGGCGAGGATGGAGCGGAGGGGAATCCGCCTCGACGCCGACCTTCTCACCACGATGTCGGCGACGATGGGCGAGCAGCTCGCCGCGCTCGAGACCGAGATCTACCGGGAGGCGGGAGAGGAGTTCAACATCAACTCCCCCCAGCAGCTCGCCACGATCCTCTTCGAGAAGCTCCAGTACCCGGCGCTGAAGAAGACGCAGAAGACGAAGAGCGCGTCGACCGGGATGGAGGTGCTCAAGGAGCTCGCGTCGCACGGATACGCGGTGCCGCGGCTGATCCTCGAGCAGCGGGAGCTCCATAAGCTGAAGTCGACCTACGTGGACGCGCTTCCTCAGCTCGTCGGCGAGGACGGCCGCGTGCACACGACGTTCAATCAGGCGATCGCGGCGACCGGCCGCCTCTCCTCCTCCGACCCGAACCTGCAGAACATTCCGGTCCGAACCGAGGCGGGCCGCGAGATCCGGAAGGCGTTCATCGCGGAAGAAGGGAACGCCCTGCTCGCGGCCGACTACTCGCAGATCGAGCTGCGCGTGCTCGCGCACATGACGGAAGACGCCGACCTGATCGACGCATTCCGAAGAGGCGCGGACATTCACCGGACGACCGCGGCGCGCGTGTTCAATCGCGCCGAGGCGGACGTCACGCCCGACCAGCGGCGCGCGTCGAAGACGATCAACTTCGGCGTGCTGTACGGGATGTCGGCGTTTCGCCTCGCGAACGACCTGGGGATCTCCCAGGCCGAGGCGAAGGAGTTCATCGAGTCGTATTTCGCCCGTTACCCGAAGATCCGCGAATATCTCGACGCGACCCTCGAGGAGGCGCGCGCCACGGGGAAAGTCACGACGCTCTTCGGGAGGGTTCGCCACATTCCGGAGATCCACAACCGCTCCTTTACGGTCCGAGGGAACGCGGAACGGATGGCGACGAACGCGCCGATCCAGGGGACCGCTGCCGATCTTCTGAAGCTCGCGATGATCCGGCTCGACGCGGTGCTCGAGGCGGAGGCGCCGGAGGCCGGCATGCTGCTGACGGTCCACGACGAGATCGTTCTCGAGATGCCCGAGGCCTCGGTCGCGCGCGTCGAGGCGCTCGTCCGCGAGACCATGGAAGGCATCCACCCCCTGGCCGTGCCGCTGGCAGTGGAGACGCATTGGGGAAGGAGCTGGTTCGAGGCGAAGGGATGAAGCGGTTCGGGAGACTTCTGATTCTGATGTTCGCGCTCTCGTGCGCGCAGGCCGCGCCGACGCGCGAGGCGCCGGCGCGGTCGCAGAAGAAGGGGCCGTCGATCCCCGCGACGGTCCTGACGATGCGCGAGAGCTCTCATCCGCCGACCCGCGCCTTTCTCCACAAGATCGTCGTCGCGGGACCGAACGTCCGGATGGGCGACGAGAAGGATCAGTGGCGGTTGTTCGATCTCGAACGGCGGACGGTCACCTGGGTCGACGACGTCGCCAGGACCTATCGCACGCTGTCCCTGGAAGAGCTCGTTCGCGAGCGCGAGCGCCGGCTTCGTGAGCCGGTCCCGGCCGCCGGCGTGAATCGCGTCTCCGTGACGGCGAGCGCCGACACGATGGAGATCGCCGGCGTGTACGGAAAGCGGCTGACGATGGAGCTCGGCGGCTACCGGCGCGAGGTCTGGATCTCCGACGAGCCGCTGGTCTCGCCGCTCTTCATGAGGATGCTCGTCGCTTCCGAGCCGATCAGCGAACCATGGGCCGGAGTGATGCGGGACGCGCAGCGCGCGCTGATGGACGCGGAGGGCTTCCCGATCTGGGACCGCAGCCGCCTCGAGTGGAACGGGGGAGAGCTCCTCTATCAGCGACGGCTGGTGAAGATCGAGAAGAAGGACGTTCCCGCCGAGTGGGTCGCGATCCCCGCGGGCTACAAGGATGCCGCGGCTAACAGATCTGGCGGCGGTCCCCGCTCCTCTTCGTGAGCCCCTGCCGGTCGAAGTACTCGAGGAGCGGGATCACGACCTTGCGCGAGATCCCGAAGAGCTCCTTGAACCAGCCGACGTCGACGGTCTCCCCGCGGTGAGGCTCGAGCCGCGTCTTCGCGGAAGCGACCACGTCGCGATGCAGGTAGACGTTCTCGGAGAGCCGCACGAGCACCCCGAGCTTGGCCAGATATCCGACGATTCCCTCGATCGTCTTCGGCCGCTGCGGAATCGTCTTGATCAGCTCCGAGATCGGCGGGGGCATGAGCCCCGCCTCGCGGAATCTCTCCTCGATCGTGCGCGCCAGGTCGCCTTCCGCGCCGCCCAGGGTCTTCGAGCGCCCGGGCACGTCGACGAGATCTCCATCCACCCGGGCGATCTTCTGCGCGGCGAGATCTTCGAGGAGGAACGCGACGACGGCCGAATCGAGCCTCGCGATCCTGAGCTTCTGGAGAAACTCTCCCTTGGGCATCCCGAGGGCCGTCCGATTCTGGCGGAAGAAGCCTTCGACGGTCGCCATCGCCGCGGCGCGAACCTCGCGGAGGACGTCCTGATGGAGGTAGCGGATCGAAGCACCCTCGCCGACGGCGAGCGTCTCGGGCGGGGCCTCCCGGAGGGTCCGCCCGAGCGCGCCGATCGAAATGCCGGTCCTCGCCTGCAGGTCGGCGAGACTGATCCCTTCGCGGCCGCCGAGGCGCGCGAGAAGAGTGACTCGTTCCGGGAGCGATCCTGATTTGAGCGTTTCGAGCAGCTCGTCGCGCGTCCCGGAGCGGAGCTTCTGAAGATGGGGATCGAGCACCACGCCGCCGCCGATGGTCACGGCGGGGGAGTACCGGCGGATGACGAAGCGGTCGCCCTGGACCGCGACCACGGGGGACTCGAGGCGGACCTGCACCCAGCCGCGCTCGCCCGGCGCGATCTCGGCCCCGCCGCCGACGATCTTCACGTTTCCGAGCAGCTCGGCGGAGAAGAGATGGAAACGGACGCGCGTCTGGTCGCGGAGCGGAGGGGCGTCCGGAAGGAGCTCGAGCTCGGCCGTGACGACGCTTCCGGCGCGGAGCGTTCCGGGGGCCACGAGCTGCTGGCCGCGACGGAGCTCGCCGAGCGCCACGTCCGCGAGGTTGATCGAGGTCCGCTCCCCCGCGCTCGCGCGTTCCCGCGGCGAGCCGTGGACCTGAATGTTTCTGGCGCGGCTCCTCCTCCCCTCGGGGAGGATCGCGATCTCCTCGTTCTCTCCGATCGAGCCGCTGATCGTGGTGCCGGTCACGACCGATCCAAAGCCTTTCATGGTGAAGGCTCGATCGACGGGCAATCGGAAGACGCGGCCGCGCGAGTCGCGATCGGCGGCGGCGGCGAGCGTCTCGCGAAGAGCGGCCTTGACCTCGCCGATCCCTTCGCCCGTCACCGTGCTGGCCGGGACGATCGGGCGTCCCTCGAGAAAGCTGCCGCGGACGAGGTCCTCGATTTCGAGGCGAACGAGCTCGAGGATGTCGCGGTCGACGAGATCGGCCTTCGTGATGACGACCATGCCCGTCGGGATTCGCAGCAGGCGGCAGATCGCGAAATGCTCACGCGTCTGCGGCTTGACGGATTCGTCCGCCGCCACGACGAGGAGCGCCGCGTCGATCCCGCCGATCCCGGCGAGCATGTTCTTGACGAAGCGCTCGTGCCCCGGAACGTCGATGAAGCCGACCTGGAGGTCGTCCTCCTTCCACTGGGCGAATCCGAGGTCGATCGTGATGCCGCGCCGCTTCTCTTCGGGAAGGCGGTCCGTGTCGACGCCCGTGAGAGCGCGGACGAGACTCGTTTTCCCGTGGTCGATGTGCCCTGCGGTCCCGACGATTCGATGATCGATGCCCATGATGGAAGCGGGCGCACTTTACCATCGGCGGCGCGGCTCTACGGACCCGCCGTATCGGTGGGGGGAGCCGGCGGAGGATCGGGGCGGCGGAAGATTCTTCTCCAGAACGACGGCTTCGTCTCGGGCACGGGCTCGGGAGTCGAGACCCGCGCCGCGTCGGAAACGGCGCCCTCACCGGGGGACGCGAGCCGCGCCGGAACGCGCTTCTTCGGCCGCTGCGCGACGAGCTCTTCCCGTTTCTCTTCGCGGGCCGCCGCGGCCCGCTCTTCCTTTTCTTTTTCGAGCGCCGCGAGCGCCTGCCGCTCTCCTTCGCGCGCGGCGCCGCTCCAGGGGTAGCTCCGGAGATAGGAGCGGTACCGGTCCGCGCTCTTCTCGTACATTCCGGCGTCGTGGAGGACGCGCGCCTCGCGCAGCATCGCTTCCCGTTCCGCGACATCACCCGGCGAAGGCGCTCCGACCGCGGATCCTTCGGCGCGCGCGAGCTCCCTCTGGATCAACCCGGCGGCGCCGATGAGGAGCGCCGCGGCCGTGACGATCACGGCGACGCCGATGGAGGTCGGGACCATCCGCCCGGCGCGGCGGGCGCGCGCGGAGAAATCGGGCAGCTCGATCGGCGTGGTCGGCGTCTCCTCCGGAGCGAGGCGGTGCACTCCTCGCCGCGCCTGCAGGACCAGCAGAGGATTCGTCTCGGCGTCCTGGCCGAGATTCCTGCGCAGCTCGCGCATGGCGGCATCGGCAGACGGGAACCGGTCGCTCGGAGACTTGGCGAGAAGGCGGCGGACGAACGCGCCGACCCAGGACGGGAGATCGGGCCGGAGGCGGACGAGATCGGGCGTGGGAGCGTTGACGATGTCGTAGAGGACGTCGAGCAGATCGCCTCCGTCGAACGGCCGTTTGCCGCTGAGCAGCTCGAAGAGGACGACGCCGACCGAGAAAAGATCGGACGAGGGTTCCGCGGCGCGTCCCGCGATGAGCTCCGGAGCCATGTAGTACGGTGTCCCGATGAGCTGCCCCCCGTTCGTCAGCGTCCTGCTCCTGGCGGCGGTGCGGGCCCAGCGGGCGACGCCGAAATCGGCGATCTTCGCCTGCCCCTGTCTCGTGATCAGGATGTTCGCGGGCTTGATGTCGCGATGGACCACATGGCGCTCGTGCGCGTACGCGAGCCCCTGAAAGAGGTCGTCCACGATCTTGAGGCTCGCGGCGAGCGGGAGACGCCCCTCGCAAACCAGGAGCGAGAGGAGCGATTCTCCATCGACGTACTCCATCGCCAGGAAGCTGATGCGCCTTCCTTCCCAGCCGACTTCGTAAAGCGTGATGATGTTCGGATGGGCGAGCGAGCCGCAAAGCTCCGCCTCGCGGCGGAAGCGGTCGAGAAAATCCTGCTCCGCGTCGGCCGAATCGAACGAGCGCGTCCGCGGCATCGCCTTGAGAGCGACTTTCCTGCCGAGGCGCAGATCGCGCGCGAGGTAGACGACGCCCATCGCCCCGCGGCCGAGCGTCCGCTCGACCTCGTAATGGTCGAATAGCATTCCGACCGCTTCGTCGCGCCCGATGGCGATCGTCTCGTCCATCTGATTCAGGTCCGACCCTCCTCCGATTCGAGCAAGTTCCCTGCCGCGGGGAAGCGATCGGGATACGCGCGAGCCAGCGGCTCAGGGACGTCCGCAGGCTGACCGAGCGCCGCCTTGAGCTCCACGGCATTCACGATCGCCTGCCCTCGAAAATGGTTGTTCGTCACCACGTAAACGTCTCGCTCCGCCGCCAGACTCCGGATACGTCCGACCCACGGCTCGAGCTCCTGCTTCGAGTAAAGGTAGTCGTACCTCTCCCATGACTCGGAATGGCTGAACCACTTCTGGTAATTCCGCCCATGGAACCGCACGTACCCGAGCCCGCCGGTCGCGATCGCGGCGGGCGCGATCGAATCGCTGAACAGAGGCTGATCCAGGTTCACGAAGCCGGCGCCTCGCTCGCCCAGCAACGCGAAGAACTCCGGGTCGTCGAAGCTCGCATGGCGGACCTCCACGGCCTTCGGGTAGGGAGCGAAGTCCTCGAGGATCCGCTCGATGCGCGCGCGGTTGTCCTCGTCGTTGCGGAAGCTCCAGGGGAACTGGACGAGCAGCGCGCCGAGCCGGCCGGCCTCGGCGAGCGGATCGAGGAAGCGGCGGAACGCCTCGGCGTCGCCGGGAGCGCTCTCCTTCTCGTGCGTGAAACCCCGGTACAGCTTGGCGGTGAATCGGAAGTCGGGATGGTCCGCGGTCCTGCGAACCCAGCTCACGGCATGGGTTGGGGGAGGAATGCGGTAGAACGAGGAATTGACCTCGATCGTGTCGAAGAAGTGAGCGAGCCAGGAAAGCGGGTCGAACCGGCGGCCCGGAGCCGGAGGGTAGACGACCCCTTCCCAGTCCTTGTAGCTCCATCCGGCGGGGCCGATCCGGACCCGGTGCAACGGAGGAGTCTGCTGATGGAAATCATTCACAACGCAATGCCTTAAGTTGCCTTCGCCGCTGACCTTATGCTAAAACCAGCGCTTACAGCGAATCGACAATCCAGGAGAACATGCAGAATCTGCTGCGTCCGCGGACTCGACTCGTTCATCGGAAGGGGGATTGATCTCTACTTTCATACGGGTCAAGGCACCATGCGGGGATCAGAGTCGCGGCACCCCGCTCGCGTTCCCGGCGCTGCGGCAAAACTCATGTTTCATCTTCTGATGTAGGAGACTCGATTTCCATGGAGACTTTCGCTGATAAGACTCTCAACTGCATGGAGTGCGGTGGCGAGTTCGTGTTTTCCAAGAGCGAACAGGCGTTTTACGCCGAGCGCGGATTCACGAACGAGCCGAAGCGGTGCAAAAACTGCCGCGATAAGCGCAAGCAGACTCGCGACGGGGCCGGAAGCGGGGGCGGTCGCCCCATGGTTTCGGTGACGTGCGACAACTGCGGCGTGGCGACGGAAGTGCCGTTCACGCCGGTCAGCGGCAAGCCGGTTTACTGCCGCGACTGCTACAGTCAGCGCCGCTCGCAGCCGCGCGCATTCGCCTGATCCGTTCTCGTATCGCTTTCTCAGAAAAGGCAGGAACCGCGAGGTTCCTGCCTTTTTCTTAGTCTGGGAGTCGTGGGAGTCTGGGAGTCGGTCGAGAGTCTCGGAATCCGGAATCAGGGTCATCTGACCTGAGGCCTTCAGACGCCCGACTCGAAGACCCCAGACTCCCAGACGCGTACGCCTAGACGCCTAGACGCCCAGACCCTAGAATGGCCCGGCTTTGGCTCGCCGACCCCTCGCCCCTCCCGTTTCCAGCGTCCTCGACCTGATCGGCGACACGCCCGTGGTGAAGCTCCACTCGATCGGGGAGGGAGGAGCCGACCTGTTCGTGAAGCTCGAGTTCCTCAACTCCGGGCGGCTCGGTCAAGGACCGGATCGGCGTCGGGATGATCCGCGCGGCGGAGAAGGAGGGTCTCATCCGCCCTGGCGGCGACGATCATCGAGCCGACCGCCGGAAATACCGGCGTCGCGCTGGCGCTCGCGGGCGTGCAGCTCGGCTATCGCGTGATCCTCGTGGTCCCCGAGCATTTCTCCGTCGAGAAGCGGGAACTGATGAAAGCGCTCGGCGGCGAGGTGGTCCTCACGTCCGAGGAGGACGGGATGAAGGGCGCGATCTCGAAGGCGGAGGAGCTGGCCGCCGGCCTCGAGAATGCGTACGTTCCCCAGCAATTCCGCAACCCGTTCAACGCGGACGCCCACTACGAGACGACGGGCCCGGAGATCTTCGAACAGATGGAAGGGCGCATCGACGCGTTCGTCGCGGGAGCCGGGACCGGGGGCACCTTCACGGGAACGGCGCGATACCTGAAAGAGAGAATCCCGGGCCTGCGCGCGATCCTGGTCGAGCCGCAGGGATCGGTCTTCACCGGCGGCGAGGCGGGGCCGCACGAGGTCGAAGGGATCGGCTCGTCGTTCATCCCGGAAGCCCTCGACCTGGGGCTCGCCGACGAGATCGTGATGGTCCCCGACCCTCCGGCTTTCGCGATGGTCGGACGGCTCGCGCGGGAAGAAGGGATTCTCGCCGGCTCGTCGGCGGGAGCGAACCTCGTGGCGGCGGTCGAGGAGGCCCGGAAGCTCGGCGGCGGGAAACGGGTCGTGACGCTCGTTCCCGACAGCGGCGAACGGTACCTGTCCAAGGGGATCTTTTCGAAGTGGAAGTAGGGACCGCCGGGCGGTCCGTTCCGCACGCACGTGTCGCGCGTGAAGAAACGGACCGGCGCAACCGGTCCCTGCGAGGACGAATCACGATGGGCTTCTCGACGGATTGCATTCACGCCGGGCAGGAACCGGAGCCGGAAACCGGCGCGGTGACCTTCCCGATCTTCCAGACCTCGACCTACGTGCAGCCGCAGCTCGGGCGGCACAAGGGATTCGAGTACGCGCGGACGAAGAACCCGACGCGCTCCGCGCTCGAGGCGAACCTCGCGGCGCTCGAACGGGGCGCGACGGGGCACTGCTTCGCGTCGGGGATGGCGGCGATCACCACGCTGATGCGCGCTGCTGCGCGCCGGCGATCACGTCGTCGCGGCCGAGAACATGTACGGCGGCACGTTCCGCCTGTTCCACCACGTCCTCGAGAAGTACGGACTGGAGTTCACGTACGTCGACACGTCGGAGCTCGAGCAGGTGCGCGCGGCGCTCCGGCCGAGCACGAGGATGCTGTACCTGGAGACGCCGACGAATCCGATGATGACGATCACGGACATCGCGGCGTGCAGCGATCTGGTCCGCGATCGCGAGATCATGGTCGTCGTCGACAACACCTTCGCGTCGCCCGTGCTGCAGCGCCCGCTCGAGCTGGGCGCGGACGTCGTGGTGCATTCGACGACGAAGTATCTGAACGGCCATTCGGACTCGATCGGAGGCGCGGTGATCTGCCGTTCGGCCGAGGTGGGCGAGCGGATCGGCTTTCTGCAGAACGCGATGGGAGCCATCCTTTCGCCGATGGACTCGTTCCTCGTGCTTCGCGGAATCAAGACGC
The DNA here is from genome assembly GCA_963793695.1 of uncultured Acidobacteriota bacterium. GTDB lineage: Bacteria > Acidobacteriota > Thermoanaerobaculia > Gp7-AA8 > Gp7-AA8 > CAWCBB01. The sequence goes on along the minus strand of CAWCBB010000004.1, from coordinate 21,192 downwards.
TCGCGGTCCGGATGGAGCGCCACAACGCGAACGGGGCGGCGGTCTCGCAGTACCTCGCAGAATCACCCGAAGGTGCAGAAGGTCTTCTATCCGGGTCTGCCGTCGCATCCGCAGCACGCGCTCGCGCAGCGGCAGATGAGAGGGTTCGGAGGGATGATCTCGTTCGAGCTCGGCTCGAAGAAGAACGCCGAAGCCTTCCTCAATCGCGTGCGCCTGTGCGCTCTGGCGGAGTCGCTGGGCGGCGTCGAGACGCTCATCTCCCATCCGGAGACGATGACCCATGCGTCCGTCCCGCTCGAGACGCGGCAAGCGGCTCGGGATCACCCCGGGCCTGGTCCGCATCTCGGCGGGAATCGAGGACATCGAGGACCTGATCGGGGACCTCGAGCAGGCCCTCGAGGGAATCTGAGCCGCGGCTTATAGAATGGACGGATGGAGATGACCCTCGCGCTCCTTCTGCTCGGCGCGTATCTGATCGGCTCGATCCCGTTCAGCTTCGTGGTCGCGCGCCTCGTGTCGGGGAAGGACATCCGGACTCTCGGCAGCGGGAACGTCGGAGCGACGAACGTCGCCCGGACGGTCGGATCGAAGGCGGGCGCGATCGCGCTCTTCCTCGACGCCGCGAAGGGGTGGGGAGCGGTCGCACTCGCGCGCTGGGTGGTGGGAGGGAGCTTCGCGTCGCCGGAAGATGCCGACCGCGCGACGCTCTGGATCGGACTCGCCGCGATCGTGGTCATCCTCGGGCACATGTTCCCCGTCTGGCTGCGCTTTCACGGCGGGAAGGGCGTCGCGACGGCGGCCGGAGTCTTTCTCGCGCTCGACGCCCGCGCGTTCGCGATCGCCTTCGCGGTCTTTCTCGTCGTCGAGGTCGTGACGAGGTACGTGGCGCTCGCCTCGATGCTGGCCGCGGCCGCGATGCCGCTCGTTCTCCGCTTCATCGAGCGGGAGGCTTTCTGGATCGTGGTCTCGAGCATCGTGATCTCGATCGCGATCATCCTGAAGCATCATTCGAACATCGCCCGGCTCGCCCAGGGCGCCGAGCCGAAATTTCCCGGCTCATGGCGATAGTCCTCACCATCAGATCAGGAGCAGACGCGTGAAGATCACGGTCATCGGAGCAGGGGCATGGGGGTCGGCGCTGGCGGATCTCGCGGGGCGTTGCGGCCACGACGTGCTGTTGTGGTCCTTCGAGGCGGAAGTCGCCGAAGCCATCGAGACGAGCCACAGGAACGCGATCTACTTCCCGGCGGCCGAGTTGTCCCCTGCCGTGCGCGGCACGTCCGACCTCGCGAGGGCCGCGGCCTTTTCCCCGACGCTCGTCATGGTCACCCCGAGCCATCATTACCGCGCGATCCTGACTCGCATGCTCCCCGACCTGCCCGGCGCCGTGAAGGTGATCTCCGCCACGAAAGGGATCGAGAACACCTCTCTCCAGCGGATGTCGGAGATCACGCGCGAGGTCCTTCCCGGGAAGCTCGCCGCGTTCGCCGCGCTCTCCGGTCCGACCTTCGCCGTCGAAGTGGCCCGGCGGGACCCGACCGCCGCGGTCGTCGCGTCCGGCGACGAGCGTTTCGCCGCCGAGGTGCAGCGCGAGCTCTCGTGCGATACGTTCCGGCTCTACAGATCGGACGATGTCGTGGGGACGGAGCTGGGCGGTTCGCTCAAGAACGTGATCGCGATCGCCGCCGGCGTTCTCGAAGGGCTCGGCCTCGGCTTCAACACCCTCGCCGCGCTCATCACGCGCGGACTTCACGAGGTCCGACGCCTCGGCGTCGCTCTCGGGGGCCGGCCCGAGACCTTCGCGGGCCTCGCGGGGATGGGCGACCTGGTGCTGACCTGCACCGGAAGCCTCTCGCGCAACCGCACCCTCGGCGTCGCGCTCGGCCGCGGCGGGAAGCTGGAGGAGATCCTCCGGGCGTCGCGCGAGGTCGCCGAAGGGGTCAAAACGTGCCGTTCGGCGCACGATCTCGCCCGCAAGTTCGGCGTCGAGATGCCGATAACCGAGGCGATGTTCCGGGTGCTTTACGAAGACCAGCCGCCGCAGGCGGCCATCCAGCAGCTCATGTCGCGAGCGCTCAAAGCCGAGATCGAGCCGGGCCGGTGAGGAGTCACGCGTTGGGATCGAGCCCAGGCGCGCCCCGATCAAATGTGCCGTAAGTCTGATCTGAAGAACCCCACCGGCGACGGTGGGGTTTTTCGTTAAGATAGCCGCGCATGGAGAGGCGAAACCTGGGAGAGATGCTGCTGGCGGCGAACCTGATCGACGAGGTGCAGATGAAGATCGCGCTCGCCGATCAGCAGCGGAGCGGCAGGAAATTCGGCTCGGCGCTCGTCGAGCTCAAGTTCATCGACGAGAACGTCCTCGCGGCGTTTCTGTCGAAGCAGATGGACGTGCCGTGCATCAGCCTGCTCCACATCGAGATCCCGAAGAAAGTCGCGCGACGGGTTCCGGCGCGGGTCGCGCGCGAGTGTCGCGCGGTGCCGATCCGCTTCGACGGCGACCAGCTCGAAGTCGCGATGGTCGATCCCACCGATCACGAGCTGCTCGACATTCTCGAGACGACGAGCGGCATGAAGATCGTTCCGCTGGTCGCCCCGGAAAGCTCGATCGACAAGGTGATCGAGACGTTGTACCCGATCACCTGGGCGGGCGACGACACCGTCGCGGCGCACGTCCCCGGCATCACCGACCCGCAGTTCCGCGACTTGATCGAAGAGATCGAGAGCGCGGACTTCGAGGAGAGGTTCGACCGCATCGAGCAGAAGCTCGACCAGCTCTGGACGCTGCTCGAGCGCGTGCTGCGGAAGCTCGAGTCGGCCGAAGAGATCGCGGATCGAGAGTAGGGACCGGGGTCTTCCTCAGCAGGCGCGTAGCGCCGCCATGGTGTAGCCCGGGGCGTCAAAGACTGCTGCTCGAGTCGGCGTCGATCTCACGCGCGGTCATCCTGAGCTCCGTCGCGCTTCGCGCTCCTCAGGGCAGGCTCCGCGAAGGATCTCCAAATGCGCGAATCTCTCAATCTACGATGTCGCATTTTGAGATCCTTCGGCCGCTTCGCGTCCTCAGGATGACGACGTCGGGTTTGGCAACAACCCCGTCTGACGACGTCGGGTTCGGCAACAACCCCGTCAGCCCCGGGGTTTCCGGGCACCGCGACACCCGCGGCGCCGCAGGCGCATCGGTTTCATCCGATGAAGCGGGAGACGATGTCGCCGCTACGCGGCTCGGGCTTTCGCGGAATCACGGGACCCGGGGCTGACGCCCCGGGCTACACGATGTCGCGCCTCCGGCGCTCGTGAGGAAGACCTTCGTCGCCCGCTACGCTTCGTTCTCCTTGGCCTCGAGCTCGGCCTGCGCGGCGGCGAGCCGCGCGACCGGGACGCGATAGGGAGAGCAGGAGACGTAATCGAGCCCGCACGATCGGAAGAAGCGGACCGAGTCGGGCTCGCCTCCGTGCTCGCCGCAGATGCCGACCTTGAGCTTCGGGTTTCCGACGCGCCCGCGCTCGGTCGCGAACCGCACGAGCTGCCCCACGCCCTCCGTGTCGATCGACTCGAACGGATCCCGCGGAAGGATCTTCTTCTCGAGATAATCGGGGAGGAAACTGCCGATGTCGTCGCGCGAGAAGCCGAACGTCATCTGCGTGAGGTCGTTGGTTCCGAACGAGAAGAACGCGGCGTTCTTCGCGATCTCCTCGGCGAGCAGAGCGGCGCGGGGGATCTCGATCATCGTGCCGATGATGATCGGCACGTCGCCTCCGCAGGCCGCGATCATCTCGGCCGCGGTGCGCTCGGCCAGCTCCTTCGTGATCGCGAGCTCGCCGGTCGTGCCGATCGAGCGGGATCATCACCTCCGGACAGACGTCGATCCCTTCCTTCTTCACCAGGCAGGCGGCCTGGAAGATCGCGCGGACCTGCATCTCGTAAATCTCCGGGTAGGTGATGCCGAGCCGGCATCCGCGGTGGCCGAGCATCGGGTTCATCTCGGTGAGCTGGTGGACCTTCTGCCGCAGCTCGACGAAGCCCCATCCCATGTCCCGCGCGAGCGCCGAGATCTGCGCCTCGGTGTTCGGCAGGAACTCGTGGAGCGGCGGATCGAGCAGACGGATCGTCGCAGGCATCCCGCCGAGCGCGCGGAAGATCCCCGCGAAATCGTCGCGCTGGAAGGGGATGAGCTTCTCGAGAGCCGCGCGCCTTCCCTGCTCGTTTCGCGCGAGGATCATCTCGCGCACGGCCACGATGCGATCCTCCTGGAAGAACATGTGCTCGGTCCGGCACAGGCCGATGCCCTGCGCGCCGAAGAGCCTCGCGACCCGCGTGTCCTCCGGGGTGTCCGCATTCGTCCGGACGCCGAGCTTGCGCACCTGATCGGCCCATTCGAGGAGCCGGTGGAATTGGCGGAACACGAGCGAGTCCTCGGGCCGCATCGATCCCTCGAGCAGCACCTGGATCACCTCGGACGAGCGCGTCTCGATCCGGCCGCCGAGAACCTCGCCGGTGGTGCCGTCGATCGAGATCCAATCGCCTTCACGGAGCGACCGTTCCCCGCTCGGAGCGGAGCTCGGAGCGGGAGTAGTCCACGCGGAGGGACCCGCATCCGACGATGCAGGGCTTCCCCATCCCGCGCGCGACGACCGCCGCATGGGAGGTCAGGCCGCCGCGGGTCGTGAGGATCCCGGCCGCGGCGTGCATTCCGGAGATGTCCTCGGGGGAGGTCTCGATGCGCACCAGGACCACGGGGTCCTTGCCGCGGGCCATCTCGACCGCCTTGCCGGCGCTGAACGCGATCAGCCCGCTCGCCGCGCCGGGCCCGGCCGCGAGACCCTTCGCGAGAAGGCGCCCCTCGCCGAGAGCCTTGCTTTTTGCGGCGACATCGAAGATGGGAGCCAGGAGCTGGACGAGCTGCGCCGCGTCGACGCGGCGGATCGCCTCGTTTCTGTCGATGAGTCCCTCGTCGAACATGTCGTTCGCGATCCGGACCGCCGCGAAGCCGGTACGTTTCCCGGTCCGGGTCTGAAGCAGGAAGAGCTTCCCGGCCTCGATCGTGAATTCGATGTCCTGCATGTCGCGGTAGTGAGCTTCCAGCTTCGTGTAGACCTCGACGAGCTGCCCGTAGACGCGCGGCATCGCCTCTTCGAGCGAGGTGCCGTCTCCTCCCGAGCGCTCTTTCGAGATCGGATTCGGGGTCCGGATTCCGGCGACGACGTCCTCTCCCTGCGCGTTGAGCAGGTACTCGCCGAAGAAGAGCTTCTCGCCGTTCGACGGGTTTCTGGTGAATGCGACTCCCGTCGCGGAGTCGTTGCCCATGTTGCCGAAGACCATCGACTGGACGTTGACCGCGGTGCCCCAGTCGTCGGGAATCTTGTTGAGGCGGCGGTAGGTGATCGCGCGCGCGTTGTTCCACGAGCCGAAGACGGCGCCGATCGCTCCCCACAGCTGCTCGCTCACGTCCTGCGGGAACGGCTTGCCGGTGTGCTCGACGACGAGCCGCTTGTACGACCTCGACGAGCTTCGCGAGGTCCTCCGCGGGGATCTCGGGATCGCTCTTCACGCCGGCGCGCTCGCGCGTCTCGACGAGCCTTTCCTCGAAGTGGTCGCGCTCCACGCCGAGGACGACGTCCGAGTACATCTGGATGAAGCGCCGGTAGGAGTCCCACGCGAAGCGCTCGTCGCCGGCCGCGCGGGCGAGCCCCTGGACCGTCGTGTCATTGAGGCCGAGGTTGAGGATCGTGTCCATCATGCCGGGCATCGACGCGCGCGCGCCGGAACGGACGGAGACGAGAAGCGGGCGCGCAGGGTCTCCGAACTTCTTTCCGACGGAACGCTCGACCCGGTCGAGGTTGCGGGCGAGCTCCTCGCGGAGCTCGCCCGGATATTTCTGATCGTTGCGATAGAAGTAGAGGCACGCCTCGGTGGAGATCGTGAAGCCCGGAGGGACCGGAACGCCGATGTTCGTCATCTCGGCCAGGCCCGCGCCCTTGCCGCCGAGCAGGTTCTTCATCCCGGCATTGCCGTCGGCCTTTCCGTCCCCGAAGTAGTAGACCCACTGCGTCATGAACCCCACCTCCGTCGTGGCGTGCGGTGATTCGAGAACCTGCGTCATGAACTCTACCTCCGTTGGGGCGCGCCGCGAACCAGCTCCAGATCGATGCGGTTGTTGAGGACGACCTGAAGCGGCGTCCAGGGGCGATCGTTCGCTTCGAGAGCCGCGGCCCGTCCTGCCGCCGCGAACTCCACGCGCGAAGGATCGGCGCCGGCGCCGCGCAGCGCCTCGCGGAGGCGATCGAGCCGTGCGGCGGCGAGCCGCCGGTCGGACTCTGCCGTCTCCGTGCCGACGAAATGCGAGACGAATCGGAACGTACCGGGTTTCGAACCCTCGATCAGCGAAGCTAAGTCCGCCAGGGCCGGCATGCTGTGCGGAGTCAGTTGTTCCCCCTCGAAGGAAAGCCCGTAAAGAGGGTAACGGCCGTCACTGCGAAGAAAGACGCTTTGAGGGGGCACTCCGGGCGAGGGCGGCTTCCGGATGTCCGCCCGCTCGCCGAACCACGTCGTCCCGAAGAAGGGGCGGTGAGCCCAGAGGTGCCAGAGGACCGCGCTCATGCGCCGCCCCGCCGGGTCGGCTGCGGCGCCGATGACTCCATGCTCGTTCCCGCGGCTCCAGGCCAGCCGGAGCAGCCGACCGTCCCATCCCCCTTCCAGCAGGCGTGGTGGATCCTCGCGCGTGACTCCGCGAACCGCGTCGCCGTTCACCTCGAGCCACGTCTCCACGCCGTTGATCACCCACCCCCCGCGCACGTCGGGCCGCGGGGACGGCCGGATCGTTCCGGCGGCGAGGAGAGTCGGGACCCGGAGATGCCCGGGTGAAGCCGTGACTCCGTCGACGGTCGTGATTCGGAGATGGCGGACATGGGAGGGAGGCACGTCGCGCCAGACGTCGCCCGCCTTTTCGAGCGTCACGGTCGCGAGCGGCGAGAAGGTCACGCCGTCGGTCGACGCTTCGAACCGGAGCGTCCTCGCGAGATTCGCGGGCCCGAGGGCGCCGCTCGAGAAACCGATGCGCCGGATCTCGACGTCCCCGGGGAGAGCGATCGTCATCGTCTCGTCGAGATCCCCCGGCGGCGTGGCCCAGAAGGAGGAAGGGTCGGAATCGATCGCCTGAACGGCCGACCGGTCGAGCGCCGTCTCTCCGGTTCGCGCGGTCACGACGGCGCCCCGGGAGAGCGTGAGCAGGTTCTCGCCATCGGTGCCGAGAACGGGACGCTCGGCGGCGGGCGGAGTCGGCTCTCGACACGCGGCGACGAGCACGACCGCCAGGGCGAAAGCTCGCCATCGCGGGATCATTCGCGTGAATTGTATTCGCTGCGATCGACGACGATGCGGGTGATGTCCGCGATCCCCCGGACGGCGAGGCCGACGCGATTGAGAAGCGCGATCCGGTTCTGTCGCACGGCGGGATCGTCCGCCATCACGAGGACGTCGTCGAAGAAGCGCCCGAGCTCCGGTGCCATGCCCGCGAACGAATCCATCGCGGCGCCGTAGTTGCCGGTGGCGACGAGCTCGTCGATCTGCTCGGTGACGAGGCGGCTCAAGTCCGCGAGCCTCTTCTCGGTGGGGTGCTCGAGGAGCGAGTCGTCGACGGCCGTCTCGGTCTCTTCGCCCGCGATGTTCCGAATGCGCTTGGCGGAGTCGAGGATCGAGAGGAACTCCGGCGAGCGCCGCGCCCGGCGGACGGCCTCCAGGCGATCGAGCAGATCGGGGAGCGACCCTCCCCATCCGGCGGCCATCGCAGCGGCGATCTCGTCGTACGCGTAGCCACCGTAGCGCGGGTGTTCCATGAGCGTGCGGACCCGGTCGCCCAGAAAATCGTACAGCTCGGCCGCCTGCGGCCTGGCCGCCTCGGCGCCGACGCCGTGGACGCGAAGAGCGAGCGCGAGGAGGCGCTCGACGGGGATGTCGAGAGTCCATCCGTGCCGATTGAGCAGGATCTGAACGGCCCCCTGGGCGGCCCGGCGAAGCGCGAACGGGTCTTTCGAGCCGCTCGGCTTGAGTCCGATGCGGAAGAATCCCACGAGCGTGTCGACCTTGTCCGCGAGAGAGACGAGTCCGCCGGTCAGCGTGCGAGGCAACTCATCCTCGACGTTCACGGGAAGGTAGTGATCGTAGATCGCCTCCCAGACGTCTTCGGGGCGACCTTCTTCGCGTGCGTAAATCCCGCCGATGCGCCCCTGAAGCTCGGTGAACTCCTTCACCATCTCGGTGACGAGGTCCGCCTTGGAAAGGCGCGCGGCCTCCTCGACGGCGGCATCCTCGCCTTCGCCGATCTCGGCTCGAATGGCGCGCGCGAGCGCGACGATCCGCTCGGTCTTCTCGAGATAGTTCCCGAGCTTCTCCTGAAACTGCAGGCGCGCGAGCTCGGAGACGCGCGAGGCGAGCGGGGACTTTCTGTCCGTTTCGTGGAAGAACTTCGCGTCGGCGAACCGGGCGTTCGTGACGAAAGCATTCCCGCCCGCCACGTTGCCGTCGGGATCGCCGATCTGGTCCATCACGGCGAGATAGGAGTTGGTCAGCTTTCCCTCGCGCCAGATCGGAAGCTGCTTCTGATGGACCCGCATCACGGTGACGAGGACTTCGAAAGGGATCGAGAGGAACGAAGGATCGAACTCGGCCCGCACCATGCCGGGCGCCTCGGTGAGGTACTTCCACTGCTCCCAGATCCCTTCGTCGGCCGCGGGCGATCCGCCGACTTCGGCCGCGAGCGCCGTCGCCTTCGACCTGAGCGTCGCGACCCTGGCCTCCGGCTCGACTTCCACGTGTCTCGCGCGAAGCCGCTCCCGGTAGTCGTCGAGCCCGGAAACCTCCACGGTTCCGCGCGAGAGGACGCGGTGCCCGCTCGTCGTGGTGCCGCTGGTCATCCCGAGAACGATCACGGGCAGGGGCTTGCCTCCGTAGATCGAGACGATCGAGTGGACGGGGCGGATGTAGCTGCGCGAGCCGTCGCCCCATCGCATTGTCTTCGGCCAGTGGATCCCTTCGACGAGGCGCGGGACCTCCTGCTCGAGCACCTGTTCGATCGACTTTCCCACGACCGTGCGGCGGAGCCAGACGTAGTCGTCGCGGCGGACGACGTCGCCGGTCGCCGCACTGTTCTTCTTGAGGAAACCTTCCAGGGCTCGGGACGGAGCCCCGTCGGCGCCGAAGGCGGCCTTGAGCGAAGGGCCCTTGATCTCCTCGTCCCGGTCCGCCTGGCGCGAGGGGAGATCCGCGAGGGCGAACCAGATCCGTCTCGAGGTCGCGCCGACGCGGATGGTGGAAGCGAGGGGGGCCTGTCCCGTGAAGCCGCGGAGGACGGACGAGAGCCCTTCGCGCAGGCGCTCGAGCCTCTGCTCGAGCATCCACGCGGGGATCTCCTCCAGGAGCAGCTCGAAAAAGTATTCGTGACCCATCGAAACGACCTTCTTCCCTGGGAACGGCCGCGCCCGCGGCTCTACGCCTTGCCCGGCTCGGCGGCGGCCGCGAGCGCCGCGGCGCGCTCCTGCTCGGGCAGGAGAGGAAATCCGCGGCGCCTCCGCGACTCGAGGTACTGGCCCGCGCAGGCGACGGCGAGCTCGCGGACCCGCTTGATCACGCCGACGCGCTCGGTCGCCGAGACCGCGCCGCGCGCGTCGAGCGTGTTGAAGACGTGCGAGCACTTGAGCGTCCACTCGTAGGCGGGGAGCACGAGCTCGGCCTCGAGGCAGCGCCTCGCCTCGCTCTCGTAGCTCTCGAGAAGGCGCCAGGGAGCGTCGACGTCGGCGATCTCGAAGTAGTAGCTTCGAGAACTCGTACTCGTCCTGCTGGCGGACCTGGCCGTAGCCGAACCCGGCGCCCCACTCGATGTCGAAGACCGAGGCGCGACGCGCTCAGGAACATCGTCAGCCGCTCGAGCCCGTAGGTGATCTCGGCGGAGATCGGCGAGAGGTCGATGCCTCCCGCCTGCTGGAAGTAGGTGAACTGCGTGATCTCCATCCCGTCGAGGAGGACCTGCCAGCCGACGCCCCAGGCGCCGAGCGTCGGCGACTCCCAGTTGTCCTCCTCGAAGCGGATGTCGTGACGCTCGAGATCGATGCCGATCGCGCGGAGGCTGTCGAGGTAGATCTCCTGCACGTCGAGCGGCGACGGCTTGAGGATGACCTGGAACTGATAGTGCTTGCCGAGGCGGAACGGGTTCTCGCCGTAGCGCGCCGTCAGCGGGGCGGCGCGAGGGCTGAACGTACGCCGACGCGCCAGGGCTCGGGCCCGAGAACGCGGAGGAACGTCGCCGGGTGCATCGTCCCGGCGCCGACCTCGAGGTCGCACGGCTGCTCGATCGACGCATCCGCGCTCGGCCCAGAACTGCTGGAGCGAGAGGATGAGCGACTGGAAGGAGAGGCTCCGCGGCATGGGCGCGCATTTTAGTGTAGTGACCCAGGGTTTTCACGCTTTTGACATCAAAACGGCAGAATCTGTGCCAAACATAACGCCACAGCTCCCGTTGATACAGAATGCAGACGGCGCGGTCCCGGGTGTCCGCTGCCGGAGTCGAACCCCATGAGAATTCGCGGCGCAGCAGCCCTTTCGATGGTCTTGCTCGGCGGATGTGCCCTGCAGAGCCATGTCACCGTGACGCCGACGTTCCTTCTCCCGACGGACATCCGGACGCGCGGGACGGGCGTGATCGACTTCGAAGGGGTGGGCGATTACGGGCGCGCGATCGCAATGGCCCCGGCGGTGGAGTCGAGGGAGCGGCCGAGCGCGAAGGAGTTTCTCGCGCTCGGCAAGGCGGAGCTGGCGGCCGGGCGGCTCGACGACGCGCGGCGTCACCTGCGGCAGGTCCTCGATCTCCGCGTGACGCGCGAGGACACGGGGAAGGCGGCGTGGTCCCTCTCGGAGACCGAGTACCTGGCGAACAATTTCGAGGCGGCTCACGACTGGGCGAAGTTCTCCGTCGAGAACGGCATGGTGATTCGCAGGTGGCACCTGGAGTTTCTCGAGTCGCTGGGGGGGCTGCGAGCCTTCGAGATGCCCGCGCCGCGGGCCACCGCCCTCGAGATGACGATCGGCAACCCGGAGATCCCGCGAATCCCCGCGCAAATCAATGGCGCGCCGGCGATCGACGCCGTGATCGACACGGGCGCGGTCATGTCGATCGTCTCGCGCACGTACGCGACGAGGTCGAAGATCCGCTCGGCGGGCGACTACACAGGGACGTTCGTCGGCCTTCTCGGCGAGCCGATCGACGTGCGTTTCGGGATCATCGACTCGCTGATGCTCGGCGACCTGGAGGTGAGGAACGTTCCCGTCGCGATCATGGCGGACGATCAGCTCAAGTTTCTCGTTTTCAACAAGAGCGAGTTCCGAATGGATTTTCTGATCGGCACGAACCTGCTCAAGGAGTTCCGGGTCGAGCTCGACTTCCGCCATGAAGTCGTCACGCTTCAGCCGCTTCCGCCCGCCGCGCGCGCGCCCGCCGCCGATCAGAATCTCTTCTTCGTCGGATTCCGGCCGATGGTGCAGGCAGCGATCAATCGAAAGGGGTGGTTCCTGTTCGTGATCGACACCGGCTCGGAGGTGACGTTCCTCAACGAGGAGCTGATCAGCGCGACGCCGGTGCGCCGCTCGATCCGTTTTCACGGCGCGACGCTCCAGGGGCTCGGGGGAGCGCAGAAGCGCGGGGAGAAGGTCGAGGACGTCGAAGTGGCCATCGACGCGTGGGGCGGGAAGTTCCGGAACATCCCGCTCTACGCATCCACGGAGAGCAACGCGTACGGAATCATCGGGCAGAACTTCCTCCGCAATTTCCGCGTCGTGATCGATTTCGGCGCGATGCGGGTCGATCTGTACCGGGACCGCGGCCCCTTCCGCCGGAGCGCCATCGAGACGGGGGAGTAGGCGCGCCTACCCGGCGTGGGTCGCGGCGCCGGTGAGCCCGTCGAACACCTGGAGCGCGAGATCGATGCGTCCGAGCGGCGCGGAGACCTGCACGCCGGCGACGCGCTCGCGCACCGCGGCGAGCGTCTCGCGCGCGATCGCGACCCCCTCGCGCAGCGCGTGCTCCTTGCTCTTGTCGCTCGCGACGCGCATCCGCTCCATCACGTCGTCGGGAACCGACACGCCCGGCACCTCGTTGTCCATGAACTGCGCGTTCCGGAACGAGACGAGCGGCCAGATGCCGGCGACGATCGGGAGGTTCCATCCCTCGATACGGCGGAGGAAGTGCTCCAGCTTGCGGACGTCGAACACCGGCTGCGTGATCGCGTACTCGGCTCCCGCCTTCACCTTCCACTCGAGGCGCGCGAGCTCGTGATCGAGATCGACGTGTCCCGGGTTGACGCCGACGCCGATCGTGAACCGCGTCGGCTCGCCCGATCGGGTTCCCGCCGAGATCGAGCCCGTGGTTCATCAGGTTGACCATGTTCGTGAGGCCGATCGAGTCGATGTCGAAGACGGCGGTCGCCTCGGGATACGGACCCATCTTCGGCGGATCGCCCGTGATGAGCAGCAGGTTGCGGAGGCCGAGCGCCGCCGCAGCCCAGAAGATCGGAGTGCATGCCGAGGAGGTTGCGGTCGCGGCAGCAGTAGTGGAGGACGGCCTCGATGCCGACCTGCTGCTGGATGAGCACGGCCACCGCCATGGCGCCCATCCGGTTCTGCGCGCGCGGCCCGTCGGGAATGTTCACGGCGTCGACGCCGGCTTCGCGGATGGCGCGCACCGACTCGAGCATCTTCGTCGGGTTCGGGACCCTTCGGCGGAGTGATCTCGATCGTCGTGACGAACTCGCCGCGCGCGATCTTGCGCGCCCCAGCGGAGCGCTCGGCCAGCGGGGCCGGCTCGAGCGCCTTGTTGCCGTCGCGATCCGAATCGTGATCGACGACGACGAGCTGCCGGCGCGGCGAGAGCGGCCGGACGGCGTCGGCCATCATGCGGACGTGCTCGGGCGTGGTCCCGCAGCAGCCGCCCAGGAACTTGACTCCCTTCTGAATGAGCCGCTTGCCGTATTCGGCCATGTACTCGGGCGACGCCATGTACATCTGCCGGCCGCCGACCTCGCGCGGCAGGCCGGCGTTCGGCTGCGCGGAGATCTTCTTGCGCCGTGACGGCAGCCATCTTCTCGACCGCGTCGAGCATGATGTCGGGGCCGACCGAGCAATTGAGGCCGATGACGTCGGCGCCGGCGCCGTCGAGTCGGCGGGCGATCGCCGCCGGCTCGTCGCCGTACGTGGTGCGGCAGTCGGTGCCGATGGTCATCTGCGCGACGACGGGGAGCGAGGTCAGCGTCGCGGGCCGCGAGGATCGCCTGCTCGATCTCGGCGAGGCTGGAGAACGTCTCGAGAAGAATCAGGTTCACGCCCCCCGCGACGAGCGCTTCGATCTGCTCGCGAAAGTACTGGCGCGCCTCGTCGAGCGCGGTCGGACCGTACGGCTCGAGGCGGATTCCGAGCGGGCCGATCGCGCCCGCGACGCACGCCGAATCGCCCGCCGCTTCGCGCGCGAGCTCGGCGCCGCGCTGATTGATCTCCGCGAGCTCGCCCGTCGAGTCCGAACGCGCGCAGCTTGACGCGGTTCGCGCCGTAGGTATTCGTCTCGAGGATCTCGGCGCCGGACTTGCGATATTCCCTGTGAATCGACGAGGACGGCTCCCGGCTCGCGTAGATTCAGCTCGTCGTAGCACCGGTTGATGAAGACGCCCGCGCGAATAGAGCATCGTCCCCATCGCGCCGTCGAACAGGTAGATGTGCGAATCCGCGAGCGTCTGAATGAAGTCCTGCATGTCGTCCTCACTGCCGCGCGAGCCCGGAAAACGAAAAAGCCCCACCGTCGGGGTGGGGCCTGAAGCCTTCCTCGGGGAAGGGCTCGTCAGCGGCGACTTTAGCTTTTTTTAGGCTGGTTGCAAGCGGCCCCAAATCACTCCAGCGTTGAATCGGAATGTACGCCGGGGGGTGGCGGGTGTCAATCCGGCCCCCCAGACCTCAGGTCCCAGACCTCAGGTCCCAGACCGCAGACCCCAGGCCGCACAGACCAGACGAAGCAAACCGGAGACAAAAAAAGACCTCAGACGGAATGTCTGAGGTCCTGGGTCTGAGGCCTGAGGTCGGATTCGTCAGAACCGGAACACCCCCGTAAGCGAGCCGACTTTGAAGTTGTCCGACGTGTCGTAGGCCGCGTCGATCTGGAAGCTCGGCCAGGCGAGGCCCACCCCGACCGAGAAGTGGCTCTGATCCTCTCCTCCATTGAAGAGAAGCGCCGATCGGATGCGGTTCGCGCTGCAGAGGACCCGGTCGTCTTCGACGATCGCGGTATCGGTGCAGGTCTGCGGACCGACGTACTCGATCCCGTGCGCGGGCTCCATCCACCACCCCGCGCGGATCGCGACGGGGATGCGCGAGGTGAAGAAGTACTCGGCGCCGACGTGATACTCGGCCGCGTCGTCGATCCGATACGGCTCGTCGAGGACCTGGATCTCCGGATAGGCCGAGCGGAAGTCGTCGGTGAGGTTCGAGTAGCGGATCCAGACGCCGTCGGCGAGGAGGGCGAGCACCGGGATCGGGCGCCACGCGACGCCGAGGCCGGCCGTGTCGGGGACGTGGAAGGTGGTCGCGAACGCCTGATCGAATCCTTCGTTGGCGAGGCTCTGGAAGACGCCCGTGGGGTACTCGGCTCCCTGTTTAAGGACGCCGCCGACGCTGAGGTTCTCGCGGAGCGCGACCTTGAACCCGGCGGTGAACGTGAGGTCGTCTTCGGTCTTCGGCTCGCCGTTGGCGTCGAGCTCCGACGCCTGGATCAGCGCTTCGATCGGCGAGAGGTTCTGATCGTAGCGGAGCGTCAGCGCCGCCTGCTCGAAGGTCTGATAGCGGACGCCCGCGCCGAGAGAGAGGCGCCCGATCTCCCAGGCTCCCGCGAGGCCCCACGTCTCCTGATCCACCTCGACGGCGGAGAGGAAGGGGGTGACCTGAAAGCCGCTGCAGAGGCCGAAGTCCTGGTCCTGGAGTCGCGCGCACTCGGCCGCCGAGACCGCGCCGCCGCTGCCGATCGGGTTTCCGCGCGCGACGTAGAAGTAAGGGAGATCCTTGAGGACGGCGTCGTTGAACGCGTCGAACTCGTAGACCATGTTCAGCTCCGTCGAGACCTGCAGGGGGTGGTGGTAGTAGACGGCGAGCGCCCACTTGTCGCGCGGAAACACCGCGCTCGCGAAGGACACCTCGACGTTGCGGCTGTAGGAGACGAAGTTCTCGTCGGTGACGTCCGGATAATCGCCGGTCGCCGGGAGGAGGGTTTCCGCGCGGAAGTTGCGGAGCTCGAGCGAAACCTCGGGCTGGCGGAGGATCGTGAGGCCGGCGGGGTTCGTTTCCGCTGCCGTCGCGTCGTCGGCGAGGCCGAGGAACGCGCCTCCCATTCCGAGCGAGCGCGCGCCGGGGTTGCGGAAGTTGAAGGTGAGACCGGCGAGCGACTCGATGTCGGTGTTCTGAGCGAGCGCCGGGAGTGCGAACAGACTGAGGACGAGGACACACGCGAAGCGTTTCATGAAGACTCCTGCCGGAGCGCCTGTTTGGGGCGCTCCCTCTCTGTCTCGAATAGGACCGTGACCAGAGTCTAGGGAGCGTGCCGAAGGGAGTCAACCGGCGCTTTCGGGAGCCCTCGCGTCAGAGCGGGATCGCGTCGATGACCTGGCGCACCACCTCGGCGGGCGTGCCGAGCACCTTTTGCTTGTCCTTTCGCGCGCTCCACTCGATCTGGCCGTTCGCGAGGTTGCGCATCCCGACGACGACCCGCAGCGGGAAGCCGATGAGGTCGGCGTCCTTGAACTTCACGCCGGGGCGCTCGTCGCGGTCGTCGAAGATCACGTCCACGCCGCGCTTCGTGGAGGCTCGCGTAGGCCTCCTCGGCCACCTTCAGCACTTCCGGCTCGCGCCCGGCGGCGATGACGACCGCCTCGAACGGGGCGAGCGCGAGAGGCCAGATGATCCCGTCGTCGTCGTGGCTCTGCTCGATCGCAGCGGCGACGGTGCGGCCGACGCCGAGGCCGTAGCAGCCCATGATCATCGGCTTCCGCTCGCCGCTCTCGTCGAGGAAGGAGCAGTCCATTGCCTCCGAGTACTTCGTGCCGAGCTTGAAGATGTGGCCGACCTCGATCCCGCGGAACATCTCGAGCGGCGTGCCGCACGAATGGCAGGGATCGGACGCGGCGACGAGCGTCAGGTCGGCGAACTCGCTCAGCTCGAAGTCGCGGCCCGGGACGGCGCCGCGGTAGTGCGTGTCGCGCTTGTTCCCGCCGACGGTCCACTTCCCGCGCTCGCGCAGCGAGACGTCGGCGACGACGCGCATCCCCTTGCCTCCGACCGGGCCGCAGAAGCCCTGCGGCCCGCCGACGGTCCGCTCGAACGAGGCGTCGTCGAGCATCTCGAGCTCGTCGACGCCGAGGTAGTTCTTGACCTTGATGAGGTTCGCTTCGCGGTCGCCGCGGACGAGGACCATGACCGGGCCCTTCTCCGTGCGGAAGACGAGCGTCTTCACGAGCGCCGATTCGGCGACCGAGAGGAACCTGGCGACGTCGGCGATCGAGGCGGTGCCCGGCGTGTCGACGAGCGTCAGCTCGTCCGGCTCGTCGGAGTGCGCGACGGGCGTGAGAGGCGAGACCGCCTTCTCGACGTTCGCGCCGTAGCCGCACTTCGGGCAGCGGACGACGGCGTCCTCGCCCGACTGCGCGACGACCATGAACTCGTGCGAGGCCGAGCCGCCGATGTTGCCGGTGTCGGCCTCGACCATGATGTGATCGAGACCGCAGCGTCGAAAGATCTCGTTGTAGGCGTCGCGCATCTTGTCGTACGCGTCGTCGAGGCTCGCGGCGTCCGCATGGAAGGAGTAAGCGTCCTTCATGATGAACTCGCGCCCGCGCATGAGGCCGAAGCGGGGGCGGACCTCGTCGCGGAACTTCGTCTGGATCTGGTAGAGGTTGACCGGAAGCTGCCGGTACGAGGAGAGCGAGTTGCGCACGGTGTCGGTGATGACCTCCTCGTGCGTGGGGCCGAAGACGAAATCGCGCTCGTGGCGGTCCTTGATCCGCAGGAGCTCCTTTCCGTACTGCTGCCAGCGCTTCGACTCCATCCAGAGCTCGGCCGGCTGGATCGCGGGCATGAGGAGCTCGACCGCGCCGGCGCGGTTCATCTCCTCGCGCACGATCGCTTCGAGCTTCTTGACCGAGCGGAGGCCGAGCGGGAGATAGGTGTAGATGCCCGCCGCGACCTTGCGGATCATTCCGGCGCGCATCATCAGCCTCTGGCTGACGACGTCCGCGTCGGCGGGGACTTCGCGGATGGTCTGAATGAAGTATTGGCTCCAGCGCATGATCGAGGGGTGACCGCCTTCGTGTGGAATTCCAGGTCGTCGCGTAGGAACCGCGAGCGGAGGCGCCGCATTCTACCTCCAGGGTGGCGGGGGGGAGGCTCGGGGCGCGAGATCGGATCGCCATCGCGGGTCATCCTGAGGACGCGCAGCGGCCGAAGGATCTCAAAATGGGCCAATCGAGGTCCATGCATTTTGAGATCCTTCGCTTCGCTCAGGATGACCGCGTCGCGCTTCGCGCTCCTCAGGATGACGCCAGGTTTGAACCGGATCCTGATTCTCGGACGTCATCCCGAGCTGACCAACGGCGCGGACGCCGATGAAGCGAGGAGAGAGCCCGTTGGTCATCCTGAGCGGGGGGTGGGCGGGTGTGAAGCGAAGGATCTCAAAATGCGGGACCTCCGCTACCTCCGCGCAGGTGGTGCCATTAGAAGCGGAAGGCGCGCCGCGGGCGATCCCTACGTCAGTTTTCGGCCGAGGATCGCCTGGACGATCTTCCCGTCGACGCGCCCGCGATGGGCCGCCATGACGTCCTTCATCACCTTCCCCATATCCTTTTTCGAGGAGGCCCCGGTTCGAGCCATCGCCTCCTCGACGATCGCCTCGGTCTCCACCTCGGAGAGCGTCTGAGGGAGGTACTCCTGGAGGACCAGGATCTCCGCTTCTTCCTTCAGCGCGAGGTCCTCGCGGGATCCCTTGCGGTACTGCTCGACCGAGTCCTGCCTCTGCTTGAGCGCGCGGCGGAGGACGGCCTCCGCCTCTTCGTCGGAGAGCTCGTGGCCTTTCTCGATCTGCTCGTTCTTGAGCGCGGCCTGCGCGAGGCGCAAGGTGGACAGGCGCGCAGCGTCCCGCGCTTTCATCGCGGCGGTCAGATCGGCGCGGATCCGTTCGGTGAGGCTCATGGCGGGGAGTATAGGGCGGGAAAGCCCGCAGGGGACCGCGGGCCGCCCCTGCCGCACCGAGGCTTTTGATAACTCTCGCCGGCCGATGCGTTTCGGTCGACGTCCTTCTCCGCGAAACGGGAGCGCTCCTCCAGGGCCACTTCCGCCTTTCGTCCGGGCTGCACAGCAACCGCTACGTGCAGTGCGCGCAGCTGCTCGAGCAGTCCCCGCCACGCGGAAGCGCTGGGCAGCGCCCTCGCCGACGCCATCCGCGAGGGGCGCCTCGCGATCGTCGCCCCGGCGCTGGGAGGCCTGATCATCGGCTACACCGTCGCGCGAGGCGCTCGGCGTTCCGATGATCTTCACCGAGCGGAAAGACGGGGAGATGTCGCTGCGGCGCGGCTTCGAGCATCCCGCCGCGAACGCGCGTCGTCGATCGTCGAGGACGTCGTCACCACCGGCAAATCGACGCGCGAGACGGCGGACGTCGTCGCGACGCATGGCGGCGAGGTCGTCGGCTTCGCGTCGATCCTCAACCGGAGCGGGAAGGAAAATCCGTTCGACGCCCCGTATCGCAGTTCGCTGCATGCGACATGGCGCTCGAGACGTGGGACGAGGCAGTGTGTCCGCTCTGCGCGCAGGGCGTCCGCTCGACACGCCGGGAAGCAGGTTCACGCGATGAACGAATAAAGATCGTCATCGGTCGACCGCGAGCGGCACGTCGCTCGAGCAGGATGGATCGGCGTTCGAGACCGACGTCCGGAGGGGACGATCGCGCCGATCGAGATCGTCTCGATGCGCGCGGACGGGCGATGCTGCGCTCGACGGCGCTCGTCGTGTGTGCCGTTCATCCGTCGACGGCGACGCGCTCCACTTCGTCTTCGACGGCGAGATCGTGCGTCGCCGAGGTCACCGCCGGAGCGCGCCGCGCGCGCGCGGCATCGCGACACTCGATGGCGCGCCGATGCCGGGCGCTGGTCCTGAAGATCTTCGTCGAGTCGGGCAGCGTGTCGCGAAGCGGCATCCGCTCCTGATCCTCGAAGCGATGAAGATGGAGCACCAGATCGTGGCGCCGCACGACGGCACGGTCGAGGCGATCCGCTGCAGGCGGGGGAGCTGGTGCAGCCGGGCGTCGACCTGATCGCACTCGTGCGCCCAGGAGAGCCATGAAGTTCGACGTCGAGCGCGTGCGCGATCGTCGAGGTCGGCCCGCGCGACGGCCTGCAGAACGAGAAGTCGACGATGCCGACCGAGGCGAAGGTCGCGCTTCATCGACGCGCTCGCCGACGCCGGGCTCCGCGCGATCGAAGCGGGCGCTTCGTCCGCCGAAGTGGGTCCCGCAGCTCGCCGACGCCGCCGAGGTCTCGCGCGCTCGCGAAGCGCGCCGGGCGTCGACTACCCGGCGCTCGTCCCGAACCTGACAGGGCTCGAGCGCGCGCTCGAAGCCGGCGTGAAGTAGATCGCGATCTTCACCGCGGCGTCCGAGACGTTCAACAAGCACAACATCAACATGACGATCGACGAGTCGTTCGCGGCGTTCACGCCGGTGGCGCGCGCGCGCGCGAGCGAGGGCATCCGCGTGCGCGGCTACGTGTCGACTGCGCCTTCGGCTGCCCGTACGAGGGCGACGTCCGCCGGAGAAGGTGCTCGAGGTCACCGCGCGCGCTGCTCGACCTCGGCTGCTACGAGGTCTCGCTCGGCGACACGATCGGCGTCGGCACGCCGCTGCAGGTCGCAGGACGTGCTCGGCGCTGCTCGCGCAGGTCATCCCGCGCGAACGGCTCGCGCTGCACTTCCACGACACGCGCGGCACGGCGCTCGCGAACGCGCTGGCCGCGCTGGAGCTCGGCATCACCACCTTCGACGCCTCGGCCGGCGGGCTCGGCGGCTGCCCCTACGCGCCGGGCGCGTCGGGCAACCTCGCGACCGAGGATCTCGTCTACATGCTCGACGGCCATGGGCATCGAGCACGGCGTCGACCTCGACAAGCTCGTCGCCGCCGCCCGCGTCATCGCGCCCTATCTCGATCACCCGCTGCCCGGAAGTCCTGCAGGCGTGCACGAGAGGCCGCTCAGAAATTCGCCTCGGCCGCCGCGCAGCCGAATCTTCGAACGAGGCGAACGAGCGCGAGCCCTGGCAAGGAACGGACCGGCACATCGTCCCCTGGCAGGTCACCTGGCCGATCTCGACGCGGCCGGTCACGTCAACATATGCGGTCTTCCTGACGCTCTTCTAATGGGCCGGACACCGGTACCGGCATGGAGACGCACGGGAGAAGCGAATCCGGGCTCGATCGGGTTCATTTGTCGCGCGAGCTGAGGTCGATTACTCCGGCTCAGCTCGGTCTGGGTGACGAGATCGAGATCGCCACGCGCGTCGCCGGGACGCGGAACAGCTCCTTCGATTTTCTCGGCGAGACTCGTGACGCTGTGGAACGTCGCGGCGCGGGGGAAGGTCGTCGTCGTCGACTATCCTGGAGCGAGACCAAAGACCGCGCTCCCGGACACGCTGCGCCGGCAGATCGAGGCGTGGCAGGGGCGCGTGTAGGGCGTCTGGGGCCGCCGGCGGCCCTTCTGCTAAGATTCGTGAACTTTGCGCAGCAAGGTTTTCGAGGCCCGGGCGTGATCACCGGATTCAACACCGACATCAAGCACAACAGTCGGGTTTTCCACATTCAGACCGAAGAGGGTCGTTCGAACCCCTTCATCGAGTCGCTGGTCTACGTGGGAGGAGAGATCCTCGCCTCGAAGAAAACCTCGTACGCGGAGTACCTTCAGGGGGGCATCGACGAGAAGTCGATCAGCCACCTGATGGAGCAGCAGCACAAGACGATCATCGCGGCGATCAAGAGGGGGCGGTTCGACAACGTGTCGGACACGCAGACTCGCGCACAGGTGATCGAGTCGCTGGAAACGCGCTCCGAGCCGGCCCCGCTGCTCCCGTCTCCCTCTCCGGCGG